>NZ_JAKFEN010000015.1:0-336424 GCF_036677185.1 Phenylobacterium sp.
CAACAGCTCCAGACGCTCGCGCGCCGTCAGCTTGCCCTTCGCGTGCTGCGACGCAATCCGGCGCTCGCCGCCCCCCAAACGCGCCTCCGAACGACGACGCTCAAGTTCCTCGAGGATCTGCTTGGAGCCGGCCGGCGCCAGGCTGCCAACGGGTTTGTTCACGGCGATGACCCGGGTTGAAGCGTCCCGAAAATGGAGCGCATCGCCGCGATAGGCGCCTGCGGAGGTGACGTCACGTGAATAGAGGCGCTATTGTGAAATCCGTACTTCACAAAAACACATTCTGCGAACTTGCAAATGCAACAGAAACTCTTCGTCGGCCCCAAGGTCCGCCGCCTGCGCGAGGCCCGGGGATGGAAGCTTGAGCCTTGCGCCACAAGGCTTGGCGTCTCGATCAGCTACCTCTCCCAGATCGAGGCCAACCAGCGTCCGGTCACCGCCCGGGTGCTGATCGCCATGATGCGGGTGTTCGATGTGGACGCTCAGTCCCTCGACGCCGACGACGACCAGCGGCTGATCGCCGACCTGCGCGAGGCCACCGCGGAATGGACCGACGAGGCGCCCGCGCCCTCCCTGGCCGAGCTGAAGCATGTGGTGACCAACGCCCCCAACTTCGCGCGCCACTATCTCGACCTGCATCGCGCCCACCGCCGGGCGGGCGAACGCCTCAGCGCCACCGACGAGGCCATCGCCCTGGACGAGACGGTCGCCGCGAGCGCCCTGCTGCCCTACGAGGAGGTCCGCGACTTCTTCCACTACAAGAACAACTACATCCACGCCCTGGACCTTGCGGCCGAGGCCCTGCACGACCGCTGCGGCTTCAGCCCCGACCTGCCGCTCGAGACCGCGCTGGAGACCTATCTCCGCGACCGCCTGAAGGTCCGGGTCCGCCGCAGCGCCGCCGGCGACCTGATGCGCCGCTTCGACGCGGCGACCCGCGAGCTGATGCTCAACGCCGCTCAACCGGCGGAGACCCGCTCGTTCCAGATGGCCTGCCACATCGTGGCCGTGGAGCTGGGCGAGTTGATCGAGGCTGAGCTCGCGGTCTCGGAACTGCGCAGCCCCTCGGCGGTGGAGATCTGCCGCATCAGCCTGACCAACTACGCCGCCGGCGCCCTGCTGCTGCCCTACGAGACCTTCCGCCACGCGGCCCAGGATCTGCGCCACGACATCGACCTGCTGTCGCTGCGCTTCCAGACCAGCTTCGAGCAGACCTGCCATCGGCTGAGCACCCTGCAGAGGCCGGGCGCGCGCGGCGTGCCGTTCTATTTCGTGCGTGTCGATCCGGCCGGGAACATCACCAAGCGCCACAGCGCCACCCGCTTCCAGTTCGCCCGCTTCAGCGGCGCCTGCCCCCTGTGGAACGTGCACGAGGCCTTCGGCCGCGACGGACGCATCCTGACCCAGGTGGCCGAGATGCCGGACGGCGCCCGCTATCTCTGCCTGGCCTGGGGGATCCTCAAGCGCTCCGGCGCCCACGGGACCCCCGACCGCCGCTATGCGCTGGGCCTGGGCTGCGAGGTGCAGTACGCCGACGCCTTGGTCTATTCCGACGGGGTCGACCTGCAGGGTCCGCCCGAGCGCATCGGGGTGAGCTGCCGCATCTGCGAGCGCGACGACTGCCAGCAGCGCGCCTTCCCGCCGGTGGACCGCGGCTTCACCGTCTCGCGGTCGGAGCGCTCGATCGTGCCGTTCTCGCTCACCACACCCAAGCGCGACCGCGCCTAGACCCGGCCGTTCAAGCCCGGATTGACTCGCGCCTCGCCTCGAGTAATACGTCGTATTAAATCGGGAGCGGCAGAATGCCCGCCATGGGAAACGCACGGGTCGAGGATGTCGCCGAGGGCACGGTCGACCAACTGCTGTCGGTCGCCGAGCGGCTGTTCGCCGAGCGCGGGGTCGAGCAGGTGGCGCTCACCCATATCGTCGCGGAGTCCGGCCAGAAGAACCGCTCTGCGGTGCACTACCATTTCGGCTCACGCGCCGGGGTGCTGGCCGCGGTCATGAACCGCCGCCTGGCGCCCATCAACGCCCGGCGCGAAGCCCTGATCGACGCCCTGCCGCAGGAGGCCGCGCCACTGGATATCGTTCGGGCCACCATCGCCCCGCTGGGCCTGGCGGTGGTCGAAGCGCCCTGGGGCGCGGACTATCTCAGTATCCTGGCCCAGGTGACTTTCCATCCCCGGCTGTTGGGCGAGCAGGGGGTCGACGACGCCCTGCTGAGCGGCATTCGCCGGACCAAGCGACGGCTGGCCCAGGTCGTGCCGCATATCGCCGCATCCTTCGTGGACCAGCGCCTGAGGTGGCTGATCGACAGCGTCGTCTTCGCCATGGCTCGCTGGGCCCGCGACACGCCGAAGGCCCGACAGACCCCCGCGGCCATGGCCGCCCTCATCGAACAGCTCGCCGCCTACGGCGCCGCCGGCCTGCTGGCGCCCGATCCGACCCCCGGAGACCTGAAGCCATGACCAAGAAGACCCCCGCTGGAGAAGACTTCCAGGGCGTCATCGGACGCACCATTCCGGAGTCCCAGCCCTGGTGGCCAGCGTCCAAGATCAAGCCGGGCTCGCCCAATGTGGTGCTGGTCGTGCTGGACGATACCGGCTTCTCGCACTTCGGCTGCTACGGCTCGACCCTGGCCACGCCGAACATCGACGCCCTCGCCGCCGGCGGCCTGCGTTTCACCGGCTTCCACACCACCGCGCTCTGCTCGCCGACCCGGGCCTGCCTGCTCACCGGGCGCAATCACCATGCGGTCGGCATGCGGGCGATCTCCAACTTCGACACCGGCTATCCGAACATGCGCGGCGCCCTCCCGCGCTCGGCCGCGACCCTGGCCGAGATCCTGCGCGACAACGGCTATGGGACCTACGCCACCGGCAAGTGGCACCTGGCGCCCATGGCCGAGTGCTCGGCCGCCGGCCCCTACGCCAACTGGCCGCTGCAGAAGGGCTTCGACCGCTACTACGGCTTCCTGCAGGGGGAGACCGACCAGTTCTTCCCCGAACTGACCCACGACAACCACTTCATCGACGCCCCCGGCGGTCCGGAAGACGGCTACCACGTCTCCGAGGATATCGTGGACCGCTCGGCGGGCATGATCCGCGACCAGGTCTCCCTGGTCCCTGAGAAGCCGTTCTTCCTGTACCTGGCCTTCGGGGCCATGCACTCGCCCCATCAGGCGCCGCAGGCCTATCTCGACAAGTGGCGCGGCAAGTTCGACGCCGGCTGGGACGTGGCCCGCGAGGAATGGTTCGCCCGCCAGAAGGAACTGGGAATCATCCCGCCGGACACCAAGCTCGCCCCGCACAATCCCGGCGTCCGTCCGTGGGCGGAGCTTTCGGCCAATGAGCAGCGTTTCGCCGCCCGCCTGCAGGAGGCCTTCGCCGCCATGCTGGAGCACACCGACGACCAGATCGGCCGGCTGGTCGCCTTCCTGAAGTCCATCGACCAGTTCGACAACACGCTCTTCATCGTCATGTCCGACAACGGCGCCAGCCAGGAGGGCGGCGCCACCGGCGTGCTCGACGAGATGAAGTGGTTCAACGGCATCCGCGAGAGCGTCGACGAGGCGGTCCTACGCCTGGACGACATCGGCGGCCCCAACAGCCACTGCAACATCCCCTGGGGCTGGGCCCAGGCCGGCAACACGCCGCTGAAGTGGTACAAGCAGAACACCCACGGCGGCGGCGTGCGCGACCCGCTGATCATGCACTGGCCCAACCGCGTGAAGGCCGGCGGCGAGACCCGCGACCAGTTCTGCCACGTCATCGACATCGCCCCGACCATCCTGGACGCCCTGGGCCTCGAGACCCCGAACGTGGTGGCCGGCGTGCCGCAGATGCCGGTCCACGGGATCAGCCTGGCGCCGACCTTCGCCGATGCGGGCGCAAGCCTCGATCGTGGGCCGCAGTATTTCGAGATGCTGGGCCATCGCGGCATTTGGAAGGACGGCTGGAAGGCGGTCACCCACCACGACCAGGGCAAGCCGTTCGACGACGACCGCTGGGAGCTCTACCACCTGGCCGAGGATTTCTCGGAGCATGAGGACCTGGCCTCAAGCCACCCGGAGAAGCTCAAGGAGTTGGTCGACCTCTGGTGGGCGGAGGCCGACACCCACGGCGTCCTGCCTCTGGACGACCGCAGCGCCATGGCCCTGTTCCGCGCCTCCATGCGGCCGGGCCTGCCGTCCTCGCGCCGCCGCTTCGTCTACTATCCGCCGGTCTCGCACCTGGTCAGCGAGGCCTGCCCGCCGGTCGCCCGAGGCTGGACCACCCGCGTCACCATCGACCACCCGAAAGGCCATGGCGACGGCGCCCTGATCGCGCGAGGCACCCTCAACAGCGGCTTCGCCCTCATCGTCAAGAACGGGCGGCTGGTGTTCGACTACAACGACTTCCACCACCACAGCCGGGTCGCCGCCGAAACGCCCCTGACGCCCGGTCCGCATGAGATCGCGCTCACCGTGACCCGCACCGCCGAGGGCGGCGGCGACATCGTGCTCAGCGTCGACGGGAAGGTGGAGGCGACGGGCAAGGTCCGACGCCTGCTCTACATGATCTCCACCATCGGGATGGACCTGGGCCGCAGCCTCTCGCCGGTCACCGACGACTACGTCGCGCCCTTCACCTATCCCGGCCAGATCGCCAAGGTGGTGTTCGAAATCCCGCAGGACATGCCCAAGGGCGAGGTGAAGGCCCAGGTGCGGGCGGAGATGACCCGGCAATAGGCCGCGCGTTCAGCGGTCGCCGAAGGGCGGGTCCCGCTCGGGCTGGGGCGCGACCTCGGTCGGGACAGGGGACGGGACCGAGGCGTCGAGCGGATCGGCGACCGGCGGCGGGAGAAGCGGCGCGGCCGGCGGTGGGCCGGCCGGGATCGCCTGTTTCGGGACCCGCTTCAGCGCCACGCTCATGAAGCCGCGCCACAGCTCGGCCGGCGGCCCGCCGCCGGCGACCCGGCCCATGGGCGCCCCGTCGTCGCGGCCCATCCAGACCACGGTGGTGAAACCGCCCGTATAGCCGGCGAACCAGGCGTCCTTGTAGTCGGAGGTGGTGCCGGTCTTGCCGGCCAGGTCGTAGCCAGGGATCGCCGCGCGATTTCCGGTGCCCGAGGTGATCACGGCGCGCAGCATCAGGTTCAGGTCGCTCAGCGGCGGATTGGCCACCACGGGCTGCGGCGGCGCGGCCTTGCGCTGGTAGAGCACGGTCCCGCCGGTGGTGCGGATCCGCTCGATGCCGTAGGCCGAGACGCGATTGCCGCCGTTCGAGAAGGTCGCATAGGCCTGGGCCATCTCCAGCGGCGAGACCAGGGTGGTGCCCAGCGCCATGGCCGGATCGGTGTTGATCGTCGAGACGATGCCCACCCGGTGCGCCGCGGCCGCCACATTGGGCCGGCCCACCTCGTCGGCCAGCCGCGCCGCCACGGTGTTGATCGACTGGGCCAGCGCCACCTGCAGGGTGATCGGACCCAAATAGGTCTCGCTGTAGTTCTGCGGCGACCAGGCCCCGATGGTCAGGGGCTCGTCCACCACCGGCATGTCGGGAACCCGCCCGGCCTCCAGGGCGGCCAGATAGACGAACGGCTTCCACGCCGAGCCGGCCTGCCGCTTGGCGGTGGCCGCCCGGTTGAAGGGACCCTTGGCGTAGTCGACGCCGCCGACCATGGCCCGCACCCGCCCCTGGCCGTCCACCGCGACAAGGGCGGCCTGCGACACCTGTTGGGCCTGGTGGCGCGCCAGGACGGAACTGGTGGTCGCCGCCGCGACGCTCTCCAGGCCGAGGTCGAGGGTGGTCTCCACCACCACGTCCTGCTTGGGCTGGCCGACCAGCTGGCGGCGCTGGCCGTCCAGCCAGTCGATGAAGTACTGGGCCGAGGCGGTGGACGCCGAGGGGGCGACCTTCAATGGCCGGGCGCTCGCCTTGGCGCGGTCGGCCGCGGTGATGGCCCCGATCTCGACCATGGCGTTCAGCACCAGGGCCGCCCGCTGGGCCGAGCGTTGCGGCTGTTCGGCCGGATTGTAGTTGGTGGGCGACTTCAGCACCCCCGCCAGGGTCGCCGCCTCCTGGATGGTCAGGCGCGCGGCGGGCTTGTTGAAATAGCGCTGCGAGGCCGCCTCCAGCCCATAGGCGCCGGACCCGAAATAGACCCGGCTCAGATAGAGGGCGAGGATCTGGCGCTTCGAGTAGGTGCGCTCCAGCTGGACCGCGTAGAGCAGCTCCATGGCCTTGCGCTCGACCGTGCGGTCGGAGGTCAGGAACAGGTTGCGCGCCAGCTGCTGGGTGATGGTCGAGGCGCCCTGGGTCGCGCGCCCTTCGTTCACTCCCGCAATGATCGCCCGGCCGATGCCGATCGGATCGAAGCCGGTGTGCTCGTAAAACCGCCGGTCCTCGATGGCGATGAAGGCGGCCGGGACATAGGGCGGCAGCTTGGCGAGGTCGACGGGCGGGCCGTAACGGCCGCCGCGCACGCCCAGCACCGCGCCGGTCCGGTCGACATAGCTGACCTGAGGATCGCGCCGGATCTCCGGCAGGCGCGGCAGTTCCGGGGCGCCCGCGAGCAAGGACGCGGCGGCGGCGAACACGATCACCAGGCAAGCTCCAGCGCGACGGGCGTTCCAGCGCCCGTCCGTCAGGCCTCTTCTGTCGCCTCAACGACCGCCGGCAAACATAATTCGCGGTAATATGGGTTAAGGCCGCGGCTCCCGCCGGCGACGGGGTCGCTCGTCGGCGGCGCTGCTGCGACGCTTTGACACCTTTGGGTAAGGGCTGCGTGCTTAACTACGTCGACTTGGAGAGACGCGTGCGGAATTTCGTTCTCGATAACGCCAGCGAACTGGAACGACGGTCGATTTCCCGCGCCGGCGATCGTCGCGCCAGTCCGCGCGAGAGCGTCAGCCTGCCGGCCTTCCTCCTGCTGGCCGGCGACGAACTGGTCTCCTGCACCATCGTCGACCGCTCCCTCGAGGGCTTCCGCATCGATCTCGGCGAGGCCGTGACGACCGTTCCCGACCGCTTTCTGATGGTCGACCTCCTGGGCGGCATCGGCCACGAGGCCCAGGTCGCCTGGCGAGGAGGTTCGTTCGTCGGCGCCCGCTCTCTGCGCCGCCACGACCTGCACGAGCCCCAGGCGGGCGTCGCCGCCGAACTGAAGAAGGCCTGGGCGCGCGCCCTGACCTAGCGCCGGTTCACGCCGCCTCCGTATGGCTCTCGCTCAGGGCCGCAGTCACCTGGGCGCTCTCGATCGCCAGGGCGGAACCGACCTCCGGCGCGAGCGACCGGCCGCGCGCGATCTCGCGCCGGACGAAGCGGCAGAAGCGGTCGGCCTCGACATAAAAATGCACATTGGACTGCGGATGGTCAGCCCAATAGTCGGAGGCTACGGCCCGCAGGTCGGCGCCAAGCGCCTTGCACAGTCGCGGCGTATTGAGCGCCAGCGGCGCCAGCCGGTTGGCCCGGTAGACCATGCAGGAACAGGCCATGCCCGGATGGCGCACGATGCCCTCCAGCCGGCTCGCCTCCCGATCGGTGAGCTGGTAGCGGCGCATCAGCAGCGAGGGATCGATCTTCACCGCCATGCACAGGTCCGGCGAGGCGGTGAGGTCGGCCAGGGCCTGCTGGAAGTCAGCCAGCATGGGCCAGCCTCCGGCGCGGCGTCCAGGTCTCGGCGAGCACGTGCATCCGCTCCAGTTCCGGGATCAGGCCGTCAGCCAGGTCCTCGTAATAGGTCTCCTGGAACTCGTAGGTGATGGCCCGCAGATTGGGGAAGCCCGCCACATGGGCGAAGGCGGTCTCCCAGACCGGCTCCGGCGTCAGGCTGGAATGGCTGTCCATATAGAAGCCGGCGAAATCGTCGCCGCCGCCCAGGTGGATCTCGATCACCGCGGCCGGGTCGAGCTGGGCGATATAGGCCTCGGGCGCCTCGCCGCCGTTGCGCCAGTTCACATAGAGGTTGTGCAGGTCCAGCAGGGTCTCGCAGCGACCCTCGGCGTGCAGGCGATTGAGGAACTGAGGCTCGGTCATATCGGGGTCGGGGACCGGGGTGAAGAAGGCGCCGTTCTCGAGCGCGATGGGGCAGCCCAGGGCCTGGCGCAGCCGCGCGGCCTTGTCGGCCACGATCCCGTAGACCTCGTCGTCATAGGCGATGGGCAGGCCCAGGCCCGCCTGGGCGTTGGGCACCGCGCCCTTGGGGGTGATGAAGACGCTGAGGTGCTCGCTGAACCAGGAAAACCCGATGTCGGCGGCGAGTTCGGCCACCGCGTCGACGAAGGCCTCATCCAGCGGCATGGCGCTGGGCAGGGACAGCCCGATCCCGTGCCCGGCGGTCAGCCGGCCCTCGGCGCAACGTCGCAGCTCGTCGATGGCGCCCAGGGTGCGGTGGAAGCGCCGGCCCGGCGCGCTCGGGCCGAAATCGTACCAGAGCCGGTCCGGCATCACGCCCAGATACTCCACCAGGTCGGGGGCCTGGGCGATCAGCAGCGGGCTCACCGGATTGTAGAGCAGTCCGACGGCGGGGCGGGTCATGGCGATCCTGCCTGCTATTGAAGGTTCCGGCCCCGCCCTCCGCGGGTCGAGGGCGGGGCCGGACGCGCTCAGCCGAAGCGTTGGCCGAGATCGACGCGGATCACGTCCTCGAAATCGTCCTCGATCACGACCTTGATGCGGCCGGACAGGCAGTTGCAGCCGGTCTGCTTATGGATCAGCTCCAGGATCGACTTGCTGACGATGCTGAAGTCCTTGTCGACGAAAGCCCCCGGGGTGGAGACCTTGAGGACGGAACTGTCGAGCCCTTGGACCAGGCTCATCTGGGCGTAGCGCCCCTTCGTGGCGACGGCGGCAGTCATGGGTGTTTCCTCCAAGAAACGCCCGGGAGTCATATCACCGACAACAATGTTCGTCGATCAATAATACTTGATGATATCGATGTATTGGTAAATAATTACTAACCACAAACTGCACTGTCAAGCTTATTTACTCTATTGAGGAGTACATATCTTGCCGATCGACACAATTGTCAAGCTTGTCGACGCCGCTGGTCGGCTAGGCGGGGTCGCCGGGCTTCCGCGCCTGGCTGATGATCAGCGAGAAGGAGAGACCCACCAGCACCATGTGGCAGAACATCTGGTTGAGCACCGGGAACCAGCCGTGCGGCGGCTTCATGGCGGCTAGAGACAGCGGCACCACTAGGTAGTTCATGAAGAAGTAGAAGCCGAACCCGAAGGCCGGGCCCGCGATCCAGGGATGGCGGTTCATGACCGGCAGCCTACGGCTGGCGAGATAGTAGAAGGTCGCCGCCCCCAGCATGATCAGGGTGTGGGCCGCCATGCCCAGGACCGCGGTAGCCGCCCCGCCTGCGAACGCCGCCTTGCCCAGCAGGCCGCTGGCCACCGACTGCAGGATGCGCTCGGCCGGAACCCCCTTCAGGCCCCAGATGATGATCGGATTGGAGATGTCGAGGACCGCGGCGAGCAGCCCAGCGCCCAGGATCGCCTCGATCGGACGCAGGGTCCGCCGGGCGCGCGTTTCTGCATGAGCGGTCAAGGTCGTGCCTCCCAATGGCTCGTCGGACGTCAAAAAGAACGGGGCGGCGGAGGGGAGGCCGCCGCCCCGCAGTAGGGCCTCTTGGACCTTAGAAGCGGAGCTTGATCTGTCCGAAGGCGCGGCGGCCGATCACGTCATAGCTGGACGGGTCGGTGCCGGACTGAACGTTCGGCGCGTACAGGCGCGGCTGCTGGTCGGCCACGTTGTTGAGACCCAGCTTGAGCTCGACGTTGTCGGTGATGCCCCAGGTGGCGTCCAGGTCGATATAGTAGGTCGCCGGGACGTTGGAGGGGACGCCGGCCGTGCCGAGGAAGGTCTCGCCCTCGTACTGCCGGAACTGGCGGTTCTCCATGGCGTCGATGTAACGGACCCGGGCGCCGAGGCTGAAGGCGTCGGTCGTATAGCCCGACACGCCGATCTCGCCGAACTTCCAGCGGACGTTGAGCATCCCCTTCCAATCCGGGAAGCTCGTGCCGAGGCCGGCGCCGAAGTAGGAGATGGTCCCCGTGAAGTCGACGGCGGGCAGGTCGGACCGATCGGACTGCTTGTATTCCAGCACATGGGTCAGCAGCAGGTTGGCCTGGATGGAGCCCATCCAGTCCGGAGCGCCGAACCACTCCCAATCGAAGCCATAGTCGATCTGGAAGTCGAGGCCGGAGGTCTTGATGATCCCACCGTTCTCGAACGGCCAGGACCCGTCCACTGTGAGCGGGTTGTTGACGTTGGCGCCGGTCAGGTTGCCGCCGGTCCGCGCGATGCCGGCGCAGTAGAGATAGCTGTTCGAATAGCCCGGGTTCGTGCCGAAATAGTTGAAGCAGGCCGCCAGCGCCGTGTTGGTGTCGAACAGGATGATCGGGTCGGCGATCTTGATGTTGTAATAGTCGATGGAGCCCCGCAGGCGGCTCGCCCACTGGTTCTCCCACGGCGAGGAAAGCGCGATGCCGACCGTAAGGGTGTCGGCGCTCTCGGGGTCGAGGTCCATATTGCCTGACACATTGATGTTGGCCTGCGAGCCTGGCGCGGTGGGAGCGCCGGCAGCGCCAACACCCTGGGCCGCGCAGAGCGCGCGCAGCGTGCCGGGACCGGTTCCCGAATTCTTCCAGGCGTTGGTGAACGGCGAGCAGGGGTCGATGATCTGCGGCGCGGCGTTGGTGCCCACGAACAGTTCGGCGAAGCTGGGCTCACGAACCGCGCGTTGATACGAAGCGCGGATGCGGGCCCAATCGTTGGCCTTCCAGTTCAGCTCGGCCTTGTAGGTCCACGAACCGCGCGTATCGGTCTTGTCGCCGGTGAGCAGGTTCTCGAACTGCGCCTTCGAGTAGCGGACGCCGAGCCCGAGTTCGAGGCTTTCCACATAGGGCAGGTCCTTGACGAGCGGGACAAGCGCCTCGGCGAAAATGTCGTTGAACGTCGTGGCGCCGGCTTCTGGATCACCGACGTTAAAGCCCGAGAACGGACCCGGGTTCGACAGGAATCGCAGGCTGTACTCCAGCTCCCGGTGCTCGACGCCCAGGACGACGGGAACGACGCCGGCCGGCGCCTCGAACAGGTCGCCGCTGATGAAGAACTGACCGATGGTCTGCTCATAGAGCTCGCTGCGGGTGACCGGCGATTCCAGATAGGTGCGGCAGGAGCCTTGCAGCCCCCGGTCGCCGAAGAAGTTCTGGGTGGCGCAGGCGCCGTCGGAGCCGGCCGGGTTCTGGCCGGGATGAGCCAGGATGTCGCTCAGACGCTGGGTGTCGATGTTGCCGAACTGGGTTCGGACGATCTCCGTGCGGCCCTGGCTGACATAGCCCTCGCCCTTCCAGTTCTCGCCGATCGGGAACTTCACGCCGCCCATGTACTGAACGACGGTGTTCTGGAACTGCGAGGTCCGCGCGCCGAAGCCCAACGGCCGGAAGCCGAACAGGAAGGCCTCGTTGGCGCCCGAGCCGACGAGCTTGGGGTCGTCGCCGGTCCGTGCGGCCAGCAGGACCTTCAGGTCGTTCGGGATGAACGGGTTGGTGACCGGCACGACAAGGCTGTTGCCAACGTTCTGGCCCGGCATGACCAGGGCCGAGGAAACCTGCTGGTTGGTCGCCGTGCCGGGCGCGGCGGTGTTGACCGTGGGAATCGGGGTGGGCGCCAGGGCCGTGTTGGCGGTGTACTCGGTCCAGCCGGCCTGGGCGAAGACCTCCACGCCGCTGTCGAACTCGTAATTGATCTTGGTCATGAACGAGTAACGGTCCATGGGAAGCGTCAGCAGGTTCGGGGCGTCGAAGTTGTAGCTGTAGAAGTCCGGGTAGAAGCGCGTGTTGACATTGACGTCGATCGGATACTTGAAGTTCTGGACCTGCAGGGTCGGATTGTTGGCCACCCCGGCGTAGTACAGGCTGCCGTCAAGGTTGAAGCCCAGCGAACCCGAAGCGTTGCCCACCGCGCCGGTCACGCCGTAGCTCTGGAACAGGGCCTGGACCGCCGAGAGCGGAATGGGGTTGCCGGAATTGAAGCGGATGGCGCCGGCCGGCGGTGTGCCGGTCGTCGAGGTGGCGAGGGCGGCGAACGGACGCTGGCCCTTGGTGACCCCTTCCCGGACCGAGCGGTCGAAGCCGAAGATCGCGTTGCCCTTGCCGTCGGAGAAATTGCCGCCGAGCACGGCCGAGAACTGGTACTCTTTGGCGTCGTGATATTCCGTGGAGTCGGAATAGCTGGCCCGAACATCCAGGCCTTCGAAATTGTCCTTGAGCTTCAGGTTGACAACGCCCGACACGGCGTCGGCGCCGTAGGTCGCGCCCGCGCCGCCCGAGATGACCTCGATGCTGCCGATCATGGCCTGCGGGATGGTGTTCACATCCACCGTCAGGGTGTTGGCCGAGAACATCGGGCGGCGGCCGTCCACCAGCACTAGGTTGCGGATGGATCCCAGGCCGCGAAGGTCGATGTTCGCCTGGCCGGCGTTGCCGGGGTTGTTCGAGGTCATCGTGCCCGCCGGGCTCACCTGCGGCAGGGTGTTCAGATAGGTGTCGAGGGTGATGTCGGCGTTGGCGACGGCGGCGTCGCCGGTCACCGTCGTGATCGGGCTGGCGGCCACGAAGTCCTGACGGACGATACGCGAACCGGTGACGACGACCTCCTGAACCTCGTCGGCCTCTTGAGCGAAGGCGGCTCCGGCCCCGAACAGGCCGATGGCGCCGGTCAGGATCGACGACGCGAGCAAGCGCCCGCGGTTGTTACGATTGATCATGGATATCCCCCAGGACATGACAGTGTTGATCGCCGTTGCGGCGGTCTCTCCAACCTGTCGGTTTTGGAATTTGTTTTTACGCTTACTGTATCGATTCCGCTTTGGGCGCGAATACGCGAGCACTCCACCGAGCGGCGAAGTGATTTCAACTCGACTTGTCGCGAAATTGCCTCAGTTGTTACGTTTCTTACATTGTGTATTGTTTCCTATGAAACCAACGCGACCTTAGGTGCGGGTCTTGGGATCTAGGCGGCGTCCAGCCACCGATCCCCGTCGACGCCTTCGACCGCGCGAGCCGCCTCGTAGGAGATCTGGCCGAAATAGGTCCGCAGCCGCTCCAGCGGCTCGGGGCGCACCGAGTAGATGTTGAGCGAGCCCGTGCGCCGGCAGGTGACCAGGCCCGCATCGAGAAGGACTCTCAGATGGCGCGAGATCGCGGCGCGAACGACCGGGAACCGGCTGGCCAGCTTGCCGACGCAGAGCGGCCGGACGCTGAGGTGCACGATGATCTTATGCCGGATAGGATCGGAGATCGCGGTGAGCAGCGACTGTTCGATATCGTCCGGGGAACGGGGAATGCGGCGGTTCACTGGAACCACCTCGGAACCGCGAATTGCGGAGTGCGATCGATGAGTGACATCAACGCCTCGAAACCAAGCCGCGGACCATGCGCCGCGCAGATCGAGGCTCTGCGTGATGGGCCCGGAAGACTTGGGCGCAGTTCGGATTTTTACCCGATGGGAGCCCGATGATGGCCGACGACGGCAGCCAACTGACAGGCGAGGCCAAGAGCTTCGCGCCGCATCGCCGCCTGGACCTGGCCAACGAGCACGACTTCCAGCTCGGGGCTTTCCGGGTGCGCCCGGCCTATCGCGAAGTGCGCCGAGGCGACGTGATCGACATCCTGGAACCGCGCGTGATGCAGGTGTTGGCGGCGCTCGCCCGCCGCATGGGCGCGGTGGTGTCCCGCGACGAATTGCTGCGCGATTGCTGGGGCGACGTGTCGGTCACCGACGACTCCCTGCATCGCTGCATCGGGCGCCTGCGCAAGCTGTCCGAGAGCGACGACCGGCGCTCGTTCATCATCGAGACGGTGCCCCGCGTCGGCTACCGCCTGGTCGCCGCCGACCTGGTCGACAGTTCGGACATCCAGCCCGCGCGGCCGGCGGAGGGGGCGCCGGGGGTCAAGGCGCGGCGGCTGGGCCACCTGCCCCTGCTGGCGCTCGGCGGGCTGGTCGTGGCGCTGGTCGCGACCGGCGGCTGGTGGCTGATGAACCGGCCCGAAACCTGGCGGGTGGCCGGCTTCGAGAGCGTCGCCGACACCCCCGCCTACGAGTCCCAACCCGCCCTCTCGGCGTCCGGCGGCCAGGTCGCCTATACCGTGGGCCAAGACGGCGAGGAGCAGGACATCTTCGTACGCAACATCCGCGACGGTTCCACCGCCCTGCTGGTGGGAGGGCCGATGGCCGACACCTCGCCGGCCTGGTCGCCGACCGGCGACCGTCTGGCCTTCGTCCGCGTCGTCCCGGACACGCCCTGCCAGATCTTCATCAAGACCCTGCCCAACGGCCCCGAACGGCGGCTGGCGGCATGCCGCAATTTCGAGATTTCGAAAATCGTCTGGTCGCCCGACGGCGCGCGGCTCTACTTCATCGACCGCCCCGCGCGCAGCGCGGCGCGGCGGATCTATTCCGTGGCCGCCGAGGGCGGGCCCGTGACGGCCGTCACCTCGCCGCCGGCCTGGATGCGAGGCGACCGCGATCTGGTGATCTCGCCCGACGGCCGCAGCCTGGCCTTCATCCGCCTGGCGACGATCGGGGTATCGGACATCTATGTGCAGGACATCGGCGGCGGGACCGCCCGCCGGATCACCCACGACGGGGCCGAGGTCGCCGGCCTCACCTGGTCGTCCAGCGGCGGGTCCCTGTTCTTCGCCTCGAACCGCAGCGGCGATTTCGGGGTCTGGAGCGTGGCGAGCGACGGCGGCGAACCCGTCCGGCTGGGCTCGGGCCTGCGCGAGGTCCGCAAGCTTTCGACGGGCGCCGACGGGACGCTGGCCATGGAGTTGGTCGATGTCCGCGCCAATCTGGCGGAGGTCGGCGGCGAGCTGATCACCAAGGAGGCCGGCGTCCAGTGGGCCGGCGACATCTCGCCCACCGGCGTGCTCGCCTTCGTCGCCGACACCCGCGCCGGGCGTTCGGTCTGGACCCGTGCGCCGGGCCAACCCGCCCAGAAGATGACCTTCTTCCAGACCACCCACATGGACGATCTGCGCTGGTCGCCCGACGGCCGCCGCCTGGTCTTCGTGGCGGCCAGCCACGGCCGCTACGGGGTCTACGAGATCGCCGCCGGCGGCGGGCCGCCGCGCATCCTGCTGAGCGGCGACTACGAGATCTCCTCGCTGAGCTGGGAAGCCAACGGCCAGACCCTGGTGCTGGCGGCCAAGCGCGGGGGCGTTCGCCGCCTCTGGCGTCTGGACACCCGCAAGCCCGGAGACCTCACGCCCATCACCGGGCCGGGCTGGACGGCCGTCCGGGTCTCCCCGTCGGGCCTGCTGGCCATGAAGCAGGACACGCCCGGCATCTGGAAGCTGGCCGCCGACGGGACCGGCGCCCAAAGGCTGAGCGACAGCCCGAGTTCCCCCACCAACGCCTGGATCGTCCAGGGTGACCGGCAGTTCTGGCTGGACATGCCCAGGGGCCGCACCCCGGTGATCATGACCTCAAGGGTCGATGGCGGCCCGGTCAGCGTCGCGGCGGAGGCGCCGAGCGCCACTTCCTATTCCGGCCTCGCCATCGATCCCGCGACAGGCAAGATGATCTATACCCGCCAGGTTCACATGGACATCGACATCGGCCTGATGCGGCTGGAGCGGGCGGGGTGAAGACCAACCTGCGGCCGCTGTCCGCGGCCGACATCCCGGCCTGCGCGGCGCTACAGAACGCGGCCTATCTGCCGCTCTATCGCGAGCCCGCGGAGATCCTGGCCAGCCGGCTGACGGTCGCCCCCACCTGCTGCTGGGGAGCGTTCGGCGGCGATGGCGGGCTGACGGCCTACATCCTCAGCCACCCTTGGCCGGCCGCCGCGCCGCCCGCCATCGGCACGGCCTTGGGCGCGCCGCCGCCCGGCGACAACTGGTTCATCCACGACCTGGCCATCGGCGAAGCCGCCCGCGGCCTGGGTCTCGGCCGCGCCCTGGTGCGAATGGCCGCCGACGCCGCCCTGGCGCTGGGCCTGGTCCGCGGCGACTTGATCGCGGTGCAGGGCGCCGGCGGTTTCTGGGCCAGGATGGGCTATGCCGACCCGCCCCACCTGCCGGCGCCCCTCGCCGCCAAGGTGGCCGCCTACGGCCCCGACGCCCGCTACATGACCGTCCGACTCGGCGACTTGAAGGCCTAACGCGCTCACGCCCTCAACCAAAGCGGGAACAACATCGGCGCACCAGCGTTTATGCCTGGGCTCCGGGGAGGTTGCGATGCTGCGCCGAATTCTTCTGACTTCGATACTCGTGCTCGGCGCGTCCGCGCCCGCCTTGGCGCAGGATCGGATGGCGCCCAACGCCCAACTGTTCCAGAACCCCGGCTATCAGGGCCGCAGCCTGACCGTGCTGCGCGACATGCCCATCGTCCCGGCGTCGTGGACGCCACGCAGCATCCGGGTGCGCGGCGGCAGTTCGTGGGAGGTCTGCGAGCAGCGCTTCTTCCGCGGGCGCTGCAAGGTGCTCACCGGCGACACCCCCAATGTGCTGCAGCACTTCGGCCTCAGCGGCGTCGGCTCCATCCGCCAGGCCTCCGGCGGGGCCGTGCCCCTACCCGAGCCCATTCCCGATCCAGGCCAGGGCGGCGGGTACGGACGGTCCCTGAAGGGCATGGCCGCAGAGTTCTTCCCCGCGCCGCAGTCGCGCGGACGCCGCATCGACGCCTGCGACCGCCAGGGCGGCAGCGCCGCCTGCGTGGCCCGCGAGGCCGAGACCTTCTGCAAGGCGGCCGGCTATGTCAGCGCCAAGAACAGCGCCGCCGAGACGGTCGGCGGGCGGATCTATCTCGCCGACGTGCTCTGCTCGCGGTGGAACTGAAGCCTAGTCGGCGAACACTTCCCGCGCGGCCTGGACGAAGCCGCTGGTGCGATAGCGCGCCGTCGGTTCGGCATAGGCCAGGCCCAGGATACGACGCGGCGTGAAGCCTTCCAGACGCACGCGGGCGACGCCGGGATCGCGGTGGCCGTCGGGCATGACGGTGATCCCCAACCCGGCTCGCACCAGGCCCAGCACCCGATCATCGCTGACGCCCCGATAGCTGAAGAAGGGGCGCACGTTGCGCTCGATGAAATAGCGGCTGGTCTCGGCCAGAACCTCGCAGTGGCGACGGACCATCATCACCTCGTCGGCCAGCTCCTCGCCGCGCAGGCTGCCGGCCTGGGCCAGGCGATGGCCGGCCGGCAAGGCCAGGCTGTAGCCCTCCTCGCACAGCCGCTCCGCGCCGAACCGGTCGGAGGCCGGCCGCAGGATGGTCAAGGCCGCGTCCACCCGGCCGCGGTCCAGCAGGCTCAGCACCTCGCGTTCGGAGCCCTCCAACAACTCGATCTGTTCGCCGCCGCCGCGCCGCGCCAGGGTCTGTTCCAGCAACGCTGTCGGGATGGTCGACAGAACCGCGACCCGCAGCTGTTCCGGCCGCGCCGCGCCGGAGACCGCCGCCTGGGCCAGGTTGAACTCATGCTCGATGCGCCGGGCGTGGACCAGGAACCGGCTGCCGGCCTCGGTGAGGTGGACCCGGCGGTTGGTTCGGTCGAACAGCCGCGCTTGGAGCTGGCCCTCCAGCTTGGCGATCCCCGCCGAGAGGGTCGGCTGGGCCACGTTCTCCCGCGCCGCGGCCCGGCTGAAATTCCCGGTTTCGACAATGGCCAGGAAGTAGCGGAGCAGGTAGCGATCCATGATAGGTGATATCTATCATGTCGATCATGATCGTTCAATTTTGTGGATTGTTCACAAGCCGCTAGTTTTGCGAGGTTGCGTACAGACCGCCCTCAAGAAGGCAGATCGAACATGTCCGGCCCCAACTTCCAGTTCGGCCTCGGCGAGACCGCCGAGGCGATCCGCGAAACCACCGCCCGCTTCGCCGCCGACCGCATCGCCCCCATGGCGGCGCAGATCGACGCGACCAACACCTTCCCCCGCGAGCTGTGGCCGCAGATGGGGGAGCTCGGCCTGCACGGGATCACCGTGGAGGAGGAGTACGGCGGCCTCGGCCTGGGCTATCTCGAGCACGTGGTGGCCATGGAGGAGGTCAGCCGCGCCTCGGCCTCGGTGGGCCTGTCCTATGGCGCCCACTCCAATCTCTGCGTGAACCAGATCCGCCGCTGGGCGTCGCCCGAACAGAAGCGCCGCTACCTGCCCAAGCTGATCAGCGGGGAGCATGTGGGGGCGCTGGCCATGAGCGAGGTCGGCTCCGGCTCCGACGTGATCTCAATGAAGCTTCGCGCCGAGCATCGCGGCGACCGCTACGTGCTCAACGGAACCAAGTTCTGGATCACCAACGCCCCGCACGCCGACACCCTGGTGGTCTACGCCAAGACCTCCCCCGACGAGGGCAGCCGCGGCGTCACCGCCTTCCTGATCGAGAAGGGCATGAAGGGCTTCAGCGTCTCGCCCAAGCTCGACAAGATGGGCATGCGCGGGTCGGACACCGCCGAGCTGGTGTTCGAGGACTGCGAGGTTCCGGAGGAGGCCGTCATGGGCCCGCTGAACGGCGGCGCGGGCGTGCTGATGAGCGGTCTGGACTACGAGCGCGCCGTGCTGGCGGCCGGGCCGCTGGGCATCATGCAGGCCTGCCTCGACGTGGTCCTGCCCTATGTCCGCGAGCGCAAGCAATTCGGAAAGCCGATCGGCTCGTTCCAGCTCATGCAGGGCAAGATCGCCGACATGTACGTCGCGTTGAACTCGGCCCGGACCTATGTCTACGCCGTGGCCAAGGCCTGCGATGCTGGGCTCACCACCCGGTTCGACGCGGCCGGCGCCATCCTGCTGGCCTCGGAGAACGCGGTGAAGGTCAGCCTGGAGGCCGTCCAGGCCCTGGGCGGCGCCGGCTACACCAAGGAGTTCCCCGTCGAACGCCTGGTCCGCGACGCCAAGCTCTACGACATCGGCGCGGGGACCAACGAGATCCGCCGCTTCCTCATCGGCCGGGAACTGCTGGGCGCATGACCAAACTCGCCACCGCCATCGACCGCACCGGAGCGGCGTTCCAGACCAACGACGCCCACAACCGGGCCTTGGTGGCGCAGCTCCGCGAGCGCGCGGCCCACGCGGCCCTGGGCGGACCGGAAGCCTCGCGCCATCGCCACGCCTCGCGCGGCAAGCTACTGCCTCGCGAACGGGTCGAACGCCTGCTGGACCCCGGTTCGCCGTTCCTTGAGGTCGCGCCGCTGGCGGCGCACGGCCTCTATCACAACGAGGCGCCCGGCGCGGGCGTCATCACCGGCATCGGACGGGTCTCGGGCCGCGAGGTGATGATCGTCGCCAATGACGCCACGGTGAAGGGCGGCGCCTACTTCCCCATCACCGTGAAGAAGCATCTGCGGGCCCAGGAAGTGGCCCTGCAGAACCACCTGCCCTGCGTCTATCTGGTCGACAGCGGCGGGGCGAACCTGCCCCACCAGGCCGAGGTCTTCCCTGACCGGGACCACTTCGGCCGCATCTTCTACAACCAGGCGCGGATGAGCGCGGCGGGCATCGCCCAGATCGCCTGCGTCATGGGCTCTTGCACCGCCGGCGGCGCCTATGTCCCGGCCATGTCCGACGAAACGGTGATCGTCCGTGGCCAAGGCACCATCTTCCTGGGCGGTCCGCCGCTGGTGAAAGCCGCCACCGGCGAGGTCATCTCCGCCGAGGAACTGGGCGGCGCCGACACCCACGGCCGCCGCTCCGGCGTGGTCGACCATGTGGCCGAGGACGACGAGCACGCGCTCACCATCGTGCGTTCCATCGTCGCCAACCTGAACTCGAAGAAGGTCGTGGACCTCGACCTCGCCGAGCCCCGCGAGCCGGCCTACGACCCCGAGGAGCTGTACGGCATCGTCCCCACAGACGTGCGCGCGCCCTACGACGTGCGCGAGGTGATCGCCCGCATCGTCGACGGCTCGGACTTCGACGAGTTCAAGGCGCTCTACGGCACGACCCTGGTCACCGGCTTCGCCCGCATCTGGGGCCAGCCGGTGGCGATCCTGGCCAACAACGGCGTGCTGTTCTCGGAGAGCGCGCTCAAGGGCGCCCACTTCATCGAGCTGGCCTGCAAGCGGAAGATCCCGTTGGTCTTCCTGCAGAACATCTCGGGCTTCATGGTCGGCGGCAAGTACGAGGCCGGGGGCATCGCCAAGGACGGCGCCAAGCTGGTCACCGCCGTCGCCAGCGCGGAAGTTCCCAAGTTCACCGTCCTGATCGGCGGCTCCTTCGGGGCCGGCAATTACGGCATGTGCGGCCGCGCCTATTCCCCGCGCTTCCTGTGGACCTGGCCCAACAGCCGCATCTCGGTCATGGGCGGGGAGCAGGCCGCCAGCGTGCTCGCCACCGTCCACCGCGACGCCGGCAAGTGGACCCCCGCCGAGGAGGAGGCGTTCAAGGCCCCCGTCCGCGACAAGTACGAGACCGAAGGCGACCCCTACTTCGCCACCGGCCGCCTGTGGGACGACGGGATCATCGACCCCGCCCAGACCCGCGACGTGCTCGGCCTCTCCATCTCCGCCGCCCTCAACGCGCCGATTCCGGAAACCCGGTTCGGCGTCTTCCGGATGTGACCATGATCAAGAGCATTCTGGTCGCCAACCGGGGCGAGATCGCCCGCCGGATCTTCCGCACCGCCCGCGATATGGGGATCGCCACCGTGGCGGTCTACTCCGAGCCCGACGCCGACGCGCCCCATGCGCGCGAGGCCGACCAGGCCGTGCTGATCGGCCCGGCCGCCGCCCGCGAAAGCTATCTGGTGGGCGAGAAGATCATCGCCGCGGCCAAGGCCACCGGAGCCGAGGCGATCCACCCCGGCTACGGCTTCCTGTCGGAGAACGCCGAGTTCGCCGAGGCCGTGGTCGCCGCGGGCCTGATCTGGATCGGCCCGCCGCCCTCGGCGATCCGCGCCATGGGCCTGAAGGACGCGGCCAAGTCGCTGATGGACGCCGCCGGCGTGCCGGTCACCCCGGGCTATCTCGGCGAGAACCAGGACGAGGCGCACCTGAAGTCGCAGGCCGACCGCATCGGCTATCCGGTGCTGATCAAGGCGGTGGCCGGCGGCGGCGGCAAGGGCATGCGCAAGGTCGAGAAGGCCCAGGACTTCGCCACCGCCCTGACCTCGTGCAAGCGCGAAGCTTCCGCCTCGTTCGGCGACGACCGGGTGCTGCTGGAGACCTATGTCACCAGGCCCCGTCACATCGAGGTCCAGGTATTCGGCGACGCCCATGGCGCCGTCGTCCATCTCTATGAGCGCGACTGCTCCCTGCAGCGCCGCCACCAGAAGGTCATCGAGGAGGCCCCTGCTCCCGGCATGAGCGACGCGGCCCGCGCCGCCGTCACCTCCGCGGCCGTCAAGGCCGCCCAGGCCGTCGGCTATGTGGGCGCCGGCACCGTGGAGTTCATCGCCGACGCCAGCGAGGGCCTGAAGCCCGACCGCATCTGGTTCATGGAGATGAACACCCGCCTACAGGTGGAGCACCCGGTCACCGAGGCCGTCACCGGGGTCGACCTGGTGGAATGGCAGATCCGCGTCGCCAGCGGCGAGCCCCTGCCCCTCACCCAGGACCAGATCAAGCTCACCGGCCACGCCGTGGAAGCCCGGCTCTATGCCGAGAACCCGGCCGGCGGCTTCCTGCCCTCCATCGGGACCCTGGAGCACTTCCACCTGCCCGACGACCTGATCCGGGTCGACACCGGGGTCGAGGAGGGCGGCGAGGTTTCGCCCTTCTATGACCCGATGATCGCCAAGCTGATCGCCCATGCCGCCACCCGCGAGGGGGCGTCCGACCTGCTGGCCCAGGCCTGCAGCGAGGTGGAGGTCTGGCCAGTCAAGACCAACGCCGGCTTCCTCGCCCGCTGCCTGGACCACCCGGACTTCATCGCCGGCGAGGTCGACACGGGCTTCATCGAGGCCCGGCTGGACGCGCTCGCCGCCCAGCCCGCGCCCTCCGAGGCCGCCCTGGCCGCGGCCGCCACGGCGGTGATCATGGGCGAGGATCGGCTGACCAACGAGCCCGCCTCCCCCTGGCATGAGCTGATCGGCTTCCGGGCCAACGCCGCGCCCCGCGACACCGTGCGGCTCTATCTGGACGGCCAAGGTCTCGACGGCTCGCTCTCGGTGGAGGAGCTGACCGACAATGTCTTGCTCACCGACGACGGCGAGGTGGTGGTGTTCGACGCCGGCGAGGCCTTCGTTCTCACCCGCCGCCCGCCGGTGAAGGACGCCGCCCACGCCGCCGGCGACGGCGGCGTCCGCGCGCCCATGCCGGGCAAGGTGGTGGCCGTCAGCGTCGCGGTCGGCGACAAGGTCACCCGCGGCCAACCCCTGTTGACCCTCGAAGCCATGAAGATGGAGCACGCGCTGACCGCCCCCTATGACGGGGAAGTCGAATCGCTCGCCGTCTCGGTCGGCGACCAAGTCACCGAGGGCTCGACCCTGGCGCGGCTGGTGGCGAAGGACGGCTGAGGCGCTTCAGACCAGGGCGTCGTATTCCACCCAGAGGTCGCCCGGACCTGTCCGCACGCGTTTCTTCTTGAAGACCGACTCGTCTGTCGGCTGGTCGCCGCGCAGCACCCGGCCCTTGGTCTTTACCAACAGCCGCTCCAGCAGCGGGGGGAAGGGCATGTTCCAGCCCTTGGTCCCCTGCTCCCGCGCGATGCTTTCCACCACCGGGATCATGGCGACGAGGTCGGGGCTCGCCATCAACTCCAGGCCGTCCTTGCGCAGGGTGGCGTTGTGGCTGCAATGGTGGCCGACCTTGTAGAACACCGTGCGCGACAGCAGGTCGGCGGCGGCGGTGGCGGCCGGACCGTAGGTCTGGTCATGCCACGAGAGCCAGTTGCCCACCTGGGCGTCGGCGGCGAACAACAGCACCTCTCCGCCGGGCGCCTCGAAGGCCAGGACCAGGCTGGTGTTGTTGGTGTCGGAATCGAGCTTCAGCGCCAGGGCGCCGGCCATGCCCAGCCATTCGGCGTCCACCCGCCGCCAGTTGGGCGCGGCGTAGTAGGTTGTCTTCAGCCAGTCGACGTCCTGTTCGATCTCCTCCATCTCGTGTCCCGGCCGGGACCCGGCCTGGACCCGTTCGGGCGTCAGGCCATGGCGGGGCGCGAAGGGCCGCTCGGGCTCGCCGTCCTCCCACGCCCCCTCCGCCGCGCTCAGCAGCTGGTCGGCGGCGCTGAAGCGATCGAGATAGGTCTCCTTCTCCTTGCCGGGGTGGTGGGACGGGAGGTCGTGATAGAGGCGCTTCTCGGTGCGCGGCGGGCCCAGGACATAGGCCTTCAGGTTGGCGGCCCCAGGCGTGACCTTCACGTCACCGGGCTCGAGAAACTCCACCTTTCCGCCGCCCCCGCGCGCCACCTCCTTCAGCTTGCGCATCACCACCTTGCCGGTCAGCCGCTCGGCCGCCCCCAGCACGCCCCCTGGCGGGTCCACCGGACCGATGAAGGCCTCCAGCCCGCCCACGATATCGTCGGCGCCGGGGACGCCCGCCGCCGCCAGGGCGCTCGCGCGGTCGACCGCCATGGCGACCGCCTGCTTGGCCTTGTTGAACTTGAGGTTCAGGGCGTCGGCCTGCGGATCGCCCTCCTTCTCCGTCCAGGCCATCCAGAGATTGTCGATCTTCAGTCCGCCTTCCAGGAACACAGCCTTGGCGTGGGCGAAGCCCGAGATGTGGTCGTGGTGTTCGTGGGTCACGACCAGCAGGTCCAGCCGCCCGCCCGTCTCCGCCACGATGTCAGCGGCCACCGCCTGCATCTTGGCCTTGTCGCCCGGGATGTTCTGCAGGATGCCGCAATCGATCAGGATGTGGCTCACCGACTGGCCCGATTTCAGGCGGATCAGGAAGCAGTCGCCCAGCAGGCCCTTGTACATCCGGACGGTGGCGGTGGTCTTGGCCATGACGCTAGCCCCGATGCAGCATGGCGAAGGGCTCCTGTCCGTCCCGTTCGCCGAAATAGACGAAGCCCAGGTCGCGATCGGCCCCGCCGCGCAGGTAGTCGCGTTGCGCCTGCAGCCGCCGATCGTCGTCTATCCGCTTGCGGACAGCGTAGCGGATCTTCCCTTCGCTGAGCTTCATCACCGCGTCATATCGGATCAGGCTGGCGCGCAGGTCGACCAGCAGGGTGGCGCCGCCCCGATAGGTGAAATCCCGCGCCTTTGGATCGCCCTCGCCGCGATCGGCCCTGGCCTGGGCCTCGGGATCGAAGAAGCCGCGCCGGGTCTGGGTGATCTCCACGACCAACTGGCGGATGTCCTGGCCGTCGGGACCGGCCCGGCGGGCGATGCGCACGGAATGGACCTCGACCTTCGGGGCGCCGGTCTTGGGCGACCGCTCAATGGTCATCGGCGCGTCGGGGCCGAGGCGGATTCCCAGCATCCGCTCCCATTCCGGCGTCATGTCGTCGGTATGGGTCAGCCACCGCCAGACTGCGAGTTGGTTCTTCTGGGCCTGGTCCCATATCGCTTCGCGGCTGTAGAGGGTCTGGAGATCGAGGTCCGGAACCAGGTCGCCGAAATAGATCCCGGCGAGGCTGGCGTCCCAGGCGTCCGGTGTTTCCCATAGCAGGCTGTCGGGCGCCATCGACAGGCAGCCCTTCGGAAAGATGCCCCGCCGGCGGAACGCCTCGGCGATGGCCAGGCGGTAGTGCAGCCTGTCGTCGGGGATCAGGTCGGCGTCGGCGGTGATCATGGCCCGCAGGAACTCGCCGAACCGGATGTCGATGGGCGGTACATAGTCCAGCGCCCGGACACAGATGCGCAGCAGGTGGTCAGCGGCCTTCATCGCCTCGGCGGCCAGCCGCTTGACCATGTCCGGATGCAGCTCCTCGCCCAGCGCCGTGGTCTGGGCCAGCCGCATCAGGTCGGCGGTGCGCCGTTCGAACATGGTGACGAAGGCGTCGAAGATCGCCGCCACCAGGAACGAGCCGCGCTCGTGAGGCTCCTCGGAGTCAGCGTAGCGCTTCGGCGGCTTGTCCCCGGTTCCGTCGCCGGTCCCCTCGATGTCGATGGCCTCACGCAAGGCGCCCATGCGGCCGGTGGCGTCGCCGAACTGATGGGCCAGGCCGGTCAGCAGGTTGCGGCTGCGCAGGCGGCCGCGGACCTGGGCCAGCTGCTGTTCCACCGCCTCGGTCATGGTGAAGTGCTGAAGCAGGGCCACGATGTCGGCGAAGGCCTCGTGGAAGGCCAGGGTGTCCAGGCTGGTCGGCTCGATGAACCGGCGATGCACGCCATCCAGGATGGCGTGGGTGGTCTCGTGGGCGATGATGTCGTGCGAGAGGCAGGTGAACACCCAGCCGTCCGGCAGGCCCGCGGCAGTCTGCGAGGCCTTGAAGTAGCCGAACAGCAGGGCCTTCTTGTCGGGGCTGTAATAGGCGTTGCGCTCGCGCAGGGCGTGGGGATGGATGCGCAGCTTGCGCACGAAGCCGTCATTTGGCTCGCCCCGCCGACGCGACCACAAGACCTTGCGACCCAGCGCTCGCTCGAAATGGCGGATGGTCTTCATGGCCACGGCGTAGACCATCTGCTGATGGAACTGGGGGCGGCTCTCGGAGGGCGGCAGGCCGTCCTGGGCCAGCAGGATCGCCGCGGTCGGATCGAGGGGCTCGTAGAACAGCCCGCTCGACGGGTCGTAGTCGACCACCTCCAGATACTCGCCGCTGGGGCCCTTGCCGAGCGGCTCCTCCCAGGGCTCTTCCCAGGGCAGGCTGATGACGGCGTCATTGACCAGGGCGGTGTCGAGCGAGGTCGAGGCCAGGGGGTCGAAGGCGTAGACGCGGAACCGCCGCGACGCGGGGATCGGATAGTCCGTCCTGACGCCAAGCTCACTGCTCATCGCGCAAGCCCTCAAGCTGAAGCCCAAGCTTGCCGCCCGGTCTCACTCAAAGTCAACCGGACCGTGCCATGTTAACCATCGCGCGGATGGATTGCGGATTCTAGCTTAACAGCCGGGCGCGACAGGTGGATGATGGCGCCCGCAACAGTCGGAGGGCGGGTCATGGCGCAAGTCGACCTAGGCGGTGGCGTGGTCGTCGAGACCGCCGAGCGCATCCAGGTCCGGAGGGTTCCCGCCGACGCGGCCCTGGCCGCGGCCGTCGAGCCGGAGCGCCAGGCGCTCACCGGAGCCCTGGCGCTGGCCGGCTTCGAAGTCGCCGCCGAGATGGACCTGCGCGGCAAACCAGGCGCCGGGGTGGGCCTGGCGGCCTCGGCGGAGTCGCCGAAGATCAAGGCCGACGTGGCGGCGGGGGAAAGCGCCGTGGTGCTGCTGGAGGGCCAGGGCGGGGTCTTCGCCTGGGGGTATCCGGATCGCCAGCCCGGCGTCGCCCTGTCCGCGGACGGCGCGCGCACGCTCACCTTCACCCTCGCCCGTCCCCGCGAGGGCGGCGCCCTGGGCTTCGGGCTGTCGGACCTGCGGCGCGGTCCGATCTTCAACTGGCTGGTCGACAAGATGGTCGACCCGGTTCGCGCCTATGTCCTGAAGTTCGCCGCCGGCAAGATCATCGACGTGGCGGTCAGGAAGATCGAGGGCGACATGCCCACCGGCCTGATCGGCATGGCCGGCGGCCCCGACACCTGGGTCCCGGGCCGTGCGATCCCGCCGCTCGCCAAGGCCCAGCCCGCCAAGATCCTGCTGATGGTCCACGGCACCTTCTCGTCCACCGCCGGCAGCTTCACCCAGCTCGCCAAGTCACCGGACGGTCGGGCGTTCCTGACGCATGCGCGGGGCGCCTATGACGCCGTGCTGAGCTTCGACCACAAGACCCTGGCCGACACGCCCGAACAGAATGCGCGGGCGATCCTCGACGCCCTGATCGCCCATGGCGTGCCGCCGAATTCGGCCCTGGACGCGGTGGCCTACAGCCGCGGCGGCCTGGTCTATCGGGAGCTGGCCGAGACCCTGCTCGCCCAGGAACGTCCGGACATCAAGCTCGGCAAGGCGGTGTTCGTCGGCTGCACCAATGGCGGCACCAACCTGGCCGAGCCCGAGAACTGGGAGGCCATGGTCGACCTCTACACCAACATTATCCTGGCCGGCGCGCGGGCCGCGGCCTTCGCCTCCGGCGCCGGGGTCGCGGTCAATCCGCTGGTGGATTTCGGAATCAAGACCCTCGGTCGCTTCCTGCAGAGCTTCTCGGAAGTGGCGATCACCGACCGGCGGGTCCCGGGCCTAGCGGCCATGGAGCCGGACGGCGCCCTGATCGGCAAGCTCAACGGCGCGGCCGGCGGCCTTGACCGGCTGGCGACCTACCACGCGGTCACGTCGAACTTCGTCCCGCGTTTCGAGCCGAAGAAGGGCATCTCCAAGGAGCTCGCCCAGGCCCTGCTGGACAGGATCACCAACCGCCTGTTCCAGGGCGACAACGACCTGGTGGTCCACACCAAGGCGATGACCCAGTTCGGGACCCGCCAGTCCCGCCTCGCCGACGCCGCCGTCCTTCCGGTCGGCTCGGGCGAGGACATCTATCACACGGTCTATTTCACCTCGGACGACGTCGCCCGCCAGCTCAAGACCTGGCTGAGCTGAGCGGCTCCATGGTCGCCAGGTCCCAGGCGGCCGGATCGAAGGCCCGCCGCGCCGGCGCCGGCGCGGGATAGCCGCCCACCGCCTGTTCGCTGTCGCGGATGGCGCCCGTGCGGGCCGCGACCTCGGCCACGATGCGCGCGTCGATGGCGTCGCGATCCCAGGGCCGGGCGCCGGCCTCGCGCAGGACGGCCGCCTCCGCCTCCCGCGCCGGCCTGGCGACGAGCCCCGCCGGCCAGTCCCCCGGCCGCGCCAGGATCGTCGGGACGACAGTCGAGCCGCCAAAGCTCGCGAGTTGCGGCAAGTCCGCGCCGTCGCGGCCGAGCGCCAGGTTGTCGGCCATGTACAGGCCGATCGGCCCCTGGCCGCCGACCATCATCATCGCTACCCCGTCGGCCGTCGACGGCCCGGCGCGCAGCACGTTTCCCACCAGGGCGATGCGCGCCTCCTGGTGGGGATGCTCGCCCCATTCGGCGGCGTGTAGGTTGAAGTGCGCCGCCCGCCGCCCCGGGTCGTAGATCAGGTTGTTGACCGCCGCTCCGCGCGAGCCGCCCTTGAACAGCGGGTTTCGCTCGCGGTTGTGGGCGTAGAGATTGCCCGCGATCAGCACGTCGGTGACGTTGTCGTGGACCAGCGAGCCCTTGGAGTGCTCGCCCTTCGAATGGGTGGCGTTCGACAAGCCCTCGGCGACGATGTTGTTGGAGAAGGTGATCCGGTGCGAGGTCGCCGCGCGCCAGTCGTCCGGCGTGGCCCCCTCGAACCGGGGGCCGGAGGCCGACAACCCCTCGTCCGTCGCCCAGGAGAACGAGCAGTGGTCGACGATCACGTCATGGGCGCGGTCGGTCGAGAGCCCGTCGCATTCCCAGCCGCTCTGCTTGGCGGCCCCGGCCTCTCCCGGCCGGACGCGAATGTGGCGGATGACCACGTCATGGGTGGCGATTGTCAGGCCGCCGCGGATCAGGGTGATCCCCGGCGCGGGGGCGGTCTGGCCGGCGAGGGTCAGGAACGGCTGGCGCACCTTGAGGCTCTTGGCGCCCAGGTCGATCACCCCGCCCACCTCGAACACCACGACGCGTGGTCCCTTGGCCGCCAAGGCCTCGGCCAGGGAACCCGGTCCCTCGGCCGCCAGGGTCGTCACCTTGAGGATCGCCCCGCCTCGGCCGCCAGGCGTCGCTGAGGCCCAGCCCAGGGCGCCGGGGAAGGCGAGCTGCGTCTGGGCGGCCTTGGCGAAGGTCGGCGTGGCGGCGAGCGCACCGCCGGCGGCCAGTAGGTCCCGGCGTCTCACAGGGCCCGATAGGTGAAATTGCGGAACCGCGCCTCGCCGGACCCCGCGGAATAGAGCCCCGGCCGCAGGGCCAGGAACCCGCCGCGCACATTGTGGTGATAGCCGGAGACCTCCATCTGGCGATCGAACTTGCTCCAGGTCCGACCGTCGCCGCTGGTGTGAAAGCTGACGACATGGCGGTCGTTCCGCATGCGGATGAACATGCGTCGTCCGTGGGGATTGGCCGGCCGTCCCCGCTCCTGCCCGTACTGGTGGGTGACGAAGGCCTTCTCGTCGAAACCCAGGCCGCAATAGAGCTGGCGGTCATAGTGCAGGACCACTCCAGCGGTGCCGCCAGGCGCGATCTCGATCTCCACCTCGATCTCGTAGGCGACGTCGCCGGCGATGCAGACCAGCGGCGCGGAGTCACGCGGCGAGGTCCCGCTGGCCGCCAGGAACAGGGCGCCGCCCCGGCGGCTCACCCGCGCCGTCTCGTTCGGCCCCGGCGCCTGGAAGCTCCACTGCACCCCCAGCCGATCGGCCGAGAAATCGTCCGACAGCGCCATGCCGTGCGCCACGCGCTCGCCGCCCGGCATGCGGATGGGCTTCGACAGGTCGCCGCCCCTGGCCCGGAACCAGCCGTCGGCGGTCCATTCGATCGGGTCCAGCAGGCACTGGCGGCCCAGGGTCCAGAAGCCGTTCTCATAGCCGTGATAGACCATCCACCAGTCGCCGCGAGGACCCTCCACCAGGGTGGCGTGGCCGCGCGACCACCATGTCTCGGCGGCGCTGCGGGTGCGCACGACGGGATTGTTCGGATCGTTCTCCCAGGGGCCGTGGATCGACCTCGATCGCGCGACGATCACCATGTGCCCAGTGGGCGGGCCCGCCGTGCCGCCCACGGCGGTGATCATGTAGAACCAGTCGCCCCGCCGCATCACCTTGGGGCCCTCGGGCGCGAAGCCCTCCACGTCCCATTCAACCGGATAGCGCCAGGGGTCGTAGACGTGCTCCACCGCTCCGACCGTGGAGAGCCCGTCGTCGCTCAATCGAACCCGGTCGCCGCCGGACAGGAACAGGTAGCGGGCGCCGTCCTCGCCTACCGCATGGCCGGGATCGATGTGCTTGGGCAGGTCGAGGTCGACCGGCTCGCTCCAGGGCCCCTCGATGCGATCGGCGGTGATCACATAGGTCGAGCGCCGATCGGGGAAGCGGGCCGGGATATAGATGTAGAACCGCCCCTGGTGCTTGATCAGCTCCGGGGCCCAGACCGAGCCGATATTGGTCTTCAACGCCGCGGTCACCGGGGTCCAGTTCACCAGGTCGCGGGAGCGCCAGATGACCAGGCCCGGATAGGCGTCGAAGGTCGAGAAAGTCATGTAGTAGTCGGCGCCGTCCTTCAGGATCGAAGGGTCGGGGTGATCGCCGGCCAGGATCGGATTGAGATAGGTCCCGTCCCCGAGATCAGCCTTGCGCTGCCCCTCGGGCCCTTGAGCCCAGGGTCGCTGCGCAGGCGCGGCCAGGGCTGGGAGAGCGGCGGTCGCCGCGCCGATCGCGAGGGTTCCAAACGCCCCCCGGCGCGTGACCGCCGTCATCTCAGGCTCTCCTAGAACTTGTAGCGGACGCCGACATAGTACTGGCGGCCGGTGTGCACGTATTCCTCCGAGCTCTCGCGGGTCGACGAGATCCAGCGGTCGTCGAACTCGTCGGTCAGGTTGATCCCCTCGAAGGTGAAGGTCACCTGATCGGTCAGCTTGAAGGTGGCGGCCATGTCGACGTTCAGGGTCTTGTGCTTGCCGCGCACGTCGTTGCCGTTGCCGCCCGGCACGGTCGAGAGATAGCCCTCCCGATACGAGGCCGAGACCCGGCCCGTCAGGCGATCGGCCTCATAGTACAGGGTGGTGTTCCACGAGCTCGGCGACAGCCCGACGAGCGGCTGCACGACGGTGGCGCCCGTGGCGACGTTGGTCATGTACTCGATGTTCGACTTCACGTGGGTGTAGTTGACGATGCCCCCGAACTTGTCGAACGGCGCCGGCAGAAAGGTGAAGGGCCGCTGCAGGCTGATCTCGTAGCCTTCCAGCTTGCCCCCGTCAGTGTTCAGCTGCTGGGTGACGGTGAAGATGGTGTCGAGCGTGTTGTTGTTCGACAGGATGCTGGCCGGCAGGCCGGTCTCACGGAACGGCATGGTCGAGGCCGCCGACTGGATGTAGCTCTTCAGATCCTTGCGGAAGAGGCCGAGGGTGAGCTGGGTCTCGGAATCCGGATACCACTCGAACGACAGGTCGTAGGTGTTGGCGCGGATCGGTTCCAGAAAGGGGTTGCCGATATTCAGCGTCTGGGCCGCGTTGGTGATCGTCCCCCCCGGCGTCAGGTTCGGAAGCTGCGGCCGCGACATAACCTTCGAGGCGCCGAAGCGGATGAAGATGTTGTCGCGGGGCTCCAGGACCAGGTTCAGCGACGGCAGGGTGTCGGCATAGTCGCGCACCACAGTGACGAAACTGGTCCCGACGAAGCCGCGCGAGATCTGGTCGGTCTTGGCCCGGCGCACGCCCACATTGCCGCGCAGCGGCATGCCGGCGATCTCGGTGTCGAAGTCGGCCTGAATGTAGAGCGACAGGTCCTTCTCGCGCACGGAGCGGTTGGCGCCGCGCTGGTTGTTCGGCGACAGCCGGAAGTCGCCGTACTGGTTGACGCAGTCGCAGTTGATGCCGAGCGCCGCGGCCACCTTCTCCAGGTCCGGCGACAGCCACGAGGTCGGCGTGCCGCCCGCGCCGAGATCCAGATTGCGCCCGAATCCGGTGACCAGCTTCGAGAGACTGGCGAGGGTGACGCCGGGCGGCAGCGCCACGGCGCCTTCGGTGATTCCGCCGGTGACAAAGCGGCGCTGTTCCTTGGTGTCGAAATTGTAGTCCTTGAAGAGCAGGCCGCCCTTCAGTTTGATCTGGTCGGTCAGATCGAAGGTCAGGTCGACGCGGACGTTCTGCAGATCGTTGATGGTCTTGTTCGGCCGCATGCGGATCAGCGAGGCGTCGCCTAGCGCATTGGTCGTACCGAACCGCCAGTTGGCCGCATCCGTGACGTCGAAGCCGTAGTTGAACACCGGCAGCTTCTGGTCGGTGTAGTCGTAGGAATAGTTGTCGCTGTCGTAGCGGTCGAACGAGATCGTGGTCTGGACCGGGTTGCGCTGGATCGACTTCGACTGGCCGTAGATGAAGGTCCCGCGGAAGCGCTCATTGAACTCGTGGGCGATGGTGATCGAGGCCTGGTTGAACTCGGTCGACAGCTCGTCATAGCGGTCCTCGGTGCGGATATCGACGTCGTCGAAGGTCGCCGAGGTCAGGTGCCCCTTGGAGTCGATGACGGCGTTGCGCACATCGGTCTGGGGGTTGCCCTGCCCCGCCCGGCTGAAGGAGATGACCTCCAGATAGTTTTCGCGGCGGGTGCCGTCGAGGATGGCCAGCAGGCCGTCCACGGTGATGGTGGTGGCGTCGGTCGGCTTGAACTGCACCGCCAGGGTCGCCCCCATCCGCTCCCAGTCATAGGTCATCCGGCCATAGCGCGGGATGCGCGGGTGCCAGGCCTGGTTGACCGTGGAATAGGTCCCGACCGGAACATTGCAAGGGCCTGGCGTCTGGAAGCAGCCCGAGGAGTTGGACGGCGTGGCCGGGCTTTCCCAGCGACCGGTGGAGGAGCCTTCCTCCAGGGTGTTGCGGGTGGCGTAGGCCAGTGAGAACAACGCCCCCAGCTTGCCATCGAACCAGGTGTCGCTGATCAGGAAGGTGGCCCGCGGGTCGTATTCCTGGGAGAGGTCGTTGTAGCCGTACTGGGCGCCGGCGGCCATGTTGAAGTCGCCGTAGTCGAAGGGCTTGGCCGTGGTCAGGTCGACCGTCGCGCCCAGCGAGCCTTCCTCGGTCTCGGCTGACTGCGACTTACGCACCGTGATGCGGTTGAACAGCTCCGAGGCAAAGATCTGGAAGTCGAAGCCGCGGCCGCGGTTCGCGCCGCCCGACCCGTCCTTGCCGCCGGTCGTGGCCAGCGCCTCCAGCCCGTTGACCCGCACCCGGGTGAAGTCGTTGGAGAGCCCGCGCACCGTGATCGAGCGGCCCTCGCCGCCATCGCGATCGATGGCCACGCCCGGGATCCGCTGCAGGGATTCGGCCAGGTTCAGGTCAGGGAAGTCGGCGATGTCCTCGGCGTTGATGACGTCGACGATGTCGTTCTCGGCCTTCTTGACCGAGATGGCGCTGGCCAGGCTGGCGCGGAAGCCGGTGACCACGATTTCGTCGACCGTGCTTTCCTTGTCCTGGGCCTGGACCTGCGAGGCGCCGAGCGCCGCGGCCATGGCGATCGCCGAGGCGCCGGTCAGGCGCAGGGTGCGCGAAGTGGTGTTTCCGAACAGCATCGGCATGGGTTCCCTCCCGTTTCCTCTGGCCCCGCTGCATCATCTGCGCGGCTGGGACCCGTTCGCCAGACTCGCTCCAACGCGCCTGACACCGGTATCATTAGCAGAGGATTTTACCTTTGACACCGGTATCATTCAAAAAAGGCATGACGTGATGCCGAAAAGCGCCAGCTCGTTACGCCGGCGTTACGGCCTCGGAAATTGAAGGGTCAGAACACCACCACGCTGCGGATGCTTTCGCCGGCGTGCATCAGGTCGAAGGCCCGGTTGATGTCTTCCAGCGGCATGACGTGGGTGATCATCGGGTCGATCTGGATCTTGCCGTCCATGTACCAGTCGACGATCTTCGGCACGTCGGTGCGGCCACGCGCGCCGCCGAACGCGGTGCCCTTCCAGACCCGGCCGGTGACCAGTTGGAACGGCCGGGTGGCGATCTCCTTGCCGGCCTCGGCCACCCCAATGATGATGCTCTCGCCCCAGCCGCGATGGCAGGCCTCCAGGGCCTGGCGCATCACCGTGGTGTTGCCGGTGCAGTCGAAGGTGTAGTCCGCCCCGCCGTCGGTCAGCGCGACCAGGTGGGCGACCACGTCGCCGTCGATGGTCTTGGGATTGACGAAGTGGGTCATGCCGAACTTGCGGCCCCATTCCTCGCGGTCGGGGTTGATGTCGACGCCGACGATCATGTTGGCGCCCACCATCCTGGCGCCCTGGATGACATTGAGCCCGATGCCGCCCAGGCCGAACACCACCACATTGGCGCCGGGCTCGACGCCGGCCGTATTGACCACGGCGCCCACCCCGGTGGTCACCCCGCAACCGATGTAGCAGGCCTTGTCGAACGGCGCGTCGGACCGGATCTTGGCCAGGGCGATCTCGGGCAGCACCGTGTGGTTGGCGAAGGTCGAGCAGCCCATGTAGTGGGCGATCTGCTGGCCCTTGTAGGAGAACCGGCTGGTGCCGTCCGGCATCATGCCCTTGCCTTGGGTGGCGCGGATCGCGGTGCACAGGTTGGTCTTGCGCGACAGGCAGCTTTTGCACTGGCGGCATTCGGGCGTGTAGAGCGGGATCACGTGGTCCCCCGGCTTCACGCTGGTCACCCCCGGTCCGACCTCCAGCACCACGCCAGCGCCCTCGTGGCCGAGGATCGAGGGGAAGATGCCTTCCGAATCCAGCCCATCCAGCGTGTAGGCGTCGGTGTGGCAGATGCCCGTCGCCTTGATCTCCACCAGCACCTCGAAGGCCTTGGGCCCCTCCAGGTCCACCTCGACGATCTCGAGCGGTTTCTTGGCCTCGAAGGCGACGGCGGCGCGGGTCTTCATGGGGTCCTCACGGGTCTTCTTTGTCGGCGCACAAAAGGGCAGGCCGGTGCTTCGGGCAAGCCCCTAGACCCGCGCCGTGCGCCGCGCGTCGATGGGCCAGACCTCGACGCCGCCCAGCTCGTCCACCACGAACAGCGCGTCGTGCAGATTGACGGTCGGGTCGATGTGGCCGGGCTGCAGCCAGACCAGGTCGCCGACCTGGGGCGCGTCGGCCGGCCAGGGGATGGCCTCGTCGGCGTCGGTCGCGGTCACCGCGCGGTCGAAGTCGCCGCCGCTCTTCGGCGCCTGGGTCAGGGCGGGATGGAAGATCGCCCCGTGCTCGTCGCCCATCGGCCGCCAGCGAGCGCCCTGCGGCGCGCCGGCCGCGATCCGCGCCGGCGGTCCGTCCACGGAATGGGCCTTCAGGCCCGCATCGCAGACCACGTGGGTCTTGTGGCGCGCCGAGACGACCGTGGCCGCCAGGAACAGCGAGGACGCGAAGGCCCAGGGTCCGCCGTCGGGCGAGGGGCAGTCCTCGTACTCCACGTCCATGAAGGCGTAGGACCCGGCCTGGATCTCATTGAACACCCCGGAGGCCAGGTCCGCTGCATAGGTGCCCGTGCCGCCGCCGGTGACCAGTTGCGGCGCCAGTCCCGCCTCGGTGAGCTCGCCCACCAGCCCACCTAGTCGCTGACGCGTGACCTCGCAGGCAGCCCTGCGCTGGTCGAGATCCGTCAGATGCTGCAGGTGGCCGAGATAGGCCTGGACGCCGCGATAGAGCAGTCCCGGCGCGGCGTTGGCGTGGCGGACGAGCGCCAAGACGTCCTCCGGCGGGACCCCGGTGCGATGGGTGCCCAGGTCGATATCGACGACCAACCCCACGATGGTGTCCGCCGCCACGGCCGCGGCCGACAGCCGGTCGATCTGGCCTGCATCGTCGGCCACCACCGCGATCTTCACCCCGCCCTTGGCGACGGCGGCGATCCGCGCCGCGCCCCAAGGGGCCGGCGGCGAGGTCACCAGCAGGTCGCCGACCCCGGCCGCGGCGTAGACCTCGGCCTCCCCCACGGTCTGGCAGCAGAGGCCGACCGCCCCCAGCTCCACCTGCCGCCGGCCCAGGGTCGAGCATTTGTGCATCTTGCCGTGCGCCCGAAGTTTGACGCCCGCGGCGTCGCACAGGGCCTGCATGGCCGCCAGGTTCTGCTCCAGCACCGCGCGGCGGACGACCAGGGCGGGGGTCATCGGCGGACGGAACGCGAGCGGCGGGCCGGGGCGGTCGGTCATTGGACCTCTCTCGGGAAGGGGTGGGCGGACGCCATGTGATGATGGGTTTTCCGCTCCCGCGCTACTGCCACCTGCAGATTTGGCGACGGCGCGGCGCCCCGCCTTGGCGCGGTTCGCGCGATGACGTACCAACACCGCCTATGACAACGAGCGCGTTCGACCTGTTCAAGCTGGGCGTCGGCCCCTCCAGTTCCCACACCATGGGGCCGATGACGGCCGGAGCGCGGTTCACGGCGCGGCTGGCGGAGCTGGCCCTGCTGGCGGGCGTCGCTCGGTTGGAGGCCACGCTCTACGCTTCCCTGGCCCTGACCGGCAAAGGCCACGCGACGGACCGGGCGGTGATCCTGGGCCTGGCCGGCTTCCGCCCCGCCACCATAGATCCCGACGCCGCCGACGCCGCCCTGGAGACGATCCGCGCCACCGGCCGCCTGAGGCTGGGCGGGACAGGTCCCGAGATCGGCTTCGACGAGGCCCGCGACCTGGTTTGGGCCGGTCGCACCCGCCTGCCGCAGCATCCCAACGCCGTCGCCTTCCGGGCCTTCGCCGCCGATGGGACCCTGATCCTGGAGCGCACCTATTTCTCGATCGGCGGCGGCTTCGTGCTGGACGAGGACGAGATCGCCGCCAACGGCCCGCCGGCCCGCGCCGCGCCCGTGCCCTATCCCTTCGGCTCGGGCGCCGAGCTCCTGGAGCAGGCGGAGCGGGCCGGCCTGACCATCGCCGGGCTGATGTTCGCCAACGAGACCGCCCTGCGCTCGCCCGAGGAGGTCAATGACGGCCTCGACGCCATCTTCACCGCCATGGAGGCCTGTATCGAGCGCGGCATGCGCCAGGAAGGCTGCCTGCCCGGCGGGCTGAAGGTCCGCCGCCGCGCCGCCCAGATCCGCAACGACCTGATGGCCAAGGTGGAGCGCAACATCTCCGACCCGCTGGCCGCCCTTGACTGGGTCAATCTCTGGGCGCTCGCCGTCAACGAGGAGAACGCCTCGGGCGGGAGGGTGGTCACCGCCCCCACCAACGGCGCGGCGGGCCTGCTGCCGGCGGTGCTGCGCTATTATGACCGGTTCTATCGAGGCTCGACCGAGGGGCGGCGCACCTTCCTGCTGACCGCCGCGGCCATCGGCGCGCTCTATAAGCAGAACGCCTCGATCTCCGGCGCCGAGGTCGGCTGCCAGGGCGAGGTGGGCGTGGCCTGCTCCATGGCCGCCGCGGGCCTGACGGCGGCGCTCGGCGGTTCCAACACCCAGATCGAGAACGCCGCCGAGATCGGCATGGAGCACAATCTGGGCCTCACCTGCGATCCTATCGGCGGCCTGGTCCAGATTCCCTGCATCGAGCGCAACGCCATGGGCGCGGTGAAGGCCATCGACGCCTCGCGCCTGGCCCTGCTGGGCGATGGCCAGCACACCGTCTCCCTGGACAAGGTCATCGCCACCATGAAGCGCACGGGCCAGGACATGAGCGAGATCTACAAGGAGACCTCGCTGGGCGGCCTCGCTGTCAATCTGGTGGAGTGCTGAGACCCGTTAACCCGCGCGAGCGGCGGGAAAGCTGTCAGCCAGCCGGGCCTCGAGATCACGCACGGAGCCTTCCTGCACGCCGCCCAGCCGGAAGCGCCGCACCATCTGGCTGAGCTCCTCGGCCTGGCCGGTCAGGCCGTGGCTGGCCGAGGTCGCCTCCTGCACCATGGCCGCGTTCTGTTGGACGCCGCGATCCATGTCGGCGACGGCGCTATTCACCTGACCGATGCCGGTGGCCTGCTCGCGCGCCGAGGCGGCCATGGCGACCACCAGGTCGTGGATCTCCCCCACCTTCGCGGCGATCAGCGTCAGGGCCTCTCCCGCCCCGCCCACCAGGCGCACGCCGTTCTCCACCTCGGCGTTCGAGGTCGAGACCAGGGCCTTGATCTCCTTGGCGGCCTCGGCCGACCTCTGCGCCAGGGCGCGGACCTCGGAGGCGACGACTGCGAAGCCGCGCCCCGCCTCGCCGGCCCGGGCGGCCTCCACCCCGGCGTTCAGCGCCAACAGGTTGGTCTGGAAGGCGATCTCGTCGATCACCCCGATGATCTGGCCGATTTCGTGGGACGACTGCTCGATCCGGGTCATGGCGCCCATGGCCTCGGCGACCACGCCATCGGACTCCTGCGCCGCCTGCGTCGCCTCGCCGACGGCTCGCCGAGCCGCTTCGGCGCTCTCGGCGGTCTTGCCGACCGTGCTGGTGATCTGGTCGAGCGCCGCGGCCGTCTCTTCCAGCGCCGCGGCCTGTTGCTCCGTGCGCTGGGCCAGGCTCTCCGTCGCCGTGGAGATGCCGCTGGCGCCGGCGCGGACCTCGGCCGTGGCTTCCGAGATCACGCCCAGCGTCCGCGCCAATTCCTCCATGGCGGCGTTGAAGTCGCGCCGGATCTTTTCATAGTCGGGCGGGAAGGCCTCCGTCAGCCGCAGGCTGAGATCGCCGGCCGACAGTCGTTCCAGGCCCCTGCCCAGCTGGGTCATGACCTGGTCGCGCCGGCCGTTCTCGGTCTCGCGCTCGGCGGCCGCGCCCTCGCGGGCCTCGGCCGCCTGGGTCCGCTCGCCGGCCTCGCGGGCCAGCAGCGCCTCGCGTTCGTCGGCGGCCTGGCGGAACACCTCGACGGCCTGGGCCATCTCGCCGATCTCGTCGGTGCGCTGCTTGTAGGGAGTCTCCACGGCCTCGCCCGCGGCGACCCGACTCATGACCTTGGTCATGCGGCCGATCGGCGTGACCAGCCCGACCCGCGCCACCCAGACGCCGATCATCAGCATGCCCGCCGAGACCAGGGCCATGAGGCCGGCGAGACCCATCAGCCAGGTGCGGTCGCGGGCGGCCTGGGCCTCGGTGGCCTTGTTCATGTCATTGGCGGCGGCGACCATCCGATCGACCACCTCGCGATGGGCGGTGTAGGCGGCGGCCACCTCACCCATGGAGGCTCGTGCGGCGTCCGTGTCGCCGCGTTCCAGCGCGGGCAGGAAGTCGCCCTCGACCTCGGCCCAGAACCGTTGCACCTCGGCATGCGAGGTCTCGACCATGTCGCGCTTCAGGTCCGCCGGCAGGGGCGCGTCGGTCCAGAAGGCGTGCCGCTGGTCGTACTCCTCATGCAGCTTGGCGATCCGCGCCTTGGCCTCGCCCACGGTCGCCGGAGCGTCCAGGGCCAGGCGAGTCACCAGATAGGCCTCGATCACATAGGCCGGCGGCGGCAGGATGTCGGCGACCAGGTCCTTGCCCAGCACGATGCGGTCATAGAGCGGGCCGCCGACCCGAAGTTGCTGGATGGCGTAGAAGCTGGCGGCGGCGCTCGCCAACAGGCCCGCGAACACGGCGACGGCCAGCAGATTGATGGCCCTCTGGATTCGCATGCCGTCGCCTCCCCGGTTGCACGCAACAATGCAGGGTGGTTCGGTTATGGTTAACATCGCCTTATGCGGCAGACTTTCCTGGCGTATCGATCAGAAGAACTCGGTCGACTTCGCCGGGTTTGACGTCGAAGCTTCGCCGCATGGACCCGCGCGTATTTATTCTAGCCCTTTCAACATTCTCCTTCGGATCCAGCGCCTTCATTTTCGCCGGCGTCCTGGAACCCATGGCCGCCGACCTGGGCGTCGCCACCGGTACGGTGGGCCAGTTGCAGACGGTCTATGTCCTGACCGCGGCCCTGACCGGGCCGCCGCTGGCCATGATGCTGGGGCGGCGAGAGCGCAAGTCGATCCTGCTGCTGGCCCTGGCCGCCTCGATCGTCTTCAGCCTGCTCTGCGGTTTCGCGGCGAACTTCGGCCAACTCCTCAGTTTACGCGCCGTGCTGGGCGCCATCGCGGCCCTGGCCGGCCCCGGCGCCTCGACCATGGCCGCCAGCCTGGTTCCGCCGGAGAAGCGCGGCTCGGCCATGGCCACGGTCACCGGCGGCATGACCATCGCCTTCCTGCTGGGCATTCCGATGGGCAGTGTGGTGGGCTCGGCCTTCGGCTGGCGCGCCACCTTCCTGCTGTCGGCCTTCCTGGCGCTGGTCGCCTTCACCGCCGTGGCCCTGTTCACCCCTCGCGTCACGCCGCCGGCGCCGATCAAGGGCGGCAAGCTCGCCATCGCCACGGCCCTGCCGCTATGGACCGCCGCCTTCCTGGCTTTCGGCGCCAACATGACCATCAACACCTATCTGGCCCCGATCATCCGCCTGCAGACCGGCGTCACCGGCGCCGGGGTCGGGGCCTTCCAGCTGATGATCGGGGTGGGCAGCTTCCTCGGCCTATGGCTGGGCGGCCGCAGCGCCGACCGGGGCAAGGGCGGGCTCTCCGTGGGCCTGGCCTTCCTGACCCTGGCCTGCGGCGCCGGCCTCCACACCCTCGAGCTCATCGGCGGCGCCCCGGCGGGGCTCGCCACCAATGCTATGGTCTGCCTGGCCATCCTGGTCACGGCGACCTCGCTGTTCGCGATCATGCCGGTGCTGCAGAGCCGGCTGGTGGAGGCCCTGCCCACCGCCGCGGTCCTCGCCCTGGCGATCAACGGCTCGGCCGTCTCCCTCGGCCAGGCCCTGGGCGGGGCCAATGGCGGGCTGATGCTGACCCAGTTCGGCGGCCCGGCGATCACCCTTTCGGCCATGGCCCTGGCGATCGCCGGGGCCATCTTCTGGTTCCTCACCGCCGGTCGCGTGCGTCCTGGATGACAACCGCCACGCCAGCAGCCAGTCTGGCGCCATGAGCCTCATACCTCTCCCTGCCCAGCCCGCCGATGTCCCTTGGCCCACCGAGGCTTGGCCGCAGGGCGACCTGCCCGCCGATCTCGACCGCCTCCGCTTCGAAGCCCTGCTCGCCCAGGCCTTCGACACCGACGACATGGGCGAGACCCACGCCCTGGCCATCGTCCAGGGCGGGCGGCTGGTCTTCGAGCGCTACGGCCCACGCCACGGCCCCGACCACACCTATCCGTCCTGGTCCAAGGCCAAGAGCATCACCCAGGCCCTGGTCGGGATCCTGGTGGGCCAGGGGCGGCTCGACATTCACGCCCTCGCCGACGTCCCCGAGTGGCGCGCGCCCGGTGATCCGCGCGGCGCCATCACCCTCGACCAGCTCCTGCGCATGTCCAGCGGGCTGAAGTTCGTCGAGGACTACGTACCCGAACACCCCTCCGACGTGATCGAGATGCTCCAGCGCAGCGGACGTCCCGACATGGCCCACTTCGCGGCGTCGATGCCGCTGGAGCACGCTCCGGGAAGCTTCTGGTCCTACGCCAGCGGCACGACCAACATCGTCTCGCGCATCGTCGCCCGTGCGGTCGGCGCCACGGGCGAGGACTTCCACGCCTTCATGCGCCGGGCCCTGTTCGACCCCCTGGGCATGAAGAGCCCGATCCCCAAGTTCGACGGCGCGGGGACCTTCATCGGCTCGTCCTATTGCTTCGCCACCGCCCGCGACTTCGCCCGCTTCGGCCTGCTCTATCTGCGCGACGGCGTCTGGCAGGGCCGCCGGCTGCTGCCCGACGGCTGGGTCGACTATGCCCGCACTCCCACCTTCCAGCAGCCGGGCGAGGAGAACCGCTACGGCGCCCACTGGTGGCTGGACGTCGGCGGGCCCGGCTCGTTTTCCGCCAACGGCTATGACGGCCAGTACACGGTGCTGGTCCCCGACCTCGACCTGATCCTGGTCCGCCACGGCGCCACGCCCCTGGCCAAGAAGGACGTGCTGAAGACCTGGGTCGGACAGGCGGTAGGCTGCTTCCGCTAATCGGCGTCCCCGGCCAGCACGATTTCCTGGTGCTTCAACGCCACGGCCGCCGGAAGTCCCGACCAGCCCTGCAGCAGCGAGCCGCGGCCCCAGGGCGGGGAGAAGTATTCCACCGCCCCCAGCCAGCCCTCCCTCAGGCAATGCTCCCACCAGGCGACCAGGGGATAGCGCCATCCCGGGAGCCCGCGCCGTAACCGCTCCTCGGCATAGACCCCATCCAGCCACGGCCAGTCCGAGCCATTGTGGTAGCGGAAGGCGAAGGCCGATTTCGAACGCACGTCGGCCCGGTGCTTGAACGGCGGATAGACGCACATCATGCCCCAGTCGCCGAAGCCTTGGTCGCGGTTGTGGCGGGTCTCCAGCCGGCGGCGCACGGCCTCCAGCACCTGCAGCGCCCGCGCGTCGGAGACCGCGTCGTAGCGCAGCAAGGTCAGGCTATCGAGGGTGAGGTGGTCTTCCAGGGTCGGCTCCACCTCGGCCAGGCCCTCGGGGGCGTGATAGTCCGCATGCCAGCCTTCGCGGCGCCACAGGTGGGTCTCCAGCGCCGCGCGCGTCTCGACGGCCAGGGCCTCGGCGGCCTTGCCCAGCGCCGGGTCGAGCTTGGCCCCTAGCTTGGCGATCACGTCCAGCGCGCCGACCCACAGGCCCAGGTCGTAGGCCACGAACCCGCCGCGATAGACGTTGTCGGCCCAGTCGCGGTCGTGGCGCGGCTTCACCGGCAGTCCCATCTCGGAGAGTTCGCGATAGCGGTCGAACACCGCCCTCACCAGCGGCCAGTGGCGCTCGGCCGGCTCCAGGTCGCCCGTGGTGCGCACATAGTCGCCGATCGCCAGGACGAAGAAGAGCGGGCTGTCGAAATGGTCGCTCCACCAGTCGGTCGAGCGGGTGTGGATCCAGTCCATCCCGAAAGCGGTGGTGCGCAGCTCCTCCCAGGCCCGCGCCTGCTCGGTCCCCGAGACGATCACCCCGGAGGGCGCCTCGCCATCGGGCTGCAGGCCTGAGGCCAGGATCTCGATCTCCTCGTGGACGATGCTCGGGGCCAAGCCCAGCAACAGTTGCAGGGTCCAGTAGCCGTCGCGGTAATAGGTCCGGGCCGGGGTCGAATAGTGCAGGCCCGCCGCCAGGCCGTCGAAGCGGCCGCGCTCGTCGCGCCGGACGCTGGAAAGCCCCGCATGGGTCCCCTGCATGACCATGCTGCGCATCACTGGATCGGCCTCCGGCATGAGGTCGCAATGCGCGGCATAGGCCAGGGCCTCGCCCACGATGGTGTCGATGGCGAAATGCAGCGCCCGGTCGGCCTCGGCCAGGTCGGCGCCGGCGGAGACCACCAGGTCCTCGCCGCGTTGCTCGATCAGCACCACCCCCCACTGCAGGTCGATCCGCCGCCGGGTCTTCTCGCGCCGGACCCGCGCCTTGGGATGGGTGCTGCGGTCCCAGTTGGCGCAGCGCTTGGCGGGCGTGAACCCGCGATAGGTCGCGCCCCGGATCACCATCACCGGCGCCTCCTGGGCGGCGAACACGCCACCGGTCCGCGCATCGGTCAGGCCATTGGGGAAATAGACGAACGGCCCGTTCAGGGCCGAGAACCGCAATCGCCCCAGGTCACCCTCGCCCCACAGGGCCAGGTCGGCCCACCCTTCCGCGTGAAGCTCCCCCTGCAGGCGCGGAGCCATGATCGGCAAGGTCACCGCCTGGTCGCTCTCGATCAGCCCGTCGGCGCGGGGCTTCAGGATCGGCTGGCGCAAGATTTCGCTCCCGGCTGCGTCGCCCCGGTTTAGGCCCATCGGCGGAACGCGGGAATAGGTGCGAAAGCTCCGCCGATGCGTATGGACAGCCGCTCGAAAAAGGGCGCAGCCTGCGGAAAAGGAACCTGGGGAGTGCGGCCATGGCGACGTTCCAACTGAACGGCCGGACGGTGACAAGTTCAGGCCCGGAGGACGCGCCCCTGCTGTGGGCGATCCGCGACGACCTGGGGCTCAAGGGCACGAAGTTCGGCTGCGGGATCGGCGCCTGCGGGGCCTGCACGGTGCATGTCGATGGCCAGGCCATCCGCGCCTGCGTCACCCGGGTCAGCGCCGTGGCCGGCGCCAAGGTCGTCACCATCGAGGGCCTCGATCCCAAGGGCGCCCACCCGCTGCAGACCGCCTGGATCGCGACCCAGGCCCCCCAGTGCGGTTACTGCCAATCCGGCCAGATCATGCAGGCCGCCGCGCTGCTGGCCGCCACGCCCAAGCCCACAGACGCCGAGATCGACGCGGCCATGAACGGCAACCTCTGCCGTTGCATGGCCTATGTGCGCATCAAGAAGGCCATCAAGCTGGCCGCCGCCAAGACGGGAGCGCGGGCATGAACAAGCTCCTCGCCCCCTCCCGCCGCGGCTTCATGATCGCCGCCACCGCCGCCGGCGCCGTGTTCGGTTTCGTCACGCCGGGCGCGGCCGCCGAGGCCGGCTTCGAGCCGACCGTCTGGTATTCCATCGACCCCCAGGGGATCGTCACCGTCAACGTCATCCGCGCCGAGATGGGCCAGCATGTGGGCACCGCCATCGCCCGCATCGTCGCCGACGAGCTCGAGGCCGATTGGGACAAGGTCCGCATCGTCAGCGTCGATAGCGATCCCAAGTGGGGCTACATGGTCACCGGCGGCTCCTGGTCGGTCTGGCAGAGCTATCCCCTGATGAGCCAGGCCGGCGCCGCCGGCCGCATCGCCCTCATCGAGGCCGGCGCCAAGCTGCTGGGCGCCGACCCCAAGGCCTGCGTCGCTCGCAAGGGCATGGTCACCGCCGGTGACAAGTCGGTCTCCTATGGCGACATCGTCGCCAAGGGCGGACTGAAGGCGGCCTTCACCGAGGCCGAGCTCAAGGCCATGCCCATCAAGCCGCCCTCCGAGCGGCGGCTGATCGGGCGCGAGACCCAGGCCCGAGACATCCCCGACAAGACCAACGGCAAGGGCCTCTACGGCCTCGACGCCGTGGTTCCCGGCATGGTCTACGCCAGGCCGAAGATCCCGCCGACCCGCAACGAGTCCAAGGTGGTCTCGGTGGACGACAGCGCCGCCAAGGCGGTGCCCGGCTACCAACGGAGCCTGACCCTGGACGATCCCTCCGGCACGGTCCCCGGCTGGGTGGTGGTCGTGGCCGACAGCTTCGTGGCCGCCGACCGCGCCGCCGAGCTGGTCAAGGTGACCTGGGCCAACGGCGACACGGCCAAGATCTCCGAGGCCGACCTCCAGGCCCACGCCGCCAAGCTGATCGCCGACCCCAAGGCCGGCGCCATGGTGCTGAACGACGCCGGCGTCGACGCCGCCTTCGGCGCGGCCAAGTCGACCCTGGAGGCGACCTACACCACCGCCAGCGTGCTCCATTTCCAGATGGAGCCGGTCAATGCGCTGGCCTTCGAGAAGGACGGCGTCTTCGAGATCCATACCGGCAATCAGTGGCAGTCGCTGATCCTGCCGACGCTCGCCAAGGCGCTCGGCCGGCCCGAAGACAAGATCGTCATGCGCACCTACCTGCTGGGCGGCGGCTTCGGGCGGCGGCTGAACGGCGACTATGCGGTGCCCGCGGCCCTGGCCGCCAAAGCGCTCGGCAAGCCGGTCAAGCTGGTCTTCACCCGCGCCGACGACACCCTGTTCGACTCCTTCCGTTCCCCGAGCATCCAGAAGGTCCGCATGGCCTTCGGCGACGGCGGCGCGGTGAGCGCCATGGAGCACCACGCCTGCGCCGGCTGGCCCACCCTGGTGATGGCGCCCTTCTTCATGCCCAAGGGTGTCGACGGGGCCGCCTACGATCCCTTCGCGATCAACGGCGCCAACCATTGGTACACGGTGGGCGCCCACCGGGTGCGCGCGGTCTCCAACGACCTGGCCAACCGCGCCTTCCGGCCGGGCTGGCTGCGCTCGGTAGGCCCCGGCTGGACCAACTGGGCGGTGGAAAGCTTCATGGACGAGGCCGCCCACGCCCAGAAGGCCGATCCCCTGGCCTTCCGGCTGAAGCTGCTGGACGGCGCCGGCCGCAACGCCGGCGCCCCGCCCAGCGCGGTCGGCGGCGCCAAGCGCCAGGCCGCCGTCCTGGCCCGGGTCGCCAAGAGCGCCGGCTTTGGCGGCAAGCTGCCCAAGGACACCGGCATCGGCCTGGCCACCACCTTCGGCCAGGAACGCGACATGCCCACCTGGATCGCCTGCGCCGCCCGGGTGCGGGTCGACCGCAAGAGCGGCGAGGTCAAGGTCGAGAGCCTGCATTTGGCCGTCGACGCCGGGGCCGTCGTCCATCCCGACGGGGCCCTGGCCCAGATGGAGGGCGCCGCGCTCTGGGGCATGAGCCTGGCCCTGTTCGAGGGCGCGACCTTCGCCAACGGCCAGATCGCCGAGACCAATCTCGACAGCTATACGCCGCTGCGCATGGCCGACGTGCCCGAGCTGCACATCGATTTCGTGGAAAGCCCCGAGCCCCCGGTCGGCCTGGGCGAACCGGCGACGACGGTGGTCGGCCCCGCCATTGGCAACGCCATCTTCGCCGCCGTCGGCGCCAGGGTCCGCCACCTGCCCATCCGGCCCGACGCAGTGCTCGCGGCGCTGAAAACGACGTGAGCCCAACCCTATTCCGCTCATCCCGGCGAAGGCCGGGACCCAGGTGAAACCCACCAAGCGCACCGGATGAATCTGGGTCCCGGCCTTCGCCGGGATGAGCGGGTGAGAGTTATCCCATCCCGTGCGCCGCCACGGCCACGGCCAGTTCCTCGCGCATCATCGCCTTCAGCCGCTCCGGCCCGAGGATCTCGACCTTGTCGCCCCAGGTGAACAGGTGCCAGGCCAGTTCGCGCATCCCGCCCGCGGTGAAGCGCACCATCACCCCGCCATCCGCCAGCGGCTCCAGCGACTGGGTCGGATGGAAACGCCAGCCCATGGCCTCCTCGGCGCCATGCGGCCGAACCCGCAGCTCCACCTGCTCCACCTCGTCCTGATAGATGCCGAAGCTGCGGTTCATGAACTCGCGCAGGGAAAACTCCGGCGGCCGCGATCCCGCCGCCTCGCTGACCGCGATCTCGCGGACCCGGTCCAGCCGCCAGGTGCGCGGCTCCACGGAGTCCCCCTCGGCCCCCACCAGATAGTTCGACCGCCCGAACATCAGCCCGAAAGGCGTCACCTCTCGCAGCCGTCCGGGCGACGATCCGCCCGCATAGCGGAACCTTAGTCGTCTCAAGGACTTGATAGCTTCGCGCACCGCGCCGAGCACGATCTCGTCCTCGAAGGGACGAGGCCCGGCATGGATAGCCATGGTCTCGGCCTCCAAGAGAGCCTCCAGGTCCGGCGCGAGCTTACGGCGCGCGCCCGCGCGGATCGCGGAGAGGACCTTTTGCTCCAGAGACAGCAACGCCCCGGCCCGGGTTTTCGACCCCGCCTGCCGGTACTGCTCGGCCGCCGCCCGCAGCGCCGCGAACTCGTCGGCGGTCGGCGCCTGGAAGATGCCGTCCAGGCCCGAAGGGATGCGGAAGCGCTTGGTGGGCGGGTCGTCCACCTCCTCCAACTGGGGGAAGGCGTCGCGCACCGCGTCGCGCATCCGCTCGGCCGTGCGCCGTCCCACCCCCATCTGGTCGGCCATCTCGTCGAGGGTCAGGCCCTCGGCCGACGAGGCCAGCATCCGGGCCAGCTCCAACAGCCGCGCCGCCTTCTCATGCCGCATCGCCGGCTCCCGAAAACATGCGTCCGCTTCTGACGCATCGGCATCCTATCAAGATCATGCCGAGACGAAAGGTGACTTCGATGACCAGCCGCAACGTGACCCGCTTCCGCCCCGCCCCCCGCCGCCCCGTTTCCGGTCGCGATGCCGAGCCGCTGTTCCTGTTCGACGCCCGGCGTCCGACCCAGCCGGCCAGCGCCGCCATGATCGACCAGGTCATCACCCACGCCGACATCGCCGTGCGGCTCTCCGGCGGACGCCTGAAGCTGCGGCTCAGCGCCGGGATGATCGAGGAACTGCAGGGGAAGGGCCGCCTTGGCGACGACGCCCATCGCCTGGCCGACCTCACCGTGGTCTGGGACGAGCAAGAAGGCCAGGTGGTCAATGTCCGCGACGACGCCCGCCTGCGCGACGCCGCCCAGCGCTGGTCGGCCCTGGACGCGCTCTGGGACGAAGAAAGCTACGAGCCCGAACATGCGATGAGGTCCGCAGCGGCCTAATCTTTTCCCTCCTCTTTATGGGGAGGGCAGACCACGCAGCGGTCGAGGGTGGGGCTTTCTGAAGCTTCCGCGCAGACGGCCGGACTTCCCCACCCTGACGGCTTCGCCGCCTTTCCCTCCCCATAAAGAGGAGGGAAAAGAGGTTAGGCTCCGACCATCCCGTACTTCCCCGCCATCTCGGCCATGATCGCCTCGAACTCGGCGACCGTCTCCTTGATCACCTGGGCCACCGGCTTGACCTCGTCGATCCGCCCCGCGACCTGGCCCGACAGCGCGATGGACGCCTCCATGTCGCCGCCGAAATAGAGCGCCTGGGTGTTCTTGAACTCCGACATCACCCCGTTTTCGCCAGGGTCGCGCTCCAGCCGCGAGGTGCGCTCGGTGCGCAGCGCCCGCAGGGCGGCTCCGGGCCCGAAGCGGTTCAGGAACACCGTGTCGGTCTCCTTGGCCGCGACGATGGCGTCCTTCCAGTTCTGGTGCACCGGGCTCTCGGCGGCCGAAACCATCCGAGTGCCCATCTGCACGCCCTCGGCCCCAAGCGCGAAAGCCGCGGCCATGGTGCGGCCGTCGACCATGCCGCCCGCCGCGATCACCGGCACGCCCACCTTCGAACAGACCAGGGGCAGCAGCACCATGCTCGACACGTCGCGGGCGTTCTTGAAGCCGCCGCCCTCGGCGCCCTCCACCACTAGCCCATCGACCCCGGCGTCGATGGCCTTCAGGGCCGCGGCCAGCGACGGCACCACGTGGAAGACGGTCAGGCCCGCCTCCTTGAGCTGGCTGCAATAGCGGTTCGGATCGCCGGCCGAGGTGGTGACGAACTTCACCCCCTGGTCGACCACGAAGGAGACGATGTCGGCGTCGCGCACATAGGCTTGGGCGATATTGACCCCGAACGGCTTGGTGGTGAGTTGGCGCATCTTCTTGACCTCTTCGCGCACGGCGTCGAGTTCGCCCGACGAGGTCTCGATGATCCCAAGCCCCCCGGCGTTGGACACCGCCGACGCCAACTTCGACCGCGCGATCCAGCCCATGGGCGCCTGGATGATCGGATACTGGACGCCGAGAAGCTCGGTGATGCGGGTCTTGATCATGGCGGCGCTTCCTCAAACGGCTGTTTGAAACATCTGCGCCGATCACCCCCCAGGCCGTCAAGCCGCCTTCCGCGCCTCCCCGCGAAAGTCTTCTTGCGAGTCATTCTTAATAGCAATACGGTCGGCGACCACATGAGGACGCCGCAATGCCCGCACCCGAGTCGACCGCAGCCGCCCGCCTCGACGAACTCTGCCAGGGCGAGCACATGCTGCTCTGGGCGTTCCGGGCGCTCGCTATCGGAGCGGGGGACTGCCGGCTGGTCCGGCAGCAGTTCGACGACGCTTGTGGACCGGTCGGGGTCGAGGCCCTCGCGGCGCTCACCGTCTTCGTCCGCGAACTGGCCCGGGGCGGCCGGCGCAAGATCACCCTGGCGGCTCCGGGCTCCATGCGCATCACCCGCGACGAGCAGCTCATCCTGGCCCTGTTCGCCGCCGCCCAGGCCGAGGACTATGCCCGGCTGGAAGCCCACCTCGCCTGGCTGCTGGCCGGCGAGCCCCGCCCGCCCTTCCCCGCCGCCGCCTGCCTCACCGCCCAGGCCCTGGGGATGAACGGCTACCTGCTGCGGCTGCCGGAGATGGAGGCGCCTGCGAAAACCGCGCGACCGGCTCAGCTTCGTCCTCTCCCCGCTCGAGGGGAGAGGGTAGGGTGAGGGGTTGCGACGCGCAGCGGCGCTCTCCGGCCGCTCAGCCAACTCAGCGCAGCGGCAAGGCCCCCCTCACCCTACCCTCTCCCCCCGAAGGCGGGTGGAGAGGAGGAGCTAAAGTCCGCCGCGCCTACGTCCCCGGCTGGATGTAGGGCACGGCCTCGAACAGCCGCCGCTCGTCGCCGCGGGGATCGTCGACCACCCGGGTCTCGATGTCGAAGACCATGGTCGCCCGCCGATCCAGCTCGTAGCGCGGCCAGGGCGGCAGGGCCGCGATGTTGGGATCGCCCGTCCGCGCCAGGGCGATGAAGGCCTCGCTCATCTGGTCGGCGACCCTCTGGTGAGCCGGGATTGCGGCATAGGGCGACCCGCTCGCGGCGATGTTGTCGAAGGCCAGCGCGATGTCAGCGGCATGTGGCGCCCCCAGCCGTCCGCCCTGGGCGCTGGTCCTCAGATCGAGCTGATAGACCCAGCCTGGCGCACCGGCCCGCGCCCGTTCCTCGGCTTCGATCACCTGGCCGCGCCAGGACCGCCCCGCCGTGGTGGCGGCGAAGAACACGTCGGTGGGCGAATAGGTCGGATAGAGCCGCCGATAGGTTGCGACCACATGGTCCGGATCGATGTCGACCCGCATCTCCGGCGCTATACGGCCAGCGAGCTCCTCCCAGCGCATGGCGAAGGGATCGGGCTTGGAGCCCGCCAGGAAGGCGCGGGTTTCGTCGTGGGTGTTGCCCAGGATCATCGGGACCTTCAGGCCCTGCGGATGGGCGTCTGGATAGAACGGGTGGCGCGCCAGGCTGCGCTGATCCACCACCGGCCCGAAATAGAGCCGCCCCGGCGTGAAGGGATCGGCCGCGGCCAGGCCCTCGATCAACCGGTCGGTCGGCAGGGTCGCGGCCTCGGCGGCGCGGTCGGGCGTCAGGCCGAGCGTCTTGAGGAACAGCTCCATCCGCTCGGTGGCGTGCAGCGGCCCGGACGCGGTCACCTGCTGGCCGCTCATGGTCGCCGCCGAATGGAACAGCCCCTTGGCGACCGGCATGGCCATCATGGTGGCGATCTTCGCGCCGCCGCCGGACTGGCCGAACACCATCACCCGGCCCGGATCGCCGCCGAACGCGGCGATATTGTCGGCCACCCATTTCAGGGCCAGCACGATGTCCAGCATTCCGGCGTTGCCCGAGTCCGCGAACTCAGGCCCCGCCAGCCTGGCGAGGAAGCCGTAGCCGAACACGTTGAGCCGGTGGTTGATCGTCACCACCACCACGTCGCCGCGCCGGCAGAGCCGCGCCCCGTCATAGAGCGGCGAGCTCCCGGAGCCCGACGCATAGGCGCCGCCGTGCAGATAGACCATCACCGGCCGCTTGACCCCGTCCCGTAGGCCTGGCGTCCAGATATTGAGGAATAGGCAGTCCTCACTCTGCGGCTCGTCGGCCTTGCCGGCCTGGGGGGAGGCCGGGCCGAAGGCGACGCTCTCAAGGGTCTTGGTCCAGGGCGTGGGCGTCACGGGCGGGCGGAAGCGCCGGGGGCTGGTGTCGGCGCCGTAGCGCACGCCCTTGAACACCTTGATCGTCCCGTCGGCATAGCCGCGCACAGGTCCGTGGGTCGTGCGCGCCGTGGGCGAGGCGGTCGCCGCGAACCCACCGCCGGGCAGCAGCAGCCCCGCCGCGGCGAACAGGGCGCGCCGATTGAGGTGGTCCATGGGTCGTCCTCCCACGCTCACCCTAGAACTCCTGACACCGGTGTCAAAGATTGGATGCGCACCGTGTTCCTCCCCCGTTGACGGAGGAAGGGGACCGCCGATAGGCGGTGGAGGGGGCGGCCTCAAGCTCAGAGCCCGGTCCCGCCCCCTCCACCATCCTGGCGGATGGTCCCCCTCCCCCATAAATTGGGGAGGAATAGAATGAGGAGCGCTCATGCCCGACCTGCCCGACGTCGTCCGCACCGACAAACGGTTTGAGATCCGCCTGGGCGACGAGGTGGCCTTCGCCGAATACCGCCTGGAGCCGGGCGCCATCGTCTTCCCGCACACCGTGGTCCCGGACGCCTTCGCCGGCCAGGGCGTCGGCAAGCGCCTAATCGAGGCGGGCCTGGCCTATGCGCGCGACAGCAAGCTCTGGGTGAAGCCCACCTGCAGCTTCTTCCGCGCCTACATCACCAAGCGTCCGGAGCTGCTGGAGCTGGTGCATCCGGACATGCGGGACGGGCTGAGGGCGGGGTAAGCGTCCTTCTCCCGCAAGGGGAGAAGGAACCTCAATACCGCCACCCCGCCGGATGCGGCGTGGTCATGCCTTCCAGGTCCAGCATCTGTTCGTCGATATAGCACCAGCCCCAGCCTTCCGGCGGGTCGTAGGTCTCGATGATCGGGTGCCGAGTGGCGCGGAAGTGTTTGGTGGCATGCTTGTTCGGCGAGTCGTCGCAGCAGCCCACATGGCCGCAGGTCCGGCAGAGGCGCAGGTGGACCCAGCCGCTGCCGACGGCCAGGCACTCCTCGCAGCCGTCGGCCGACGGGGTCACCACCTTCAGGAATGCGCCGTGGGTGCAGGGCATCAGCTCAGCCACTCGGCCAGGTTGGCGACATAGCGATGGGCCGCGGCAAGGCCTCGCGGGTCGGTAACGATCCGGTCGGACGGCGGCTCGCTGACGAAGCTGGGGCAGCCGGCGCGAGGGTCCCAGTTGTAGTCGCAGAAGTGATGGAAGGTGGACTGGGCGATGGCCGCGCCCGCGCCGCCGGCCTGGGGCTCGAAGGCCACGGCGAGATTGAACCGCGCGCCCGTGGTCTGGCTGACCCCGGTGGCGATCACCCGCGAGGACGGCTCGTCGGCCGGCGCGCTGACCGCCCCCTCGTGGGGGTGGGCAGGCAGGAATTCCAGCGCGCCGCCGGGCGCCTCGGGGTCGTGCAACACCGGATGGACCGCCCCCTCCGGCGTGATCGCCTGGAAGTCGCCATTGGCCCCGGAGTGATAGTTGGGCCAGCGGATCTCCGGCGTGTCGATGTCGTCGGGCTTGTGGCGGGCCTCGTCCGGCTCGGGGTTCTGGCTGTGGAAATGGTGCGCCTTGCCCACCCCGCCCAGGGTGCAGACCGAGGAGCCCAGGTCCATGTGGTCGCGGGTGACCATCAGGCCGCCGCCCTTGGCGCGGAACCGGCTGATCGCCGCGCACTCGCCGCCGGTCAGGCCGTCCCCGGAGTCCACCGCGAACAGCCAGAGCTGGTCGAAGTCGCTTTGGTCGATTTCGACGAGCAGCGGGTCGAAACCCTCGAGGCCCGCCGCCCGGTCGCGGGCCGTGACCTCGTAGAGCGCCGCCCCGTCCGCGCCCTTCAACCCGCGCAGATGGTCCGTCAACATCGAGAACCGGCCGATGTGCCAATCGTCCTCGATCGGCGGGATGGTGGTCTGGATCAGGATGCGCTCGACCATGTGACCTCACGGCGGGTGGAACGGCGAACGCTACGCGCTCCCGCACGTCGTTCAACTGCGCATCGTCAGCCAAGGTTGCGCCTAGGCGGCCAGGCCCTGGACCTGCGCGGCCAGGCGGCGGACCCGCTCCGGGCCGCCCAGCAATTGGCGGTTCAGCCCCACCCGCTTGAACCAGAAGTGCAGCCCCAGCAGGTCGGTGATCCCCATGCCGCCGTGCACCTCGGTGGCCGTGCGAGCGACGAAGCGGCCGATCTCGGAGGTGTGGGCCTTGGCGTGGGCGGCGGTCAGCGACGACTCATCCTTGGCCTCATCGAAGGCGTAGGCGGCGTACCAGACGAGCGCCCGGCAGGGTTCCAGCTCCGCGGCCATCTCGGCGCACATGTGCTTCACCGCCTGGAAGGAGCCGATCACCCGGCCGAACTGGCGCCGCTCCTTGGCATAGTCGACGGCCTTCTCGATCATGACCTCGCAGGCGCCGAGCGTATCGGCGGCAAGCAGCACCCAGGCCGCGTCGCGCAGCCGGGCCAGGGTCTTGGGTCCGCCCAGCGGCTCGGCCGGCGTCTCGTGGAACGTGAGTTCTCCCACCCTGCGCGTCTGGTCGATGGTGATCATGGCCGCCCGCGTCAGGCCGGCCGCGTCGCCCTTCACCAGATGCAGGTTCCCGCCACGGTCGGCGACCACGAACAGGTCGGCTGTCAGGGCGTCGGTGACGAACAGCGCCTTGCCGGTGAGCTTGCCCCCCGTCGCCGTGACCCCCGCCCCGTCCCGCGCCCCGGCCACCGGCTCGGAGATCGCCAGGCCCGCCGTGACTTCGCCGGAGGCGAGCTTCGGCGACCAGCGGGTCTGCTGATCGGTCGAGCCAGCCTCGTTGAGCGCGATGGCCGCGGCGACCCCGCCCAGGAAGGGGCCCGGCGTCACGGCCCGACCCAGGGCCTGGGCCGCCAGGGCCGCGTCCAGCAGGGTGAGGCCAAGCCCGCCATGGGCCTCGGGCGTCACCACCCCAGCCAGGCCGAAGTCGGCGATGGCGCTCCAGATGTCGGAGCCGGCGTCGGCGGGGTCGCCCGCATAGCGGCGCACACGCTCGAGGGGAACGCTGTCGGCCAGGGTGCGCGACAGGCTGTCGGCCATCATCTTCTGGTCTTGGGTGATCGAGAAATCCATGACCTAGACGCTCGCCAGCTTGGGTTCGCGCGGCATGCCCAGACCCCGTTCGGAAATGATGTTCTTCTGGATCTGGGCGGTGCCGCCGCCGATGATCAAACCCAGATCGAACATATAGCTTCTCTGCCAACTCCCCTTCGACCGAAGGTAGGGTCCGTCCTCGTAGAGCACCCCCAGCTCGCCCAGGGCGTCGATCGCCAAAGCCGCGATCTGATGGTTCAGCTCGCAGCCCTGCAGCTTGACCACCAGGGCCGCCATGCCGGCCGACTCCCCGGTCATCGAGGCGGTCAGCAGTCGCAAACCGTTGAATTTCATCGACAAGACTCGCGCCTGCAGCTGCATCAGCCGGTCGCACATCACCGGATCGTCGATCAGCCGCCGGCCGTCCACCGTCTCGGTCTTCATCAGCTCGATCAGGCTGTGGAACCGCGCCTCGGTGGCGTTGGGATCGCCCAGCATTCCCCGTTCGTGCTTCAGCGTCGCATTGGCCACGAACCAGCCCCGCCCCCGGCCGCCGACCACCGCGCTCTGCGGGACCCGGACGTCGGTGAAGAACACTTCGTTGAACTCCGCCGACCCGGTCATGGTCTTCAGCGGCCGGACCTCGATCCCCGGCGTCTTCATCGAAAACAGCACATAGGAGATGCCGTCATGCTTGGGCGCCTGGGGCTCGGTGCGCACCAGGCAGAAGATCATGTCGGCCTGGGCCGCGGTGCTCGTCCAGATTTTTGATCCCGAGATCAGGAAGTCCTCGCCGTCCTCCGTGGCCTTGGTCTGCAGGCTGGCGAGGTCCGAGCCGGCGCCCGGTTCGGAATAGCCCTGGCACCAGACCACCTCGCCGCGCAGGGTCGGCGCGATCCACTTCTTTCTCTGCTCTTCGGAGCCGACCTCCAGCAGGGTCGGGACCAGCATGGAGATGCCCTGGTTAGCGAAGCCGCGCGGCGCGCCCGCGGCGGTGAACTCCTCGGAGATGATGCGGGACTTCAAGATGTCGGGCTCGGCGCCATAGCCGCCGTATTCGCGGGGAATGGTCCGCGCCGCATAGCCGTGGTCGATCAGTAGGGCCTGCCATTCCAAGGCCGCCTCGCGCGGCCGTTCGGCGCCAGCGTTCGGAGCGTAGCGATCCTTGTGTGTCTGAAGGAAACTCCGCACTTCGTCGCGAAAGGCCTCCATCTCCGGCGTCAGCTTCAGGTCCATGGCGTCCTCCGAACGGTCTCGCGCCCAAGGCCAGCACCGCGCGCGCGCCGGGGCAAGTATGACCTCGCGGAAGCCCAGCGGTCGCCAATTGCGGCGGAGGATTTGAAGAACGGGTTCTCTGAACTTGGCTAGCGTTGTGCAGTCTTCGGCCAGGACCACCCTAGACTGTGTAACTCAACCTCAAAACCTGGCGCATTCAGCCCTCCGGGCGCGGCGAGGGTCAGCGCCAGATTGTCGCATGATATCGGCAAATGTCGGCTTTCATTGATGAACTCCGATTCCACCGAACGACGGTTTTCCCTTCCGGTAACTCTTTCTTCAAGACGCGCTCGTTAACCAAGGCGCTGACGATGTTTCGATGATCGGCGAGCGGGGGCTTTGTCGGGCAATAATTCGGCACACCGTCAAAGTAATTGGGGGAATACTTGACAGTATTGCGTCGAAAGAACGGCTCGACCCTAGGTCTGGGCGAGATTCTGCGACCTGCAATCCCCGGCCAACGCCCCGCCCGACTCCGCGCCGACCCCACGTCCATTCCGAAACCTGGCGATGCTTGCCGCGCGCCATCCCAAAACCCGAGCACCCAGGAAAGCCCGTGTCGTTCAACAATCTGAAGATCTCACGAAAGCTGACGATAGGGTTCGCCGCCGTGGCCGTAGCCATGGCCGGCATGGGCGGCGCCATGCTGATGAACCTGCGCGCTCTGGACGCCGCGCGGCTTGAGACCCGGGAAGGCCAGGAGGCCCTCGCCGCGCTGGGCGAGGCGAAGTTCTATCTGACCCGCCAGGAGAACAGCTATCGCGGCTACCTGCTGTCGAAGAACCCGTACTACGCCGAGCGCATCGACAAGCACCGGGCCAATTTCAAGAAGCGCCTCGCCGCCGTCCGGCCGCTGCTGGCCGACACCCCCGAGCTCGCCGCCAAGATCGATGAGGCGGAGGTCGCCGCGGACAAGTGGTTCACCGACGTGGTCCGCGCCGGCATGGCGCTGAGCGCCGACCCCGCCACCCTGCCCCGCGCGATCGAGATGGTCGGTCCGGACGGCCTGGCCGACACGGTGATCACGCCGGCCGAAGACGCCATGGACGCGGTGGTGGAGGCCGAGACGGCCAAGCTGGCCGTCCTGCAGACCCAGCAGGTGGCCTCGAGCCGCAGCGCCTACACCTGGCTGATGCTGGGCCTCGCCCTCGCCATGACGATCGCCGTGGCCCTGGGCGGGCTCCTGACCCGCACCATCGCCCGGCCGGTGACGGCCATGACCGCCGCGATGCGCCGGCTGGCCCAGGGAGACTTCGAGGCCGCCATTCCCGCCGTGGGCCGCAAGGACGAGGTCGGCCAGATGGCCGACGCCGTCGCGGTGTTCAAGACCGCCGGCCTGGAGAAGCTGCGCCTCGAGGGCCAGACCGCCCAGGAGCGCAAGGCCGCCGAGGACGAACGCAACCGCCATGAGGCCGCCCGCGCCGCCTCGGCGCGGGATCAGGCCCTGGTCGTCCAGGGCCTGGCCGAGGGGCTGGACCATCTGAGCCAGGGCGACCTGACCCATCGCATCGGCGGCGCCTTCCCGACCGACTACGTCAAGCTGCAGAGCGACTTCAACGCCGCCATCGGCCAGCTCCAGGAGGCCATGACGGTGGTGGTCACCAATGTCGGCGGCATCCGCACTGGCGCGGGCGAAATCTCCACCGCCGCCGACGACCTGTCGCGACGCACCGAGCAGCAGGCGGCCAGTCTGGAAGAAACCGCCGCGGCCCTCGACGAGATCACGGCCACGGTCCGCAAGACCGCCGGCGGCGCCAAGGCCTGCTCCGACGTGGTGCTGGCCGCGCGCGGCGACGCCCAGACCTCCGGCGAGGTGGTGCGTCACGCCGTCTCGGCCATGAGCGAGATCGAGAAGTCGGCGCAGCAGATCAGCCAGATCATCGGGGTGATCGACGAGATCGCCTTCCAGACCAACCTGCTGGCCCTGAACGCGGGCGTCGAAGCCGCTCGCGCCGGCGACGCCGGCAAGGGCTTCGCGGTCGTCGCCTCCGAGGTCCGGGCGCTCGCCCAGCGCTCGGCGGAGGCGGCCAAGGAGATCAAGACGCTCATCTCGGCCTCGACCCAGCAGGTCGGCCAGGGCGTGCGTCTGGTGGGCGAGACCGGCCAGGCCCTGGACCGCATCGTCGGCCGCGTTGCCGAGATCGACAGCCTGGTCACCGAGATCGCCGCCAGCGCCCAGGAACAGGCCGTCGGCCTGCAACAGGTCAATACCGCTGTTAACCAAATGGATCAGGTTACCCAGCAGAATGCCGCCATGGTCGAGCAGTCGACCGCCGCCAGTCATTCGCTCGCCACGGAAGCCGAGGCCCTGGCGGGATCCATAGCCCGGTTCCGCATCGGCCAGCCGCAGGCCGTCGCGCCCCGCGCCCACGCGCCCGCCCCGCAAATGCGGCGGACGAGCCGTCAAGGCTCGGCGGCGCGCAGGGTCGAGCCGAGCTTGGACGGTTGGGAAGAGTTCTAGGTCGCCGCATGTCAGCGGTCTGAGAGGGAAGCGTATGATGTCTGAGTTAGCCGCTACGGCCCAAGTCAGTCTGCCACCGGTCCTCGACCTGCAGGCGGCCGAGCCGCTGCGCGCCGAACTGATGGCCCTGCGAGGCCGCCCGATGGCGCTGGACGCCTCCCAGGTCACGCGCCTGGGCGGGCTTTGCCTGCAGGTTTTGATGTCGGCGCGAAAAATCTGGGTCGAAGACGGGGTTTGCTTAACGGTGGATCAACCGTCTTCAGGCTTTTCAGAGCAGTTGGCTGCGTTTGGCGGCCCCGAGCTGCAATTCCAGCCCGAAGGGGGACTCTCGTGAGCAAGACCGTACTGACCATCGACGACAGCCGCACGATGCGCGAAATGCTGAACCACGCCCTGGTTCAGGCCGGCTACACCGTGATCCAAGCCGTTGACGGCATCGAAGGCCTCGAGGTCCTCAAGGCCAACGGCGCCGACGTGGTGATCACCGACATCAACATGCCCCGGCTCGACGGCTTCGGTGTGATCGAGGGCGTTCGCGCCAATCCGGATCACCGCGCCACCCCGATCCTGGTCCTGACCACGGAAAGCGATGCGGCCAAGAAGGAGCGGGCCCGCGCGGCCGGCGCCACGGGTTGGATCGTGAAGCCGTTCAATCCGGTCAAGCTGGTCGAAGCCGTCCGCCGCGTCGCCGCCTAGTCCAAGCCACCTGTCGGAGCGTTCCGTTGGATCCGTTCGAGAGCATCAAGCAGACCTTCTTTCAGGAGTGCGACGAACTCCTGACCGACGCCGAGCAGGGTCTGCTTGCCATGGAGGCGGGCGACGCCGACGGTGAGACGATCAACGCCGTTTTCCGCGCCGTCCACTCCGTGAAGGGCGGCGCAGGCGCGTTCGGCCTCGAGGATCTGATTCGGTTCGCCCACGTCTTCGAGACGGTGATGGACGACCTGCGGTCGGGGAAGATGGAGCTGACCGACGAGGTCGCCAAGACCCTGCTGCGGGCCTTCGACGTCCTGGCCGACCATGTGGCCGCCGCCCGTGACGGCGGCGCCGTCGACGAGGGCCGCTCCGCCCCCATCCTCTCCGAGATGAAGGCCTTGATCGGCGGCGAGGGGCTGGACGACGACGATCTCGGCGGCGACGAGGACTTCGGCTTCGTGCCGATGACGGTGGCCATCGAGGGCGACGACGCCCCGGCCTTCGATCCTCCCGCCATGGACGAGGCGCCGGCCGCCTTCGAACCCATGGCCGACCTCGCGCCCGAGCCCGCCTCCGGCGCGCGGGCCTGGCGCATCGGCTTCGCGCCGAAGTCGGAGATGTACGCCAAGGCCAACGAATCCGGCCTGGTGTTGCGCGAACTGGCCCGGCTGGGCGAGATGGACGTCAAGCTGGACGCCGACGCCCTGCCGCCGCTGGACCAGCTCTCGGCCGAGACGGCCTATCTCCACTGGACCGTCCTGCTGACCACCGAGGCCGACGAGGCCACGATCCGCGAGGTCTTCGAATTCGTCGAGGACGACTGCGTCCTAACCATCGAGCCGGTGGACGGCCAGGCCGCTCCGCCGCCGCCCTCGTCCGACCTGTCCGACGACGCCCTGGCCGCGGCCAGCGCCGACGCCCCCTTGGATATCGCCGCCCTGCTGGCCCGCGTGTCCGGCGAAGCGCCCACGGCCGAAACCGCTCCGGAGCCGGTCGCCGCCTCCGAGCCTGCCGCCGACCTCGACGTCGCCGCCCTGATCGCCAAGGCCCAGGCGCCGATCGCCCCGGCCGCGCCCGCGCCCAAGGCCGAGCCCATCGCCAAGGCCGCGCCGTCCGCCGGCAGCAGCCAGGCCATCACGCCCACCGCCACCATCCGCGTCGATCTCGACCGGGTGGACCGCCTGATCAACGCCGTGGGCGAGCTGGTCATCCAGCAGGCCATGCTGTCCCAGCAGGTGATGGAGAGCGGTCTGGCCCGCTCGTCCAATGTCGCGCTGGGCCTCGAAGACCTCGAACTGCTGACCCGGGAGATCCAGGACAGCGTGATGGCCATCCGCGCCCAGCCCGTGAAGAGCGTGTTCCAGCGTATGCCGCGCCTGGCCCGCGAAGTGGCCGACATGACCGGCAAGCGGGTCAAGCTGGTCATGGAAGGCGAGGGCACCGAGGTCGACAAGACCGTGATCGAGCGGCTGACCGACCCGATCACCCACATGCTGCGCAACGCCATCGATCACGGCCTGGAAGATCCGGAAGGCCGCATCGCCGCCGGCAAGCCGGCCGAGGGCGTGGTGCGCCTGCGCGCCCTGCATCGCGGCGGCCGCATCGTCATCGAGCTGCAGGACGACGGCCGCGGCATCAACCGTCCCCGGGTCCGCGGAATCGCGGTCGAACGCGGCCTGATCGCCGAGGACGCGGTGCTGTCGGACGAAGAGATCGACAACCTGATCTTCCAGCCCGGCTTCTCCACGGCCGAGACCATTTCCGACATCTCCGGCCGCGGCGTCGGCATGGACGTGGTTCGTCGCTCCATCCAGGGCCTGGGCGGACGCATCACCATCTCCTCCGAGCCCGGCAAGGGTTCGAAGTTCACCATGTCCCTGCCGCTGACGCTGGCGGTCCTGGACGGCATGGTGGTGACAGCCGCCGAACAGACCCTGGTCGCCCCGCTGTCGGCGATCATCGAGAGCCTGACCCCCCGCGCCGAGGACGTCCATTTCGTGGGCGGCAAGGACGCGGTGATCCGCATCCGCGAGACCTTCGTGCCGCTGATCGACGTCGGCGTGGCGCTCGGCTTCCGTGAGACCGCCCTGCCCCCCGGCCAGGGCGTCGCCGTCCTGGTGGAGAGTGAAGGCGGCGGCAAGGCCGCCCTGCTGGTCGAGGCGATCCAAGGCCAGCGCCAGGTGGTGATCAAGAGCCTGGAAGCCAATTATCAGCAGATCGACGGCATCGCCGCGGCCACCATCCTCGGCGACGGCCGCGTCGCCCTGATCCTCGACGTCGATGCGCTCGTCACCACCCAACACCGACGGAAACCCGCGCCGCGCGCCGAGAAGCGAATGGCTGGATGAGCATGATCGACACCCTGAGCCATACCGCCGGCGCCCGGCGCGAACTGATCGCCTTCCGCATCGGCGACCAGGAATTCTGCGTCGACATCATGCAGGTGCGCGAGATCCGCGGCTGGACCGCCTGCACGCCCCTGCCCCGCACCCCGTCCTATATGAAGGGCGTCATCAACCTGCGCGGCGCCGTGCTGCCGATCGTCGACCTGGGCGCGCGCCTGGGCCTGGCCACCACAGAACCTACCGCCCGCCACGTGATCATGGTGGTCAGCGTCGGCGGTCGCACGCTCGGCCTGCTGGTCGAGGCGGTCAGCGACATCATCAATATGAGCGACGACATGGTGCAGCCGACGCCGGACGTCGCCTGCGACCAGGTCAAGACCTTCGTGAAAGGCCTGTTCGCCATCGACGGGCGCATGGTCAGCCTGATCTCGCTCGACCGCGTGCTGCCCGAGACCGAGGCGGAGGCCGCATGAGCACCTCGCCTGACACCCGCAGGGGCGGATCGGGACTCGTCGAGGGCGAGTTCCTGTTCACGACGGACGACTTCAACAAGATCGCCCAGATCCTGCACAGCCACGCCGGCATCGCCCTGGCCGAAGGCAAGGCGGCGCTGGTCTATTCGCGCCTGGCCAAGCGCCTGCGCTCGCTCGGCCTGCGCTCGTTCCGCGACTATTGCGCCCTGGTCGAGGGCGCCCAGGGCGTCGACGAGCGCCAGGCCATGATGGCCGCGCTCACCACCAACGTGACCCGGTATTTCCGCGAGCCGCACCATTTCGACCACCTGCGCGACGTGGTCATGCCGAAACTGATCGACAAGGCGCGCAAGGGCGGGCGCATCCGCCTGTGGTCGGCGGCCTGCTCCAACGGCCAGGAACCCTATTCAATGGCCATCACGGTCCTGGCGGCCCTGCCCGAGGCGGCCAGTCTGGACGTGAAGATTCTGGCCACCGACATCGACCCCAACATGGTCGCAGAGGGCAAGACCGGCATCTACCGCGAGGACGCCGTGGCGCCCGTGCCGCTAGAACTGCGCCGCAAATGGTTCAAGAAGGCCGACGGCGGCTGGGAAGTGGCCGACGAGCTGCGCCGCCTGGTCTCGTTCCGCGAACTCAACCTGATCGGCGATTGGCCGATGCGCGGCAAGTTCGACGCCATCTTCTGCCGCAACGTGGTGATCTATTTCGACGAACCCACCCAGGAACGCATCTGGACGCGGTTCGCGCCCATGCTGGAGCCGGGCGGCACCCTCTATATCGGCCATTCCGAACGGGTCACCGGGCCCGCCACCGGCATCTTCGAGACCACGGGCCTCACCACCTATTCGCTGAGGGCTGGCCGATGACCATCGGAGTTCTCGTGGTCGACGACAGCGCCACCATGCGCGGCCTGATCGGGGCGGCGCTGCGCCGCGACCCCGACATCGAGGTCCTGGGCTTCGCCAACGACGCCATCGAGGCGCGTGAGCAGATCAAGAAGCTCAATCCCGACGTGGTGACCCTGGACATCGAGATGCCGCACATGAACGGCCTCGATTTCCTGGAAAAGATCATGCGCTTGCGGCCGACGCCGGTCGTGATGGTCTCGACCCTGACCCAGTCGGGCGCCGAGATCACCCTGCAGGCGCTGGAGCTGGGCGCGGTGGACTGCGTGGCCAAGCCGGTGGGCGGCGTCACCGTCCAGCAGGCGTTCGCAGACCTCACCACCAAGGTGAAGACGGCAGCCAAGGCCCGGGTGAAGCCCTATGGCGGCCCGACCGCGCCGGTGGAACGCGACGCCTCCTATCGCGCGTCGGACGTGATCCTGGCGGTGGGCTCCTCGACTGGCGGGGTCGAGGCCCTGATGACCATCCTTGGCAATTTCCCCGAGACCTGCCCGCCGACCGTGATCACCCAGCACATGCCGGCCACCTTCACCAAGAGCTTCGCCGCGCGGCTGGACCGCATCTCCGGCGCCCATGTGACCGAGGCCCAGGACGGCGACCGCCTGCAGCCGGGCCACGTCTACATCGCCCCCGGCGGCGACGCGCATATGGAGATCGCCTCCTCCTCGCACCCGGTGATCCGGCTGCGCGAGAGCGAGCCGGTAAACGGCCACCGCCCGTCGGTCGACGTGCTGTTCGAGTCGATCGCCAAGCTTAACCGCCGCTCGGTCGGGGTCATCCTCACGGGCATGGGCCGCGACGGCGCCCAGGGCCTGCTGGCCATGAAGAAGGCCGGCGCCCGCACCCTCGGGCAGGACGAACCCTCCTGCGTCGTCTACGGCATGCCCCGTGTCGCCTTCGAGCTCGGGGCGGTCGACAAACAAGTGGGCCTGTCGCGGATGGGCCCCGCCATACTAAACCTCTGCGCGGCCGCAGAATCCCAGAGGAGCGCGTCCTGATGCCCGCCGCCGTCTCGATCAAGACCCTGATCGTCGATGATCAACAGACCATGCGCTCGCTGATCCGCACGAGCCTGCATGCCCTGGGCATCACCCAGACGCGCGAAGCTCCCGATGGGGAAGAGGCCCTGCGCAACCTGCTGAGCGCCCCGGTGAACCTGGTGATCACCGATTTCAACATGCCCAAGCTGGACGGGCTGGGCCTGCTGCGCGCCATCCGCGCCCATGGTCCGACGTCCAAGACCGCCGTGATCATGCTGACCGGGCGCGCCGACCGCGAGCTGGTGCAGCGGGCCGTACAGTTCGGCGTCAACAACTACCTGGTGAAACCATTCACCACCCAGACCCTAAAAGAAAAAATCGAAGCGGTGTTTGGCCCCCTCACATGATCGTCGAAAACGTTTCCAAGCGGCCAGGTAAGCGGATCCATGTCGTGCAAGGTGAGCACGCCATATCCTGCGATCCCGATGTCCTGCTGACCACGATCCTCGGTTCGTGCGTGGCCGTGTGCATGCGCGACGGCAAGACCGGGGTGGGCGGGATGAACCATTTCCTGCTCCCGGAGGGCAAGGCCGACGGCATCGACAACGAGAGCCGCCGCTATGGCGCCTACGCCATGGAGCTGCTGATCAACGAGCTTTTGCGCTCCGGCGCGCGGCGCGAGCGGCTGGAGGCAAAACTTTTCGGTGGCGCGCGGATGTTCGGCGGGCTGTCCGACGTGGGCGCCTCGAACGCCGCCTTCGCCGAGAAATTCCTTCGCGACGAAGGGATTCCGGTGGTGGGCTCCAGTCTTGGCGGGCTGCAGGCCCGGCGGGTCCAGTACTGGCCGACCACCGGACGGGCGCAACAAAGAACCGTCACTGATAACGCCGAGCTAACCCGTCTGCGCGATCCTGTGCGGATTAAGCCCGAGCCGGTCGAGGACGAAGGGTCCGTGGAGCTGTTTTGATGACGCGAACCGCCGCCGCCATCCAGACCCCCGAGGTCCTGGCGTCCATCGCCGTCGAGCTGGAGCATGCCGGCGAGCTATGCGATCGGCTGGAGACGCTTGTCACCCTGCTCGTGCGCGCCAGCCGCGGCGAGCCGCTGGCCATCGCGTTGGAAGAGGCCCAGACCGTCGACGTGCTGACCCAGCACCTGGCGGCGCTCGCCACCTTCACCCGCAAGCTCTCGGCCCAGGCCGAAAGCGGCGACTACGACCTGACCGACGCCGTGGCCGGCGTCACCCTGGGCGACCTCGCCAACCGGCTGGCCCAGTCGACGCGCGAGGCTCCCTCGCGCATCAAGGCCGACGCCGGCGACCTGGACCTCTTTTAGCAAGGCCAATCCCCCATGGCCCTCGACTCGCAGATCCGCATCAACCTGGACCGCTCGGTGGTCCTGCTGGTCGACGACAATCCCCAGGCCCTCGAGGCCCTGACGGCGATGTTCCGCGGCTTCGGGGTCCGCAAGCAGTTCAAGTGCGGTTCGGGCGCCGAGGCCATGCACGTGGTCAAGACCCAGGAACTGGACCTGATCGTCATCGACTCGACCATGCCCGACATGGACGGCTACGACTTCGTCCAATGGCTGCGGCGCGAGGCGCCGGACGCGGCCAAGTTCACGCCGGTCATCATGCTGACCGGCCACGCCGCCCGGACCGTGGTCGAGAAGAGCCGCGATTCCGGGGCGAACTTCGTGGTCTCAAAGCCGTTCACGCCCGAAGTGCTGCTGCAGCGCGTCTTCTGGGTGGCCAAGGACGAGCGCCAGATGGTGGTGGCCGAGGGCTATGTGGGCCCGGACCGCCGCTTCAAGAATCTCGGGCCTCCGCTCGGCGTCAAGGGCCGCCGCAAGGACGACCTGTCGACCCATGTCGGCGCCGCCAAGGACCCGAACCTCGATCAGTCGGATATCGACATGTTGATGAGACCCGCGAAGGTGCAGCTGTGAGCGACCCAGAGTTCGTCAAGGTCAAGTATCGCCTCACCGAGCAGGTCGCCCGCCCGGGCGGCATGACCGCGGGCCTGGCCAGCGAGCGCGCCCAGCGCGAACTTGCCGCCCATGCCGGCGACGCCATGAAGTCGCTGAGCGGCATGATCGGCCGCCTGGAAGTCATGTGCAAGGAGCGCACGGCCTCCCTCGACAGCGTCTATGAGGAAGGCTCGACCATCCTCGACATCGCCGGCCTGTTCAACAAGCGCGTGCTCTGCGACGCCTGCTACAGCCTGTGCGAACTGGTGGATCGTCAGCGTACGCACAACCGCGCCGACTGGACCAGCATCGGGGTCCATGTCAGCGCCCTGCGCCTGCTGTGGACCAAGGACGCCGAGGATCCGGCGTCCCTGAAGTCGGTGGTCGACGGCCTATGGACCCTCACTGACCGGCTGAATCCGTAGGGCCGCCGGCCACTTCTCCAAGTTCTGACCATTCCCGCTTGCGCGGGGGGTGAACGGTTTACGGGAGCCCTACTCCGCCGCGGCCTCGGGCCGGGCGTAGCGCTGGCTGACCTTGCGCAGGCCGGCGAGGATCGCCTGAGTGCCGGCGGCGTCAGCCGCGCCCTCGGTGTGCAGCAATAGGCGGAAGGCGCGCAGATGGACCGCCACGGCGTTGGCGTCCCAGCGTTCCTGGCCCTTCAGATAGTCCAGCAGGTCCGAGAGGCTGATCAGGGCGGTGTCCACCGAGGCCAGGCCACAGACGCTGGGAATGCCGATCGGGGTGGCCACGATGGCGTAGAGCTCGTCCAGCAGGGCCGGGTCGTAGGCGGCCCCGGCGCGGGCGGCGCAGCCCTCCGCGGCGTCCAGCACCGACTTCAGTTCGGTGAGGCACTCGCCCTTGAGGCTCTCCAGGCCGGCGCCGGCCCGCTGAACGGCCTCGGCGACCGGCAGGCCGCCCGGCGTGCGCAGCAGCTTGGCCAGCCGAACCGGCGGGATGTGGATTCGGACAGCGCTCACAGCTCCACCCGTCGCGTCTTCATGAGGCCGTCGATGACGTCCTGTTCCATGTTGGGGGTCTCCGCTTCGCCGACCACGGGGGGCAGGTCGTCGCGGCGGCGGCCGACCGTTCCGGGCGGCACGCCCTCGTTCTTGAAGCGCCGATCGGGGCCCATATAGGTGTCGCATTCGACGAAGCGCCGGCCCTCCTTGGAGATCCAGAGGATGCGCTCCAGGACCGTGATCGGGGTCAGGGGCTTGGCCATGATGAAATGGGCGCCGCAGTCGCGCGCCTTGGACACCGCGTCGCGCGGCGTGTGGCCGGCGGTCAGCAGGACCGGGGCGAAGCAGTTGGGCTCGATACGGCTCTGGCGCAGCCATTTGATGAAATCATAACCCTCGCCGCCGGCCCCCAGGGCGTCGGCGATCACCAGGTCGAGCTCGACCTTCTGGACCGTGGTCTGCGCCTCTTCCACGCTCTCGCAGCGGTGAAGCGTCTTGACGCCGAAACCCGTGAGAATCTGGACCAGGATGCTCATGCCCATGGTCGAATCCTCGAGCAGCAGCACCGAGGCGCGCTCGAGATTGAAGCGGGCGCGGGATTCTGGATTCAGCCCCATTGTGTTCCCGACGAAGTACGTTGGGATTGGCATAAACCCCATAAGGTTAAGAAGAGTTTCAGACTCTCGGGGCGCGTCGAACAGCCGCTAGGGCGCGGGGTTGAGGTAGATCGGATTGCCCAGCAGGAGCAGCCGTCCGTCGGCGCCGCGGACGTCCACGCGCAGCCACGAGGCGCGGCCATCCGCGACAAACTCGAAGCTCTTCGTCACGTCGCGCCCGGCGAGTTTCAGGTCGGTCGGCGCCGCGCCGGTGGTCCCCGCCAGCGACAACGATCCGCCATCGACGCCCACGGCATGGACCTCGATCCGCACCTTGGCGCCGGCCGGGGCGGCCAGGGCGTCGCCCATCTGGGCTTCAGCCCCGCCCGAGGCGGCGCGGACCTCCAGCAGCCGGTCGCGGGTCCCGGCGAGGTCGAGGAACACATGGCCCCGGCCGATCGCCGCCAGGATCGCGGCCTGGCTCAGCTCCGGCGCGCGAACCACGGTGGTCGGCACGCCGATGGCCGGCGCCTTGTCCGGCGGCAGGGTGGCGTCGTGGTTGTCCGAGCCGCCGACCGCGGTGATCCGATGGCCGGCGTTCAGCTGCGCCTCCCAGAAGCCGACGCCCGACAACGGGCCCTCGGCGAGGCCGCCGTTCACCACCTCGATCGCCGCGATGCGCGAGAAGTCGGTGTCCTTGGCGGTCCAACCGCAGCCCATGCAGGCCTCGCCCGAGGGCAGGCCGGGATGGTTGATCGACACGATCCCGCCAGCCGCCTTCGCCTGATCGAGCACCGTACGCATTGAGGGCGCATGGGCGCTTCCCAGCTGGAAGTCGACGAAGGCCGTGGGACCGAACAGGTTGGCATGGCCATGGAAGGTGGTGACCTCCCGGCCGGGGATCAGCAGCAGATCGTCGAAATAGGGCGCCAGCTCGCGCATGGCCTCGAAGTGCGAGGTGGCGTTGTGGTCGGTGATGGCGATGAAATCCAGGCCTCGTGCGACGGCGGCCTCGGCGGTCTTGAACACCGGGCACGGGACCTTGACCCCCTTGCGCGACAGGCAAAAGCCATCGGAATGGCCCGTGTGCATGTGCAGGTCGCCGCGCCACCAGCGCGCGCCGCCGGCCAGGGGCGCGGGCGAGAAGCCCGCGAACGCCTGGCCTTTCCGGTCGAACCAGATCTTCGCCATATAGTCGGCGCGCGCGGCCTTGCGGATGTTCGGCGCGCCCAGCACCAGCCGCCAGGTCCCGGGCTTGAGCGGTCCCGGCAGGTAGGACGGCGTGGCGTCGCTCTCGGCCAGGGTGAAGCCGGACTTGTTGCCCCCGCTCCAGCCGCGGAACCGCTCAGGATCGCGCAGGCCCAGGTCGATGACCGAACGCTCGGCCTTGCCCGTATAGGCAAACTCGACGGTGATCCGCTCGACGCCAGCCGGGACCTTGAATGGAACCTCCGTATAGGTCTCGTGCGCCGCGCCGGTCAGGGTCCCGGTCAGGATCAGGTCCGGCGCGCGCGGCGTCTGGGCCCGCGCCGTCGCGACCTGCAGCAGCAGGGCCAGTCCGATCGTGAAGATCAGGGCCGCGCCCGTTCTCAAGCCTGTGATCCGCCCCATGATTTGGCGATATAGCATGGCGCGTCGAACCCTCTGCGTCCCTGGGAAGGCGCCGCCGCCGACGTCGACCAACGTATCTCCCTGGTGGTCGTCGCCCGCTCGCCCATCGCGCGCCTGATCGCGTGGAAGAAGGAGCGCGGCTGGAAGCAAGGCCTGGTATCCGAAGCTGGATTACGACGCCTGACACCCCCGAAATCGCCCTCCCCGGCCAGGCCGGAGAGGGCGAAAATGCTGCACCCCATGCTGCGCAGCATTGGGTGCGGTAAGAGACGGAAAACCTAGCCTTTTTCGTTCGAGAAGATGATCGTCCCGGAGGCCGCGAACATCCCTCCGACCCCGTGGCAGACGCTGATCTTGGCGTCCTTCACCTGAGCCGGCGCGACGCCGCGCAATTGGCGCACCGACTCCTGCAATGCGTACATGCCGTACATGCCCGAGTGCATGTAGGAGAGCCCGCCACCGTTGGTGTTGAGCGGCAGCTTGCCGCCGATGGCGGTGTTGCGGCCATTGATGAAGTCCTTGGCCTCGCCGGGCTTGCAGAAGCCCAGGTCCTCCAGGCCGTAGAGCGGCAGGTGGGCGAAGGCGTCGTAGATCATCAGGTGGTCGACGTCGGAATGCTTGATGCCCGCCTCGTCGAAGGCCTTCTTGCCGGAGACCCGGAAGGCCTTGGAGGTGGTGAAGTCCTCCATCTGGCTGACCAGCGGGGTCTCGACGCTCTCGCCCGTGCCCAGGACGTAGACCGGCTTGGTCGGGAAGTCCTTGGCCCGGTCGGCGCTGGTGAGGATCAGCGCCCCGCCGCCATCGGTGACCAGGCAGCACATCAGCATGCGGAACGGCCAGGCGATCATCGGCGAGTTCAGCACATCGTCGACGCTGATCGGGTCCTTGAAGCTGGAGCGCGGATTGAGCGCGGCCCATTCCCGCTGGACCACGGCGACCATGGCCAGGTCCTGCTCGGTCACCCCGTAGGTCTTCATGTAGCGAAGCACCGGGATGGTGAACATGGTGGGCGGGCTGGTGACGCCATAGGGCATCTCGAACTGGCCCATCAGGCTGGACGGCGAGCGGCCGAAGCCCCCGGCGCCGACCCGCGAGCGGCCCGATTCTCCGTGGGTGATCAGCACGGTCTTGCACAGGCCCTCATTGATCGCCGCGGCCGCATGGCGGACGTGCAGCATGAAGGAGCAGCCGCCGACGCTGGTGCCGTCGGCATAGGTGGGCGTGATGCCCAGATAGTGGGCGAGCTCGACCGGCGAGATGCCGGCGCAGGCCACGCCGTCGATGTCGGACGGGTTCAGGCCCGCGTCCTTCATGGCGTTCAGCGCGGCGTCCGCGTGCAGGCCGATCACGGAGACGTCCGGAATCTTGCCCATCTTGGTGGTTTCGGCGGCCCCGACGACCGCGACGGAATTCTGCTTCATGGGTCTCGCCTCAGCCCTTGGCCGGTTGGAACAGGGGCAACGAGATGGTGTCGCTGATCTTCTCGAAGACGACCTCGAGCGGCATGTCGAGGACCAGGGCCTCGGGGGTCTGGGGGCAGCCCACGATATTGGTCATCATCCGCGGGCCTTCCTCCAGCTGCACCACGGCGATGGAGTGCGGCTCGGTCCCCATGTCGGGGCGCGGTCGGGCGTTGATCACATAGGAATAGAGGGTCGCGCGGCCGGAGGCCTTGAAGACCTCAACATCTCGCGAGCCGGTCTTCGGGCAAAACGGGCGCGGCGGGAAATAGGCCTCGCCGGTCTGCTTGTTACGCTGCAGGAGCAGTTCGCCCCGGGCGGTTCCGTCCCAGAAATGCTGGGTCTCCGGCGTGGGTTCAGGCGCCATCCTCGGCATGTGAAATCATCCCCAATCAAAATTGCTGTTGAGCTTGGCTCCCGAAATAGGGAGCGCCGCAGCAAAGCCGACCGGGACGCGCTTGTCGACGCCTTACGTGGCGGGAGCCAGGTCGAAAGCCTTGGCGAAGGCCGTCCGGCCCGGCGCGCTGAAGGCCACCACCCGCGTGCCCTCCACTCGCCGCGCCCAGCCGCGCTCGTAGACGCGGGTGAGGATCGCCGCCCCCAGCGAGCCGGCCAGGTGGCTGCGGCGCACGCTCCAGTCCAGGCAGGCCTTGCAGAGCGGGCGGCGCGACGAGGCTGAGAGGCACTCCACCTCGACGCCGAAGGCGCGGATGAAGCCCGCGCCGTCATGGGTGAGCACCAGGGAGCCCTCGGCGTCGGCGATCACGCCCTTGGCCACCAGGGCGTCCAGCATGGCCACCGCGAGGTCCCCGGCCAGATGGTCGTAGCAGACCCGCGCCTGGCGCAGGGCGGGCTCCTTGGGTCCGGTGCGCACGCGCAGGTGACCGGCGTGGGCCGCCAGGCCGGTCAGGGATTCCAGCACCCCGGCCACCTCGGCGCCGGCCAGGGCGAAATAGCCGTAGCGGCCCTGGCGGCGGACGCTGACTAGGCCGCCGGCCTCCAGCTTGGCGAGATGCGAACTGGCGGTCTGGGGTGTGACGCCCGCCTCGCGCGCCAGCTCGCCGGCGGTGAGCGACTGGCCGCCCATCAAGGCGGTCATGATGTTGGCGCGAGCCGGATCGCCCAGCAGGGAGGCGATGCGCGCGATGTCGGGGCCGAGTTTCATGACGCCAGGCTACGCCCGGCGTGGGCCCTGGGCGAGCGATGACGTTTCGATCCTGATCGAAGCATGGGCGCCGAGCGGCGCGCTAGGAACGAGGCTCCAACCCATTGAGGCCCCCATGACCGTCACCTGCGCCATCCGCTACGTCATCGACCCGTTCCAGCGCGACGCCTTCGAAGCCTATGCCCGAAACTGGCTGACCATCATCCCGGCCTGCGGCGGTGACCTGCTGGGCTACTGGCTGCCGCATGAGGGGACCAACAACATCGCCCATGCGCTGATCTCATTCCAAAGCCTGGCGGCCTACGAGGCCTATCGCGCCCGGCTGAAGACCGACCCCGCCGGGGCCGCGAACTTCGCCATGGCCCAGGAGAAGCGGCTCATCCTGTCGGAGGAGCGGACGTTCCTGTCGCCGGTGACGGCATGATCGCGATAATGCGGTCGAACAGGGATTTCCGGGCCAGGGCGTCGTCGAGGCGGTCCAGCGCCGTGGCGACGTCGCCGGCCTCAGCGTTCAGCTCCAGGGCCGCCTCCTCGAAGGCCCGCCACAGCGGCGTCAGACGTTCGATCAGCCGGGCGCCGTCCTCGGTGAGCGTCAGCCGTCGCCGACGGGCGTCGGCAGGATCGGCTTCCGAGGCCACGATGCCGGCCTTTTCTAGGGACTGACGCGTCTGGCTCACCGAGACGTGGGTGATCCGTAGAGCCGAGGCCAGTTCCCCGACGCTCGCCGGGCCATGTTGCGCGAGCTGGTTGAGCACGCCGAACCAACGCTGCTCGAAGTCGATCCCCAGCGCGGCGTAGACCCGGGTGGCGTCGCCGTCGATCCACTCCGAGACCCGCCGCAGCCGCGCGCCGATAGCCGCCCCGCCCGCACCTCGCGTGTAGTCCATCGGCTTCTCCTCGCGCACGCCTCGCCTTGACATATATGTAGGCACCTACGTATTTGGACGCAAGTTGATCTCACCTGAGGCGGAACGCGTGTCAGACTCTCAATCCTCCAATGCTTTGCGGGTGGGCCGGCGTGGCGTCCTGATCGCCGGACTCGCCGCCCTCGCGTCGCCCGCCTTGGCAAAGGACGACCTCGACCTCTTTGTCGCGGGCGAGATGGCCAAGGCCGGCATACCTGGCTTGGCGTTGGGCCTGGCGAGGAACGGGACTGTGCGCCTGGCGCGCGGCTACGGCTTCGCCGACCTGGCTCGGCGCCGGCCGGTAACCTCCGACACGATGTTTCACATCGCCTCGATCACCAAGGCGGTGACCGCGACCGCCGTGATGCGGCTCGCCGAGCTGGGCCGGCTGGCGCTGGACGAACCCGTGGCGCCGCACCTCGACTTCCCGCTGGCCAACCCGCATCGCCCCGATGCGCCGATCACCTTCCGACACCTGCTGACGCACGTTTCCAGCATCTCGGACGTCAAGTACTACGAGATCGATTTCCGGCAGCGCGGCGTCGACGCCACCCTCGCCCTGGGCGACATGCTCAAGGACTATCTCGCGCCAGGCGGACGGACCTATTCCCGCGAGGAGTGCTTCTCCAAGGCGGCGCCCGGCGCTGCCTGGGACTACAGCAACGTCGGCTACGGCCTGCTCGGCTATCTCGCCGGCCGTATCGGCGGGCAGGACATGCGCGAGCAGACCCGCGAGGCGATCTTCGCGCCGCTCGGCATGCGCCATACGAGCTGGACCATCGCGGGAACCCCCGAGGCCCTGCGCGCCACGCCGTACGACCTCGTCGAGGGTGTGCTGACGTCGGTCGAGCCGGTCGGTTTTCCGGATTGGCCGGTCGGGATGATCCGCGCTTCGATCACCGATCTGATGCAGTTCGTGGCCGCCTCGGCCAACGGAGGCGTGGCGCGGGGAACCCGGATCATCGACGAACAGGGCATGGCGCAAATGCTCGACATGAAGACTCCGCCGGGCTTGCCCGACTGGCTGACTGGACAGGGCCTGGGTTGGATGGAGTCGAAGCTCGGCGACGGCGTGAAGATCAACCACTGGGGCGGCGACCCGGGCGTGTTCACCGCCGCCTATCTGGATCCCGCCGCGCGCAGCGGCGTCGCGATCCTGACCAATGTGACGGTGAGCGCCGAGAGCAAGGCCGCGGTGAAGCGCATCGCTGCTCGGCTGTTGGCCGCCTAGACCGGCGACCCGACCACCATCCGGCGCTCGGTCGACGCCACGAGCTCGGCCCAGATGGCGGCTTCCTTGGCGGGGTCCTTGCCTTCGACCGCGATGTGCAGGGCGATCAGGGCCGCGCGCAGACGGTCGTTCTCCGCGGAGAGGGCGGAGAGGCGCAGGTCTTCATCCGACCCCGCCTCGCCCAGCAGGGCGCGGATGGCGCGGTTCTCCTGGACCAGGTTGTGGGCCGCCCCATCCCAGGCCTGGGCGGCGAAGCCCAGCAAGGCGGCGGATAGGCCGAGCGCGCCGGCCCGCTCGGCCGGGGGAACGTCGGGCGCGGCGTTGCGGACCAGCAGGGCGGCGGTCTCGGCCAGGACGGCGGCGACATCGGGTTTCATAGCCGTCCCATCACTTTCAGCGCCGCGCGATCCTGGGCGTTCTGCAGGGCCCAGGGCGGATAGGCCATGATCGGCTCGCGGTTGCCGCCGTCGATCCAGGCGCGGGCGGAGGAGACCCAGATCGCCTGGCCCTTCACGCAGTTGAACAGCTCCCACCAATGGAGAGCGGCGGGGTCGGCGGTCATGCCGCTGGCGGCTTCCCAGATGGCGATGGCCCGGTCGCGCGGGACCAGGCCGCCCGCCAGGCCACGGCCAAACGACCAGACCGGGTTGAGGCTCCAGCCCAGGTCCTCCAGCGGGTCGCCCAGATGGGCCATCTCCCAGTCGAGGATCCCGTGGATGCCCCCCTGTTCGTCATAGAGGAAGTTGCCGGTGCGATAGTCGCCGTGCACCACGCCCACCTTGCGGGCCGGCGGCGGGGGATTGGCGCGCAGCCAGCGGATCGCCGCGCGGATGATCGGCAGGGGCTCGGCCTCGTCCTCGTCCAGCACGCCTTCCCAGTAGGAGAGCTCCCGGTCCCAGCAGGCGTCGGGCGCCACCGGCTCCATCACCTGGTCCAGGCCCACCGCGGCGGGATCGGCCTTGGCGATCTCGCCCAGGATCGTCCACTTGCGTTGCGCCAAGGCCTCCAGGGTCGCCACATAGGGCTCGGCCCACAACAGGCCGGGCGAGGCCTGGAAGCCGGCGATCTCCTCGGCGACGAAGAACGGGTGGTCGAGGGCCCCGTCGGCCTCCTCCAGCCACAGCATCTCGGGCACCGGCACGGCTGAGCCGTAGAAGGCCCTATAGGCCTCGAACTCGATCCGCCGCTCAGTGTCGATCAGCGAGGCGGGCGGGTCGCGGCGCAGGATCAGCTTGCGTTCCCGCGCCGTCCCTTCCCCGTCGCGCCAGCTCAGGCGGAACCGATACGTCTCACGCGAGGCGCCGCCGGAGATCCGGGTCAGGCCGTCGACCGCCACCTCCGCGGCGTCCGGCATGCGCCCGGCGATATAGGCCGCCAACCGCGGCTCCAGCGGCGAAGCCATGCGGCTCAGGCCATCTCGAAGGCGATGGGCAGGGTCTTGGGGCCGTTGACGAACACGGCCAGGGACTGCTTGGGCTCGCCGGCCAGCTCGATGCTCTTCAGGCGCGGCAGCATCTCCTCCCAGAGGATGCGCATCTCCATCTTGGCCAGGTGCTGGCCCAGGCACAGGTGGGCGCCGTAGCCGAAGGCCAGGTGCTTGTTGGGCTTGCGGTCGACGCGGAAGGCGTTGGGGTCGTCGAACACATCCTCGTCGCGGTTGCCCGAGGCGTAGCAGAGCATCAGCCAGTCGTCCTTCGACAGGGAGCGGCCGGCCAGTTCGGTGTCCTCGGTGGCGGTGCGCATGAAGGTCTTCACCGGTGTGATCCAGCGGATGCTCTCGTCCACCAGGCCCGGGATCAGCGACGGGTCGGTCTTGAGCTTGGCGAACTCGCCGGGATTCTCGGCCAGGCCCCAGATGGCGCCGGCGGTGGAGGACGAAGTGGTGTCGTGGCCGGCGGTGGCGACGATGATGTAGTAGCTCATCGCCTCGAAATGGCTGATCGGCTGGCCGTCGATCTGGGAGTTGGCGATCAGGCTGCCCAGGTCGTCGCCCGGCTTGGCCCGCTTGCCCTCCGAGAACCGGGTGAAATAGGCGATGAAGTCGGTGAGCACCCCAGTCTCGATCTGGGCGGTGGGGCTTTCGTCCTTCGGCTTGCGGCCCAGCTCCGGATCGGCGGCGCCGAACAGCTCCTGGGTGAGCATCAGCATCCGGCCCTCGTCCTCCTCCGGCACGCCCATGATCTCCATGATCACGTGCAGGGGATAGTGCAGGGCCACCGCGCTGACGAAATCGCACTTGCCGCCTTGGGCGGCCATCTTGTCGACGGCGGCGCGGGCGATCTTGCGGATGCGGTCTTCCATGCTGCGCAGGTTCTGCGGCAGGAACCAGGCCTGGGTCAGGACCCGGTACTTCATGTGGTCGGGGGCATCCATGTGGATCAGGGTGCGCAGCAGGTGCGGGCTGCCGCCGGTCATCTCGCGGACCTTGGCGTCCACCGCCTGGCCGACCAGGGTCGGCGACCTCACGCCATTGGCGAAAAGGGCGTTCTGGCGGCTGATCTCCAGGATGTCGGCGTGCTTGGAGGCGACCCAGAAGGGGTCGACCCCCTCGATCTCGGCCCGGCCCAGGGGGTTGTTGGCGCGCAGCCAGGCATAGGTGTCGTGGATACGGCCGTCGGCATAGGCGGTGGGATCGACCAGAACGGCGGCGTGATCGTCCGGTATACGAAGGGTCTTGCTGCTCATCGGCGTCGTTCTCCCTTGGTGCGAAGATTCTGCGCGAACTTACGTGGCGTCAGAGAAGCGCATCCTCGCCCGTCTTGTTATCGTCGTTCACGCGCCGCCCTGCCGCGCGAGCGGTCGCCAAGACAAAGAACACAGATCGCAGCTCCGGAGGACGCCCCATGCTGACCAAGGCCGACGATTTTCCGATCCACCAGACGCCCGAGCCGATCGCCTTCTCCGGCACCGACCGCAATTTCTACGACCGCTATTTCTTCAACGGCTACGACCCGGACGGGACGGAGTTCTTCGCCGCCGCCTTCGGAGTCTATCCGCACCTGAACATCGCCGACGCCCATTTCGCCGTGGTTCGCGACGGGGTGGAATACTGCCTGCACGCCAGCCGCGTGCTGCACATGGAACGCATGGACCTCACCTGCGGCCCAATCCGCATCGAGGTGCTGGAGCCGCTGCAGAAGCTGAAGGTCACGGTCGAGCCGTCCAACGGTTTCGCCGCCGAGATCGTCTTCGAGGGCCGTACCTTCCCCATCGAGGAGCCGCGCTTCATCCGCCGCAACGGACCGCGCGCCTTCATGGACTATACCCGCCTGACCCAGAACGTGCGCGCGACCGGCTGGATCGAGATCGACGGGGTGCGCAAGGATCTCGCCGCCGGCACGGTGGGCACCCGCGACCGCTCGTGGGGCGTGCGACCGGTGGGCGCCCCCGATCCGCAGCCGCCCGTGCCCCAGACCATCGGCGGCTTCTTCTGGCAGTGGACGCCGCTCAACTTCGCCGACCGCAGCGTCTTCTTCCACATCAACGCCGACCCGGACGGCAAGGCCTGGAACACCCGGGCGGTGATCGCCCCCGACGGCGCCGGGCCCGACGGCTTCCACGAGACCGAGCACGCGGTGATGGAGGACGTGGCCCTGATCGCCGGGACGCGCCACGCCAAGGGCGGGACGCTCAACGTACCCCTGGCCCAGGGCTCGGCCAGCATCCGGTTCCAGCCGTTCCTGACCTTCCTGATGCGCGGCATTGGCTACGGCCATCCGGCCTGGCGGCACGGGGGCTACAAGGGCGAGCTGGTGGTGGAACGCGAGGACATCGACCTGGCGACCGTCGACATGGCCGCGCCCGAGAACATCCACATCCAGGCGCTCAGCCGGGTGACCATGAGCCTGCCGGGTGAAGCCCCGCAGACCGGCATGGGCGTGTTCGAACAGCTCATCGCCGGGCCTTACCGGCCCTACGGCCTGGGATAGGACAGGGTTAGAACGACAGCCTCAGGGCCGACTGCACCACCGTCTGGTCCTGCCGGGCGGCCACGCCGCCATAGGCGCGCGAGGGCCGGTCGGAGCTCACATGCAGGCCCTCGAACAGCAGGTCGGCGTGGGGCGAAAGTTGGTGGCGCCAGGCCGCTGTAAGCGCCCAGCCGGTCTCGTCGTTGTTGTCGATGGCCTGCAGGGTGCGGTCGTTGGTCTCGAAGCCCTCGAGCCGGACGGTGAGCGCATGGGGGCCGAACCGGCGTGTGGCCGAGACATGGGCCGAGGCGTAGCCCATGTCGATCCAGCGGTGCCGGGCCTGGTAGCGGAAACCCATCAGGGTCTCGCCGCTCAGCACCTGAGCGCGGATCGTGGTCGCCTCGTCCGGGTCCCACACCAGGCCAAGCGTCGTGAACCGGGTCTCCCAGGCCCATTGCTGGGCCTCCGCCGAGGTGCGATCGCCGGCGTTGTCGAAATGGATCGCCGAGACCTCCACCGGGATCGGCGGGCGCCAAACCAGGCGGCCATAGTAGCCGGCGCGGTTGTCCAGCTCGGCGACCGGCGTGGTGATCGGCGCCTGTCGGGTGCGCATGAAGGGGCTTAGCGCCGGCAGCGGGAAGTCGGTCGAGGCGCCGGTCCGGACGCCGTGCAGCGCCCAGCCACGGAAGCTCAGGAGCGCGCCGGATGTGTCGGCGCCGCCGAAGGCCGCCCCGCTGGCCGCCAGCTCGTGATCGCCGATCGCGCGGGTGGCGGTGAGCTCCAGCCCGGCCACCTTCACCTCCTCGGCGATCCAGCTGCCGATGGCCGAGGCGGTGAGCGTGTCGGGGGTGGTCCAGCCGACGCCCTCGTGCTCATGGCTGACGGGAGGATAGAAGAGCCCGGCCCGGGCCGACAGCCGCGCCAGGCGGTGGGGCGCGGCGCGCCACGTCAGATAGGCCTCGCCCAGGTCGAGGGCGGGATCGACGTCCGGCTGGAGCTGGGCGGTCACCACGGCGCCGAGCGCGAAGGAGAGCCGCGGCTTCCATTCGATCAGCGCCTGCGAGAGATCCGGCCGCACGGCCCAGTCCGATCCGCCGCCCGAGGCGGCGGTCTTGCCGAAACCGCCCTCGAGCCAGGAGCGCTCGCCGTCGGCCGCCGTCAGCCGCAGCTCCATAAGGCCGGAAAAGGTCTCTTTGGAGAACAGGTCGGGCTCGGCCCGCGCCGTTCCGGCGCCGAGCATGAGGAAGAGCGCTGTCAGAGCCGCCCCTCGAATCGACACATCCACCCCCGTCAGCCGTAGCTGCGTTTCGTGTCGCGATCTTCGTTGAGAAACATCAAGAGTTCGTTGAACGGCATGGGTTTGGCGATCAGGTAGCCCTGCACGCTGTCGCACCCCATGGCCGCCAGCAGCTGGAAGGCGTTGGCGGTCTCGACCCCTTCGGCGGTCACCTTGAGGCCCAGGCTATGGGCCAAATCGATGGTCGAGCGGACGATCAGGGCGTCGCGCTGGCTCTCGGTCAGGTCGGTGATCAGCGAACGGTCGATCTTCAGCTCGTGGCCCTTGATCTGCTTCAGATAGGCCAGGGACGACAAGCCCGAGCCGAAGTCGTCGATCGAGATGCTGATCCCGGCCGCCCGGAAGCGGTCGAGGATTTCGAGCGCCATGTCGGGGTTCTCGATGACCGCCGTCTCGGTGATCTCGAAGCACAACTTGCCGGAGGCCTGGCCCACCGTGCGGTCGACGAAGTCGGCGAAGTCGGCGTCCCCCAGCAGGCGGCCGGAGATGTTGACAGACATCTCGATGTCGTGCCCGGCGCGGCCCAACCGGGTCTGGTCGGCGATAGCCTGTTTCAGCACCCAGTCGGTGAGGGTGCGGATGTGGCCGGTCTCCTCGGCCATGGGGATGAACAGGTCGGGCCGCAGCATGCCGCGGGTCGGGTGGCGCCAGCGGACCAGGCCCTCGACCCCGTTCACGCCACGGGCGCGCAGGTCGTATTTCGGCTGGTGGTAGAGCTCGATATGGCCCGAACGCAGCGCCCAGAGCATGCCGCTCATCAGAGCCAGGTTGGAGGACGGGTCGCCATAGGCCTCTGCGTCGAAGAAGGCGACCTTCTTGCGGGCGGCCCGCGCCTGGTCCAGGCCGATATTGGCCCGCTCGATGACCGCGCCGCACGGTTCGCCTAGGGCGAAGGCCGAGAGCCCGACGCTCAGGGCCACGTCTATGGCGTCGCCGCCGATCTGCAGGGGCTGCTCCAGCTCGCGCAGCAGGCTGGCCATCATGACCTGGGCCGCGCCGTCGTCGGCCGCCTCAAAGGCCATGCCGAGAACGTCGGTGGAGATCCGGGCGACGAAGGCGCGGGGCTGAAGGCCGGCCAGCCGCTCGCCGACCTCGCGCATCGCCTGGGCGGCCAGGGCGTAACCGATGGCGCCGCGCACATGGGCGAAGCGGTCGACTCCCAACAGAGCCACGTAGAGATTTCCGCCCTCGGCGACGGCCAGGCCCTCGATGGCCTGTTCCAGCGACAAGCGGTTGGGCAGATGGGTCTCGGGATCGTGCAGGGCTAGCTGAGTGATCCGTCGCTCGCGCTCGCGGATCTCGGTGGCCATGACGTTGAAGCTCTCGGCCAGGTGGCCGATCTCGTCGTGGCTCTCGACCGGGACATTACTGTCTTGCCCCTCGCGAAGCCGGTTGGCGGCGACCGCGAGCGCCGAGATCGGTCGCGTGACGCTACGCGCCAAGCCCCAACTGCCGGCCACCACCAGGATCAGGCCCAGAAGTCCGACCCCGCCGATGGTGGTCAGCAGGGGCTTGTAGGGCGCCAGCGCCCGCGCCAGGGGGTAGCTGAGCACCAGCACGGCCCCATCCCTGCCGGTCAGGGTTCGCAGCGGCTTGACCAGGGCCAGCGACGCGCCCTCCGTCGTCGCCAGGGTCCGCGGCGCCTTGGATTTCGCGGTGAGGGCTCCGTCGATGAAGCCGCCCAGCCTCGCCGGATCGCTGACCGCCAGCTCTGATTTCCAGGCCCTGCCAGCCCGGTGCATGACGCTGGCGTCGAGCGGGATGGCCGACAGCTTTTCCAGGGCCGCCATCTCGCGCTGGTCCAGTCGAGCGGCGAACGCCACCCAGCCGATCAGGTCGGGCGACAGGATCGGGGCGGCGACCATCTGGTAGGGCATGCCGTCCAGCACGAAGACCCCGCTTGGGCTCTCCTGCTCGTACATGGCCTCCACCAGGGCGTCGGCGCTGGGGTTCAGGCCCCTGGGATCGGCGGCGGTGATCGTCCCGTCGACGCCGACGATGAAGGCCAGGTCGAGTTGTAGCCGTTGGCGCAGGTTCTCCATGGCCGAGACGATGGTGGCGCCGTCGCCCGTGGCCACGGCCTCGCGGAAGCCGAAATCGCGCGACAGCAGGGCCGCACCCTGCTGGAGTTGTTCCGTACGCAGCGACCAGATCCGGTCGAACACGGCGCCGGAGGCGGTCAGTTCATCGCGGACCTGGCGTTGAGCGGCGCCGGAGATGGCCGAGTAGATCGCGCCGGAGACCAGCAGCAGGGCCACGCCGAACAGGCCGGCATAGAGCACGGTCAGCTTGGTGCGCAGGCGCCGGAATCCGGCCAGGCGTCGCGCGATCGGCTCCAGCCTGGCCATGTCAGTAGGATCCGTGCCGCTTGGGCGGGGTCCGCAGCTCGACCACCAAGGCCTGGCGCCCCGCGCCGGCGGCCGGGATCGTCACGGCCTGGACTGTCTCGTTGCGCGCGGCCTTGAGATACGGATGCCAGACGGTGAGCCTCGCCCCGCCCGGCGGCAGGCCGGTCAGCAGCGCGGCGCCCGCGGCGTCGGTCTTCGCGGCGTACGGGGTGTCGACCACCCGGATGAAACCCGACATGGCGTCATGGATGTTGCAGCCCACGGCCACCACCCCGGCCTTGTCGAAACGGACATGGCGGGTCTGGTCGCGGCCGTACAGCTTCAGCTCGAACGGCTTGGGCGGCGAGAAGGAATAGACGTGGTGCAGCACCGGGTCGAAGTTGGGGAAGGCCACGTCGGCGCCTACCGGCACGATCAGGACGAAGGGGCTGAACCGCATGCCCTGCTGGGCCATGCGATACGGCCCGCCCGCCCTCGGCGCGGCGCTCCCGGATTGCGGCGAAACCATCACCACGGCGTCCGCCACCGGCTTGCCGGCGGCGGTCTTCAGGCTGACGGCCAGGTCGCCGGCCGCGGCGGGCGTGGCGGCCAGCAGCCCGGCGATGAGGACCGCGGGGAATCGCATGGGCCTCAGCCTAGGACGAGGGTATGAAGTCCCGGTAAAGCATAGCTGCAAGCGCCTTCAGGGGATTGGGGTTGCGCCGCCCCCGGCACGCTTGGCACACTCGGCGGATTGAAAGACATCCCGGCGTGGTTACGCGCCATATTTGAGAGTTTCAGGTTTTGACCATTTCCCCGACCGTGGCGGTCCCCGCCGCGTCCACCGACCACCTGGCCTCGGTGGACGCCCTGATCCAGGGGCTGGCCGATGTCGGCTACATCGCCTCCAAGCGTATCGCCACGGCCCTCTACATGTCCGTGCACCTGCAGAAACCCATCCTGGTCGAGGGTTCGGCCGGGGTCGGCAAGACCGAGCTGGCGCTCTCGACCGCCACCCTGCTCGGCCTGCCGCTGATCCGCATGCAGTGCTACGAGGGCCTGGACGAGTCCAAGGCCTTGTATGAGTGGAAGTACGGCAAACAGCTCCTCTACACCCAGATCCTCAAGGACCGGATGGGCGAGCAGCTCGCCGACGCCAAGGACATGGACGCGGCCATGGAGCGGCTGCACGGCATGGGCGACCTCTTCTTCTCCGAGCCTTTCCTGGAGCCGCGCCCGCTGATGAAGGCGCTGCGCGAGGACAATGGCTGCGTCCTGCTGATCGACGAGATCGACAAATCGGACGAGGCCTTCGAGGCCTTCCTTTTGGAGGTGCTGTCGGCCTACCAGGTCTCCATCCCCGAGCTGGGGGTGATGGTCGCCAAGACGCCGCCGCTGGTGTTCCTGACCTCCAACAATGTCCGCGACCTGGGCGACGCGCTCAAGCGCCGCTGCCTGCACCTGCACATCCCCCTGCCCGACGCGGCCCTGGAGCGGCGGATCGTCGCCAGCCGGGTGCCGGATATCGAGGCGACCCTGGCCGCCCAGCTGGTGGATTTCGTCCAGTCCCTGCGGACCCTCGATCTGCGCAAGTCGCCCTCGATTTCCGAAACCGTGGACTGGGCCCGGGCGCTGATCCTGCTCAACGCCTCCAGCCTCGACGGCGAGGTGGTGCGCGACACCCTCAACGTGCTGCTCAAGTTCGAGCAGGACATCGCCGCGGTGGAGCCGCAGATCGTCGAGCTGATCCGCCGCCCGGTGGGATAGGGCCATGCAGGACGCCATGGAGGACTTCTTTCGGGCCCTGCGCGCGGCGGATGTGAAGGTCTCGCCGGCCGAGGCCATCGACGCCCATCGGACCGTGGCCACGGTGGGCTTTTCCGATCGCGAGCTGTTCAAAGACGCGCTCTGCGCGACGCTCGCCAAGACCGCCGACGAGGTGGTCCGGTTCGACGACGTGTTCGACACCTTCTTCGCCCGCGACGCCCTGACGCCGGCGCAGCCGCCCCCCGATCACGGTGACGGCGACCCGATGGACGGCCTGCCGCCCGAGGCTGCGGAGTCCGAACTGACGCGGATGATCATGCAGGGCGACGCCACGGGCCTGGCCCAGGCCATGGAGGAGGCCGCCGAACGCGCCCAGGTCTCGCAGATCCGACTGACCACCCAGCGCTCGCGGATGAGCCGCCGGTTGCTGGAAGAGATGGGCCTGGCCGAAATCGAGGCGATCATCTCAGCCGCCCGGCGCCTGGAAGGCGGCGGCGACGCCGCCGACCGGCTGGAGGCCGGCAAGCGCCGGCTGGCGGCCGAGGCGACGCGCTATGTGGAGCGCCAGCACGACCTCTACGCCTCGGGCTCAGGCCGGATGCTGCGCGAGGAGCTGCTGGCCCGGAAGGCGCTCAACGCCGAAGGCGGCATCGATCCGGTCGACCAGGCGATGATGCAGGCCCTGGTCAGGAAGATGGCCAAGCGCCTGGCCGACCGCTATTCGCGCCGCCGCAACCGGGCTCGCAAGGGCCACATGGACATCCGCAAGACCCTGCGGAAATCCATGCCCTATGGCGGCATGCCCTTCGAGATCCTCTGGAAGACCGAGAAGATCGATAAGCCGTCGATCGTCTGCATCTGCGACGTGTCCAAGTCGGTGGCGGCGGCGGCCCAGTTCCTGCTGAGCTTCCTCTATTCGCTGAACGAAGTGGTCGACCGGCTGGAGGCCTACGCCTTCTCGGGCCGGCTGATCAGCGTCAACGACATCCTCGACGACGAGCACGTGGACCAGGCGATCTTCCAGGTCCTGCGCAAGATCGGCTTCCAGCAGACCGACTATGGCAAGTCTCTGGAGGACTTCTGCGAGAACCATCTGGACCACGTGGACCGCCACACCACGGTGATCTTCCTGGGCGACGGCCGGTCGAACTACGCCGACCCGCGCATGGACCTGATGGCCACGATCCACAAGCGCGCCCGCTCGGTTATCTGGCTCAATCCCGAGCCGGAGAGCTACTGGAGCCAGGGCGACAGCGTCATGCACCGCTACGAACGCTTCTGCCACGTGGCGAAGACCTGCAACACGCTCGGCCAGCTGGAGCGGATCATCGAGGACGTCCTGCGAACCTACGTCCCGCACTGACTGCCTTTTCCCTCCCCTACATGGGGAGGGCAGACCGCGCAGCGGTCGAGGGTGGGGCTTTCTGAAGCTTCCGCGCAGATTGCCGGACCTCCCCACCCTGGCGGCTTCGCCGCCTGTCCCTCCCCATAAAGGGGAGGGAAATAGACTCACCAGCTGTCGATCCAGCGCAGCTTCTTCTCCGTCCTTGCAGGTACGGGCGGCAGGGCCTTCAGGCCCGAGACGATCCAGCGGCGTGTGTCGGCGGGGTCGATGACGTCGTCGAGGGACGGGCTGGTGGCCTGGGACATGGCCTTGCCCCGCGCATAGGCCGCGGCGACCATCTCGTCGAACTTGGCCTTCCGGGCGGCGGGGTCGGTGATAGCCGCCAACTCGTTGCGGTAGCCCAGCTTGACCGAACCCTCCAGGCCCATGCCGCCGAACTCGCCGGTTGGCCAGGAGACGCAGAACATCGCCGCCTGATAGCTGCCGCCGGTCATGGCGATGGCGCCCAGGCCGTAGCTCTTGCGCAGGATCACCGAGAACAGCGGCACGGTAAGGTTGGCCCCGATCACGAACAGCCGCGAGCAGTGGCGGATCAGGCCGGTCTTCTCCGCCTCGGGGCCGACCATGTTGCCGGGCGTGTCCGACAGGGACAGGACCGGGATGTCGAAGGCCTCGCAGAGCTGCAGGAAGCGCGCGGCCTTGTCCGAGGCGTCGGAATCGATGGCCCCGCCGATATGGTGCGGATTGTTGGCGAAGACCCCGACCGGGCGTCCCTCGATGCGGATGAAAGCGGTCACCATGGCCAGGCCGAACCTGGGCCGCAGCTCCAGCACCGAGCCGGTGTCGGCGATCAGCTCGATGACCTTGCGGACGTCGTAGACCCGCAGGCGGTTCTCCGGAATCGAGCGGCGCAGCAGGCGCTGGTCGGCGCAGGACCACTCCGCCAGCGGCCCCTGGAAATAGGAGATGTACTGCTTGGCCAGCCGCACGGCGTCGGCCTCGTCCTCGGCCAGGACGTCGATGGTGCCGTTGGCCTGCATGACCTTGATCGGGCCGATCTCCTCGGGCCGGAACACGCCGAGACCGCCGCCCTCCACCATGGCCGGTCCGCCCATGCCCAGCGCCGAATCCTTGGTGGCGATGATCACGTCGCAGCAGCCGAGGATGGCGGCGTTGCCGGCGAAGCAGCGGCCGGAACTGATCCCCACCAGCGGCACGGCGCCGGAGAGCCGGCCCCAGAACTCGAACCCGCGGACGAAGCCGCCGCCCTCGGTGTCGCCCGGCCGGCCGCCGCCACCCTCGGTGAAGAACACCGTCGGCACCCGCCAGCGCAGGGCGATCTCGCTCATCCGGTCGAGCTTCTCGTGGTTGTGCCCGCCCTGGGTGCCGGCCAGCACCGTGTAGTCATAGGCCATGACCGCGACCCGGGCCCTGTCCTCCGGGAAGATCGCGCCATTGACCGAGCCCAGGCCCATGATCATGCCGTCGGCCGGGGTCTGGGCGATCAGTTCTTCCAGGGTGTTGCGACGCCGCCGCGCGGCCACCACCAGCGAGCCGTATTCCGTGAAGCTGCCGGGATCGAGCAGGTCCTCGACATTCTCGCGCGTGGTCCGCTGCTTGGTCTTGCGCCGCCGAGCCGTCGCCTCGGGCCGGGCGGCGTCCAGGGTCCGCGCGTGGCGGTCCAGCACCTCGGCCAGGTCGGGGCGAATGAAGTCGAGGTCGACGACCTCCTCCTCCACCCGGCCGCCGCCCTCGATCTCCACAGGCTCCAGGAAGGCCAGGGGGTGGTCCTCAAACACCGTGTCGCCCTCGGCGACCGTGATTTCGCGCACCACGCCGGAGACGTCCGCGGCGATGACGTGCTCCATCTTCATGGCTTCCATGACGAACAGCGGCTGGCCGGCCAGCACCGTGTCGCCCACCGCCACCGATAGGCTGATCACCGTGCCCTGGAGCGGCGCGCGCAGGGCCTGGGTTCCCTCGGGGCCTTCCCGCTCCTCCTCCTCGTCCTCGACAATGGCCTCGGCCTTGCCGTGGTGCAAGACCGCCAGGGGGTCGCTGGCGTCCACCGCCGCCCCGGCGCGCTTGGCCTGGACCACTCCCGCGGCGGCTTCGAAATAGAGCCTGGGCGCCTCGGACGCAGCGGCGAGCTCGCCCATCGCCTCTTCGATGAGCCGCGTGTGGACCTCGCCCGCGGCGACGGCGGGGTGCGCCAGCAGGCTCTGAAGGAAGCCGATATTGGTGGCCGCGCCGACAATCTTGAATTCTGAGAGCGCCCGGCGCGCCTTGGCCACGGCGACCGGCAGGCCGCCGGAGCCGACATGGACGATCAGCTTGGCCAGCAGGCTGTCGAACCGGGCGCTGGTGCGGTAGCCGGCGTAGCCGAACCCGTCGACGCGGACCCCCGGACCCGAGGGCGGCTCGAACGCCGTGAGCAGGCCGCCGGACGGCTTGGCCGAGCCGTCGGCGGACATGGTCTCGAGATTGACCCGCGCCTGGACCGCCACGCCACGCGGGTTGGGGACCTGCGCCTGGGTCAGGCCAAGGTCGGCCAGGGAGCGGCCGCGCGCCACTTCGATCTGTATACGGACGAGGTCGAGGCCAGTGACCTCCTCGGTCACCGTGTGCTCGACCTGCAGGCGCGGATTGGCCTCGATGAAGACGATGCGCTCGCCCTCCACCAGGAACTCCACGGTGCCGAGGTTGCGGTAGCGGGCCGCCCGACCCAGGACCACGGCGGCCTCGAACAGCCGCTCGCGGGTCTCCATGGGCAAGGTGTCGGCCGGGGCGATCTCGATGACCTTCTGGCGCTGGCGCTGCAGGCTGCACTCGCGGTCCCAGAGGTGGGAGACCACCTGGCCATCGCCGACGATCTGCACCTCGATGTGGCGGGCGCGGGCCATGAAGGCCTCGACATAGAGCGAGCCGTCGCCGAACGCCGCCTGGGCCTCCGAGGCGCAGCGCTCGAAGGCTTCGGCCAGTTCCGCGGCAGATCGCGCCGGACGCATGCCGCGCCCGCCGCCACCGGACACCGCCTTGACCATCACCGCCCCGCCCTCGCCCAGGCCGGCGAGGAAGGTCTGGGCTTCGGCCAGGGTTGTGGCGCCGGAGGTGCCGGGCAGGATCGGCACGTCGCAGCGGGCCGCCAGGGCGCGGGCGGCGCCCTTATCGCCGAACAACTCCAGGGTCTCGGGGGACGGCCCGACGAAGGTCATGCCCGCCTCGGCGCAGGCGCGGGCGAAGGCGGCGTTCTCCGACAGGAAGCCGTAGCCGGGATGGATGGCGTCGCAGCCCGCCGCCTTGGCCGCCGCCAGGATCTGCGCCCCGTCGAGATAGGCCGCCGGTCCGGAGCCCTTGAGCGCCAAGGCCTCGTCGGCCTTGCGAGTGTGCAGCGAGGCCGCGTCGTCCTGCGAATAGACCGCCATGGTGGCGATCCCCATCTCGGCGGCGGTGCGGGCGATCCGGACGGCGATCTCGCCACGATTGGCGATCAGAAGCTTCTTCACGGATCCATCCCATCAAACGCTTGTTTGATTGGATACTGCCCGCTCGCATGCGCCTCCGTCTATGGCTCTCTAGACGCTCTTGAGCAGCCCCGTGTCGATGGGCAGCTGGCGAATGCGCTTTCCCGTCGCCGCGAAGATCGCATTGCACAGGGCCGGGATCACTGGCGGCATGGCCGGTTCGCCGAGCCCGGTCGGCGAGTTGTCCGACTTGATGAAGTGGGTCTCGATCGGCGGCGCGGCGTCGATCCGCATCAGCGGATAGTCATTGAAATTGGCCTGCACGGCCGCGCCATTCTCGATGACGATCTGCTGGGTCATGGCTCCGGAGAGGCCGTCCAGGACCGAGCCTTCGATCTGGTTCAGCGCCCCGAACGGATTGATGATCTGGCGGCCCACATCGACCCCCACCCAGACCTTGACCAACTCCACGGCGCCATCGCCGGCCACCTTGACCTCCACCACTTCGGCGAAATAACCCAGGTGGCTGAAGTGGAAGGCGACGCCCAGGCCCGAACCCGCGGGCAGCTTGCGGCCCCAGCCGGACTTCTCGGCCACCAGCTTCAGCACCCCGGCCATGCGCCCGGCGTCATAGGCGTCGCGCCCCAAGGTCCCGACCATGCCCTTGTCGCCCAGCAGCTTCAGGCGGAAGGCCACCGGATCGGCGCCGGCCGCATGGGCCAGTTCGTCGATGAAGGACTGCACCACGAAGGCGATGGCGTTGGAGCCCGGCGCCCGCAGGGGACCGGTCGGCACGCCGCAGGGCATCAGGGACAGGTCGTAGCGATAGTTGGGCACGAAGCGGGCCGGGAACTCGTGCGCCGCCATGCCGGCCGAGCGCGCGAACTGGCCGTTCTCGCCCAGCGACACGAAATGGTTCTTCCAGCCGACGATATCGCCCTTGGCGTCGACGCCGCCCTGCAGGAAGTGCCAGCCGGCCGGGCGGTAGAAGTCGTGGCGCATGTCGTCTTCGCGCGTCCACAAGAGCTTGACCGGCGCGCCGACCTGCTTGGCGATGAAGGCGGCCTCGACCATGTAGTCGTTGTTCAGACGCCGCCCGAACCCGCCGCCGCAGCGGATCATGTGGATGTGGACGTCGTCATTGGTGACGCCGAGCGCCTTGGCGACCAGCTCACGGCCGGGCTGCGGGTTCTGGGTCGGCGCCCAGATCTCCACCTTGCCGTCCTTGACCTGGGCCGTGCAGTTCTGCGGCTCCAGATTGGCGTGCGAGATGAAGGGATAGGCGTAGGCCGCCTCCACCGTCTTGACCGCGCCCTTCAGGGCGCCGTCGACGTCGCCGTCATTGCGCTCGGTGCGCAGCGGCGCGCCCTTGGAGAGTTCCACGGCCTTGGCCGCGAAACCGGCCGAGGACTGGCCCGAGGTCGGGTGCGCCGCCCACTTGATGTCCAACCTGTCGCGCCCCTTGCGCGCGGCCCACCAGCTGTCGGCCACCACCGCCACCCCGGGCAGGAGGCCGTCCAGCGCCGTTCCGCCCTCGACCACGAAGGCGTGGCGCACGCCCTTGACCGCCTTGGCGGCCTCGAGATTCGCGCTGGCCACCTTGGCGCCGAACACCGGGGCCTTCTCGAAGGTGGCGAACAGCATGCCGGGCACGACCACGTCGATGCCGAACAGCGGCTTGCCGGTGACGATGGAAGGCGTGTCCACCTGAGCGATCGAACGCCCGATGATTCTGTAGTCCTTGGGATCCTTGAGGGTCAGGGTCTTCAGGTCCGGGGCCGGCAGGGTCGCGGCCTTGGCGGCCAGCGAGCCGTAGGTCGCCTTGCGGCCCGAGGCCTTGTGATGCACCACGCCCGAGGCGGTCGTGCACTCAGAGGCCGGCACGCCCCAGCCCTGGGCCGCGGCGGCCACCAGCATGGCGCGGCCCGCGGCGCCCACCCGGCGCAGCTCGTCCCAGTGCAGCGGCGTCGCGGCGCTGCCGCCGGCGAACTGGCGACCGTAGAGCGCGGGATCGGACGGCGCCTGGACGCTCTTCACCTGGCTCCAGTCGACGTCCAGCTCCTCGGCGATGATCATCGGCAGCGAGGTCTTGATGCCCTGACCGATCTCCGGGTTCTTGGCCATGATCGACACCGCCCCGTCGGGGGCGATGGAGACATAGGTGTTGAGCTTGGCGCTCGCGGCCTGGGCCGCGCCCTTGCCGGCCACGGCGAAGCCCAGCAGCAGGCCGCCGCCGGCCGCCATGCCAGTCCTGAGGACGTCGCGCCGCGAGGCGGAGGGGAGGAAGGTTCCGTCGGCCATGACTAGGCTCCCGCCTTCTGGCCGGAGGCCTGTTTGATGGCCGCCCGGATGCGGGTGTAGGTGGCGCAGCGACAGATGTTGCCGCTCATCGCCGCGTCGATGTCCTCGTCGCTGGGCTTGGCCTTGCCCTTCAGCAGGGCGGTGGCCGACATGATCTGGCCGGGCTGGCAGTAACCGCATTGGGCCACGTCCAGCGCGCTCCAGGCGGCCTGCACCTTCTTGCCCACCGGGTCGGCGCCGATGCCTTCGATGGTCACCACCTTGCCGGCGCCGACGCTCTCGACCGGCAAGGAGCAGGAGCGCACCGGCGCGCCGTCCACATGCACGGTGCAGGCGCCGCACTGGCCGATCCCGCATCCGTACTTGGGCCCCAGGATGCCGAGGCTGTCGCGCAGCACCCACAGCAGCGGCGTGTCGCCGTCCACATCGGCCGACAGCGACTTGCCGTTGACGTTGAGCTTGAAGGCCATCAAGCGCCCTCCCCTATCTGTTGCCGGAATCCTAGAGGGTCGCGCAGTGCGGCCGCAAGCGGAGGAATTCTAAGGGCGTCCGGCCTTGGACATCGCCGACACCTCGGCGACGGCCTCCACCACGGCGTCGGGCTGGTCGAACATCATCATGTGCGAGGCGTTCGCCACCGACCGCTGCGCGCCGCGGGTCGAACGCGCCGCCACCTCCCGGTGCAGGCCCGTCCAGAAAGCCCGGACCATCGCCCTTCCGGGTTCGGGCGCGTCACCATAAGCGTCGCCCGCCGTCAGCACGATCAACGGCATGTCGCCATAGGCGCCGCGGCCGGCCGCCACCGCCCGCGAGGTCGTGGTCCACAGGCTGTCGAGTTCGGAGATCTGGGTGCGCCAGTTGGCGGGGTTCACCGCCTCGGCCATGCGCGCATCGGCGGCCTCGGCGGCCTCGCCGTCGCGGGGCTTGGGCGTGCAGCGGACCAGGGCGGGATCGTCGGACGGCAAGGCCTTGCGCTCGGCGGCCTCAAGGCAGCGGACGGCGCGCTGGCGGATGCCCTCCAGGCTGCCGGCGCCCGCTCCGAAAGCCGCGGCGAACCTCTGCTCCTGGAATTCGACGGAGGTGTCGACCAGCACCATGCCCACCACGTCGCGCGGCTGGCGGTCGGCGAACAGGCGCACATAGAGCCCGCCGGCGGAGTGGCCGACCAGGATGAAGGGTCCCCGGATCTTGGCGACCCTCAGGGCGTGGTCGAGGTCGCGCGCCGTGGCCGCGCCGTCGCGCGGCGCGGGACCTTCGTCGCTGAAGCCGTAGCCGGCGCGGTCATAGGAACAGACGCGGTGGGTCTTGGCGATCTTCGGCTGGACCTTCCACCAGGCGAGCGAGGTCGCCGCGAAACCGCTTTCCAGCAGGACGGTGGGGCCGCCCTTGCCCGAACAGCGCAGGTTCAGCCGCCGGCCATCGGCCAACCGCACCAGTTGTCCGGGATGGGCCTGCGGGTCGCGCGCCGGGGCGGCGGCCTTGCAACCGGTCACCGCCAGGCTGGCGAGGCCGGCGACAAGGACCAAGATCAGGCGGGAGCGTGCGACCATCGGGTCAGCCTAGCGTGAAAATGGCGTCACGCCCGTCGTGATCGCCGCGGCAAGCAGGACCAGGCTCAGCGCCGCCGCCCAGGGCAGGGTGAACCTCTGATGCTGGGCGAGTTCGACCCGCACCAACCCCACCAGCAGATAGGTCGAAGGCACCAGGGGCGAGAGCAGGTGCACGGCCTGGCTGGTGAGCGCCGCCCGCGCCATCTCCTCGGGCGCGATCCCATAGGCGCCGGCCGCCTGGCTGAGGATCGGCAGGATGCCGAAGAAGAAGGCGTCGTTGGAGATGAAGAAGGTGAAGGGCATCGAGATCAAGGCGGTGATCGGCGCCATGTAGGGGCCGAGGCCAGGCGGGACGGCGCCCACCACGCTGGCGGCCATGGCCTGCGTCATGCCCGTGCCGTTCAGGACGCCGGTGAATATGCCCGCGGCGAAGATCAGCACGATCACCGGCAGGATGTTCGGGGCGTGAGCGGCGATCCGCGCTTTCTGGGCGTCCAGGGACGGATAGTTCAGCAGCAGGGCGAGCGCGCTGGCGATCATGAACAGCACCGGCAGGGGGAGCAGACCGGCCACCAGGGCGGCGAGCAGGCCGAGCGTCAGCGCGGCGTTCAGCCAGATCAGCCTTGGCCGCTCGGTCAGGTCGTTGGCGCGGACCAGATCCTCGGCCAGCTCGGCGTCGCCCGGAGCATGGATCCGACCGTCGGCGGAGAGATGCTGCAGGCGCCGACGCTCACCGCGCCCCAGCATCCAGGCCACGACCAGGACGAAGGCCGCCCCGGCCAGCATGGCCGGGATCATCGGGACGAAGATGGCGGCGGGTTCCAGGCCGAGGGCGCTGGCCGCCCGCGCGGTCGGTCCGCCCCAGGGCGTGATGTTGGTCACCCCGCAGGCCAGCATCAGCAGGCAGGCCAGGATCAGCGGGTTGAGACCCATCCGACGATAAAGCGGAATCATCGCCGTGCAGCAGATCAGGTAGGTGGTCGAGCCGTCGCCATCCATGGAGACCAGCAGGGCGAGGACGGCCGAGCCGACTACGATCCGCACCGGGTCGCCGTGCACCAGGCGCACGATCAGCCGGACCAGGGGATCGAACAGGCCCGCATCGGTCATCAGGCCGAAATAGAGGATGGCGAAGGCCAGCATGACCCCGGTGGGGGCCAGGCTCCTGACCCCCTCCAGCATCATCGGCCCCAGTTCGGTCCCGAACCCCGCCAGCAGGCCGAAGGCGACAGGGGTGACGATCAGCGCCACCAGGGCCGAGACCCGGCCGGTCATGATCAGGGTCATGAAGCTCGCCACCATGGCGAAGGCGAGCAGGGTCAGCATCGCGGGATCACCCGGCGACGGTGGGGGGCAGGCCGTCGGCGAGCGCCCGGAACGGCGGACCGGCCATGATCGGCGACGTCTCGGACTTCCCCAACCCTGACCCGCTCCCGTCGCCCGTTTCCCGGTCGACCTTAGGCGCTGCGCGCGCCGACGTAAGACGAAATGTGACCGGCGGTCGCGCTATCGCGATCCCGCCGCCATCATGATCTTGTCCGACGACGGACGACCGGCCAGCCCGTCGGCCGGCGAAACGGTGATGCGCATTTCGTTCCCGTGCAGCACGGCCGACGGCTTGCGGCCTTCGACCAGCTTCACCTTCTTCAGGCGCGACAGCAGGCCCTTGCCATCCGGGCGGCGCGACATGCGCACCACGGCCTCGGCCGCGACCATGGCGGCGTCAGCGACCACCGCCGAGGAGGCCGGCGACGCGTCGGCCTCGAAGGGGATCAGGCGCCGCGCCGCGCGGGTGGCCTTGGCGCTGGCCTGGGCCAGGCGCTCCAGCAGGGCCTGCGGCCCCAGGGCGGGCAGGCGCAGGGTTGGGCCGCCGCCGGACAGGGCCGCGGGCGAGCCGCCGGGCCGCTCCGGTGTGAAGACGGTGAGGCCGCCCAGGCGGGTGGCCCGCAGCATCGGCTCGCCCAGGTCGTTCTTGTAGATCACGTCGCCGCGCGGAGCGGGCTGCGGGTGCAGGGCCCAGACCTCGGGACTGTCGTCGAATTTCAGGAAGGCGCGGGGCTGGCTGCGGTCCAGGACGAAGCCGTCGCCGTCCTGGCTGACATACCGCGCCACAGGCGGACTGACGCTGCGGCCAGAAGACGGCCGATCGCCGAACAGGCCCTGGCGCAGAACCTCGGGTCCGGCCAGGGCGGGCGAGGCGCACGCAAGGCTTCCCGCCGCGGCGAGCGCCGCGACGACGAAGGGCAGGTACGCATGCGCCGGTCTATCGCTCGCCATCACGGGAAGCAGATGCTCCGCGACTGCGGCTCTTTTTGGACTAGGACCGCCAAGCTTTAGCCCGCCATGTACTGGCCGCCATTGAGCGAGAGGGTCGAACCCGTCACGTAGCCGGCGTGTTCGCCGGCCAGGAAGGCCACCATGTCGGCGATTTCCTCGCCCTTGCCCAGGCGTCCGACCGGGATCTGGGCGATGATGCTGGCCAGCACGTTCTCAGGCACCGCCTGCACCATCTCGGTGTCGATATAGCCGGGAGCGATGCAGTTCACGGTGACGCCCTTGCGGGCGTTCTCCAGGGCGAGCGCCTTGGTGAAGCCGATCACCCCGGCCTTGGCGGCGGAGTAGTTGGTCTGGCCCATCTGGCCCTTCTGGCCGTTGATCGACGAGATGTTGATGATCCGGCCCCAGGAGCGCTCGCGCATCCCCTCGATCACCTGGCGGGTCATGTTGAACACCGAGTCCATGTTGACCCGGACCACGTCCGACCACTGTTCCGGCGACATCTTGTGGAACACCCCGTCGCGGGTGATGCCGGCGTTGTTGACCAGGATGTCGATGGGGCCGAGCTCGGCGCTGACGTCCTCGACCGCGCGCCTGCAGTCGTCGAACACCCCGACATTGCCCTTCACGACCATGACGCCAAGTTCCTTGGCGCAGGCGACGGCCGCCTCCTCATTGCCGGAATAGCCGGCGGCGACCTTCATGCCATCGGCCTTGAGCCGTTCGCAGATCGCCCTGCCGATGCCGCGTGTCCCGCCCGTGACGAACGCCACTCTGGCCATAGTCGCCTCCCGCTTTCTAGAATCGGCGTCGGTTGATCCGGCGCTCAGGTCAAACCGCTTCGACGCACATGGCCACGCCCATGCCCCCGCCGACACACAACGTCGCCAGGCCCTTCTTGGCTCCCGAGCGCTTCATCTCGTGGACGAGCGTGGTCAGGATCCGGGCGCCCGAGGCGCCGATGGGATGGCCGATGGCGATGGCGCCCCCGTTCACATTCACTTTCGCCGGATCGAGGCCCAGGTCGCGCACCACGCAGATCGACTGGGCGGCGAAGGCTTCGTTGGACTCGATGAGGTCGAGGTCGCCGATCGCCCAGCCCGCCTTTTCCAGCGCCTTGCGGCTGGCGGGGATGGGGCCGGTGCCCATGATCTCGGGGTCCACCCCGGCCGAGGCCCAGGAGGCGATGCGGGCCAGCGGCTTCAGGCCGCGCTTCTTGGCCTCGTCGGCGCTCATCAGCACCAGGGCCGCGGCCCCGTCATTGAGGCCCGAGGCGTTGGCCGCGGTGACCGAGCCTTCCTTGTTGAAGGCCGGGCGCAGGCCCGAAACGCTCTCCAGGGTCGCGCCGTGGCGGATATATTCGTCCTGATCGACCACCGTGTCGCCCTTGCGGCCCTTGATGGTGACCGGCGCGATCTCGCCGGTGAACTTGCCGGCCTTCTGGGCTGCCTCGGCCTTGTTCTGGCTGGCGACGGCGAACTGGTCCTGGTCTTCGCGGGTGATCTGCCAGCGGGCGGCGATGTTCTCGGCGGTCTGGCCCATGTGGTAGCCGTGGAAGGCGTCGATCAGGCCGTCCTTGGTCATGGTGTCGGTGAACGAGACGTCGCCCATCTTGGTCCCGGTGCGCAGGTGGGCGGCGTGGGGCGCCTGGCTCATGCTTTCCTGGCCGCCGGCGATGACGATTTCCACCGAGCCGTCGGCGATCTGCTGGGCGCCGAGCGCCACGGCCCGCAGGCCCGAGCCGCACAGCTGGTTCAGGCTCCAGGCCGGGCTCTCCACGGGGATGCCGGCGTTGACCGCGGCCTGGCGGGCGGGGCCTTGCCCCATGCCGGCCTGCAGCACCTGACCCATGATGACCTCGTCCACATCGGCCGCCGCGACGCCGGCGCGCTCCAGGGCGGCGAGGATGGCGATCTTGCCCAGTTCATGGGCGGGCAGGCTGGAAAGCGCCCCATTGAACGATCCGACCGGCGTGCGGGCGGCCGAGACGATGACGACGTCGGTCATGGCGAGGCTCCTTCTGGATAAGCGGTTCTATCTATCGGTAAACGTCGGATGATGGGCAAGGGGGTGAAATCGCTCGCCTGATTGGCGCGCCCGCTTTCCCAACGCCCTCGCATCCGCGATACTGCGGTGCAAGAGTGCGGCGCGCCTCGTGGGGAGGGAGCCCGGCAAAGGGTTTGATATGGTCGACACCCAACATGGGAAGGCCGACGACACACGTGTCGTCATCAAGAAATATGCGAACCGGCGGCTCTACAACACCGCCTCTTCCTCGTACGTCACGCTGGACCACCTCTCGGAGATGGTGAAGCAAGGCGTCGATTTCGTGGTCTATGACGCCAAGACCGGCGAGGAGATCACGCGGACGGTCCTGACCCAGATCATCTTCGAGGAAGAGGGGCGCGACGGGCAGAACCTGTTGCCGATCCAGTTCCTGCGCCAGCTGATCGGGTTCTACGGCAACTCCATGCAGGCCTTCCTGCCCAGCTATCTGGAGCTGTCCCTGGCCACCTTCGCCGAACAGCAGGAGCGCCTGCGCACTCAGTTCTCGGCCCTGCCGATCGGAACCGGCATGGGGGCCTATGACGAAACCATCCGCCAGAACCTGGCCATGTTCGACCGGGCGATGAAGATGTTCTCGCCGTTCGCCTATGCCGCTCGCGGCGAGGAGGTCGCGCCCGCGGCCAAGCCGGACGCGCCGCCCGCGGCCGCCGACGAGACGCTGAACGTGCTGAAAAAACAGATGGAAGAGATGCAGGCCCAGATCGAGAAGCTCGCCAAACGCTAGCTTAACCCGTGGGCCCTAGACTGCAGGCCGTCATGAGTTCGCCCATCGATCCCATTCGCCGATCCAACCTGGTGCGCCGCGCCCAGCGGCCGCACACGTCCGACCGCGAGGACACCCCGGACATCGAGGACCGCAGCGTGCCGGCGATCTACGATCCGGCCCCGACGCCGCCGCCCGGCGGCGCGGCCGAAGGAGCCTCGACTTTCAACGCCCATCTGATGGGCCAGGACGGCCAGAAGCGCGGCCTGCGAGGCGGTCCCGAGACCCTGGGCGCGGCGCGCAGCGTCTACACCAAGACCGAATGGTCCGGCCCCGCCGACCGCCGCGCCCGCAAGGGCGGCGTGACCAAGACCGAGATCTGATAGGGTCGCACCCATGAAGGGATTCGTCGCCGTCTGACGCCGCGCCTCGCCGCTGACGTCGTGGGCTGAGGCCGCAAGCGAGGCGCCAAGCGCCCGCGCGATGTCGTTCGACTCGTCAATCCCCTCCAAGCGGCCCTCGAGGTCGCCGTTCAGGACATCATCATGAACCTTGTCATCCAACAGGCCGACCGGCCTGACGACGCCTACATGCCCATCTGGGCGCCGTTGCTCGCCTTCAACCAGAAGGCAGTCGGTGACGCCCAAGGCGTTCCGTTCGCGCTCACCATCACCCAACCGGACAGCGGCGAGGTGCTGGGCGGACTCTGGGGGCTGTCACTCTGGGGTTCGTTCTATGTCGGCCTCTTGGTCGTACCCGAAAGCACGCGCGGCCGGGGACTGGGCTCCGAGCTGATGGCGCGGGCGGAGGCCGAGGCGACCGGCCGCGGCTGCCGCCAGATGTGGCTGGACACCTACGCCTTCCAGGCGCGGCCGTTCTACGAGCGGCTCGGATTCTCGGTGTTCGGACAGATCGACGGCGCGGCGCCGATCTTTCCGCGCGTCTTCATGCAGAAAGCGCTGACCACCGCCTGACTCAAAAGCTCGTCATCCTCCGGTCAGCCGCAGCCTGATCCGGGGGACCCAAGCTGAGTTGCAGAACTCGTACCGCCGCTTGGGTCCCCCGGATCGTCGTTCCGACGACCGGAGGATGACGACTATTGTTGATGATCCATCGGCGCGGGCCTCATCGCCCCTTCAGCCGGGCCAGCTCCGCCTCCAGGCTCGCGACCCGCCGCTCCAGGGCCGCGACCCGCCCGGTCAGGTCCTCCTGGCCGGGCACGGGCGTCGAGACCCCAGCATTGCGCGCCACCTCGGCGGCCGGCACGCCCAGCAGGTCGGCGAAAATGCCCACCTCCTCGGCGGAAAGTTCCCTCTGGTCCTTAAAGACCAGGGCCAGCTCGGCTTCGCCCATGCCGGCGGCGGCGGCCATGACACGCCGCGTCAGGCCGCGTTCGGCCAGCCTTTCCTCGAACCAGGCGGCGTCGAAGAACAGCGCCATCAGTCCCGCCCGTCCTGGCGCCGGTCTTGCTTAACCACTGGTGAATCCCGCCTGGACCGGACGTTTCATGATCGCGCTCGCCATCCGCTTCCTCGACGTCGCCGTGGTCACCCTGATCTTCTCGGCGCTCACCTAGTCGGGATCGACGCCGAAGCCCACGTCGCGGCGGGCGGTGACGATGGTGACGATGAACCCGGCCAGCACGTCCAGCAGCACCATCAGGGTCAGCAGGAAGAAGGTCGAGGTCGCGAAGGCCGGGGCCAGCAGGAACTCCACCAGGCAGGCCACGAACAGCAGCATCGACAAGGCGTGGTTGACGATGGCCGTCCGCCGGCTGGTGGTGGACTTCAGCAGTTCGATGAACAGCACGATCAGGCCCGCGGCGATCAGGATGTCGCCCAGGTTCACCGGCCATTGCGCCGTCGATGTCATGGCGATGTTGAACAGCGGCTCGGCCATGCGGATATTGGCCTCCACCGACGAGAACCCGCCCGCCAGGGTCAGGGCGACCAGATTGTAGGCGAGCACCGGCAGGGCCAGCAGCGGCAAGGCGGCGAACATCGGTGATCCCTCCCCGATTGGGACAGTCCCGAAATTCCGCTGTTTCGGCCCGCGCGGCAAGCTGGCGCCGCTACAGCTCCTCCACCGCCCCCGGCAGGCGCGCGCGGGACTGCAGCCACATGACGCCCAGCAGGTCGGAGAGCGAGGCCCAGAGCCGGCCGAGATTGGTGTATTTCGACACCCCCGTCTGGCGGTGGCGATGGTTCACCGGCCGGAACTCGACCCGGTAGCCCTCGCGCATCATCAAGGCCGGCAGGTAGCGGTGGATGTGGTCGAAATAGGGGAGCCGCAGGAATGCCTCGCGGCGGAAGGCCTTCAGCCCGCAACCGGTGTCGTTGGCGGTGTCCTTGAGCAGCGATTTGCGCACGCCGTTGCCGAACCGCGAGGCGAGCTTCTTGGCCTGGCTGTCCTGGCGCTTGACCCGCTCGCCGCCCACCAGGACGAGGTCGGCGGGACCGGCCAGCAGGGCGTCGACCAGTTGCGGACCATCGGCCGGATCGTTCTGGCCATCGCCGTCCAGGGTGACGATGACGTCGCCGCGCGCCGCCAGGACGCCGGTGCGAATCGAACGGCTCTGGCCTGAATTGGCGCCGTGGGTCAGCACCCGCAGCTGCGGGATCGAGGGCTTCAGCGCCATCAGGGCCGCGCGGGTCGCGTCGCGGCTGCGGTCGTCGACGAAGACGATCTCGAAACTTCGGCCGGCGAAGGCCTGGGCGATCTCGCGGGCGAGTTCCGGGGCCGCGCCCTCCTCGTCGAAGACGGGGACGACCACGGAAATGTCGGGCTTGATGTCGGCCATGTCTCTCCATAGCGGAAAAGTCGGCGCGCGAAAGGATCGTGCTATCAACGCGGCCATGAGTCTCGAAGCGGTCCTTGAGAGGTACGGCCGCGGCTGGCGGGGTCCCGCCATCGCCGCCCTGATCGCCTTCCTGGCCGGCCTGCCCGGCGTCTTCGCCATGCCGCCGCTGGACCGCGACGAGAGCCGCTTCGCCCAGGCCACCGCCCAGATGCTGGAGACCGGCGAGTTCATCGTCATCCGGTTCCAGGACGAGCCGCGCTTCAAGAAGCCCGTGGGCATCCACTGGCTGCAGGCCGCCAGCGTGGCGGCCTTCTCGGAGGCCGAGGCCCGCGAGATCTGGGCCTATCGCCTGCCCTCGCTGCTGGGCGCCATGCTGGCGGCGGCGGCCTGCGCCTGGGGGGCGAGCGTCTTCTTCGGCGGCCCGACAGGCCTGCTCGCCGGGGCGATCCTGGGCTCGACCTTCCTGCTCTCCACCGAGGCTTTCATCGCCAAGACCGACGCGGTGTTGGCGGGAACCACGACCCTGGCCATGGCCGCCCTGGCGCGGATCTACGCCGCCGGCCGCGAGGGCGGAAAGGCAGGCCGCGTCACCCGGCTGCTGTTCTGGCTGGGTCTGTCGGGCGCGATCCTGGTCAAGGGCCCGGTGGGGCTGATGGTGGTGGTGCTGTGCGCCCTGTCGCTCAGCCTCTGGGACCGCAAGTGGCGGTGGCTGAAGGACCTGGGCTGGGTCTGGGGCCTGATCATACTGGCCGCCGTCGTCGGGCCCTGGGCCGGCGCGGTGACGGTCGCCACCGACGGCGGCTTCTGGACCACCGCCTTCGGCGCCGACTTCGCGCCGAAGCTCGTCGGCGGCCAGGAGAGCCATGGCGCCCCGCCCGGCTACCACACCCTGCTGACCCCGTTCCTGATCTTCCCGGGCGCCCTGCTGCTGCCGGCGGCCCTGGCGCTTGGCTGGCGCCAGCGCGGCGAACCCGGCGTCAAGTTCGCCCTCTGCTGGCTGATCCCGGCCTGGATCGTGTTCGAGGCCACCCCGACCAAGCTGGTGCACTACACCCTGCCGACCTATGGGGCCCTCGCCTGGCTGATGGCCGCCGCGGTGTTGCGCGCGCCGCTCGGGTCCGTGGTCCGCTGGACGGGGATCGCACTGTCGGTGCTGGCCGGAGGCGTGCTGGCGATCGGGGTCGTCTACCTGACCACCCTCTACGGCGATCCGACGGACTGGCCCGCCGCCGTCCTCACCGCCCTGCTGCTGGCCGGGGCCGGGGTCTGCGGCGCCTGGCTGCTGTGGCGCGGCCAGGCGGGCAAGGCCATCGCCGCGGCCGGTGTGCTGACCGTTCTCGGCCACGGCGCCTTCGCCGCGCTTTTCGCGCCTCGGCTGGCGCCGCTCTGGCTGTCGGCCCGCACGGAACAGGCCCTGTCCGACGCCCGCCTGCTGCCGCGCCAGGGCATCGCCCCGGCGCCGGTGGCCGTGGCCGGCTACGCCGAGCCTAGCCTGGTCTTCGCCCTGGGCACCCCCACCGACCTGGGCGGAGTCGATCAGGCCGTGGAGGCCCTGGCCGAGCAGCGCCCGGCGGTGATCGAGGGCCGCGAGCAGGCCGCCTTCGAGGCCGCCTTGAAGGCCAGCCGGGTCAGGGCCCGGGAAATCGCCAAGATCGACGGCCTGGACTATTCCAACGGCGACGAGACGTCTTTACGGCTCTACGCTCCGATCCCATCTGTGAGTCCATGAGCCGCTTTATAGAGATCGTCGAGGTCGGCCCGCGCGACGGGCTGCAGAACGAGAGCACGGTGCTCAACACCGAACAGAAGCTCGAGTTCATCGCCCGCCTGGACGCCGCCGGCGCCAAGCGCATGGAGGTGGTGTCCTTCGTCAATCCCAAGCGCGTGCCGCAGATGGCTGGCGCCGAGGAGGTGATGGCGCGCGTGGTTCATGAATCCGCCCTCTCGCGCATCGGCCTGGTGCTGAACATGCGTGGCTGGGAACGCGCCGTGGCCGCCGCCTGCGACGAGGCCAATGTGGTCGTCTGCTGCTCGGACGGCTTCGGCATCCGCAACCAGGGCGCCTCGGTGGCCGAACAGATCGCCGCCATGCACACGATCGCCCAACGCAAGGCCGCCGAGGGCGGTCCGCCGATCTCGGTCACGTTCTCCACGGCCTTCGGCTGCCCCTTCGACGGGGAGGTGCCGCAGGACCAGGTGGTGGCGCTCGCCGCCGAGGCCGCCGCCGCCAAGGTCGACGAGATCGCACTGGCCGACACGATCGGCGTGGCCGATCCCTGGATGGTCCGCGCCCGAATCGAGGCGGTGCGCAAGGTGACTGGCGACATCCCCCTGCGCCTGCATTTCCACGACACTCGCAATACGGGGCTGGCCAACGCCTATGCCGGGGTCGAGGCCGGGGTCGATATCCTGGACGCCAGCTGCGGTGGCCTGGGCGGCTGCCCGTTCGCGCCGGACGCCACCGGCAATATCGGCACCGAGGATTTGGTCTACATGCTGGAACGCGCCGGGTTCGAGACCCGCTACGACATCGGCAAGCTGATCGAGACCGCCAAGTGGATGTCGGGAATCCTCGGCAAGCCGCCCGCCGCCTCGGTCAGCCGCGCGGGCGTGTTTCCGCAGTAAACCAAGAATCACCGCTCACCCCGGCGAAGGCCGGGGCCCAGATCATAGGGCGATGAGTGGTGGCGATACCCCGAGTTCGGTAGATGAGCCTGGGTCCCGGCCTTCGCCGGGATGAGCGGATTTTTAGGCCGCCCGTCCGCGGACGCGCCACATCACCGGGCGCACAACGGCCGTGCAGACGATCAGCGGCGACAGCAGCCAGGCGGTCACCCGGTCGGTGAGGCTGACGGCGCGTTTGCGGAAGTAGCGGGCCAGGCCCACGCCCTTGTGGAACTCCACCTTCAGCGGGCTGGCGTGGCTGGTGTGGCCCAGGTGGATCACCTCGGCCTTGGGCTGGAAGAGCACCTCGCCCCCTGCCTCGCGCACGCGCCAGCACAGGTCCACGTCCTCGACGTGCAGGAAATAGCCTTCGTCGAACCCCCGCAGGGCGGCGAAATCCTCACGACGCATGCAGAAGCAGGCGCCGGAGATGGTCGGCACCGCCGCCACAGCGTCGGGCGCGGCCTCGTTCTCCCAGTGCACCTCGTAGCGGCGCCAGGCCGGCACGTGCTGGGCCAGGTGCGAGAGGCTGAGCAGGGCGCTGGTGAGCGTGATATCGCCGCGCCGGGCGCCGCGCTGCTCGGTGCGGTCTGCGTTCAGCACCCGGCCGCCGACGATGCAGGGCGCCGGCCGGCCCTCGATGGCGCGGATCAGTTCGGCGATGGCGCCGGGCTGCAGGAAGGCGTCCGGATTGAGGAACACCAGCACGTCGCCGTGCGCCTGGTTGGCCCCCAGATTGGCCCCGCGCGCGAAACCCACATTGCCGTGGCCGCTGACCAGACGAACCCGGCCGTCGCGTTCGGCCAGGCCCTTCAGGCGCGCCGCCTCCATCCGGGTCGACCCGTTGTCGACGACCACGAGTTCATCGACCAGGGGATCGGCCAGGACGCAATGCAGGCTCTGCTCGAGGGCCTCGCCAGTCATGTAGACGACCATCACCACCGACACCTTGCGGCGGGGCTTCAGGAAGTCCTGCGTCGGCGAGGGCTCGTAGGCGACGATCGGTGCGGCTATGCCGTTCATCCAGCCTCCCTGGCCCCGACCGCGCCGCGAGCCGCAGCGGTCTGGCCCATGGCGTGTCGAGCAACATCAGGCGCGTCGGCGTCCAAGGCAAGCACCTTCACCGCGTCAGCCAGAGACAGGATCTGCTGCCCGTCCGATCCGAGGCGCCTCAAAGCCACCTTGCCCTCCTCGGCCTCGCGCCGGCCGACGACGGCGATGACCGGCGTCTTGGCGAGGCTGTGCTCACGCACCTTGTAGTTGATCTTTTCGTTCCGCAGGTCGGTTTCGACGCGCAGGCCCGCCGCGCTCAATTCTTGAGCGACCTGCAAGGCATAATCATTGGCGTCTGACGTAATTGTGGCGACGACCACCTGGGTGGGCGCCAGCCACAGCGGGAACGACCCCGCATAGTTCTCGATCACCACCCCCATGAACCGCTCCATGGAGCCGCAGATGGCTCGGTGGAGCATCACCGGCCGCTGCTTGGAACCGTCCTCGGCGATGTACTCCGCCTCCAGCCGCTCGGGCAGGACGAAGTCGAGTTGCAGCGTGCCGCACTGCCAGGTCCGGCCGATGGCGTCGCGCAGGTGGAACTCCAGCTTCGGGCCGTAGAAGGCGCCTTCGCCGGGCAAGCGTTCGATCGGCATGTTGATCGCCTGGCGCGCCGCGCGGTCCAGCTTCTCCTCGGCGATGTCCCAGACCTCGTCGGACCCGGCGCGCAGGTCGGGCCGCAGGGCCAGCTTCACGCTGTGCAGTTCCAGGCCGAAGTCGGCATAGACCGAGTTCAGCAGGCGGACGAACTTCGTCGTCTCCTCCTCGATCTGCTCCTCGCGGCAGAAGATGTGGGCGTCGTCCTGGGTGAAGGCGCGCAGGCGCATGATGCCGTGCAGGGCCCCGGAGGGCTCGTAGCGGTGGCACGCGCCGAACTCCGCCATCCGCAGCGGCAGGTCGCGATAGGATTTCTGGCCGAAGTTGAAAATCTGCACGTGTCCCGGACAGTTCATCGGTTTAACGGCCAGCTCCTCGCCTTCCGTCGTTTCACACGTGAACATCGCCGCGCCGAACTTCTCCCAGTGGCCGGACTTCTCCCAGAGGTTCCGGTCCATGATCTGGGGCGCCTTGACCTCCACATAGCCGTCGGCGTCCAGGCGGCGGCGCATATAGGCCTCCACCGTGCGGTAGAAGGTCCAGCCCTTGGGGTGCCAGAAGATCATCCCCTTGGCCTCTTCCTGCAGGTGGAAGAGGTCCATGGCGCGGCCGATCTTGCGGTGGTCGCGCTTCTCGGCCTCCTCCAGGCGCAGGAGGTGGGCGGCCAGGTCGGCCTCGCTGGCCCAGGCCGTGCCGTAGATCCGCTGGAGCTGGGCGTTGCGGTGGTCGCCACGCCAATAGGCGCCGGCCAGCTTGGTCAGCTTGAAGGCTTTGCCCACATGCTTCGTGGACGGCAGGTGCGGGCCCAGGCACAGGTCCTTCCATTGGCCCTGGCGATAGACGCTGATCTCCTCACCGGCCGGCAGGTCGGAGATGATCTCGGCCTTGTAAGCCTCGCCGATCGCCTTGAAGTGCTTGATGGCCTCGTCGCGGTCCCAGACCTCGCGCACGATCTTCTCGTCGCGATCGACGATCTCCTTCATGCGCTGCTCGATCGTCGCCAGGTCGTCCAGGCTGAACGGCGTCTCGCGGGCGAAGTCGTAATAGAAGCCGTCCTCGATGGCCGGGCCGATGGTCACCTGCGTGCCGGGGAACAGTTCCTGCACCGCCTCGGCCATCACGTGGCTGGCGTCGTGGCGGATGGTGTCCAGGGCCTCGGGGCTCTCGCGCGTCAGGATCTCGAAGGCGCCGCCCGCGGGCAGGGGCCGGTCGAGGTCGTAGAGGGCGCCGTCCAGCTTGATCAGCAGGGCGCGCTTCTCCAGCGACTTGGCGATGGAGGCGGCGACGTCACGGCCCGTGACGCCGTCGTCGTATTGGCGTTGGGAGCCGTCGGGGAAAACCAGGTCGATCATGATTCACATATCCAGTTCCGCGCGGCCGACCCCGGTCCTTTGGGGGTCTTGTCTCGCGGTTGGGGGACCGGGTCGTAGCCCGAGCCTCCCCAGGGATGACAGCGACACAGCCGCCGGGCCGCGAGCCAGGAGCCGCGCCAGGGGCCGTGACCGATCAGGGCGTCCGCCGCATATTCCGAACAGGTCGGAAGAAACCGGCATTGGCGCCCGATCAGGGGCGAGAGCGTCAGCTTGTAGGCGCGGAGCGCGCCCCTGACGCAGGTTTCATAGAGGGTCATGCCGGCTCGCGGTCGTGCGATTCAATCGCAGCGATTACGCCGTGCTAGGTCGGCGATCAAGCCGCGCCGGCGGGGCTAGTTCGGGCCGTGGCCTTTCGGACAGCGTCGACGACGGCCTCGAACGCCAGCAGCGTCGAGGCATGTCGGGCGGGATAGTCCTTGACCGGGGCGAGCATCGAGAGATCCGAAAAGCGTCCTGCAGGCGGAGGTCCGCCTTCCTTCAGCATAGCCCGGAAGTCCTGGCGGGCCAACTCCAGCTCCGCCAGACTCGCGCCCATGACGTTGGCGCCCAGCACCGAGGCCGAGGCCTGGCCCAGCGCGCAGGCCTTTACCTCCTGGGCGAAATCGCTGACGACGTCGCCCTCCAGCACCACGTCGACCACCACCCGGCTGCCGCACAGCTTGGATATCTTCTCCGAGCTGGCGTGGGGCGCGGCCAGGCGCCCCGCGTGCGGCAGGTTGGCGGCCAGCTTGAGCAATTTCGCCGAATAGAGGTCGTCGATCATGTGGCTGATGTAGGCGCCCCGCCCTGGGCGCGCCACCGCGCCTCGGCCTGGGCCTTCAGCGCCTCGTTCATGGCCTGGAAGCCGTGATGGACCTTGCGGCCGATGCGCTTGACCACGCGAGGACCCAGCAGGCCGCCGAACAGCTCGCCGTTGGAAACGATGCAGCTGGCCACATCCAGGATCTCGATCTCGATGAAGCGGGTATTGTTCACCAGCCCGCCCATCATCTTGAGCTTCCAATGGAGCTGGTCGTTGGGCACCCATTCCAGGACCACCGGCTTGATGACCTGTAGGGGCTCGCCCTCGAGCGCCATGGTCAGGGTGAGCTCCGAGCCGATCCGCACCTGGCCCTCGGCCTTCACATAGAGCGGATTCCAGTCGGCCCAGCCCTCAAGGTCGTAGATCAGGTCCCAGATCACCTCGGCCGGCGCCTGCACCCCGATCCGATGCTCCACCCGCACGCCGCTGGGTCCCGCCGCCTTGGGCGTGACATTGAACGTGAACCCCGCGGCTGGGGTGAAGGTCTTGGGTCTGTTCTGGTTCAATCCAGGCATCAGGCCTGCTCCTTGGTCGCCCATTCTCCGCCCGCCTCGAATATAGGGCGGCCAGATTGTCGAGACCACACAGAGCAATCCAACCAGGCTCCGCACCTCCTAGAGCCTTCCGGCGGACACGCGCAATCGGTTCGATGTTTCAGGTGCGTGTATAGCCACGCCATACGCCAGCAGATGTCAGTCGCCGCAGCCTAGCCGCCGCCTCACCGCTTCGATCTGAGTGAGCCAGGATGGCAGCAGGCGCTTGGGAGGATTTGCGAGCGCCGCACAGGCTTCGTCGTGCTCGTCCATCCTATGCAGGGTGATGGCGAGGCCAATTCGAAGGCGGGCGTTGAACCCACTTGTGTCATATCGCCCGAAGCCAAGGGCCTGATTTTCCAAGGACCGTCGACTGTCGAGATACGGAAGGGCGTAGGTCAAGATCGCCTGCGACAGTTCTTCAGGTCCGTTGGGATCCCGCCGCCACCAATGGTCGGTTCGATCCATGAGCTGCCCGATACGAACCGTCGTATGATAATATAATCCAGGCGAACCAGGCGGAACGGCCTCCTTCCATATCGCGTCGGTTGCCAGATCCTTGGACGAAATGTTCGCGGTGGTCCCCGCTCTCGAGCTGACTTGCAAGTTCACACAGTCTTCGAAGCCGTCACGAAACCGGATCCAGTTTCGCCCGGTGCGGGCGAAACCGGCGGGTCGAAGCACGCTGTCCAACGCGCCGAGGTAGGATTTCGAACTCACAAGAAATCCTTGGGATCATAGTAGATCGAGCGCGTCTTGTTGCCCGTCTCGGTTTCATATTTCTTCGCAGCTCTGGCGGCCGCGGCCCTGCCGCTCGGCGTGTTCGGTTTCAGCTCCATGAGGCGCCGCCTGTTGGATAGTGGATTGCGCGCGGGCGCCCCACGTCAGGCTTGAGCATCCGTCCGCTCTCGCCGGTCAGCGTGGGTTCATAATCCCACCCGGGCTTGCTCGCCAAGCGATCCTCAAGCGCGTCGTGAGCCCGCCGCCCTGCACGCGTCGCCCAATTGTCCCCGACTCGTAGAAATAGATCACGCTCTACAAATCGATGCGGGATTTTCCGCGCCTCGCGAACCAGGGGCCGCAAGGCCAGGGCCCCGGCCCCTTCCGCCGCGAGGATCACAGCCGCCGGAGCAAGCGCCGGGATCGCCATCCAACTGTCCTTTTGGCTTTCCGCGTGAACGACTTTCCGAAACGCCTCCTGCTCACGACGAAGGTCAGTCAGGTCGTCGGCAGGCCGTGCTGCTTGCGCAGGCTCAGCCCGCCGCACTCCGTTGCGCTCATCGACGATCCTCTGCCGCCGCGCCATCCACTCTGCGGTGGTTTCATCGTCGTAATTGCTTCGCGCAAATTGCTGCCCGGCCACACCGATCCCTTCTCGTCTTGATGAAACTGGCCGGAGCGCTCCGCACGCCGCTGGGTCGGAGCCGCCAGGCCGCAATCTGAAGCTATCGAAGCAACCTCAGATTGTCTAGAACAAAACGAGAACAAATGGCGCCCTACGCTTGTCACTAGGGGCTATGGGATATCGGCCGTCGCTAGCTCGGCTCCTTGATCCGCCAGGTCGCCCCCGTCGGCCCGTCCATCACCTCTACATTCAACGCCGTAAGCTCGTCGCGGATGCGGTCGGCGGCGGCCCAATCCTTGGCGGCGCGGGCTTCGATGCGCTGGGCGATCAGGCCGTCGATGCGATCCTTCATGCCCTCGTCGACGCCACCCTGGAACCAGGCCTCGGGATCGCCGGCCAGGAAGCCGATCAGGTTGGCCGCCTCCAGCAGCACCTGGCGGTGGTAGCGCGCCTCGCCCTCGGCCGCGTCGCGGATGGCCAGACGCAGGCGGTCGGCCAGCTCGAACAAGGCCGCGAAGGCCGCCGGCGTGTTCAGGTCGTCGTTCAGCGCCGCCATGAACCGCTCGGTGTCGGGATTGACCCCCGCATCATAGCCCTTGGCCTCGGGCGCCGTGGCGGTGTCGCCCAGGAAGCGGTTGGCGTCCTGGACGGCGCCATAGAGCCGGTCGAGGGCCTTCTTCGCCTGTTCGATCAGCTCGCCGGTCCATTCCAGCGGCGCGCGGTAGTGGCCGACCAGAAGGGCCCAGCGCAGGGCCTCTCCGGGCGCCTGCTTCACCAGCTCATGAACCAGGACCACATTGCCCAGGCTCTTCGACATCTTCTCGTCGCCGAAGTTCAGGAAGCCGTTGTGCATCCAGTAGTTGGCGTAGCCGACGCTGTGGTCGTGACCGGCGCACAGGCCCTGGGCCATCTCGTTCTCATGGTGCGGGAAGAGCAGGTCGATGCCGCCGCCATGGATGTCGATGGGCAGGCCCAGGCTCTGCTCGATCATGGCCGAGCACTCGATGTGCCAGCCGGGACGGCCGGGCCCCCAGGGGCTCTCCCAGACCGGTTCGTTCTCCTTGGACGGCTTCCACAGCACGAAGTCGGCGGGGTGCTGCTTGTAGGGAGCCACGTCCACCCGGGCGCCGGCGATCATGTCGTCCATCGGCTGGCGCGAGAGCTTGCCGTAGTCGGCATAGGCCTGGGTGTTAAACAGGACATGGCCTTCGGCGGCGTAGGCCGCGCCGTTCTGAACCAGGCGGCCGATCATGGCGATGATGGCGTCCATGGTCTGGGTGGCGCGCGGCTGCTCGGTCGGGCGCAGGGCGCCCAGGACCGCCATGTCCTCGTTATAGATCGCCAGGTAGCGATCGGTGATCGTGTCGATCGGCACGCCTTCCTCGGCGGCCTTCTTGTTGATCTTGTCGTCCACGTCCGTGACGTTGGCCGCATAGACCACCGAATCCTCGCCATAGAGGCGGCGCAGCAGCCGGAACAGCACGTCGAACACCACCACCGGCCGGGCGTTGCCGATGTGGGCGTAGTTGTAGACCGTCGGCCCGCAGACATACATCGTCACCCGGCTCGGATCCTTGGGGACAAAGGTCCGCTTTTCGCGGGCCATGGTGTCGTAGAGAGCGAGGGTCATAGGACTCTTTTTCAAGGTGACGCTGCGTGACGATTGCCGGACTGGGCCTTGGCCCCATATACAGAGCGCTCGGACGGGAGGCCATGGGGCGATAGCGGCCCTTCTCACGTCCTGACCTATGGGTGACACGCGTCATTTCCGGGACCATCGTCCCGGCGCAACTCAGGCCCGGGAAAGAACCGCTCACACATGGACGCTCCTAGTCGCGACCGAACCCTGATCGGCGGCGCCGATCTTGATCTTGAAGCCGTGAAGCGCCCGACGCGCGAAGAGGCTATGGAGGCCGTGCGCACGCTGATCGCGTGGGCCGGCGACGACCCGCGCCGCGAAGGCGTGATCGACACCCCCAAGCGGGTGGTCGACGCCTATGGCGAATGGTTCGAGGGCTACAACCTCGATCCGGCCAAGGAGCTGTCGCGCACCTTCGAGGACGTGCAGGGCTATGACGACATCGTCATGCTGCGCGAGATCGAGGTGGAGAGCCATTGCGAGCACCACATGGCCCCGTTCCTGGGCAAGGCCTATGTGGCCTACATGCCGACGAACCGGGTGGTGGGCATCTCCAAGCTGGCCAAGGTGGTCGAGATCTTCGCCCGCCGTCTCCAGACCCAGGAGACCATGACCCAGCAGATCGCCGACGCCATCACCGACAGCCTGCGTCCCGCCGGCGTCGCCGTGCTGATCGACGCGGCCCACCAGTGCATGACCACCCGCGGCGTCCACCACCGCCACGTGACCACCATCACCACCCAGTTCACCGGGGTGTTCAAGACCGACGCGACCCTGCGCCAGCGCTTCCTGGACTTCGTGAACCGCTAGACCTTCTTCGGAAGGGTCGACAGCAGCAGGTTGGCCGTGGCCTCGGGCGAGCCTTCGCCCGTGAGCGCCACGGCCACATAGGCCTGCTTCTCCAGGGAATAGGCGACGACGGCCTTCGCGCCGGGCAGGCCGCCGGCATGGCCGAGCCAGGTGTCGCTGGCGCGCGGATCCGCGGCGGCCAGGTCGCTGACCATCACCCCCAGGCCGTAGTGCGACGGCCCGACGCCGGTCATCGGATAGAGCCGCATGAACCGCCGCCGGGTCTGCTCGGCCCCGTGCAGCCTGTTGGACATCAGCGCCCGCCAGAACTTCACCGCGTCACCCGCCGAGGCCGCCACCGCGCCTGCCGCATAGGGCGTGGTGACGTCGTCATCGGTCCCGCCGGACGGTCCGGTCGGCGCCAGCGGGGCCATCCCCGCCAGGACCTCGCGCGGCGCCAGGATGTCGGTCTCGCGCAGGTCCAGCCGTTCAACGATCCGACCGCGCAGGGCCTCGTGATAGGGCCTGGCGTCCACCGCCTCGATGATCCGGCCGAGGTGGACATAGCCGGTGTTGCTGTAGCTCCAGGCCGCGCCCGGGCAGAAACCAGCCGGCTGGGCGTTGGCCGCCGCGAGCAGCCGCTCGGGCGGCTTGTAGCCCGGCTCGGCGCGCAGGACCGGGTCGTTCTGGAAGCTGTAGAGCCCGCCGGTGTGGCCCAGCAGGTCCTCCACGGTGATCCAGGCGGCGTTCGGCGCCTCCGGCGCCCAGCGGTTCAGCGTCGCCTCCAGGCTGAGCTTGCCCTCCTCCACCATCTGCAGGATCGCCGTAGCGGTATAGGCCTTGCCGACGCTGGCCCAGAAGAAGCGGCTAGGCAGGGGCTCGCCGGGCTTTCCCGCCAGGGTCTGGGTCCAGATCGCCCCATCGGCGGTCGCCAGGGCGGCGGTCAGCGCCTTGGTCTGCATCTTGCCGGCCGCCTGTTCGAAGGCCGCCTCGAGCTTGTCGCTGGTCACCGGCGCCAGCCGCGAGCTTCCCGCCCGGGCCGCCGCGTCGAATTGCCAGGCGCCCAGCTGGGCGCGCAGCGGCGGACCCGCATAGGCGACCCGCGCCGTGCAGGGCTTGGGCGGCTTAGGCTTCTTCGGCGCGGCGGAAACCAGGCTCGGAAGCGCCAGGGCCGCGGCGGCGACGATCACGGTTCTACGGCTGGCGGTCATGCTTCTCTCGCGCGCTCGAACGGTTCGCCTCCCCCTCGCCCGCAACCAGGGCTATAGCAAGGCATGACCCAGCCCCTATTCCCCACCGCCAGCACCAAGGACATCCTCGAAAAGGGCGACGTCCTCGCCCCCCGGTTCGACGCCGCCGGGCTGATCCCCGCCATCGCCGTCCACGCCGAGACCGGCGAGGTGCTGATGCTCGCCTATATGAACGCCAAGGCCCTAGAGCGCACCCTGGCCACCGGCGAGGCCCACTATTTCAGCCGCTCCCGCAACGAGCTCTGGCACAAGGGCGCCACCAGCGGCCAGATCCAGCTGGTCGAGGAGATCCGCATCGACTGCGACCAGGACACCATCCTGCTCAAGGTCACGCCCGAGGGCGACGGCGGGGCCTGCCACACCGGCGCGCGCACCTGCTTCTACCGGGTGGTCGAGAACGGCAAGCTGAAGGAGCGTCCGTGAGCGTCGTCGAAGCCCTGGTCGCCTTCACCCTGGCCGCGGGCCTGTTGACCCTGACCCCTGGCCTCGACACCGCGCTCATCCTGCGCACCGCGGCGGCGGAAGGGCCCAAGCGCGCCGTCCTGGCGATGGTCGGGATTTTGGCGGGCTGCTTCGTCTGGGGCGGCCTGGTGGCGTTCGGGCTCGGAGCCGTGCTGGCGGCCTCGACCCTGGCCTTCACCGTCCTCAAGTGGATCGGCGCGGCCTATCTGCTCTGGCTCGGGATCGGCCTGATCCTCAAGCCCCGGGACCGGTTCGAGGTGGGCGCCGCGCCGGCCCCTTCGAGCGGCGACACCGCCTGGATGCGGCGTGGCTTCCTCTCGAACCTGCTCAATCCGAAGATGGGGGTCTTCTACGTCTCGTTCCTGCCCCAGTTCCTGCCGCAGGGGGTCTCAGCCGCCCCGTTCATGCTGCTGCTCACCGCGATCCACGTCCTGCTGGGCGTGATCTGGCTGGGGTTGCTGATCGCCGCCACCCAGCCCCTCGCCCGGGTCTTGAGACAGGCCGCGGTCGTGCGCTGGCTGGACCGGGTGACCGGCGGGGTGTTCATCGCCTTCGGGCTGAAGCTGGCCTTGGAGCGGCGCTAGGTTTCGCTCAGGGCCGAGACCCCGCTGGCCTCGCGCGTCACCCGGAAGGTCTTCAGCACCTTGGTCTCGTAGGTCTTGGCCAGGATGGTGGAGACCGCCATCAGCTCAGCCTTGGCCTCGTCGCGGGTCAGGGTCAGCAGGACGAAGCCCTTGGCCGCCTGGTCACAGAACACCACCTCCGGATTGGCCGCGGCGAACACCTCGCCGACGGGGAAGGTCTTGATGGCGTCGCCGCCGCCGGGACTGGTTATTCCGGTGGTCCCGAATTCCACGGCCCTGCGGACCCCGGCGTCGTCGGATAATTCATTGGCCCAGAAGGCGTGGCTGTCGCCCGAGACGACGATGGCGTGAGCCCCGGCGTCCTTGACCAGGCCATAGAGCCGCTCGCGGGCGGCGGGATAGCCGTCCCACATGTCGAGGCCGTAGGGCAGGCCGAGCCCCGCCAGCCGCTCCAGCCGCTGGAGCCGGGTGCGGCCGTTGGGGGTCTCCTTGGCCATCACCTCGGCCAGCTTGGCCTCGCCCAGCTCCTTCTTGAGGCTGGGGGCCATCAGCCGGCCCATCACCACCTCGTTGCCGAGGATCTGCCAGGCGCGTCCGGCCTTCACCGAGTCCTTCAGCCCGGCGCCGAGCCAGGCCTCCTGGGCCGGGCTCATCATCATCCGGGCCGGATCGGCGAGCTTGGCCTTGAAGGCGGCCACCTCGGCCGGGCCGCCCGGCTCCGGCAGGTCCCTGTCGTAGTTGAGTTGCTTCACGCGGGCGGTCAGGCGGGTCTCCAGCATGAACAGGCTGGCCAGGTCGCCGAACTGGAAGCTGCGATGGATGGCCGGGCCGCCGTCGGCCGGCTCGCGGATCGGCATCCACTCGTAATAGACCTTCACCGCCCGCGCCTTGCGCTCGGCCCAATCGCCCTCGCTGTCGGGGCTGTGGTTCTGGGCGCCGGTGGAGAAGCTGTCGTTGGCCGTCTCGTGGTCGTCCCAGACCACGATCCAGGGCGCGCGGGCGTGGGCCGCCTGGCTCAATGGGTCGGACTTGTACTGCGCGTGACGGGTCCGGTAGTCGGCCAGGCTGAGGATCTCGTGCGGCGGATCGTGCGGCCGCTCCCCGGCCACCGCGGAGTTCATGCCGTAGGAGCCGGGTCCGCCATACTCGTAGATGTAGTCGCCAAGGTGCAGCACGGCGTCGACCCGCGGCAGCTTGGCTATGGCCTCATAGGCGTTGAAGTAGCCGTTCGGGTAGAGAGTGCAGGAGGCCACGGCCAGGACCACGTCCTTGGTCGGTCCGCTGGGCAGGGTGCGCGTGCGGCCCATGGGTGAGGTCGCGCCATTGGCCTCGAACTCGAACGTGTAGGCGCGGCCCGCGTCCAGACCGGTCACATCGACCTTGACCGTCCAGTCGCGGCCCGGTCCGGTCCTGCCCTCCCCGGACTTGGCTCCGCCCGCCCGGCGGTCGATGGGGTTCAGCCTCCAGCGATAGGCGATCTCGCCGGCGGCGGGATCGACCGGCGTGATCCGGGTCCACAGAATCACCCGGTCGGCCAACGGATCGCCCGAGGCCACCCCGTGCTTGAATTCCACAGCGCCCGAATAGGCGCCCTGCGCCATGGCGGGCGTCGCCGCCGCGCCGAAACCCAACAGGGTAAGCACCCGACGTCGATCGATCCGCATCCCGTTCATCCCCCGCGCGTTCCGGCTAAGCTCCAAATCGAACCTAGTGGAGGAGGATGACGCCCACATGTCCAGCGAAGGCCTACACATCCCGCGCGAGAAACTGTCTCGCCAGACCCTCAACATGCACTACGCCATCTCCTCCCTGATCGAGGAGCTGGAGGCGGTGGACTGGTACCGCCAACGGGCCGACGACTGCGACGATCCCGAGCTGAAGAAGATCCTGCTGCACAACGCCCGCGAGGAGATCGAGCACGCCTCGATGGCGCTGGAATGGATCCGGCGAAACGACGGGGAGTTCGGCGCCCAACTCAGGGAATACCTGTTCACCGAGGGCTCGATCACCGGCCGCGAGGAAGACGCGACCAAATAGAAAATCCGGGGAACCCGACAGCCACCCCCATGGCCTGGGTTCCCCGGACCAGACTCCGGCGAACCGAAGGCTGACTCGGTGTTGGATGTCGGGGTCGGTCACGAGCGGCGCCCGTGCGAACGGCGCATGGCGCGCCGTCGATCCGCTCCGCGCCGACACCCCCCAGGACATCGGCGCTCTCGAATACCGCCCCGATCGGTTCGATCGAGACACGCGGAGGACGACGACGACGCCCGCGGTGGCGCTAGACGCCGCCGTCGCCTCCGGTGAAGATGATCCGTCGTGGGGTACCGGATCACCGCAGAACTGCTCTAGGCCCGAAGGCGTCACCCCGGCGTCTTGGCCGGGTCCGCAGTCCTGATTTCGGCTGGACCCGCGTGGAACCACGCGGGAAAGGTTTTCGAAGCATCGTTGGAAACGGAAGTAAGCTCGGCCTGGGCAGGCGCGACATTGATTGCGGTCAACGCGCCCGCGAGGCAGGCGAACGCCAGGGCCAAGGGCAAGTACCTCATCGACTGTTTCCTTCCGATCCCGACGGTCTGCGCCGCCGTTTCGTTGAGACGATATGTAGAAGGGTGCGACGACAACGCGCAGGTGCAGCGGCGCGCGACGGCGTGCGCAACGGTTGCAGCCTCGAAATTCAACCCCTGCGCAACGGACGCACAACAATCACGCAACGGGTTGCACACGGTTGCGCAACAGTTGCATGGCGAGTTGCATTTCGGCGCAGGTGTGGAATCATAGGAACGTCATGCACGTCTCCACGCCCTTCTCTGAGAAACTGGACCTGGTCTTGAAGGCGCTCTCCATGAGTCGGGGGCGTCTCGCCGCGGACCTTGGCGTTGACAAGTCGCTTGTGGGCCGCTGGGCCTCCGGAGCCGTGACGCCATCGGCGCACAACCTGGAAAACCTCACCAAGCTGGTGGCCACCAAGCGCGACGGCTTCACCATGCTGGACTGGGACCGCGACATCGACGGCCTGGCCCGGGTATTCGGCCTGGAGCCCACCAACGGCCACGCGGTGCTGGCCAAGACCAACGGCGCCCATGTGGGCCTGCCGCTGCCGGGCCTCGACCTGGTGCGCATGGTCACCGAACGGCGCGCCGCGACCTATGAGGGCTTCTGGCGCAGCACCCGGCCCTCCATCGCCATGCCGGGGAAGATTTTCCACGACTACGGAATGATCCGCCGCGGCCCGGAGGGCCTGCTGGAATTCAAGATGGGCGGCTCAGGCCTGTTGTTCGACGGCTGGATGCTGCCGGTCGAGGGCCAGCTCTTCGCCATCCTGTTCGACACGGTCGGCCAGACCCCCGTGTTCCTGATCTTCAACGGCGTGTCCCTGCACAAGGCCGTGCAGCTGGACGGCCTGATCCTGGCCGCCGCGCTCAACGCCGCGCGCACCCCCTCGGCCTATCCGGTGGTGCTGGAGCGGCTGGGCGACCTGAGCGGCGACGTCGAGGCCGACAACGCCGAATATGCCGAACTGCTGACCCGCGACACCGCCGCCACCGCTGAGACGGTGAGCCAGGCCATGCACGACCACCTGATCCGTGACATCGGACCGGGCCCCGCCGCGGCCGGCACCGGCGAGATGTTCCTGCTGTCGAGCTGGGCCAACAGTCTCTCCAAGGGCCTGAGTTCGGGCGGACACCTGCAAGGGTGACGATCCCCACCGTCGATCCCGAAGACGAGGAAATCGCCTTCGACGACGCCTCGACGCGCCTGGTGACCCTGACCGAGGCCGGCGGACGCCTCGACAAGACCCTGGCCGAGGCCCTGCCCGACCTGTCGCGCGCCCGCATCCAGGCCCTGCTGGCCCAGGGCCAGGTCAGTCGCGACGGCGCGATCCTCACCGACGCCTCGTCCAAGGCCCAGCCCGGCGACTATCGCCTGCTGATCCCCGCCCCTCTGCCGGCCGACCCGCAGCCGGAGGCGATCCCGCTCAGCGTGCTCTATGAGGACGCCTATCTGATCGTGGTGGACAAGCCGGCCGGCATGGCCGCCCACCCGGCGCCGGGCAATGAGACCGGCACCCTGGTCAACGCCCTGCTGGCCCATTGCGGCGCGAGCCTGTCGGGTATTGGCGGTGTCGCCCGGCCCGGCATCGTCCACCGCATCGACAAGGAGACCTCGGGGATCCTGGTCGCCGCCAAGACCGACGCCGCCCATCAGGGGCTCTCGGCCCTGTTCGCCGCCCACGATATCAAGCGGGCCTATGTCGCCCTGGTGCGGGGCGCACCGAAGCCGGCCAAGGACACCATCATCACCCGACTGGGCCGCTCCAGCAGCGACCGCAAGAAGATGGCGATACTGAAGACCGGCGGTCGCGAGGCGATCACCCACTACGCCGTCGAGCGCGCCTTCGGCCCGGAGGGCAAGCCCCTCGCCGCGCGGGTCTCCTGTCGGCTGGAGACCGGCCGCACCCACCAGATCCGTGTGCACATGGCGTCCAAGGGCGCCCCCTGCCTGGGCGACCCGACCTACGGCTCCGGCCCGCCGGCCGCCCCGGTCCGCGAGGCCATGGCGCAAGCCGGTTTGATGCGCCAGGCCCTGCACGCGGCGATCCTGGGCTTCGTTCATCCGGTGACGGGGGAAACCCTGAAATTCGAGAGCGCCCTGCCCCCCGACATGGCCGCGCTGGAAGCGCTTCTCTCAGCGCTGTGAGAAAGCTTGCGAGGCGTTCGCCTTGATGCCGCCGCCATCGGGGTCTAGAAATACCTGAGTTGAGCAGTCGGATTATTCCGGGCCGTTGGTTTCTCCCAGGCCATGGCCTTACGCCCGTGACGACCAATTCCTATCTAAGGATTGGAGGGGCGGACGGTTTCGCGCGCGCTTGCGCTGAGCGACCCGAAAGTCCGCTAAATATGAGGGGATCTTCCATGGCCGCAGCCAATGCGCTTGCCGTGATGTCGCCGGAAGGCGGCCTCAGCCGGTATCTGACTGAAATTCGCAAGTTTCCCATGCTGGCCAAGGACGAGGAGTTCATGCTCGCCAAGGCCTGGAAAGAGCATGAGGATTCCGAAGCCGCCCATCGGCTCGTCACCAGCCACCTGCGCCTGGTGGCCAAGATCGCCATGGGCTATCGCGGCTACGGCCTGCCGATCGGGGAAGTGATCTCCGAGGGCAATGTCGGCCTAATGCAGGCGGTGAAGAAGTTCGAGCCCGACAAGGGCTTCCGCCTGGCCACCTACGCCATGTGGTGGATCCGCGCCTCGATCCAGGAGTACATCCTGCGCTCGTGGTCGCTGGTGAAGATGGGCACGACCGCGGCGCAGAAGAAGCTGTTCTTCAATCTGCGCAAGGCCAAGAGCCAGATCAGCGCCTTCCAGGAGGGCGACCTGCGTCCCGAACAGGTCAGCGAGATCGCCACCAAGCTGGGCGTGCTCGACTCCGAGGTGATCTCGATGAACCGCCGGCTGTCGGGCCCCGACGCCTCGCTGAACGCGCCCCTGCGCGTGGACGGCGAAAGCGAGTGGCAGGACTGGCTGGAGGACGAGACCGCCGTCAGCCAGGAGACCTATGTCGCCGAGAACCAGGAGCGGACCATCCGCATGAGCCTGCTCGAGGCGGCGATGACCGAACTCACCGACCGCGAGCGTCATATCCTGACCGAGCGCCGGTTGAAGGACAATCCGACCACGCTGGAAGAGCTGGCCTCCGAGTACGGCGTCAGCCGCGAACGGGTGCGTCAGATCGAGGTCCGGGCCTTCGAGAAGCTGCAGAAGTCGATGAAGGCCGCGGCGGAAGCCAAGAATCTCGTCGCCGCCTGATCGGCGAACTTCGTCCAACGAACCGAAGCCGTCGCGGCCCGCCCGCGGCGGCTTTTTCGTTTCCGGGCAGATCAGTTCCTCCCCTTCTGGCGGCGGTGGCGCGTCAGGCGGACGTCCCGGACGACACCGTCAAACTAGCGCCGCCACAACAGACAGGGGGTTGAAGCGCTCGAAAGCGGGTCGAAGTCCCCCTCAGTCAGCCTCGCAGACAGCTCCCCCAGAAGGGAGCAACTGACGGAATTCAATCCTCCGAATAGGGCTTCACCCGCCGCTTGAACGGCTTGCGGGTCATGTCCTTCTTCTCGCCCTTGGCCTTGGCGGCGATCTCCTTGAGCTTCACCGCCTGCAGGGCCGAGAAGGCCTCGCCCGGGCCGCCCTTCTCTGGGTCGGCGAAGGCGCGGCCATAGGTCTTCACCCGCTCTTCCACCGAACCCAGGAATTCGCCCTCCCAGTCGGAGAGCTTGACCTCCGCGCGGTCCGCCTGGCGACGGACGCGCTTCAAGGCGTTCAGCGCGGCCCGCTTGGCCTGCGCCTTCCGGTCTGGCGGGGTTCGCTTCAAATCTCTCCCATGGCCGCGAGATAGAGGTCGAGGATGGCCTCTTCCTCCAAGCGCTTGGCCCGGTCCTGCTTGCGGATACGAACGACCTTGCGGAGGATCTTGACGTCGAAGCCGTTGCCCTTGGCCTCGGCGAAGACCTCCTTGATCTGCTCGGAGATCTCGGACTTCTCCTGCTCCAGGCGCTCGATGCGCTCGATGATGCTCTTCAGCTGGCCCTGGGCGGCCTGGTTCAGGATGTCGCCGTGGGCGTTGTCGTCGGACATGGGCAAAGCGTCTCACAAGTCGGGGAGGTCGGAAAGCGCGGGACCCTAGCGGCGCGGCCCGCGCCTGTCATCCGCCTGCTGAACCTTCGCCGCGGGGAAGCCGTTCATGACGCACGCAGGCGGAGTTTTCCCATGACCGAATCCCACGGCGGGCCCCGGCGCCGGCCCACCCAGTCGGAGGCCGAGGCGGCCGTCCGCACCTTGATCGAATGGGCCGGCGACGATCCCGACCGCGAAGGCCTGCTGGAGACCCCGGCGCGGGTGGCGCGGTCTTACAAGGAGCTGTTCTCCGGCTACGAGACCGATCCCACCGACTATCTGGCCCGGACCTTCGAGGAGGTCGGGGGTTATGACGAGCTGGTGGTGCTGAAGGACATCCGGGTGGTGAGCTTCTGCGAGCACCACATGCTGCCGTTCCTGGGCAGGGCCCATGTGGGCTACCTGCCGCGCGACCGGGTGGTGGGGATCTCCAAGCTGGCCCGGGTGGTCCACGGCTTCGCCCGGCGCCTGCAGATCCAGGAGAAGCTGACCGCCGACATCGCCGGCGCCATCGACAGTGTCCTCAAGCCCAAGGGCGTGGGGGTGGTGATCGTCTCCGAGCACAGCTGTATGACCATGCGGGGGGTGAACACGCCAGGCTCGCGCCTGACCACCAGCCATCTGACGGGCGAGGTGCGCGACGATGCGCGCACGCGGCAGGAGTTCTTCGAGCTCGTGCGGAACGGCTAGAGCAGCCCGCGGGCTTCCAGCGCCGGGCGCAGGGCCGCCGGATCGGTGAAATGGTGGGCGTCGAAGCCCAGGGCCCGCGCCCCATCGATATTGCGCGCGCTGTCGTCGACGAAGAGGAAGTCGCCCGGCGCGAAGCCGAACCGCTCGCAAGCCAGGGCGTAGATCGACGGGTCGGGCTTCATCTTGGCGATCTCGGCGGAGATGACATAGCCGCTCAGGCGCTCAAAGGCCGGGCTCATGGCCGTAATGCCGTCGAAGACCTCGTGCGACATGTTCGAGAGCGCGAACTGCGGCACGCCGGCCGCATGCAGCGCCTCGATGGCGGCCTCGGTCTCGGCGATCGGCCCGGAGAACATATCCCACCACCGGGTCTCCCAGGCGTGGATGGCGTCGGCGTAATCGGGGAAGCGCTCCAGCAGCGGCGCGCGGTTGTCCGCGAAGGTCACACCCAGGTCGTGGGCGATATGCCATTCCATGGTGCAGACATGCGAAAGGAACCGGTCGCATTCGGCCGGTTCCTTGAAAAACTTGGCGTAGAGCGTGCGCGGGTCCCAGCGCACGATGACATTGCCGATGTCCCAGAGGACGGCTCTCACAGCCATCCTTGATCGCGATGGCTGAAAGTGGGAACCGGTTTCGGCGGCCATCGCGATCAGCTTTTTGGAGAGGAGCCCCTAAGGGGCTCCGGCGCCTCAGCCTTGCTTGGCCTTGAAGCGGGGGTTCGTCTTGTTGATGACGAAAATCACGCCCTTGCGACGCACCAGCTTGCAATCGCGGTGGCGAGTCTTGAGCGTCTTGAGCGAGCTTCTGACCTTCATGGACCTATCTCGGGCGCCGGCTTGGAAAGCACCGGGGTTATCTACAGAGCGGGCGCGTATACGGGCGGACGGCTTTTGAGTCAACGGCTGACGGCCTTGTGATTGGGGAAGAGCGCGGGCGCCGCTAGGCTTGGCCCATGGACCGTCGCCTCTTCCTCCTCCTGCTCGTGGCCGGTTGCGCCGACACCTCCACCGAATTCAAGCCGGTGACCGGCTCACCCTTCCCGACGCCCGAGCCGCACCCGCCGCGACCGGATCTGCCTTCCGCACCGCCCGCTCCCACGTCTTCGGGCGACGCCAGTTTCGACGAGTGGCGCGGCCAGTTCCGCAACCGCGCCCTGGCCGCGGGCCTGGCGCCTGCCCTGCTGGACCGCGAACTTGCCGGCCTGACGCCCAATCCGCGGGTGATCAGCCTGGATTCCGCCCAACCGGAATTCTCCAAGCCCGTGGGCGACTACATCAAGGGCACGGTCAGCGACGACCGCATCGCGCGCGGCCAGCGCTACCGGGCCGAGCTGCCGTTCTGGGGCGAGGTCGAGCAGCGCTTCGGCGTGCCGCGCGACATCCTGATCGCCGTCTGGGCCATGGAGAGCGGCTTCGGGGCGATCCAGGGCGACTTCGACGTGATCCGCTGCATGGCCAGCCTGGCCTTCCACGGCCGCCGCCGGGCCTTCGCCGAGGGCGAACTGATCGCGGCGCTCAAGATCATCGAGTCGGGCGAGGCCGACCGCGGCCGGCTGAAGGGGTCCTGGGCCGGAGCCATGGGCCAGACCCAGTTCCTTCCCTCCAACTACCTGGCCACCGCCGTGGACGGCGACGGCGACGGGCGGCGCGACATCTGGGGCTCAAGCAATGACGCCCTGGCCTCGGCGGCCAACCTGCTGGCCAAGGGCGGCTGGACGCGCGGCGAGGGCTGGGCCCGCGAGGTGATCGCCCCACCGGGCTTCGACTACAGCCTGACCGAGGGCCCGCGCGAGACGCCGAACTGGTGGGCGGGCTTGGGCCTGAAGCCCGCCGACGGCCGGGGGTGGTCGTCCGCCGACACCATGGCCAAGGCCATGCTGGCTGCGCCCTCGGGGGCGGAGGGGCCGATCTTCCTGCTGTTCCCCAACCATTTCGCGATCCGCAAGTACAACAACTCCACAGCCTATGCCCTGGGGATCGGAGTGCTGGCCGATCGGTTCGCCGGCGGCGGCCCGCTGGCGCGAGCCTGGCCCATGGAGATCCCGCTCGGCATCGGCGACCGCATCGCCGCCCAGACGGCTCTGGCGCGACTGGGCTTCAGTCCGGGCGAGCCGGACGGAGTAGTAGGCGTCAACACCCGCACGGCCCTGCGCGCCTGGCAGAAGGCCCGCGGGATCACCGCTGACGGCTATCTGTCGATGGACATGGTGCGGCGGTTGAACGTCGAGGTCGGCGCCCTGTCCCCCGCGGGCTAGCCGCCGCCTTCGTCGCCCTTTTCCAGGGTGGCCTTGGCCGCGTCGGCGCGGGTGGTGGGCGAGGGGGCGGCGTTCTTCAGCTGCTGGTTCTGGAAGGCGTAGATCAGCATGGCCACCATCAGCACGGCGCACAGGATGAAGGGCGCGGGCGCCACGGCCTGGTAGAGCCAGACGAAGGCCGGGGCGAGCACCACATTGACCCCGTTCACCGCGGCGATGGCGCCGGCCACCCGGGCCTGTTCGTGCATGTCGACCGCCAGGGAGGAGCCCGCCGTGAAGCCCGGCCGCGCCAGTCCGAAGCCCAGGCTGGAGATGGCGTAGCCCGCCACCACCGCGGCATAGGTCGGCTGGAAGGCCACGATGACATTGCCCACGGCCGCGACGCCCACGCCCCAACGCAGGAGCTGGCGCGGGGTCATCTCGAACATGCGGATGATGCCCCACTGGGCGAGCAGGCCGGCCACCGCGCCGAACATCATGGCGATGGCGATGAAACCCTGGGCCTTCATGGGCGACAGGTCGAGCTGGTCGATGATCAGGAAGCCCAGGGTCTGGCCCTGGGCCGTCTGGCAGACCGCGACGATGAAGCCGTAGATCAGGAAGGGGGTGACGCGCGGGTCGCGCCACATGGGCTTGTCCTTCACCACCGGGCCGCCCTTGACGGGCGCAACCTTCACCGGCGCGACCGGCATGTTCTGGCTTTCCGGCAGCCGCTTCCAGACCACCAGCAGCATCAGGCCGGCCAGCACCGCGAAGCCGAACAGCGGGCCCGCAAGGCCCCCGGTGAAGGGCAACACGAACAGCGGGGCGATGAACGGCCCTATGACGGTGCCGAGGCCGAAGGCGCCGGCCAGGCTCGACATCGACTGGGTGCGTTTCTCCGGCGGGGTGTGTTCGGCCAGATAGGCCTGGGTCGCGGGGTTCGAGGCCGCGCCGAACAGCCCGAACAGCGCGCGCGCGAACAGGAAGCAGACGAAGATCACCATGGGCGTGGCGAGCTTGTAGAGCCCGGCGCTGACCACCAGGCCGCAGGCGATCATCGACATCATGAAGCCGGTCAGGCCGATCAACATCAGCGGCTTGCGGCCATGGGCGTCCGAGGCCCTGGCCCACCAGGGCGAGGAAAACGCCCAGAGCAGCGCCGAGAGCGAGAAGATCGCCGCCACCATCGGGTCGGGAATGCCGATCGAGCGGCCGATGGCCGGCAGGACCGAGATCATCCCTGTATTGCCCATGGCGGTGACAAGCGAGACGCCGAAGATGATCGCGAACGATCCCTTGGGCAGGCCGTCCATGGCGGAAGCTGGCTTGGGCATGGTGCGCTGTTAAGGCGCGCCGATCCCTTGCGCAAACCCCGAAATGCTCACGCGACATTAAGCATTAATGGTGATGCTTCCGGCTGACATCCCGGGGACCGAACACCACCATGTTTCAGATTATCGGCATCGTGTTGCTGTTCGGCCTGGTGTTCGGCAGCTACATCATCTCAGGCGGCAATCTGGGCGTCATCCTGCACGCCCTGCCCCATGAGATGATGGCGATCGGCGGCGCCGGCGTCGCGGCCTTCCTGATCTCCAACTCCATGCCGGTCATCAAGGGCACGCTCTCGGGCTTCGGCAAGGTGTTCGCCGGGCCGAAATGGAAGGCCAGCGACTATCGCGACCTGCTGTCGCTGCTGTTCCTGCTGACCAAGACCATGAAGTCCAAGGGCGTCATCGCCCTGGAAAGCCACATCGAGAACCCGAAGGACTCCTCGATCTTCTCGCGCTTCCCGCGGGTGATGAAGGACCACTTCGCCGTCGACTTCATCTGCGACACGCTGCGCATGATGACCATGAACCTCGAGGACCCGCACCAGGTCGAGGACGCCATGGAAAAGCAGCTCGAGAAGCACCACCACGAGGCGCTCGGCCCCGCCGGCGCCCTGACCAACCTGGCCGACGCCCTGCCCGCCCTGGGCATCGTCGCCGCCGTGCTGGGCGTCATCAAGACCATGGGCGCGATCACCGAGCCGCCGGAAGTCTTGGGCGAGATGATCGGCTCGGCCCTGGTCGGCACCTTCCTCGGCGTGTTCCTGGCCTACGGCCTGGTCGGCCCCATGGCGGTGCGCCTGAAGGAGGTCATCGAGGAAGAGGGCTCCTTCTACAAGATCATCCAGTCGGTGCTGGTGGCCCACCTGCACGGCAACGCCGCCCAGATCTCCGTCGAGATCGGCCGCGGCAGCGTCCCCTCGGGCGCCCAGCCCAGCTTCCTGGAGCTGGAAGAGGCCCTCTCGGCCATCCCGAACGAAGCCTAGACCGGCCCTCTCAGCCGGTTCACGTGGCCCATCTTGCGGCCGGGCTTGGCCTCGCGCTTGCCGTAGAGGTGGACGCGGGTCTCGGGTTCGGCGGCGTACCTCGCCCAGCCGTCGACCTCGTCGCCAAGCAGGTTCAGCATCTCCACCTGGGCTCGGGCCGTCGTGGGCCCCAGCGGCCAGCCGGCGACGGCGCGGATATGCTGTTCGAACTGGTCGACCTCGCAGCCGTCCTGGGTCCAGTGGCCGGTATTGTGCACCCGGGGCGCGATCTCGTTGACCAGCAGCGACCCGTCCTTCATCTCGAACAGCTCGATGCCGATCACGCCGACATAGGCCAGGCCGGTGAGGATCTTGGCGGCGATCCGCTCGGCCTGGGCGGTGGTGGCGGCGCTGGCGCGGGCCGGGGCGACACTGCGGCGCAGGACGCCCTTCTCGTGATGGTTCTCGGCCAGGGGATAGACCGCGATGGCGCCGTCGCGACCGCGGGCGGCGATGATCGAGAGCTCGCGCACGAAGTCGGCGGGCGCCTCCAGGATCACCGGCCGGCCGCCCAGGTCCTCGAAGGCCTGCGCCGCGCCGGCGGCGTGCTCGACCCAGACCTGGCCCTTGCCGTCGTAGCCCTCGCGGCGGGTCTTCATCAGGCAGGGGGCCCCGATCCGGCCGGCGGCCTCGACGCAGCTCTCGGCGCTGTCGGCGGCGGCGAAAGCCACGGTCGCCACGCCATTGGCGTTGAGGAAGCTCTTCTCGTCCACCCTATCCTGGGCCACGGCCAGGGCCTGCGGTCCGGGCGCGACCTCGACGCCGAGCGCCATCAGAGCCTCGACCGAAGCCGCCGGCACGTTCTCGAACTCGAAGGTGACGATGTCGGCCAGATCGGCCAGGGCCTTCAGGGCGGAAGGGTCGTCATAGGCGCCGACGATGGCGTGGGCGGCCACCCGCCCGGCCGGGGCGTCGGTTTCGCGCTCCAGGATCGCCACGTCGAAGCCGAGCCGCGCGGCGGCCTGGGCCAGCATCCGGCCAAGCTGTCCCCCGCCCAGTATGCCGAGCGTCGATCCCGGCGGCATCGGCAGGGAGGCAGCCATGCTCAGACGTCCTCGACGGTTTCGGCGACGCCGGCCGTGTGCTGAGCGCGATAGGCGACCAGCCGCTCGGCCAGGGCCGGATCGGACAGGGCCAGGATCTGGGCGGCCAGCAGGCCGGCGTTACGGGCCCCGGCCTCGCCGATCGCCAGGGTCGCCACGGCGATGCCGGCGGGCATCTGGACGATGGAGAGCAGGCTATCCATTCCCTTGAGCGCCTTGGACTCCACGGGCACGCCCAGCACCGGCAGTTCGGTCATGGAGGCGGTCATGCCTGGCAGGTGTGCCGCGCCCCCGGCCCCGGCGATGATGACCTTGAAGCCCGCCGCCTTGGCCCCCTTGGCGAATTCATACATTCGGTCGGGCGTGCGGTGGGCGGAGACCACCTTGGCCTCATAGGCCACGCCCAGGGCGTCGAGGCTCTCGGCGGCGCCCTTCATGGTGGGCCAGTCGGACCGGCTGCCCATGATGATGGCGACCGGCGCGGTCGTTGCGCTCATATCCTTGGATGCCCCTGCGGCGGAAAGGCGCGGAGTATAGGCGCCGGTCTTGCGCCCGCAACCAAGGACGTTCAGGATTCTTAACTCGCTAGGACTTCAGCGATTCTCGTTCGATGAAAGCCCCATGAAGATCACCGGCGCCCGCTCCGAATCCTTCTCGGCCATCCGCAAGAGCGCCCTGGTGCGCGCCGGCGCCCAGGCGACCGCGGCGGCCACCGGGCCCACCGACAAGACCGCCTTCCTGGGCCTGGCCGAGGGCGATCTGACGCCGGCCGTCCAGGGGGCGGTGAAGACCCTGCTGACCGAGATCGACGAGCTGCGTGGCGAGGTCACCCGCCTGAAGGCCAAGCTGGCCGAGGTCGAGAACCTGGCCGACCGCGACGCCCTGACCCCGCTGCTCAACCGCCGGGCCTTCGTACGCGAGCTGTCGCGCATCCGAACCTTCTCCCAGCGCTACGGCTCGCCCGCCAGCGTGGTCTATTTCGACCTGGACGGCTTCAAGCACGTCAACGACCGCTTCGGCCATGCCGCCGGTGACGCGGCCCTGCGCGCCGTGGCCGAGCGACTGCTGGCCCATGTGCGCGAGAGCGACATCGTGGGCCGCATGGGCGGCGACGAGTTCGCCGTGATCCTGGTCCAGGCCGACAAGCCCACCGCCGAGGCCAAGGCCGAGGCCCTGGCCGACGCCATCGAGGGCTCTCCCATCCAGTTCGGCGACTGGTCGGCGCCCCTGCACATCTCCTATGGGGTGCGCGAGATCTCTTCGGAGATCGATCCCGAGGCGCTGGTCGCCGAGGCCGACGCGGCCATGTTCATTCGCAAGCGCGAACGGCGTGGGATCATCGAACCGCGCCAGGCGCCGCGCTAGTCGATTCCGCTTTCCTGACGTTCGCGTCACGCGGCTAAGGTCGGCCCTCTAAAGGGAGAACGACCATGATCGGCTACACCACAATCGGCAGCAACGACCTGGAGAAGGCCAAGACCTTCTACGACGCCGTCCTGGCGCCGATGGGCGTTCGGCGCGGCTATGATGGAGGCCGCATCCTGTTCTACGGGAAGTTCGGCGCCGGCGGCCTGGCGCTGTGCGAACCCTATGACAAGCAGCCCGCCACGCCCGGTAACGGCACGATGGTCGCGCTCGCGGCGGAGTCTCGGGAAATGGTCGACGCCGTCCACGCCGCGGCCCTGGCCCAGGGCGCAACTTGCGACGGCCCGCCCGGCCTGCGGGGCGAGACTTTCTACGGCGCCTATTTCCGCGACCTCGACGGAAACAAGGTCTGCGCCTTCAAGATGGGCTAGCTGGCGGTCGTCACGCCTCAGGCGATGATGTCGGGGATAAGCTGGTTGCGCAGGCGGGAGATCTCGTCCTTCAAGGCCAGCTTCTTCCGCTTCAGCCGGGCGATCACCATCATGTCGGGGACCGGCTGCAGGGCAAGGGCCTCCACCGCGGCGTCCAGGTCGGAATGTTCCTGGATCACCGAGCCCAGGTGGGCGCGGAACCTCGCCTCCGCATCGTCGATATCGTCGTCGTTCATACGCTACGCCTCGCCGCCCGACTCAGATGATGCGCACCCTGGCGGCCCTCGTCTAGACGAGGGCGCGCGCCAGGCGAGCCAGGGCCTCGTCCGGAGCCGGGCTCCCCCAGGCTGCTGAGGCCGCGCGCAGGCTCTCCAGGGCCGGATGTCCGCCGCTCGAGGCCGGCGCCAGGGTCTCTAGGGTTTCCATCAGCACCCGCTCGGCGCGCAGTTCGGCGGCCTTGACGTCCTCGCGCAGGGCCTCCCGCGCGCCATCGTCCACCGGCGGGAAGGCCGGTTTGAGCGCGCGGCGCACCTGGCGGATAGGCTTCAGCACTGTCGCGTCCCAGGCCTTGGCCGCCGCCGCGCCGTCGGCGAGCGCCTCTGCCGAAGGCCCCTCGGCCCAGATCGCCCACAACAGGAAGGAGGTGTTCTGGCCATGCCGGTCCTGCAGGTCCAGCGTCGCCTCCGGCACGCCGGCCAGGGAATATACTTCCAGCGTCCAGTCCCAGAGCGACATCAGCCCTCGCCCTGCAGCGGCCCGACGTCCTGGCCCCAGCGTTTCACCGGCTTCCAGGACAGGCCAAAGAGGTCCAGCGCCCGGCCGACGGACTGGTCGACCATCTCTTCAAGGCTGGCAGGCTTGGCGTAAAAGGCCGGCATGGGCGGGGCGATGATCGCCCCCATCTCCGCCAGCCGGACCATGGTGCGCAGATGGCCCAGGTGCAGGGGCGTCTCGCGGACCATCAGCACCAGGGGCCGGCGCTCCTTCAGCGTCACGTCGGCGGCGCGGGTCAGCAGGGAGGAGGTCACGCCGGTGGCGATCTCGCTCATGGTGCGCACCGAGCAGGGCGCGATGATCATGCCCAGCGTCGGGAATGAGCCGGAGGCCACCGAGGCGCCCACATCCCCGACCTTGTGGACCACGTCGGCGCGGGCCTGGACGTCGGCGACGGTCAGGGTGGTCTCCTGGGCGAGGGTGAGGGCGGCGGCGCGGGAGAAGATCAGGTGGCTTTCGACCCCGAGTTCGCGGCAGGCGTCGAGCACCCGCAAGCCGTAGGCCGCGCCGCTGGCGCCCGAGACGCCGACAACCAGGCGTGCGCTGCTGCTCATAGGGTCAGGTCTCCGCGGCCGGGGGCCGCCGGTGGATGTCGGATCGCAAACATATGTGATCTGACAGAGCAGGCCAGCGGGTGTTCACTCAGGCGCCTAGGTTCATGCAGGAGACGACACGACATGGCCGTTGAAGCCCGCATCCGCGAACTCGGATCCCGTCACCAAAATCTTGAGAGGGCGATCCAAGACGAGATGAACAGGCCCGCCGCCGACGCCGTGAAGCTACAGGAACTCAAGCGACAAAAGCTCAAGCTGAAGGAAGAGATCCAAGCCCTGGGCGCTCGCGCCCACTGACGCTTTGCGGCCGCGACCCGCGAGGGTCTCGGCTCGCCCCATCTCTTCCTCGTCCGAGGGGGGCCGGACGCCAGGCGACCCTGGTCGACCGCCCCTCGAAGGTCCCCGGAGGCGGTCGACAGGGTTGTCTGAGCCAATCGCCGGACGAACCTATTGGGCCGTGTCGCCCGGTTCGCCGGTCCTAGTCCTCGTCATCGGCGTCTTCGTCGTCGAAGTGCGGTTGCTCGGCGACGTGATGGTCGTCGTCCTCCACCAGCACGCCGGTCTCCGAAGCCGGCGCCAGGGTCGCGCCCTCGGGCTCGACGATGCCGCGCTTGGCGTCGTCCTTGGCCTTCTTGTCGGCCGCCTTGCGGACCACCGCGTCCAGTTCCATCTGGGTCGAAAGGCCGAGCGTCACCGGATCGACCGGCTTGATGTTGGCGGCGTTCCAGTGCTGACGGTTGCGCACCTGGTCGATGGTGGCCTTGGTGGTGCCCAGTAGGCGCGCGATCTGGCTGTCGGCCACTTCCGGATGGTTGCGGATAAACCAGGCGATGGCGTCCGGACGGTCCTGGCGGCGCGACACCGGGGTGTAGCGCGGGGCCTTCTTCACCGGCTTCAGCAGTTCGGCGTGCCGGCTCTTCTGGGCCTTCATGCGGTACTTGTCGCTCTTCTGGGCGGCGTCCAGTTCTTCGCGGTTGAGCTGGCCGTTGGCGATCGGGTCGGCGCCGCGGATGTCGCGCGCCACCTCGCCGTCGGCGATGCCTTTGACTTCCAGCGGGTGCAGGCCGCAGAAATCGGCGATCTGCTCGAAGGTCAGCGAAGTGTTGTCCACCAGCCAGACAGCGGTCGCCTTCGGCATCAGGATGTCGGTCATGACGGTATTCCTAAAATGACGGCGCCCGGCCTTTCGGCCGGGCGGTGCATAGAGCAGCACCTCCTATAGGCGCGTTCGAAGTCCAAGAAAACGACAATCAACGAAGTCGTTCGCGACTCCGCGCCGCGCAGGCCTGCCGGACCGAACCGCGTGGCCGCGACACGGTTCAATCACCGACAACTGGGCACCGACAACCGGGAAGGACACGCCGACGCATAGGGACATTTGAGGCCGCGAGCGGCTGGAGCGGGCCAGGCGCCTGGACGCCTCCCATATCGAGGTCCGGGTCCAGGATGGGGCGATCTTCCTGTCCGTCGTCGCTCGCACCCGAAGCGGCGCGTGGTCAACGGCCTGCGGCTGCGCCACTGCCAGGCGCGCCGCGCGACGACCCTCTGTCGTCAGCGCGGCGCTGAAGTCCTAGGCGAAGACGGCGGAGTTGGCGCGCCGTCGGCGGGCTGCGCCGCCCAGCAGGCCGAAGCCGGTGATCATCATCGCCCAGGTCGCCGGCTCGGGGACGATCGAGGCGACCGCGATATTGTCCAGTTCGAACGAGTTCCCGCTGGACGAGAAGATGACCTGGGTGACCCGGTCAGATCCGAAATTGTAGGTCATCCGCCGGCCGATCGCCTGGTTGCCGCCGAACGAGCCGTCGGCCAGGGCCGCGCCGGTGAGGGTCACGTCATAGCCATCCAGGCCGATGAACCGGATGCTGTTGTAGGAGTCCGGCGAGCCGATGTAGACGCTGAGCGCACTGATCAGCGGCGTATTCAAGGTCGCCGAGCCGCCCGTTTGGATGGCCAGATAGTCGGTGGTCGTGCCAGGCGGAGGCGCTGCGACTCCGGGGACGAGACCCAACGAACCGTCGAAGACCCCGGCCAGACCGCTCAGGATGAGCGAGAAGCCCGGCGCCACATAGCCATCGAAATCATAGACCACGGACTGGCCGGCCGGCGGCGGCGTGTCGATCGGTGAGGAGATGACCGTCAGGGCGTTCGCGGAAGTTGCAATCGATAGACCTGCAGCCACGGCCAACAAGCTTAGCTTCATCGTCATGATGTATCTCACTCCAGGCTTGGGCGTTGAATCGCCAATCCCCCGACGCGCCACAAGAAGTCGCCTCAATCAGGCCGTGTCAACCAAGTTTCTTGGTCACGATATGCAATATACTTCGCTGTATAAAAAATGACCTCATTAACCACACTGCGGCGTGAATGGCCCACAACGCGGGGCGTTGAGGTTGGTTCCTCGGAATTTTGTTAACCATATTCAAAAATTTTATGACTGAGCTGTACAGTAATGCGGGAATTCCTCTTGGGCGTGGTGGCGCTTGAGGCTCGCCCGAAGACGGGGCAAGCTCCTCCCAACGAAGACCCTTCAGGGAGGGCTGAAATGCGGGGGGCGATCCTGTCCACGACCGTGGCGCTGCTGGTCGGCGCTTGCGCGTCGGCGCCTCCGCCGGCGCCGCTCACCTCCGCGACCGCCGCCGTCCCCGACTATCGCCGGCTGACCTGCGGCCAGCTCGCGCTTGAGGTGGCCCGCACCCAGCGAGCCTATGCCGCGGCCCAACGCCAGATGCGCGGCGGCGAGGCGGTGGCGAGCTACTACACGCCGATCTCCCTGAACCGCGCGCCCACCGCCCAGGCCACCCGGCTTTCCAAGCGGCTGGAGGATCTGCAGCGGGCCTCGCGCGCGAAACGCTGCGCCAGCGTCACCCTGCGCAGCGCCACCGCCTGACGCCCCTTCGGGGGTTGCGCCAAAAGACGACGGCCCATAGCAAGGCGAGATGGGCCTCATTCCGCTACCTGAGATCGGCACGCCGGCGACCCTCAAGGGCGGGCGCAGCGCGCGCGACGGCTACCAGCGCGGCTGGGGCCTGATGCATGCAGGGGTGGCCGACCTGATCGCGCACCATCCGCTCTACCAGGCGAGCCTGGAGGCCGCCGACGGCTGGTCGGTGATGCTCGACGCCAAGCGGATGAACCTGTTCCTCATCCTGACCTCGTTCTTCGAGGGCCTGGCGGGCAAGGACGTCATCGAGTTCGGCTCGTACCGCGGCGGCAATGCGCTGTTCATGGCCCGGGTGCTCAACGACGTGGCGCCGGGGGCCAAGGTCTATGCGCTGGACACCTATGAGGGCATGCCGGCGACCGACGCCGCCCGCGACCTGCACGGCAAGGGCGACTTCGGCGACAGCTCCTACGAGGCCCTTGTCGCGCGGCGCGACGCGCTGGGCCTCAAGAACCTGGTGGTGGTCAAAGGCCTGTTCCAGGACACCTTCCCGGGTATCGCCAAGACCAGGCCGAGCTTCGGCCTGGCCCATATCGACTGCGATATCTATTCCGGCGTGAAATATGCTCAGGACGCGGTCTGGCCGTTCATGACCCCAGGCGGCTACGTCGCCTATGACGACGCCGACACACCCTCGTGCATCGGGGCCACCGAGGCGGTGGAGGAGCTGGTCATGGCGCGGCGCCTGCATTCCGAACAGGTCTGGCCGCACTGGGTGTTCCGCGCCCAGCCGCCGACCCTGGGCCAGCGGCTGCTGAGATTGCTGGGCTAGAGCGGGCGCCGGCCGACGATCTTCAGGCCGTAGCCGCCGGAGCCCGGCAGAACGGTGGCGGAGTTCGACAACAGCTCCATGTCGCGCACGCCGAGGTCGAGCAAGATCTGGGCCCCCACGCCGTAGTCGCGCAGGACGTTGGCCCCGTGGTCGGCGCCCGGCTCGGCCCCGTAGCGTTCGGACAGCCACGACGGATTGGAGTCGCGGATGAACACCGCCACCCCGGCCCCGTCATAGTCAGCGATGGCCTTGAGCGCGCGAGGGACATAGTCGCGGCGTTGTTCCTTGTGACCCAGCATGTCGGCGGCGAAGTCGACCCGATGCATGCGCACCAGGGTCGGCTTGTCGGGATCGATCTTGCCCTTGGTCAGGACCACGTGCTCGGTCTTGTCGATGATGTTGCGGTAGATGACCATCCGGAACCGGCCGCCAAAGGTCGAGTCGAACGGCGTCTCCAACACCCGCTCCACCTGGCGCTCGGTGCGGCGGCGATAGGCGATCAGGTCGGCGATGGTGCCGATCTTCAGGCCATGCAGCTGGGCGAAGCCGATCAGGTCGGGCAGCCGCGCCATCGACCCGTCGTCCTTCATGATCTCGCAGATCACGCCCGCCGGGTTGAGGCCGGCCATGCGGCTGATATCGACGGCGGCCTCGGTGTGGCCGGCGCGGACCAGGACCCCGCCGTCCTTGGCCACCAGCGGGAAGACGTGGCCCGGCGAAACGATGTCATCGGCGCCCTTGGTCGGGTCGACCGCCACGGCGATGGTGTGGGCCCGGTCGTGGGCCGAGATGCCGGTGGTCACCCCTTCGCGGGCCTCCACCGAGACGGTGAAGGCCGTGCCGTGGCCCGACTGGTTGTCCATGGCCATGGGCGGCAGGCGCAGGGTGCGCGCGCGCTCGGCGGTGATGGAGAGGCAGATCAAGCCGCGAGCGTGCTTGGCCATGAAGTTGATCTGGTCTGGGGTGGCGAACTGGGCCGGGATGATGACATCGCCCTCGTTCTCCCGATCCTCGGCGTCGACCAGGATGTAGGGGCGGCCGTTGCGGGCGTCCTCGATGATGTCCTCGATCGGCGAGATCGCGGATTCGTGCGCCGCCTCGCCAGAGCCGGAACCGTTGGAGGGTGTCACCAGGCGGGGACCTGTCATTTGCCGACCTTCATCTGGGCGAAGTCGAAGACCTGCTCGCCGACGGTGCTGAGTTGCCAGGCGTCCTTCGCCTCGAGGCAGGCCCCGTCGGCGTCGAACAGGTTCGACGTCGCGTTCAGGGCCGCGCCGAACGGCGTCGGCCAGCCCCTGAGCGCATGTATGATCGATCGCAGCGTGGTCAAAGTGGTGCCCGCCGCCTGCCAGCCGTCGGCGGTGATGATCGCCCCCACCGCCCGGTCGGTGAAATACGGCCGCGCGTCGTCGCGAAGGACCTCGAGGCTGTCGAGGGCGTTCTTGATCACTCCGGAGATCGAGCCGTGATAGCCCGGGCTGGCGACGATCACCCCATCGGCGGCGCGCACGGCGTCGGCGAGGATCTGCTGCTCGGCCGTGGGCTCGAGGGTCGCGGGATTGAAGATCGGCAGCTTGGCCAGGAACTCACCGCCCAGCAGGCGGGTCTCCCCGCCCCGGGCCTCGACGGCGCGCAGCGCGCACTGCAGGGCCCGCTCCGTGGAAGAACCCGACCGGATGGTGCCGCCGATACCCAGGATCAGGGGTTTGCGGTCGCTCATGCGACCGTCTCGAAGATCTTCTTCAGTTCGGTCTTCACGATCTTCCCATTGGCGTTGCGCGGCAGGGTTTCGGGCCAGAACACGACCTTCACCGGCACCTTGAAGCCCGCCAGCCGCTCGCGCACGAAGGCCCGCAGCTCCGCTTCATCCGCCGTTCCGCCCGGCTTCAGGTGCACCACGGCCGCGGGCTCCTCTCCCAACGTCTTGTGGGGGATGCCGACCAGGGCGGCGTCCATCACGTCCGGGTGGTCGTACAGCACATTCTCCACCTCGACGCAGTAGATGTTTTCGCCGCCGCGGATCAGCATGTCCTTGGCCCGGTCGATGATGAACAGGAAGCCCTCCTCATCGATCCGCGCCAGGTCGCCGGTGCGCAGCCAGCCGTCCTGGAAGGTCTCGGCGGTGGCCTCCGGCTTGTTCCAATAGCCCTTCACCACCTGCGGGCCCTTGCACCAGAGCTCGCCCACCGAGCCCTCCGGCAGGATGCTGACCCCGTCGGCCGGGTCGCGGACGTGCATCTCGCCCACCGGGGCGGCGGGGCCGGCGCTGTCGGGGCGGTTCTCGTAGTCCTTGCCCAGGTGGCTGGTGAAGGTGGCGGTGGTCTCGGTCATGCCCCACCCGTTGCCGGGCTGAGAGGCCGGGAAGACCTCGACGATCTTGCGCACGAGTTCCGGCGCGGATGGCGCGCCGCCATAGGAAACCGACTGCAGGGACGAGAGGTCGTATTTCGACCGCGCCGGATGCTCGATGAGCTGCCAGGCGATAGTCGGCACCCCGCCCGTGGCGTTGACCTTCTCGCGCTCGATCAGCTGCATGGCCTGCTCGGGCTCCCAGCGGCGCATCAGGACGATCTTGCCGCCGGCGTTCAGGCTCGGCGATAGGTTGGCCGACAGGCCGGTGGCGTGGAACAGCGGCACCACCAGCAGGGAGCAGCGCTGCGGCAGCTTGTGCGGATCGGACTCCGGCAGGGGCTGGCCGGCGCGCAGGAAGTTGCGCGCCGCCGAGATGCCGCCGGCCATTATGTTGGAGGTCATGTTGCGGTGGGTGCCCAGCGCGCCCTTGGGCTTTCCGGTGGTGCCCGAGGTGTAGAGGATGGTGGCGTCGTCCTCCGGCTCCAGGGCCACATCGGGCAGGGGAAGGTCGGGCAGGGCGCCCCAGGAATTCACCGGCCCGATCACGTCCTCCAGGCGAACGACCATGGGATCGGTCGGGCCGTCCGCCAGCCGCGGGACGTAGATCTTCTCGAGGGCCGGCAGGTTCGGCAGGGACTCCTGGATGCGCGCCAGGCGCTCGTCATCGACGATGGCGACCTTCGTCCCGGAATCGGCCAGGCCGTATTCCAGCTCCGGCCCGGTCCACCAGGCGTTCAGCGGGGTGACGATGGCGCCGATCAGGATCCCTGCCCAGAAGGCCACCGGCCATTCCGGCAGGTTGCGCATGACGACGGCGACCCGGTCGCCCTTCTTCACGCCGTCGGCCGCCAGGCGGTGGGCCAAGGTCAGGGTCGCGCGGGCGAAGGCCTCGAAGGTCGCGCGGTCGTTCTCATAGACCAGGAATTCGCGGTCCTTGAACGCGCGGCCGTTGACGAACACGTCGCGCAGGGTGGGCGGGGCGTTCTTCCAGGTCCGCGTCACCACGCCCCGGATCGGCTTCGCCTCGATCTCGAAACGAGCGCCGGGGGCGGTCAGGGCGGCGTGGGCCTGGGCGATGGACATCACGGGCCAGACGGGAACTGGAATATTGGACATGCGGTCTCTGGAATCTGGAAATCAAATAGGAAGGGCGGCCCCGAAAACCCGGGGCCGCCCCACACTAGAGCCAAGGCGCGCCCCGCGGAAAGCAAGGCGCGTGAGCAAACGCTAGGCCGGCGCGTTTTCGCGGCGCAGCTTGGCGTAGCCTTCCTTGATCTCGGCCAGCTCGGCCCCGTACTTCTCCTCGGCCGCCTCGCGCAGGCGGGGGATGTGGTATTTCGGGAAGAGGTCGTTGTCGGGCCGGTAGTCCTTCAGCACCTGCTTGGCCAGCGTCACCTTGTGGACCTCGGTGGGGCCATCGGCGATGCCCATGACCAGCGAACTGGTGACCATGTGCATGAACGGCATCTCGTTGGAGACCCCCAGCGCCCCGTGCAGGTGGGCGGCCTTCATGGCGATGTCGTTATAGACCTTGGGCATCATCACCTTGATGGCGGCGATGTCCTTGCGCACCAGGTTGTAGTCCTTGTGCTTGTCGATCAGCCAGGCGGTGCGCAGCACCAGCAGGCGGAAACTCTCCAGGGCGATCCACGAATCAGCGATGTCGGCCTGGACCATCTGCAGGTCGGCGAGCTTGCCGTCGCGGGTGTTGCGCGAGACCGCCCGCTGGCACATCAGGTCCAGAGCGTGCTTGCAGGCGCCCACCGTGCGCATGGCGTGGTGGACCCGGCCGCCGCCCAGACGGACCTGGGCGATGACGAAGGCCGCGCCGCGATCACCCAGCAGGGCGTCATAAGGCAGGCGCACGTCGTTGTAGCGGACATAGCCCTCCGATCCGCCGCCGATCTCGCCGCCGCCGCCCACGCCGACATTGCGGATGATCTCCACGCCGGGAGTGTCGGTGGGGACCAGGAAGATCGAGGTCCGGCGATAGGGGTCCTTGGCGTCGGGATCGGTCACCGCATAGAGCACCAGCACCTTCGACCAGCGGGCGTTGGTGGAGAACCACTTCTCGCCGTTGATCACCCACTCATCGCCGTCCAGCACGGCGCGGGTCTTGAAGGTCAGCGGGTCGGAGCCGCCGGTGGGCTCGGACATGGAGAAGGCCGAGCGGATCTCGCCGTTCAGCAGCGGCCAGAGGTACTGCTCCTTCTGCTTCTCGGTGCCGTAGTGGGCGATGATCTCGGCATTGCCCGTGTCGGGCGCCTGGCAGCCGAACACGGTGGGCGCCATGCCGTTGCGACCCAGCTTCTCGTTCATGAGGCCCAGCTTGAGCTGGCCATAGCCCTGACCGCCCAGCTCGGGGCCCAGGTGGCAGGCCCACAGGCCCTGGTCCTTCACCTTCTGCTGCAGCGGCTTGATGAACTTCTCGCGGCCGAGCGGGCCGTGGGCGGCCATGCCCAGGTGGCTGAGGGGTTCGACCTCCTCGCGCATGAAGTCCTCGATCCAGTCGAGTTTTTTCTGGAATTCGGGGTCGGTTTCAAAGTCCCAAGCCATCTAGGGCCTCCCATATGCCCGCCTTGCGCGGGTATTTTTCAAATAGTCGGTATGGCTACGGTCGCCGCCATCCGGAAATATCGCGCCGTGACAGCCTCTTAGGTCGTCGCGCCTGAGGATAGTATCAAACGCCTGTTTGCATGACGCAACGTCCGCTTCGTAGGCGGCGACGATTTTTCTAGGGCGCGCCCTGCCCCCTTTGAGGCTCGCCGCGAACTTGCTGTTGAAACAAGGGCCTCCGACCCGGCACGGTGGAGGCGAGACATCCACGGAGAGAAACCGCATGACCCGGCCCGAGAAGCTTGGCTTTTCCAGCGAGCGCCTGGCGAAGCTCGATCGCTTCCTGCAGACCCGCTATATCGACTCCGGCCGTCTTCCCGGCGCGCAGGTGCAGATTTCCCGGCGCGGCGAACTGGTCCATGAGGGTCTGGTGGGCATGGCCGATCGCGAGCGCGGCAAGCCGATCGCCACCGACACGGTCTTCCGAATCTATTCGATGACCAAGCCGATCACGAGCGTCGCCTTCATGATGCTGGTCGAGGAGGGCCTGGTCGCCCTGGACGATCCGGTGGCGAAGTTCATCCCGGAATGGAAGAACCTCGGCGTCTTCGCCGCCGGGGTGACGCCGCAGTTCATGACCACGCCGCCGACGCGACCCATGCAGATGGTCGACCTGCTGCGCCACACCTCGGGCCTGACCTACGGCTTCCAGAACCGCACCAATGTCGACGCCGCCTATCGCAAGCTCAAGATCGGCGGGACCACCGGCGACGGCGACATGGAAGCGTTCGTGAGCCATTTGGCCAAGCTGCCCCTGGAGTTCTCCCCGGGGGAGGCCTGGAACTATTCCGTCTCCACCGATGTGCTGGGCGTGCTGATCGAGCGCATCTCGGGCCAGCCGTTCCAGGCCTTCCTGCAGCAGCGGATCTTCGATCCCCTGGGCATGGGCGACACGGGTTTCCACGTCCGTGAGGACCAGCGGCCCCGCTTCGCGGCCTGCTACAACGCCACCCCCGCCGGCGGCCTGGACCTGCAGGACGATCCGGAGACCAGCCCCTATCTCAAGGCGCCCGACTTCCATTCCGGCGGCGGCGGGCTTGTCTCCACCGCCAAGGATTACATGGCCTTCTGCAGGATGCTGGGAGCGGGCGGCGCCCTGGACGGCCAGCGCCTGATCGCGCCCAGGACGCTTAAGCTGATGGCGTCCAACCATCTGCCGGGCGGCCAGGACCTGACCAAGCTCTCGCGGTCGCTGTTCTCGGAGGCCACCAACGCCGGCGTCGGATTCGGCCTCGGCTTCGCGGTCACTTTCGACCCGGTCGCAGCCATGCTGACCTCCAGTCCCGGCGAATACTACTGGGGGGGAGCCGCCTCGACGGCCTTCTGGATCGACCCGGTCGAGGACATCCAGGTGGTGTTCATGACCCAGGTCCTGCCCTCCAGCACCTATCCTATTCGGCGGGAGCTTCGGACCTTGATCTATTCAGCTCTGACGGAGGCCTAGGCTCGTCCTGCAGGTGACTGGCGGCCTCGACCGCCTCGCTCTCCTCGGCCAGGGACGGGGGACCGAGGCCGGTGTCGGGCGCCGCGCCGCGCGGGATGCCCCCCATCAGCCTGGCCTTGCGCCAGCCGCCGAAGCTGTAATAGCCCGCCGCCAGGAGCAGGGAGGTCATCGAGCCCAGCGGGAAGCTCCACCAGATCGCGTCGGCGCCCAGATAGGGCTCCAGCGCCTGGGCGAAGGGGATGCGCACCACCCACATGGAGACCAGCAGGCCCAGCAGCGGCGGCCAGACCGAGCCGGTGGCGCGGATGACGCCGTTCAGGACGAAGGCCATGCCGAAGGGGATGAAACCCCACAGAACATAGGCGTTGATGTGCATGGCGATCGGCAGGGACGGGCTGGTCGCCGGCAGGAACAGCCGCAGCACATAGGGCTCGACCAGATAGATCAGCAGCACGGGGGCGCCGGTCATGACCGCGGCGATCAGCACGCCGCGGCCCGCAACCTGGTTCACCCGGTCCATGCGGCCCGCCCCGACGTTCTGGGCGGCCATGGAGGAGACCGCCGCGCCCAGCGCCATGGCCGGCATCTGGATATAGGTCCAGAGTTGGATCGCCGCTCCGTAGCCGGCCGCCGTCTGCGAGCCGTAGCCGTTGACGAAGGAGATCATCACCACCGCCGCGCCCGAGATGACCAGCATCTGCAGGGCCATGGGGAAGCCCTTCACCACCAGGGTCTTGATGATCTCGAACTGCGGCTTCAGCAGGGTCCATTCACCGGGGCGCAGGATCAGCACCGACTTGGTGCGGTAGAGATAGACGATCATCGCGATGAGGGTGAGCGTCTGGCTGATCAGGGTGGCGGTGGCCGAGCCGGCGATCCCCATGCGCGGCAAGGGGCCGACGCCGATCATCAACAGCGGGTTGAGGATCACGTCCAGACCGACCGCCACCAGCGAGAAATAGAACGGAGTGCGCGAGTCGCCCGCGCCGCGCTGGGCCATCATCACGAACGAGAAGAAGTACATGAACGGCATGGCCAGGAAGATCACCCGCAGATAGGTGATCGCGTCCTGGGTGGCGTCCGGCGGCGTCTGCATGATCCGCAGGACCGCCGGCGTCAGCATGTAACCGGCGGCGCCCACGGCCAGGGACAGCACCAGGAAGAAGCTGGTGGACGAGCCCACGACCCGCTTGACCATGTCCAGGTCCTTGGCCCCCACCGACTGCGAGATCAGCAGGTTGGCGGCCATCGAGATGCCGAACACCGCCCCCAGCATGAGGAAGAAGATGTTGTTGGCGTTGACCGTGGCGGTCAGCGCCGCCTCGCCCAGGATGTGGCTCACCCAGATGGCGTTGGCCGTGCCGTTCAGCGACTGCAGGATGTTGGAGCCCAGCACCGGCAGGGCGAACAGGATCAGGGTCTTGCCGATCGGACCGGTGGTGAGGTCCTGCATCCCCCTGTGCGGGCCGCCGCTCGCGGCCGGCGCGGCGCGCTTGTCCGAAGTATCCACGTCGCTCCCCAAGGCGCGGAAGAATACGCGCCACCGCTCACCCTGATCGCATCCCCAGAATAAGGGTGCGACGTTCCTTGGCATGATCGCCTGGGGAGACGGCGCGGCAAGTTTACAAGGCGGTCGTCCGCAGGCCAGACGAAAAAGCGTCGCGGCCGAAACGGGGGTGGCAAGTTCGGCGCGGTCGCTTAGGAAGACGGCCATGACCAAGGTGAGTTTCGCATGACCCGCATCCTGCAATTCGGCGCCACCGGCCAACTCGCGCGAGAGATGCTGGACCGCCAGGAGGGCCCCATCGAGGTGGTCGCCCTGTCACGGGCCCAGGTCGACCTGACTGATCCGGCCACTGTGACGCGCGCGATCGAGACCGCCGGCGCGATCGACCTGGTGCTGAACGCCGCGGCCTACACCGCCGTCGACAAGGCCGAGAGCGAGCCTGACCTGGCCTATGCGGTCAACGCCCGGGCGCCGGAGGCCATGGCCAGGGCCTGCCAGGCGCGCGGCCTGCCGCTGATCCAGATCTCCACCGACATGGTGTTCGATGGCGAGAAGGCCGGCGCCTATGTGGAGGACGACGCGACCAATCCCCTGCACGTCTATGGCGCGTCGAAGTTGGCCGGCGAGCAGGCGGTGCTTGGAGGCTGCGACCGGGCCCTGGTGGCGCGGGTGTCCTGGCTGTTCTCCGCCTATGGCCAGAATTTCCTGCAGTGGTTCCTGAAGGCCTCCCAGGCCGGAACCCCGATGCGTCTGGTGGACGACCAGAAGGCCCGGCCGACCGCCAGCGGCGACCTGGCGGCCTTCATCCTCTCCCAGGCCGACCGCCTGGCCCGCGCCCCGGCCGGCGCCCCGGAATGGGGCCTGCTGCACGTGGTCAACGACGGCGTGGCCAGCCGCTACGACATGGGCAAGACCATCTTCGCCGCGGCCTTCCCCGGCCGCGAGCCGCCGCCGATCGAGCCCGTGCCCACCAGCGCCTTCCCGACCCCGGCGAAGCGCGCGCTCAACTGCGTGCTCGACTCCAGCCGGCTGCAGCGCGTGTTCGGCGTCCAGCTCCGCCCCTGGGAAGAGGCGATGGAGGACACCCTGGAGCAGTTCGCAGCGCCCGAGGCCTAGGCCGACGAGCTCCCTCTTTTCCTCACCCGTTTACGGGGGAGGGGGACCGCCGATGGGCGGTGGAGGGGGCGGCCTCAAGCGCCGAGCCCAGCCTCGCCCCCTCCACCACGCCTGCGGCGCGGTCCCCCTCCCCCATTCGCTACGCGATGTGGGAGGAAAAGAGACTAGGCGAGCCGGCTCCTGGCCCGGCCGTAGAGCAGGTAGACCACCACGCCGACGGCGTTCCAGATGAAGAAGAAGGTGATCGTCTTCGCGGTCAGGCTGGAGAACAGATAGACGCAGCCGACCAGGCCCAGGGGGCCGATCAGCCAGATCGCCGGGGTCTTGAACAGCCGCTCCAGGGTCGGCGCACGGCGGCGCAGGACCATCACGGCCAGGATGGTGGCGATGAAGGCCGCCAAGGTTCCGGCGTTGGCCAGGGCGGCGATCTGCGACAGCGGCAGGGCGCCGGCGATGATCGCGGCGATGACCCCGGTCAGGATCGTCACCGCCGAGGGCACGCCGCGGGCGTTCACCCTGGACAGGCCGCGCGGCAGCAGTCCGTCGCGGGCCATGGCGAAGAACACCCGGCTCTGGCCGAACATGAACACCATGATGACGGTCGGCATGGCGATCACCGCGGCGCCGGCGATCAGCGAGGCGGCCAAGGGCCGGTTCAGCTCGCGCAGGATAAAGGCCAGCGGCTCCTCGCTCTTGGAGAAGACGTCGTAGGGCGAGGCGCCCAGGGCGACGGCTGCGACGATCATATAGATCAGGGTGCAGGCCACCATCGAGCCGACGATGCCGATGGTCAGGTCGCGGCGGGGGTTCTTGGCCTCCTCGGCGGCGGTGGAGATCGCGTCGAACCCATAGAAGGCGAAGAAGATGATCGCCGCGGCGCCCATCACCCCGAACTTCGTCCCGTCGACGTCCTGAGCGCCGAAGCCGAACGGCGCGAAGGGGGTGAAATGGCTGGCGTCGAAGCTGGGCAGGGTGATGACCACGAAGGCCGCCAGGGCCACCAGCTTCACGCAGACCAGGATGAAGTTGACCGTGGCGCTCTCGCGGGTGCCCACCAGCAGCAGGCTGGTGACCAGCAGGGCGATGAACACCGCCGGCAGGTTGACCAGGCCGCCGGCTTCCGGTCCCGAAAGCAGATAGGCCGGCACCGGCCAGCCCGCCTGCTGGATCAGGCCTGAGGCGTACCCCGCCCAGCCCACGGCCACGGCGCTGCAGACCAGGGTGTATTCGAGGATCAGGCTCCAGCCGATCACCCAGGCGGCCATCTCGCCCAGGGTGACATAGGAATAGGTATAGGCGCTGCCCGCCTGGGGCATGAGGGTGGCCATCTCGGCGTAGCAGAGCGCCGCGCAGGCGCAGACCGCGCCGGCCACCGCGAAGGACAGGATCACCGCCGGGCCGGCCAGGCCCGCCGCCACGCCAGTCAGGGTGTAGATGCCGGTGCCGATGATCGCGCCGATGCCGAGCGCCATCAGGTGGGGCCAGCCCAGGGTGGCCTTCAGCTTATGGCCGCCCTCGTGCTGCGGGGCCTCCATGGCTCTGCGGCGTGTGACGAAACTCATGACGGGACCCCCGGGTTTGGCGCGGCGAGCATGGCCTTAATCGCGAACGACATGAAGTGGGGTGATTCTTCGCTCTTGGGCGAATGACGTTAGCCGAAAATGCCCTTGGCGCCGGCCGCTGCCTGCTCCAGCTTGGCGCCGCTCCAACCTTGAAGGTGACCTCATGCGCCGCGCGCTCGCCGTCCTCGCCCTGACCCTCGCCGCGAGCCCGGCCCTGGCCGACGATACGGCCCTCAACAGGGTGGTCGCCGACTATGAGGCCTTCCGCCTGACCGACGATCCCATCGAGGCCGCTGGCCAGGGTGACCGAGCCGCCCTCTCCCGCCTGCCCGACGACAGCCCCAAGGCCGACGCGGCGCGCAAGGTGACGCTCTCGGGCTTCAAGGCGCGGCTGGCGGCCATCGACCCGGGCGAGCTGTCGGGCGAGGCCAGGATCAACCGCGAGTTCCTCACCTGGCTGGTCGAGCGGCGGCTGTCGAGCCTGGCCTTCGACGAGGCGCGGATGCCGTTCAATTCGGACGGCGGCTTCCACTGGACGATGGGCTATCTCGCGTCCTCGACACCGATGCGCAGCCTGGCCGACGGCAAGGCCTGGATCGACCGGCTGAACGCCGTGCCGGCCTATTACGCCGTCGAGATCGACAATGCCCGGCGCGGCGCCAAGAGCGGCTTCACCCAGCCGGTCTCCACCACCGAGAAGGTGCTGGCCTTCGCCCGGGAACAGGCCGCGGCCTCGCTTGAGACCGATCCAATGCTCAGTCCGCTGAAGGCCCTGCCCGCCTCCATCCCGCAGGCGCAGCGCGACGCCTTGCTGGCCGAGGCCACCGCCATCGTCCGCGACAAGGTCCGGCCGGCTCAGGCCGGCTTCGTCGTATTCCTGGAAAAAGAGTACCTGCCCAAGAGCCGCAAGGCGCTGGGGGCCCGCGCGTTGCCAGACGGCGAGCGCTATTACGCGTGGCTCGTGCAGGACCACACCACCACCAAGCTCACCCCCGACCAGATCCACCAGAACGGCCTCGACGAGGTCGCCCGCATCCGCAAGGAGATGGATGGGGTCATCGCCGAGACCGGCTTCAAGGGCAGCTTCCCGGAGTTCCAGGCCTTCCTGCGCAAGGACCCGCGATTCTACGCGACCTCACGCCAGGATCTGCTGGAAAAAGCCTCGGAAATCGCCAAGCGGATCGACGACAAGCTGCCGGCCTGGTTCGCCACCCTGCCCCGCCTGACCTACGGCGTGCGGCCGGTGCCCGCCGACATCGAAGCCAACTACACCACTGGGCGCTATTTCCAGGGCAATCCCAAGCTGGGGGTCGCCGGGGGCTACATGGTCAACACCGCCAGCCTGGACCAGCGCGGGCTCTACGAACTTCCGGCCCTGACCCTGCATGAGGCGGTTCCCGGCCACCACCTGCAGATCGCGCTGGGCCAGGAAGCCGAGGGCGTGCCGACCTTCCGCCGCGAGGCCGGCGTCACCGCCTTCACCGAGGGCTGGGGCCTCTATTCCGAGAAGCTGGGCGGGGAGATGGGCATCTATCGCGACGCCTATGAGCGGTTCGGGCGGCTCAGCTACGAGATGTGGCGCGCCTGCCGGCTGGTGGCCGACACCGGCATCCACTGGAAGGGCTGGACCCTGGACGAGGCCCGCAAGTGCTTCGCCGAGAACTCGGCCCTGTCGCCGCTCAATATCGAGGTGGAGCTGGCCCGCTACGTCTCCTGGCCGGCCCAGGCGCTGGCCTACAAGACCGGCGAGATGAAGATCGTCGCCTTGCGCGAAAAGGCGAAGGCCGAACTGGGGGAGAAGTTCGACATCCGCCGCTTCCACGACGCGGTGCTGCTGGCCGGCCCCCTGCCCCTGGACATGCTGGAGCGCCGCATCGACGCCTGGGTAGCGGCGGAGAAGGCGCGGTAGGGCGGCCTAGATCCTCCCCCAGCGCGCAGCGCGATTTGGGGGAGGTGGATCGATGCGCAGCGTCGAGACGGAGGGGGCTTCATCCACGGCGGGATGAGTCAAAGTCCCCCTCAGTCAGCTTCGCTGACAGCTCCCCCAGAGGGGGAGCATCTTTGAGGCCCAGTCCTACTTCCGCGCCCAGTTCCCAGCAGCGTCCTGGTAGGATTCGCCGGGCTTCAGGCGTTCCTGGACAACGGTCTTGAAGGCGGAGGCTCCAGCGGCTTCGACGGTGACGCCGTTCTTGGCGGCGGCCTGGGCGTAGACCTGCCGGCGGCCGGCGTTGATCTCGGCCACGGCGGCCTTGGTCGCCGCGTCGCCAGGCTTCACGAAACCCAGATAGCCGTCGTTCTGCTCGCCCACGATTCCGGCGGCCTTGGCGGCGTCCACGACAGCCTTGGAGGCGGCGACGTCGGCATAGGCGCCGCCCGCGCAGGTGATGCTTCCGACCGCCACGGCGACCGGCGCCAGCCATTGATTGAAGGTCATGGTCATTTCCTAGAACAGGTTCGGGTTCTGCTTGATCAGCGCCTTGACGTCGTCGTCGAGGCGCAGCCGGACGTCGGCGTCAAGCTTGGCGTAGATGGTGATGGGCGCCACCTCCACCCTGACGGTGGCGCAGGCCCCCAGGAGGAAGACGCCGATCAGGGCGGCCGCGGCGGCTGGGGCTCTTATCATTCCATCGTCTCCAATTTCACGGCGAAGGTGGCGCTTCACGGCTGAACGGCTTGTGAACCGCGCAGCGACTGATAGTCGGCGAAGTCCTTCAACAGCTGATCCAGGTTCAAGGACGTGTCCAGCGTCAAGTCCACCTTGGTGCCCGACGGCAGCGGCAGGGCCTTGTTGAGGAACCGCCGGGTGATCAGGTCGATGATCGACAGCCGGATTTCCTGCTTCTTCGGCGGGGTGTGCTCGCCCTTCACATGCAGCAGGACGCCCAGGCGGCCGTTCGGCAGGCTGTTCACCTCGGCGTCCAGAGAGTCGAAGGCCAGGTGCTCCATGGCCTGGTAGGCGAATTCGCTGAAGGCGTTGACCTGGCCGGGCGCGGTCGCGGCGTTGAGCGCGTCGGCCATCCCCTCGGCCGCGCCGGGGGGCGCACCCGGCGCTTCGACCGTGGCGGCGCCGCCCTCCTGTGCGACCGGGATCAGGGCCTCGCGCCGGATGGACACCCGGCCGGGCTGGACCGCCGCCAGCTTGCCGTTCGAGACCCGCACCCCCTCCGGCGTCACCTCGAAGGGCACGCGACCGCTCAGCCGGGCGTCGAGGTCGACACGGTCGCCGAAGGGCGAGGCCTCAATCAGGTCCGACACCTGCACGCCCTTGAAATTGACCACGCCCGTCCAGGTCGCGCCCGGCTTGAACGGCAGGGTGAAGGGCTCGAAGATCAGGGTCCCGCCGCCGACCGCCAGCTTCGCGCCCTCGACGGTCAAGGCCTCGCCCTGCAGCCCGAACCGCGCCTCCACGTCGGTCAGCGGGACCAGTGTCGCGACGCTTTCCGCCTTGAGGCTCTGGCCCGGCGCGGCCGTCAGCGGGATCAGGCTGTTGAACGCGACCTGGCCGGTCAGGCCGCTCAACGGTCCGAGCGGGCTTACGAAGTCCATCCGCTCGACGCTCAGGGTCCCGTGGCTCGACGAGGTTTCGGGCGTCCAGGCGATCTGGCCCTGGAACCGCGCACGTCCGGTGGCGGGCGAGGCGACCATGGTGGCCATGGGCGAGAGGTTGACCGGCTGCAGCCCGCCCTCCTCGAAGGCCAGCAGGCCGGTGTCGAAGTCGAGGCCGCCGTGGCCGTCGGCCGCGTGGCGAAGCTGGGCCTGGCCGAGCCGGCGACGAGCGAGATCGGTGACGATGAACCCGCCGGTCCACCCGCCATCGGCCGTCGAGGCTTCGCCCGTGGCGCGCACCGGCTGGAACCTTGTCTCCACAGCCGTGTCATCGATCCGCGCGGCGGTGATCAGGGCGCGGCCCGTCAGGGCTTCGCCCACGCCCCGGAAGTCGAGGTCGCTGGCCGCCTCGGAGATCCTGGCCTCCAGGAAGGGCGCCCGGGCGCTCAGGCCCTGGGCCTGGCCGCGCAGCCGCCAGCCGCTCTTGGCCAGGGTGAGCAGCGGCGCGCCTGTCGGACAGACCTTGCCGTCGATGGCTTCGATGTCGTTCTCGCCGAGCTCGAGCCGCCGGGCGGTGACCGCTGTGCAGCGGCTGGCGACGAAGCTGGTCGCCCCGCCCGCCACGCGCAGCTCACCGGCGGTGTCGAGGGTTCCGGCCTCGACCGGCCCGAAATCGCCGCTGGCCCTGAGGCCGGTTGTCGCCACCAGGCCGGTCGGGGTCAGGCGATAGCGCGGCACGAGCAGCTCGGCCTTGGGCAGGCCGCCGCCGCCGACATTGAGCCGGAACGCGCCCTGGCCGGCGGCGTAGAGCGGCCCGCCATGGGCGGCCAGGATCGCCCGACCGCCGGTGTTGGTGGTCATGGTCGCCGGGGCGCCGAGGGCGACCGCCACGTCCTGGCCCTTGATCCGCAGGGAGACCTGGCCGGCCTCCAACTGGAAGCCGCGAAACGCCTTCTTGAGGGCCGCCGTCTGGGCCGGATCATCGGCGCGGGGCGCGCCGAGGCCGGTCCAGGCGCCGTCGGCCGTCAATCCGCCCTCCAGTTCCATCCCGACGACGCCTGCCGCGAGACGCCCCGGCCCCTGGAACTTGGCCACGGCCCGCGAGAGCCGTGTCTCGCCGGAGTCGATGGCCGCCGCCCTGGCCTCGGCGAACAGGTTGGCGGAGACCGCCTCGCCGCCGGACCGGGTCCATTTTATTTCGTGGGCGTGCAGGTTGAGGTCGAGGTTGCGCGCCTTGGCTCCGGGAGCCTCCGCGGCCTTGGCGATCAATCGGGTTTCCGCGTCGCCCCGCAGGACCAGGGTCTGCAGCGCGCCGCTGAGGCGACCGCCGAACACGACCTCGAGACGGGGGGTCTGCAACGCCGTCCCGCCGGAGACGATCCGCCGTCCCGCCAGGTCGATCCGGGCGCTCACCTCGCCGTCGGCCCGCCGGCGGTCGAGATCAGGATAGGGCGCGCGGAGCGAGGCCTTGAGCTCGGCGTCGCTGGCCGAGAGACCCTTGGCCTCGACGCGCCGGACCGGCAGGTTGAGCGCCAGGTCGAGGCGGTCGCGGGTGGTGACAAGCTTCACGTCGCCGGGGCCGGTCAGCAGAGAGAGACCCCGGCCGCGGAGGGCGGTCGCTCCGACCTTTCCCTCGAGGGCCATGAGTCGGCCGTCGGCGAGCTGGGCGTTGAGGCGGGCCTGGACGGGGCCGTAGTCGGTGGCCAGTCGCAGAACGCCCTCGCGAACCCGGATCTCAGGCTGGCGGACGTCGGGCCGCGGCGGGCGGCGGGTGAGTTCCTCGATGACGGGATCGAGCGAGCCCAGGCTGAGCTTGCCCCCCTTGAGGCTGGCCTTGATCACCGGCCGGTGCAGGACCACCGAGGTGATCCGCACGCCGAAGGGTTCGCCCGACCAGAAGCCGGTGAAGCCGTAGCGGACCTCGGCCAGCTCGGCCGTGACATCGGCGTCGCGCTCGGGCCCCAGCCGCAGGCGCGCGGCGAAGGCCCCCAGCTCGAAGTCGCGGAACTCCACCGAGGCCGGCACGCCACGGGCCTCCAGCCAGCCGACCAGGGCCTCGCGGGCCAGGGCCCGGCGCGCGGCGTAGGCGGCGGCCAGGGCCAGGATGACGGCCACGACCAGCACCCCGACAGCCCATCGGGCATAGGCCCGCGACGGGGCTTTTCTGACGGGCGGTGGTGGGGCGGCTTCGGTCAATCGGGACGACGCTCAGAGAAGGATCGTCAGGTCATAACGCAAAACCGCCCAAAGCGTGGCCGTCAGAGCCCGCCGGTCGTCGCCATGGCGACCCCGCCGTCCACCGCGATGGTCTCGCCCACCACGTAATCGCCGGCCCGGCTGGCCAGGTAGATGGCGGCCGCGGCCATATCGTCGTCGCGACCGATGCGGCGCGAGGGGATGCGCTTGGCGATCTCGTCGCCCTGGTCGCGCGCCACCCGGTTCATCTCCGAGGCGAAGGCGCCGGGCGCGATGCCGGTGACGTTGATGGAGTCCTTGATCAGCTCGGCGGCCATGCGGCGGGTCAGGTAGATCAGGCCCGACTTCGAGGCGTGGTAGGAATAGGTCTCCTGCGGATTGAGGCGGATGCCGTCGATCGAGCAGATGTTGATCACCTTGGCCGGCTGGTCGTGGCTGGCCGCGGCCTTCAGCGTCTTGTGCAGGGCCTGGGTCAGGAAGAAGGGCGACTTGAGGTTCAGGTCCATCACCTTGTCCCAGCCGCTCTCCGGGAACTCGTCGAAGGGCGCGCCCCAGGCGGCGCCGGCGTTGTTGACCAGGATGTCGAGCTTGGGCTCCAGGTCGGTGAACCGCTTGGCCAGCGCCTGGCAGCCCTCCACCGTCGAGACGTCCTGCGGCAAGGAGATGCATTGGGCGCCGAGCTCGGCCGCCGTCTCGTCGCAGGCGCCGGGCTTGCGCGAGGAGATGTAGACCTTGGCGCCCTGGTCGATGAAGCCCTTGGCGATCATCTTGCCGATGCCGCGCGAGCCGCCGGTGACGAGGGCCACGCGGCCCTCCAACGAAAACAGTCCCTGAGCCATGTGGCGCCTTTCCCTAAGGTGATCGTTCCCAACGCTCATAGACCCGAGTTCGGAGCTCGCAAACCCAACGGATTTTTGACTCGCGCGCGCCCGATCAGGCCTATAAACAACCGTTTGAATCCGAGCGCGGCCAGCTATTACGAGCCGCCCCTTCCATCAGTCGAGGATGCGCCCCATGGCCGAGATCAATTCGGTGACCGACCTTTCGCTGGAAGGCGACGTCGCCGTCATCACGCTCAACTCCCCGCCCGTGAACGCCCTGTCGGCCAAGGTCCGCGAGGGCCTGTTCGAGGGCTTCAAGGCGGCCGGCGCGAATGACGCGGCCAAGGCCATCGTGCTGATCTGCGAAGGCCGCACCTTCATCGCCGGCGCCGACATCACCGAGTTCGGCGGCGCCATGGCCGGTCCCAGCCTGTTCGACGTTCAAGGCATGATGGAGAACTCGCCCAAGCCGGTGATCGCCGCCATCCACGGCACCGTCCTGGGCGGCGGCCTGGAAGTGGCCCTGTGCGCCCACTATCGGGTTGCGGTTCCGTCCGCGAAGTTCGGCCTGCCAGAAGTGAACCTGGGCCTGCTGCCCGGCGCCGGCGGCACCCAGCGACTGCCCCGCGTGGTCGGCCCCGAGCGCGCCCTGGAGATGATGACCTCCGGCCGTCACGTCCCGGCCAAGGAAGCCCTGGCCGGCGGCCTCGCCGACGAGCTGGTGGAGGAAGGCAAGCTGCGCGAAGGCGCCCTGGCCTTCGCCAAGAAGGTGCTGGCCGAGAACCGCCCGCTGACCCGCATCCGCGACCAGAACGAAAAGGTCGAGGCCGCCCGCGGCAAGCCCGAGATCTTCGCCGAGTTCCGCAAGGCCAATGCGCGCAAGTTCCGCGGTTTCCTCGCCCCGGAATACAACATCCAGACCATCGAGGCGGCGGTGAACCTGCCCTTCGACGAGGGGCTGAAGGTCGAGCGCAAGCTGTTCGGCGAGCTGATGAGCGGCCCGCAATCGGCGGCCCAGCGCTACTCGTTCTTCGCCGAACGCACCGCCAACAAGATCCCCGACGTGCCGGACGACACCCCGCTGATCCCCATCAAGAAGGTCGGGATCATCGGCGCCGGCACCATGGGCGGCGGCATCGCCATGAACTTCGCCAACGCCGGCATTCCGGTGGTGATCGTCGAGCAGAAGCAGGAGCCGCTGGACCGGGGCCTGGCCACCATCCGCAAGAACTACGAGCGCACCGCCTCGCGCGGCGGCATCACCGCCCAGCAGGTCGAGGACCGCTGCGCCCTGATCACCGGCTCGCTGTCGATGGAGGACTCCTTCGGCGACGTCGACCTGGTGATCGAGGCGGTGTTCGAGCGCATGGACATCAAGAAGGACATCTTCGCCAAGCTGGACGCCATCTGTAAGCCGGGCGCGATCCTGGCCACCAACACCTCGGGCCTGAACATCGACGAGATCGCCTCGGTGACCAAGCGGCCGGAGAGCGTCATCGGCCTGCACTTCTTCTCGCCGGCCAATGTGATGAAGCTGCTGGAGATCGTCCGCGCCGACCACACCTCCGACAGCGTCATCGCCACCTCGATGAAGCTGGCCAAGCAGATCGGCAAGGTCGCCGTCCTGGTCGGGGTCTGCCCCGGCTTCGTCGGCAACCGCATCCTGGGCCAGCGCCAGCGCGAGGCGCAGAAGCTGGTCATGGAAGGCGCCATGCCCTGGGACGTGGACCGCGTGCTCTACGACTTCGGCTTCCCCATGGGCCCCTTCGCCATGAGTGACCTGGCCGGCCTGGACATCGGCTGGGTGAAGGAGAAGTCCAACGGCGAGAGCATCCGCGACGTGCTCTGCGAAGCCGACCGCCGCGGCCAGAAGACCGGCGCCGGCTATTACGACTACGACGAGAACCGCAACGCCAAGCCCAGCCCTTTCACCGAAAAGGTGATCAACGACTTCATCGTCAAGTCGGGCGCCAACCCGCGCAAGATCAGCGACGAGGAGATCCTGGAGCGCTGCATCTATCCGATGATCAACGAGGGGGTGAAGATCCTCGAAGAGGGCAAGGCCATCCGCGCCTCCGACATCGACGTGGTCTGGCAGAACGGCTACGGCTGGCCGGTCTATCGCGGCGGTCCGATGCACTATGGCGACCAGATCGGCCCCGCCAAGGTGCTGGCCAAGATGCAGGAATTCCAGGCCAAGATGGGCGACCAGTTCAAGCCCGCACCGCTGCTGGAAAAGCTCGTTTCCGAAAACAAGAAGTTCGCCGACCTCTAAGGCGGAACATCATCCAGAGACAGCCGCCCGGCCTCGCGCCGGGCGGTAGAGCAGGACACCTTCCTCCCAACTCCTAGGAACACACCTTCATGCGTGAAGCCGTCATCGTCTCCACCGCCCGCACCCCGATCGGCAAGGCCTATCGCGGCGCGTTCAACAACACTTCCGGCGCCGAACTCGGCGGCCACGTGATCGCCGAGGCGGTGGCCCGCGCCGGCGTCGATCCGGGCGAAATCGACGACGTGGTCATGGGCGCCGCCCTGCAGCAGGGCTCGACCGGCAACAACATCGCCCGCCAGGCCGCCCTGCGCGCGGGCCTTCCGAACACCGTCTCGGGCATGACCCTCGACCGCCAGTGCTCTTCGGGCCTGATGGGCATCGCCACGGCCGCCAAGTACATCATCAACGACGGGGCGAGCGTCGCCGTCGGCGGCGGGTTGGAAAGCATCAGCCTGGTTCAGAACGACAAGATGAACCGCTACCGCACCAGCGATAAGTGGCTGAACGAGCACGTTCCGGAAATCCACACCTCGATGCTCGAGACCGCCGAGATCGTGGCCGATCGCTACAATGTCAGCCGCGAAGCCCAGGACGAGTACGCCTACCAGTCCCAGCAGCGCACCGCCGCGGCCCAGGCCGCCGGCTATTTCAACGCCGAGATCGCGCCGCTGACCTCGATCATGATGGTGCAGAACAAGGAGACCGGCGAGTTCTCCGAAAAGGAAGTCCGCCTGACCCAGGACGAGGGCAACCGGCCCCAGACCACCCTGGCCGACCTGCAGAAGCTGGCCCCCGTGTTCAAGGGCGGCCAGTACGTCAAGGAAGGCCGGTTCATCACCGCCGGCAACGCCAGCCAGCTCTCCGACGGCGCCGCCGCCGTGGTGCTGATGGAGCGCAAGGAAGCCGAGCGTCGCGGCCTGACCCCGCTGGGCGCCTATCGCGGCATGGCCGTGGCCGGCTGCGGCCCGGAAGAAATGGGCATCGGCCCGGTGTTCGCGATCCCCAAGCTGCTGGAGCGCAACGGCCTGAAGATCGACGACATCGACATGTGGGAGCTGAACGAGGCCTTCGCCTCGCAATGCCTCTACTGCCGTGACCACCTCGGCATCGATCCCGAAAAGTACAATGTCTCGGGCGGCGCCATCTCCATCGGCCACCCCTATGGCATGACCGGCGCCCGTGCGACCGGCCACATCCTGCACGAAGGCAAGCGTCGCGGCGCCAAGTATGGCGTCGTCACCATGTGTGTCGGCGGCGGGATGGGCGCGGCCGGTCTGTTCGAAATCTTCTAGGCCACTCAGGCTTCAGAAGCAGAAACGCGGCAGGGCCGTCCCGATGGGGCGGCCCTTCTTCGTCTTGACCACTTGCCCGGCGAGGCTAGGCGGCGGGGACCTATCCGGCCAGGGTGACGTCTGGGCCACTGAGGAGGCGCGGCATGGACAAGTTCTCGGGCGGCTGCGTGTGCGGCGACGTCCGGCTTGTGGCGTCGGGACGCCCGGACCGGGTCGGCATCTGTCACTGCCTCGACTGCCGCAAGCATCACGGAGCGCTCTTCTACGCCGCCGCGGTGTTCTCTCAGGACGCCGTCAAGATCGACGGCGAGACCCACGACTACCTGGGCCGCCACTTCTGTCCCCGCTGCGGCTCGTCGGTCTTCGCCCGCAGCGGAAACGAGATCGAAGTGCACCTGGGAGCCTTGGACTCCCCCGACCAACTGACGCCGACCTACGAAAGCTGGACCATTCGCCGCGAATCCTGGCTGCCGCCGTTTTCGTTCACCAGCCGATACGACCGTGATCGCGACGCCGTGGGTCGCCTTGACGACTAGATCCCCCGGACAACGCGACCCCGCGAACGAATCTCGTTCAACCTTAAACGACTAGCGGTTGGCGCCTGAGACAAGGCGCCTCGTTTGGTGACGATTTTTCGCTGGCCTGCCGTGGCGTACGGGGGGCCAATGTCCTGGCGAATTCCGCCCGCGAGGCGGTGCGACAAGGCGAGGATATTCCGATGGGCGAGGCCTGGATCATCGATACGGCGCGCACGCCGCGGGGCGTGGGCAAGGTGGACAAGGGCGGGCTGGCGAATGTCCACCCGCAGCGGATCCTCTCGACGGTGCTGAAGGCGCTGGCCGAGCGGAACGGGCTGAACACCGCCGACGTGGACGACGTCATCGCCGGCTGCGGCACCCAGAGCGGTAAGCAGGGCTCCTGCATCGCCCGGATGGCGGCGCTGGACGCCGGCTATTCGGTGGAGGCGCCCGGCATGAGCCTGGATCGCTTCTGCGGCTCGGGCCTGACGGCGGTGAACCTGGCGGCCATGGGCGTCATGTCCGGCGCCCAGGACCTGGTGATCGCCGGCGGCGTGGAGAGCATGTCGCACGGCTCGACCCTGAAGCGGCAGGCCGGCCCGACCCTGGACTCGCTGAACACCCACCTGCGCGCGATCCACCCGCAGCCTCACCAGGGCGTGTGCGGCGACGTGGTGGCGACTCTGGAGGGCTTCACCCGCGATGACGTGGACAAGCTGGCGGTGGAGAGCCAGCGGCGCGCGGCCCATGCCATGGCCAACGGCTATTTCTCCAAGAGCCTGATCCCGGTCTACAACGACGACGGTTCGCTGGCCCTCGACAACGAGGAATATCCGCGGCCCCAGACGACGCTGGAAGGCCTGGGCCAGCTCAAGGCCGCTTTCGCCGCCCTCTACGACATGCCGCTGGACGAGGAAGGCCTCTCCTTCCGCCGGCTGGTGGAAGCCACCTATCCGGATCTGAAGATCAACCACGTGCACCATGCCGGCAATTCGTCGGGCGTGGTGGACGGCGCCGGGGCGGTGGTCATCGCCTCGCCGGACTACGCTCGCGCGCACGGCCTGAAGCCGCGGGCGCGGATCGTCTCCATCGCCACGGCCGGCGATTCCCCGGAGCTGATGCTGAACGCCCCCGGCCCGGCGGCCCGCAAGGCGCTGCGCAAGGCCGGCATGTCGATGAAGGACATCCAGCTCGTCGAGATCAACGAGGCCTTCGCCGTGGTGCCGCTGAAGTTCATGCGCGACCTCGACGTCAATCCGGACATCGTCAATGTCAATGGCGGGGCCATCGCGCTCGGCCACCCGATCGGGGCCACCGGGGCCATGATCCTGGGCACCCTGCTGGACGAAATGGAACGCCGCGACCTGACGGTCGGCATGGCCACCCTCTGCGCGGCCGGCGGCATGGCCCCGGCCGCGATCATCGAGCGGATCTAGGCGGGGACGGCCAGTCCCCGGGCCTGGGCCTCGGCGGCGGTGAAGTAGACGACACCGTCGCCCCAGTCGTGGGTGACGATCCCGGCCGGCGGCTTGGCCTGCTCGCCGCACAGCACGGCCAGCTCCTTGGCCGTCAGCATGCCCCAGCGGGCGAAGGCCTGCGCCGGCGTCGGATCGGGACGCGGCTTGGCGGTCACGCCGGGCGAGGCGGCCTCCAGGCCCGCTTCGTAGTCCTCATAGGGAACCCAGCCCGCCACCGTGTGCTCGCCGCCCGGCCCCTTGAATATCACCGTGGGCAGGGCGTAGCGGTCGTGGCCCTCGGAGTGCTTCAGCTCACCGTTCATCGGGCTGTCGTGCTTGAGGTTGCGCACATAGTCGTTCGGCGCGCGGGTCTCCTCCCAGTCGGCGCGATAGGCGGAGGCGACCTCGGCCCGGGCCTGGTCGGCGCGCCAGCGGGCATGGTCGAGGCCGGGGACCCCTAGCGTCGCCGCATCGAACTCGTCGGGGGTCTGCGGCCCCAGGCCGAAGATGAAGATCTGCTCGCGGAACCGGCGCAGCACCGCGTGGGCCACGTCCTGGCCCTGCAGCTCGGCGGCCTTCACCGCCTGGCCCATGGGGTCCGTTGACTGCAGCATCAGGCGCATGGGGTTGGGATAGGGCATGCCCGTGAGATGCCAGACCCGCTTCCAATAGGCCCGCATCGGCTCGGCGGCGCTGACCCGATCCCATCCCTCCTTGCCGGTCGCGGCGTTCCCCACCAGACCGCCCATCACCTTGCGCCAGGCGATGTGGTCGCCGAACCGCCAGTCCAGCAACCGCAGCAGCGGCTCGGCGCCCCAGGCGGTGGAGCAGACGGCGTCGGTATATTCGACGGCCTCGACGCGTTGCATGGCGGGTTCCTCCCGGCGGATTTGCCTTGGATCGAGCGTCAACCCCGCCCCCGCGCTTGGCAAGGGCCAAGAGATCCTAAACCCCGAACAGGCCCTTCAAGTACGGATTCAGCAGCCGCCCTTCCGGGTCGAGTCGACGGCGGACCTCCAGGAAGTCGTTCCAGTTCGGATAGAGGGCGGCGAGGTCTGCGGCCTTCAGGCTGTGCAGCTTGCCCCAGTGCGGCCGGCCGCCGTGCTTGCGCAGGATCGGCTGGATCAGGCTGAACAGGAAGGCGTACTCGTCCTTGTAATGACAATGTATGGCGATTGAGCCGCGCGGCCCGCCCTGGAACGGCGAGAGCCAGGCCTCGTCGGCCGCGATGCGGCGCGCTTCGATGGGGAAGAAGACGTCGCGGCGATGGGCCTCGATGGCGGACACCACCTCCTTCAGCGCCGCCAGATGGTTGGCGACCGGCAGGTGGAACTCCATCTCATTGAACCGCACGGGCCGCTCGGTGGAGAGCAGTTTCCAACCTTCGTCGATCGCCTCCTCCGGCTCGACGGACCCCAACAAGGCCTTGGCGGCGGCCTTGCGTAACGGAGTGGAGAACCGGGTCAGGTTGCGGAGCTGCTTCAGCACATCGAGGAAAGCGTCGTCGGTCGACGCCGCCCGCGGTGTGGCCGCGGCGTCGGTCTCGTCATGGCTGATCCCGGCGGCCAGGTCGGTGAACGGCACGGCGAAGAACTCGAAGTTGCGATGCCTGTCCCAGCGCGCCTCGGCCCCCTCGATCATCGCTTCGAACGGCTCGATCCAGACCCGGCGATGCAGGCGGCGGTTGGAGGTGGTGGCGAGCCGCGCCCGGGTGATGACGCCTAGAGCGCCCAGCGAGACCTTGGCGGCCTGAAAGACGTCCGCGTTCTGATTGGCGTCGCAGTCCAGGACCTCGCCCGAGACGGTGGCCAGGCGTAGAGCGGTGACGTCGCCGTGGATGGCCTTCAGCGCCTTGCCCGTGCCGTGGGTGGCGGTGCCCAGGCAGCCGCCCAGGGACTGCTTGTTGATGTCGGGCAGGTTGGCCATCGCCCGGCCGCGCTCGGCCAGGGCCGGGCCGAGGGCGCCCAGGCGGGTACCGGCCCAGACCACGGCTTCCTCGCCTTCCCAGCGCTCGACGCCGGCCAGGCCGTCGAGGGTCATCAGGCTGCCCGAGGTAGGCACGAGGGCGGTGAAGGAATGGCCGGCCCCGACGGCGCGCACTGGCGCGACGGCGGTCTTGAGCGCCTGGGCGACCTCGGCCTCGGATTTGGGGGCCAGGCGGGCGGCGGGATAGGCGTGCTCGATCCCCGACCAGTTGCGCCACAGCAGGCGCTTGTCGGCGTCCAGGCTCGGTGGGGACGGCGGCTCGGGCTTGTCGCGGGTCGCCAGGAAGACCCCGCCCGCCCCCACGGCCACAACGCCGGCGGCGCCGGCAGCCAAGGTCGCGCGCCGCGAGATCACGACTTGCCCGCCATGAACCGGGTCAGGGCCTGGAAGTCGTCGGGCGTGCAGGCGGCGCATTGCCCGGTGGCGGGCATGGCCTTGTAGCCCTGGATCACGTGGTCCATCAGCACCTCCTCCCCCTGCTTCCAGCGCGGAGCCCAGGCCTTGGCGTCGTGGGCGAGGGGCGCGCCCGACTGCGGATTGACGTGGCAGGCCTTGCACGAGTCCTCGTACAGGCCCGCCAGCCGAACGTCGGTCGGGGCGAGGCTGGCGGGGTCGGCCGGCGGCCCGGGCTTTGGCCCGCAGGCGCAGAGGATCAGGCCCGCGAGCGCGAGCAACGCCAGATGGTGCAAAGAGTCCCTCCCGCAGCGTTCGCCGCCCGGCTCAGCTTAGCCTTGAGTCCCCAGCGAAGTCTCGCGCCGGGAGCCCTAACTCGGGTCGTACTTGAAGCTGACGCTGAGCTTGGTGCGGAAGGACTCGATCTTCCCGTCGGCGCCCAGAGCGATGTCGAGCTTGGTCACCTCCGCGACGCGCAGCTCGCGCAAGGACCCCGCCGCCGCGGCCAGGGCCTGCTTGGCCGCGTCCTCCCAGCCGGTTTCGCTCGTGCCGATGATCTCGGTGACACGGTAGACGCTCATTGGCTTCTCCCTTGCATCCCCCGGCCGTCATTGAGCGCCGCAATTGACGCAACGGCAAGCAGTGCGACGGCTCAGCCCAGCCGGCCCACCGCCTCCACCACCGCGCCGGTCTTCTCCAGGATCACCATGTGGCCGGCCTCGGGGATCGAGACCAGCTCGGCGCCGGTAATCGCCTTCTTGAAGCCGTGGGCGTAGAAGGGCGGGATCAGCCTGTCGCTATCGCCCCAGACCACCACCGTCTTGGCCTTGATCCGGTAAAGCCGCTGGGAAAGCCCCCGCTCGGGGATTGGGAACAGGATACGGCCGGCCATGCCCAGCTGGCGCGCATTGGTCACCAGATAGGTCTGCAGGAAGTTCGGGTCCTCGACATCGCGGCCGGCGGTCAGCATGGCTGCGCCGGCCTCCACGTCGTGGAACAGCATCTGCGGCATCTCGTAGGGCATCAGCGAGAAGAGATCCGTGATCGGATGGTCGTCGTCCCACAGGCCCGCCGGACAGATCAGGGCCAGGCGCGACACGTCGTTGGGCGCGAGGGCGGCCATCTCGGCGGCGATCATGCCGCCCATGGAGTGGCCCACGAGGATCGGATCCTTCAGGCCCAAGGCCTCGACCACGTCCCAGCCATGCAGGGTGAAATCCAGCATGTCGCGGATCTCAGGGCATTCCTCGCTGTCGCCATAGCCCGGGATCAGGGGAGCGTAGACGTGATGCGTCCGCGCCAGCGCGCCCAGGAACGGGTCCTCGGCCGTGACCCCGCCCGCGCCATGCAGGAACACCAGGTCGGGGCCGGAGCCGCCTTCCAGGTAGCGGACGGGGACGTGGCGGGTCCGGACGGTCTTCAGTTCCATGATCGCTGTCCCTTACGCGTAGGTCTTGGCGAGGTCGGCGCCGGTGGGCGCCTCCTTCGGCAGGCGGCCGGCGGTCACGCGCTTGTCCAGCGGGCTGGTCCAGAAGCGGTTGTCGTGATCCCAGTCGGGGAACATGTTCCGAAGCTTGGGCATCACCTTCTCGGCGAACAGCTTGGTGGAATACATGCACTTGTCGGCCGGCATGTTCCCCACATGCATCAGGCAGAAGATGTTGCCGACGTTGAGGCCCTTGATCAGTTCTTCCATCCGCTGGCGGACAGTCTCCGGTGAGCCGGCGATCACGTGGCCTTGCTCGGTCAGCTCCTTCCAGGTGAGCTGGGTATAGCTGCCGCGCGGCGGGGCGTACTGGCTCAGCGCGCCGGTCTGGATGGTCTTAATCGTCCGGTAGCCGGGCGCGTCGGCGAAGCCCGGATAGACGTGCAGGCAGCGATTGTAGAAGTAGCTGACGTGCTCGGAATAGAGCCGCTCGGCCTCTTCGTCGGTGTCGGCCACCAGGATCGTCTGGGCGAAGCCGGCCCGATAGGGGCTCTTGTCGACGCCCCGCTCCTCGACCCGCTTCCAGTAGCCGTTCATCAGCGCCTGGGCGCGCAGATAGCCGGAGAAGCTGAGGTAGGAATAGGAATAGGTGTTGTCGATGCAGAAGTCGTAGGTCTCCACCGACCCGCCGCCGGGAATGTGGACGGGCGGGTGCGGCTTGTCCTGGATCGGGCGCGGCCAGATATTGACGTGCCGCAGCTTGTTGTAGCGGCCGTTCCAGGCGAAGGGCTCCCGCGTGGTCCAGGCCTTGATGATCAGGTCGTGGGCTTCCTGGTACTTCTCCCGCGTCAGGGACGGGATTTGGCCGTAGCAGTAATTGGTGTCCATGGAGGTCCCGACCGGGAACCCGGCCACCAGCCGCCCGCCCGAGATGCAGTCCAGCATGGCGAACTCCTCGGCCACACGGATCGGCGGATTGTAGAGCGCGATGGAGTTGCCCAGGACCACGATGGCCGCGTCCTTGGTCCGCCGGGCCAGGCCCGCTGCGATGATATTGGGGCTGGGCATGATGCCGTAGCCGTTCTGGTGGTGCTCGTTCACCCCGACGCCATCGAAGCCGAGGGTATCGGCGTACTCCAGCAGGTCCATATAGGTGTTGTAGACCTCGTGGCTCTTGGCCGGATCGAACAGCTTCTGGTCGATATCGACCCAGACGGAGCGGTTTTTCTCCCGGAAATCGTCCGGCAGATACGGCCACGGCATCAGGTTGAACCAAGTGAACTTCATGGGTCGCTCCTCCCCAGACCATCGCTTGCGATGGTCCGTTTCTAGGTTCTCCTGCGTGACGTCCGCAGGACGCCATGCTGGGCCGCCTCTGTCGGGCGGTCATGTGAACGACGATAACCAAAATGCCCCTGGCGCCAAGCGACTTCGGGCGATCAGCAAACGACCTCGGGCGGAAGAAAAACTGATCGCGGAGAGGCTTCCAATAAGGCGTCCTTGAGCTATATTGAGAACTATTCTTAACTGGATGCCCGCCATGCACGCCGCCAAGAAGACCTTGAGCTACAGCCTGATGCACATGACGGTGGCGATCGGGGTCGCCTTCGCCCTGACGCAGAACTGGCGGGCGGCCCTGGCCATCGGCCTGATCGAACCCCTCTTCCAGACTGTCGCCTTCGCAGTGCATGAGAGGATCTGGGAACGGATCGGCCGCAGAACCGACGCGGCGGCGTTCCGCAACCGCCTGACAGCCACGGAGATTTGAAGACATGACCCACGCCGGACCCAACCCCGCCGCCCGCAAGGCGGCCGCCGACGGCCTGGCCAGGCTGCTGGCCGATTCCTACGCGGTCTATCTGAAGACCCACGGCTATCACTGGAACGTACGGGGCTCGAACTTCGCCCAGCTCCACACCCTGTTCATGGACCAGTACACCGAGATGTGGACCGCCATCGACGCGGTGGCCGAACGCATCCGCGCCCTGGGCGAACTGGCCCCGCAAGGCTACGCATCGTTCGGCAAGCTGTCGGCGATCAAGGACGGCGACCCGGCCAACAAGGCCGAGGGAATGGTCAAGGACCTGATCTCCAGCCACGAGGCCCTGATCGGCACGCTCTATGCGACCTTGCCCGCCGCCCAGGAGGCCGGCGACGAAGTCACCGCGGGCCTGCTCACCGACCGGCTGACGGCCCACGAGAAGCATGCCTGGATGCTGCGCGCGACCCTCGACAGCTAGGCCTAAGCGACGTCCAGCCGCCGCGGACCGGGGAGGGTTCTGTGGCGGCTGGACTCGCAGGCAACGACGCCGGAAGGCGCCGCATGCGGCGAGGACATGCCCCGCCGACTACGCCTGGAGACTGGCGCCGCCCCGCGTCCGGCGCATGATCCATCCAGACTATGAAACGAAAGAGGGCGCCGCGGTTTCCCGCGGCGCCCTCCATTGTGCGGGTCCAGAAGCCCCTAGAAGCGGTACTGGAACTCCATGCCGAAGGTGCGCGGGAAGTTCAGCTTCACCGTGCGGCGGAAGGTGTTGGCCGCGGTGACGGCGGTGGTCGTGGAGCTCTGATAGGCCGTCTCGTCGAAGGCGTTCTTCACATAGCCGATGATCGTGAAGCGGCTATCGCCGTCCTTCCACAAAGCGCGGAAGTCGACGATCTCGTTCGACGGCGCGGTCGAGTTGGGTTGCATGAAGACGGTGGTCTGCATGTCGTCGGTATAGGTGTAGGTGCCGCCCAGGGTCAGGCTGCCGGCCGCGAAGTCGAAGGTGTAGTTCGCACCGAGGTTCAGCTTGTTCTCGCCGGTCATGGGCAGGCGGTTGCCGACAAGGGTCTGCGGCTGGCTGCCGTTGGGCAGGGCCGGGCCGCTCGGCTTGGCCCCGGGCTGGAGAGCCCGCGGGTCGTTGGCGTCGACGAAGCAGCAGCCTTTCTCGATCTCGGCGTTGATGTAGGAATAGCTGCCGAAGATCGACAGGTTGTCGAGCGGCGCCCACTGGGCCTCGAGTTCCAGGCCGTAGTTGCGGGCGTCGAGGTTCAGGAATTGCGAGCCGGTGGAGCCGGTGGTCGCATTGAGAACCACGGTGAGCGGCGCCTGGAAGCCCTTGTAGTCGGCGTAGAACACCGCCGCGTTGAGCTGGAAGCGGCCGCCGAAGGTCTTCTTCAAGCCGAGCTCGTAGTTGTCGACATACTCGGGGTCGGCGTAGGGGAACGGCGTCAGGCCGTTGGAGGCCAGCCAACCGCCCGACTTGTAGCCGCGGCTGTAGCGGGCATAGGCGTTGGTGTCGTCGTCCGGCTGCCACTGCAGGCCCAACGTTCCCGTCCAGGCGTCGTAATCGGCCGCCAGGTCACGAACCAGGCCGCCGTTCGGGTCCTGCCGCAGGTTGGAATAGAGCGGGTTGGCCGCGCAGGTGGCGATGGTCGGGCCGCCACAGACCACGAAGGTGGTGAAATCCACCGCCATGCCTTGAGCCGCCGCCAGCGGAATGCCGACCGAGCGAAGGATGGTGGTCGTGGTGTTGGTCCGCGACACATAGCGGGCGAAGTCGGTGCCGGTCTTCTCATCCTTGGTCCAGCGCAGGCCGGCGGTCAGGGTGAGGGTGTCGGTGAACGCCCAGTCGATCTGGCCGAAGGCGGCGAAAGAGTCGACCTCGAGGGTCCCGTCCACCAACAGGAAGTTGCCGTTCGGGTTCGGGGCCGCCAGGCCGCCGGTGGCCAGGTTGATCGGCGACAGCATCGACGGATCGCCCAGCACGCGCAGGCCCTGCGGCTGCGAATAGACCTGGTGGTACTGGAAGGCGCCGACGATCCATTGCAGCGGGTCATCGGTGTTGGACGAGATGTTGATCTCGTTCGACCACCACTTCTGCTTCTCCTGATAGAAGAAGCGCTCGTTGGGCGAGACGCCCGTGGCGGTGTAGGCGCCGAACGGGGTCGCCGCATTGATGCTGAAATTGCCGCTCCGCGACGAACGGTCCTCGTCGCCGTTGGTGTTGTAGACATAGGCCTGGTACCCGGCGAGGTACTTCACGCTGATGTCGCCGAGGTCCCAGGTCAGGTCGAAGTGCAGACGGTTGTGGTTGGAGAGCTTGCCCTCCATCGTCTGGTTGGTGTCGATCTTGAACGGGTCGGACCCAGTGATGTTCGCCGTGCCGTAGCCCAGCGTCGGGTTGTAGTAGAGCGCCGCATTGCCCAGGCCCGTGACTGACACGGTGTCGTAGGGCGAAATGACCGCCTCGTGGACGTTGCCGACCCCGTAGCTGTCGTCCCAGTCGAACTTCGTATAGCGCAGACGCGCGGTGATGTTCTCGCCGAGGTCGGCCTCGACCTGGGCCTCGATGACGTAGCGCTCGACACCGCTGGTGTCGCCGGCCGGGCCGATATTCTTGATGAAGCCCTTGTCGCGGCGCTCCAGCGACCCGCCGAGCAGGAAGCGCAGACCTTCGGTGACCGGGCCGGTGACCAGGGCGTCGGTGCGCCAGCTGCCATAGTTGCCGATCGCCGCGCGGACTTCGCCGTTGAATTCGTCGCTCGGCCGCTTGCCGATGATGTTGAGCGCGCCGCCGATGGAGTTGCGGCCGTAGAGGGTGCCCTGCGGGCCCCGTAGGATCTCGGTCCGCTCGATGAACAGCGACGGCGTCGAACTGTCGGCCATAGAGTTGGAGAAAATACCGTCGGAATAGAGCGCTACCGAGGGGTCGGTGCCGATCGCGTTGGTCAGGCGTCCGAAGCCGCGGATCGAGAGGCGGTCATTGTTGGTGTAGGCGACGCTGGGCGTGACCCGCGCCAGATCCTCGACGGTGGCGACCCCGAGCAGGTCGCGCTTTTCACTGGTGTAGGCGGTGACGGCCACCGGCACGTCCTGCAGGCTCTGTTCCCGCTTTTCGGCGGTGACCACCAGCTCTTCGATGGTGAAGGCGGTGTCCTGAGCCATGGCCGGCGCGGCCGCGGCGGTGAGGGCGGCGACAGACGCGCCCATGACGAAAAGACTGCGAAGACGCAGGGGTTGATGCAGCAATGTTACCTCCCAGCCAGACGCGGGCGTTATGCCGCCCGTCGCGAGTGCTTAATGGATTGAGGCTGGCGGTCTCGAACGCCGTTCGAATAGAGGGAAATGCGCCGCGTCCGGCTTTCCTGCGCGAGGTGTGTCTTTCGTCACGCGCGGGCGATGAGCGCCGTCAGACCCCGCACCGCGGCCTGGACCGCCTCGTCGCCCCGCTCGGCGCCGTCCGCGCCGCGCGCCAGCCCGACGGCGGCGATGCCGCGCCCCCAGGCCCAGATCGCCTCGGCCATGTCGTGAGCGATGTCTTCGGGATAGAGGCCCTGGAAGTCGGCCATGATCGCGCCGCGGGACACGGCGATGGCCTCGGCCTCGGCATCGGCGACGTCGGCCCGACCCGAGTCGCGCGCCTCATACATCAGTTCGTAGAGCTCCCGCCTCTCCCGCAGGAAGGCGAGATAGGCGCCACCCGTGGTGCGCAGGCCCCCGCCCGTCGGGTCGGCCTCATAGGCCTCGCGCATGGCCAGGGCCAGTTGCCGGAATCCATCGACCGCCAGGCCCGCCAACAGGGCGGCCTTGTCGACGTAGTGGTAGTAGACCGTGCCGGGCGCGACCCCCGCCCGCTCGGCGATGGCGCGCAGGCTGAGCGCGGCGCGACCGCTTTCGGCCAGGATGTCGCGCGCCGCGGCCAGCAGCTGACCGCGCACGTTGCCGACATGATAGGTCCCCCGCCGGGCGAGCCGCGCCGGGGTCATGCCGCCCATTCGCAAGCAGGGCGCACACCCTGCGACACCGTCACGCTCATCTCGCCTCGCGGGCGCCAAATTATCAATGGTAACCTATCCGGCTCAGAGGGCGCCCGCCAACGAAACCTGCGCCCAAATCGCAACCGATGCGTGAAGGCGCCCGCAATCAGGTCAGGGGCGCGACCTTTGCGCCCAGGGCGGTTGCTAGGTCGGCGGGCGAGAGCTCCACCTGCAGGCCCCGCTGGCCGCCGTTCACATAGACCTTTGCGTGGACCATGGCGGCGGCGTCCACCACCGTGGGGACCGGTTTCTTCTGGCCGAAGGGGCTGACCCCGCCCACCCGGTAGCCGGTGATCCGCTCGGCGTCCGCGGGCTTCATCATGCCGGCCGACTTGCCGCCGACCGCGGCGGCCAGCTTCTTCATGGCCACCTCCTGGTCCGAGGCCAGGACCGCGCAGACCGGCCTGCCATCCACGAGGGTCATCAGGGTCTTCAGGACACGCTCCGGCGCGACCCCCAAGCTCTCGGCGGCCTGCAGCCCGACCCTGGGCGCCTCGGGATCGTAGTCGTAGGTCGCCAGGCCATAGACAACGCCCGCCTTGTCCAGCGCGAGCGTCGCGGGGGTCGTCTTGGCCACCTAGTCGTCCTGGTGGCTGGCCGCGGCGGCGGAGCCGACGCCCCAGCCCTCCGCGCCTGGCAACTCGAACCAGAACGGCTTCTTGGCCTTGCCGCCCAGCTCTTCCATCGACATGGCGTCGTAGACCCGGCCGTTGGCGACCGTGTAACGGATCGAGGTCGAGTTGCGGATGTCCGCCAGCGGGTCGGCGTCCAGCACCAGCAGATCGGCCAGCTTGCCGGGCTCCAGGGAGCCCAGGTCGCGGTCCATTCCGAGATAGGCCGCGCCGCCGAGGGTGGCGGCCTTCAACACCTGCATCGGGGTCATCCCGCCCTGGGCCATCATCCACATCTCCCAATGCGCGCCCAGGCCCTCGCGCTGGCCGTGCGCGCCGAGCTGGACCGAGACGCCCTTGTCGGCGAGGGCCTTCACCATCCGGGCGATGTTGATGTGGTTGTACTCCTCCTCCGGCGCCTTGACCGGGCGACGCGCGCGCGCGTCGAGGATACGGCGGGGCACATATTTCGAGAGCCGCGGATCGGCCCAGACATCGGTGTGGGCGTACCAGTAGTTCTCCCCGAACGGACCCCCGTAGGCGACGATCAGGGTGGGGGTATAGCCCACCTTGGTGGCCGGCCAGAGCTGCAGCACGTCGTCATAGATGGCCGCCGGCGGGATCGAGTGCTCCACCCCGGTATGGCCGTCGACCACAAAGGTCATGTCGTGCTCGAACAGCGAGCCGCCCTCCGGCACCACCATCATCTTCAGCTCGCGGGCGGCGGCCAGGATCTGCTGGCGCTGCTCGCGGCGGGGCTGGTTGTAGCTCTTGACGCTGAACGCCCCGATGGCCGCCATCCGCCGCAGGGTCGAGCGGGCGTCGTCCAGGCTGTCGATCTGGGCGGTGAACGGCGCCTTGGCCCCATAGAGGATGGTGCCGGTGGAGAAGATCCGCGGCCCCGCCACCGCGCCGGCCTTGGCCAGCTCGGAGTGGGCGAAGATCTCGCCCGAATCGTTCGACGGGTCGTGGATGGTGGTGACCCCGAAGGCCAGGGAGACATAGTTCACCCAGCTCTGCTGCGGGATGATCTGGTCGCTGCCCATGGAGCCGTGCCAGTGCACGTCGATGATGCCGGGCATGATGGTCTTGCCGGCCACGTCGATCACCTTCGCGCCGGCCGGGACGCTCACCGAGCCGCGCGGGCCGACGGCCTCGATGCGATTGCCGTTCAGCACGATCACGCCGTCCTCGATCACCTCGTCGCCCTTCATGGTGACGATGCGGGCGCCGGTGAGCGCCGTGCGGCCGCTCGGCGCCGCATAGGCCTGGGTGAACGAGATGTCGGTCCCGTGCTCGGCCGGCTTGGGCAGCTCCTTGGGCGCGCCGTCGACGAAGGCGAAGGCGTCCTTCAGGTCGCGGGAGAAGAGCTCGGGGCCTTCCGACCACCAGAGCTTCCGGGCGTCGCCCGACCAATGCAGGAAGTAGCCGGCGTCCTGGGTCACCTTGGTGACCGGCAGGGCCGCGGCCTTGGGGGAGATGTCCACCGACTTGCCGGTGCGCGCGAAGGGCATGACATAGGCGTTGAACCGCTCGGTCCAGGCCACCCACTTCTCGTCGGGACTGATGGCGTACTCGGCGGCGAACTCGCTCAGCAGGTGGCTGCGCTCCTCCGAGCCGTCCAGCTTGGCCGACTTGAGCGCGCGCTTGTTCTCCGCCTCGAAGGTCATGAAGAATACGCGGTCGCTCGTCGCGCCGAACTGCGGCTGCACCCCGCCCTTCGACACCAGGGCCGGCTTGCCGCCGCCCTTGGCGGATATGGCGTAGAGGCCGGGCTCGCGGCCCCACATGGCCGAGGTCAGGAAGCCGTCCGAGACCGCGCGATAGACGATGGTCGCGCCGTCGGGGCTGAAGGCCGGCTCCAGATAGTGGCCGGGCTGGCCCGAGACCACGCGCCCCTCGCCGCCGCCCGCCGGGACCACCCGGATCGTGGCGAAGTCCTGGTCGTTCCAGGTGGTGTAGACGATGGATCGGCCGTCGCGGCTCCAGGCCGGATAGAACTCGAAATGGTCGCTCTGGCGGGTCAGGCGGCGCGGCGCGGCGCCCGACTTCAGGTCCTTGATCCAGAGGTGGCCGAGCGCCTGGTAGACGACCTTGTCACCGGCCGGATTGACCTCGGTCCAGCGCAGCATCTTCACCTTGAAGTCCTTGGGCGCCACCTCCACCGGGAAGCGCACGGCCTCCTGGATGGAGCGGCTGGCCTTCACGTGGAACGGGATCTCGGTCACGGCCTTGGAGGCCACCTCGACCCGCTTGATCTTGCCACCCGCCCAGACCACCAGGGCCCTGTTGTCGGGGGTCCAGGCCATGGACGGATAGACCCCGTGGACGGCCCAGGTCTCCTGCATATCGCGGTCGAGGCCGTCGAAGATCGCGGTCTCGCGGCCCGAGGCCAGGTCCAGGACAAAGAGCGTGGATTTGTACCGGACCCGCCGGATGAAGGCCAAGGCCTTGCCGTCCGGCGAGGGGGTCGGGCGGATCGAGCCGCCGGGGCCAGTGACGAAGGGCTCGACCTCGCCCTTCTCGCGGTCCAGGCGCTGGATCACATAGATCTGGCCGTTGACGTCCTTGGAATATTCGAAGATCCCGCCGGGCGTGGCGTCATCGCTGAAATAGAGATAGCGGCCATCGGGGCTGAAGGCCGGTTCGCCGGAATCCTTCTGCTCGGTGCGCTTCTTGGTCAGCTGCAGGCCCTCGCCGCCCGAGCGGTGGTAGAGCCACATTTCGCCGGCCCCCAGCGAGCGGGTCGAGGTGAAGTGCTTGCGCGCCACGATGTATTCGGAGTCCGGCGTCCAGTCGGGCTGGCTCAGCAGGCGGAAGGTCTCCTTGGTCACCTGGCGCGGGTTCGACCCGTCGCGGTCGACGATCCAGATATTGTCGCCGCCGCCCCGATCCGAGGTGAAGGCGATCCAGCGACCGTTGGGCGAATAGGCCGGGTGCATGTCCCAGGCCATGCCGGTGGTCAGCGCGCGGGCCTCGCCGCCGCCGATCGGGATCACATAGAGATCGCCCAGCAGATCGAAGATCACCTCGCGGCCGTCGGGGCTGACATCCAGGCTCAGCCAGGTGCCAGAGGTCACGTCGATGGGAACCTCGCGGGTCGGTCCGGGCGGCGCGTTGACGTCCCACTTGGGCTTGTCGGCGGCCTTCTCGAGCGACGGCGTGGCCACGGGCCTGTTCAGTTCCGAGGTGTTCGGCCGGGGCTCGCTCTCGGCCTTGCCCGCCTCGGTGGGAACCGGCGGCGGCGTCGGAGCCGGCGGGGCCTGGGCGAAGGCCGGCGCGGACAGCGCGGCGACGAGGGCTGCGGCGAGCAGACGGCGAACAATCATGGGGACCCCGGAACTTGTGCGCGGGCAATTCAACCGAGGGGCGCGGGCTTGTCGAGTCCCCTGAGCGACGGCCGACGCTCGGAGCCCGCCGACGACAAGTCGCCAGCCCGTCCGGAAAATGTTCTACTTTTGTTCGAGTTGCCGCTCGCTCTATGGTAGAGATTTCATTGCCGTGGAGACGCCTCAGTGGCAGGCCGCAATCCACACGGGCTTCTGGGTCATCAAGAGGAGATTGCATGGCTGGGCGCGAGACCATGGCGGAGTTCTTGGAACGCAGGTGGCGAGAAAAGCAGCATGATGGCCAAGAAGCGGTGGCAAGGGCGCACCTGGCCTTTGGCAATGCGATCAGAGCCGGCGAAGACCTCGTTCTGAAGACGCGTGGCGATGTCATGCGATACGGCGCCAAGCTGATGGCTGAGGAGCCGGCGCCAGGGGCTAGATCCGGCCCGGTCGGTGCGAAGTCACAACGGCCAAGCACTGTGGGCCCGGTGGCGACCAAGCCGCCGGCCCCCGTGAGCCAAACGGCGACTGGCCCTCGCCGCGAGCAGCCGAGCCGCACCGGCTGGCTCGATCACCCTACGGCGAAAGCCGTCGGCGGCGAGTTGGCGCGCGAAGTCGGCAATGTGACCGGCGCGCTAAGGGGCGGTTGGCACGCGGCCGAGGGCCTCTATGACGGCGCGGCCTTCTTGCACCGCTTAGCCAGCCCCTTCGACAGCTTGATGAGTCCGCCTGGTGAATCGGCGAGGGAGCAACTGATCGCTGTCGGCCGCGAGATTGGTGAGTACGTGAAGAAAGGCGTTTCAGACCCGCAGGGCGTGGCGCGCGACGTTCGAGATAAGGCGCACCGGATGCGCATCGATCTCGATCCAACGGCGACGCCGCCAGCCCCTGCGTTTTCCGCGGAAATTCGTCGCAACTTCGATATCGGCCAGAACCAGGGCGAGTTGGCTTTTGATGTTGGAACCCTGGCGATCGGCGGTCCGCTTCCCAAAACCGCTAGCCGGCTTGGCGCAGTGTCCAAGGCCACAAGTGCGAAGTACCTCGCTCAGGGCTTCAATCCCGAAGGGGCTGCATATCTCGCGGAGCCATATGTGGGGATGGGACACCACTTCGTACCGCGAAGTTATAGGCTCCCCCTTTGGTTGGGCGGCGGCCCGCTTCCACGCAAAATCAGCGATGGACCTTTTAACGTTCTCAAGCCCGATGGCATGACTCGCGGTGACTTTTACGAGCGTCACTTCCGCATCGATCCGGACTTCAAAGGCACGACGTTGCCGGCGAGGGTCGGCGGCGAGCGTTGGAAGGGCAAGGCGCTGGGCTTCGAGAAATACGGCCTACCGGGTCGCATCTGGTTTGGAAGTCCAGCTCCGCTCAAGGCACGCGTCGGCGGGCTTCCGGCCGGCGTCGGCGGGTTGATACACGAACCGGCGGAGGGCCAACAATGAGGATCAGACCTTGCGCGGAGTTCAGCGCGGACTTCCCCGACGATATGATCGAGGAAGACGGTGAGATCGTGCAGTTCGGCGGGCGCGGGGTCGCTGAGGCCGTCGCGGTCATGCTTCAGCATCTGGGCTATGATGTGTCGCCCCCCGAACACCAGCACGAGCATGGCTGGGATTTCGAAATTAAGGTCAAGACAGACCGAGTCTGGATGCAGATCTCCGATCTTGGAGATTTTATCCTGATAACCAGATACTTCCCCGGTTTCGGTCTGTTCAAAAAGAATAGCGACGACATCTACCCCGAGATGTTGACGCGGCTGAATGGCGCATTGGCCGGCGATCCGCGCTTCAGCAATATTCGCTGGCAGTTCCATAGCGATGTCGATTCCGGAACGCCTGGCGCTAGGGATCCGGTGAGCGAGTAGGTACGGGCGCGATTTCGCGCGATCTCGTTCGACGGGCGCGGTTCCTGTGGCGGTCGAAGCGGGCTATTGGGGTAAAATCTCCCATGCGCCCGGACGGATGGCGCGGAAACGGACCCTTGGGCGTTTCCCCGTCTGTCCCCCTTCGACGACGAGAACCCAATGAACGCCCATCCGCCGCTTTCCCCACCGGTCGGGTCCGCCCTGGACCTGATCGGCAACACCCCGATGCTGGAATTGACCGGCTTCGACACCGGGCCCTGCCGCCTGTTCGTCAAGCTGGAGAATGCCAATCCCGGCGGCTCCATCAAGGACCGCATCGCGCTCTCGATGATCGAGGCCGCCGAGGCCGACGGTAACCTGAAGCCGGGCGGGACGATCGTCGAGGCCACCGCGGGCAACACCGGGCTGGGCCTGGCCCAGGTGGGGGTCCTGAAGGGCTACCGCATCCTGCTGGTGGTCCCCGACAAGATGAGCCGCGAGAAGATCCAGCACCTGCGGGCCATGGGCGTGGACGTTCGCATCACCCGCTCCGACGTCGGCAAGGGGCACCCGGAATACTACCAGGACATGGCCCTGCGCCTGGCCGCAGACATTCCGGGCGGCTTCTTCATCAACCAGTTCTCCAACCCGGCCAATCCCAAGGCCCACGAGACCACCACCGGTCCCGAGATCCTGGAGCAGATGGAAGGCGACCTGGACGCCGTGGTGGTGGGCGTGGGTTCCGGCGGCACGCTCACGGGCCTCGGCCGCTACTTCGCCAAGGCCTCGCCCAAGACCAAGATGGTGCTGGCCGATCCGCTGGGCTCGATCCTCGCGCCGCTGATCAATACCGGCAAGACCATCGAACCCGGCTCCTGGGTGGTCGAGGGCATCGGCGAGGACTTCATCCCCGACAATTGCGATCTCAAGCTGGTGGCGAAGGCCTATTCCATCACCGACTCCGAGAGCATCGCCGCCGCCCGCGAGTTGCTGGCCAAGGCCGGCGTCCTGGCCGGCTCCTCGTCGGGCACCCTGCTGGCCGCGGCCCTGCGCTATTGCCGCGAACAGACCGAGCCCAAGCGGGTGGTGACCCTCGTCTGCGACACCGGCTCGCGCTACCTGTCGAAGGTCTACAACGACTCCTGGCTGGCCGAGCAGGGCCTGACCGAGCGCCACCTGCACGGCGACCTGCGCGACCTGATCGCCCGCGCGCCCTCCGACGGAGGGGCGATCACCGTGGGCCCGCAGGACACCTTGCTCACCGCCTATAACCGAATGCGCCAGGCCGATGTCAGCCAGCTCCCGGTGCTCGACGATGGCCGGCTGATTGGCCTGATCGACGAGAGCGACCTGCTGGACGCGGTGGAGGACAGCAAGCCAGACCGCCGCTTCGCCCAGGACGTGGCCACGGCCATGACCGCCAAGCTCAACACCCTGCAGGCCGGCGACTCGCTGGACGCCCTGCTGCCGGTGTTCGAGAAGGACCAGGTGGCCATCGTGCTGGACGGCCGCGAATTCCTCGGGCTGATCACCCGCATCGATCTCATCAACTATCTCAGGCGCGCGGCGTGACCGAAGAAACCAAGGGCAAGAACCGGCTGGAGTTCGCCACCCGCGCGATCCATGGCGGCCAGTTCCACGACCCCACCACCGGGGCGGTGATGCCGCCGATCTACGCCACCTCGACCTACGCCCAGACCAGCCCGGGCGAGCACAAGGGTTTCGAATATTCCCGCAGCCAGAACCCCACTCGCTTCGCCTTCGAACGCGCGGTGGCCGACCTGGAGAGCGGGACGCGGGGCTACGCCTTCGCCTCGGGCCTAGCGGCGATCTCGACGTTCCTGGAGGTGCTCGACGCCGGCGACCACGTGATCGCCAGCGAGGACCTCTATGGCGGCTCGTTTCGGCTGTTCGACAAGGTGCGCAAGCGCTCGGCCGGGTTGGAATTCAGCTTCGTCGACCTGGCCGACCTGGCCGCCGTCGAGGCGGCGATCCGGCCCAACACCAAGCTGATCTGGGTGGAGACGCCCACCAACCCGATGCTGCGCCTGGCCGACCTCGATGCCATCGCCACCCTGGCCAAGAAACACGGCTTGCTGGCCGCGGCCGACAACACCTTCGCCAGCCCCTACTGCCAGCGGCCGCTGGAGTTCGGCTTCGACGTGGTGATGCATTCCACCACCAAGTACCTCTCGGGCCATTCCGACATCGTCGGCGGCTGCCTGATCGTGGGGAGCAACAAGGATCTCGCCGACCAGGTGGGCTTTCTGCAGAACGCCGTCGGCGCGGTGGCCTCGCCCTTCGATTCGTTCCTGGCGCTGCGCGGGGTGAAGACCTTGGCCCTGCGCATGCAGCGCCACTGCGAGACCGGCCTGAAGATCGCCCGCTGGCTGGAGGCGCGGTCCGACGTGGCTCAGGTGGTCTATCCGGGCCTGCCGAGCCATCCGCAGCATGAGCTGGCCAAGCGCCAGATGACCGGCGGCTTCGGCGGCATGATCTCGGCGGTGCTCGACCGCGACCTGGCCGGGACCGTGCGGATGCTGGAGCGCACCCGGCTGTTCACCCTGGCCGAAAGCCTGGGCGGGGTGGAGAGCCTGATCGAGCATCCGGCGATCATGACCCACGCCTCGATTCCGGCGGAGACCCGCGCCCGCATCGGCATCGCCGACGGCCTGATCCGACTGTCGGTGGGCATCGAGGACGCCGACGACCTGATCGCCGATCTGGACCAGGCGCTGGGATAGGGGCGTCCAACTTCCGCTCATCCCGGCGAAGGCCGGGACCCAGATTCATCCTGAGCGCTTGGTGGACTTCACCTGGGTCCCGGCCTTCGCCGGGATGAGCGGGGATTGTCAGCGCCCCGCGTGCTTGGCCTTCTGCGCGGTGTCCCAGGCCACGAATTCAGGCCCGTCGATCTTGCCGTCGCCGTCCTTGTCGGCCTTGGCGAACTCGGCGGCCGACAGCTTGTAGGCGACCCATTCGGCCTTATCGATCCGGTCGTCCTTGCTGGTGTCGGCCGGGTGGATGAAGCGCCCGGGGGCGGCGAGCGCGGTCGAGGCGCAGGCGGCGAGGGCCAGGGCGATGAGAGCGGTGACGCGCATGGGGGAACTCCTTGGTGCGGCGGGAAGCTGCCCTCGGCCCATGGCGAAAATTGGCCCTAGCGGAGCGGTAGGGCCGTGCGCCGGACCACCGTGCGCAGGGCGATGGACGAGTTGATCCGCGCCACCCCGGGCAGGCGGGTCAGGCGGGTGGCGTGCACCCGCTCCAGGTCGTCCATGTCGGCGGCGACCACCCGCAGGACATAGTCGGCCTGACCGGTCATCAGGTGGCATTCCATGATCTCGGGCGCCTCGACCACCGCGGCCTCGAAGGCGGCCAGCACGTCCTGGGCCTGGCTGGCCAGGGTGATGGACACGAAGACCGACAGGCCCAGACCCACGGCGCGCGGATCGACCGTCGCCGCATAGCCGGTGATCACGCCCTCCGCCTCCAGGGCCCGGACCCGGCGGAAGCAGGCGGACTCCGAGAGGCGCGCCGCCTCGGCGAGCTCCACATTGGTCGCCCGACCGTGCGCCTGCAAATGGGTCAGCAGGCGCTTATCGGTGATATCGAGGTCGTGAGCTGAAGATTTCACCGATTCATGCGCCTTTCGAACATGGAACTTGCAAATCAGTGATCTGCGGCGCGTCAAATTTCAAGGTTTCATCCGCAACCTTCGACTAGCCTTCGCACTATAGAGCGGAGGAAAAACGCATGCGCATCGGCACCGTCACCGAGATCAAGCCTCTCGAACGCCGCGTGGGCCTCGTCCCCGCTGTCGTCGCCACCCTGACCGCCCACGGCCATGAGGTCTTCGTGCAGTCGGGCGCGGGCGCCGGGGTGGGCCTCAGCGACGCCGACTACGCCGCCGCGGGTGGCAAGATCGTCTCCGACGCCGCCGCCGTCTTCGCCGCCGCCGACCTGGTCGTGAAGGTGAAGGAGCCGCAGGCTCAGGAGATCGCGCACCTCACCCCGCGCCACACCCTGTTCACCTACCTGCACCTGGCGCCCGATCCTGAGCAGACCCGGGGCCTGATGGCTTCGGGCTGCACGGCCATCGCCTACGAGACCATTCTGGGCCGCAAGGGCGACCTGCCGCTGCTCACCCCCATGAGCCAGGTGGCGGGGCGCATGGCCGCCCAGGTCGGCGCGGCCTATCTGCTGGCCCCGGCCGGCGGACGCGGCCTGCTGATGGGCGGCGTGCCCGGCGTGGCCCCGGCCAAGGTGATCATCCTGGGCGGCGGGGTTTCGGGCTTCAACGCCGCGGAGATCGCCGTCGGCATGCGCGCCGACGTGACCATCATGGACATCTCGCCGGAACGCCTCGCTGCGCTGGACGCCCACTTCGAGGGCCGCGCCCGCACGGTGCTGTCGTCGCGCGGCGCCCTGCTGGAACTGCTGCCCACGGCGGACCTGATCATCGGTTGCGTGCTGGTGGCCGGCGCCTCGGCCCCCAAGCTGATCAAGCGCGAGGACCTGAAGCTCATGCGCAAGGGTTCGGTGCTGGTGGACGTCGCCATCGACCAGGGCGGCTGCTTCGAGACCTCACACCCCACCACCCATGACGAGCCGACCTACGTTGTCGACGGGGTGGTCCACTACTGCGTGGCCAACATGCCGGGCGCCGCCCCGCTCACCTCGACCTACGCGCTCGGCGCGGCGACCACCCCCTATGTCCTGGCCCTGGCCGACAAGGGGATGGAACGCGCCTTCGCCGAGGACCCCGGCTTCGCCGCCGGACTGAATATCGCCGGTGGGCGGGTTGTCCACCCGGCGGTGGCCGCTTCGCAGGACCTTCCCCCGGTCGCGGCCTGACTCGGCCAGGGGGCGGCGGAGGTTTCCGCGCCCCCGGCCATTTTCTCCAAGCCTAGTTCCCCTTCGGCGGTGTCAGCTCTGTGGGCGGCCACTTGATTCCGAGCTGGTCCAGGTAGGTCGGGTATTTCTCGGGGTCGTAATAGAACTTGGCCATGTCCGGCCGGAACCGGGCCATGGTCCCGGTATTGATCTCGATCGGCGGCTTGTCCGTGGCCGAGAGCATCGGCTGGTACTTCTGGTCCTTGGTCTGGACCTTGTTGAAATAGTCGCCGGCGGCGGTGCGCAGGGCCGGCCGGGTCAGGATGTCCAGCAGGGTCATGGCCACCACCTTCGATCCCGCGACCACCCCCTTGTGCGCCACCGGCGTCGCCATGGAGATGGCGTTGGACCAGTGGTGCCCCGGCAGTTCCGGGATGTTGGACGGGTAGTAGATCGAGACGGTCGGCACGGTCCACGAGATGTCGCCGATGTCGTCCGACCCGCCGCTCTCGGGCTTCTCGACCGGGGTCTTCAGCACTTCCAGTTCGGTGGCGAGTCCCTTTTCCTTGGCGCCCAGGTTCTTCTGCACCGCCCTGGCGAAGGCCTGCTCCTGGGGCGTCCACTTGGGCAGGCCGACCTTGTCGATATTGGCCTTGGCGGCCTCGGCCAGGGGCTTGTTGAAGTGCTGCGGGGCGGCCGTGCCGACCACCCGCCGCTCGACGGTGGTGTCGGTCATCTTGGCCGCGGCCTCGGCGATGGTGTTGCCGATCTCGAAGCTCTTGCGGATGTCGGCGAAGTTCTGCTCGCGGAAATAGTACCAGACCGTGGCCACCGATGGGACGACATTGGGCTGGTCGCCGCCGTCGGTGATCACATAGTGCGAGCGCTGCTCCGGCCGCAGATGCTCGCGGCGCATGTTCCAGCCCATGTTCATCAGCTCGACGGCGTCGAGCGCGCTCTTGCCGCGCCAAGGCGCCCCGGCCGCATGGGCCGCCGAGCCGCTGAAGGTATATTCCACCGAGACCAAGCCGGTGCCCTGAGGCTGGCCCCAGGCGGTCTGCAGGTTGTTTCCAACGTGGGTGAAGACCGCGGCGTCGACGTCTTTGAACACCCCGTCGCGGACCATGTAGGCCTTGCCGCCCAGCAGCTCCTCGGCGACGCCGGGCCAGAGGACCAGGGTCCCGGCGATCCCCTCCTTCTCCATGATCTCCTTGACCGTCAGGGCGGCGACGACATTGAGCGCCTGGCCGGAATTGTGGCCCTCGCCATGGCCAGGAGCGCCCTCGACCAACGGCTCGTGCCAGGGCACGCCGGGCTTCTGCGAAGCCTTGGGAATGCCGTCGATATCGCTGCCCAGCGCGATGACCGGACCACCCTTCCCGTTGGTCCAGGTCGCCGTCCACCCGGTGGGTAGGCCCGCAACGCCGCGCTGGATGGCGAAGCCGTTCTTCTCCAGCACGCCAGTGACGTATTTCGAGGTCTCGACCTCCTGGAAGGCCAGTTCGCCGTACGAGAAGATCTGATCGTTCATTACCTGGGCGAGCTTGGCGCGCGATTCCACGCCGGCCATCGCCTGGCCCTTCAGCGCCGTGACCTTGCCGGCGGAATAACCCTGGGCGAGCGCCGCCGGCGCGGTGGCGGCGAGCAGACCGGCGAGCGCCAGGGCTGGCAGAAACGTCCTCATGGAGACCCCCTCGAAACCTGAGGCGACAGGGGGACACGGAATCGAACGGCCGCGAAGGCCCCACGGCGAGATTTTGCGCGCCGAGGCGGCCCCCCGCGAGGAATCCAGGTTAGAAGACCCCATGAGCCTGGAAATCCTGCAACAGCACCGCGTCCATGGCGGGACGCTCAGCTATCGCCGCCACGCCAGCGCCGCCACCGGCACGCCCATGCGGTTCAGCGTCTTCCTGCCGCCCGTCGAGGGCCCCGTCCCCTGGGTGATCTGGTTGTCGGGCCTGACCTGCACCGAGGACAACTTCACCACCAAGGCCGGAGCCTATGCCGCGGCCGCCCGGCTGGGGCTCGCCGTCGTGGCGCCCGACACCAGCCCCCGCGGCGAGGGCGTCGCCGACGATCCCGCCTACGACCTGGGCCAGGGCGCGGGCTTCTACCTGGACGCGACGGAGGCGCCCTGGACGCCGCACTTCCGCATGGAGACCTATGTCACCCGCGACCTGATCGAGGTGGTGAGCGAGAGCTGCCCGGTCGATCCGGCGCGGCTGGGCGTGTTCGGCCATTCCATGGGCGGGCACGGGGCGCTCACCCTCGCCCTGCGCCATCCGGAGCTGTTCAAGTCGGTGTCGGCCTTCGCCCCGATCTGCTCGCCGACCCGCTGCGACTGGGGCCACAAGGCCTTCGGCGCCTATCTGGGCGAGGACGAAGCGGCTTGGTGCGAGCACGACGCGGCCCTGTTGCTGGAGGCCGGCGCCGCGCACGGCCGGTTCGACGACATCCTGGTCGACCAGGGCCTGGCCGACAGCTTCCTGGAGTCGCAGCTCAAGCCCGAACTGCTGGAGGCCGCCGCCGCCAAGGCGGGCCAGAAGCTGACCCTGAGACGGCGGGAGGGCTACGACCACTCCTACTTCTTCATGACCAGCTTCATCGACGACCACCTGGCGTGGCACGCCGCTCGGCTCTAGCAGGCGTTTGTTAGGATTGAACTGTCAGGATTCCGGCTGCGCCGCCGCAGCTTGGATTCCGGATCGATGGGCATCTATCGCAAGGTCAACAACGTCCTGACCCGCCGCCTGCCGGTCAACACCGTGCGCTCGCGCGCCCCGCGGGCGATCGCCAGCATCACCTATGACGACTTCCCCAAGAGCGCCTGGACCGTGGCCGGCCCGATCATGGCGAAGTTCGGGGTGCGGGCGACCTACTACGTCGCCGGCCGCTTCTGCGGGATCACCGAGGATGGCATCGAGTATTTCGACCTGACCGACCTCAAGGCCGTGGCCGCCGCCGGGCACGAGATCGGCTGCCACAGCTATTCCCACGGCTTCGCCTCGAAGACCGACAGCGGGACGCTGTTGCACGAGATCGAGCGTAACGCAGCCTTCCTGCGCAAGCACCTGGGCGACATCGCCATCGACAGCTACGCCTATCCCTATGGCGACGTCTCGCCGCGCACCAAGACTCTGCTGGGCGGCGCCTTCAAGAGCGCGCGCGGCATCTCGCGCCGGGTCAATACGGGCATGATCGACCTGGCCATGGTCCATTCCATCGTCCTGGAGCATCGCCGCTGGCGGCCTGACGAGATCGAGGCTTCGATCGCCCGGGCCAAGGCGAGCGGCGGCTGGATCACATTCTTCACCCATGACGTCGGCGCGGCCCCGCTCGATTTCGGCGTCCTGCCCGAGCGCCTGGAGTGGGTGCTGCAGCGCATCGCCGACCATGGCATCGAGATCCTGCCGGTCAACGAGGCCGTCGACTTGATCGTCAACGGCGAGCGACAGCAAGCAGCGGCGGCGTGATCAGCCCCGACCAGCTCGCCGAACCCTATGAGCGGCTGACGGTCGTTCGGCTGGTCGAGGCGAGCCTGACAGTCCTGGTGGTGGCGCTGATGTCCGGCGCCCTGATCGGCCCCCTGTTCGATCCCCTGCAGACCGGCGGCGACGAAGTTCCGATCCTTCGGCTGATGTGGCTGCCGGTCTACGCCCTGATCGCGGCCCTGGCGGCCTTCCGCTTGCCGCAGCTGTTCAAGTTCTGGGGCCCTGCCCTGGCCTTCCTCGCCCTGGTGGGCTGGGCCGGCGCCTCGGTCCTATGGTCCATCGAGCCGGACGTCACCCTGCGCCGGGCCATCGCGCTCGCCGCCACCACCCTGATGGGGCTCTATCTCGCCTCCAGCCTGGGCGGGCGGCGGTTCGCCGAACTCGTGGCCCTGACCATGCTGTTACTGGCCCTGGGCAGCTATTTCGTCTGCCTGGCCGTGCCGAAGATGGGGGTCAGCCAGGACATCAACGCCGGGACCTGGCGCGGGCTCTGGTACGAGAAGAACGAGATGGGGGCGATGATGGTCTACGCCTCACTCGCGGCCGTGGCGGCCTTCCTGACCAATCCGCGTCGGCGACTGCTGTGGGGCGGCGCCTTGGTGCTGTTCATCGGCTTGATCGTCATGACCCGGTCGGCGACCTCGTTCCTCAGCCTGCTGATCGTGCTGGGCGGGGCCACGGTGTTCGCCTTCATGCGCCTGGGGCGAGCGGCTTCGGTGGTGGCGATCTGGCTGGGGGTGACCGGCATGGCGGCCCTGGCCGGCCTCTACATGTTCGCCCCGACCATGTTCTATGCGGCGCTCGGCAAGGACGCGACCTTCACCGGCCGAACCGACATATGGAACGCGGTGCTGCGCGCCAGCGAGGCCGAGCCCATGCTGGGCTACGGCTATGCGGCCTTCTGGGGCCGGCAATCCGACATCGCCAACTGGATCCGCGACGCCCTGCAATGGCGGGTCCCTAGCGCCCACAACGGCTGGCTGGACCTGCTGATCCAGCTCGGCCTGGTCGGGGTCGGCATCTTCGCGGCGATCTTCGCCATCAGCCTGCTGACCGCCGTGGTGCGCCACCAGAGGCTGGGCGACGGCTATTGGGCGACCCTGTTCCTGGCGGTCTACAGCCTGCAGACCATGTCGGAGAGCATCATCCTGGTGCACAACAACCTCTCCTGGGTGTTCGCCGTCGCCGCCATGGCCCGGATCCTGGGACCCGCTCCGGCCCGAGCCAAGGCGCCGGAGCCGCAGCGGGCGGGCCCACCGCACCCCATGACCTGGACCCCCGCCCATGCCTGAAACTGTCCCGTTTTGGGATGGCTTGGCCCTTGCAATCCCGCCTCCCGATGGACCGCAGGAGGTGGGCGATGTCGTGGTTTGGGATTGAGACGCGGACGAGCGTCCCGCCGATCGAGCGGGGCGGCTGGCTCGACGCCATGCGCATCGTCGTCGCGACCTTGATGATCCTGCACCATTACGAACTCGCCGGTCCCAGCCCGACGTCCGATTTCATCCCGTTCTTCGAGCGGGGCTACCTGCTCACCGACTTCTTCCTGATCGACTCCGGCTACGTCCTGGCGCGCGTCTATGGCGAGCGGGTGCTGGCCGGCGGCATGTCGCTCTCCGACTTCTTCAAGAAGCGCTTCCTGCGGGTCGTGCCGGCCCACCTCATCATGCAGGTGACCCTGATCTCCCTGGTCGTGCTGAGCGGCCTGCTCGGCGTCATGCCGCGTAATCCGGAATGGTTCGACTGGAAGGAGCTTCCGGCCCAGTTCTTCCTCGTCCAGTCCTACGGCGTCCCCGGCGGGCGCGGCTGGAACGCGCCCAGCTGGTCGCTGTCGGCCCTGCTCGGCTGCTATCTGATGTTCCCGCTGCTGCTGCGCGGCATGTCCCGGTTCAACCCGTTCGTCATGCTCGGCTTGGGGATCGCGGCCTTCACGGCCTGCAACCTGGCGACCTGGGCGATCCTAGACTACCCGGTCTACCAGATGCCCCTGAAGTTCGGCGTCTTCCGGGCCCTGCCCCTGTTCATGCTGGGCATGGCGCTCGCCCGCTTCGCCCAGAAGGTCTACGTGCCGGAAAAGATCGCCGTGGGCCTGGGCCTGGTCGCCCTGGCCGGCTTCATCGGGGTGCAGGCCTTCGGAGAGTTCAGCCTGATCTCGCTCGCCCTGATCTGCGCCATGATCATGGCGTCGGGCGCGATCCCGGTGCGTCGCAAGTCCTGGCTGGTGGAGAAGGCCGCGGTGATCTCTTTCTCGGTCTTCATCACGAACGAAGTGGTGCGCATCGCCTGGTTCGGGGTGGTCAACCAGCTCATCGCCCGGTTCGGCCTGAGCGAACCCGTCCAATGGACCCTGTGGGGCATGGGCGTGGCTCTCGCCCTCGCCTTCGCCACCGCCTTCCACTACGCGATCGACAATCCGATCCAGGTGGCGGTGAACCGTCCGAAGAAACAGACGGGCCGCGTGCGCACGGTGGTCAACCAGTCCGTGCCCTATCCGAGCTAGACCGGAGCGGCCGCCCACTGGGCGGCCGTGCGCTCGAGCCGGCCCACCACCCGCCGCGGCAGGCTGGCGGCCGGCCCCACCGGCAGGGCGGCCCATTGACGGCCGGCGCGCGCCATGGCGCCTGTGGCGCGTCCGATAGGCGAGGCCGCATAGGCCAGGCCCCGGACCAGCTCCGTCCCGCCGTTGCCCAGTTGCCGCTTCCACGGATAGTCGCCCGGTCCGAGGTCGACCTCGCGCACGCCGTCGGCCGACTTGCCGCGCACCACCTCCAGGGCCAGGACATTGCCCGGCGCATAGTTGGCGAACCTGGGCTCATAGGTGGTCAGCCAGTAGTGCAGCGCGCCGCCGCTGCGCAGGCCCAGATGGGCCGCCGCCAGCTCGCCGTCGACGCGCATGGACGACAGCAGGCCGCCGAAGGACTCCGGCGTCGATTCCGGCAGGGCCGCGATCAGGCGACGGCTCCAGGACCAAGAGAGGGCGTCGGGATGGCGTGAGCGGCGATACTGCGCCGACTTCAGCGCCATGAGGGTGGCCAGGGTCTCCGGCGAGCGGTCGTCGATCACGAACTCGACCCGACGGCCGTCGGCCTCCAGCTTGCGCATGGCGCCACGGTGGTTCGAAAGCGCCTTGGGCGCGGCGCGGCCCTGCGGCCGGGCATAGGCTTCGAAGCCGTCGGCGATATCGACCATGTGCGAGACATCGCGGTCGTCGGCATGGACGGCGAGGCCCGGATCGGCGGCCGGAGCGCCCTCGAACCGGTAGCCCGCCGGCCCGCGCGCCAGGGCCGCGCCGACGTCCAGCGCCAGACCGGGCTCGGCGACGAACCCATGCCAGTCACAGAACGTACCGCCCGCTGGACGCGCGACGCCGAACACGCCGGGATGGAAGGGCAGGAACGCGACCGCGCCGCCGCGACGGGTTCCGCGCGAGACGAACAGGTCGCCCCGCGCGCGGTCCACCGCGTCGAACCAGCCGAGGTCGAAATAGGGGCTGGAGAGGAAGGACTGCGCGGCGCGAAAGGTCGTCCAGGCCTGGCGGTCGGCCGGCGTCAGCTCCCGCCAGCGGACGATCTGGAAGTCGACCATGAGGTCAGAACCCTTGCTCCCGTTCGAGCGGCACCATGGCCCATTCCGAATACGAAACGGTTAAGTCCGGGGCTTACGGACCGGCGCCTTGGCCGGCGCCACCAGCGGCGGCGGCGGCTTCGGCGCGGGCGTGGTGAAGAGCACCGTGCCGGTGACCGGCTGGGCCACCCCCATCAGCTTCGCGCGGAGCGTCAGCAGGTAGCGCCCGTCGGTGTTGAGGTCGGTCTTGAAGCCATAGACCCCGTAGTCGGCGGTCGGCAGGACGGTGACCGGGGCATAGGCGCCCGGCTGGCCGTCCGGCGACTTGTCGAGGCTGGCGCCCAGGATGGCGGCGCCGTGCTGCGGCCGGCCGGCGGCGTCGCGGATGCGCACCCGCAACACCACACCCACCTGGCGGCGCGGATAGGGATCGACCGCCTCGAACAGGTAGTCGGAGGTCTGGGCGAAGGCCGGGCTGCTGGCCGCGATCCCGAGGACCGCGGCCAGCAGCACCAGGCGCCGCCCCGTTAGGTCTGCGCGAAGGCCGGGAGCCGCCGGGTCCTGCGCAAGGCGCCGCCGATCAGGAAGAAGCCGGTGATCGTCAGCGCCCATGTGGTGGGTTCCGGAATGGCCGCATAATAGATGTCGCGGGTGGTGAAGGACCTGGTCGAGTTCAGCACATCATAGTCGATGTTCCAGCCGATGGCGTCGAAAGCCGCCAGGTCCAGCGACGTCACCTTGCCCGCCTGGCCATAGGACACCGTGGGGTCCAGGGCGCCCAGCTGCGGCATGCCGACCAGATTGTCCTTCCAGTGCGAGGCCTGGCGGCCGTCGCCATTGTACGCGCCCGTCGAGAAATAGCCGCCGCCATAGATGGTCTTGCCGTCGATGGAGAAGAACGGCGAGCCGCCCACCGACCAGTCGAGCACCGCGCCGCTGTTGGCGGCGCTGTAGCGGTAGAGATCCAGCACCGAGCCAATGGCGAAGTCGTCCAGCGGCAGCATGCCCAGGTCTGGGTCGCCCAGCAGGGGGCCATCCGGGAAGCCCAGGACGTCATAGATGTCGACGCCGCTCACGAAGCCCAGGACGTGGCCGATCTCGTGGACCGCGACGCTGATGAAGTCGATGGCGTTGTTGGCGATCCCGTTCGACGGGTCGAAGTCGAAATTAAAGTCGCTGCTGAACTGGATCGTGCCGTCGGCGACGTCGCCAAACCCGGTGAAGCCCAGGGCCTTCAGATTGGCGCTGTTGGCGTCGAGGAAGGAATTGTTGGCGCTGCCATCGGCGTCCAGCACCCGCGTGAGCGCGTCGGAGCCCAGGCCGCCGCCGAGGTCGCCCGGCGTGATCACGCTCAGCGCGCCCACCCCGTAGTCGCCCGGAGTCAGGGTCGGCAGATTGGCCACCGCGATGGCGTCGAGGGAGGTCGTGCCGACCGCGGCGAGTTGGCTTTGGATGGTCTCGGTGTCGACCACGAACGACCGGCTGCCGGCCTGGCCCAGTATGCCGGGACCCAGGGACTGGAAGCGCACATCCAGATTGATGGTGACGTCGTTGGTGAGGCGCTTGGACCAGAACTCGGCCGCGGCGGTGAAACCGAACAACGCCTGGCTGCCGGAATCCACGCCCCCCAGATTGTTCAACACGATCGTCGCCGACGACGCCGGCGTCGAAATCCCGCCCATGGCCAGCGCCATGACCGCGGACAACACAAGCTTCCTCATACGCCCCTCCTGAGGACACAGACCACGCAGTATCCCGACGCTTTTCGCCCCTCGGGATGCTTAACGACCCTTAACAATTTCGAGCGAAACACAGTCGATTTCGTCCGGCAACGGAAATTTATTGCCACGCTTGGTGTCCCTGCGCATGACGCCACCTCGTTAACCATGTTTTCCGGAATGAAATCACAGCGTGGCTGGAATCCGGCCGCGCGCGCTTTTCGTCGGACAGAGGCGGCGCCCAGGCGTTAGACTCCCCCTAGCACGAGGACGATGACCATGGCCGACGACGCACCGCCCTCCGAGACCCCGATCCAGAAGGCCTTGCGGCTGAAAAAGGCCGCCATCGCCGCCAAGCCCAAGCCGCCTCGGGGCGGCAAGTTCCAGCGCGAACAGGCCGCCGCGGCCCAATCCTCGGCCAAATCGAAACCGTGGATGTCGCGCTAGGGGCGCCGCCGGCCGCCGGACGCGCGGCCTTCGGCTTCATCTTCGTCAGCGCGATCACCACGGCCATGTCGTTCGGCCTGATGATCCCGATCATGCCGGCCCTGCTGAAGCAGTTCACCGGTGGCGACACCGCGGCGGCCTCGGAATGGAACGTGGTGTTCGCCACGGTCGGCGGCGTGATGAGCCTGTTCGCCGGTCCGATCCTGGGCCTGGTCTCCGACCGGTTGGGACGCCGGCCGGTGCTGCTGGTCTCGCTCTGCGGCCTCGGTGTCGACTTCCTGCTCATGGCCCTGGCCCCAAGTCTGACCTGGCTGCTGGTCGGGCGGATGATCAGCGGGGCGACCTCGGGCGCCTTCTCCACCGCGAACGCCTATGTGGCCGACGTCACCCCGCCGGAGGGCCGGGCGCGGGCCTTCGGTTGGATGGGCGCGGCCTTCTCCTTCGGCTTCCTGGCGGGGCCGGCGATCGGCGGCCTGCTGGGCGAGGTCAACCTGCGCCTGCCCTTCCTGGCCGCCGCCGCGCTCACCCTGGCCAATGTGCTCTACGGAGCCCTGGTGCTGCCGGAGTCCCTGCCGCCGGAAAAACGGGTGGCGCGGTTCGACTGGCGCAAGGCCAATCCCATCGGCTCCCTCAAGCTGCTGCGCTCGCATCACGAGCTGTTCGGCCTGGCCGGGATCCACTTCCTCAACCAGCTGGCCCAGATGGTCTGGCCCAGCATCTTCGTGCTCTACACCAGCTATCGCTACGGCTGGTCGCCCGTGGTCACCGGCCTCTACATGATGGCCGGCGGGGTCCTGGGGGTGGCGGTGCAGAGCTTCCTGGTCGGCCCGGTGGTCGCCCGCCTCGGGGAGCGCGGCGCCATGCTGATCGGCGCCAGCGTCAGCGTCGTCGCCTTCATCTGGTACGGTCTGGCGCCCACCAGCCTGATCTACATGGCCTGCTTGCCGATCTCCTGCCTGGCCGGCCTGCTGACGCCGGGCCTGCAAGGCCTGATGACCCGCCGCGTGGGGCCAAGCGAACAGGGCCAGCTCCAAGGGGCTAACCAGGCGCTGATGGGATTGGCGTCCGTGGTGGGTCCGAGCCTCTTTGGGCTCAGCTTCGCCTGGGCGGTGCGGCACGAGGTCCTGCCGGGATTGCCACTGTTCCTGGCGGCGGTGGCGACGGTCGCGGCGCTGGGGTTGGCTTGGCGTACGGGGCGGGGTGTTGCGGGCTAAGCAGGTGTTGTAACAAGCCGGTCCCCGCGAGCGAAATGTTCTCTCTTTGTTCTCGACAGCCAGCCCTGCTTGATGTAAGGTAGAGCTTGAGGTGGGGACGTCCGCACGGCCTGGACCAAGCCGCACACCAAATCACTTGAACAGTGTGAGGAGAGATCGGCATGGCTGGGTTCCAGCCGGCGCGCGACGGCGTGCGCGCTGAAAGCATTGCGGAATGGATGGATCGTAGGCGTCGCGAAGTCGCGGCGAGAAACCTTGAAACAGAGCTGGCGGGTCGGGCCACCTAGGCGACCTGCGGGGCCTCAGGTGAATTTCCCTTCGCACCGAGACCTGCCGATGTCGTGACATTAGGGGTTCGGACGCTGCAACAGCGCGGTGGCTCCGCGCACGGCTACCCGGCTGCCAGCACTCTAGCCGTCCTTGCACCGGCCGATCGGACCCCGACGAGCTGGACTCCTGCACGAGCCCTGGCCACTCCGGTTGCCTACCGAGCGATCCCAGCCGCACCGCCGCCGGCGCCCACCGCAAGAGCCGCCCGACCGTCAGCGCAAGAAGACGAAATGACGAAGCTTCGGCGGGAGCAGGCAGCCTTCAAGGAAGTCGTTCTAAAAGAATCTCAGCGCAACAGTTGGATGGCAATCCCTGCGCTCGCTCCTGCGGGGGCCGTTCTGCTTGCTGAAGGCGCCGGTCTCTTGATGGCTGGCCGGGCGGCCAGTTCCCAACTCAAGCGAACTCCGTTGAGCTTTTTCGAGCGAGAGGCCGGCTTTGCGCCAAGGGGGCCTAAGCCTCGTCCCAGTGCAACCCAGCGCCCCAACCCTCGTTCAGTGGACAACGAGGTCACCACTCTTCGCGATGCGGGACGGGCCAGGTACGCTCGCGCGAGCGGACGTCGTGCAAGCGACTGGGAGGGTCAGGTTCACCACCGTGTTGACCTCCGGTTTCGTCACCTGTTCCCGAAGGCCGATCCGAACCGGCTGGCGAACCTGGTTGCGCTGGAAGCTGAAGCCCACAATCTCGCGACGCAAGCGACGTCAGCGTTCATTCGCGGCCTAGGGGGGCGAATTCCGAGCCAAGCAGAGATACTTGCCCACATCATCAAGGTCGACAAACTGATCGAGCCCTACATTCTTCGGGCGGGCGTCCCAAAACCCCCGCCGGCCCCACGACTCGGAGGACCACGGTGAAAATCCCACCGTCCGAAGCCTGCCAGGTTCTGGATGACCGCGGTGTCCTCAAACGCCACCGGCAGGATCACTCAGCTCGCATCATCGAGCACGTGAATGACTTGATCGGCGGTGTCATGCCCGCCGATCTGGAGGAATTCTACAAGGAGCGCATCTATCAGGTTGCTGATTTTCTGGCGGTTTCGCCGATATGGAACGACCACGTTGGCTGGCGGACCGACGACAGCCTTGTCACGCGCCTGCTTCACGCGCAGGCAGTTCCACTATTCTGGGACGGCTGCGGCAGCCTATACGGGTTGGATCTCACCGTCGGCGAATCCACGCCCGGTGTCTATTTCTTCGATCATGAAGACGAGTTCGCGCGCCCGCGTTGGGCCGCTGGGTCGTCGTTGGGCGCGTTCTTGCTCTTGCTGGCGGAACACGATCAAGCACTTGACGAAGGACGGGCCGCCGGCTGGGAACTTTCGATCGATCCAGACATCGACAAATGCCCCCGCGCACCCGCGCTATGGCTAGCCTGAGGCGCGAAACAGGATGGCGGAGAGGGTGGGATTCGAACCCACGGTACCCTTCCAGGTACGCCGCATTTCGAGTGCGGTGCTTTCGACCACTCAGCCACCTCTCCAGAGACGACATCGGGCCCCGTTGAAAGGGCCCGCTGAGCGAGGCGCGGAACCTACTCATCCGGCCCCGCCAGATCAAGCGGGCGTTTTGGCAGGCGTTCAGTCGCCGGAATCGGCGGCCAGCACGGCGATCCCGTCCTCGTCGGCGTGCAGCATGTCGCCGGGCACGAAGACCACGCCGCCGAAGGCCACCGGGGTGTCGACCACCCCCTCGCCGCGCTTGATCCCGCGCATGGGGATGGTCCCCAGCGCCTTGATGCCGATGTCGAGGGTGGACAGGACCACGCTGTCGCGCACGGCGCCGAAGACCACGATCCCGGCCCAGCCGTTCTTCACCGCGTCGCCGGCCAGCATGTCGCCCACCAGGGCCCGGCGCAGGGAGCCGCCGCCGTCGACCACCAGGACGCAGCCCTCGCCGGGCTCGGCCAGCAGGGCCTTCACCACGCTGTTGTCCTCGTAGCAGCGGACCGTGCGGATGGGGCCGGCGAAGGCGGTGTTTCCGCCGAAGTCGCGGAACTGGATCTCGCAGACCTCGATGGTCTCCTCGTGCTCGTCGCAGAGATCGGCCACCGAGCTCACGAGGCCGACCCCTTATAGGCGTCGCGCAGATCGCGCTTCAGCACCTTGCCGATATGGCTGCGCGGCAGGTGGTCGACGAGCTGCAGGTCGGCGAGGCGCTGGGTCTTGCCCAGCTTGTCGTTGACCCAGGTCTTCAGGGCTTCGGCGGTCAGGGACTGGCCGGGCTTCAGCGCCACGAAGGCCACCGGGGTCTCGCCCCACTTGTCGGACGGCACGCCCACCACTGCGGCCTCCAGCACGCCGTCGTGCTTGACGATCTCGGCCTCCAGATCGCTGGGATAGACGTTGAAGCCGCCGGAGATGATCATGTCCTTCTTGCGGTCCATGAGGGTCAGGAAGCCGTCCTCGTCGAAGCGGCCGACATCGCCGGTGCGGATGAAGCGCAGGCCGTCGGGGGACCACCACTCGGCCTCGGAGGTCTTGCCCGGCTGGTTGTGGTAGCCGACCATCATGGCGCCGGAACGGCCCACCACCTCGCCGATCTCGCCTTGCGCCACTTCCTTACCGTCCTCGTCGATCAGCCGGATGTCGTGGCCCGGCAAGGGCTTGCCCACCGTGTGCAGCTTGTCGGGATATTCGTGGGCGACCAGGCCGCAGGAGCCGCCGCCCTCGGTCATGCCGTAATATTCGATCAGCCCGCCAGGCCAGCGCTTCAGGACGTCGGCCTTGATCTCCGGGGAGAAGGGCGCGCTGGTCGAGAACTTCATCTTGAAGCTGGACAGGTCGTAGCTGTCGAAATCGGCCCGCTCCATGATCCGGCGGTACTGGACCGGCACCAGCATGGCGTGGGTGGCGCGGTGCTTCTCGGCCAGCTTCAGGAACTGCTCGGCGTCGAACTTGGGCATCAGCACCGCCGTGCCGCCGTTGGAGATGGTCGGCAGGTAGGAGACCAGGGTGGTGTTCGAATAGAGCGGGGTGGAGATCATGGTCACGGCGTCGGCCGGATAGACCCCGCGGCGGATCTGGCCCCAGCGCATGCGGTGCGGCTGGACGATGCCCTTGGGAGCCCCGGTGGTGCCCGACGAATAGATGATGTTGAAGCCCTGGTCGGGATCGACGCTGACCGGGGCCGGCGTCGCGCCCTTCGGGGCCAGCCAGGCCTCGAAGGCGACGCCTGCCGATGAGCCGTCGAGCGCCACCCGCTGGGCGGTGATCTGGTCGGCGACCCCCTCGAGTTGTTTGGCGACGCCGGCGTCCAGAAAGAAGACCTTGGCGCCGCTATCCTGGAGCATCATCACCAGGCTCTCCGGGGTGGAGGACGGGGCCAGGGGCGCGACGATCGCTCCTGCCCGCAGGACGCCGAAGAAGGCAGCCCCATACTCTGCCGAGGTAGTGGCGCAGGCGGCGACCACGTCGCCGGTCTTCACCCCTTCGCGCTGCAGGGCCGCGGCGATGCGGTCCATCAGCTCGTCCAGCTCGGCGTAGGAGATGGTGCGATTGGCGTCGACCAGGGCGGGCTTGGCGCCGCGCTCCTTGGCCTGCGCGCGGACCACCTGCTCCAGCGTGCCGAACTCCTGGGTGAGCAGCTCTTCCACGGACATGACCATCTCCCACTCAAACGCTTGTACGACGTCCTAAAGCCCGAATTGGCCGGCGCCGCAATCGACGCTTGCCATCCAAGCCTGCCGCGAAGGAAACTCGTCACGCCCGCCTCCGGCATTTCGGCGGCGCATCCCATTCAAGATCAGCGGGCCGCCAGAGCCCGATCCATTTCCAGGGACGGAACCCATATGTCTGACGAGATGATCTCGCTCGGCGCCAAGCTGAAACTGCTGGCCGAGCTGAAGCCCGACGCCCCGGCGGTGAGCTGCGGGGATGTCACCCTCACCTATCTGGAGTTCCACAGGCTCACCAACCGCGCGGCGCGCGGCCTGCTCGCCCACGGGGTGAAGCTGGGCGACCTGGTGACCCTGGGTCTGCCCAATTCCACCGATTTCGCCGTGGCCTGCTGGGCCATGTGGAAGGTGGGCGCGACGCCCCAGCCCGTGGCCTTCCGCCTGCCCAAGGCTGAGCTGGAAGCGATCATGGAGCTGGCCAAGACCCCCGTGGTGATCGCCGAGTTCGAGCACCAGATCGACCGGCCGCTGCTGTCGGTCTCCGACCTGCTGGCGCTCTCCGACGACGACAGCGACCTGCCCGACGTCACCGCGCCGGTCTCCAAGGCGCCCACCAGCGGCGGCTCCACGGGACGGCCAAAGCTGATCCTGGCCGGCCAGCCGGGGGTCAGCACCAAGGACATTCCCGAGGTCGGCGGCTGGCGGCTGAAGGCGGATTCCATCGCCCTGCTGCCTGCGCCGCTCTACCACAACGCCGGCTTCGGCATGATGATGGCCGCCTTCGCCATGGGCGCGCACATGGTGCTGCTGCCGAGGTTCGAGGCCGAGGCGACCCTGGCCGCCATCGAGAAGCACCGGGCCACCTGGGTCTATCTGGTCCCCACCATGATGAACCGCATCTGGCACCTGCCGCAGGCGGTGCGCGACCGCTACGACCTCTCGTCCCTGGAGACCCTCTGGCACCTGGCCGCCCCCTGCCCCGCCTGGCTGAAGGAGGCCTTCATCCACTGGGTCGGCCCCGAGACGGTGATGGAGCTCTATGCCGGCACCGAGGCCCAGGCGGTGACCATCATCTCCGGCGCCGAGTGGCTGGAGCATCGCGGCTCGGTGGGCAAGGTCACCGCCGGCGAGATGATGGCGGTGGGCGAGGACGGCCAGCCCCTGCCGCCGCGCGAGGTGGGCGAGATCTATATGCGCCCGCCGGAAGGGGCGCCGCCGACCTACAAGTACCTTGGCGCCACGGCCAAGACCCTGCCAGGCGGCTGGGAGAGCCTGGGCGACATCGGCTGGTTCGACGAGGACGGCTATCTCTACCTGGCCGACCGGCGCACCGACATGATCCTGGTGGGCGGCTCCAACGTCTATCCTGCCGAGATCGAGGCGGCTCTCGAGGAGCACCCCGACGTGCAGTCCTGCGCGGTGATCGGCATCCCCGACGACGACCTGGGGAACAAGATCCACGCCATCGTCCAGACCAAGGGGCCCCGCGACGAGGAGAGCATCCGAGCCCACCTGGCGTCACGCCTGGTCACCTACAAGCAGCCCCGCACCTACGAGTTCATCGACGAGCCCCTGCGCGACGACGCCGGCAAGGTCCGCCGCACGGCGCTGCGGGACGAACGGATCGCGAAGCTGAAAACCCTGGCGTAGCTCACCCCACCTTCGTCATCCTCCAGGTTCGCGAAGCGAGATCCGGGGGACCCAAGCGCCGTGGCAAGTTCGGCGACTCGGCTTGGGTCCCCCGGCTCGTCTTTCAGACGACCGGAGGATGACGAGGGGGTGGCGATCGCGATTGTCGCCCTTGCTGCGCTGCGATAAGCCAAATCCATTCTTCAAAGATATTTCCGGGGAAACGCATGAGCATAAGAGGCAAGGCCTACATCATGGGGGCGTACGAGCATCCGCTCCGTGACGCGCCCGACAAGTCGACACCGCAGCTTCACGCCGAGTGCGCCAAGGGCGCCCTGGCCGACGCCGGCCTGACCAAGGACGACATCGACGGCTATTTCTGCGCCGGTGACGCGCCCGGCTTCGGGGCCATGTCGATGATCGACTATATGGGCCTGCGCAACGTCCGGCACATGGACTCCACCGAGACCGGCGGCTCGTCCTACCTGCTGCATGTGGGCCACGCGGCCCAGGCGATCGCCGAAGGCAAGTGCAAGGTGGCGCTGATCACCCTGGCCGGCCGTCCGCGCCAGAACAAGGGCGGCTGGGGCGGCGGCGGCGGCAAGCCCGGCCAGCTCTCCGACGGCCCGCCCGAGGCCGGCTACGAGAGCATCTACGGCGGCTCGACCCACAACACCTATGGCATGTGCGCCATGCGCCACATGCACGAGTACGGCACGACCTCGGAACAGCTCGCCTGGATCAAGGTGGCCGCCAGCCATCACGCCCAGTGGAACGAGCACGCCTTCCTGAAGGACGTGGTCACGGTCGAGCAGGTGGTGAACTCGCGCATGATCTCCGACCCGCTGCACCTGCTGGACTGCTGCGTGGTCACCGACGGCGGCGGCGCCCTGATCGTCGTCGCCCCCGAGATCGCCAAGAGCCTGAACCGGCCCAGGGTGAAGATCATGGGCGCCGGCGAGTCCCCCAAGGGCCCCATGGGCGGGCGCGATCTGGACCTCACCCATTCCGGCGCGGTCTGGTCCGGCCCCATCGCCTTCGGCGAGGCGGGCGTGACGCCGGCCGACATCAAGTACGCCTCGATCTATGACAGCTTCACGATCACGGTGCTGATGCAGCTGGAGGACCTCGGCTTCTGCAAGAAGGGCGAGGGCGGGAAGTTCGTTTCCGACGGCAACCTGATCTCGGGCGTCGGCAAGCTGCCCTTCAACACCGACGGCGGCGGGCTCTGCAACAACCACCCGACCAACCGCGGCGGCATCACCAAGGTGATCGAGGCGGTGCGCCAGCTCCGCGGCGAGGCCCACCCCAAGGTCCAGGTGCCCAACTGCGACATCGCGCTCGCCCACGGCACGGGCGGCTCGCTCGGCGTCCGCCACGGGGCGGCGACCCTCATCATGGAACGGGAGGCTTAGACATGAGCGACGTTCAAGAAGCGCCCGCCGTCATGACCCGCAAGATCCCCGCCCCGGCGGTGACCATCGAGAGCAAGCCCTTCTGGGACGCGGCGGCCGAGGGCCGGTTCCTCATCAAGCGCTGCAACGGCTGCGGTCAGGCCCATTGGTATCCCCGCGCGGTCTGCCCGTTCTGCTTCTCGGAGGACACGGTCTGGGAGGAGAGCCCCGGCGAGGGGGTGATCTACACCTACAGCGTCATGCACCGCTCCCCGACCGGCCCCTACGCCATCGGCTATGTGACGCTCAATGAGGGCCCGGCGGTGATGACCAACTTCGTCGACGTAGCGCCCGACGGGCTCTCCATCGGCCAGAAGGTGAAGGTCAGGTTCCAGGAGACCGAGGGCGGCCCGCCCGTCCCGGTGTTCGCGCCGGCCTGATTGAAAGGCGGCCTGATTGACTGCCGCTAGGTGACATCCGGCGTCCTGCCTGCCGCGAGGCGGAGGGCGCCGGATGGACCACGACCTGTTGCGCAAGCTGGGCGCCGCCCGCGGCATCGCCGTCGGAGATCCGCCCGCCGTGGGCCGGGCGCGCAACGGCGATCTCGAGCTCTCCTATCTCGACTGGGGCGGCGAGGGCCCCACGGCGATCTTCCTGCACGGCGGATCGCTGAGCGCCCGCACCTGGGACCTGGTCTGCTCGGCGCTCCGGCCGCGCCTGCGCTGCGTGGCCATGGATCTGCGCGGCCATGGGGACAGCGGCTGGGCTGACGACTACCGGATCGCCGCCTCGGTCGGCGACGTCCTGGCCCTGGCGGAACATCTGGGCGTGGCGCGGCCGCATCTGGTGGGCATGTCCCTGGGCGGCTGTGTGGCGGGGCATTCCGCGGCGGCCCTGGGCGGGCGGGTGGCGAGCCTGACCTTCGTCGATGTCGTCGATCACGTGGACTTCGCCGCCAGCGCCAGCCTGCGCGGCTTCATGGGCGCGATCACCAGCACGGCCAGCGTCGAGGAGATGGTCACCAGGGCCCTGGCGGTGAGCCCGCAGACCGATCCCGACCTGATGCTCTACCGCTACCAGGCCCTGATGAAGGCCGGGCCGGACGGCTTCGGGCTACGGCAGGACCGCCGCCGCCCGCCGGACTTCCCGCACATCCTCGGTAAGCTCGCCGACCTGGAAGGCCTGGCTCCAACCGTCGCCTGTCCGGTCTTGGTGGTGCGCGGCGCGCGCAGCCGGATCGTCACCGACGACACCGCCGCGACCTTCGCCAGCCGTTTCCCCGATGGCCGCTGGTGCGTGATCCCGGACGCCGGCCACAACGTCCAGGAAGACAATCCCGTGGCGCTCGCGGAGGCCCTGGCGGATCACATCAGTCGGTCTTGAGCCCCAGCTCGGCGCGAACTTCCTCGGTGTTCTCGCCGAGACGTGGGGCGTGGCGGCGGATGTTGCTGGGCGAGCCGGTGAACTTCACCGGCGGCTTCATGGCGTTGTAGGGGCCCGAATGGGGGTGCTCGTAACGCTCGAAGAAGCCCACGGCCTTGAGGTGCGGATCGTCGGGCAGGTCGTCCAGCCGGGCGGTCTTCACCACCGGGATCGACAGCGGCTTCAGCAGGGCCAGCCACTCGTCGGTGGTCTTGGTCTGAGTGACCTCGCCCACCAGGGCGTAGAGCTCGTGGATGTGCTTGCCCCGGGTCGAATAGTCGGAGAAGCGCGGGTCCTTGCCGAAGGTCTCGGCCATGCCGGCGGCGGCGAAGAACTGGTCCCACTGTTTGTCCGTGTACGGCAGCAGGCCGATGTAGCCGTCCTTGGTCTGGTAGGGCTTGCGGTTGGGATTGGCCACCCGCTGATAGGCCCACTGGCCGGTGGGCGGCTCGAAGGTGTGGTCATAGAGGTGCTCCACCAGGGTGAAGCTGGTGATGCATTCCAGCATCGGCACCTCGATGAACTGGCCCTCGCCGGTGCGTTCGCGGTGCAGCAGGCCCGCGGTGATCGCCTGGGACATGAACAGGCCGGAGACCTTGTCGGCGATGAGGCTGGGCAGGATGCGCGGGGTGGGATTGCCGTCGGTGCGCGGCAGCAGGTCGGCCATTCCCGAGGCGGACTGGATCAGGTCGTCATAGGCCGGCTCCCCGGCATAGGGCCCTTCCGAGCCGTAGCCTGCGGCGTGGACATAGACCACGTCGGGGCGCAGGGCCTTCACGTCCTCATAGGCTAGGCCCAGGCGCTTGAGCCCATCATAGCGGATGGAGGTGGCGAACACGTCGCAGCTCTTGATCAGGGCCTCCAGCAGCGGCCGGGCCTCGGGGTCCTTCATGTCCAACAGGACCGAGCGCTTGTTGCGGTTGATGGTCAGGAAGATGGGGCCAAGGTCGCGCGGAGCGCCCTTCGGCACGTGGCCGGCCCAGCGCATGATATCGCCGCCGTCGCCGCGGCCCGAACCCGGGTCCTCAAGCTTGATCACCTCGGCGCCCTGGTCGCCCAGCATCTGTGTGGCGTAGGCCCCGAACACCACGCTGGTGAGATCCAGGATACGGATTCCCTTGAGAGGGCCCGTCGCGGCGGCCGCCAAGGTCTTAGGTTCCATCAAGCGCCCTCCCGAGGCGTGCCGATCCCGGCCATCATGGCGCAAAGCGAGCGCGCCACACTAGCCTCGCCTGCCCTAGGCGCCGTTACGGGCGCCAACAACAATTTCACATCGCCGCAGGACGGTTCCATATATGTGGAAATCTTCCGGGACCCTCGACACATGACCGCTTCCACAGTGAAATCGGCCCGACGCGTCATAGAAATCATGGAGTATTTCGACCGGGTCCGCCGGCCGCTTTCGCTCAAGGAGATCTGCGATCATCTATCGTATCCGGTATCCAGCGGCGCCACCCTGCTCAAGAGTCTCGTTCTACTTGGATATCTTGAGTACGACCGCCGCAGCCGAACCTATCTCCCGACCATGAGGATCGCCGTTCTTGGCAGCTGGGTCCCGGCCACCCTGTTCGGCGAGATCGACATGCTTCCGATGATGGAGGAGCTGCGCAACCGGACGGGAGAGACGGTGATCCTCGGCACCCAGAGCGATCTCTTCGCCCAGTATGTGCATGTGGTCCATTCGACCGAGCCACTGCACTACACGCCGTCGCCCGGCATCGTTCGGCCCCTGGCGCGCAGCGGCGTCGGCCAGCTGCTGCTGAGCGCGCTGCCGGACGGCGATATCGACCTTCTGATCCGCCGGATCAACATCGCCGAGGACGGCGACCGGATCGCCCTGGCCGAGGTCATGAAGGACATCTCGGCGATACGACGCCAGGGCTATGTCTACACCCGCAACCTGGTCACCGACGGGGTCGGCCTGGTGGCGGTCCTGCTGCCCGTCGCGCCGTTCGGCCGGCGATTCGCCATCGGCCTCGGAGGTCCCGTCGCGCGGCTGGACGCCCGGCTGGACGAACATGTGGAGACCCTACGGGCTGCGGCTCAAACACTGGCTTGACTGCCGTTACGCACGGCGGCGCACATAGAACTCCGAGAGGACGCCATGGACTTCGCACTTTCCGACGAACACCGGATGCTCAAGGAGCTGGTGGCGCGGTTCGTCAAGGACGAGCTCATGCCCCTGGAGGCCGGCGTCCTGGCGCGCGAAGCCTCGGGCGGCGGGCTCGGCATCGGCCCGGCGGAGCACAAGCGGCTGGACGAAGTGTCCCGCTCGCTCGGCCTCTGGGGCCTCGACGCTCCGGAGGACGTGGGCGGGGTCGACCTGCCCGCCGTGGCCATGGTCGGGGTCAATGAGGAGCTGGGCCGCACGGTCACCCCCTACACCCTGCCGCCCGACAGCCCGAACCTGCGCATGCTGATGGCCACGGTGAACGAGCGCCAGCGCGAAGCCTATCTGGCCCCCTATGTACGCGGCGAGACGATCAGCGCCATCGGCATCTCCGAACCCGGGGCCGGGGCCGATCCGGCCGGCATGCTGACCACCGCCGAGCGCGACGGCGAGGACTGGATCCTGCGCGGCCGCAAGATCTGGATCAGCCGGGCCGAGGACGCCGACTTCACCATCGTCATGGCGGTGAGCAACAAGGAAAAGGGCGCCCGCGGCGGCATGAGCGCCTTCCTGGTCGACAAGGGGACACCGGGCTTCAACGTCCTGCGCAGGATCCCGATGATCGGCGGGGCGGCGACCTATGAGATCGCGCTCGACGACTGCCGGGTCGAGGGCTGGAAGCTGCTGGGCCAGGAGGGGAACGGCTTCGCGCCGATGCAGCTCCGGCTGGGCACCCGGCGGATCGAGATGGCGTCGTGGTCGATCGGCATGGCCCAGCGCGCCCTGGACATGATCTGCGAATATGCCCCGCAGCGGAAGACCTTCGGCCTGCCGCTGTCGGAGCGCCAGGCGATCCAGTTCTGGGTGGCCGACGCCGCCACCCGCATCCACGCCGCGCGGCTGATGACCTATGACTGCGCCTGGAAGCTGGACCAGGGCCGCGACGTCCGCCAGGAGATCTCGATGATCAAGGCCTACGCCACCGAGATGGCGTGGGAGGTGGTCGACCGGGCCATGCAGACCTTCGGGGCCATGGGCATGACCAAGGAACTGCCGCTGCAACTGATGGCCGCCAAGCTGCGGACCATGCGAATCTACGACGGCCCCACCGAAGTCCACAAATGGGTGGTGGCCCGCAACCTGTTGGGGACCAGACGATGAAGACCGCTTACGGCGACAGCCTGACCGTGACCACCGAAGGCCATGTGGCCACGGTCACCATCGACCGGCCGCCTTACAACCACGTCTCGGTGGGGCTGATGCGCGACCTGGCCGACGCCCTGGAGGACGCCGACCGCGACAACAACATCCGCGCCATCGTGCTGGCCTCGGCCGGCAAGGCCTTCTGCGCCGGCGCCGACCTGGTCTCGTCCGACGGCATCGCCAACAACGGCATGGGCGGGATCAGCGCCCTCTATGACCAGGCGGTGCGGCTGTTCTCGGTGGAGACCCCGATCGTCGCCGCGGTGCAGGGCGCCGCAGTCGGCGCAGGCCTGGGCCTGGCCCTGGTGGCCGACTTCCGGGTGGCCGCGCCGGAGGCCAAGTTCTCCGCCAATTTCGTCAAGCTGGGCTTCCATCCGGGCTTCGGCCTGACCCACACCCTGCCCCGGCTGGTCGGCGAGCAGCGTGCGAGCCTGATGTTCCTCACCGGCCGCCGTGTGCCCGCCGAGGAGGGCCTGGCCTGGGGCCTGGTGGACGAGGTGGTTCCACAGGAGCGCCTGCTGGCCGCCGCCCAGCGCCTGGCCGGGGAGATCGCCGAGAACGCGCCGCTGGCGGTGATCGCCACTCGCAAGACCCTGCGCGGAGAACTGGCCGCCGCAGTCCGCGCCCGGACCAATCACGAACACGCCGAGCAGACTATCCTGCGGGCCACCGAGGACTTCGCCGAAGGGGTTCGAGCGGTGCAGGAACGCCGGGCGGGGAACTTCCAGGGTCGATAACGGTCCTGAAGCCGCTCGACAAGGCGCTCTAAGTGACCGCAACCGGCGTCTTGCCGAGCTGGGAGGCTGCCTTGGCCAGGGCGGTGATGCGGCCCCAGTCGCCGGCCAGGACCGCGGCCCGGGGCGCGACCCAGCTACCGCCCACGCAGATCACGTTGGGCTGGGCCAGGTAGTCCGGGGCGTTGTTCAGGTCGACCCCGCCGGTCGGGCAGAAGGTCGCCTGCGGGAAGGGGCTGGCGAAGGCCTTCAAGGCGCCCACGCCACCGACGATATTGGCCGGGAAGAGCTTGAAGTGGGTGAAGCCGGCCCGCAGGCCCCACATCAGCTCGGTGGCCGTGGCGATGCCCGGCAGCAGCGGCAGGGGGCCGTCGGCGCCCTCGCCCTCGATCAACCCGGGGCTGACCCCGAACCGGGCGCCGTTGTCGGCCGCGGCCTGGCGCATCGCGGCCGTGGTCACGGTGCCGACTCCGACAACGGCCTCGGGGACCTCGCCGGCGATACGCCGCACGCAGTCCAGGGCCACCGGGGTGCGCAGGGTGACCTCCAGGGCGTAGAGCCCGCCCGCCACCAGGGCCTTGGCGAGGGGCACGGCGTGCGCCTCCTCCTCGATGATCAGGACCGGCACCACGGGCGCCAACTTCAGGATCTCGGCGAGGGTCAAAGGCGGTTTCCTTCCAGTTGTTCCAGGACGCGAGCCGCCCCGACCAAGGCCGCATAGGGATGCACGATCAACGAGGTCGGGATATCGCGGGTATAGTCCGAAAGCCGGCCCTTGTCCTCGAACCGGCGGCGGAAACCGCCCGAGGCCAGGCGATCGGCCATGCGCGGGGCGATGCCGCCCGAGACATAGACCCCGCCGCGCGCGCCGCAGGTGAGCGCTAGGTCCCCGGCCACCGAGCCGAGGATCTCACAGAAGCGGTCCAGGGTCTCCTCGGCCAGCAGGTCGCCGCCCGACTGGCCGGCGGCCAGCACGGCCTTCTCGTCCCGCAGATCGGCGGCCACGCCACGCACGTCGGCCAGGCCGCGATAGAGGGCATGGAGCCCCGGGCCCGACAGGATGCGCTCGATGGAGACCCGCCCGTGGGTGCGGCGCAGGCTGGCCCAGATGGCGGCCTCGATCCCGTCATAGGGGGCGAAGCCGGCGTGCCCGCCCTCGCTGGAGATCGGGATGTCGCCGCGCTCGGTGCGCACCACCATGGAGACACCGAAGCCGGTGCCGGCCCCCAGCACCACCACCGGCGCGCCCTCCGCGCCCTTCAGCGCCGGGCCGATCACCCGCAGATCGTCGGCGTCCATCACCGGGGCGGCCAGGGCCTGGGCGGCGAAGTCGTTGATCAGCTTGGCGGCATGGAACTCGAAGGTCCCGATCAGCTCGCCCTCCGAGACCCGCCAGTCGAGGTTGGTGAACTCGATCTCGCCGTCGACCACGGGTCCGGCCACGGCCAGCACCGCCTTGTCGGGCCGCTGGCGACCGGCGGTGGTCTCCAGATATTCGGCGATCACCTCGCTGAGGGCGCCGTACTCCGCCGCCGGATAGGTCTTCGGATTGCGAATGCGGCCGGTGTTGTCGACCAGGGCCAGGCGGGCGTTGGTGCCGCCGACATCGCCGACCAGGCCGGTATAGACGGTCTTCACGCGGCGTCTCCGAACAGGGCGCAGGCGCCGGCCTCGGCGGGGCCTGCGGCCCGGCGCATCCAGCCGAACAGCTCGCGGCCATAGCCGAATCCGGCGGGCGGGGTGGGCGCGGCGGCGCGGGCCGAGAGCTCCGGCGGATCGACCAGGATCTCAAGTTCGCCGGTGTGGCCGTTTAGCCGGATGACGTCGCCGTCCCGCACATTGGCCAGCACGCCGCCCATCGCGGCCTCGGGGGTCACGTGGATGGCGGCCGGCACCTTGCCCGAGGCGCCCGACATCCGCCCGTCGGTGACCAGGGCCACCTTGAAGCCCTTGTCCTGCAGCACGCCCAGCACCGGGGTCAGGCTGTGCAGTTCCGGCATGCCGTTGGCGCGCGGGCCCTGGAAGCGGACCACGGCGATGAAATCGCGATTGAGCTCGCCGCGTTTGTGGGCGGCCAGCAGATCGTCCTGGTCGTCGAACACCAGGGCCGGCGCCTCGACCACCAGGTTTTCGGGCTTGACCGCCGAGGTCTTGATGACCGCCCGGCCGAGCCCCCCCTTCAGCAGGCGTAGGCCGCCCTCCGGCTGGAAGGGGTCAGAGACCGGGCGCAGGATGTCGGGGTTCAGGCTCTGGGCGGTCCCGTCGCGCCAGACCAGTTCACCATGCTCCAGGAAGGGTTCCTGCTGGTAGCGGCGCAGGCCGGGCCCGGCGACGGTGGCCACATCGTCATGCGCCAGGCCGGCGTCCAGCAGTTCGCGCACCACGAAGGCCATGCCGCCGGCGGCGTGGAAGGCGTTCACGTCCTCGCTGCCGTTCGGATAGACCCGCGCCAGCAGCGGTGTCACAGCCGAGAGCTCGTCGAAGTCCGACCAGTCGATCAGCACGCCCGCGGCCCGAGCCATGGCGACCAGATGCAGGGTGTGGTTGGTCGAGCCGCCGGTGGCCAGCAAGCCCGCCAGGGCGTTGACGATGGCCTTGGCGTCCACCACCGCGGCCATCGGCGTGTAGGCGTTGGTCCCCTGGGCGATCTCGACGGCGCGCTTGGGAGCGTAGGCCACCAGGGCGTCGCGCAGGGGCGTGTTGGGATGGATGAAGGCCGAACCCGGCAGGTGCAGGCCCATCATCTCCATCATCATCTGGTTGGAGTTGGCCGTGCCATAGAAGGTGCAGGTGCCCGGTCCGTGGTAGGACTTCATCTCGACCTCGAGCAGCTCGTCGCGGGTGGCCTTGCCCTCGGCGAACAGGCCGCGCACACGGGCCTTCTCGGCGTTCGAGAGGCCGCTGCTCATGGGTCCGCCGGGCACGAAGATCACCGGCAGGTGGCCGAAGGCCAGGGCGCCGATGGTCAGGCCGGGCACGATCTTGTCGCAGATGCCCAGCAGCAGGGCGGCGTCGAAGGCGTCGTGGGTCAGGGCGACGGCCGTCGACATGGCGATGACGTCGCGGGAGAACAGCGACAGCTCCATCCCGGGGCGGCCTTGCGTCACCCCATCGCACATGGCGGGCACCCCGCCGGCGAACTGGGCCGTGGCGCCCACCTCCTCCGCCCCGGCCTTGATCAGAGCGGGGAAGCGCTCCATCGGCTGGTGGGCCGAGAGCATGTCATTATAGGCCGAGACGATGGCCACGTTGGGCGCGGTGGGGTTGCGCATCCGCTGCTTGTCCTCGTCCGGCGAGGCGGCGAAGGCGTGGGCCCAGTTCGCGCAGGAGAGCTTGGCGCGGCCGGGGCCCTGGTGACGGGCGGCCTCCATGCGGGCCAGATAGTCGGCGCGCGCTTCGCGGCTGCGCTCGATGATGCGTTCGGTGACGGCGGCGGTGACGGGATGGAGGGACATGGGGGCTCTCGAACTCACGGCGTCCAGAGGATGCGCATCGGCGCTTTAGCCTGTTCCAGCAGGGCGTGCACGGGAAGACCGGCGCCGTCCTCGACGATCGCCCGCTTCGTCTCGCCCGAGATCAGGATCAGGGTCGCACGCGCGCGCAGCAGGGCGGGCATCGTCATGGTGATCCGCGCCACCGGCGGCGAGCCGACTCCGGCCGGAACCCCCAGCAGCAGGCGGTCCCCGGCCGGATCCATGCCGGCCTCGAGCACCGGGCTGCCGGGGATCAGCGAGGCCACGTGGCCGTCCTCGCCCATGCCCAGCAGCAGCACGTCGTAGGAGCCCAGGGCCACGATCTCGGGCTCGGCCAGGTCGGCCGCGGCCTGGGGGCTGTCGGCCGGCCGCGAGAGCGACACGAAGCGCGCCGCGGCGGCGGCCTCGACCAGCAGCCGCTCGCGCACCAGGCGTTCGTTGGAGTCCGGCGAGGTCGAGGGCACGAAACGGTCGTCCGACAAGGTGACGGCCACCCGGCTCCAATCCAGCCGCGACCGGCAGAGTTGGTCATAGACCGGGGCGGGCGAACGGCCGCCGGTGGCCACCAGGCTGGCGCCGCCGCGGTGGTCGATGGCCGAGATCAGGGCCGCATGGCAGGCGGCGGTCGCGGCGGCGGCGAGGGCGGCGGAAGTCGGGAAGGTCTCGATCATGCTCCGCCCTTAACGCCTGTGGGCGACAAACGCCGCCGCAATTCGCCTGTCGGGCGAGAATTCGGCGCCGCAATGCGGAACAATCCCCCCAGGTTGGGAGCTATGCCTATGGCCCGCCTCCAAACCGCGCGGCCTGTTGAGGGGGCTTGCCCACATCGCCAGGAGCACACCATGAGGATCGCTCAGGTTCCGCCGCTCTATGAGGCCGTCCCGCCGAAGTTCTATGGCGGCACGGAGCGGGTGGTGGCGCACCTGACCGACGCCCTGGTGGAGCTGGGTCACGAGGTCACCCTGTTCGCCAGCGCCGAGGCCCAGACCAAGGCGCGGCTGGTGTCGGTCCGCGACCAGGCGATCCGCCTGGACCCGGCGACCCTGAAGTCGGACCTCGCCGCCCACATCACCCAGCTCACCGAAGTGCGCCGGCGCGCGGCGGAGTTCGACGTCATCCACTTCCACACCGACATGATGCACTTCCCGTTCTTCGAGGCCACGCCAGGCAAGACGCTCACCACCCTGCACGGTCGCCTGGACCTGAAGGACCTGCCCGACGTCTACCGGCGCTGGCGGCAGTTCCCACTGGTCTCGATCTCCGACGACCAGAGGCGGCCGATCCCCTTCGCCAACTGGGCGGGTACGGTTCACCACGGCATGAGCGCCGAACTCTACCAGCCGAGCTACGAGCCCGGCGACTACCTGGCCTTCCTCGGACGGATCTCCCCGGAAAAACGTCCCGATCGCGCCATCGCCATCGCCAAGCGGCTGGGCATGCGCCTGAAGATCGCCGCCAAGGTCGACGCCGCCGACCTGCGCTACTACCAGGAAAAGATCGAGCCGCTGATCCTGTCCGAGCCCCTGGTCGAATACATCGGCGAGATCGGCGACGCGGAGAAGTCGGCCTTCCTGGGCGGGGCCGCGGCCCTGCTGTTCCCCATCGACTGGCCAGAACCCTTCGGCCTGGTGATGATCGAGGCCATGGCCTGCGGGACGCCGGTGGTGGCCTATGCCTGCGGCTCGGTGCCCGAGGTGATCGAGGACGGAGTCACCGGCTACATCGTCCATGACGAGGATCAGGCCGTGACGGCGGTGACGCGCGCCATGGGCTTGAACCGCCGCGAGGTGAGGCGCAGATTCGAGCATCGGTTCTCGGCGACGGCCATGGCCCGGCGGTATCTCGATCTCTATGCGGACGCCAGGACCTCCGCTCCGCCGAACGTCGCGCCGGAGCGAAATTCGATCCGCTTGGATCGAATTTCGCTGAGTCTTTGAGCTTGACCATTTTCTTCGACGAACCGGTGGCCACTTCGTCGGAAAATGGTCGGAACGCGAACGGCTGAGGACAGAGGCATATGGACGACCTCGCGCCGGCCCCGGACGCGCCCGTCGAGCACGGCGAAACCCGCGAGCCCCGCGTCCCGCACCGGATGTTCGCGCTGAAGGACAAGGACACCTTCGTGGTGTGCGACGCCTTTGGCGACATCCTGGGCGCCGGCGACGGCCTGTTCCACAACGACACCCGCATCCTGTCGCGGTTCCGGCTGCTGCTGGCCGGGCAGCCGCCGTCCCTGCTGTCGGCGGCGATCGCCCAGGACAACGTCTTCTTCACCTCCAACGGCGCCAACCAGGCCCTGCCCTATCCCGGCGGTCCCATGGGTCCGCCGGGCGTGCTGCACGTGGAGCGCAAGCGGTTCCTGTGGGCGGAGCGGCTGTACGAACGGATCAGTTGCTTCAACTACAGCCGCGACGTCGTGCTGCTGCCCCTGTCGCTGGAGTTCGGCGCGGACTTCCACGACATGTTCGAGGTGCGCGGCATGAAACGCCCCAAGCGGGGCTACCAGCGGGCGGCCGAGGTGGACGGCCGCTCGGTGCGCTACCGCTACGAGGGGCTGGACGCCGTCGAGCGGACCAGCGTCATCACCTTCTCCGACCCGCCCGGGCGGCTGGGACCGCACCGGGCCGACTACATGTACTCCCTCCAGCCTGAGGGCCGGCTGGAGCTCTATCTGGAGATCGGATCGGACGGCGGCCATATCCCCAGCAAGGAGCGCTTCCGCGACGCCGCGGCCCGCGCGCGCTGGGACATGCGAGCCCGGCGGCGGCACGGGGCGCGGCTGCGGACCTCCGGGCGACTGTTCAACGAGTGGCTGGAGAAGTCCAAGGCCGACCTCGCCCTGCTCACCACGCGCATGGAGACCGGTCCCTATCCCTATGCCGGCATCCCCTGGTTCTCGACCGCCTTCGGTCGCGACGCGATCATCACCGCCTGGCAGATCCTGTGGTTCGAGCCCGGCCTGGCCAAGGGGGTGCTGACCTACCTCGCCGCCCACCAGGCCGAGGAAGTCTCCTCGTTCCGCGACTCCGCCCCGGGCAAGATCATGCACGAAACCCGCAAGGGCGAGATGCCGGCCTTGGGCGAGGTGCCATTCGGCCGCTATTACGGCGGGGTCGACACCACGCCGCTGTTCGTGGCCCTGGCCGGCGCCTATGCCGAGCGCACCGGCGACTTCGCCCTGATCGACGATCTGTGGCCGGCCCTGAAGGCGGCGACCGCCTGGATGGAGCACTATGGCGACACCAACGCCGACGGGCTGATCGACTACAAGCGCGGCCAGGACTCCGGCCTCTCCAACCAAGGCTGGAAGGATTCGGAGGACAGCGTCTTCCACAAGGACGGCCGGTTTCCCGACGGTCCGATCGCCCTGGTGGAGGTGCAGGGCTACGCCTTCAGCGCCTTCCGGACCATGGCCGGCTTCGCCCGCCGCAAGGACGACATCCCGAGCGCCGAGCGCTGGGCGGCCCGCGCCGAGCAGATCCGCGAGGCGGTCGAGCGGCTGTTCTGGATGGAGGACCAGGGCTATTATGGCATCGCCATCGACGGCGAGGGCGCGCTCTGCGAGGTGCTGTCCTCCAACCCCGGCCACCTGCTGTTCTCCGGCCTGCCGTCCCCCGACCGGGCGCGCCGGGTGACCAAGCGGATCCTGTCGGCGGCGTTCGATTCCGGCTGGGGGGTGCGGACGCTCGGCACCGGCCAGCCGCGCTTCAACCCGATGAGCTATCACAACGGATCGGTCTGGCCGCACGACACCGCGCTCTGCGCCATGGGGCTGTCGCTCTACGGCGAGCGCGAGGGGGTGGTGTCCCTGACCTCGAGCCTGTTCGAAACGGCCGCCAACTACGAGATGCGCCTGCCCGAGCTGTTCTGCGGCTTCCCACGCATGGCCGGCGAGCCGCCGGTGGCCTACCCCGTGGCCTGCCTGCCCCAGGCCTGGGCGGCGGGTTCGGTGTTCATGATGGTCCAGGCGTGTCTGGGCATCCACATCGACGGCGCCAAGGGCGAGGTCGATGTCCGCGACCCGCACCTGCCGATCGGCATCGATCGGTTCTGGATCGAGGGCCTTAGGGTCGGCGACGCCAGGATCGATCTGGGCTTCGAGCGCGTCGGCCCTCGCATCGAGGTCCACGCCCGCGGCGGCGCGGGCGTGCCCGTCAGGGTGCGCTAGCGGCGCGGGGTATGGGCGAGCCGCAGGATATTGGCCGCGCCGGGCGAGCCCATGGGCAGGCCCGCCAGGATCAGCACCCGCTGGCCCGGGCCGGCCAGGCCCATCGCCACGGCCTGCTCCACCGCCGCCTTGGTGAGATCCTCGGGATCAAGGATCGACTCGGTCACCTTGGACTCCACGCCCCAGACCAGGGCCAGCTTGCGCGCCGCCGCCACGTACGGGGTCAAGGCCAGGATCGGCTGCAGCGGCCGTTCGCGCGCCATCCTGAGCGCAGTCTGGCCGGTTGTGGTGAAGGTGACCAGGCAGGCGGTGGAGGCGGCCTCCGCGGCGCGGCGGGCGGCGGCCACCAGGGCGTCGGCGTCGGCGTCCTCCACCGGATACTCGGCCCGCATCAGCTCGCTCCAGCGCGGGTCATGCTCCACCCGGGTCAGGATGCGGTCCATGATGGTCACGGCTTCCACCGGATAGTCGCCCACCGCGCTCTCGGCCGAGAGCATGACCGCGTCGGCGCCCTCATAGACCGCGCCGGCCACGTCGGAGGCCTCGGCGCGCGTTGGCGTCGGCGAGTGGATCATCGATTCCAGCATCTGGGTGGCCACGATCACCGGGATGCCGCGGGTGCGCGCCGCCCGGATCAGGGCCTTCTGCACCACCGGCACGTCCTCGGGATTGAGCTCCACCCCCAGGTCGCCGCGGGCCACCATCACCGCCTGGCAGAGGTCGAGGATCTCATCGAGGGCCTCCAGCGCGGCGGGCTTTTCGATCTTGGCCAGCACGCTGGCGCGGCCCTGGACGATCTGGCGCAACTCGGCCATGTCGGAGGCTCGCTGGACGAAGGAGAGCGCCACCCAGTCAACGCCCTCATTGAGCGCGAAGGCGAGGTCCTCGCGGTCCTTGGGGGTCAGGGCCGGGATCGGGATGGCCAGGCCCGGCAGGTTGAGGCCCTTGTGGTCGGAAAGGCTGTCGCCCGAGACCACCACCGTATCGGCGAAGTCGCGCCCGCAGCGGCGGACCTTCAGCCGCACCTTGCCGTCATCCAGCAGGATGTCGGCGTCCGGCCGCAGGGCGGCGAACACCTCGGCCAGGGGCACGCCCACGCGGCTGGCGTCGCCGGGGACGTCGGACAGATCGAGGCGGAAGTCCTGGCCGGGCTTCAGCCGCACCGTCCTGTCCGCGAACTCGCCCAGGCGGATCTTCGGGCCTTGCAAATCGGCCAGCACCGCCAGCGGCCGGCCGACCACGGCCTCGGCCGCGCGGACGTCGGCGATGGTCCGGGCGTGGTCGCCATGGGCGCCGTGGCTGAAATTGACCCGGAACACATCGGCGCCGGCGCGGGCGAGTTCGGCGATCTTCGCCACCCCCCGACTGGCGGGGCCGAGGGTCGCGACAATGCGGGCTCGGCGGTCGCGGATCATCCTAGGCTCCTTGGGGATGGTAACCGGTGTCATGACGCACAGGTAGCACGAGACGATTCGGATCGCAGACTATCAAACCACGCACGCATGGTGTCTCCCTTGAACCGTTCATGCCGCTCGCGGATTCCTGACCAATGACCCAGACCCTCGACCTGTTCCCTATCGGCAACTGCGCGGCAAGCGCCTTGATCGACCGCGCCGGGCGGTTCGTCTGGGCCTGCGCGCCGCGGGTCGACGGGGATCCGATGTTCTCGGCCCTGCTGGGCGGGCGCGATCCTGACGAGGACCCCGAGGCCCAGGGACTCTGGGCGGTGGAGCTGGAGCACCAGGCCAGCGTCCGCCAGAGCTACCTGCGCAACACCCCGATCCTCTCGACCGAGATCACCGACAAGTCGGGCGCCGTGGTCCAGGTGATCGACTTCTGCCCGCGCTATCGCCAGTTCGGACGGGTCTACCGGCCGATGGCCTTCATCCGCATCGTGCGGCCGCTGACCGGCACGGCCAGTATCCGGGTGCGCCTGCGTCCGACGGTCAACTGGGGCCAGACGCCGCTCGCGCGGACCTCCGGCTCCAACCACATCCGCTATGTGGGCGGGGAGATGACCCTGCGGATGACCACCGACGCCCCGGTGGGGCATATCGAACACGAGCGGCTGTTTCGGCTGGAAGAGCCGATCGCCATGTTCCTCGGCCCCGACGAGGGCTTCGATTCCGACCTCGCCACCACCGCCGAGCGGATGCTGAAGGAGACCACCGACTATTGGCGCGGCTGGGTGCGGACGCTCTCGGTGCCGCTGGAGTGGCAGGAGGCGGTGATCCGCGCGGCGATCACGCTGAAGCTCTGCGCCCACGAGGAGACCGGCGCCATCGTCGCGGCCCTGACCACCTCGATCCCCGAGCACCCGCCCCATGACGGCCAGCAGGGCCGCAACTGGGACTACCGCTACTGCTGGCTGCGGGACGCCTATTACGTGGTCCAGGCCCTGAACCGGCTGGGCGCCGCCGACATGCTGGAGAACTATCTCGGCTACCTGCGCAACATCGTCGACCGCTCCAAGGGCGGCCACGTCCAGCCGCTCTACGGCGTGGGGCTGGAGCCTTCTCTTACCGAGCGTTTCGCCGAGCACCTGCCGGGCTATCGCGGCATGGGCCCGGTGCGGCTGGGCAACCAGGCGCACGAACACCTGCAGCATGACGTCTACGGACAGATCGTGCTCTCCACGGTGCAGGCCTTCTTCGACGAGCGGCTGTTCCGGCCGGCCACGGTCGACGATTTCTGCAGCCTGGAGCCGGTGGGCGACCGGGCCTTCGAACTGCACGACAAGCCCGACGCCAGCCTCTGGGAGTTCCGCGGCCGCGAGGCGGTGCACACCTATTCGGCGGTGATGTGCTGGGCGGCCTGCGACCGGCTGGGCAACGCGGCGGCCAAGCTCGGCTTGCTGGAACGGGCCGATTTCTGGAACGAACGGGCCGCCAAGGTGCGCCTGACCATCGAGACCCGCGCCTGGAACGCCGAGCTCGGCCGGTTCGCCGCGACCTTCGGCGGCGACGAGCTGGACGCCAGCCTGCTGCAACTGGTCGATGTCCGCTTCGTCAGCCCCGACGACCCGCGCATGGCCGCCACCATAGCGGCGGTGGAGACGGGTCTGCGCCGGGGGTCCTTCATGCTGCGCTACGCCCAACCCGACGACTTCGGCGAACCCAAGACCGCCTTCAACATCTGCACTTTCTGGCTCATCGAGGTGTTGCATCTGTCGGGCCGCGCGGCCGAGGCCCGCGCGCTGTTCACCGAGATGCTGGGCCGCCGCACGGCGGCGGGGCTGCTGTCGGAGGACATCGCCTTCGACGGCGGCGAGCTGTGGGGCAACTATCCGCAGACCTATTCCCTGGTGGGGCTGATCAACTGCGCGACCATGCTGTCGAAACCCTGGGCCTCGGTGCGATGAATCCTTTTCGCGCACCGGGCTCGCGGGCGGCTCAATCGTACCAGGCCCGCTCCGAGCGCTCGATCAGAGCGAAGGCGCCCGAGGGGCCCCAGGATCCGGCCGCATAGGGCTTCGGCGCCATGCCGGATTCCCGCCAGGCGTCGGCCACGCCGTCGATCCATTCCCAGGCCCGCTCCACCTCGTCGCGGCGGACGAACAGCGTGCGGTTGCCGGCGATCACGTCCAGGATCAACCGCTCATAGGCGATGCGGCGGCGGGCGTTGGGGCCGGAATAGGCCTTGGCCAGGGACAGCGAGAGCGGCAGGGACTGCAGCCGCATGCCGCCCTCCGAGAGGCCCGGCGCCTTGTTCATCATCAGCAGTTCGATGTCCTCGTCGGGCTGCAGGTCGATGACCAGCCGGTTGGCCTGCAGGTCGGCCTCGGCCGCGGCGTCGAAGATCGAATGCGGCACCGCCTTGAACTGGATGGCGATCTGGGTGCGTCGCTCGGGGAGCCGCTTTCCGGTGCGCAGGAAGAACGGCACCCCGGCCCAGCGCCAGTTGTCGATATCGGCCCGCAGGGCGACGAAGGTGTCGGTCTCCGACGGCTGGCCGCGCTCGGTCGCGTAGCCCGCGGCGCTCTCGCCGCCCACCACCCCGGCCGTGTACTGGCCGCGCACGCTGACCGCCTGGACGTCGGCGCGGGTCACCGGGCGCAGGGAGCGCAGCACCTTGACCTTCTCGTCGCGGACCGAGTCCGGCTCCATGTCCGACGGCGGCTCCATGGCCACCAGGCACAGGAGCTGCAGCATGTGGTTCTGCACCATGTCGCGCAGGGCGCCGTACTCGTCGTAATAGGGCCAGCGATCGCCCACGCCTTCCGTCTCGGCCACGGTGATCTGCACGTGGTCGATGGTCAGGTTGTTCCATAGCGGCTCGAACAGGACATTGGCGAAGCGCAGGGCCAGCAGGTTCTGCACCGTCTCCTTGCCGAGATAGTGGTCGATCCGGAAGATGCTCTCCTCGGCGAAGACCTGGGCCACCGCGCCGTTGATCACCTTGGAGCTGGCCAGGTCGCGGCCGATGGGCTTTTCCAGCACGATACGGGTCTGGGGCGTGGCCAGGCCCGCGGCCGCCAGGGCGGCGCAGACGCGACCATAGATGCTGGGCGAAACGGCCAGATAGAAGATCGGGGTCTTGGCCGGGCCGATGACGGCCTTCAGCTCCGCGGCGCCGTCCGGGGTGGTGGCGTCGGCGCCCACATAGTCCAGCCGAGCCTCGAACCGGGCCCAGACCTTGTCATCGAGTCCCGAGGGGCCCGCGCGGTCGCCCACCGCCTCCTTGACCAAGGCCTTGAAGGCCTCGGGGCTCATTTCGGCGCGCGCGGTGGCGATGACCCGGAAGCCTTCGGCGAGGAATCCGTCGGCGTCCAGGAAGTACAACGACGGGAACAGCATCTTCTGGGCGAGGTCGCCCGTGCCGCCGAACAGGACGATCACATCGGCGAGAGGCTGCTCGGCCATCGAAGTCACCTTTTCGAGAGATTGCGCTCGAAATGCGCATAGCCGTGTTCGGGGACGCAACGTCAAGCCCTGGTCCGTAGTTCACCACCTGGAACGGGAGGAAATGGATCGATCCACGCTGGCGAGCGTTTCCTTGCCGGTGGGCGCATCCAAAGGAATTCATGAGCATCGCGGAATTGCAGATCGGGCTCGAAGCCCCCCCGGCGCGCCTGACGCTCGCGGGTACGGCCCTGTTCCTGGACCTGGATGGCACCCTGGCGACCATCGCCGAGCGTCCTGAGGACGTGCGCCCCGATCCGCGCCGCACCAACCTGATCGAGCGCCTGCTGCTGGGACTGGACGGCCGCCTAGCCGTGGTCAGCGGCCGCTCGCTGGAGGATATCGACCACATCCTGGAAGGCCGGGTGACCACCGTCGCCGCCATCCACGGCCTGGTCCGCCGCGACGCCCGCGGCGTGGTGGGCCAGGCCGCGGCGCATCCGGCCCTGGGCCAGGCCGCGGCGCGGCTCGCCGAGTTCGCCGTCCGCGACCCGAACCTGCTTATCGAGGACAAGGCGCTCAGCCTCGCCCTGCACTATCGCCAGGCGCCGCACCTGGCCCAGGCGGCCCGCGACCTGGCCCAGGCGATCGCCGACGAGACCGGCTTGGCGTGCCAGCCCGGCGACATGGTGGTGGAGCTGCGCACCCCCGGCGCCAGCAAGGGCGACTCCATTCGCGCCTTCATGACCGAACCGCCCTTCACCGGCGCCGTACCGGTCTTCCTGGGCGACGACCTGACCGACGAGCACGGCTTCTTCGCCGTCAATACCCTGGGCGGCTACGGAGTCCTCGTGGGGCCCCGGCGCCGCACGGTGGCGCGCTACCAACTGGTCGACGTCGAGGCCGCCCTGGTCTGGCTGGAGGCCGCGTCATGAACCGCCTGATCGTGGTCTCCAATCGGGTCAACCCGCCCAGCGGCAAGGGCGACGAGAGCGTGGGCGGCCTGGCCATGGCGCTCTCGGCGGCCCTGCGCGAATATTCCGGCCTGTGGTTCGGCTGGAGCGGCAAGACCGCGCCGGAATTCACCGGCCAGCTCTCGATGCAGATCGCGGACGGTGTGACGGTGGCCACGGTCGATCTCGAGGAAGCCGACGTCAGCGAATATTACAACGGCTACGCCAACAAGACGCTCTGGCCGCTGTTCCACTACCGCCAGGACCTGACCGCCTACGACCGCTCGTTCGACGAGGGCTATCAGCGGGTGAACCGCCGGTTCGCCGAGACCCTGCGCCCCCTCATCGAGGAGGGTGACCTGATCTGGATCCACGATTACCACCTGATCCCGCTCGGCCGAGAGCTGCGGGCGCTGGGGATCGAGAACCGGATCGGATTCTTCCTGCACATCCCATGGCCCGCCCACCAGCTGGTGGCGACCCTGCCGCGCCACAGGAAGCTGGTGGAGGCCCTGTTCGACTACGACGTGGTCGGCTTCCAGACGCCGGAATACCGCCAGGCCTTCGAGGAATACGTGCTGAGCGAGGCGGGCGGCGACATCGTCGACGAGACGAGGCTGCGGGCGTTCGGCAAGACCGTCCAGGTGGGCGACTTCCCCATCGGCATCGACGCGGTCGAATTCGCCGAGATGGTGGCGGGCCAGCGGGCCGAGCGCACCTTCGGGGTGATGGCGGCCCACACGGCCTTCCGCAAGATGATCGTGGGCGTCGACCGCCTGGACTATTCCAAGGGCCTGGAGGAACGGTTCCTGGGCTTCGAGCGCCTGCTGGCCGACAATCCGCACCTGCGCCGCGAGGTGCTGATGCTGCAGATCGCCCCGGTGAGCCGCGAGGGTGTCGATTCCTACCAGGAGATCCGCGCGCGGCTGGACGCCCTGTCGGGCCGGATCAACGGCGAATATGCCGACATCGACTGGAATCCGGTCCGCTATGTGAACCGAAACTATCGCCGCGACGAGCTGGCGGGGGTCTATCGCGCCGCCAAGGTCGGCCTGGTCACCCCCATGCGCGACGGCATGAACCTGGTGGCCAAGGAATTCGTCGCCGCCCAGGATCCGGACGATCCCGGCGTGCTGGTGCTGTCGAAGTTCGCCGGCGCCGCCAACCAGATGGGCGAGGCCCTGATCGTCAATCCCAACAGCCCCGAAGAAATCGCCGACGCCCTGAAGCGGGCCCTGAGCATGGGGCTGGCGGAGCGAATCCGCCGCTGGGGCGCTCTCAACGAGGGCGTTCAACGCGACGACGTCACGGCCTGGCGGGACGCCTTCGTCAAGGCGCTCGCCGGGGAAGAAGAACCGCGCAAGCCAGCCGAAGGTCGACACTATGGCGAACAAGCTCGCCCGCTATCAGTCGATGAGAGACTTCTCCAGGACCTCGGAGCCGAGCGGGAAGCAGGCGACCGCACCTTCGGAGCGCCTGCGCTACGTGATCCAGAAGCACGCGGCGACCCGCCTCCACTACGACTTCAGACTGGAACTGGACGGGGTCTTCAAGTCCTGGGCCGTGACCAGGGGACCCTCGCTCGACCCACGCGACCGTAGGCTGGCGGTCGAGGTCGAGGACCACCCGCTCGACTATGGCGACTTCGAGGGCGTCATCCCCAAGGGCGAGTACGGCGGCGGCTCGGTCATGCTTTGGGACCGCGGCTATTGGGCGCCCGAGCCGGGGACCGACGCGCATGAGGGCCTGAAGAAGGGCGACCTGAAGATCGTACTGGAGGGCGAGCGCCTGCACGGCGGTTTCGTCCTGGTGCGGATGAAGAACGACCGCGAGGGCGGCAAGCGTAACAACTGGCTGCTGATCAAGCATCGGGACCCGTTCGCCAAGGAAGGCGACGCCGACGCCTTGCTGGAAGACAACACCAGCTCCGTGGCTTCCGGCCGCGACATGGAGGCTATCGCGGCGGGCGAGGGCAAGGCGCCCAAGCCGTTCATGAAGCCGCGCAAGACGAAGGCGACCGCCACGCCGTTGAAGGCCGCGCCCGCGCCGAAGCTTGAGGCCGGGTCCATGCCGTCCTTCATCGAGCCGCAATTCTGCAAGTCCGTCGACCGCCCGCCACAGGGTCCGGGATGGGGCCACGAGGTGAAGTTCGACGGCTACCGGCTGCAGGTGCGGGTGGCGGGCGGCGAGGCGGTGATCCGCACCCGCAAGGGCCTGGACTGGACGGCAAAGTTCAAGGCCATCGCGGCGGCGGCGGCCGAGCTGCCCGACTGCATGCTGGACGGCGAGGCCGTGGCCTTGGACCACGACGGCGCGCCCAGCTTCCACGGCCTGCAGGCGGCCCTGTCTGACGGCGACACAGGCGACCTGATCTATTTCGCCTTCGACCTGCTGTTCGCGAACGGCAGGGACCTACGCCCGCTGGCCCTGCGCGACCGCAAGGCGGCGCTGAAGACCCTGCTCTCCGACCGCGGTCCGCGGCTGCGCTATGTCGACCACTTCGAGAGGTCCGGCGACGCGGTGCTGCGGTCGGCCTGCCGCATGAGCCTTGAGGGGATCGTCTCCAAGCGCCTGGACGCCCCCTACCGCTCCGGCCGCGGCGAGGCCTGGACCAAGGCCAAGTGCCGGGCGGGCCATGAGGTGGTGATCGGCGGCTGGACCGGCGAGAAGGGCCAGCTCCGCTCGCTGCTGGTGGGGGTCAACCGTGGCGGCAAGCTGGTCCATGTGGGCCGGGTCGGCACGGGCTTCGGCCGCGACGTGGTCGCCCGCCTCCTACCGGCCCTGGAAGCGGTCGCCAGCGGGAAGAGCCCGTTCGCCGGACCGGGCGCCCCGCGGAAGGACGCCAACATCCACTGGGTCAAGCCGGAGCTGGTGGCGGAGATCGAGTTCGCGGGCTTCACGGGCGACGGCAATGTCCGCCAGGCCGCCTTCAAGGGCCTGCGCGCCGACAAGCCGGCGCGGGAGGTGGAGGCCGAGGTTCCCGTTCCGGCGGAGAAGGCCGAACTGGCGCAGCCCAAGCCCACGAGGGGAGGCGTCAGGATGGGCGAGGCGATGGTTCTGGGGGTGCGGATCTCCAGCCCCGACAAGGCGCTGTGGCCCAACTCCGCCGACGATCCCCGGCCGGTGACCAAGCTCGATCTCGCCCACTATCTGGAGGCCGTCGGGCCCTGGATGATGCCGCATATCGAGGGCCGGCCCTGCTCGGTGATCCGCACCCCCGACGGAATCGGCGGCGAGCAGTTCTTCCAGCGCCATGTGGGCAAGGGCGCCTCGAACCTGATCGAGCAGGTCAAGGTGCTGGGCGACCACAAGCCCTACCAGCAGATCGACCGCATCGAGGGCCTGATCGCCTTCGCCCAGACCGGGGCGACCGAATACCATCCCTGGAACTGCCGGCCGCATGAGCCGGAGGTCCCCGGCCGGCTGATCTTCGACCTGGATCCCGGGCCCGACGTCACATTCGACGACGTGGTCGCCGCGGCCCGCGACGTGCGCGACCGGCTGGAGGCGCTGGGCTTGGTCGCCTTCTGCAAGACCACCGGCGGCAAGGGCCTGCACGTGGTCACGCCCCTGGCCAAGCCCAGGGGCAAGCTCGACTGGCCGACCGCCAAGGCCTTCGCCCGCACCCTTTGCGAACACACGGCCGCCGACGCACCGGACAGGTACGTGGTCAAGATGTCCAAGACGCTGCGCGGCGGCCGGATCTTCCTCGACTATCTGCGCAATGACCGGCTCTCCACGGCCGTGGCGCCGCTGTCGCCTCGGGCGCGGGAGGGGGCGACGGTGTCCTTCCCCCTGACCTGGAGCCAGGTGAAGGCGGGGCTCGACCCGAAGCGCTTCACGATCCGCACCGCGCCCGGCCTGCTGAAGACGATAGCCGCCTGGGCGGACTACGCCGACAGCGAGCGACCGCTGGAGACGGCGATCAAGCGCCTGGGCTGAAACACCGCGGTTTAGCTGCGTCGCGGCGAGAGGCGGGGGCGTTTGCGTGTCAGGCCCGCTTCTTGGCCGCCGGCTTGCGGGCCGGGGAGGCCTTGGCGGGAACCCTGCGGGCCGGGGGCCTTCGGCGCGATCCGCCGCCCTCGCCCAGGCTGCGGCGCAGAGCCTCCATGAGATCGATGACCTCGGCCTCCCTGGGTTCCTCGACCTTGGCGACCCGACCGTGGTTCTTTTCCTTCTCCTTGATCAGCCGCCGCAGGGCGTCCTCGTAGCGGTCGTTGAACTCCGACGGATCGAAGGGGCCTTCCAGCTGCTCGATGATCTTCTCGGCGATGGCCACCATCTTGGCGTCGGGCTTCACACCGGGGATGTGGCCGAAGACCTCCTTCGGGTCGCGGACCTCGTTCTTCGAGCGGATCGTATAGGCGAGGATCCCGCGGTCGCGCGGCTCCAGGGCCAGGACCCGCTCGCGCTGGTGCATGACCACCCGGGCCAGGGCCACCTTGGCGGCTCCTTCCATGGCCTCGCGGATCACGCTGTAGGCCTCGACGGCCATGTCGCCGTCAGGGGCCAGGAAATAGGGGTCGTTCCAATAGAGCCGGTCGATCTCCGACTCGTCGACGAAGCGCTCGATGTCGATGGTGCGGGTGGTCTCCAGCCGGACGTTCCTGATCTCCTCGTCGGTGACCACGACGTAGCGGCCCTTCTCGATCTCGTAGCCCTTGACGATGTCGGCGCGCGCCACCGGCCCGGTCTCCGGATCGGTGGGGATCATGCGGATACGGTTGTGGGTCTCCTTGTGCAGCATGCTGAAGGAGACATCGCCGCTGCGCGAAGTGGCGGTGTGTAGGGCCACGGGGCAGCTCACCAGGGACAGGCGCAGATAGCCCTGCCAGGTCGGACGAGTGGCCATGACGCGGACTCCGAAGCTTCAGAAGTCCGTGGAACGCCGCGCGGGCCGATTCAGTTCGCCGGCAGGGCCAGGGTCGGCAGGGTCACGGCCTCCTGGGCGTCCAGCCGGCTCTTGCGGAAGCCGGCGCGCACGCCGTTCCCGGCCCCGAATTCCATGAGCTGGTCGCCCTTGGGCGTGTAGGCCGGCCAGGGCTGGGTCCCGCACTTCGGAGCCCCGCCCTTGGCGAAGGCGACCCAGCAGGCGTGCATGAGGGTGGCCATGGCGCGGTCCTCGTCGCTGACCACGCTCATCGGCGTGCGACGGCCCCAGTATTCGAAGACGTACTGGATCTCGGCGGCGTGGAAGGCCCGGGTCATCACCGGCCGGAACCGGTTCCCGACATAGGAGAAGTGGTAGAGCCAGGCGGGCTTGCCGCCCGCGGCCTTGGCCGCCACCCAGCGGGCCGGGCCCACCATGATCCGATCGGTGAAGATGGCGCGGCCGAGGGCCTCGTCGCCGGCCGCGGCCTCCTCCGCATAGACCGTCCGCGCTGCGGTCGGGATCATGGCGGCCATCTCCGGCTTCCACGGGCCCAGCAGCGAATCCTCGCCCGAATTGGCGCCGATGATCAGCGGCACGTCGGCGGCGCGGCCGGCGGCGAAGGCCTGGCTGGGGGTCTCGGCCAGCAGCTTGCCGTCGACGAAGGGGCCGTAGTCGCCACCAACCTTGGCGATCAGGGTGGCGGCCGGCAGCTTGCGCAGGTCACCCACGCTCGCGTCGGCGCCGGCCAGGCGCAGGCTTTCGGCGGCCCTGGCGCCCTTGGCCTCCTCGTCCGCCAGGGTCGAGACCGGGAACCAGCCGCCCCCCGACTGGACGATGGCCTTTTTGAACAGCGGCTTGGCCTTGGGTGTGGAGAGCAAGGCCAGCGTGCTCATGCCCCCGGCGCTCTCGCCGAACACGGTGACGTTCTTCGGATCGCCCCCGAAGGCCGCGATATTGCGCTGGACCCATTCCAGGGCCGCGATCTGGTCCATCAGGCCATAGTTGCCGGTGGGCTCGGCGCCGGCCTCGCGGGTCAGGGACGGATGGGCGAAATAGCCCAGCGGCCCCAGGCGGTAGTTGATCGAGACCAGCACGACCCCGTCGCGGGCGAAGTTCGAGCCGTCATAGACCCAGCCGGCGCCGGTACGGTGACCGCCGCCATGGATCCAGACCATGACCGGAGCCTTCTTCGCGGCCTTGGGTGTGAAGATGTTGAGCTGAAGACAATCCTCGCTCATCGGCCCGTTGGCGCCGCCGACATTGGGCGAGCCGTCGGCATTCATCGGCTGCATGCAGGACGGGCCGTTGGCGGTGGCGTCGCGCTCTCCGGTCCAGGCCACGGGCGGCGCGGGCGGCGCCCAGCGCAGCTTGCCCACCGGCGGGGCGGCGAAGGGGATGTTGCGGAAGACCTCAGCGGTCTCGCCGGACGTCCCCGCCAGCACCCCGCTCTCGACCGTAACCTTGACCTGCGCCTGGGCCGACCCGGCCAGCATCAAGGCGCCCAAGACCGTCGCGCAGCACCGAAGCATGGCGTTTCCCCCCGCCCGTTGGTTGTGCGGGAGGATTTGCCTGCAACGCTTCCGGGTCAAGCCTCAGTGGAAGTCGCGGCTACGGACCAGGGCGCCGGTGACGCGGTCGTGGAGCCTGGGGGCCGGGCCGTCGTCGTCCCGCATCTGGGCCAGGCGGTCGGAGAGGTCGGTGAAACGACGGGCGACGATGTGGACCACATTGCTCTCGCTCTGCACCTGGCCGTGGACCACAAGGAACGAGGCGCTCATCACCAGGCGGCGATTGGCGTCGAAGGCGTCCTTCCAGACCACGATATTGGCGATGCCGGTCTCGTCCTCGAGGGTCAGGAAGGTGACGCCCTTGGCGGTGCCCGGCCGCTGGCGCACCAGGACCAGCCCGCCCACCGTCACCAGCCGCCGGTCGGAGGTCCGGGCCAGATCCTTGCAGGGGATGGCGCCGTAGCTCTTCAGGGTCTCGCGGAAGAAGCCGATGGGATGGGCCTTCAGGGAGAGGCTGGTGGTCCGGTAGTCCTCCATCACCTCCTGGGGCAGGTGCATCAGGGGCAGCTCCACCTGGCGCTCCTTAACCCCCATGGCGGCCAGCAGGGGCGCGGTTTTCAGGCTGCCGGTCTCGTCGGCAAGGCCCTTCACCGCCCACAGGGCCTGGCGGCGCGAGAGCCCGAGGCCGGCGAAGGCGTCGGCCTCGGCCAGCAGCTCCAGCGACCGCCGCGAGAGCCCGGCCCGGACGGCGAAGTCGTCGAGGGTGCGCACCCCGGCCTGGCGCGCTGCGATCAGTCGCTCGGCCTCTTCCTTGCTGAACCCCTTGACCTGGCGCAGGCCCAGCCGCACGGCGCGCAGCCGGCCGGGCTTGGCCGCCGGCTCCAGGGTGCAGTCCCAGCCGCTCTCCAGCACGTCGGGGGAGCGTATCTCCACCCCATGCTCGCGCGCGTCGCGGACCAGCTGGGCCGGCTGGTAGAAGCCCATGGGCTGGCTGTTCAGCAGGGCGGCGCAGAAGGCGTCGGGCCAGCGCCACTTCACCCAGGCCGAGGCGTAGACCAAGAGGGCGAAGCTGATCGCGTGGCTCTCCGGGAAGCCGTAGGAGCCGAAGCCCTCGATCTGCTTGAAGCAGCGGCGGACGAACTCCGGGTCGTAGCCGCGCGACTCCATCCCGTTGATGAACTTGGCCTCGTATTCCCCGACATTGCCGTGGTGGCGGAAGGTGGCCATGGAGCGGCGCAGGCCGTCGGCGTCGTCGTCCGAGAACTTGGCGGCCTCGATGGCGATGCGCATGGCCTGTTCCTGGAACAGCGGCACGCCGTGGGTCTTGCCCAGTATGGCCTTGAGCTCGTCCTGGGGATGGGGCGGGGCCGGGCGCGGATAGTCGATCAGGGTCGGATCGTTGCGGCGCTTCAGATAGGGGTGGACCATGTCGCCCTGGATCGGGCCCGGCCGGACGATCGCCACCTCCACCACCAGGTCGTAGAACTTGCGGGGCTTGAGCCTGGGCAGCATCGACATCTGGGCCCGGCTCTCCACCTGGAACACGCCCACGGAATCGGCCTTGCACAGCATGTCATAGACCTCGGGGACCTCCTGGGGGATGTGGGAGATGTCGGTGATCTTGCGGCCGACATCGTCCGCCGGGATCATCTCGAAGCCCCGCTTCAGCGCGGTCAGCATGCCGAGCGCCAGGACATCGACCTTCATCAGGCCCAGAGCGTCGATGTCGTCCTTGTCCCACTCGATGAAGGTGCGGTCGTCCATGGCGGCGTTGCCGATGGGGACGGTCTCGTCCAGCCGCCGCTTAGTCAGGACATAGCCGCCCACGTGCTGCGACAGGTGGCGCGGGAACTTGAGCAGCTGGGTGGCCAGGCTCACCGCCCGGCGGACCTCCGGATTGGTCGGGTCGAGCCCCGCCTGGCGCACATGGCCGTCCGGCACCTCCTCCCCCCAGCTCCCCCAGATGGTGCCGGCCAGGGCCGCGGTGACATCCTCGGTCAGGCCCAGCGCCTTGCCCACCTGGCGGATGGCCATGCGCGGGCGGTAATGGATGACGGTGGCCACGATGGCGGCGCGGTGGCGGCCATAGCGGCGATAGACGTATTGCATCACCTCCTCGCGCCGCTCGTGCTCGAAATCCACGTCGATGTCGGGCGGCTCGCCCCGCTTCTCGGAGATGAAGCGCGAGAACAGCAGATCCTGGTCCTCCTTGGTCGGGTCGACCGCCGTCACGCCCAGGCAGAAGCAGACGCAGGAATTGGCCGCCGAGCCCCGGCCCTGGCAGAGGATCTCCTGCTCGCGCGCCCAGGCGACGATGTCGTGGACGGTGAGGAAATAGTTGGCGAAGTCGAGCTTCTCGATCAGGTCCAGTTCGTGCTGGATCGTCCGGCGCTCCTTCTCCCCCATGCCCTTCTCGAAGCGGGTCTTGGCGCCTTCCCAGGTCAGGTCGCGCAAGTGCTGGATGGCGGTCTTGCCCGGCGGCACCGGCTCGTCGGGATATTCGTATTTGAGCTGGGAGAGATCGAAGCCGATCCGTTCGACGACCTCCAGGCCGCGCTCCACCGCGCCGGGGAAGCGGGCGAAGAGGCGCGCCATCTCGGCGGGGGACTTCAGGTGCCGCTCGGCGTTGGCCTCCAGCTTCAGGCCTGCGTCATGGATGGTGCAGGTCTCGCGGATGCAGGTGACCACATCCTGCAGCGGGCGGCGTTCGGGAGCGTGGTAGAGCACGTCGTTGGTGGCGACCATCGCCGCGCCCGAACGCTCGGCGAGTGCGGCCAGCTTCGACAGCCGGTGCAGGTCGCGGGCGCCATAGGGCCGCGAGGCGGCCAGCCAAACATCGCCGCGCAGCTCTCCGGCGATCCGCTTCAGCTCGCATTCGAAGGCCTCGTCCAGGCGGGCGGGGGGGACGACCAGGACCAGCTGGCCCTGCGAATGCTGGGCGAAGTCCTCCCAGTGCAGCTCGCACGCGCCCTTCTCCGAACGGCGCTGGCCGACGGTGAGCAGCCGGGTCAGGCGGCCATAGGCCTCGCGGTCGGAGGGATAGCAGAGCAGGGACGGCGACCCGTCGGCGAAATCCAGGCGGCAGCCGGTAAGGGCGCGGACCGCGCCCTTCAGCCGCCGCATCTCCGACCAGGCCCGGACGACCCCGGCCAGGGAGTTGCGGTCGACGATCCCGATGGCCTCCATGCCCAGGCCGGCGGCGGTGAAGACCAGCTCGTCCGGATGCGACGCCCCGCGCAGGAACGAGAAGTTGGTGGTGGCCTGGAGTTCGGCGTAGCGGGTCATCCGAACAGTCCGTGCAGGAACCACTTCGCCGGGACGCCGGCCTCGTAGAGCCCCTCGCGATAGACCCAGAAGCGGCCGCCCTCCTGGTCCTCAACCCGGTAATAGTCGCGGACCTGATCGGTCCGCACCTCGTCGATCTCGCCGCGCCACCATTCGGCGCCGATGCGCTCGGGTCCCTCGGCGTGGCGCACGCGGTGGGTCTGCTTGCGCCATTGGAACTGGCGGGGCGGGTCGTCGGGGGTGAGCGCCAGGACGAGGTCCAGGGGCTCGGGGCGGCGGAAGAGGCGTAGGGGTCGCGGAGTCTCAGGGTTCCATCCCACCGTGGCGCCGAGCGGGGCGTCGGGCCGGGCGCTCTGCTCGGGGACGTGGCTCTCCACCGGGGCGCTCTTCCAGACCCGGTCCTCGCCCAGGCGGTTGACGAGACGGTCCACCAGAGGCGCCAGGCCTTCCTCCAGAGCGGCCTCGCGGGCGGCGTCCAGCCGCGCCTGGCGGCCGGAAAGAACCTCGACCGCCTCGGCGGTGATCGTCACCACCTCGATCCCGAAGCCCGGATCGACGGTCTCCAGCTTGGGCGCGAACAGCTTGGCGATCCGGGCCGGGTCGCGGCCGGGGATGGAGAGGCCGATGGTCAGCGGATAGGCCTTGCCGTCCAGCCGGTGGAAGGTGAGCTCGAAGCGCTTGGCGCCACGGCTCTCCAGCTCCAGCCGCGCGCAGAGCTTGGCGGCCACGTCGCGGCTCACCCGCTGCAGGTCCTCCAGCACGCTGATCGGTTCGAAGAAGGCCAGCCGCGCGAACCAGGGATTGGGCGGGCGGCGGAAGGTCAGCGCCTCCTCGGCGCGGCCCATGGCCTGGTCCAGCCGCAGCAGGGCCTGCTTGCCGAACCGCCGGGCGAAGGGCGCGCGCGGCAGTCCGATGATCTGGAACAGGTAGCGCAGGCCCAGCCGCTCGATCTGGGCGGCGGCCTCGGGCTCCAGGCGCAGGGCCGCGGGCGGCAGATAGGCCAGCAGGTCGGCCTGTCCGTTCGGCGGGGCGATGATCTCCGCGCCCTTGCCGTAGTGGGCGAGCGCCCAGGCCGCGCCCGGAGTGTCGGCCACGGCGCAGCGGAAGAAGAGGTCGTTGCGGGCCAGGCGGGTGCGGAAGTCGGCGACCAGTTCGGCCTCGCCGCCCCACAGATGGTCGACCCCGGTGATGTCCAGGAACAGGCCGTCGGGCGGAGCGGCCGCCACCGCATGGGAGAACCGCACCGACCAGTCGACCAGGGCGGTCAGCGCCGCGGCGTCGGCCTCGGTCTCCGCCTCCGCGGTGACCAGGTTGGGGACCAGGGCCGCGGCGTCGGTGGCCTTCTGACCGGGGAACAGGCCCGCGGCCGCGGCGGCCTTGTCCACCGCCGACAGCCGCCGTACGGCCTTCACCGTCTCGATCAGGCCGAACGGGCTAGGCTGAGAGTCGGACGGATTCCGCCGGCGCCAGTTGGCGATCGCCCAGTTCGGCGACCAGGCGCAGAGGATGCGGGCCATCTTGGGCCTCCCAGGTAAAAGCGGCTTGCGCCTCCATCAGCCAGGCGCCGGGCCGCCCGCCCCGGCACCGTTCCAGTTCGACCCGCCAACGCGGCGGGCCCAGGCCGAATTCGCCCGGCGCGGGCTCGCTGGCCGCGGGCGCGATCTTCCAGCGGGAGGCCGCCGCCGTGCCGCTCGCCGTCTGCCGGCCAAGCCCCCCATAGGGCCGGCGGCGGATCACGAACCCCGTGGCGCCGTGTTTCTCGCAGGCCAGTTGCAGCCGCCGCCCGGCGGTGAGGTCCACGGCCTCCACCTCGGCGAAGACCGTGGTGACGCCGGCGGTGGCGAGCGCGTCCTCGGCCACGGCCAGGGCCTCGGCCTCGTCGCGGGCGCAGACCTGGATCAGCCGCTGCGCCGGAAAACCCAACCCCGACAGGCCCGGCGCGAACAGGTCGTCGCGCCGCAGCACCCAGACCGCCTCGCCCCGCCGGGCCAGGGGCGCGGCGACAAGGGCGGCGAAGGCGGCAGGGGAGGCCCCGGTCTCGACCTCCATCCCCACGCCGGTGAATTCGTGCCATTGGCCCAGCGGCAGGCCCTGGCCCAGGAAGCAGCCGTCCAGCCGGGGATCGCCGAACGGCAGGGACTCAGAGTCCGCCCGTCCGCCCGCCTCGAGGGCGGCGATCTTCGCCTTGAGCGCGGCCAGCCGCACCTCGCGAAAACCGGACATGGCCTTCTGTTCTCCTGTTCCTACTTTGTTCTAGTTTTGGACTCAAAAGAGTCAAGCACCTTGCGGTGGAGTCTGTTGGCTTGACCCCGGCCGCGCCCGGACGAATCCTGGGGGCCTGGAAGAAAGGGGCACGCCATGGCCGCCACCCAGCTTCTCGTGGGCACCCGCAAGGGCGCCTGGATCTATCGCAGCGACACGGCCCGCAAGGCCTGGTCCGTGCAGGGCCCGATCTTCCTCGGCCACATCGTCAACCACCTGGTGCTCGACCCGCGCGACGGCAAGACCCTGCTGATGGCGGCGTCCACCGGCCACCTGGGCCCGACCATCTTCCGCTCCGTCGACGGCGGGGCGACCTGGGCCGAGGCCGAGCGGCCGCCGGCCTTCCCGAAGGTCGAGGGCGCGGACGGGCCGGCGCGATCGGTGGACCACAGCTTCTGGCTGGAACCGGGCCATGCCAGCGAGCCCGGCGTCTGGTGGGCGGGGACCTCGCCCCCCGGCCTGTTCCGCAGCGCCGACGGCGGCGCGACCTGGGACGGGGTCGCCGGCTTCAACGACCATCCCATGTACTGGAAATGGTGTCCGGAGGGAGAGGGCACCCCGGACGGGACGCTGCTGAACCAGATCCAGATCGACCCCCGCGACCCGCGCCACATGTACCTGGCCACCTCCTGCGGCGGGGTGTTCGAGAGCCATGATCAAGGCGGCGACTGGGCCCCGCTGAACCAGGGGGTGGAGGCCAATTTCATGCCCGATCCCTATCCGGAATACGGCCAGGACTCTCACTACATCGCCATCGCCCCGGCCATGCCCGACCGCCTCTGGCAGCAGAATCACTGCGGCATCTACCGGCTGGACCGTCCCGCCGAGCGCTGGGACCGGATCGGCGAGGCCATGCCCAAGGAGATCGGCGACATCGGCTTCACCATCGTCCCCCACCCGCGCGCCGCCGACACCGCCTGGGTCTTCCCCATGGACGGCACCGAGGTCTGGCCGCGCACCAGTCCGGGCGGCAAGCCGGCGGTGTACCGGACCCGCGACGCGGGGCGGAGCTGGGAGCGTCAGGATCGGGGCTTCCCCACCGAACAGGGCTGGTTCACCGTCAAGCGCCAGGCCTTCTGCGCCGACCGGGACGCCTCGGTGGGGCTCTATCTTGGGACCACCGGCGGCGAGCTCTGGATGAGCGACGACGAGGGCCAGGCCTGGCGGCCGATCGCCGCCCATCTGCCGGAAATCTATTCGGTCAGCGCGGCGCCCCTGCCATGATCGCGGTCTTCATCCCCTCCCAGCTCACCTCCTACACGGACGGGGTCAGCCGGCTGACGGCGGCGGGGGGTAGCATCGAGGCGGTGCTGGACGACCTCGACCGCCGGTTTCCGGGGCTGAAGTTCCGCGTGGTCGATGAGCAGGACCGCATCCGCCGCCACATGCGCATCTTCAAGAACGGCGACCGCGCCCAGGACGTCCGCGCCGTGGTGGGCGAGGGCGACGAGGTGCTGATCTTCGGGGCGCTGTCCGGGGGCTAACCGCCTTTTCCCTCCCCATGAAGGGGAGGGAAAAGCAAAACAGACCTAGAACCGCAGGGTGCGGGCTTCCTTGACGTGGGGCAGGGCGCGGATCTTGGCGATCAGGTTGTCGGTGGGATCCTGGTCGACACCCACGAGGGCGATGGCGTCCTCGCCGGCCGAGACCCGGCCCAGGTTGAAGGTGGCGATGTTGACGCCCGCATCGGCCAGCAGGGCGCCCAGCGCGCCGATGAAGCCCGGCTTATCGAGGTTGTTCACATAGAGCATGGTCGAGCCGAACGGCGCGTCCAGGTCCATGCCCTTGACCTCGATCACCCGCGGCGTTCCGGCCATGACCGAACCGGCGAAGGATCGCTTGCCCAGCGAGGTGGTGATGGTGATCCGAACCAGGCTCTCATAGATCGGGCTGTCGTCCTGCTTGCTCTCGGAGACGGTGATGCCCCGATCCTTGGCCACGGCCGGGGCCGAGACCATGTTGACGTCCTCCAGCATCGGGCGCAGCGCGCCCGCCAGGGCCGCGGCGGTGAGCGGGCGGGTGTTGAGGTTGGCGACCTCGCCCTCATAGGCGATGTCCACGGCCTTGACCTCGACATCGACCATCTGGCCGGCGAAGGCGCCCAGGCGTTCGGCCAGCGCGATGAACGGCTTCAGCTTCGGCGCTTCGTCGGCGGTGACCGACGGCGAGTTCAGCGCATTGGAGACCGCGCCGGTGAGCAGGTAGTCGCTCATCTGCTCGGCCACCTGCAGGGCCACGTTCTCCTGGGCCTCCATGGTCGAGGCGCCCAGGTGCGGGGTGGCGATGAAATTGGCCGCGCCGAACAGCACGTTGTCCTTGGCCGGCTCCTCGATGAAGACGTCGAAGGCCGCGCCGCCGATATGGCCGTCGTCCAGACCCTTGCGCAGGGCCGCCTCGTCCACCAGGCCGCCACGGGCGCAGTTGACGATCAGCACGCCTTTCTTGGTCTTCGCGAGGTTCTCGGCCGACAGGATGTTGCGGGTCTTGTCGGTGAGCGGGGTATGCAGGGTGATGATGTCGGCGCGGGCCAGCAGCTCTTCCAGCTCGACCTTCTCGACCCCGATCTCCACGGCGCGCTCAGCCGAGAGGAACGGGTCGTAGGCCACGACCTTCATTTTCAGGCCGTTGGCGCGGTCGGCGACGATGCCACCGATATTGCCGGCCCCGATCAGGCCGAGCGTCTTGGCGTAGAGCTCCACGCCCATGAAGCGGTTCTTCTCCCACTTGCCGGCCTGGGTGGAGACATCGGCGGCGGGGAGTTGGCGGGCGAGCGCGAACATCATGGCGATGGCGTGCTCGGCGGTGGTGATCGAGTTCCCGAAGGGGGTGTTCATCACCACGATCCCCTTGGAGGTCGCCGCGGGGATGTCGACATTGTCCACGCCGATGCCGGCGCGGCCTATGACCTTGAGGTTTCCGGCGGCGGCGATGACGTCCTTGTCGGCCTTGGTGGCCGAGCGGACGGCCAGGCCGTCATAGTCGCCGATGATCTTGAGCAGTTCGTCCTTGGTGAGGCCGGTTTTCACGTCGGCGTCGACGCCGCGCTGCTTGAAGATCTCGATGGCGGCGGGGCTGAGTTTGTCGGCGATCAGTACGCGGGGCATGGGGCGGTGTCCTTACGGAGATATCGGTGAAGGCCCCCTCCACCGCTTCGCGGTCCCCCTCCCCCAATGGGGGAGGATCTTGGGCCCGGATGCTCCCCCTCTGGGGGAGCTGTCGCGAAGCGACTGAGGGGGTTTAGGGCTTAGGCGGTCTGGAGCGCTTCGAGGGTCGAAGCGAAGGCCCAGTCGAGCCAGGGGGTCAGGGCCTCGATGTCGGAGGTCTCCACCGTGGCGCCGCACCAGATCCGAAGACCGGCCGGGGCGTCGCGATAGCCGCCGATGTCCAGGGCCGCGCCTTCCTTCTCAAGGGCGGAGGCCAGCTTCTTGGCGAAGTCGGCCTGGGCCTCGTCGGAGAGCGCGGTGATGCGGGCGTCGACCACCTTGAGGCAGACCGAGGTGTTCGACCGCGTCGCGGGATCGGCGGCGAGGAACTCCACCCAGCCCGTGCGCTCCACCCACTCGGCCAGGGCGGCCAGGTTGGCGTCGGCTCGGCGCTGCATCTCGGCCAGTCCACCGATGGAGGCGCCCCACTTGAGCGCGTCGATGGCGTCTTCCACGCAGAGCATGGAGGGCGTGTTGATCGTGGCGCCCTCGAAGATGTCGCGCGACAGTTTGCCGGCCTTGGTCATCCGGAAGAGCTTCGGCATCGGCCAGGCCGGGGTGTGGCTCTCCAGGCGCTCGACGGCGCGGGGCGAGAGGATCAGCACGCCATGCGCGCCCTCCCCGCCCAGCGCCTTCTGCCAGGAGAAGGTCACCACATCGAGCTTGGCCCAGTCGAGGTCCTGGGCGAAGGCGGCGCTGGTGGCGTCGCAGATGGTGATGCCGTCACGATCGGCGGCGATGAAGTCGGCGTTGGGGACCCGGACCCCCGAAGTCGTGCCGTTCCAGGTGAAGACCAGGTCGGCGTCCTTGCGGACCTTGGAGAGGTCCGGCAGCTCGCCATAGGGCGCATCCAGCACTTCGGCGGGCAGCTTGAGCTGCTTGGTCACGTCGGTGACCCAGTCCTTGCCGAAGCTTTCGAAGGCCAGCAGCTGGACGGGTCTCGGGCCCAGCATCGACCACATCGCCATCTCGACGGCGCCGGTGTCGGAACCGGCCACGATGCCGATCAGGTAGTCCTCCGGAACCTCCAGCACCTGGCGGGTGCGGTCGATCGCCTCTTGCAGGCGCGCCTTGCCCAGCTTCGACCGATGCGATCGGCCGAGGACGGCGTTCTGGAGATTTTGGGGATTCCAGCCGGGGCGCTTGGCGCAGGGCCCGGATGAAAACTCGGGGCGAGCCGGGCGCATTGCCGGCGTGGCGAGGGTCGTCATAGCGATGTCTCCCATCCTTACAGATGAGCAGCGCCCCGTTGGGGGGGCGTGGCCCGCCGCGGAGAAACCCTGGTTTCCGCCCCGGATCAAGCGAAAGTTTTCGAAACCCGATGTGAGCGGAACTGATGACGCGACCGCTTGGTGCGCGGGGCGACCCATGATCTCAAGGCTGGATGACGAGCCGTCCGCAACCGATCGACTGGCTGGTGATGGCTTTCCTCGTCATCGCCTGGGGCTCGGCCTTCGCCGCCCTGAAGATCGCCGTGGAGTACATTTCACCGGTCTGGAACGCGGCCCTGCGGCTATGGATCGCAGTGGCGACCCTAGCGATCGTCCTGGCCATCCAGCGCCAGAGGTTGCCGCCGCCGCGCGATCCGGCATGGCGATTCTATGCGGTGGTCGGGCTGGTCGGCATGGCCGCGCCCTTCGTCTTGTTCGCCTATGCGGCCCAGAGCCTGCCCTCGGCGGTGAACGCCATGTGCAACGGCGCCTCTCCGATCTTCACCGCCGCCCTGGCGCACGTCTTCGTGGCGGGCGACCGGCTGACCCTGCAGCGCAGCGCCGGGGTCGGGCTCGGGTTCGTAGGCCTGGCGGTGCTGCTGGCGCCCAAGCTGATGGGCGGGCTGACCGTGGAGGCCGTGGCGATGATGGCCGCCCTGGGCGCCGCGGCGCTCTATGCGGTGGCCAATGTGGTGACCAAGCACGCGCCCGCCGTGGCTGCGACGGCCGGCGCCCTGATGATGTCCCTCTGGGGGGCGGCCTACGCCACGGCGGCGGCCGTGTTCACGGCGCCCCTGCCCGCCTGGCCGCCGCTGCCCGCCCTGATCGCGGTCGTCGCCCAGGGGGTCTTCCCCGCGGGCCTGGCCACCATCGGCTGGGTGTTCCTGATCCAGCGGCGCGGGCCGCTGTTCGTGTCGCTGTCGATCTATCTGGCGCCGCTGTGGGCGACGGCGGTCGGGATGACCTTCCTGGGCGAGCGGCCGAGCTGGATGGCGTTCGTGGCCCTGGGTTTGATCCTGGCCGGGGTGGCGCTGGCCACCCTGGAGCGGCGCGGACTTACGCCGCCGCCGCCTTCGACGCGTCCTTGACCCGCGCGCGCCACGAGACGATCGCCCCAGCCGTCAGACAGATCAGGATGGCGTAGAGATTGACGTTGTTGATCAGGCGGTGGAGCGCATCCACGTCGCGGCCGGTCACCAGGTAAAACGAGTGCAGGCTGAACTGGGCCGCCTGGAACATCAGCGCCCCGCCCAGCCAGAGGCTGGCGTAGCGCACGGCGATGGCCAGCAGCCCGACCGCGGTCAGGCCATCGCCTACCAACTGGGCGATGGGCATGAAGGTGCTGAAGCTCGAAGGCAGAAGGCGGCCCAATTCCCAGAGCAGCGCGAAGCCCAGGATCAGCATGGCGCCAAGGCGCTCGGCGGGGCCACCCTTCCAGAGGGCGAAGCCGCAGGCGCTCAACATCAGGACCAGGAAGAGGGCCCAGAAGAGCAGATGGATGGTTACGTCCGACATGCATTGCGCCCCTAACCGGGATTAGGGGCGCAACACCAGTTAAACTATTGCAACCAAGTCGGGGGTTAGCCGACTTCGCGCATGAGGGTCTTTTGAACGCGGAGGGCCATGGGCGGCTTTTCGTAGCCGTTCATCTTGGTCCGCACGCCCAGGCGAAGCTGGGCTTCGGCCAGTTCGTTGTGCACGCCCACCATCGCGGTGCGGGCTTCGCTGAGCGCCTTGACGGCCGCCATCAGCTTCACCTGCACGTCGTCGGCGAACACCATCGACACCTTCACGTCCTGACGGGCCTTCAGGAGGTCCGCCATCAGCTCGGCGGCTTCAACCATGGCCTGGTCGACCGCCGCTTCCGTCGAGAACAGTTTGGTCGCGACACGTTGTGCGACAAACGCCTTTTCCATGGGAAACCCCTCAGTGGAATTAACTTACCGGAAGCCAAGGTAAACCAGAGGTTAAGGACCGTCTAATAGATTCACGTTCGGTTAACTATGATTGCCCGCGACAACTGCGCGCACCGGTTGTGACTGTGTCGGAAAGGCAACAGATTCCGCCGGATTCGCCTCATAGGCGAGGTCCGAGCGGGGCCGTGGAAGCAAACCGTTAGGGGAAATCGACTAGGTAAAGCGCTTGATAGAACGCCGAGCGCCATGACCGACCAGCCTCGCAAGACCGGCACGGCCCACCACGCGACCTTCCATGCGCGCGTGGCCGGCGTGGCCCTGATCACCACAGTGGTGGTGCTGGTCGCCGCCTGCCTGACCTTCATGCTGCAACAGTGGGCCGTGGCCCGAGAGCAGACCCATCAGAGCCATGTGGCCTTGTCCGAGATCACCGCCAGCGCGGCCGGACAGGCGCTCCTGGAACGGGATACGGCCGCCGCCACGGCCTCCATCTCCGCCCTCGCCAAGGCCGATCGGGTGATCGGCGCCCAGCTGCTCGACGGCCAGGGGCGGAAGGTGGCGGCCTATGCCCGCGCCGGCGGCACCGACGCCCTGGAGACCGAAATTCTCCGCACGCCGGTCCGCGCCGGCGGCGCCCAGGTCGGCGAACTGGTGATGACGGCGGAGACGCCGCGCCTTACCGCCCTGCTCCCGCAATTCGTCGCCCTGACCGGCGCGCTGTTCTTCGGCGGCGTCGGCGTGGCGCTGTTCCTGGCGCGCGGACTCGCCTCACGCGTGATCGCGCCGGTCCAGAAACTGTCGGAAGCGATGCACGAGGTCGCCGGAAGCGGCAGCTTCGCGCCCGTCGAAGTTGCGGCGGACGACGCCCTGTTCCGCAGTCTAACCGACAGTTTCAACCACCTTTTGGCGAAACTCGACGAGCGTGAGCAAGCGCTGCAGCGCACCCTGCGCGAGCTGGTGGAGGCCCGCGACGCCGCCAACGCCGCCAATGTGCTGAAATCCCAGTTCCTGGCCAATATGAGCCACGAGATCCGCACGCCGCTGAACGGCGTCCTGGCCATGGCCGAGGTCATGTCCATGGGCGACCTGACCCAGGTGCAGCGCGAGCGCCTGGACGTGATCCGCCAGTCGGGCGGCCTGCTGCTGGCCGTGCTGAACGACGTGCTGGACCTGTCCAAGATCGAGGCTGGCAAACTCACCCTGCTGGTCGACGACTTCGACCTGGAGGCGGCGGTCGCTCCCACGCGCGAGAGCTTCGCCGTGATCGCGGGGCGCAAGGGGCTGTCGTTCAAGGTCGAGGTCGCCGAGGAGGCCCGCGGCGCTTGGCGCGGCGACTCCGACCGCATTCGCCAGGTGGTGGGCAACCTGCTCTCCAACGCCGTGAAGTTCACCCTACAGGGCGAGGTCAGCGCGACCTTCGACGTCGCCCCCGACAGCGGCGACCTGCGTCTGACCGTCCGCGACACCGGCGTCGGCATCGCCGCCGAGAAGCAGGCGGCTCTGTTCGAGAAATTTACCCAGGCCGACAACTCGGCCACCCGCCGGTTCGGCGGCACGGGCCTGGGCCTGGCCATCTGCCGCGAGCTCACCCAGATGATGGGCGGTGTGATCTCGGTGGAGAGCCGCGAAGGCCAGGGTTCGGTCTTCACCGTCGAGCTGCCGCTCGAGCGCGGCGAGATGGCGGCCCCATCGACCGCCGTGGTCCAGGCCGCCGCCGAGGACGCCGACGAAGGCGCCCTGCGCCTGCTGGCCGCCGAAGACAATCCGACCAACCAACAGGTGCTGGCCGCGGTCATGGGCTCGCTCGGGATCGAGATCGACATCGTCGCCGACGGCAAGCTGGCCTTCGAGGCCTGGCGCGACGGCGCCTATGACCTGATCCTGATGGATATCCAGATGCCGGTGATGGACGGCATCGACTCGGCCCGCGCCATCCGCGCCGCCGAGGCCGAGCACGGCCGCCCGCGCACGCCCATCGTGGCGCTGACGGCCAACGCGCTGTCCCACCAGGTCGAGGAATATCTCGCCGCCGGCATGGACGGCCATGTGGCCAAGCCGATCGAGATCTCCAAGCTGTACGACGCCATCAGCCGCGCGCTCAGCGAAGCGGCCACCGTGGGCGCGCCGCAGGCTTCGGCCACCGCCGCCGCCTAGCTGAACCTCAGACAACGACCGCCTCAGGTCCGTTTCACCTTCGATGGGGTCTTCTAGGGCTCAACGTCGCCTCACCCGGCGGCGTCGACGTCCAAGGAGGACCCAATGAAGAAGATCCTGCTCTCGCTGACGGCCGCCGCCGCCTTGACCGCCGCCGCCGTCCCCGCCGCCGCCCAGAACTATGACGGCTATCGCACCTACGAGCGCAGCTACGGCGGTGGCGACCGCTACGACGGTGGCGACCGATACGATCGTGGCGATCGCTACGACCGCAGGGATCACCATGATCGCAGCGACCGTGCCGATCGCCTGAAATGGCGCATCGAGAGGGCCTTCCAACGTGGTGACCTCGGCCGCCAGGAGGCCGCCCGTCTGAAGGGCTATGTCGGCGCCGTCGAGAACCTGGCCTACCGCTATCGCCGCGACGGCTACACCGCCGCCGAACGCCACGCGATCGAGCAGCGCTACGCCTCGGTCGAACGCCGCCTGCGTCATGAGAGCCGCGATTATGGCTACGGCTACGGCTACGGCGAACGTCGCTAAGCGCCGCGGCCGAAGCTGAACCAATCCACCTCTGGGTCGTTCCCACCCCCATGCGGGCGGAGGCGACGCCAGAGGGACGCACTAGGAGATCGCCATGAAGAAGACCCTCACCCTGTTCGCCGCCGCCGCCTCGGTCCTCGTCCTGTCGGCCGGCACGGCCTCGGCTCAGGCCTGGACCTCGATCAACGAACGCCAGGCCACCCTCGACGCCCGCATCGACGCAGGTGTCCGCTCGGGCGACCTGACCCGCAGCGAGGCCGTCGAACTGCGCGGGGCGTTCAACGACGTCGCCCGCCTGGAGGCCCGCTATCGTGTCGACGGCCTGTCGGCGTGGGAACGCACCGACCTGGATCGACGCTTCGACGCCCTGTCGGACCGCATCCGCTACGACCGCAACGACGACCAGGCGCGCAACGACCGCGGCGACCGCTGGAACGACTGGCGTAATCCCGAGGGCGGCTGGATGAGCATAGACCAGCGCCAGGCCCAGCTCGACCGACGGATCGACCAAGGGGTGCGCAGCGGCAAGATCACGCGCCGCGAGGCCTATCGCCTGCACAGCGAGTTCCAAGCCATCGCACGGCTCGAGACCCGCTATCGCGTCAACGGCCTGTCGACCTGGGAACGGGCCGACCTGGATCGCCGCTTCGACACCCTGGCGGCGCGGATCCGCTGGGAGCGGCGCGATGGCGACCGCTACGGCTACGGCTACGGCGAACGTCGCTAGCCGACACCTATTGGTGACGGAGACCGGAAGGGGGACGGCTTTGCAGCCGTCCCCTTTTCGCATCTGTTCGCAGAACGCGGGTTTACGCAGGGTTAGCAGGTGACGCGCTATACGGCCTGACTCGACCGACGAAAGCCAGGCATGAGCGCCGATCCCATCTCGTCCGACCTGATGGAGGTCCTGGCCGCAAGGCGGTCCCAGGCGCGCTTCCGCATCGGCGTGGCCGTGGCGATGCTGGCGGGTTTCGGCAGTACGGTCGGCTGGGCGTTCGCGTTCGGTTGGTTCGCCATCTATATGGGGCTGCAGTTCACCGAACATCTGCTGCTCCGCCGCCGCGACCTCTCGACATTCGCGAGCCTGGCCCTGCTGTCGACCAACGCCATCGTCTTTGGAGCCTATGGCGCCATGGGGCCTGTCATGGACGGCGCCTGGGGCTTGGCCTGCGGCGCCGTGCTGATGTCCGGCGGCCTGCTCAACACGGCCCTGACTAGCCAAAAATCACGGCAGGCCTTCGTGGCCAGCGCCTGGCCCTTCGCCTTCTACCTGGCCGTCATGCCCTTCGCGGCCCTCGCCGTGGGAGCCGAGGGGCGCCACGCCGTGGCGCTCGCCATCTCCGCGGCCCTGATTGTCGGCTGCACGGCGATGATCTGGCGTTCGGCCGCCCGCGCCCTGATCGCCGAGGGCGAGGCGCGCGGCCGGGCCGAGGCCGCCGACGCCGCCAAGTCCGCCTTCGTCGCCATGGTCAGCCACGAACTGCGCACCCCCATCAGCGCCATCCTGGCCGGCGCCGTCGAGGCGGGCCGGGCCGACGCCGCCAGCGCCCGGGCCGCCAATCTGGAGCTGATCGGCTCCTCGGCACGGATGATGCGGACCCTGCTGGACGACCTGCTCGACCTCTCCAAGATCGAGGCCGGCAAGATGGGGGTGGAAGTCACGCCCTTCGACCTGCGCCGCCTGATGCTGGAGACCGTCCGCTTCTGGGCGCCCGAGGCCCGCCGCCGAAGTCTGCGCTTCCGCGTCGAGGGCGCGCGGCAGGTTCCGGCCTGGGTCGAGGGCGACCCGACCCGCGTGCGCCAGGTGCTCAACAACCTGTTCTCCAACGCGCTGAAGTTCACCGACGCGGGTTCCGTCACCCTGAAATTCGCCACCGGCCCCGACGGCCAGGCGACCCTCTCGGTGATCGACACGGGCCCGGGCATGGACGCCGAGCAGGTCGGCCGCCTGTTCACCCCCTACGGCCAGGCCAGCGACAGCATCGCGCGCACGCATGGCGGAACCGGCCTCGGCCTCAATATCAGCCGCGAACTGGCCCGCCTGATGGGCGGCGACCTGGCGGTGGAGAGCGCGTCGGGCAAGGGCGCGGCCTTCCATCTTACGGTGAGCCTGCCGGCCACGCCGCCGCCGTCCGCGGTCGAACCGACGCAGAACCGCGAGAGTCTGCGCCTGCTGATCGTCGACGATCACGAGGTCAACCGCCGGGCCTTCACCCTGATCCTGCAGGCCGCCTGCGACGAGCTCTCCGTGGCCCATGACGGGCTCGAGGCCCTCGAACGGCTGGCGGCCCAGCGTTTCGACCTGGTGTTGATGGACCTCAACATGCCCCGCATGGGCGGCATGGAGGCCGTGCGCCGCCTGCGCGCGGAGCCGGGCCCCAACCAGGCCACGCCGGTCATCGCGCTCACGGCGTCGGTCGCGCCCAAGGAGATGGCGGCCTGCAAGGCGGCCGGCATGAGCGGCTTTGTCATGAAGCCGGTGGAGGCTAAGGAGCTGTTCGCGGCGATCGAGCAAGTCCTGACCGACGCGCCCGCGCCCGTCGCTCTCACCGCCTAGAGGACCTCCATGCCGCATGAGACCCGCATCGCCGACGGCTTTGTCGTGAGCGACGAGGCCGCGCGCTTCGACCGCGACCGCGCCCACGGCTGGATTTCGGGCGAGAGCTACTGGGCGCCCGGCATCCCGCGGGCCCTGTTCGACAAGGCCCTGGACCACAGCCTGGTGGCCGGCGCCTACGCCCCCGACGGCGCCATGGCCGGCATGGCCCGGGTGGTCACCGACCGGGCGACCTTCGGCTGGATCTGCGACGTCTTCGTGGACGAGGCCTATCGCGGCGCGAGCCTGGGCAAGGCCATGATGGCCTATCTGAAGGACCATCCGGATATGCAGGGCTTTCGCCGCCTGCACCTGGCCACCCGCGACGCCCACGGGCTCTACGCCCAGTTCGGCTTCGTCCCGCTCTCCCGCCCAGATAGCTGGATGGAGATCCGAGGGAGCGGCTACCTCTAACCCCAGCTGTCATCCCGGAAGTCGCGAAGCGGCTATCCGGGACCCATGAACACCTTATCCCTCAAGAGATGGCTACGCCTCGCCACATTCCGCCAAGTCGGCGCGTATGGGTCCCGGTCTTGCTTCGCAAACCGGGATGACACTTCGAGCTAGGCCTCGATCGTCAGCTCCGGCCATCGCGCCTGGGCCGCCTGCGCGGTGCGCAGGAAACCATTGGTCTTCCGGGTCGGATTGGGCCGCAGGCGCAGGGCGAAGATGTCCTCCAGGCCGAAGGGCGCGACGATGGTCATCCGTCCGTCCGGCTCCAGCCGAGCGCCCACCGCGAAGGTCGCGCTGGTGAACCGCCCCAGGGCCTCGGTGCTGGAGCCGAGCGGCGCATAGGCCTCGCCGAACTTGCCCTCGAACCACAGGTGGACACGAGCCTGGTTGCGCACCTCGACCATCTCACGCAACGGCGGTTCAAACGCTCGCGCCACCCGCTTGATCACCACGTCTTCAGCCTCGTAGCTCACATCTGGATCGAAATAGCCCAGGTCGTAGTCCTTGATCCCGTAGTCGGAGTCACGGCCGGTCAGGTGGTTGAGGGCCCTCTGGTAGATGGCGCCGGAAAACAACAGCCAGTCCGGCAGGTCCAGCTCCCGGGCGGTCTCCATCACCTGCATCAGGCTCGGCGCGGCGCGCAGGATGGCCTCCAGCCGCTCGGTCAGATCCTGGCTCATCGTTTCTCCCGCAGCGGCCAGCCATGGTCCAGAGGTCCGTGGCCCGCCCCGAAGCCCGGCGCGCGACGCATGGCCTCGTGCACATAGGCCCAGGCGCGCGCCACCGCCTCGGTGAGGCTCATGCCCTGGGCCAGGCCCGTAGCGCAGGCCGAGGCCAGCGTGCAGCCGGTGCCGTGGGTGTGGCGGGTTTGCAGGCGCTCGCCCTCGAAAGTCGTCTCGCCATCGGGGGTCATCAGCACGTCGACCACGGTGACGCCGTCCACATGGCCGCCCTTCATCAGCACCGCCCGGGCGCCCAGCCTCAGCAGAGCCTCGCCCGCCCGGCGCAGGTCGTCGGTGGTGGCGACCGCCAGGCCGCTCAGCGCCTCGGCTTCCGGCGCATTGGGGGTCAGCAGGGCGGCTCGGGGGATCAAAAGGGTCCGGACCGCGGCCACCGCCTCGGCGGCCAGCAGGTTCGCCCCGCCCTTGGCGACCATCACCGGGTCGATCACCGCCGGCAGGCTCCGCGCGCTGTCGAGGAGACGGGCCACCGTCTCGACCATGGCGACATCGCCCAACATTCCGGTCTTGATCGCGTCGGCGCCTATATCGTCCAGCACCGCCCGCGCCTGGGCCTCGACCACCGCGGCCGGGATGGGGTGGACGCCGGTGACGCCCAGGGTGTTCTGCACGGTGACGGCGGTGATCGCGGTGGCCGCATAGCCGCCCAGGGCCGTGACCGTCTTGATGTCGGCCTGGATCCCCGCCCCGCCCCCGGAGTCGGAGCCCGCGATGATCAGCACGCGACCTTTGTTCTCGGACATGCCCTGGACCTAGCGTGGCCGGGGACGAATTGCATCGGCATATGCGCCCTCATCCACATTCGAATATATATGCGTTGACAGTTATATTTCCCATATAGAATATCATGACATGAGCCCGTTCGAAGCCCTGGCCGAACCCAACCGCCGTCGCCTGCTCGACCTGCTGCGGGCCGGCGAGCGTCCGGCGGGGGAGCTGGTGGCGGCCATGGATCTCAGCCAGCCGGGGGTTTCCAAGCACCTGAAGGCCCTGCGCGAAGCAGGCCTGGTCAGTGTGCGAGCCGACGGCCAGCAACGCATCTACCGGCTGGAGGCGAGGAAGCTCGCCGACCTCGACGTTTGGCTGAAACCCTACCGCCATTTCTGGGCCGACCATCTCGACGCCCTTGAGGCGCATCTGGAGCGTGACCAATGAACGAAGATCGTCTGGGGACCGTGTCGCGCACCGGTGACACCTTTGAGCTCGTGTTCGAGCGACGGATCGCCAAGCCGGTCGAGAAGGTCTGGGCGGCGATCACCGTGCCCGAAAGGATCGCCGATTGGTTCGCCATCGTCGAGATCGACCCCCGGCTGGGCGGGCATTACCGGCTGCGGTTCTCGCCGGAGGAGACCCCGACGGAAGGCGTGATCGTCGAGTACGAGCCCCTGCGCCGGCTGGCCCACACCTGGCCCGATCCCGACCATGCGGACGCCATCATCCGCTACGAGCTGGAGCCGGACGGCGACGGATGCCGGCTGCGGTTCACCCAGAGCGGGCTGCCGGCCAAGTATGTGGAGAGCATCGCCGGCTGGCACGTGTTCCTGGACGCGATCCCCGGCGCGATCGACGGCGTGCGCTTCGTCTGGAGCATGGAGCAGGAGAAGGCGGTCCTGCAGCTCTACAAGGACCGCCTGGCGGCCGTGGGGGTCAGCATATGACCGCGCGCGACGACCGCCTGGCTTCCACTCTCAGCCCGCCCTGTTAACCTGCCCGCATGACAGACAGGATCGCACTCGTCACCGGCGCGGGCTCGGGCATCGGACGCGCCGCGGCGCTGGGCCTGCTGGACGCCGGCTGGAAGGTGGTGCTCGCCGGACGCCGGGCCGAACCGTTGCTGGCGACCGCGGCCCACGCCCCCGATCGCGCTCTGGTCGTCCCGACCGATGTCGCGGACGAGGGTCAGGTCCACGACCTGTTCGCGGCGATCGGCGTTGGCCACAAGCGCCTGGACCTGTTGTTCAACAACGCCGGCGCCTCGGCGGGCGGACGGCTTGAGGATCTCTCCCTGGAGGCCTGGAAGCGGGTGGTCGACGTCAACCTCACCGGCGCCTTCCTTTGCACCCGCGGCGCGTTCCGGATCATGAAGGACCAGGATCCGCGCGGCGGCCGGATCATCAACAACGGCTCGATCTCGGCCCACGTCCCGAGGCCCTATTCGGTGGCCTATACGGCGACCAAGCACGCGATCACCGGGCTCACGCGGTCGACCTCGCTGGACGGACGCGCCTACGACATCGCCTGCGGCCAGATCGACATCGGCAACGCCGCCACCGAGATGACCGGCGCCATGGCCAAGGGCGTGCCCCAGGCCGACGGGACCTTCGCCCCCGAGCCGCTGATGGACGTCAAGGCCGTGGCCGACGCGGTGGTGTTCATGGCCGGCCTGCCGCTGGACGCCAATGTTCAGTTCATGACCGTGATGGCCACCAAGATGCCCTTCATCGGGCGCGGCTGATCGCGGGGCCTCCCGCCGATTTGCGGCCACAAGATGCTCCCCCTGTGGGGGAGCTGGCCCGAAGGGCCTGAGGGGGACTTTGACTCCTGCCCAGACCCGTCGAGCCTCCGTGAAAGCGCATTCTAGTCCCCCTCACCCGGCCATTCGGCCGGGAGCTCCCCCAGGAGGGGAGCATCTGATCGCGGCGCCTCCGACCATTGGCCCAATGGGGAGCGGAAGGATTATCGGGCGCGGCTGATCGCCGCCCAGACCTTCAGCGCCTGGACCGTCTCGGCCACGTCGTGGACGCGCAGGGCGGCGACACCGGCCTGGACCCCCGCCAGGGCGGCGGCCAGCGAACCCGGTCCCCGCGCCTCCGCGGGCTCGGCGGCGGGATCTAGGGCGGCGATGAAGCGCTTGCGGCTCACCCCCAGCAGCACCGGGAAGCCCAGGGCGACCAGGAGGTCCATGTGGGCCAGCAGGGCCAGGTTGTGCTCCAGGCGCTTGCCGAAGCCGATCCCGGGATCGAGCCAGATCTTGTCGCGCGCCACGCCGGCCGCCATGGCGACCTCGGCCCGGACATTCAGGAATGCGGCCACCTCGGCGACCACGTCGTCGTAGCTGGGATGGGCCTGCATGGTGCGGGGCTCGCCCTGCATATGCATCAACACCACGCCGCAGCCGAGCTCGGCGGCTGTGGCGGGGCTCTCATCCGAGAAGCCCAGGGCGGTGACATCGTTCCAGATGTCGGCGCCGGCGCCCATGGCGGCCCGAGCCACCTGCGACTTCATGGTGTCGACCGAGATGGTGACGGCGCTTTCTGCCCGGATCGCCTCGATAAGCGGGACCAGCCGGGCGATTTCATCGTCGGCGGAGACTGGCGTTGCGCCCGGTCGGGTGGACTCCGCGCCAAGATCCAGGATGTCGGCGCCCGCGGCGACCAGGGCCCGGGCATGGGCGAGCGCCGCGTCCGGCGCCAGGAAGCGGCCACCGTCGGAGAAGCTGTCGGGGGTGAGGTTGACCACCCCCATGACCCTCACCATCGCGTCCTCGCCTCAAATGAAAACGCCCTCCCGATACAGGATCGGGAGGGCGTGGAGAATGGTGGAAACCTCAGGCCTCAGGCCGGCTCGGGACGCGGCGAGATCGGCACCGAGACCGAGGGGCCGGACGGACGCTTCAGGTCGCTCTCCTCCCGGTTCGGGGCCACGCCCTTCAGCACATTGATGATCTCGTCGCCGCTGAGGGTCTCGTATTCCAGCAGCGCCTTGGCCAGGGTGTGCAGCTCATCGAGCTTTTCCGTCAGGATCCGGCGAGCCTCGTCAAAGCCGCCCTGGACCAGGCGCTTGACCTCTTCATCGATCAGCCGGGCCGTCTCTTCCGAGACGTTCTGGGTGCGCGACACCGAGTGGCCCAGGAACACCTCGTCCTGGTTCTCGCCGTAGGAGACCACGCCCAGCTTGTCGGAGAAGCCCCACTTGGTGACCATGGCCCGGGCCAGGCGCGAGGCCTGGTCGATGTCGGACGAGGCGCCGGAGGTGATCTTGTCCTTGCCGAAGATCAGCTCCTCGGCCATCCGGCCGCCCATCAGGATGGTCAGGCGCGAGGTCATCTGCTCATAGGACATGGAGAGCTGGTCCCGCTCGGGCAGCTGCATGACCATGCCCAGGGCGCGACCGCGCGGGATGATCGTGGCCTTGTGCACCGGGTCGGTGGCCGGGACGTTGAGGGCCAGCAGGGCGTGGCCGCCTTCGTGATAGGCCGTCAGGCGCTTTTCCTCGTCGGTCATGGCCATGGACTTGCGCTCGGCGCCCATCATGACCCGGTCCTTGGCGTCCTCGAAGTCGGCCTGGGTGACCATGCGGCGATTCTTGCGCGCGGCCATCAGGGCCGCCTCATTGACCAGGTTGGCCAGGTCGGCGCCGGAGAAGCCCGGGGTGCCGCGGGCGATGGTCTTCACCTCCACGTCGGCGGCCAAGGGCACGTTCTTCATGTGGACGCGCAGGATGCGCTCGCGCCCGCCGATGTCGGGGTTCGACACCACCACCTGGCGGTCGAAGCGGCCCGGACGCAGCAGGGCCGGGTCCAGCACGTCGGGACGGTTGGTCGAGGCGATGACGATGATGGCTTCCGACGGGTCGAAGCCGTCCATCTCCACCAGTAGCTGGTTGAGGGTCTGCTCGCGCTCATCGTTGCCGCCGCCCAGGCCCGCGCCACGATGGCGGCCCACGGCGTCGATTTCGTCGATGAAGATGATGCAAGGGCTGTTCTTCTTGGCCTGTTCGAACATGTCGCGCACGCGGCTGGCGCCGACGCCGACGAACATCTCCACGAAGTCGGAGCCCGAGATGTAGAAGAACGGCACGCCGGCCTCGCCCGCGACGGCGCGGCCCAGCAGGGTCTTACCGGTGCCGGGGGGACCGACCATCAAGGCGCCCTTGGGAATCTTGCCGCCCAGGCGCTGGAACTTCTGCGGATCCTTCAGGAAGTCGACGATCTCGGTCAGTTCTTCCTTGGCCTCGTCGACGCCGGCCACGTCGTCGAAGGTCACGCGGTTCTTGTTCTCGGTCATCATCTTGGCCTTGGACTTGCCGAAGCCCATGGCGCCGCGGGCGCCGCCCTGCATCTGACGCATGAAGAAGATCCAGACCCCGATCAGCAGCAGGATCGGCAGGCTGTTGAGCAGCAGGCCCATGAGGCCGCCGCCGGCGGACTTCACATTGATGTCCGCGCCCTGGGATTCCAGGCGCTTGACCAGTTCGTCCTGGTTGGTCGGGGTGAGCGCCGTGAACGACTTGCCGCCCCCGTCCTTGATCTCGACGGCGGTCCCGCGGAACGTCGCCGCCTTCACCTCGCCGGAATTCACCTTGGACAGCAGCTGGGAATAGGAGATCTGCCCCGCCGCGCCGGCCGCCTGGCTGCCGCCGGTCATCATGCTGTACAGGCCGATCAGGACGACGACGATGACGCCCCAGATGGCGAGGTTACGTAGATTCATGTCGCGCCTTCGATAAGTGTCTCACTTGCCCAAGATAGGTGGGCGGACCCCAAAACTCCAGCAAGGCCCGTGCCGCGCGACCGAACATCGCGGTTCGGTGAACGCAATACGCGCCAATGCAGCGCTCTGGGCAGCAAAAAGGCCGCACGGAACCCGCACGGCCTTATAAAGCTTGGCTTTGAAGGAAGTCCTACCGCGCGGGCTTCTTCGGCGCGGCGATCAGGCCTTCGCGCTGGGCGCGCTTGCGAGCCAGCTTGCGGGCGCGGCGAACGGCCTCGGCCTTCTGGCGGGCGCGCTTCTCGCTCGGCTTCTCATAATGCACGTGCCGCTTCATCTCGCGGAACGAGCCCTCGCGCTGCATCTTCTTCTTCAGCGCCTTGAGGGCCTGATCGACGTTGTTGTCGCGAACGAAAATCTGAACCAGAGGTCTCTCTCCTATTACCCGTTCCCGCTCGGCCAATCCTGGGGTCAGGCGGCGGCGAACGGACAAAAGCTTTTTTACTCGATGGCTTGCGGCCTTCGAGTTGAGGGCGGGCAGATAGCAGAACGATCAGCCGATGTCCACGGCGGACAGGCGCAAAAAGGCCGGTTAAAAGAGGCCATGGCGAACCAAGACGACTGGGCCGAAACCACCGAGCAACTGGTGCTGGACGCCGCGCTCACGCGCGTCACCACCCAGGGCTTCACCTGGCCGACGGTGCGCGCGGCCGGCCAGGCCTGCGGGCTGTCGGCGGCCGAGACCGAACTTCTGCTGCCGCATGGACCGGCGGACCTCGCCGCCCTGCTGGCGCGGCGGCATGATTCAGCGGCCCTGGCCGCCCTGCCCGACCCCGCCGGCCTGAAGATCCGCGCCAGGATCCGCGCCGCCGTCGAGGCGCGCCTGGACGCCGCGGCGAAGGACGAGGCGGCCGTGCGCCGCTGGGCGGGCTATCTGGCCCTGCCGCTCCACCTGCCGCTGGCCGCGCGGCTGCTGTGGGATAGCGCCGACAAGCTGTGGCGCTGGGCCGGCGACACCGCCACCGACGAGAACCACTATTCCAAGCGTGCGATCCTGGCCGGCATCCTGGCCTCGGCGCTCGCCATCCGGCTGTCGGGCGGCAAGGACGAGGCCATGAGCTTCGTCGACGCCCGCATCGAGAACGTCATGGCCTTCGAAACCTGGAAGGCCGGACTGAAGACCGGCGACCTGCTGAAGGACCTGGCCGCCGCCCTGGCCAAGCTCCGCTACGGGTAACGACCGCCCGAACGATTCCTCCCCATGATCGTCATGGCCGGGCGTAGTCCCGGCCATCCATGACCTCCGAGTCAGCGGACCTTATCTGTGAGTCCGGCGCGTATGGATCCCCGACACGCGCTGCGCGCGGTCGAGGATGACGAGCAGGTGTGGGGGGAGGTCGGCCACCGGAACCCTACGTCACGCCTTCGGCAGTAATCCCAGCCGGCCGCCGATCATCCTGTCGAACATCCGCGTGGGCATGACCTCGCCCAGAAAGTTGCGGAACGGATCGGGGGTGACGGTGTAGCGCGGCTTGGGCTTGGCCAGGGTGAGCGCCTTGGCCACGGCCTCGCCGATGACCTCCGGCGGAAGGCCGGTCGCGCCGAGACCGTTCATATAGGCGTGGACCTTCTGCAGGGCCGGATAGAACGGCGTGTCGCGATAGGGGAGGATGTCTTCCTCCTTGGCCTTGCCCCAGATCGGGGTGGCCACGGCGCCGGGCGCGATGACGATGACGTCGACTCCGAGCAGTAGCAATTCCCGCCGCAGGGCCAGCGACAAGCCCTCCACGGCGAACTTCGAGGCGTTGTAAGGCCCCACGAACGGCGTCGCGTTACGCCCGCCCACCGAGCTGATATTGACGATCCGGCCCGGCTTGCCCGTCCGGCCGTCGCCGGGCGCAAGCAGCGGCCCGAAGGCCTGGGTCACGATGACGACCCCGGTCAGGTTGACCTCGATCTGGTGCCGGAACTCGGCGATGGGGAGGTTCATCAGGGGCCCAGCCACCGCCATGCCGGCGTTGTTGACCACCCCGGCCAGGGTCTCTCCGCCGAGCGCCTCGGCGACCGTGGCCGCCGCGGCCCGCACCGCGGCCTCGTCGGTGACGTCGAAGATCAGCGGAACATAGCGCTCGCCGAACTCCTGGCGCAGGCGGTCGGCGTCGGCCTGCTTGCGCACGCTGCCGAACACCCGAAACCCCTGGGCGATCAGGACCTTGGTCACCCCCCAGCCGATGCCGGTGGAGACGCCCGTGACGACGACGCTTTTCATGTCCGCAATCCTAGCTGTTCGATCTGGGCGAGTTGGCCGGCGTCGAGCGGTCCGGCCGCCTCCGCCGCAAGGGCCTGGTTCAATTCGTCCCGGTTCTTGACCCCCAGGACCAGGGTGTCGACGCCCGGCAGGCCCAGCGCATAGCGGTGGGCGATGATGGCCGGGTCCTCGCCCCAGGCCGCGCACAGCGCCCGGTAGGGCGCGGCGCGCTCGAAGTCCTTGGCGTCGGGATGGTTGGGCGAGACGGGCCGGTCGAAGGCCCGGGTCAGCGCCCCAGCCTGGACGGCGCGGATGCCCATCACGCCGACGCCGCGCGCCAGGGCGGCGGCCAGGATGGCGCGCGGATTGGCCGGCTCGGCGAAGCGGCGGATGCCGCCTGCCGAATCCAGCAGGTTGGTGATCACCTGGACGACCGCCGGGGCGGGGTCGCGCGCCAGGGCCGCCAGGATCGATCGCGGCACGCCGATGCCCGTGATCCCCCAGGCGCCGATCCGGCCCTGGGCGACCAGCCGCTCGAAGGCCGGGACCACCTCGTCCGCGTAGATCGACCAGCGGGTGGAGAACTCATCGCGGCGCGCGTCTCCATGGGCATAGGCGTAGTCGTCCGGCGCGATGCTGGAATGCAGGAAGAAGACATCGACCCGCTTCAGCCGCATGGCCGCCAGGGTCGCGTCCAGGGAGGCCTCCAGCCGCGCCGCGGCCTCGCCCGGCGGCGGCGAACCTAGGACGCACTTGGTCGTGAATTTCAGATGGGCCGGCGGCGCGCCCTCGAAGGTCTCGCCGACGACGGCCTCGCAGTTGAAGTACGTGGGCGCGGTGTCGATCAGGTCGATCCCGGCCTCGACCGCCGCCCGCAGGGTGGCCACGGTCTCGTCGCGGCCGGTTGGGCCCCAGATCTGACCGATGCCGCCTCCGCCCAGGGTCAGGCGGCTGACATCTCCCACGGAACCGAGCTTCGAGGTCTTCACGGCGCGATCCTCCAGAGATATATTCCGATGATCGGAATATCCGCCTTTCGGAATTCCTGTCAAGGCGACAGCCGCGTTCGCGGCGGTTAGGCTCCCGCTCGATGACTCGCACGGTCGACGACAGCCAGGCCCGGGCCCTCACGGCCGCCATCGGCGCCTTGATGCGGCAGTTCAAGCTGGAGCCCGGCCTACTGGCCGGCAGCGCCTATGCCGACCTGCACATCAACGATGTCGGCCTGCTCAACATGCTGGCCGAGGCCGGCGACTGGACGGTGCGAGGCCTGGCCCAGACCTTGGACGCGCCGGATTCCACCGTATCCTCGGCCCTGGACCGTCTGGAGAAGCGCGGCCTGGTGGCGCGCCGGCGGCGCACCAGCGACCGGCGGGTGATGCGGGTGGAGCTGACTCCCGACGGCCAGGCCCTGACCGAACGCCTGCGGGCCGGTCAGATGGAGAATTCCCGCAGCATGCTGGCGCGGCTGACGCTGGAGGATCGCGCTCACCTGGTGCGCCTGATGGCCGCCGTGGCTCAGGGAAAAGACTGAATGCCGACCGTGCATGTGAACGGACTTGATATCTATTTCGAACGGGCCGGCGAGGGGTCGCCCCTGCTGTTCATCTCCGGCACTGGCGGCGACCTGCGCAACAAGCCCAACCAGTTCGACGGGCCGCTGGCCAGGGCGTTCGATCTGGTCTCCCACGACCAGAGGGGACTTGGCCGGTCCGGCAAGCCCGACCGGCCCTACAGCATGGCCGACTATGCCGACGACGCCGCGGGGCTGATGGCCCATCTCGGCTGGGACCAGGCCCATGTGGTGGGCGTCTCGTTCGGCGGCATGGTGGCCCAGGAGCTGGCCCTGCGGCATCCGGCGCGGATCGATCGCCTGGTCCTGGCCTGCACCTCGCCCGGCGGAGCCGGCGGCGCTTCCTATCCGTTCCATGAGATCGAACACCTGACCGGCGAGGCCAGGGCCAAACACCTGATCCCGATCTCCGACACCCGCCGCGACGCCGCCTGGGCGACCGCCAATCCCGAGACCTACGCCCAACTGGTGGCCCTGGGATCGGCCGATCCCTTCGCCGAAGAGCCCGGCCGCAGGCAGGGCGCCCATCGTCAGCTCGAAGCCCGGAAGGATCACGACACCTGGGATCGGCTCGGGGACATCGCGGCCCCGACCCTGATCGCGGCCGGCCGCTACGACGGCGTGGCCCTGCCGGAGACCCAGGAGAAGATGGCCGTCCGGATCCCGGGCGCGACCCTGCGCTTCTTCGAAGGCGGGCACCTGTTCATGCTGCAGGACCGCGCCGCGGTCCCGGCCATGGTCGAATTCCTGAGCGGTTAGACCGCGCGCAGGACCGCCGCCACCGCCGCCGCCACCTGGGTGACGTCATAGGGCTTGCGGATGATCGGGGCGTCGAAACCCAGGGGGGCGCCGCCGGAATCGCCGTAGCCGGTGGCGAACACGAAGGGAATGCCGCGCGCCGCCAGGGCCTCGGCCACCGGGGTCACCGACAGGCCGTTGAGATTGGCGTCGAGCACGGCCGCGTCGATCCGCTGGTTCAGCAGGGCCATGGCCTCGGAAAGCTCGTAGGCGGGGCCGATGACCTCGGCGCCGGCCTCGGACAGGCCGGTCTCCAGCTCGAGGGCCAGCAGCACGGCGTCCTCGACGATCAGCACCCGCGAGCCGGTGAGATCGGTCGGGCCGGTGGGCGTCGAGACCATTTCGATCGGCTGGCGCGCCGGCGCCTCGGGCACGGTCTCGGGTCGTGCGACCACCGCCGCGGGACTGGCGCGCAACCGCACCCGCACCCCGGCCCGGCGGTACTCGACCTCGGTCTCACCGTTCAGCTCGCGCCCGGTCACCTGGGCCAGCAGGGTGGAGCCGAAGCCCTGGCGGGTCGGCGGATTGACGGGCGGCCCGCCGCTCTCGGTCCAGAACAGCTCGAACCCGCCGTCGGCGATCCGCGCCCAGCGCAGATCCACGCGGCCGGACTCCGTGGAGAGCGCCCCGAACTTCACCGCATTGGTGGCCAGTTCGTGCAGGGCCAGCGACAGGGCGTTGGCCGCGCGGGGCGTGAGGAACAGCTCGGGCCCCTCCCACCGGGTCTGGCCAGGCGCCAGGCCGCCTAGCTCCGCGGCGGCGAGGTGGGCGATCGCAGCGCCGCGCCAGCGGGCGGCGGTCAGCAATTCGTTGGCCGAGCCCATCGCCTTCAGCCGCCCGGCGAAGGTGGCCAGGAAACTGTCGAGCGAGGTGGTGCGCTTAGCGGTCTGGAAGGCCAGGGCCTGGACCGTGGCCAGGACGTTCTTCACCCGGTGGTCCAGCTCGGCCATCAGGGTGCGGCGGCGGTCCTCCTCCAGGTGGAGGTTGCTGACGTCCTGAACGACGCCGCAGACCCGGATGGGGCGGCCGTCCTCGTCGCGCACCAGCAGGCCGGACGACCGCATCCAGACCGTGCGGCCGTCATCCTCGCGGATCCGCCGGTATTCGGTCTCGAACCGCCCCGAGGCGCGCATGGAGGCTTCCATGGTCTTGCGGGTGGCGTCGCGATCGTCGGGGTGGAGGCCGCGATAGAGCGCCTCGCCTTTCTCGGCGTTCAGGTCGCCTTGCGGCAGGCCGGTGATCGCCGACATCCGCGCGCTGACGCGGAAGATGTCGCGGATCATGTCCCACTCGTACTCGCCCAGGCGCGCCGATTGGAGCGCCAGCTCGAGGCGTTCCCTGTCGAGGTTAGGTTCGGAGGCGGTCTTCGCCATAGCCGCACCTTAAAGCCGGGTTCGCCGCGAAGCGACAGGAACCGAGAGTTGCACCCAGGCTTTTGGTGGAACGTCAGTCAACCGACTTCCGCCGCCTGGCGGAACCGCCTAATATGTGTGGCGTTTGGGCTGTAACGCCCGGGCGCCCTTGCTTGAGGCCTGCTGAACATTTGGAGAGCACCCACATGGGCACGAACGCCATCGACCATGCCACCGACGAGGCGCGCGCCGCGACCAACGCGGTCACCGAGTCCGCCGCCAAGCTGACCGCCGAGGCCCAGCGCAGCTTCAACGACGCCGCCAAGCGCTTTGAGAGAGTGGTCACCGAGGGGCTGGAACAGGTCCGCGCCCAGTCCCGCACCTATGCCGACAACGCCGGCCAGCACATCGACGAGGCCCAGCGCTACGTCGTCGAGCGCGTGAAGGAACGTCCCCTGATCGCCGCGGGCGCCGCCCTGGGCGCCGGACTGCTGATCGGGCTGCTGCTGGCCAGCGGCCGCAAGCGTTGATCCTGAAGAAAGCGGTCTATTTCGCCATCGCCGTCGCCGCCCTCGCCGCGGCGGCGGTTGTTTGCGTTGTCGCCCTGGCCATGGCCCTGCACGCCGCGGCCCTGCCCTGGGTAGGCCCCGCCTGGGCGTCGGTGATCGTCGCCGGCGCGGCGACGGTGCTGATGGCCATCCTGGCCACGATCCTGCTGATCCGCGCCAGTCCGCCGAAACAACCGAACGTCGCCAGCCAAGAGAAAGACCTGACCTCGCGCATCTTCGAATTGGCCCGCGACAAGCCTTGGGTGGCCGCCGGCGTGGTGGTCGCCGCCGCGGCCGTCGCCTTGAAGAACCCGAAGATCACCGCCGCCGTCGTCTCGGCGGTCATGGCCGGCCGCGCCTCCAAGAAATAGCGAACCAATCGCCCGGAGGGGGGTTTCCAGGGACAGCGGGCTTACCGCGCCTCCCCAGGATGATCCCATGTTCGAGCTTCCGCCGCTGCCCTGCGACCACGCCGCCCTGGAGCCGGTGATCGGCCGGGCGACCATGCACCTGCATCACGAGAAGCATCACCGGAAGTACGTCGACACGACCAACGAGCTGCTGGCCAAGCAGGGCGAGACGCCCGCCAGTCTCGAGGAGGTGATCCGCGCGGCGGCCGGCAAGGCGGACGCGAAGAAGCTCTTCGACAACGCCGCCCAACTCTGGAACCACACCTTCTTGTGGACCTGCATGACCCCCAAGGCCCAGACGCCGGGCGGGGATCTCGCCCAGGCGATCGACCGCGACCTCGGCGGCCTGGGCGAATTCAGGGCGAAGTTCGTCGAACTCGGCGCCGCCCATTTCGGCTCGGGCTGGGTCTGGCTGGCGGCCGAGGGCGAGACGCTCAAGCTGGTCGACACCCATGACGGCGACAACCTGCTCACCCACCAGGGCCTGACCCCGCTCCTGGTCTGCGACCTGTGGGAGCACGCCTACTATCTCGACCACAAGAACGACCGCGCGGCCTTCCTGGGGGCCTGGTTCGACGCCCTGCCCAATTGGTCCTTCGCGGGCGACCAGTATGCGGTGGCGTGCGGACACGGCGAAATCTGGCGTCATCCACATCCCACCACGTCTTCGGGAACGGGAGCGGGTGAAAGGCGTTCGAATCTGGGACGCTAAATCGGAGGAACGACTATGCTCGGTTGGGCTTTGACTTTCCTGGTGGTCGCTCTGATCGCCGGTCTTCTAGGCTTCACCTCTATCGCCGGCGCGGCGATCGGTGTCGCCAAAATTCTGTTCTTCGTCTTCCTGGTGCTGTTCGTGGTTTCCCTCGTCATGCACATGGTGCGAGGGCGCGGCGCACTTTAGCCGCTCCAGGAATCGACAACTAATGCCGCCCGCCTTCCTCGGAAGGCGGGCGTTCTATTGCCTGCGGTCCATCGACCATGTGCGCGAGGTCTCGTAATGAGAGCCCTTCCAGGCCTGGGCCCTGACGTGGATTTCACGCTCGTCGGCTTCGACGATGTTGAATCCGGCCGGCACGCCGCGTTCGCGCAGTGAAAGGGTCCCGGCCCCCGCCGCATAGGTCCGTCGGTCGCCGAACGGGTAGGGCCAGGCGAAGGGCGCGTGGATATGGCCCGACAGCACCAGGTCGACCCGGCATTCCGAAAACGCCTTGGCCGCCGCCTCGCCCCCCCAGACCCTGGCGGTCATCGGGCCGCCGATCATCTCGGCCAGCGGGTGATGGCAGACCAGCACCTTGAGCTGGCCTTCGGGCGCCGCGCAGAGCCAGTCGCGCGCGCGCGCGGTCTGGCGCCGTGAGATCTGACCCTTCGACCAGTTGGCGCGCGGCTGGACGCCGCGGGCCGTGTTGACACCGAACACGGCCAGGCCGGGCGACACGTGGGTCTGGCCCTCGACCTGGCCGATCAGCCGCTGGAACCGTCCAAACGGCGAGAAGAACCGCTCGAACCAGGCGATATAGGGGGCGTCGTGATTGCCGGGCGTCACCAGGACGGGGCCCGGCAGGGTCTTGATCCAGGCCGCGGCGGCCTCGAACTCGCCGATCTCGCCGAATTGGGTCAGGTCGCCGGAGATGATGGTCAGGTCGAAGCCGCCGCCGCGCAGGACCTCGGCCGCGCCGGTCACCGCGGCGACGTTCTCGCCGCCGAAATGGATGTCCGACAGGTGCGCCAGGCGGATCAAACACCATGCTCCGCTGGCGGGGCGAGGATTCGCGCCACCTTCGGCCGCCAGGTCACCCGGGTGGTGGCGCTCAGGCGCACGGGCTCGCCGTCCAGCACGGCGGGGATGCGGCCCGCCGCCCAGACCCCGGCCGAATGGCAGGACCGCACCTCCACCGCCGGATCGTTGCGCCAGTCGTCGACGATGGCCTTGATTCCCATGCGGGCGGCCTCCGCCAGCCCCTTGGGATTGATGGCCGCGACCTCCAGGGCCTGTTCATCGTTGGACATGGCCTTCGACGCCATCGGGCAGAGGAAGGTGAGCGCCTCGGCCTTGCCCCGCGGCCCACCGTCGAGGGCGTAGCGCAGGCGGCCGGAAAAGGCGCGGCGCCAGGCGCGCTGGGCGCGGGCCACGGCCAGCCTCAACTGCCCGTCACGAACCGCCTCTCGGGCGGGCGCCCAGAGGGCGGGCGACCCCAGGATCGCCGCCACCAGGAAGGTGCGGCCGTCGATCTCGCCGCCGCCGATGGCCTGTTCGCGGCCGTTCTCGAGAATGGTCTTCAAAGCCTCCTGCCAGGGAACGACGCCATAGACCGCGTGGGGCAGCATGTTCATGGTCCCGCCCGGCAGCGGGGCGATCAGGGGACCGTCGGGACCAGCGAGCTCCGCCGCCGCCCGGGCGGTGCCGTCGCCGGCCAGCACCAGCACGACGTCGGGGGCCGCGTCGATCGCATCGCGCAGGCAGCGGCCCAGCTCACCGGTCGCCGGCGCGCAGACCGTGGCCCTTACGCCCCATTCGGCCAGCAGGGCCTGTATCTCGTCGGGGGCGCCCGGCTCAACACCGCCGGAAGCGATGTTCACCACCACCTCGACTCTGGAAATCTTCGGCTTGCCCGCCACTGTGTCGTCCTTAGCCCCACTCGATCCGGCGCCCTTATGACGCAGACGGCGGCGTTTCCGAAACGGCGCCGTCCGCGGCCGGTTCCGGCGCGGGGCGCCCGGAACCCTCGCGACCGCCGACGCGTTGCGGCACGAGGGATAAGCTTAAGGAGAGCCCAGAGATGCTGAAGCACGGATCTTTCAAGCCGCTGATCGCCATCGCCGGCGCCGGCCTGCTGGCCGCGGCCTGCACCACCACCGGCAATGTCGAACGCAACGCGGCGGGCGGAGCGGCCCTGGGCGCCCTGGCCGGCGCCGTGATCGGCAATAATGTGGGTTCCGGCGACGCCGGCACGGGCGCCGCCATCGGCGCGGCCATCGGCGGCACGGCCGGCGCGATCAAGGGCTGCCGCGAAGACGGCGGCTGCGGCGCCAACTCACCCAACAAGCGCCAGTATTACGACGAGCGGGCCGGGCGGTACTACTATTACGACTCCGCCTCCGGCCGGTATTACTGGGAAAACGGCAGCCCCCGCTGAGACGGCGGCGCCAGAACTGGTATCGGAAGGGCGGTCGGCTATGCTGGCCGCCCTTTCCACGTGACAGCGCAAACAGGGGCGTAGGATGAAGGCTCAGGCGATCTTGACGATCACCCTGGTTGCGGGACTTGCAACCTCCGGCTGCGCCATGCGCACGGGACGCGACCGCATCGTCACCGCGCCCTCGCGCTGCGAGGACGTCACCGTCCAGGTCTATTTCGAACCGGACAGCGCCCAGCTCACCTCGGAAGGCCGCGCGGTGCTGGCCCAGGCCTCGACCCAGGCCAAGACCTGCAAGGTGGACCGAGTCACGGTCCTGGGCCTGGCCGACGCGGCCGGCGCCCCGGCCGCGAACCTCGAGCTCTCGAAGAAGCGCGCCGCCTCGGTGAGCGAAGCCCTGGCGGCCACAGGCCTTCCGGCGGCGGAGTTCGACCTGACGGCCGCCGGCCAGAGCGGCGCCATCACCCGATCCGGGGATCTGCAGCCCCTGCGCCGCCGAGCCGATGTGACGGTGGAGCTCAGCACCCCCCGCTAGGTCCCTGGCGGGCGAAAGAAGAAGGCGGACCTGGGGTCCGCCTCGAAGTCTGCATCATCGAGAAAAAGGGGTGCGGAGACGGCAGACCGGCATGGTCGCCGGCCTCAAGTCGGGGGGGGCGTCGCCGCCTCCGCATCGAATAAACCCACACCCGAATGTTATGTTCCCGGCATAGGCGAGTTTATTTGCGCCTATTCGCGCGCCGGTTCGATGGCCGGCATGGCGTCGAATTCGGCCTTGGTGAGGGGCGCGCTCAGGCTTCCGCCCTCGACCTTCAAGGCCTTGACGGACAGGCTGCGGGGGCCGCCGGCCCGGAGGCCCTTGGGCCGCACCAGCACCTGGGCCGGCGCTCCGTCCGCGCCCAGGATCACGCGCTCCACATGGCCCAGGACGACGCCGCCCTGGCCGATCACCGGCTTGCCCTCGAACGCCGCGGCGTCGCCCGGCGCCAGGGCCTGGGCGGCCAGGGGCAGCGACAGCAACAGGAGGGCCGCGATCAGGGATTTGAACTTGCTCATGGCCCTAAGATGGGCCCTTCCGTCCCAAAAAGCGAACCCGCCCGGCGACGCAGGCCGCCGCGCCACGGCCAAGCCGGGAACACCGGGCCCGCCCCGCACGTTAGCAAAGTGCGGGCGTTTCGCCCGTGAGCAGGGGCGCGACGAATATGATGCGCGGATACGAGGCGCCGCACGGCGGACTGGTTCTCTTCTCCACACCTTCCCGTCGGCAGCGCATGGCGCGGCGGCGGTGGATGGCGATCGCGGCGGTCCTGAGCATCGCCGTGGCTGGCGGCGTCCTCGGCCAGATGTCGGCCGTCCGTGACGACGCCGCGCGGCCGGTGCCGCCCGGCCCGTTCAGCTACCTGCCCTAGTTCCCGCCTCCGACCCATTCAGGAGACCATTGCATGGCCACCATTTCCCGATTCTCCCGCACCGGCCTCGGCGCGACGCGCGCCCGGCAGGGACGGCTGGGCGTCCACATGTTCTGGGTGCTCGTCGTCTCCACGGCGCTCGCGGCGCTCGCCCTGTTCGGCGCCTGGAGCTGGCGGGCGGACGATCTGGCCTCGACCGCGCCCAACAACGCGCGCCAGCCGGCCGACGCCAAGGCCTTCGACATGGGAGAGCCCGCGCCGGCGGCCCTGCAGACCACCCCCACGCCCGGTCGCTGACCGCCACATTCCGGACATGGAAACGGCCGCCCTCGGGCGGCCGTTTTCGTTTGGGTGCGGGACGGCCTCAGAGCACCGACTGGCCGCGCACGGCCCGCAGCACGAAGCTGGCGATCAGCAGGACCAGGAAGACCACGAACAGGACCTTGGCGATGGTGGCGGCGAGCCCGGCCAGCCCCACGAATCCGAGGAAACCCGCCACGATGGCGAGAACGGCGAAGACCAGCGACCAGCCCAGCATGGCGAACTCCCGAAATGAAAACGCCGCGCCCGGCGGGGCGCGGCGAGATCAGGTGAACGCCGACGGACGCGTCGCGTTCCTACGCCGCCTTGCGGGTGTTCCTCGGGTGGAAGAACAGGGCCTGGCCGATGGCGGCCTTCACGGTTTCGGGCTGGAACGGCTTGGTGATCAGGAAGGTCGGTTCAGGACGCTCCCCGGTCAGCAGCCGCTCGGGGAAGGCGGTGATGAAGATCACCGGGACGTCGAAACGGGCCAGGATGTCCTTCACCGCATCGATGCCCGACGAACCGTCGGCGAGCTGGATGTCGGCGAGCACCAGGCCCGGCGTGCGGCGGTTGATGGCGTCCACCGCCTCGGTGCGGGTGGCGGCGATGTCGACCACCGTATGGCCCAGTTCGGTGACCAGGGCCTCGATGTCGGCGGCGATGACCGGTTCGTCCTCGATGATCAACACCTCGGTGGCCAGCTCGGCGTCGATCTCGGCCTGGGCTTCGCCGATCAGCCGCTCGACCTCGGCGAAGTCGGCGCCCAGGATTTGGGCGGCCTCCGACGGGGTGAAGCCCTCGAGGGCGGTGAGCAGGAAGGCCTGGCGCGAACGCGGCGCGATGCGCATCAGGCGGCGGCTTGCGTCGTCGGCTCCCTCCGCGGCGTCGGTCGGGGCCTCGAGCTGGGCGCCGGTGGACAGCCAGATGGCGTGGAAGACGTGGTAGAGCGCGACGCGGGGGGTCAGATTCGACTCCAGGACGCGTTCGCCCGCGGCCAGTGCTTCCAGCGCGACGCGGACGTAGTGATCGCCGGTGGTCTGATCACCGGTAAGCGCGCGCGCATAGCGGCGCACGTAGGGCAGATGCGGCGCCAGTCGGGCAAGAAGACTCAAGGCAATACCCCTCCCGTAGGAAATCCATGCGAGCGCACGGGGCCGTAGCCCCGACACCCATCATAGGCGCCTAAACGTGGCCTTTGGGAACCGGTTCCCTCGGAACGTGGTTTTCTGCATCTTAAGGCGCACGCATGGAACCCGGATCGGAATGGGACGTTGAGCCGCGACGAAGAGGTATCGAGGGGGCGGGCTCCGCGAAAGCCGAGCGCCGACGACATGATAGAACAGCGACCCACAGAGGAACGACGCAGGGCGTCAGCCGCTCTGGACGAAGCCCGCCTGCGTCAGCAGGCGATCGGCGTGCGCCTGCGTCAAATGTTCGACGAAGTGGTCAGCGAACCTGTCCCCGACGAGTTCCTTGAGATTCTCCGCAGGGCTGACAAGACGTCTGCGGAGAAAGGCTGATGGCGGAAGATAGGGCCGACCGTCCCCCCCGCACGCCTGCGGACGATGAGGCGTTCAAGCGCGAACTGGTCCAGCTCATTCCCCACCTGCGGGCCTTCGCGCGCACCCTGGCGGGAGAGCCGGCTGGGGCCGACGACCTGGCGCAGGACGCCATGATGAAGGCGTGGGACGCTCGCGCCAGCTTCCAGATGGGCACCAACATGAAGGCCTGGACCTTCATGATCCTGCGCAACCAGTTCTATTCGGAGAAGCGCCGCTCGTGGCGTCAGACCCAACTCGACCAGGAGGCCGCCGAACGGACCCTGGTGGCCGTGGACGATCCCGAGGCCCCGGTGGCCCTGGACGAACTGCGGCTCAGCCTGGCCCAGCTCCCCGCCGAACAGCGCGAGGCCCTGATCCTGGTCGGCGCCGGCGGCTTCGCCTACGAGGAGGCCGCCGAGATCTGCGGCTGCGCCGTGGGCACGGTGAAGAGCCGCGTCAGCCGCGCACGTAAGGCCTTGCACGTTATCCTCGACGACGGCTCTTATGAGCGCGACGGCGGGGCGGCCGGCGACGCCATGCGATCCATCCTGGCGGACGCGGAGCGTCTCAGCACCGTTCGCTAGAAAGAGGACGATGCATTCGCCCTGGGGTTCGCTGTCAACGATCAGGGTCCGGCTGACGGCGGCGTTGGCGGCGGCCCTGTTGCCGGTTCTCATCCTGGGCGTGATCCAGTCGGCGATCGCCTTCCGTCATGACGCCGATCAACTTCGCGAGGAGCTGGCGGCCTCCGCCGAACGCAGCGCCGCCACGGCCCGCGCGCGGATGGAAGCCGCCGACATCCTGCTCCAGACCCTGGCGCCGGGCTCGGTGGGCCTGAACTGCGCCACCCGCCTCAACTTGGTGACGAGCCGGATACCGGGCTATTTCAATCTGATCCGCTTCGATCGGCGCGGCCGGGTGGCCTGCGCCGCCAGCGATGTGCCCGCCGATCCGGGCCGCGCCGGACGGGAATGGTTCAAGCGAACGGCGGCCGGCGACAACCTGGTCATCACCCGCGATCCCGGCGCCGAATACGCCCGCGTTCCGGCCCTGCTGGCGGCGGTGCCGGCGAGGGACGCCCGCGTGGGGTTCGACGGCGCCTTCGTGGCGGTGATCTCGCTGGAGAGCCTGGCGCCGCGCACCGCCGACCGCTCCCTGCCCGAGCAGGCCGAGGTGGCCCTGGCCGACGGCGGCGGGCGCTTTATCAACGCCACCGACAAGGAGGCCTTCCCGGACCTCCCGACCGATTGGCGCGCCGAGGCGCAGAAGAAAGGCTCCCTGGTCTGGTACGCCAAGGATCTGCGCGGCGAGCGGCGAGTGTTTTCCGCCGCCCCGCTGGTGGGCGACGAGCTCTATGTGATCCTCTCGGCGCGCTCGGGCGGGATCTTCTCCTGGGCGACCTTGAACCCGCTGACCGGCGTGGCCTTCCCGATCCTGACATTCATCCTGGCCCTGACGGCCGTCTCGGTGGTGACCGAGCGCGTGGTCACCCGCTGGATCGCCTATCTGCAAAGGATCGCCGCCCTCTACGCGCGGGGCCGGCTCAGCGTGCGGCCGGTCCAGGCCGAACAGATGCCGCCGGAGATCCGCGACCTGGCCGAGACCCTGGAGGACATGGCCGACGCCATCGTCGGCCGCGACGCCTCCCTGCGCGACAGCCTCGCCCAGAAGGACGCGCTGATGCGCGAGATCCACCACCGGGTGAAGAACAACCTGCAGGTCATCTCGTCCCTGTTGAACATGCAGCAGCGGGCCCTGGCCGACCCGGCCGCACGGGCGGCCATGTCCGACACGCGCCAGCGGATCACCGCGCTCGCCTTGATCTACCGCGCCCTCTACCAGGGCCCGGATCTGAAGCGCGTGGATCTGCGCGCCTTCCTGGAGGAGCTGACCGCCCAGCTGGTCTCGGCCGACGCCATCCGCGGCGCCCATGTCCAGACCGAGATCCACGTGGACGCCCTGGTGATCGATCCCGACCGCCTGGCGCCGCTGGCCCTGTTCGCCGTCGAGGCCATCACCAACGCCCAGAAACACGCCTTCGCCGGCCGCGGCGGCACGCTCAGCGTCAATTTCCGCGTCCATGGCGAGGAAGCCGAGCTGGAGATCTGCGACGACGGCGCGGCCCCCGACGACGCCCTGGTCTCCTCCGGCGTCGGCCGCACGCTGATGACCGCCTTCGGCCGCCAGCTTCGCGGCCGCTCCGAGCTGGTGCGCAACGACAAGGGCGGGATCACCGCGCGGCTGATCTTCCCGACGCCCTCGGCCGACGCACAGCCGAAACCGGCCCCCGCCAACGGGAACCAGGCCGCGGCTTAACCGTTAGGTGTGCGCGAGATTTCCAATCATTCCTGGAGACACCCAATGCGTATGTTCGCCATCCTGGCCGTTATGGCCGCGAGCCTGACCCTCAGCGCCTGCAACACCGTGTCCGGCGCCGGCCAGGACGTGAAGGCCGCCGGCGAAGCCGTCAGCGATACGGCCGAGGACGCCAAGCGCTAGGCGAGAGCCTGACTCAAGCATCTACGGAAAGGCCCCGCTGCGGCGGGGCCTTTTTCGTTGGAGACTAGGAGCTGTGGGCTCTAGGCCGCGACGCGGAAGGCGGGGTTGCGGGCGAACAGGCCCGGCCGGCCCGCGACCGGCTGGAAGGCGTCTTCGAAGCCCGTGGCGATCTCGCCCTCACCCAGGAACAGGAAGCCCTCGGGGCTCAGCGCGCGGGCCAGGTTCTCCAGCAGGCGGGCCTTCATCGGCTCGACCAGATCGCACAGCACATAGCGGCAGAAGATCACGTCGAAGCGGCCGGCTGTCGACAGGTCGGCCACCAGGTTGATCCGCCGCCAGCGCACCATCTGGCGCACCCGCGGCGAGAGGGCCCACATGTCGTCGACCTTCTCGAAGTGGCGCACGAGCTGGCGGATCGGCAGGCCGCGCTGCACCTCGAACTGGGTGTAGAGGCCGCTCTGGGCCTTTTCGAGCTGGCGTTCGCAGAGGTCGGAGCCGAACAGCTCGACCTTGATCCCCGGCATCTCGGCGCGCTCGTCCTCGACGATCATGGCCAGGGAATAGACTTCCTGGCCCGAGCCGCAAGCGGCCGACCAGATGCGGATGGGCTCGCCGTCGCGCACGCGGGCGAGGGTCGGCAGCACCTCTTCGCGGAACAGCGAAAACGGCGCACGGTCGCGGAAGAAGGCGGTTTCCGACTGGGTCATGGCCTCGACGATGGCCCAGGCCAGCCGGTCCTCGCGCTTGGTCCGAAGGGCGGTCAGCAGGTCGGGGATCGAGCCGAAGCCCTCCCGGCGCGCCACGGGCGCCAGACGGCTCTCGATCAGGTAGGTCTTGTCGGGGTCGACCCGAAGCCCGGCGCGCGCCGCGCAGAGCTGGGCCACAAGCTCGCGGTCTTCCGGCCTCATACCAGCCCCACCTCGGCGAACTTGGCGGCGATGATGTCGCCGTCGAAGGGCTTCATGATGTATTCGTCCGCACCGCAGTCGAGCGCCTCACGGATGCGGGCCAGGTCGTTCTCGACCGTGCAAAACACCACGACGGGGGCCTTGCCGCCCGGCTCGAGCCGCAGGTGGCGCAGGAAATCGATGCCGGTCATCTGCGGCATGTTCCAGTCCAACAGGACGGCGTCGGGCATGGCCGCTCGGCACCAGGCGAGCGCCTCCATCCCGTCGGCGGCCTCGGCGATCTCGAAGCCGATGTCCTCCAGGATGCGGCGGGCGACCTTGCGGATCACCCGGCTGTCGTCGACGACTAGGCAGGTCTTCAACGGGATGCTCCTTCCCCTGCGTTTCTTGTGCTCCGCCGGTGGTTAAGGAGGGGTATGGCCGCGAGATTATTTCGCACTGCGATGCGTGCGCGATCCCCGCGGCCCAAGACTTTCCGAGCCCACCTTTCAGTTTTTGTCGCCTTGAAGCCCGACGTCCCGCCGCTAGGGTCTCGAACCTGCCCGCCAAAGTCTCGAGAGGTCCGCGATGATCGACGTCCACTACTGGCCGACCCCCAACGGCAAGAAGGTCACCATCCTGCTGGAGGAACTGGCGCTTCCCTACGAGATCGTCCCCGTCCGCATCGGCCAGGGCGACCAGTTCACCGACGATTTCCTGAAGATCAGCCCCAACAACCGCATGCCCGCCATCGTCGACCGCGCACCCGCCGACGGCGGGGCGCCGATCGCCATCTTCGAGTCCGGGGCGATCATGCTGTACCTGGCCGAGAAGGCCGGCCGCTTCCTGGGGCGTGATCTGCGCAGCCGCTACGAGATCACCCAGTGGGTGATCTGGCAGATGGCCAACCAAGGCCCGAAATTCGGCGAGCGCGGCCATTTCAGCCGCGTGCCGCAGAGCGCCGGCGACCAGTCCTACGCCCAGCGCCGGTTCAACGACGAGACCCACCGGCTCTACGGGGTGCTGAACAACCGCCTCTATGACCGGCCCTATATCGCCGGCGACGAATACTCGATCGCCGACATGATCAGCTATCCGTGGACCGCCGGCTGGGAGCAGCAGGGCATCGACATGGGCGAGTTCAAGTACTTCAAGCGCTGGTTCGACGAGATGGCCGCCCGCCCCGCCGTCCAGCGCGGCATGGCGGTCACCGCCGGCCCCTCGGTCGATCCGGCCACCCTGACCCCCGAGGAACAGGCGGCCATCCGCAAGATGCTCTACAACCAGCGCGCCCGGCCCGCGCCGGTGGGCTAGGGCGTCGGGGTCACCTGGACGAAGACCACCTGCCAGCGGCCGTCGCGCCAGGCGAAGACGTCGGAATAGTGGAAGCGCTCGACGAACGGCTTGCCGTTCTCGGTTCCGTGCAGCTCGACCCGGCCGCCGACGATGGCGGCTTGCGAACCCAGCGGCACGAAGACCGGGTCGAGGATGGTCAGCGGCTCGAATTTAATGCCGGGGGTCAGCCAGCCGGCGATGAAGTCGTCGCGGTCCGCCTGCTTGCCCGATCCCCGCACGATAACGAAGTCCTGGGCCAAGAACCGTTCCAACGCTGCCTTGTCGCCGGTGAGTTGGGCCTGGTCGAAAGCCGTGGCGGCGGACCTGACGTCCATGTCGGGCGCGGGCGCGGCGGCGATCAGCAGCGGCGCGAACAGGGCCGCGGTCAGCAGGTGGCGCATGGAGAACCTCCGGGAAAGCGTCCGCCTTCCTAGCGATCCTCCACGCGCCGCGCTGTCAGGAAACCGGGGTCAGACGAGTTCCGACGGCTTGACGCCCAACTCCTTGAGGAAGGGCTCGGCGTATTCGACCCGGCCGGTCATGGTCTTGGGATCGCCCGAGGCCAGGCGGTAGACGGCCTCGGAGATGAACTCGATCGGCTGCACCCGATCCTTGGTGGCCTCGTTGATCAGACCGTGCACAGCCACGCCAGGGGTGTCGACCAGGCCCGGTGAGACCACATTCACCGCGATCCCGTCGTCATAGACCTCCGAGGCCAGACCGGTGGTGAAGCGCTCCAACGCCGCCTTGCACATGCCATAGACCGTGCCGCCGCGGCCGCCGCGATAGGGCTGCTTTGGATGGATGCCGGCGGGCGAGGAGATGTTGACGATCCAGCCCTGCTTGCGGGCCTTCATGCCCGGCAGCACCAGCTGGGCCAGGTGGAAGGGGGCATAGACCTGCACCTCCATCATCAGCTTGAAGCGCTTCTCCGGGAACTCCTCGACCGGGATGAAATAGGTGATGGCCGCGTTGTTGATCAGGATGTCGATGGGCCCGAAGGTCGCCTCGGCCTCCTCGACCAATCGCTCGCGCTCGATCGCCTGGGCCAGGTCGGCCTTGACGAAAGCAGCCTTGCCGCCGGCCTTGTTGATACGGTCCACGGTGTCGGCCAGGGTCCCGGGCAGGCGGCTCTCGCCGTCCGAGGCGGTGCGGGCCGAGACCACCACGCTGGCGCCCTCCATGGCCAGGCGCGCGGCGATGGATTCGCCGATGCCGCGGCTGGCGCCGGTGACCAGGGCCACCTTGCCCTTCAGGCTGCCGTTCGGATTGATGCGGGCATCGCTCATTTGAAATTCTCCCTGATGAAAGTCATTGTTTTTAAATTGAAAAATGAAACCGAACCCGCCCTACTCGGCGGGTTCGGAGACCTGGACGCTTGAGATCTTGGCCGCCTCCGAAGGCCAGTCGTCGACCGTCACCCGGCGCATATGGCGCCGCTCGCCGGGATAGTCGTTGAGGGCGAAATGCCAGACCGAGCGGTTGTCCCAGAAGGCCACCGATCCGGGCGCCCAGGCGAACCGGCAGGTGAAGGCCTCGTAGCGGGAATGCTCGAACAGGAAGTCCAGCAGGGCCTTGCTCTCGCGGCGGCTCCAGCCCTCGATCCGCATGGTGAAGGCCGGATTGACGTAGAGCGCCTTGCGGCCCGTCTCGGGGTGGACCTTGACCACTGGATGGACGAACTCGCCCACCGCGCCCTCGGCCTCGACAACCTTCATGGTCTTGCGCGACTGGGCCGAGTGGCCTTGCGACGAATATTCCCGGCCGGCGGAATGGACGGCGTTGAGGGTCTCCAGGGTCTTCTTCAGCCCCGGCGACAGGGCGTCATAGGCCGCCGCCTGGCTGGCGAACAGAGTGTCGCCGCCGAAGGACGGCAGCTCCACCGCATAGAGGATCGAGCCGATGGAGGGATGCTCCAGGAAGCTCATGTCGGAGTGCCAGCCGCCGCCGAAATTGACCCGGTCCTCCGGCTCCTTGACGATCTCCATCACCTCCGGATGGTCCGCCATCCCGGCCACATAGGGGTGGATGTTCAGCGGCCCGAACCGTCGCCCGAACGCCAGCTGCCGCTCCGGCGTCAGCGCCTGGTCGCGGAAGAAGATCACCTGGTGGGTGACGAAGGCCTGCCGGATCTCGGCGATCGTGGCGTCCGACAGGTCCTGCGACAGGTCGACCCCGGAGAGCTCGGCGCCGAGCGCGCCGGCGAGTTTGCGGATCTTGAGACCGGCCATGGTGACCTCCGAATGCTGCCGGCGAATGAAACATCGCAACGGCGCCCGAAGCCAGCGAGAAGCGCTCAGGCCGGCTGCAGTAAATCCCATCGGTTGCCGTAGAGATCCTGGAAGACCGCGACCGTGGCGTAGGGTTCGCGGCGTGGCGCTTCCAAGAACACCACCCCGGCCGCGGTCATCGCGGCGTGGTCGCGAGCGAAGTCGTCGGTGCTGAGGAACAGGCCGACCCGGCCGCCGGTCTGGTCGCCGATCCGCGCGGCCTGGGCGTCGGTGACCGCCCTGGCCAGCAACAGGCCGCAGGCCGAGCCCGGCGGGGTGACCACCACCCAGCGCTTGCCGTCGCCCTGGGGGACGTCGGAGGTCAGCGCGAAACCCAGCTTCTCCACATAGAAGGCGATGGCCTCGTCATAGTCGGCGACCACCAGGGCGGTGAGGCTGATCTGCTGGGACATGGCGGCGACTCGAGCGGCTGGACGGCGGGGAGGCTCAGGCTAGAGTGCGCCGGCGTTTCGGGGGAGCTCTCATGCATCGTCTATCGGCCGGTATCTCGGCGATCGTCCTTGGCCTGGCCGCGGCCAGCGGCGCGGCCGCTCAAGCCCTGCCGTCCAAAGCCACGGTGATCCATGCCGGCGCCCTGCTGGACCGGCCGGGCCAGGCGCCGCGGGGACCGTCCACCCTGGTGATCCGCGCCGGCAAGGTGGAGTCCGTCAGCGACGGCTTCGTCGCCCCCGAGGCCGGAGCCGCCCTGATCGACCTGAAGGACCAGTTCGTCCTGCCGGGCCTGATCGACATGCACGTCCATATCTTCAGCGACGACGACAAGCTGCGCGCGCGGATCGAAGGCGCGAACCGCGACATCGAGGACAATATGGTGATCGGGATCGACAACGCCCGGCGCACCCTGGAGGCCGGCTTCACCACCATCCGCGACCTTGGCTCCGACATCCGCAGCGTCACCGCCCTGCGCGACGGGATCAATTCCGGCCTGCTGGCGGGGCCGACCATCGTGCCGGCCGGGCGCGCCATCGCCATCACCGCGGGCCACGCGGACGGCTCCAACAACCTGAATCGCGACCTGGCCGAGATCGCCCGCGCTAAAGCCGAGAATGTCTGCAACGGGCCCGAGGACTGTCGCCGCGCCGTGCGCTCGCAGATCGGCCAGGGGGCGGAGGTCATCAAGTTCACCGCCACCGGCGGGGTCAATTCCAACATCGCCGGCGGCCTGGGCCGTCAGATGTTCGACGACGAGATGAAGGCCATCGTCGACACCGCCCACATGTTCGGCCGCAAGGTCGCCGCCCACGCCCACGGGACGGACGGCATCGTCGCGGCGCTCAACGCCGGGGTGGACTCCATCGAGCACGGCACCTTCGGGACCAAGGAGACCGACGCGCTGTTCAAGAAGACCGGCGCCTATTTCGTCCCGACCATGCTGGCGCCCCAGGCCGCGCTTTCGCAGGCCCGGGCGGGCTCGCGCTCGAAGGCCACCCTGGAAAAGGCCGAAATCGCCGGTCGCGCCGCCATGGACAACCATCGCCGCGCCATCGCCTCAGGGGTGAAGATCGCCTTCGGCACCGACACCGGCGTCTCCTCCCATGGCGACAACGGCAAGGAGTTCGCCCTGATGGTCAGCGTCGGCATGAGCCCGGCCGAGACGATCAAGTCCGCCACCGTGACCGCCGCGGAACTGCTGGATCGTTCGGCCACGCTCGGAACCCTCGAGCCCGGCAAGGACGCCGATATGGTCGCCGTCGCCAAGAGCCCGCTCGCCGATGTCACCGAGCTCGAACGCCCGACCTTCGTCATGCGCCGCGGCGTGGTCCACCTGGCCGGCGGCCAGCGCCAGGCCTTCCCGCCGAACTAGGCCCCTCAGTGCATGGTCCCGGCGACGATCTCCAGCTTGTTGCCGTCGGGATCGAACAGCACGCAGCCGTAATAGTCCGGGGCGATGTCAGGGTGCAGGCCCGCGGCGCGGACCATGGTCGCCCCGGCGGCCAGGGCTGCGGCGTAGGCGGCGTCCACGGCCGCGCGAGTCTCGGCAGTGAAGGCAATGTGGGTCCCGAGACCGGCCACGCGTTCGCCTTCGACGGGGTACAGCCAGAAGTCGCGGGTCGCGCCGCCCGGCCCGTAGGCCAGCTCGTTGTCGGCGGCCCAGGCGTTGGCGCAGCCCAGGGGGGCGAAGAAGGCGTCGTAGAAGGCGCGCGCGGCGGCGAGGTCGCGGACCCCGACGGAGAGATGATCGAACATATGAGACGCCCTTCTTGCGGTGGAGCCGGCGCCTTAGCTGGGCGCCACGACAGGGCGCCGCAAGGTCAGCCCGGAATCGTGGCCGCGAACGTGACCTTCTCCTCAGTCACGTCGGCGAAGATCCGTCCGCCAGCGTCGCCGACGAACAGGTGGACGTAATAGGCCTGGACCCAATGGCCGTGCAGGCCTTCGCCCGGACCCTCGCCCTGCAAGCCGCGCAGAACCTCGGGGCGCAGCCGCGCCTTGGGACCCGTGGCCTCGACCGCGATCGCCATGCCGCCGCCCTCCGCCACCGCCCGGACGCGGGCCACGCCGCCGGTGGGCAGGGCGGCGCCCGCCATCTGGGCCAGATTCAAGAGCGTGCGGGCGGCGGGCTTGTTCACCGCCGGCGGCTCCACCTGCCAGTCCAGCTCGGCGCGCATGTGATGGAACAGCCCGCCCGCCAGCTTGGCCAACTCGCGCGCGTCGAAGGTTTCGGCCGAGGCCGAGGCGCCGAAGGCTACGCGGCTGAAGGACAGCAGGTCGGCCAGCTTGCGCGCCGAGCCCTGGATGAGGCCCATGGCCTCTTCCTTCATGTCCTGGGCGCTGGGATCGTCCAGTAGGTCGAGCCCCGAGACGATGGCGCTGGCCGGACTTATGAAGTCGTGACACATGCGCGCGGCGAGGTAGGCGGCCACCTCGGCTGTTTTCGGCGGGGCCTTGGGTTCGGCGGGGGCGGGGGTGTCGACGTCCATCATGAGAACCCGAACTTGGTCTGATTTGGCCCTTTGGCAAACCGGGCGGGCGCTCTACAGAACGCGGCCATGAGCGGTCCCGATCCCTTCCTGGAGCCCGGCGTGCTGGTGAGGCACCCGACCCTTGACGACTGGGGTCTGGGCCAGGTGCAGTCGGTGGCGGGAGCCAAGGTGACAGTGAATTTCGAGAACATGGGCAAACAGGTGATCGACTCGACCGTCATCACCCTGGTCTTCGTCGGCGACGATCCGCGCGAGGCCCGATGAGCAACGATCTCGGCGCGGCCCTGGCCGACATCTGCGAAGAGGCCGCCGCCCTCATCCTGCCGCTGTGGAAATCGGGCCTGACCGTCTTCTCGAAGGCCGACGAGAGCCCCGTCACCGAGGCCGACCGCCAGGGCGAGGCCCTGATCGTGGCGCGGCTGACCGCGCTCTATCCCGACACGCCGGTGATCTCCGAGGAGGACGCCAGCGAGTTCGGAACCCCCGACGCCATCGGGCCGCGGTTCTTCCTGGTCGATCCGGTGGACGGCACCAAGGCCTTCGTGCGCGGCGATCCCAACTTCACGGTCAATATCGGCCTGATCGAGCATGGCCGTCCGGTGGCAGGCGCCGTCTGCGCCCCAGCCACCAACGAGACCTGGTTCACGGCGGCCGGCAAGGCCATGAAGCGCCAGGCCGGCGGCCCCGCCCAGCCGGTGAGCGTGCGGCCCTGGCCCACGGGCGCGGCCGTCGCCCTGGTCAGCCACACCATGGGTGAGGAGACCGCCGCCAAGCTCGCCCGCCAGTACGGCTTCGACCTGCGCGAACCGATGGATTCCTCGATCAAGTTCTGCCGGATCGCCGAGGGCGCGGCCGACATCTATCCGCGCCACGGGCCGACCATGGAATGGGACGTGGCCGCCGGCCATGCGGTGCTGGAGGCCGCGGGCGGGATCATGACCACGCCGGAGGGGGAGACCTTTCACTACGGCAAGGCCCTCGAGGGCTTCCGCAACGGCTGGTTCGTCGCCAAGGGCGGCTAGACTTCGCGGGGGATGTCCCGAGCCATCGACAGGGGCTCGGTGACGGCAGGCGTGGCTTCTGGCCGTGCGCGGGTCAGGGCCTGGGCGCCGCCGCCCAGCAGCAGATAGCCCAGGAACCCCACGGCGAAGCCGATGGCGGCGAGCCACAGGAACGGCCGCGCGATGTCGGATGGGCTGGCGGCGGGCATGGTCCTTCTCCGGCGAACAGCGCCTGGATGTGGAACCAGCGAAAACGGCCTTGGTTGCGCTCGCCGCGCGGCGACCTCGGCGCCAGCTAGTTGCAATCAATTCTCATTGCCAAGACCGCGGCGCCTAACTAAGACCGCCTCTCAGTTTCATTCGCAATTTGGCTTGAGGGGTTGGTCGTGGAGTTCCGAGGCAAGACGAACGGGCGCGTCCAGGGGACGCTGGTTGCCGTCCTGATGGCGAGCGCCGCGGCCCTGGCCGTCGCGCCCCGGGTCGCCCGCGCCGAGACCGACGAAGCCGTCATGTCCATGGCCGCCGTGGAGATTTCCGGCGTCACCGTGACCGGCCGCAACGACGCCTACGACGCCAAGCAGACCTCCACGGCCACCAAGACCGACACGCCGCTGCGCGACGTGCCGCAATCAGTGTCGGTGATCACCGAGGAGCTGATCGAAGACCAGGCCATGCAGAGTATGGCCGATGTCGTGCGCTACGTGCCCGGCGTCACCATGGGCCAGGGCGAAGGCCACAGGGACGCTCCGACCATCCGCGGCAATTCCAGCACCGCCGATTTCTTCGTCGATGGGGTGCGCGACGACGTCCAGTACTACCGCGACCTCTACAACGCCCAGCGCGTGGAGGTCTTGAAGGGCCCCAACGCCATGATCTTCGGCCGCGGCGGCGGCGGCGGCGTCATCAATCGCGTGACCAAGCAGGCGGGCTGGGACCCGCTGCGCGAGGTGAGGCTGGAAGTGGGCTCTCACGACCACAAGCGCGTCACCGCCGACCTGAACCAGCCGCTGAGCGCCCAGTTCGCCGGCCGGCTGAACCTGCTCTACGAAGACTCAGAGAGCTTCCGCGACCATGTTTCGCTGGAGCGCTGGGGGATTGCGCCGACCTTCACCTACCTCCCCAACGACCAGCTCTCGCTGCGCGTGGCCTATGAGCATTTCGAGGACGACCGGGTTGTCGACCGGGGCATCCCGTCCTTCCAGGGCCGCCCGTCCCGCGCGCCCATCGAGACCTTCTTCGGCGCACCGGCGCTCAGCTACGCCACGGCGCGGGTCGACGCGCTCAGCGCCACGGTCGAGTACGAGATCGGCGAAGGCCTGACGCTGCGCAACAACACGGCCTACGCCAGCTACGACAAGTTCTATCAGAACGTCCTGCCCGGCGCGCTGAACGCCGCCGGGACCCAGGTCTCGATCACCGCCTACAACAGCCCCACCGAGCGGGAGAACCTGTTCAACCAGACCGACCTGATCTGGAAGGCTGAGACCGGGTCGATCAAGCACACCGTGCTGGTCGGCGCCGAGTTCGGCGTCCAGGAGACCGACAACTTCCGCAACACCGGCTACTTCAATGGGACGGCGACCTCGATCCTGGTTCCGTTCGCCAACCCGACGATCTTCAACCCCAATCTCGCGTTCCGGCAGAGCGCCACCGACGCCGACAACCACGTCACCGCCAAGGTGGCCGCCGTCTATGTTCAGGACCAGATCGAGCTCACGCCGCAGTTCCAGATCATCGCAGGCCTGCGCTATGACAGCTTCGACTTGGAATTCGAGAACCGCCGCAACGGCGATCGGTTGAGCCGCACCGACGACCTGATCTCGCCGCGGGTGGGTGTGGTCTACAAGCCCATCGAGGCGGTCTCGATCTATGCCAGCTATTCGAAGTCCTTCCTGCCGAGCTCGGGCGACCAGTTCTCGTCGCTGACAGCGACCTCCAAGACTCTGGAGCCGGAGGAGTTCGAGAACTACGAGGCGGGCCTGAAGTGGGAGCTGCGCCCGGACCTGATCCTGACCGCGGCCGCCTATCAGCTTGATCGCGACAACACCACCGCGCGCGACCCGAACAACCCCGCGCTCACCGTCCAGACCGGCAGCCAGCGGACCAAGGGTTTCGAGCTCGGCGTCAACGGCCGGCTCAATCAGGTCTGGGAGGTGGTCGGCGGATTCGCCTGGCAGGACGCGGAGATCACCAGCGCCACCACCGCGGCCGCCGCCGGCCAGACCGTTCCCCTGACGCCTAAGCACACCTTTTCGCTGTGGAACAAGTTCCAGGTGACGCCGGACTGGAGCCTGGGGCTGGGCCTGATCCATCAGGACAAGATGTTCGCCGCCATCGACAATGCGGTAACCCTGCCGGCCTTCACCCGCGTCGACGCCGCAGCCTATTACGACGTCACCGATAACCTGAAGGTCCAGGTCAATATCGAGAACCTGCTGGACGAAACCTACTATCCGACCTCGCACGGCAACAACAACATCATGCCCGGCGCGCCGCGCACGGTGCGCGCCTCGCTGACCGCCAAGTTCTGATCCCCCGACCCGATCCCCCTCCCCCGCGGATCGGCTCTCGTGACGCCCCGACGGTCCAGCCGTCGGGGCGTCTTCGCGACTTGCTTCCCCCGGGCATTGGGCGAGACTTGAAAAAATAGGGGGACACCATGGCCTACGAGACCATCACCTACGAGACGCGCGGCCAGGTCGGCCTGCTCACCCTCAACCGCCCCGAAAAGCTCAACGCCATCTCCGCCGAGTTGAGGCGAGACGTGCATGCCGCCTTCGCCGAAGCCCGCGAGGACGACCGGGTGCGCGTACTGGTCATGACCGGGGCCGGGCGGGGCTTCTGCTCCGGCGCCGACCTCACCGGACCCTTGCCGGCGGCTGGGACCTCGCAGAACGACAGACTGGACGAGATGGGCTGGGTGGGCCGCTGGGCGAGACTGTTCCACGATTTCGACAAGCCGTTGATCGGGGCGATCAACGGGGTCTGCGCCGGGGCCGGCATGAGCGCCGCCCTGGCCTGCGACGTCCGCATCGGCGGACCCGGGGCGCGGTTCAAGACCACCTTCGCCGAGCGAAACCTCTCGCCCGACTCCGGTCTCTCCTGGTTCCTGCCGCGTATCGTCGGCTACGCCGCCGCCGCCGACCTGATCTTCACCAGCCGCATGGTCGAGGCCCAGGAGGCGCTGTCGCTGGGCCTGCTCAACCGGCTGGTCGAGGGGGACCTGGTCGAGGCCGCCGTGGCCTATGGCGAACAGATGGCCCTGTGGCCGCCCTTGGCCATCCGATCTTCCAAGCGAGTGCTGCAGCACAGCCATGGAGCGGGCCTGGAAGAGGCGCTGAAATACGAGTCCGTGGGCCTCGGCTTCTCGCGCCGAGCCCCCAACGACGCCAAGGAGTCGCTCGCCTCGTTCCGCGAGAAGCGCAAAGGCGTCTACACGGGCACGTAAAATGGCGTCATAAGGCGCGCGAACTTCCTTCAAGGAGACGCGCCATGGCCCTGGACGCCGCAGACACCCAGAAGACCTTCGATTGGGAAGACCCGCTGGACCTCGCCGCGCGCCTCACCGAGGAGGAGCGCATGGTCTGGGACGCGGCCCGGTCCTATGCCCGCGAGAAGCTGCTGCCCCGGGTGGTCTCGGCCTACGCCGAGGAGCGGTTCGACCGCGAGATCATGACCGAGATGGGCGCCATGGGCTTCCTGGGCGCGACCCTCCCGGAGAAATACGGCGGCGCCGGGGTCAGCCACGTGGCCTACGGCCTGATCGCCCGCGAGATCGAGGCGGTCGACAGCGGCTACCGCTCGGCCATGAGCGTGCAGTCCTCGCTGGTCATGTACCCGATCTACGCCTTCGGTTCGGAAGAGCAGAAGATGAAGTACCTGCCGGGCATGGCGCGCGGCGAGATCGTCGGCTGCTTCGGCCTGACCGAGGCCGACGGCGGTTCGGACCCCGCCTCCATGCGCACGGTGGCGAAGAAGGTCGAGGGCGGCTACTCGCTCTCGGGCTCCAAGATGTGGATCACCAACGCCCCCATCGCCGATGTCTGCCTGGTGTGGGCCAAGCTGGACGGCGTGATCCGCGGCTTCCTGGTGGATCGCGGCTCCAAGGGCCTGGAGACGCCGAAGATCCTCAACAAGCTCTCCCTGCGCGCTTCGGTCACCGGGGAGATCTCGCTGAGCGACGTCTTCGTGCCGGAGGACATGATGATGCCGGGGGTCAGCGGCCTGCGCGGGCCGTTCTCCTGCCTCAACAAGGCGCGCTACGGCATCTCCTGGGGCGCCATGGGCGCGGCGGAGTTCTGCCTGCACGCCAGCCGCGACTACACCCTGACCCGCAAGGTGTTCGGCAAGCCGCTGGCCGCCCGCCAGTTGGTGCAGAAGAAGCTCGCCGACATGCAGACCGAGATCGCGCTCGGCTTCGAAGGCGCGCTGGCGCTGGGCCGGCTGCTCGACCAGGGCGCCTGGGTGCCGGAAGCCATCAGCCTGATGAAGCGCAACAACTGCGGCAAGGCGCTCGCCATCGCCCGCGAGGCCCGCGACATCCATGGCGGCAACGGGATTTCGGGCGACTACCACGTGATGCGGCACGCCGCGAACCTGGAGACGGTCAACACCTATGAAGGCGCCCACGACGTCCACGCCCTGATCCTCGGACGCGCCATCACCGGCGAGAACGCGTTCTAGTCGCAACTTCTGCGTTCACCGGCGACGCCTCAAACGTTGCGTTTACCGCCGCCGGTCTAGGCTCCCCCTGAATTCGGGGGAATGGGGCGATGCCCAGACCGCAGCAGGTCGGCGCGGCAAGCACGGGCGACATGGCTCAGTGGCTGTTCGACAACAGCCGCGAGGTGATGTTCGTCGTCGGCCAGGAAGGCGAGGTCGAGCAGGTCAACCCGGCCTTCGAGCGCGCCACCGGCTGGACCCAGGCGGAGATCTGCGGGCGCGGCGTCCGCGACATCGTCCACCATGACGACCTTGACGACTTCGACGCCCTTCTCGCGCGGCTGGCCGAGGGTGGGACCAGCGCGAGCCTGTTGCGGCTGCACACCAGGGACGGCGGATTCCGCTGGTTCGACGGCCGCGCGGAGCTGAGATCGGACGGTCGCGTCATCGGCGTGGCGCTGGACGTGACCGAGGCGCGGCGACGCGCCGACGAACTGGCCATGGCTCATCGCACCCAGGTCCTGCTGTCGGTCACCGCCGGGATCGGGAGTTGGGTCTTCGAACCGGAGACCGACACGATCACCTGGTCCGAGGACATCCTCTCGGTCACCGGCTACGCGCCGGAGGAGATCACCGACAGCGGCCAGTTCGAAGCCCTGCTGCATCCCGACGAGGCCGAGCGGGTCAAGGCGATCTTCATCGCCGGTACGGTCAAGGGCCAGGGACGGACCTTCGAGCACCGGCTGCGCGGCCGCAACGGCCGCTGGACCTCCTGGCGCGCCACCTTCCATGCCGAGCCGCGGCCCGGCGGCGCCTTCGCCCTGGTCGGCGTCTCCCAGAACATCACCGAACTGGCCAAGGCCCGCGACGGGGCCCTGCGCGGCCAGCAGCAGATCCACCAGTTGATCGAGAACGCCCCCTTCGCGGTGGCGATGTTCGACCGGCAGCTCCGCTACATGGTCGTCTCCAACACCTGGCGGCGGGCCTTCAAGCTGGACCAGCGCGACCACATCGGCCGCACCCTGAAGGATGTCTTTCCCACCGCACCGAAGCGGCTGCTGGACGCCCAGGTCCGCGCCCTGGCCGGCGAGGTGGTCCGGGCCAAGGAGGACCGGTTCACCGACAGCCAGGGGACCCGTCACTGGGTGCGCTGGGAGGCCCGGCCATGGCGCGACGCCAAGGACGCGGTGCAGGGGATCATCTGCTACGTGGACGACATCTCCGCCCTGGCCGAGGCGCGGACCGAGGCCCAGGAAAACGCGCACCGGCTGAAGCTGGCGCTCGAGGCCGCCGACGCCGGGGTCTATGAGATCGACCATCGCAACAAGACCGTCTGGGTCTCGCCCGAATATCGCCGACTGCTCGGCGGCGACCCCGGCGACTACGAAACCGCCCAACAACTGAAATTCCCGCGCTTCCATCCGGACGACGTGGAGCACGTGCGCCAGTCCTTCCAGAAGATCCGTGCGGAACCCCAGGTCGGCGGCAACATCATCGAGGCCCGCGTGATCGGCCGGGAAGGCGCCGTGCGCTGGACGCGGATCTTCCATCGCCTGAACCACGACAGGAAAGGGCGTCCGCTCAAGGGCGTCGGCATGATCCAGGACTTCGACGCCCGCAAGCGTCAGGAGTTGGCCCTCGTCGACGCCCAGTACGCCGCCCAGGCCGCCGGCGAGGCCAAGGCCGCGTTCCTGGCCAATATGAGCCACGAGATCCGCACGCCGATGAACGGCGTCATGGGCGTGTTGCACCTGCTGAAATCCGAAGGCCTGTCGCCAGACGGTCGCAAGATGCTGGAGGAGGCGCTGTCCTGCGGCCAGATGCTGGCCGAGCTGCTCAACGACGTGATCGACTTCTCCAAGATCGAGGCCGGCCGGCTGGAGCTGGCCTGCGAACCGACCGACCCGCGCGCCCTGATCGAGGGGGTCGCGCGCCTGCTGCGGCCACAAGCCGAGGCCAAGGGCCTGAGGTTGAACGTCGAGATCCCCGCCGACCTGGGCTGGGTGCGGACCGATCCGGTGCGCGTCCGCCAGGCGCTGTTCAACCTGATCGGCAACGCGGTGAAGTTCACCCTCACGGGCCAGGTCACGATCCGCGCCTGGCTGAAGCCCGGCCCAGTCGAACCCCTGCTGCGCCTGGAGGTGGCCGACACCGGGGTCGGCATCCCCGAAGCCGTGCAGCCGCGCATCTTCCAGCGCTTCGACCAGGGCGACGCCTCGACCACCCGCAAGTTTGGCGGCTCGGGCCTGGGCCTGGCCATCACCCAGCGTCTGGCCGAGATGCTGGGCGGCGGGGTGGGCTTCGCCTCGACCGAGGGCGTCGGCTCGATCTTCTGGCTGGAGGTGGCCGCTCCGGCCGCCGATCCGGTCGCCGCGGCCATCGAAACCAATCAGCCCTATCTTGAGGGGCTGAAGGTCCTGGTGGTGGAGGACAACCCCACCAACCGGATGATCGTCACCAAGCTGCTGGAGAACATGGGCGCGGTGGTGGAGACCGCCGCCGATGGCCTGCTGGGCGTCGAGGCCGCCGCCCGCGGCGGGTTCGACCTGATCCTGATGGACGTCCAGATGCCCGGCATCGACGGCCTGGAGGCCTGCCGCCGCATTCGCGCCCTGGGCGGCCTGACAGCGGCGACGCCGATCGTGGCGCTCACCGCCAACGTCCTCTCCCACCAGCGCCAGTCCTATCTGGAGGCCGGCATGGACGGGGTGGTCGGCAAGCCCATCGCCCCCGCCGCCCTGCTGGCCGAGATATCGCGGCTCGGCGGCGACCTCGCAGACGAGGCGGCGGCCTAGGCCTTTCCCACGCCCGCTCGCCGCGTTAGACGTTTCGCCCTGTGACGGGGGAGAGAAGCATGGCGGAAATCGCCGCGGAGACGACGGACACGGCGGAGAAGAAGCCCGCATCGCTGAAGACGGTGGTGGCCGCCTCGTCGGCGGGGACGGCCTTCGAGTGGTACGACTTCTTCGTTTTCGGCAGCCTGACCCAGGTCATCTCCAAGACCTTCTTCTCCGGCCTGCCCGAGGCGGCGGGCTACATCGCCGCCCTGGCCCTGTTCGGCGCGGGCTTCCTGTTCCGCCCCCTGGGCGCTCTGGTCTTCGGCCGTATCGGCGACAAGGCCGGACGAAAGGGCGCCTTCCTCGTCACCGTCGCCCTGATGGGCGGCGCGACCTTCGCGATCGGCCTCTTGCCGACCTACGCCCAGGTCGGGCTGCTGGCGCCGGCGCTGCTGGTGCTCATGCGCATCGTCCAGGGCTTCGCCCTGGGCGGCGAGTACGGCGGCGCGGCGATCTATGTGGCCGAGCACGCGCCCCCGGGCGGGCGCGGGCGGGCGACGAGTTGGGTCCAGACCTCGGCGGCCCTGGGCCTGTTCGGCGCCCTGATGGTGATCCTCGCGACCCGCCTGATCCTGGGCAAGTTCTTCGGCCCCGACGCCTTCGACGCCTGGGGCTGGCGCGTGCCCTTCCTGTTCTCGGCGGGCCTGCTGGCGATCTCGATCTGGATGCGCCTGAAGCTCAGCGAAAGCCCGGCCTTCACCAAGATGAAGGCCGAGGGGACCTCGTCGAAGGCGCCCTTCGCCGAAGCCTTCGGACAGTGGCCCAACCTGAAGATCGTGCTGCTGGCCCTGATCGCCATCATGTCGGCCCAGGGCGCGGTCTGGTACACCGCCTTCTTCTACACCCAGACCTTCATGGAGCGGTTCCTGAAGGTCCCGCCTGAAACCATCAACCTGCTGATGCTGTCGGCGACAGCGGCCAGCGCCATCGGCTATGTCGCCTTCGGCTGGATGTCGGACCGGTTCGGGCGCAAGCCGGTGATGCTGTTCGGCATGACCCTGATGCTCGTGGCCTATTTCCCGGGCTTCCACCTGCTGTCCCAGACGCTCAACCCCGCCCTGGCGGAGGCCGAGGTTCGCACGCCGGTGGTGGTGGTCGCCGATCCGGCTGACTGCTCGCTGCAGTTCGACCCGGTCGGCAAGGCGGCCTTCGTCTCCTCCTGCGACATCGCCAAGAGCTCGCTGGCCAATGCGGGGGTCAGCTACCGGACCGAAGCCGGCCCGGCCGGCGCGCCCGCCGTCGTGCGCATGGGCGAGGCCAGCGTCCCGTCCACCTCGGCCGCGGGCCTCCCGGCCGACGCCGGCAAGGCGGCCAAGGCGGCGGTGGAGACGCGGATCAAGGCGGCGCTGGTCGAGGCCGGCTACCCGCCCAAGGCCGATCCCGAGCGCATGAACCTGTGGGGCGCCTTCGGGGTGCTGCTGGTCTTCGTCATCGCCGCCACGGCCCTCTATGGCCCGATCGCCGCCTGCCTGGTGGAGCTGTTCCCGACCCGGATCCGCTACACGGCCATGTCGCTGCCCTATCATATCGGCACCGGCTGGATCGGCGGCTTCGTGCCGTTCACCGCCTTCGCCATCGTGGCGGCGACGGGGAACATCTATTCGGGCCTCTGGTACCCGTTCGCCTTCACCGCGATCTCCGTCCTGACCTGCTTCTTCCTGCTCCCGGAGACCAAGGGGCGTTCGCTGGACAACTAGGCCGCCAACCCCACCCGTGTCATCCCGGCCGAAGCGAAGCGGAGAGCCGGGACCCATAGACACCTGATCGTCCAAGATGCGACGCGGCCCCGCCACGTCCTGCCATCACCGCGCGTATGGGTCCCGGTCTTGCTGCGCAAACCGGGATGACAGCTTGGAGTTCAGGCCGCCACCAATTCCAGAGCCCCCGGGAACCGCGCCGAGCGCAGGCCGTCCAGGGCCGCGTTCAGGCGCGCCTTGCCGTAGGCGAGGCGGCCGCGCCAGGTTTCCAGCACGAAGTCGCCGGTCCCCAGCGCCTGGTGGACCTCGGCCAGACCCGGCGCCTCGAGACTGGTCTCGCGCAGGTCGGGCTGCTCGGCGGCGACGCCGTTCAGCATGATCACCCCGTAGAAGACATGGTTGATCTGGCGCATCAGATAGAGCCGCGCCTGACGCTGGGCGTCCGGCAGCTCGCCGAAATAGGTCCGCGCCAGCAGCGCCTCCTCCTCCGGCGTGTGGGCGAAGACATTGGCCAGGGTCGCCAGGTCCACATAGCGGTCGGCCAGGAACGACGACTCCCAGTCCACCAGCCACAGTCGCGCGCCGTCATAGAGGATGTTGCGCGGATTCAGGTCGTTGTGGCTGGAGACCCGGTCGCCCTCGGCGGTCCGATAGCCGGCCCGCAGGACGGCGTAGCGGTCGAACAGCTCCCGGGTGGCGGCCGGCGCGATCAGACCGCTCGCTTGGAACGTCCCGATCAGCCCGTCCATGCCGTCCATGTAGTCGACCAGCGGCGGGAAGGCGGGCGTCTCGTGCAGGGCGCGGATGGTCTGGGCGGCCTCGACGATCAGGTCGGCGCGGGTCCCCTGATAGTCGAGGACCAGGGACCGCTCCTCGATGAAATCCATGATCGTCACACCGTCGGCGGCGTCGGCGTAGCGCACGCGCGGCGCCAGGAACGCGGCGGCCGCCACGCCCATGCAGACGTACCAGCGGCCAGGATCGCGGAAGGCGTCGCGGGCGCCCTCGATCCGCAACAGATAGGCGATCCCGCCGACCCGGATCCTGTAGATCGACGCGCCGGACAGGCCGCCGGCCAGCGGCTTGACCGCGTCCAGACTGGTCGTCCCGAAGGCGGCGCTCAGGGCGCGGTCGACGGCGGGGCGTTTGGCTTCGGGAATGGGCATGGCCGGCTCCAGGTGAGCCGTTGTTTTACCCGGATAAAATTCTGAGTCAATAATACCCGGATAATATTAGCTCGAGCCCCGCGAGGTGCGGCCGGCCCAGCGGCCCACGGCGTCGGAGACTAGGACGGCGGCCACGGCGATGGCGGCGGCGACCAGGCACAGGGCCGCGGCGCGGGCCTCTCCGCCCGGCGACTGGGTGGCCCCGTAGATCGCCGACGGCAGGGTCAGGGTCTCGCCCGGGATGGCGGCCACGAAGGTGATGGTGGCGCCGAACTCACCCAGGGCCTTGGCGAAGCCGAGGATGGCGCCGGCCGCCACGCCGGGGGCGGCCAGCGGCAGGGTCACCCGGAAGAAGCGGGTGAAGGCGCCCGCCCCCAGGGTCAGGGCCACCTCGTCGACCTCGCGGTCGATGGCCTCTATGGCCAGGCGCATGGGCCGCACCATCAGCGGGAAGGCCATGATCCCGGCGGCGAGCGCCGCCCCGGTCCAATCGAAGGCGAAGACGATCCCGACCTTCTCCAACAGGGCCCCGACCGCGCCACGACGGCCGAACAGCAGCAGCAGCACATAGCCGGTCGCCACCGGCGGCAGGACCAGAGGCAGGGTGACGGCGGCGTCCAGGGCGACGCGGAGGCCGAAGCGCCCGCGGGCCTGGGCGAAGGCCGCGGCCAGGGCCAGGGGCAGGCCGAACAGGGTGGCGGCGAGCGCCACCTTCAGCGACAGGGCGACGGCGGCGAAATCCTCCGGCGTCAAGGCGCTCACCGGTCGGGCGCCGCCGACAGGACCTCGATGGCCGTTCCCGCCGCGGTCAGGGCCTGCAGGTCGGCGGGCGACGGAGCCCCGCAGATCACCCGCACCACCCGCAGGCCGGAGCCGGCCAGGGCGGCGAGCCTGGCCGGGCTGACGGCGTCCGACGCCAGGCGCTCGGCGTCGCGGCGGGCCAAGACCAGGATGTCGGGGTCGGCCTCGGCGTCGGCGATGAGGACATCGGCGGCGGCGAGCGCGCGGCTGGCGCGCAGGGTCAGCAGGTCGGCGGGGCCGCGCCCAACCACGAACTGCACCTTGCCCTGGGCCGAGGGCCCCTTGGCCAGGGCCTCGCGCAACAGCTGCGCGGCGACCTCCATGTCGCCCGCCTGGGCGGCGTGGGCGGCGGGCCCCGACAGGGCCTCGCGCAGGAAGGCGCGGCGGGCGGGCAGCTCGGGCAGGGCCTGGCGCACCTCGTCCTGCAGCTTGCGGAACAGGGCCGCCACCCGGCCGGCGCCCTCCGGCACCCGCTGCTCGATGTCGTTGCGCAGCATGGTGGCCAGCATGGGCGAGGCGCCGCCGGTGCCGATGGCGGCCACCACCTCGCCCCGGTCGATCACCGAGGGCGTGGTGAAGTCGCAGAGCGCCGGTCGGTCGACCACATTGACCAGCACCCCGGCGGCGCGCGCCGCCCGGGCGGCGGCCTGGGCGAAGAGATCGTCGTCCGTGGCGATGAAGGCCAGAACCGCCCCCGCATAGGTTCCAGCGAGGAAGGCGGCCGGACCTTCGACACGCGTCACGGTCGCCGGCGAGCCCTGGAACAGCCGGGCCTTGGCCTCGGCGGCCTCGCCGGAGCCGGCGATCACCACCTTGGCGCCGTGCAGGGGAATGAAGGCTGGGAAGACGTCCACCGGGCTCAGCCGGTCTGGCAGTCGCGATAGGGGCCGCCGGCCGCGCCATCCAGCAGGGCCGCGTCGCCCTTGGTGGCGAGCTCGACGCCCGCCCTGGCGTAGCGCGCGCCCGAGCCCGAGCGCATGTGGGGCAGGCTGTAGGACATCCCGCCGGCGATCACCCGCACCTCGTCGCCCTTCAGGGCGTAGGCCGCCGTGAATCGCTTGCCGTCCGCGCAGGCATAGGTCATCGGCGCGTCGGTGGCGTCCTCCGGCATGACGCTGGCGCAGCCGCCCAACGCCAGCATGCCGATCAAGGCGAGAGCCGTCCTCACTTGAGGGTCTTCAGATAGGACACGACGGCGGCGCGGTCCGCGGGATTGGCCACCCCGACCATCATCCTGGTTCCAGGGGCGAACTTCGACGGGGCGGCGACGTAGGCGTCCAGGGCGGCGTCGGTCCAGGTCCCGCCCTTGGCGGTCAGGGCCGCCGAATATTTGAAGTCGGAGAGGCTGGCGATCTTGCGGCCCGCCACGCCCGCCAGACTGGGGCCCATGAGCGTGGACTTGGCGCCGTGGCAACTCTTGCACTGCAGCTGGAAAGTCTTGGCGCCGTCGGCGGCCAGGGCCGGGCCGGCGACGAACAGGGCCGCCAGGGCCCCGGCGAACATCCTTGCAGACCGAGTCATTTGCATCTCCCGCGAACGTCCCCAGATACCTAACCCGTCGGCGGTCGAACCGCCACTTGGACCCACTTTACCGCGCCAGCTAAACACTGTTAAGATTGCATCGTTATCCGACATTCGGGAGGAGCTCTCCATGGCCATGACGCTTGACGTGAACGGCAAACCCTTGGCCGTGAAGGCTGCGGCGGACACACCCCTGTTGTGGGTGCTGCGCGATGAACTGGGCCTGACCGGCACGAAGTATGGCTGCGGGATCGCCCAGTGCGGCGCCTGCACGGTGCTCGCCGACGGCCAGCCGATCCGGTCCTGCGCCATGCCCATCGAGGGCCTGGCCGGCGTCAAGATCACCACCATCGAAAGCCTGGGCGGCGCCCATCCGGTCCAGGCCGCCTGGGTCAAGCATGACGTGCCGCAGTGCGGCTACTGCCAGTCGGGCCAGATCATGTCGGCCGTGGCCCTGCTCAATTCCACGCCCAAGCCCACCGACGCCGACATCGACGGCGCCATGGACGGCAACATCTGCCGCTGCGGGACCTATCAGCGAATCCGCGCGGCCATCAAGGACGCCGCGGGCCTGGCCCCGGCCGCTCCGGCCGCGGTCGTCGCCGCGCCGGCCGCCAAGCTCTGATCGGGACCCACGCCATGAACGCACACGTGAAATCCCCCCTGAAAGCCACCCGCCGCGACGTTGTCATCGGCGCGACCCTGGTCGGCGGCTCGCTGCTGGTCGGCGGCTGCTCCATGGGCGACATCCTCTCCATCGGCGCCAAGACCGACTTCGGCGCCTTCGGGCCCTTCGTGAAGATCGGCGCGGACGGCGCGGTCACCGTGGTCTGCAAGCACATCGAATTCGGCCAGGGCAACCATGCGGGCCTGGCCGCCATCGTCGCCGAGGAGCTCGAGGCCGACTGGACCAAGGTCAAGGTCGAGCACGCCCCGGCCATCGCCAAGGTCTACGCCAATACCGTCATGGGGGTGCAGGGCACCGGCGGATCGTCGGCCATCGCCAATTCCTGGGACCAGCTGCGCAAGGCCGGCGCCTCGGCCAAGGCCATGTTCGTCGAGGCCGCCGCCAACAAATGGAACGTCCCGGCCGGCGAGATCGTGGTCAAGGACAGCGTGGTCAGCCACGCGGCTTCGGGCAAGTCGGCCACCTTCGCCGAACTGCTGCCGGACGCGGCCAAGGTGACCCCGCCCCAGGCCCCGACCCTGAAGGACCCCAAGACCTTCACCCTGATCGGCACCGACCGGGTGCGCCGCAAGGACGCCCAGGCCAAGTCGGACGGCACGGCGAAGTTCACCCAGGACGTCCAGATGCCGGACATGCTGGTGGCCATGGTCGCCCACGCCCCGCGCTACGGGGCCAAGGTCGCGTCCTTCGACGCCGCCGAGGCCAAGAAGGTCGCCGGCGTCGTCGAGGTCTATGAGATCCCCACCGGCGTCGCCGTGGTGGCGCAGAACACCTGGGCCGCCCGCAAGGGCCGCGACGCGCTCAAGGTCACCTGGAACGAGGACGAGGCCGAGAAGCGCTCCTCCGACGCCATCCTCGCCAGCTACAAGGACCTGGCCTCGGGCAAGACCCCGGCCACCGACAAGATGAAATGGAAGCCGTTCGGGTCGAAGGGCGACATCGCCACAGCCGCCGGCCCGGCCTTCGAGACCAGCTTCGACTTCCCCTACCTGGCCCACGCGACCATGGAGCCGATGAACTGCGTGGCCCAGGTGGGCGGCGGCAAGGCCAAGCTCACCTTCGGTTCGCAGATCCCCACCGTCGACCAGCTCAACACCGCCAAGATCGTCGGCATGCTGCCGGGCGCGGTGGAGATCGAGACCCTGTTCGCCGGCGGCTCGTTCGGCCGGCGAGCGAATTTCCAGTCCGACTACGTGGCCGAGTGCGTCCACATCGCCAAGAAGGTCGGCAAGATGCGGCCGGTGAAGCTGGTCTGGACCCGCGAGGACGACATGGCGGCGGGCTATTTCCGGCCCATCGTCCACCACACGGTGAAGGTCACGGTGGACAAGGACGGCTACCCCGCCACCTGGCGCCATCGGGTGGTCACCCAGTCGATCATGAAGGGCTCGCCCACCGGCGAACCGAAACTGGACGAGACCGCCATCGAAGGCGCCCTGGGTTCGCCCTATCTGAAGGCCACCCCCGTGGTCGACGCCCAGCTCATCCAGCCGGACATCGGCGTGCCGGTCCTGTGGTGGCGCTCGGTGGGGGCGACCCACACCGCCTTCGTGATGGAGCACACCATCGACCAGCTGGCCAAGCGAGCGGGCAAGGACCCGGTGGACTACCGCCGCGCCCTCTACGCCAAGGCCGACGCCAAGCGGCACCTGGCGGTGCTGAACCTCGCCGCCGAGAAGGCGGGATGGGGCACGCCGGCGCCGGCCGGCTGGACCCGGGGCGTGGCGGTGCACGAGAGCTTCGGATCGGTGGTCGCCCAGGTGGCCGAGGTCAAGCTCGTGGACGGGGTCCCGAAAGTGGGCCGCGTGGTCACCGCCATCGACTGCGGCACCGCCATCGCACCCGACCAGATCGCCGCCCAGATCGAGGGCGGCACCTGCTATGGCCTATCGGCGGCGCTCTACGGCAATGTGACCGTCAAGGACGGGGTGGTCGAACAGACCAACTTCGACACCTACCGGGTGCTGCGCAACACCGAGGCCCCGATCGTCGAGACCCACATCGTGCCGTCCGGCGCGGTCCCCAGCGGGGTCGGCGAACCCGGCACCCCGGTGATCGGCCCGGCGGTGGCCAACGCCCTCTTCGCCCTCAACGGCCAGGCGACGAGCAGCCAGCCGTTCGTAAAGGCCTAGGCGGCGAACCGCGGAGCTGGCCGTAGACGGCGTCGAAGACCTGCAGCGTCCGCAGGTTGGCGACGCCGTCCGGGGCGATCGGATCCCCCAGCCGCAGCATGCATCCGTCGTCCGGGACGAAGGCGGGCCACGGCGGCAGGCCGGGCCCGTTCGGGTTTCCGGTGGCCGCGAAGTTGACCCAGTAGCGCGACATGGCCCACGCCAGCCGCCGGTCGGCCGGGGTCCAGGGCCAGGGCGTCTGGCCCAGGTGGTCGAACATGTACCAGAGCTCGGCGAAGTGGCCCGCGCCCCAGCCGGCGTGCGCGGAGTCGGCCGGAAACGGCGGGGTCTGGGTGAAATAATAGGCGTAGACCGGTCGCCGGCGGGCGCCCAGCCGCGCCCAGGCCCAGGCGTCCCAGCCGAAGCGAAGATCGCGCTCCAGATCGGTCCGGGCCCGGCGCGCCTCCTCGTCGGTCCTATGCGGATAGGCGGCGACGATGGCCGGCGGCAAGGCGCCCCATCGCCGCGTCAGGTCGGCCTCGAAGCTCGCCGTCCGGACGCCGGAAAGGTCCGTCAGGCTGCGAGCCTCCTCGGCGTTCGATCCGACCAGCAGCGGCACGTCGTTCTCGGCGCCGGCGGCGAAGGCGTCGAAGGGCGGGCGCGGCAGCACGTAAGGCTCGATCACCGGGTGCGAGACCGAGCCGGTCGGCGCCTTCAGGAGGTCGGCGGCCGGACGGCTTCGGAGCGCGGCGATCGATGGCGCGCCGAGCGCGGCGCCGTAGGCGACGCCCTGTCGCTCGGCCCTGGCGAGCAGGTAGTCCGGCGCGAGCTGGATCGGCTCGAAAAGCCCGCCGCTCTGGCCGATGGCGCGATGGAACAGGCCTTTGGCGCGCGGCGAGGCCATCAGCATGCTGATCGAGGTCGCCCCGGCCGACTGGCCGAAGATCGTCACCCGGCCGGGATCACCGCCGAAGGCGGCGGCGTTGCGCCTGACCCACTGAAGCGCCGCGATCTGGTCCAACAGGCCGTAATTGCCGGACGAGGCGTGCGCCGACTCGGCGGTGAGTTCGGGATGGGCCAGAAAGCCGAACGGACCCAGGCGGTAGGCGATGCTGACGACGACCACGCCCTGGCGCGCCAGCCGGTCGCCCCAATAGAGCGGCATGGCGGCCGATCCATTGGCCAGCCCGCCCCCATGGATCCACACCATCACCGGCCGGTCTGTCCGGCCCCGCGACGCCGGCGCCCAGATATTGAGATAGAGGCAGTCCTCGCTGACCTGCGGCGGGGTCTCGCCGGGCATGGAGACGCCGGTCTGCATGCAGGCCGGGGCGAAGGCCGCCGCCGGGCGCACGCCTTGCCAGGCGACAGGCGCCGCCGGCTCGCGCCATCGCAGGTCGCCCACCGGCGGGGCGGCGAAGGGAATCCCGCGATAGACCGCCAGCGGCCCGTCACGGACGCCCTCGACGACCCCGGCATCCGTCCTCGCGATCGGGCCGGCGAGCGCAGGCGGGCAGATCAGGAACGCAGCCGCCAGGATCGTGGCCGCCCAGGTCAGTTTCATCGCACGCGCGCCTCGCAAGATCGGAGACGTCAGTCTTTCCCGCCGGGCTCTTCGCGGGAAGGCGGGCGGACGGCAAGTCGTCCCCCGCGCGGGACGACTCGTCACAAAACCAGCCCGGGACGCGACGCGCATGGACGCCGCCGAAGGGCCGCGTCAATCTGGAGCCATGTCCTACGCAGTCCCCCTTCCTCCCGCCGACCGTCGGGATTTGGCCCCGCGCTGGGCGCGCGAGTTCGCCGCGGGCTTCGGTTACTGGCTCGCCTTCCTGCTGGTCCTGGAACCCGGCAACATCCTGCGGTCGCTGCCCCACGGCGGCCTGGACTGGGACCAGGAGGTGTTGCGGATCACGGCCGCGAGCCTGCTGGGCGCCAGCGTGACTCCGGCGATCCTCGCCCTGGCCCAGCGCCATCCCATCGAGGGTACCGGCCGCTGGCGCCGCGCTGGGCTGCACCTCGCCGCGTGGGTCGGCCTGGCGGCGATCCTGATCGTCGCGTCATGCGTCGCGGCCGAGTGGCTTCTTGAGCGCGAGCGGCAGCCCCTCGCCGAGGCTGTCGCCGACCATCTCGTACTCAACGGGCCGCTGCTCGTCTTCTGCCTGGCCGGCCTGGACGGAATCGCCCACGCCGCGCATTTCTTCCGCCGGACCCAGGCGCCCGCCGCTCAGACGCCGGCCCTGCCCTACCTGTCCCGCGTGTCCGTCAAGACCCGCGGCCGCATGCAGGTGGTGGAGCTCGACCAGGTCGACTGGATCGAGAGCCAGGGCAACTATCTGGCCCTGCACTGCGGCCAGGAGGTTCACCTGATCCGGGAAACCTCACGACGGCTGGAGACGCAGCTCGACCCGCAACGCTTCGCGCGCATCCATCGGCGGACAATCGTCGCCCTGGACCGGGTCCGCGGGGTCCGGCGGCTGAGCGGCGGCGACGGCGTCGTCCGCCTTCGCGACGGGACCGAGCTGCGCCTGAGCCGCGGCTTCCGCGCGCAACTCGACGGGTTGTTCGATGTCGCGAAGGCCTAGGCCGGCAGGTCGCCGCGCTCGTCCACGTCGAACAGCACCCCGTCGTCGGGGGCCTCGACGAGGATGAGCCGATCGCCGAGCGCCTTGAGGATCGCCCGCGCCCCGGCGTCGCCGGTCAGGGTGAGGAGCTGCGGCAGCAAGGCCGCGCCGAGCAGGGCCGGGTGGCCGCGCTGACCCTGGAAGACCGGGGCCGCGGCCGGCGCGCCGGCTCGCACGGCCTCGATCAGGAGGGCGAACACGGCGTGCGGAATCCGCGGCATGTCGCCCAGGAACACGAACACCCCCGCGCAGCCGGGGCTGAGTTCGGCCGCGGCCCGGCGCAGGGAGGCGCCCATGCCCTCGGCGTGGTCGGCCGCATGGACGAGCGTCAGCCGACCATCGACGGCCGGGCTGGCGCGGACGGCGGCGGCCACCGCCTCGCCGTCGGCCCCGGTCACCACGATCACCTTGCTCACCGGCGCGGCGAAGGCGGCGGCCAGGGCGGCGTCCAGCAGGACCCCGCCTGCATAGGTAGCGAGCAGCTTGCGCCCGCCGAACCGGGAGCCGGCTCCGGCGGCCAAAACCACCGCCTCGAATGCGCCCGCCCCTGTCACCGTCCCGTCTTCCCCTCTATGTTAGGGCCAGCATGACGCCCTATGACGCCCCCTCGCCGCAAGAGCCCGCGCGCTCGACCCCGGTCCTGATCGACGGTTTCGGCCGCGCCGTGACCTATCTGCGGGTCTCGGTCACCGACCGTTGTGACCTGCGCTGCGTCTATTGCATGGCCGAACACATGACCTTCCTGCCGAAGGCCGAGGTGCTGAGCCTGGAAGAGCTGGACCGCATCGCCTCGGCCTTTATCGGCCAAGGGGTGCGCAAGCTGCGTCTGACCGGCGGCGAGCCCTTGGTCCGTAAGGGTTTCATGGGCTTGGTCGAGAGTCTGTCGCGCCATCTGCGATCCGGCGCGCTGGACGAGCTGACCCTGACCACCAACGGCACGCGGCTGAGCGAGTTCGCCAGCGACCTCGCCCGGTTCGGGATGCGGCGGATCAATGTGTCGATGGACACGCTGAAGCCCGACCTGTTCCGCAAGCTGACCCGCGGCGGCGACCTCGCCAAGGTGATCGCCGGGATCGACGCGGCCCTGGCCGCAGGCATCGCGGTCAAGATCAACGCCGTGGCGCTGAAGGACGACAACGCCGCCGAACTGCCCGACCTGATCGCCTGGGCCCATGCCCGGGGCTGCGACGCCACCCTGATCGAGGCCATGCCGCTGGGCGAGATCGAGGTTGACCGCACCGACCAGTTCCTGTCGCTGAAGGACGTGCGCCGCGACCTGGAGAGCTTCTGGACGCTCACCGACATCGACCACCAGACGGGCGGGCCGGCGCGCTATGTCCGCATCGCCGAGACCGGCGGACGGCTGGGGCTCATCACCCCGCTCAGCCACAATTTCTGCGAGGCCTGCAACCGCGTGCGGCTGACCTGCACGGGCACCTTGCACACCTGCCTGGGCCGCGAGGACGCCAGCGACCTGCGCGCGGTGATCCGCGCTGGGGCCGACGACGAGGCCCTGATCGACGCGGTCCGCCTGGCGGTGGACGCCAAGCCCAAGGGCCACGACTTCCAGATCTCGCGCGCCTCGGCCCCGGCCGTGGCCCGCCACATGTCGACCACCGGGGGCTAGAGCCATGGCGCGCGTCCTGCTGTTCGGCCGCCTGAGCGACGTCGCCGGCTGGCGCTCGCGGGAGGTCGAGAGCCCCAGCGTCCACGCCCTGCGCGATCTGCTGAGCGCCGAGGACGCCCGGCTGGGTGAGGCGCTCGCCGCCCCCGGCGTGCAGATCGCGCTGGACCAGGCCATCGTCCGTGGCGACGCGGCGCTCTCCCTCCGCTCGGAGGTGGCCTTCCTGCCCCCCATGAGCGGCGGATGATCCGGCTCACCGACCAGGCCTTCGATCCCGGCGTCCTGCTTTCGGACTTCTGCCGGGACCGGACCGAGACCGGGGCGGTCGCCAGCTTCGTGGGCCTGGCCCGCGCCGAGCTCGGGACGGCCGTCATCCTGGAACTGGAAGCCTATCCCGGCTTCACCGAGGGCGAGATCAACCGCATCGCCCAGGAGGCGGTCGACCGCTTCAGCCTCGATGACTTCGCCGTCGTCCACCGGGTCGGCAAGATCGCGCCCGGCGAATCGATCGTCTTCGTGGCCACCGCCGCCACCCATCGCCGCGCGGCCTTCGAGGCCTGCGATTTCCTCATGGACTACTTGAAGAGCCGCGCCCCCTTCTGGAAGAAGGAGACCGGCCCGGCCGGCGCGCGCTGGATCGAGCCGAAACCCCAGGACCACGCCGACATCGCCCGTTGGGAGACATGACCATGAACGCCCCTGCCTTCGCCCCCGGCGGCCACATCAACGAGAACCTGGCCATCAAGCCGGTGCGGATCGCGGTCCTGACCATCTCCGACACCCGCGACGAGGAGAGCGACACCTCCGGCCACGTCCTGGCCGAACGCGTCACCGGCGCCGGTCACGAATTGGCCGCCAAAGGCATCGTCAAGGACGACGTCGCCCAGATTCGCGAACAGATCAAAGCCTGGGTGGCGTCCGGAACCATCGAGGTCATCATCACCACCGGCGGCACCGGCATCACCGGCCGAGACGTCACGCCCGAGGCCGTCGAGCCGCTGTTCGACAAGAAGCTCGACGGCTTCTCGGTGATCTTCCACCTGGTCTCCTACCAGTCGGTGGGGCTCTCGACCCTGCAGAGCCGCGCCACGGCGGGCCTGGTCGGCGGGGTGTTCGTCTTCTGCCTGCCAGGTTCGAACGGCGCGGTGAAGGACGGCTGGGACAAGGTGATCTCCGCCCAGCTCGACAGCCGCCACGGCCCCTGCAACATGGTCGAGCTCATGCCCCGCTTGCTTGAGCAGTGAGCAAGCTCACCCACATCGACGAGACCGGCCGCGCCAACATGGTCGACGTCTCGGCAAAGGCCGTCACGGCCCGCGAGGCGGTCGCCGAGGGCTTCGTGCGCATGTCCGCCGAGACCCTGGCGCTCGCCCTCTCTGGCGACGCCAAGAAGGGCGACGTTCGCGCCACCGCCGAGATCGCCGGGATCATGGCGGCGAAAAAGACCTCCGACCTGATCCCGCTCTGCCATCCCCTGGCGCTCTCCAAGGTCGAGGTGCGGGTCGAGCCGGGCGATGGGGGACTTTCCGTCACCGCCCGCGTGCGCACCGCCGGCCAGACAGGCGTGGAAATGGAGGCCCTGACCGCCGTCTCCGTGGCCTGCCTCACCGTCTACGACATGCTGAAGGCCGCCGATAAGGCCATGACCATCGAGGCCGTGCGGCTGATGAAGAAGTCCGGCGGCAAGTCCGGCGACTGGACCCGGCCATGAAGTTGATGAGCGTGGAGGCCGCCCGCGCCGCCATGCTGGCGGAGGCCGTCGCCCTGCCCGCCGAGACGATCCCGCTGGGCCAGGCCGTGGGCCGGGTGCTGGCTGAGGACGTCGCCGCCGTCCGCGACCAGCCGCCCTTCACCAACTCGGCCATGGACGGCTGGGCCGTGCGCGCCGCCGATGCGCCTGGCAGCCTGAAGATCGTCGGCGAGAGCGCCGCCGGCCACGGCTATGAGGGCCAGGTCCAGCCGGGCGAGGCGGTGCGGATCTTCACCGGCGCGGCCCTGCCTTCTGGCGCCGACAGCGTGGTGATCCAGGAGAACGCCGCGCGCGAGGGCGACCTGGTCGCCGTGCCCGCCTGCAAAACCGGCGACAATATCCGCGACGCCGGCAAGGACTTCCGCGCGGGCGACGTGCTGCTGCGACGGGGAACCCGCATCGACCCCTGGCGGCTGTCGCTGGCCGCCTCGGCCGGTCGCGCCGAGGTCACCGTCCATCGCCGTCCGCGCGTGGCCATCCTGTCCACCGGCGAGGAGATCGTCGAGGCGCCGGCCGCGCCCGGCCCGTTCCAGATCTACGATTCCGGCTCCCCGGCGCTGAAGGTCATGGTCGAGGCCTGGGGCGGCCAGGCCACCAGGCTCTCCGGCGTCCGAGACCAGCTCGAGGCGGTGATCGAGGCTATGCGCGGCGCCGACGCCGACCTGATCGTCACGGTCGGCGGCGCCTCGGTGGGCGACCACGACCTCGTGCGCGCCGCGGCCCAGGCGCTCGGCCTGTCGCTTCGTGTGGAGAGCGTGGCGGTCCGTCCCGGCAAGCCCACCTTCTTCGGGGTGCTGGCCGACGGCCGACGCCTGCTGGGCCTGCCCGGCAATCCGGCCTCGGCCTTCGTCTGCGCCGAGCTTTTCCTCAAGCCGCTGATCGCCGCCTATTGCGGAACCACGGCCGAGCCGGTCCTGGCCACCGCCCGCCTGACCGGGCCGCTGGCCGCCAACGGCCCGCGCGAGCACTGGATGCGCGCCAAGCTCGACCACGGCGAGGGATCGATCCTGGCGACCCCCTATCTCGATCAGGATTCCTCCCTCGTTGGCGTCTTCGCCGCCGCCGACGCCTTGCTGCGCCGCCAGCCCGGCGCCCCGGCCCTGGCGGCCGGCGACGTGGTCGACATCCTGCCGCTCGCCCGGGGCTGACTGGACAAGGCCGCCGACCGGTCGCAGGCTGGGCCATGGGCGGGCACGGAATCCTTGTCATCCTCGGCCTCGCGGGCCTGATCACAACGCCGGCCGCGGCCGCCGCGGCGTCTTCGTCGCCGCGCTTCGAGGAGGCCGCCTGCACCGCCCCTGAACTGGTCGGCGTCGCGCGATGCGGGACCGTCGCGGTTCCCGAACGATGGGACACCGGCGCCGGACGGGTCGCGCTGAAGGTGGTGATCCTGCCGGCTCGCAAGCCGCGCCCCGGCGCCCCAGCCCTATTCGACCTAGAGGGCGGGCCGGGCCTCCCGTCGACCAAGAACGCCGGTTTCTACCTGACCGAGGGCGCGCTCTATTGGGAAGGTCGCGACGTGATCCTGTTCGACCAGCGAGGCACGGGCGGGTCGGGGGGTCTGCAATGCCCGGCGCTCCAGGCGGCGGAGGCGGCCCTGCGGCCGATGTATCCGCCCAAGGCGGTCGAGGCCTGCCGCGAGGTCCTGTCGGCGCGCGTCGACCTCACGCGCTATACGACCGACGACGCGGCGCGCGACATAGAAGCGGTCCGCGCCGCCCTGGGCCATGAGACCATCGACATCAACGCCCTGTCGTACGGAACGACCCTGGCCTTGCGCTACATGGCCCGCGAGCCGACCCGCGTCCACGCCGCGGTGCTGACCGGACTGGCTCCGCCCCAGGCCATGCCGCCGCGCCATCACGCGACCGCGGCCGACAAGGCATTGAAGCTGCTGATCGCCGATTGCCGCGCCGACGCCGCCTGCGCCGCCAGCTTTCCGGACATTCCCGGCGACCTGGAACGGGCCCGCGCCCGCCTCGCCCAGGCTGGCGGCGACCCGACGCCCGAGGTCTTCATGGAGAAGATCCGCACCCTGATGTACGCGCCGGGCTCGGCGCGCCAGCTGCCCGAGCTGATCCACCGCGCGGCGGGAGGCGATGTCTCATGGCTGCGCCAGAACGCGGCCGCGGCGAGCGGGCCGGCGTTCGCCGAGGGTCTCTATCTCTCCATAACCTGCGCCGAGAGCCTGGCGCTCATGCCCTACGCGGCCGCAGCGGCGAAGGCGCGAGCGACCGCCTTCGGCGACTATCGCCTGCGCCGCCAGCGCGAGGCCTGCCGCGCCTGGCCGACGGCCCGCGTCCGCGTGGAGAGCCTTGGCCCGAGCCGCGCGCCGGTGCTGCTGATCTCGGGACGCCTCGACCCGGTCACGCCGCCGGAGTGGGCCGCGAAGCTGGCGCGTTCACGCCCCAACACCCGCCAGCTGACGATCCGCGAGGGCGGTCACGTTGTCGACGGCCTGTCGGGGCTCGACACCTGCTTCGATCCGCTGGTGGTGAAGTTCTTCGAGACCGGCGCCCTCAAGGCGCTCGATGCAAGCTGCATCGCCGACATGCGCGCGCCGGCCTTCCAGCTCGCCGCCCCGGCCAAGGGGCGTTGAGCATTCGGCCTCAGCGGACGCCCCGTCAGGCCGGGGCGGCGGCCCTGTCGGCCGGCGACGTGGTGGAGGTGCTGCCGCTGGCCCGCGCCGGAGCGCCTTCGTAGACGAAGGCCGGATCGTCGAGATCGATGGCCGGGATCTCGTCCTTCTCCGCCCAATAGTCCTGGGTGTGGCGCCATTCGGACTTGTCGCCGCTCTTGGGCAGCAGGTGCATGCCGCGCATCAGATAGCCCGGATTGAAGTTCTCCGGATCGATCCAGGGCTGCAGCGCCATGTCCTGGTCCTCCGGCCTCAGGGCCACCATGACCTTCTTGGCGCCCTTCTTTTCCATGTGCCCCAGCAGCCGGGCCACGAAGTCGCCGATCAGATCGGCCCGCAGGGTCCAGCTGGCGCGGAAATAGCCGAACACCCAGATCAGGTTCGGCACCCCGGTGAACATCATGCCGCGATAGGTGACGGTCTTGGAAAAATCCAGCGGCTGGCCGTCGATGGCGAAGTCGATGTCGCCCAGGACGTTGAGATCGAAGCCGGTGGCGGTGACCACGATATCGGCCTCCAGCGTCTCCCCGGACTTCAGCAGGATGCCCGTCTCGGTGAAGCGGTCGATCTCGTCGGTGACCACCGAGGCCTTGCCGGCCTGGATGCCCTGGAACAGGTCGCCGTCCGGGATGAAGGCGATGCGCTGGCGCCAGGGCCGATAGGTGGGGGTGAAGTGCTTCACCACCTGGTCCTCGGGCAGGAAGGCCCGCACTCCGGCCAGCAGTTCCGCCTTGACCGTCTCAGGCTCCTCCAGCGCGCGGCGGGTGAAGGCGTCCTGGTCGAACAGGATCTTGCGGCGGACGATCTCGTGGATCCAGGTCTCGTCGATCTCGAGCTGGCGCAGGGTGTCGGCCAGCTCGTTGGCGTTGCGGCCGGGGATGAAATAGGTCGGCGAGCGCTGCAGGACCGTGACGTGCGCGCAGTCGCCGGCGATGGCCGGGGCCAGGGTGGCGGCGGTCGCGCCCGAGCCGATGATGACGACCTTCTTGCCCTTGTAGTCGAGGTCCTCGGGCCAGGTCTGGGGATGGACGATCGTGCCCTTGTAGTCGGCCATGCCCTCCCATTCGGGGGTGTAGCCCTGGCCGTGCCGATAGTAGCCCTGGCACATCCACAGGAAGCCGGTGGTGAACCGCACGGTCTCGCCGGTGTCGGACCGCACCGCCTCGAGGGTCCACAGGTTCTCGCGGCTGGACCAGCTGGCCGAGGTGATCCTATGCCCGTAGCGGATGTGGGAGCCGAGGTGGTTCTCCTCGATCACCTCGTTCATGTAGGTGAGGATCTCGGCGGCCGTGGCGATCGGGGTCCCGGTCCAGGGCTTGAAGCGGTAGCCGAAGGTGTAGAGGTCGCTGTCGGAGCGGATGCCCGGATACTTGTGCGTCAACCAGGTGCCGCCGAAGTTCTCCTGGGCCTCCAGCACCACATAGCTGTCCTTGGGACGCTGCTTGCTGAGATGATAGGCGCCGCCGACTCCGGATATCCCGGCTCCCACGATGATGACGTCGAAATGCTCGACGGCCTTGGTCGTCGGCCGGGTGAGGGTGGCGCTGGCGCTCATGGTGTCTTCCTGCCCTGTTTGTTGGCGGCGACCAGCCAGGAGCAGGCGCCGCTCGGAAGTTCGAGTCCGCCCGATCGTGAGTTATCAATGATAAGTTTGCAAGAGGTCGGCGGCGCTTTCGACTGTGGCGCCTCGCCTCATGGGAATCCTTGACCAAGGTCAAGGCGCACTGCGCCTTGACCCGGAGCGCTAGGACTAGCGCGTGCTGCGGCGGTCGTTGAGCAGGGGCTTGCGCGATTGCGGGACCGAGGAGCCGGCCGACGAACGCGAATCGATGAGGTCGCGCCGGACAGGCGTCGGGGGCGTGGTGGCGTAGGTCTTCATGGAACTGGGGCCTTTCGGGCCGCGCCGCGCGGAGGTTCCGCGGAGGGCGAACATCAAGGATAGCACGTCCGGCGCGAGAATCGGTCGGTGTCGCGCCTAGGACTTGGGCGGCGTGGGCGCGGGAGGCGGGGGCGGCCTCTGCGGACTGGCCGATTCATCCTCGAGCCGTATCCGCAGTACGCCGTCGCGGCGCACGAGGAGACCCGTGTAGGAAACCGGCCCTGGCGTATCGCCGGGAGAGTTGACCCAGATGAACAGGCCCGCGACCACCACGGCGTCGGGGCCGGCAGGCTCGTAGGAGAGGTCGCTCCACGCGAAAGCGGCCGGATGCGACCATTGCGGCCCGGCATAGAGCTCGACGATCTGCGGATAGGTGAGGAAGCGCTTGTGGCCATGGCCGACGAAATAGGCGCCGCTACGGTCGTAGAGCGCCGCGAGCCCCGGGCGGTCGCCGCGCTGGATGACCTTCTGGTACTCCCGCATGAAGGCCTGGGCATCGGCCACGACATCGGCCGCCGCAGCCGGAAGAGCGGTCGCCATGATCGCGAGCGCGGCCAAGAGTGAGCTGAACGTCCGACCCATGGTCATCCCCTGCCCCTTTGCACCCCGCGCCTAGGAGACTGTCGCCCTGTCACGCTTGGCGGGCGCTTCGTGCGCCGGCTCGGGCGTGCGGGGATGGCGCAGGCTGACGATCTCGCCGATCACCGAGACGGCCACCTCCCAGGGGGCCTTGCCGCCGATGTCGAGGCCAATGGGCGCATGGACGCGGCTCAGCACCTGTTCCGGCAGGCCCGCGGCGCGCAGGGGCGCCAGGCGTTCGGCCAGCCGCTTGCGCGCGCCCAGCAGGCCCACATAGCCGGCGGCCGAGGGCAGGGCGGCGGCCAGGGCCTCGCGGTCGGTGTCGATATTGTGGGTGGCCACCGCGATCGAGGTCCAGGCGTCGCACCCGATGCCGTCCAGCGCCGCCTGCGGGTCGTCGCGGCGGTAGCCGAGGCCGGGAATGGGCGGCGACGCCTCGGGCCCCTTCGAGCGGACGAAGGTGGTCTCCAACCCGCTCAGCACCCCCAGCTGGGCGATGGCGAGCGCCGTGGGGTCGGAGCCGAACACCACCAGGCGCGGGACCGGATCGTGGCGGCGGCTCACCGCCCCCTCCCAGGCCTGGGCGTCCTGCGCGCAGACCCGCCGGCGACCGTCGCTGACCCAGGTCGTGGGGCGGCGTTCCACCATGGCGGCCAGAAGTTCGGCGAGCGCCGGGTCGTCGGCCCCGACCTTTTCCACGAAGATCTCGATGCGCGCGCCGCACAGCAGTGTGATGTCCGGCCAGGGGCTGCCCTCGCCATAGATCAGCCGCCGCGGCTCGCCGTCCTCCAGGCAGGCGAAGGCGTGGTCGGCGACGTCGCTTTCCACGCATCCGCCGGAAAAATATCCGGCGACGATCCCGTCGGCGAAGGCCATCTGGGTCCCGACCGGACGCGGCCCGCCGCCCTCGACGGCGACCAGGGTGGCCAGGGCGACGGGGATTTTCCGTTGCCGGGCTTGGGCTAGGGCGGGCCGCACATCGTCGGTCAGGCCGAATAGGGGCCACTCGGGCAGGGAGTCACGCATGGCTTGAGCTTAACCCCCCATAAACGTCCTAGACACGGGTTCTTTAGGCCTTTCGACCTAGATGGGGGCTCCTCGGGTTCGTATCCAGCACACCGGCTTCATGACCTCACCTCTTTCCAAGCTCGGCCTCGGCTCCGCCCAGTTCGGCCTCGACCAGTCCGTCGGCGTCCGTGGACGCTCGCCGCAGGCCGACGCCCGCGACATCCTGGACATCGCCGCGCGTTCGCAGCTGGCCGTGTTCGACGTCGCCGGCCATTCGGCCATGGCCGAGACCGCGCTCGGCGAGGTCATGCCGCGTCCCAACCCGTTCCGCGTCTCCATCTCCACAGTTCGCGCCGACCGCGGACCCGACTTCGTCGAGCAGGAGGCGCGCGCCGCCCTGCGCCGCATGGGCGTGGAGCAGGCCGACGCCATTCTGGTGCCCGCCGCCTCCGAGCTGTTCGGCCCGCACGGCGCGGCCCTGTGGGACCGCCTGAAGGCGTTGAAGGACCAGGGCCTGACCCGGAAGATCGGCGTTTCGGTCTTCGCCTCCGACGACCCGCTGGGCGTGGCCCGCCGGTTCCGCCCCGACATCGTCCAGGCCCCGGCCTCCCTGCTCGACCAGCGCCTGCTGATCGACGGCACCCTGGCGGCGCTCACCGGCTACGGGATCGAGGTGCACCTGCGCTCGATCTTCCTCAACGGCCTGCTCTTCCTGCCGCCCGACCGCGCGCCCAACCATCTGAAGGCCGCCGCCAGCCGCATCAGCCGCGCCCGGCGCCTGATCGCCGAGGGCAAGTCCGATCCCCTGCAGGCCGCGCTGGGCTTCGCCCTGTCGAGGCCCGAGGCCGCCACCGTCCTGGTCGGCGTCTCATCGCCCGCGGAACTCTCGGCCGTCGTCGCCGCGGCCTCCAGCCCGCCTCCCGACCTGGATTGGGACGAGATGGCGCTGGACGATCCCGTCGCGCTCGACCCCCGCGCCTGGGCGGCCGCCTAGAGGCTAAGAATGTCATGATCCTCGCCATCCTGCAGGTCCGGATGACCTCCCATCGCCTTCCAGGCAAGGCGATGGCGCCGCTGCGGGGCGAGCCGATGATCTGGCGGCAGGTGGAGCGCATCCGCCTGGCCCGCTGCATCTCCAAGCTGGTGGTCGCCACCAGCGCCGAGCCCTCCGACGATCCCCTGGCGAGTTTCCTGGTCTCCCGCGGCCAGACCGTGTTCCGCGGCGCCTCGGAGAATCTCTCCGAACGTTTCATGCGCTGCGTGGAGGCCGCCGGCCCGGTGACCCACGTAGTGCGGATCAAGGGCGACTCGCCCTTCGTTGACCCCGCCGTGATCGACGAGACAGTGCGCCTGGCCCTGACCACCCGCGCCGCCTACGCCTCCAATCGCGTCGAGCGTTCCTTCCCCAAGGGGCTGGAGGTCGAGGTGGTGACCGCCCAGGCCCTGGCCAGCGCCGCCGCCGAAACCGACCCGCAGGTTGCTGCCACGAGATCGCCCCTGGCCCAGATCCGCGAACGCGCCGACCGCTATCCCCAGGCCCATTGCCTGGCCCCCCGCGACTTCTCGAAGCTGGACTGGCGGGTGAAGACCCCGGCCGATTTCGCCTTCGCCCGCGCCGTCTACGACGCCCTGCATTCGGTCGATCCGGGCTTCTCGATGGAAGACGTCCTGGACATCACCCAGGGCCGTCAGGACCTCGCTCGCTGGGCCGCCTGAGCCGGGCGCGCGCCCGTTGACTTGAGCGACGGGATCGCTCAGCCATGCCGGGTCTCACCCCCGGAGCGCCCATGAGTTTGCAGACCGTCGTGGCCGATTGGCTGAAAGGCCGCGTGCTGTATCCGCGCCCGCTCGCCAACATGCGCGAGCTGGAGAACGTGCTGCGCTACATGGCCAAGTGGCGCTCGCAGGTGATCGCCAACACCTATGTGGCCAAGCACGGACGCGCCGTGTTCCAGGGCCCGTTCGCCGGCATGAACTATGTGAGCGCGGCGACCGAAGGCGCGCTCGCACCGCGCCTGCTCGGCACCTATGAGTCCGAGCTGCACCCTCACATCGCCGCCTTCGCGACCGAAGGCCTCGACTGCGTCATCGATATCGGCTGCGCCGAGGGCTACTACGCCGTGGGCCTGGCGCGGCTAATGGCCGGCGCGACGGTCTATGCCTACGACATCGATCCGAAGGCCCGGGTCGCCTGCGCCCAACTCGCGGCCGACAACGGCGTCGCCGATCGGGTGGAGATCGCCGCGGCCTTCGCGCCGGAGACCTTCGCGGCGTTCGCCGGCCGCAAGGTCCTGGTCTTCGTTGACGTGGAGGGGGCCGAGGACGACCTGCTGGACCCCGCCGCCAGCCCTGCGCTCGAGGGGATGAACCTGATCGTCGAGACCCATGGCGGCGCCCGGCCGGGCGTCCTGCAGCGGCTGGTCGAACGGTTTTCCGCCAGCCACGAGATCGTCCGCGTCGACCAGCAGGGCAAGGCCATGCCGCTGCCCGACTGGCTGACCAACCTGGGTCATCTCGACCAGCTGCTGGCGGTCTGGGAGTGGCGTTCGAAGCCGACGCCCTGGCTGGTGATGCGGCCGCGGACCTAGGCGGTCGTCAGCCCAGGACGCAGGCGGCCATGCCGTCGCGGTTGACCGTGCCCGCGGCCTTGCCGATCCGGCCCGAGCGGCGCTTGACATAGGGTCCCGGCTTGGCCGCGCGCCACTTGAGCGGGCTGGGCAGGATGGCCGCCAGCCGCGCCGCCTGGGGGGCCGTGAGCTTGTCGGCGCCGACCCCGAAGTTCTTCCGCGCCGCGGCCTCGGCCCCGTAGACGCCAGGGCCCCACTCGATGGAGTTCAGATAGACTTCCATGATCCGCCGCTTGCCCCACATGGTCTCGATCAGGACCGTGAAATAGGCCTCCAGCCCCTTGCGGACATAGGAACGGCCCGGCCACAGATAGACGTTCTTGGCGGTCTGTTGGCTGATGGTGGAGCCGCCGCGCAGCTTGCGGCCCTTGGCGTTGTTGGCCATGGCCTTTTCCAGGGCGTTGAAGTCGAAGCCGTGGTGCTCGCAGAACTTGGCGTCCTCGGCGGCGATCACGGCGCGCACCAGCCGGGGCGATATATGGTCCAGGGACCGCCAGCGCCGGTCGAAGCCCTTGCCCTCGAACACCCGCTGGATCATCAGCCAGGTGACGGGCGGCGGCACGAACCGGTACATGGCCGTGGTCAGGATCGGGCCGATCAGGCCGAACACCACCACCAGGACGAAGACGCCCCGGGCCAGCCGGCCGAAGAATCCCTTTGATGGTTTGGCCAAGCTTGCTTGCCCTTACGTGGCGGCGAGATGCTAGCGATGCTGTGAGCCGCCGACATGGTCAAGCCACCCGAAGGACGCACCACCGTGAACGTTTCCGACGCCGTCGAACGGCGCGTCTCCATCCGGGCCTTCAAGTCCGAGACCCCGCCGGAAGAGACCGTCCGCGAGATCCTGCAGGCCGCGGCCCGCGCGCCGTCCGGCGGCAACCTGCAGCCCTGGCGGGTCTATGGCCTGGCCGGCGCGCCGCTGACCGAACTGAAGCGCGAGGTGGCCGCCAATCCGTTCGGCGAGACCCCGGAATACGACGTCTATCCGCCCAATCTCTGGGACCCGTTCCGCACCCGGCGGTTCCAGAACGGCGAGGACCTCTACGCCACCCTCGGCATTCCCCGCGAGGACAAGCCAGCCCGGCTGCGCCAGCTGGCCAAGAACGGCGAGCTGTTCGGGGCGCCGGTGGGGCTGTTCTTCTGCCTGGACCGTAAGCTCGGCCCGCCCCAGTGGTCGGACGTGGGCATGTACATGCAGACGGTCATGCTGCTGGCGGTCGAGCGGGGGCTGGACACCTGCCCGCAGGAATACTGGGCGCGCTATCCCCAGACCCTGGCGCGGCTGCTGAACCTGCCCGAGGACCACATGGTGTTCTCCGGCATGGCGCTGGGCTGGCGCGACGAGAGCGCCCCGATCAACGCCCTGCGCTCGGCCCGCGACCCCTTCGAGACCTGGGCCGAACTGCGCGGCTTCGACTAGCCGATATCCGCCACGCCGGCGCCGCCGTCCTCGTCGCCCCAGGCCAGGCGCTTCCCGTCGGGGGTGACGGCGAGGGCGGTGATCGGCGGGCCCTTCTCGGCCTTGACCGTATTGATCCTCTGGCCGGCCAGGTCGCACCACCAGACCCGCCCATCGTCCAGGCCCGCGGCCACCAACTGGCCGTTCGGGGTCCCGGCGACCCGAGCCACCATGGCGCTCTCGTCGAAGCCGATCTCGGCGGCCTGCTTGCCCATCGGCCCGGTGGACCCGGCGAAGGGCCAGATCACCGCGCCAGGGGCCCCCGAGGTCGCCAGCAGCGCGCCCTTGGCCAGGAAGGCGAGGCTCTTCACCTTGCCCGGATATCCGCCCATCTTGAGATTCTTCTCGTCGGCCACCCGCCAGCCGTGGAGCTGGTTCTCCTGCATGGCCGACATCAGGAACTTGCCGTCGGGGCTCCAGGCCAGGCCCACATGGCTGCCGGCCCACTTCAGCACATAGGGCTTCTGCTCGGCGATGCGCCCGTACCAGAGCCAGGCGCCGTTATAGGTGGCGGTGGCGATCCGCCGGCCCTTGGGATCGAAGGCCACGTCGGCCACCGACTTTTCGTGGGCGAAGACGCGGGAAAAGGCCGGGTCGGCGGCGTCGCGGACGTGCAGTTCCTTGCCCGCCGCGAAGGCGATCAGCTTGGATTCGGCGCTGGCCGCCACCGCCTCGATCCAGCGGCCCTGGACCTTGGCGATTTCCTCGGACCCGGTCGTGCGGGTCCAGACCAGCCGGCCATCGTCGCCGCCGCTCAGCACGCCCTCGCCGGACGGGTGCAGGCAGGCGGCCAGGATCGCCCCGTCATGGGCCTCGACCTGCTCGCCGGTCTCGAATCGGATGCTGCCGTCCCCAAGCGCGAAGGCGGCCTTGCCGGCCTTTCCGAACAGGGCGGCGGTGACATAGGCGTCGAAATCGAAAGTCATGGCGCCTCTTAGCCGCCTAACGCCGGTCTTGGCGAGGGCCGGAAATCCAGGCCACGCCGCCGTCGAAACATTCAACGGGCGAACTTGGCGACCAAGTCGGGGCTGTTGGCTCTTTACAATCGGCTTTTGTTTGGCGAAGGGTTTCCGCGACCACGTGGCGGCCCCGGTTCCAGGGGCCCTAGGGAAGGAAATTCATATGGGTGCGAAGCTGGGCGGCGGGGGCGGCGGCGGTAAGTTCGACCTCGGCCAGAACAGCGACATCAACGTCACGCCCTTCGTGGACGTGATGCTGGTGCTCCTTATCATCTTCATGGTGGCCATTCCGGCCGCCACGGTTTCCGTCAAGCTTGACCTGCCGCCGGCCATTCCGCCGCCGCCGGGCACCAAGATCGTCGAGCCGACCTTGATCAACATCCAGATGGCCGGCCTCTATATCGGCGACGTGCCCACCACCCTGGACACCCTGCCGGCCGATCTGTCGCGGATCATCGCCAAGCCCGAGCCCACCGCGGAGCGCGTCTATATCCGCGCCGACCGCACCGTGCGCTACGGCGACTTCATGGCGGTGATGAACACCCTGCAGAGCAACGGCTTCTTCCAGGTGGCCCTGATCAACGAAGAGCTCTAGGCCCTTCGGACCACCGACGAGATCAGGCCCGTCCAGGGAAACCCGGGCGGGCTTTTTCGTGGATCCTAGGCCGCGCAGGCCTCGAAGCCGGCGCGCAGCTTGGCCTCGTCGAGGTTGCGGCCGATGAACACCATGCGGCTGTAGCGCTTGTCGCCGGCCTTCCAGTCGCCCTGGAAGTCGCCCTCGAGAATCATGTGCACCGCCTGGAACACCAGCCGGCGGTCCTCGCCGGCCACGTCCAGGATTCCCTTGGCCCGCAGGATATCGGGACCCTGGTCGGCCAGGAGCTGGTTCAGCCAGCTGGTGACCCGCTGACCGTGGATCGGCTTGTCCAGGGTCAGCGAGACGCCGCGGATGCCCGCCGCGGCCGCATGGTCTTCATGATCATCGCCGTGGTGACCGTGGTCATGATCGCCGTGATGATGATGGTCGTGATCATGGTCGCAATCCTCGTCATGGACGTGGCCCGCCTCGCCGTGGGGCGGGTTCAGGAATTCCGGCTGCACTTCGGTGATGCGGGCCAGGTCGAAGCCGCCGCGGCCGAGGATCTTGTCCAGGGACACGTTGGAGCGCTGGGCGCGATGGATCGGGGCGAGCGGGTTGATCCGGCGGATCGCCGCCTCGACGCTCTTCAGCTCGGCCTCGGTGACCAGGTCGGTCTTGTTCAGCACGATCTGGTCGGCGAAGGCGATCTGCTCGACCGCCTCGCGGCTGTCGGCCAGGCGCAGCATCAGGTGCTTGGCGTCCACCACGGTGGTGACGCTGTCGAGCTGGGTCTTGGCCTTCACATCGTCGTCGACGAAGAAGGTCTGGGCCACCGGGCCGGGATCGGCCAGGCCCGTGGTCTCGACGATGATCGCGTCGAACTTGCCCTTGCGCTTCATCAGCCCGGAGAGAACCCGGATCAGGTCGCCGCGCACCGTGCAGCAGACGCAGCCATTGTTCATCTCGAAGACCTCTTCGTCGGCGCCGACGATCAGGTCGTTGTCGATGCCGACCTCGCCGAACTCGTTGACGATGACGGCGTAGCGCTTGCCGTGGTCCTCGGTGAGGATGCGATTGAGCAGGGTGGTCTTGCCGGCGCCGAGATAGCCGGTGAGCACCGTAACGGGGGTCTTGTCGGTCATGGCCGACATCTAGTCATTGCGAGGGCCCAAGGGAACAGGCGCCGCGCTTGCGGTCTAAAGTGTTATCATATAACACCAGAGCCGAAGATCGAAGATATGGGAAGACTGCAGCCGTGACCGCCTCCACGCCCGAGACCCAAGCGCAGATCGACGCCTTCCGCGCCGACCGCGTCTATCTGGGCGCGGATCATGCCCGCAACGAGCGGCGCACCTGGATCGTGGCCGGCATCTGCCTCCTGACCCTGGTCGCACAGATCGCCGGTGGGATCGCGTTCAACTCCATGGCCCTGGTGGCCAACGGCCTGCACCTGGCGGCCCATGTGGCCGCCCTGCTGGTGGCGGCCGGGGCCTATGGCCTGGCCCGGCGGTTCGCCGACGATCCGCGATTCTCCTTCGGGACCGGCAAGCTCGGCTATCTGGCGGGTTTCGCGAACGCCTCGGTCCTGGCGGTCACGGCCCTGTTCATCGCCTTCGAGAGCATCGCGCGCCTGCTGGCGCCCGCGCCGGTCGCCTATGACGGCGCCCTGGCGCTCGCCGCCGGAGCCCTGGTGATAAACCTGATCTGTATGTGGCTGCTGCGGCCGGCCCACACCCACGCCCACGACCGCGATGGCGACCTGAACCTCTCGGCCGCCCACCTCCACCTGGCCGCCGACGCGGCGGTCTCGGCGCTGGCCATATTCGGCCTGGCGCTGGGGCGGTTCTTCGGCTGGGCCTGGGCCGACAGCCTGGCGGGCCTGGCCGGGGCGGCCCTGGTCGCCCACTTCGCCTGGCGGCTGCTGCACAGGGCCGGCGCGGTGCTGCTGGACATGAATCCCTCGCCCGAACTCACCGCCGAGATCCGCGCGCGGCTGGTCACGGGCGACGAGCGGCTGCTGGACCTGCACCTATGGCGGCTGGGGCCCGGCCACCACGCCGCCATCGCGGTGATCGAGGCCAAGCCCCCCCTGGCGGCATCCGCCTATCGGGCGCGCCTGGCCGGCCTGCCCGGATTGAGCCATGTGACCGTCGAAACGCGGGACTCGCGTTGACTTGCACGGGACCCGCTGTATAAGTCCGGCCCTCTCGCCCGCGGGGCCTCTCGCGGGCGCAATTCCTTTTGCTAAAGTCCAAGGCGCTAACGATGTACGCGGTGATCAAAACCGGCGGAAAGCAGTACCGGGTCCAACCTGGCGATCTGCTGGTTGTCGAGAAGCTCGACGGTGAACCGGGCGCCAATGTGGCCTTCGGCGACGTGCTGATGCTGGGCGACGGCGAGACGGTGACCCTCGGGGCCCCGATCGTCGACGGCGCCACCGTCTCGGCCACCCTGATCGAAACCCGCAAGGGCGAGAAGGTGAAGATCTTCAAGAAGATCCGCCGCCAAGGCTACCGCCGCACCAAGGGCCACCGCCAACACGAGTCGGTCCTGCGCGTCACCTCGATCGCCGGCGCCGGCAAGACCGACAAGTGGGACGGCACGGTCGACCTGACCACCAAGGCCATGCTGGATGCTCGCGCCCGCAACCTGAAGCACGTGATCACGACCCTGGAAGGCGTCGCCGCCCCGGTCGCTGCTCCGGCCAAGGCCAAGGCCGCGCCGAAGGCCGCCGCGACCGAGGACGCCCCGGCCAAGAAGGCCGCCGCGCCCAAGAAGGCCGCGGAGCCCAAGGCCGAAGCCGCCCCCAAGGCTGCGCCGAAGAAGGCCGCCGCCAAGAAATCCGACGACGCCGCCGAATAGGCCCGGCGTCCACCAAGTTTAGGAGAGCACAATGGCTCACAAGAAATCTGGCGGCTCCTCGCGCAACGGTCGCGACTCGGCCGGCCGTCGTCTCGGCGTGAAGAAGTTCGGTGGCGAGTCCGTCGTCGGCGGCAACATCATCATCCGTCAGCGCGGCACCAAGTTCTTCGCCGGCGACAATGTCGGCATGGGCAAGGATCACACCCTGTTCGCCATGGCCGCCGGCGCCGTGAAGTTCATCACCAAGCGCAACGACCGCACCTACGTGAACGTGGTTCCGGCCGAGACGAAATAAGACGAGCCTCATACCGGGTTCGTCGCAAGGCGAACCGGGCAAAGAACTTCCGAGGGGGAGTCCGGAACGCCGGACTCCCCCTCGTTGTTTTTTCGGGGTCCCAGCAGAGGACCGGGAGGTAGATCATGTGCGCCATCGAGATCGAGCCGGTCATCCGCACGCAGCGGCTTGCGCTGCGCCGGCCCCGCAAGGCCGACGCCCCGCGGATCGCCGAATACTGCAACGACTTCGACGTGGCCAAGATGACCTCCAGGGTCCCCTACCCCTATGGACTGGCCGACGCCGAAGCCTTCCTCGAACGGCTGGACTACAAGGACCCGGAGCACGAGATCACCTTCGCCATCGAACATCCCGACGACGGCCTGGTGGGTGTCATGGGCTTCTTCGACAATGACGAGGGCCGTCCGGAGATCGGCTACTGGCTGGGCCGTCCCCACTGGGGCAAGGGCTACGCCACCGAGGCCGCCGAACGCGCCCTGGTCTGGGCCAACCGGAGCTGGGGCCGCCGCTATGTCGTGGCCGGCCACTTCTCGGACAACCCGGCCTCCGGCCAGGTCCTGTGCAAGCTGGGCTTCCTCTATACGGGCGAGGTCAAGCTGCTGACCTCCACCGCGCGCGGCGCCGAGGTTCCGGCCCGCATGATGGTCTGGCTGGCCTGATGGGCGAGCGCCGGCGCCTCTTCCTCTCCCCTTCCAAGGGGAGAGGGTAGGGTGAGGGGATGCGGCGCGCAGCGGCGCTCTCCGGTCCTTCAACTCGCTCAGCGCGGCGGAGAAGCCCCACTCACCCTACCCTCTCCCCCCGAAGACGGGTGGAGAGGAGGTGACCGGGCCGGCGCGACACCTTCCTAGATGACGTCCGGGGGAATGCCCTCGACCTCCGCCGCTCTGTGCTACAAAAGGCCCCGATGAAGTTTCTCGACGAGTGCAAGATCTACATCCGCTCCGGAAACGGCGGCGGCGGCGCTGTGTCGTTCCGGCGTGAGAAGTATATCGAGTACGGCGGGCCGGACGGCGGCGACGGCGGCCGGGGCGGCGACGTCTGGATCGAGGCGGTCGACGGCCTCAACACCCTGATCGACTTCCGCTACGCCCAGCACTTCCGCGCCGGCACCGGCATCCACGGCATGGGCCGCAACCGCCACGGGGCGGCCGGCGACGACGTGGTGCTGAAGGTCCCGGTCGGCACCCAGGTGCTGGCCGACGACAAGGAGACCCTGGTCGCCGACATGGACAAGCCCGGCCAGCGCCTGCTGCTGCTCAAGGGCGGCAACGGCGGCTGGGGCAACGACCGCTTCAAAGGCCCGATCAACCAGGCGCCCAAGCACGCCAATCCCGGCCAGGAGGGCGAGGAGCGCTGGATCTGGCTACGGCTGAAGCTGATCGCGGACGTGGGGCTGGTGGGCCTGCCCAACGCCGGCAAGTCGACCTTCCTGGCCGCGGCCAGCGCCGCCAAGCCGAAGATCGCCGACTACCCCTTCACCACCATCGCGCCCAACCTGGGCGTGGTGGACCTGTCGACCAACGAGCGCTTCATCATCGCCGACATCCCCGGCCTGATCGAGGGCGCCTCGGACGGGGCGGGGCTGGGCACCCGCTTCCTGGGCCATGTGGAGCGCACCGCCACCCTGATCCATCTGGTGGACGCCACCCAGACCGACGTGGTCGAGGCCTGGAGGACCGTGCGCACCGAGCTGGAAGCCTATGCCGACGAGCTGGGCGACAAGGTCGAGATCCTGGCGCTCAACAAGATCGACGCCCTGGACGAGAGCACGGTGGAGATGCAGCGCGAGGCCCTGGCGGAAGCTTCCGGCGCCGAGGTCCGCCTGGTCTCCGGCGTCTCCGGCAAAGGAGTGACCGAGCTGCTGCGCGAGGCCTACGCCATGGTCCGCGAACGCAAATCCGCCGCGGCCCAGGCCGATCCCACCGACGAGGCCAACACCGGCTGGGTTCCCTGAGATGAGCGGACTCACCCAGGCCAAGCGGATCGTGGTGAAAGTCGGCTCGGCCCTGGTGGCCGGCCCCGACGGTCCCGACCGCGCCTGGCTCGCCGCCTTCGCCGCCGATCTCGCCCGCCTCAATGCACGCGGCCAGCAGGTGCTGGTGGTCTCCTCCGGCGCCGTGGCGCTCGGCCGCCGCCGGCTCTCCATCTCGCGCAAGGCGCTCACCCTCCCGGAGAAACAGGCCTGCGCCGCCGCCGGCCAGTCGGCCCTGATGCGGGCCTGGGAAGAGGCCCTGGAGCCCCATGGCCTGGCCGCCGCCCAGGTGCTGCTGACCCGCGACGACACCGAGGTGCGCCGCCGCTGGCTGAACGCCCACGCCACCCTCTCGACCCTGCTGGCGCTCGGCTGCGTGCCGGTGATCAACGAGAACGACACCGTGGTCACCGAGGAGATCCGCTACGGCGACAACGATCGCCTCGCCGCCCGCGTGGCCCAGATGATCGGCGCCGACGTCCTGGTGCTGCTGTCCGACATCGACGGCCTCTACACCGCCGACCCGCGCCACGATCCCGACGCTCGCCACCTGCCCCGGGTCAGCCACCTGACCGCGGAGATCGAGGCCATGGCCGGGGGCGCCAATGCGCGGGCCGGGGTAGGCACCGGCGGCATGGCCACCAAGATCGCCGCCGCCCGCATCGCTCAGGGCGCGGGCTGCGCCACGGTCATCACCCTGGGCCGCCGCCCCTCGCCCCTGGCCGCCATCGAGGACGGCGAGACGGCCACGGTCATCGAGCCTTCGGTCTCGGTGGCCGCGGCCTACAAGGCCTGGATCGCCGGATCCCTGGCGCCCTCGGGGGCCGTGGTGGTCGACGCCGGGGCCGCCCGGGCGCTCTCCACCGGCAAGAGCCTGCTGGCCGCCGGGGTCCGCGCCGTGGAAGGCCGGTTCGGCAAGGGCGACGCCGTCCGGGTGGTGGACGAGGCGGGCCTGGAGATTGGCCGGGGGCTGGCGCGCTACGACGCCGCCGACGCCGAGAAGATCTGCGGCCTGAAGTCGGACGCTATCGAGGCCGTACTGGGCTTCACCTCCGGCCCACTGATCCACGCCGACGACCTGGCCCTGACGCCCACGCGGACGCCGGCCTGATTTGCGGCTCCCGCGAAAGGGGCCTAGTAAACCTCAACTTGAGCATATGGGCGCGTGATGGACGACGCGGCGGCGAGATCAACGGCTGAAGCGGCGGCGCCCCGGACCGGGCGGTTGGAAACGCTCGCCCCGGGCCAGGCCATCCCCTTCGGCGGCGACCGCGTCGCCTATGTCTCCGAGCCCCTGGCCAAGGCCTTCCAGCCCGGCGACCGGCTCGTGGTGGTCCAGGAGACCGGCGACCTGCTGCATGTCCCCGCCGTGATCCAGAGCCTGGCCGCCGACGCCGTCGGCCGGGCGCACGGCGCGTTCCAGGCGCTGGGCGCGACCAGCGACCAGGCGATCACCCACTTCTTCCAGGCCTTCGCGGCGAACCTCGCCGACGACGCGATCTGGCGCACCATCGGCGAGGCCAACGCCGCCGATGTGGCGAGCGCCCAGGCGCGCGGCCGCTCCACCACCCGGCTGGCGGTCAGCGAGGCCATGCGCCGCGACATGATCGCCGGCCTCGAGGTCTGGCGCGACGCCCCGGCCAGCCGTGGCCGGGTGCTGGAACGGGTCGAGCACGCGGGCTGGAGCGTCGAGCAGACAGCCGCGCCCCTGGGCGTGGTCGGCTTCATCTTCGAGGGCCGCCCCAATGTCTTCGCCGACGCCACCGGCGTGCTGCGAACCGGCAACACCGTGGTCTTTCGCATCGGCTCGGACGCGTTGGGCACGGCGCGGGCCATCGTCGAGCACGCCCTGGAACCGGCCCTGAGGGCCGCCGGCCTGCCGGACGGCGCCGCGGCCCTGGTGGACAGCCCCGCCCACGCCGCCGGCTGGGCCATGTTCTCCGATCCGCGCCTGGCGCTGGCCGTGGCCCGCGGCTCCGGACCCGCCGTGGCCCAGCTGGGCGCCATCGCCCGCCAGGCCGGGACACCGGTCAGCCTGCACGGCACGGGCGGCGCCTGGATCGTCGCCGATCCGAGTGCGGATGCGCAGCGCTTCAAGCGTGCCGTCTACCACTCGCTCGACCGCAAGGTCTGCAACACGCTCAATGTCTGCGCCATCGTCCGCGAACGCGCCGCGGACCTGGTTCCCGTGTTCCTGGAGGCCCTGCAGGCCGTCGGGGAGCGCCGCCGGGGCGTGAAGCTGCACGTGGTCGAGGGCGGCGAGGCCCTGCTCCCCGAGGCCTGGCGCGCGGCCCGCCTCGTGGTCGGCCGCGCCGAGGGGGCCCGCGAGGAAGACCAGGTCGAGATCCTGGCCCGCGAGGATCTGGGCCGCGAGTGGGAGTGGGAGGAGACGCCCGAGCTCTCCCTGGTGATCGTCGACAGCGTCGAGGAGGCGGTCGCCCTCTTCAACCGCTACAGCCCACAGTTCGCCGCCAGCCTGATCGCGCAGGACGCCGAGGCCCACGAGCGGTTCTACGCGGCGATCAACGCGCCCTTCGTCGGCGACGGCTTCACCCGCTGGGTGGACGGCCAGTTCGCCCTGGATCGGCCCGAGCTCGGGCTCTCCAACTGGGAGCACGGCCGCCTGTTCGCCCGCGGCGGGGTGCTCTCCGGCGACGGGGTGTTCACCGTCCGGGCCCGGGCGCGCCAGACCGACCCCGACCTCGACCGCAATCCCGACACGGCCAGGCCGCTTTGAACCGCCATCCTGTCTTGAACCTCAGGAACGCCGATGTGGTTCGCGGGTCCCGCTAGGCGCCGGCCACAGGCCGGGCGGCCGGCGGCGCTCAAGCTGGGCTTCCACCTGGAGCCCGGCATGCGGGTCGGCCTCTATGGCGGCTCGTTCAATCCGGCCCACCAGGGCCACGCCCATGTGGCGGAGACCGCGCGCCGCCGGCTGGGCCTGGACCGGGTGATCTGGCTGGTCTCGCCGCAGAACCCGCTGAAAGCCTCGGCCGAGACCCTGCCGCTCAAGGACCGCATGGCCGGGGCCAGGGGCGTAGCGCGGGGCCGGGCCATGGTGGTCTCCGACGCCGAGACCCGCACAGGCTCGCAATACACCATCGACACCCTGCGAGCGCTCAGGGCCCGTTTCCCCAGGGTGCATTTCGTCTGGATCATGGGCGCCGACAGCCTGGCTGACTTCCATCGCTGGCGGGGCTGGACCCAGATCATGGCCGAGGTCCCGGTGGCGGTGGTCTCGCGGCCCTGGATCTCGCTGAAGAGCCGGTTTTCGCCCGCCGCCAGGCGTTTCGCCCATGCCCGCCTCGCGCCCCAGCAGGCCAAGCTGCTACCTGACGTCACGCCACCGCGCTGGGTTTTCCTCACCGGACCGTTGAATTTCCAGTCCTCCACGGCGCTTCGCGAGCGGATGCGCCAGGGCGGTGGGTGACGAGTGCGTGAGGTCGGGCTGACCGATCCCTCTTTTCGTGCTACGAAGGGTTTCATAGCGAGGCTAAAAAGGAGCGACCCCGCTGAGCCCTGACCCTGCGCCTAGCGCGCACGAAGCCGTAGTTTCCCAGGCTTCCATTGACACCCAGGCGCGGATCACCGCCCTGGAAAACCTGATCCTGGCGCGTCTCGACGACGACAAGGCCCAGGATGTCGTCTTCATCGATCTGAAGGGTAAGAGCGCGGTGGCCGACGGCCTTGTCGTCGCCTCCGGCCGTTCGCACCGTCATGTCGGCGCCATGGCCGACCACCTGCTGCGGGCTCTCAAGGAAGAGGGCTACGGCAAGGCCCGGGTCGAGGGCATGCCCCACTGCGACTGGGTGCTGATCGATACGGGCGACGTGATCGTCCACCTGTTCCGTCCCGAGGTCCGCCAGTTCTATAACATCGAGAAGATCTGGTCGGTCGACGCTCCCCACCGCACCGCCTCGAGCTGACTGATTTTCCTCTCATTCCCGCACGGCGAGCGTATGGGGCGCTTGGCGTCCTCTCCCCTTTCAAGGGGAGAGGGTAGGGTGAGGGGAAGCGGCGCGCAGCGCCGCCCTGCAGCCCATCAGCCCAGTCAGTACGGCGGGGACGCCCCCCGCACCCTACCCTCTCCCCCCGGAAGACGGGTGGAGAGGACGATGTCTCGCTGGCCGCGGACGCTTGTCCGGGTCGGAGGAACCGGAACGTGAAGATCACGATCCTCGCCGTCGGACGCCTGCCGCGCTCGCCGGAAGCCGATCTCGTGAAGCTCTATGTCGACCGCGCCACCGCCGCGGGCCGCGCCCTGGCGTTGGGGCCTGTCGAGGTGGTGGAGGTCGAGTCCCGAAAGCCCGGCAAGGGCCCCGAGGCCGACGTCCTGCGCCCGCACCTGGAGGGCGCCCATGTCATCGCCTGCGACGAGCACGGGACGCAGAGGACCTCGCGGGACTTCGCGTCCCTGGTCGCGCGGCTGCGCGACGATGGGACGCGGCGGCTGGTGCTGATGATCGGCGGCGCCGACGGCCTGGATCCCGCCCTGCTGGCCCAGGCCCACGGCAAGCTGGCCTTCGGGCCGCAGACCTGGCCGCACGCCCTGGCCCGGGTCATGCTGACTGAGCAGGTCTACCGCGCCGTGACCATCCTGGCCGGCGGCCCCTACCACCGCGATTGAGGGCCCGATTGAGCGACATGGCGACGCGGACTATCCCTTGGGACATGACGACCCGCCGCCTCGCCCCCGCCCTCGCGCTCACGGCGACGCTCGCGTTCACGGCCGTGGCCCTGGCCGCCGACGACCGCGAGCGGCTGGAGAAGCTGAACGTCCGCGAGACCGTGCTGGCCGCCGAGCAAGGCCGCAACCTCAACCGCCTGGCCCGGCTGCTGACCGTGCTGGCCCAGTTCCGCCGCGATCCGCCGCCGGCCCTCCTGGTCAGCCCCGACGACGCCGTGGACGCGGTGCGCGCCGCGATCCTGGTCAAGGCGATCACGCCCGAGCTGCATCGCCGCGCCCGGGCCTATTCCGCCGAGGCCGTGCAGATCGCCCGCCAGCGCCGCCTGGCCGCGGTGGCGAGCGAAGCCCTGTTCACCGCCGACAGCCGCGCCGCCGAGGCGCGCGCCGAGACCGTTCCGCCCGGAGCCGCGCTCGCCCTGCGCCCGGCCCTGGACGCCCCGCTGTCTGCGCCCCAGGGGCTGGTGATGCCCACCCCCGGAGCCGTGGCCCGCCGGTTCGGGGAGGCCATGCCCGGCGGCGGGCGGGCCAGCGGACTGACCATCGCCTCGGCGAAAGGCGCCCGCGTGACGGCGCCAGGCGCCGGATTGGTCCAATATGTGGGCCCCGTTAAGGGTTGGGGGGTCATATTGATCTTGAGATTGCCGGGTGGATACCATCTGGTGTTGGCAGGCCTCGACCGGGCGACCGTCGGTATCGGACAATCGGTCGCGGCGGGCGCGCCTGTCGGAAGGATGCCGGATGGGAGACAATCCCCATCTGAGCTCTATCTGGAGGTCCGGGAAGGCGGAGCACCCGTCGATCCGGAGCGTTGGTTGAGAACCGGAGCGAAACAAGTTCCGGGAAATTGATGCGTCAGCGGCGCCTTTTCGCCGCAAGGGAGGCTTAAGGGCCTGATATGCGAAAGTATCTTTTGATTGGGGCTTCGGCCTTCGTGCTCGGCGCCGGCTCCATGGCCTATGTCAGCCAGGCCGCGATCGCCTCCGCCCAGCCCAAGACCCAGACCTACAAGACGCTGCAGTTGTTCGGCGACGTGGTCGACATCGTCGAGCGGCAGTACGTGACCGAGGTCGACGATCAGAAGCTGATCGAGGCGGCCATCGACGGCATGCTGACCTCGCTCGATCCGCATTCCGGCTACCTCAATCCCGACAGCTTCGACGACATGCGCGACCAGACGCGCGGCGAATACGGCGGTCTCGGCATCGAGGTCACCAGCGAGGACGGCGTGGTCAAGGTGATCTCGCCCATGGACGACACCCCGGCCTTCAAGGCGGGCGTCAAGGCCGGCGACTTCATCACCGCGGTCAATGGCGAGAGCGTGCTGGGCCTGTCGGTCAACGAGGCCGTCAAGCAGATGCGCGGCAAGCCGGGCGAGCTGGTCACCCTGACCATCGCCCGCGAGAAGACCGATCCCTTCGACGTCAAGATCGTCCGCGAGGTGATCAAGCCCAAGTCCGCCACCGCCAAGATGGAAGGCGATTACGGCTATCTCCGCGTCTCGGCCTTTAACGAGAAGACCACCGACGAGGCCGAGGCGGCGCTGGCCGACCTGCGCGCCAAGAACCCGAAGATGAAGGGTCTGATCCTCGACCTGCGCAACAATCCGGGTGGGCTGCTCGACCAGGCGGTCGGCATCTCCGACCTGTTCCTGGACGGCGGCGAGGTGGTCTCCCAGCGCGGCCGCGATCCGCGCGACATCGAACGCTACAACGCCCGCACCGGGGACGCCGCCGGCGGCCTGCCCATGGTGGTGCTGATCAATTCCGGCTCCGCCTCGGCGGCCGAGATCGTGGCCGGCGCCCTGCAGGACCGCAAGCGCGCGGAACTGGTGGGTCTGACCAGCTTCGGCAAGGGCTCGGTCCAGACCGTGATCCCGCTGCACGGCGGCATCGACGGGGCGCTCAAGCTGACCACGGCGCGCTACTACACCCCCTCGGGACGCTCGATCCAGAAGACCGGCATCGAGCCGGACCTAGAGGTCGCCGAGACCCGCGACGAAGCGCAGCGCATCGCCAACCGCGCCTTCCAGTTCTCGGAGGCCTCGTTCCGCAACGCGCTGAACGCCGAAGAGGGCAAGAAGCGCATCGGCGCGCATGAACCCGCCGAGGCGCCGCCCACCGATTTCGACACCAAGACCGGCGACTTCCAGCTCGCCCGGGCCAAGGATGTGCTGCGCTACGGCTCGGTCGCGGCCACGCCCAAGCTGCCGAAGCCGGCCCCGAAGATGGCCGCCGTCGTCGCCCCGCGCTCGCCGAACGTCGAACCGCCGGCCACCAAGAAATAATCCCCGGAATCCTCCCCGCCTTTCAGCGCGGGGAGGCCCTTCCGACGTTCACTGTATAAGTCGTTGTTAACCATAAGCGTGGGACGGTGCGGACCTGGAACGTTCCGTGATCGCGCGCATGTTTTCGACAAAGAACCTGATCCCCGCCATGGCCGCGCCGAACGACGGATTCCGTCCGCCGGACCTGTTGGCGCGCGCCTTCGCCAACCCGCACCTGACCGCCGGCCTGGCGGGCGGGCTGCTGCTCATCACCCTGCTGACGGTCATCGGCCTGCTGGGCGATCCCAGGGCCAGCACGCCGGTCGTGCGGCTGTCCCTGGCCAAGGTCCAGGGCATGGCGGCCCCTCCGGGCTGGCGTGAGGCGCTCACCGCCCCGCCGCGCGAGCCGGTGGTGATCGAGGACATCTTCCGCCTGTCGGAGACCCCGCTCGGTCCTGACGGCGCCTTCGGCGGCCAGGCCACCATCACCATGGCCGGCGGTCGCGCCTTCCACGCCGCCGATCCCCTGGTCCAGGCGCCCCTCGCCGGCTTCCACATCCAGGGCCCCGGCGGCCTGCTGCCGATCATCGCCGCCAACGGCAAGACCCCGGCCGAAGCCTATGCGCGGCCCTTCGTCCCCAACGGCCGGCCCAAGGTCGGCATGGTGGTCGGCGGGTTGGGGCTCAACGCCCAGGCCACCCGCCAGGCGATCGACGGCCTGCCGCCGGAGATCACGCTGTCCTTCGTTCCCTATGCCGAGGGCCTGCAGGGCTGGATCGACCTGGCCCGGGCCGCCGGCCACGAGGTGCTCCTGGAAGCCCCCATGGAGCCCGTCGACTATCCCGACAACGATCCGGGCCCCTACACCCTGATGGCCACGGCCCAGGGAACCGAGACGGTGAAGAAGCTGGAATGGGTGCTGTCGCGCGCCACCGGCTATTTCGGGGTGACCAACTATCTCGGCTCGCGGTTCCTGGCCTCCGACAGCGGCATGAACGCCTTCACCGGCGCCCTGCGCGGCCGGGGCCTGGCCTTCATCGACGACGGCCAGGCCGCCCGGCGCGGCGGCGGCATTCCCAGGGCCTCGGCGGTGCGGATCATCGATGAACAGCTCTCCGGCGAGGCCATCGACCAGCAGCTCCTCCAGGTCGAGGCCTTCGCCCTGCAGAACGGCCAGGCCCTCGGATCCGGCTTCGCCTATCCTGTGACGCTGTCGCAGGTCGCTTCCTGGGCTGAATCGGTAGAATCTCGTGGATATCAGCTGGCCCCGGCTTCCGCCCTGACCAGCCGTCGCTAAATGAGCTGAGATGAACCACGACCTGTCCCTCTATCGCCCGAACGTGGGGGTGGTGCTCTTCCATCCCGACGGCCGGGTGTGGCTGGGTCGTCGGTACGCGGCGCCTGAACCTTACAATTGGCAGTTCCCGCAGGGCGGGGTCGACGAGGGCGAGAACCTCGCCGAGGCCGCGTTCCGCGAGCTGGCGGAGGAGACCGGGGTCATCTCGACCACCCTGCTCGGACGCACCGAGGGCTGGCTCGCCTACGATTTCCCGCCGGAACACATGGGCTCCAAGGTCGCCAAGGGCTGGAAGGGCCAGCGTCAGGTCTGGTTCGCTCTGCGCTTCGACGGCGACGAGAGCGAGATCGACCTTTCCGGCGGCGGCCATCCCGAGTTCGAGGCCTGGCGCTGGGGCAAGCTGGAAGAGGCCCCTGGCCTGGTCGTGCCGTTCAAGCGCGCCAACTACGAAGCGGTGGTGACCGCCTTCCGCGACTTCGGCCGCTTCCGGGGACGCGCGGCCTGAGCCGTCCCATGCAAGACCTGCCGCCGGTCATCATGGTGCATGGCGCCTTCTGCGGCGGCTGGGCCTTCGAGGCCTTCCGCAAGCCGTTCGAGGCCGCCGGTCATCTGGTCCTGACCCCTGACCTGCGCGGCCATGGTGAGGGCGAGCGATCGGACGCCGTGGTCGGGGTCTCGATGACCGACTACGCCCGCGACATCGCCGCCCTCTGCGCCGCCCAGCCGCGGCCGCCGATCCTGGTGGGCCATTCCCTGGGCGGGCTGGTGGCCCAGCTCGCCGCCCGCCGCGCCGAGGTCGCCGCCGTGGCCTTGCTGGCGCCGTCCGCCCCCTGGGGCGTGGCCGGCTCATCCATCGAAGAGGCGGTCACCGCCTTTGGTCTGCACATGCTGGGCCCGTTCTGGGCCCAGGCCATAGCCCCCGACCGCTCGCTGATGCGCCAGTACAGCCTGAACCGCATGCCGAAGGCGCAGCGCGAGGCCGTGGTCCAACGCCTGCGCTCAGAGAGCGGCCGGGCGCTGTGGGAGACGCTCAACTGGTGGCTGGACCCGTTCATGACCACCGGGGTGGGCGCGGGACCGCTGCCGGCCCCGACCCTGGTGCTGTGCGGCGACCGCGACGTGGTCCACCCGCCCGGCACCGTGCGCCAGACCGCCGAGCGGATCGGCGCGGAATTCCGCCTCAAGCCCGGTATGAGCCACTGGCTGCTGGGCGAGCCCGGCTGGGACGGCGTGGCCGACGAGGTCCTGGCCTGGCTGGACGAGGTCCCGGCGCGCGACGCGGCGTGAGGGCGCCCGCGACGGCCGCTACTCGGCGGGAAGCCTGTCGCGGCTTTCAACCGCGACGGCCGTTGCGATTGAACCTGCGGACATGCAGTCTGTGCGCATGAAATCTATTGGGATCGTAGCCGCCGTCGTGGCGTTGCTCGCGCCGGCTATCGACGCTCGCGCCGGGCCATCGCAGCTCGCGCCTCAAGTCGGCGACACCTACGAAATCACCCGGATCCAAAAGTCTTCCCAGCAGAGCAGCGACGGTTCATCGGGAAGCTCACACGACAAAGATACAATCCTGGAACGCGTGATCGGCGTGCGCGCCGATGGCCTGGAATTGGAATATGACCTCCCGACGACCGCAACTGCGGACGAGAGAGGTAGCAATTGGCAATTTCCCGCTCGCGTCTTCAAGCCGTACCGGGGATCGCTGCAATTGCTCAATCGCCCTGAACTGGAAGCGCGCATCGATGGGTGGCTCAAGAAAGCCGGATGGTCCCGTAGCGTCTGTGGGAGTTGGATCTTCACTTGGAACGCGTTTCACATCAACTGCGATCCCCAGGCAGCCATCGAGACGATCGAAGCCTTCGATCTAAGGCCCGCCGACCTTCGTGAAGGGGGTTCTTATCAGGTCGCTGAGGCGAGCCGCCCTGGGACCTTGGCAAGGAAGACGGGTAGGCCAGACGTCGCGACCTTCGCGGTCGAGATGGAGGTCGATCCCGACGCCGTACGTCGCGCGCGCGCCGAGTCTGACGTTGCTGTCGGGAAGATTATGCGAAAGGCAGTGACCCTCGACGACGCCCTGCGCGAGCGGGCGAAGGAGGCCGTTTCCGGGACGATCTCAGTCACGTTCGAAACCGATTCCGCAGGGAATGTGCTGCGCCGAACGAAGGTGACCAGCCTTGAGATCAAGGAGACGGGTGACCGGTCAACGAAGCAGACCGTTACCGAGACCGTGGAACGGCGACTTCCGACAGGGCGCGCCGCTCGTCGCTGAAGGCCGGCATGCCAGCTCTCGGCCGATCGTCATGAGCGCACCACCCAGTTCCTCCCCCAGCGTGCAGCGCGATTTGGGGGAGGTGGCGCGTCGCCCTCTTCGGCGACGTGACGGAGGGGGTTGAAGGCCACAAGCAAGAGTCAAAGTCCCCCTCACCCGGCCATTCGGCCAGGAGCTCCCCCAGAGGGGGAGCATCTAGATAGGCCCAGCTATTCCTAGTCCGCCAGCAGTGTTCCCAGCGTCGGGGGCGGCGGACGCGGCCTGAACCACTAGGCGTATTCCGAAGCTCGGCCGTTTTCAGCGCTTGTGGTGGCGAGCTTCATCCGGCTAAATTGAATTCAATTCAATTTCGAGATTGGCCATGAGCACGACGAGGATCGGCACACCGGAGCGATTGATCCGCGCCGCCCAGGAGGAGCTCATCCATAGTCATGGGCTGTTGGAGATGCAGGCGGTCGCCAAGCGGGCCAAGGTTTCGGTCGGGCTGGCCTACCACCACTTCGGATCAAAGGCGGGGCTGATCGCCGCCGTGGTCGAAGGGTTCTACAACCGGCTGGAAGAGGCCGCGTTCAGCCCCTCGAAGCTGATCTCGTCGGACTGGGCGGGCCGTGAGAAAGAGCGGATCGCCGCCTATATCTCATTCCACTACGATCATCCGTTCGCGCCGCTGGTCGTTGGCCCGTTGAGCCGTGCGGCCGAAGTCCTCGAGGTGGAACAAGCCTTCACCAAACGCCAGCTGACAGCAGGCGCCTATAACTTGCGGGCGGGGCAACGTGACGGCGTCATTCCCGCCGACCTCGATCCCCGCCTCACGATCGCCCTGCTCATCGGCGGCATCCGCCAGGCGCTGATCGGCGCGCTGACCAGCAGCCATCGGCCTGACCGCGCCGAGCTTACCGACAAGATCTGGGTCTTTGTCGCCGGCGCGTTGCGCCTGCGCGCGCCGTAGGTCGGGAGCGCAAGCGCGGACGAACCCGTCGCCTGGGACTCCCGCCGCCAACTCAGGAAGGAACCGTACACCGTGGCCGATCCGCACGCGTTTCATGAGCCGAAGTCCAGCTACACCAAGGACGATCTGATCCTGTCCAGCCGGGGCGGATATTTCGGCCCTGGCAATGCGCAACTGCCGGCTCCGCCAATGCTGATGATGGACCGGATCACGGCGCTGAGCCTGGACGGCGGCGAGTTCGGCAAGGGCCATGTCGTCGCCGAGCTGGATATCACCCCGGAGCTTTGGTTCTTCGATTGTCACTTTCCCGGCGACCCGGTCATGCCGGGCTGCCTTGGGCTGGACGCCATGTGGCAGGTCCTGGGCTATTGGCTGGGCTGGTCGGGGTCCCCGGGCAAGGGCCGCGCCCTCGGTGTGGGCGAGGTCAGGTTTCGAGGCGACGTCACGCCCGAGACCAGGCTGGTGCGCTACGAGGTGAGCGTGCGGCAGGCCCGGCGCGGCCAGCTGGCCCTGGGCGTCGCGAAGGGCCAGCTATTCGCGGACGACGTCTGTGTCTATATCGCGACCGATCTGAGAGTCGGAATGATCAGGCCCACGCCCTGAGGTCGGAGGTCCATGGCGGCTTTCGACCCGACGCGGACCTTCAGAACCTCCCCTCCTGCGCCGTCCGTATCAACTCGAACGTTCATCGAAAAAGCGGGCGTCGGGCTCTTCACGATCCCAGTCCGCCCTCGAAGCGCAGAACAGGTGCGTGCGAACGCCCTTGCCGAGCGGCGTATCGAGCGTCCCCGCCGTGACATAGACATTCCGCGCGTCCGTTTCGGCCGGGAGCGGGGTGCCGCAGGTCTTGCAGCGGGTGATGGAGTAGGTCTCGCGCAGGGCGAAGGTGACGCCGTGATCCTCCCCCCTCACCCAGCGAAAGCGATCCGTCGGCACAATCAGGATCGCGTTTCCGTTCGAACCGGAAGCCTTGCGGCATAGCGAGCAGTGGCAGACCCAGACGCCATCTAGATCGCCATCGATCTCATAGGCCCTCGCACCACAGAGGCAGCTGCCTGTTCGAACGGTCATTCGCTTTCCAACCCCTGCGGGCCATGGTCCGTTCGTTCGTCGGGTCTGCTCCGCGGCCGCCAGAGGAGCGTGAAGCGCGCCGGAATGCAACGTCCCTGAACCACCCAGGGCGGGCCTACGATCGGCGAATCTCGAAGTAGGTTTTCCCGTCGCGCTGGAACCCAGCACCCTATTCAGGAACACGATCTCGGTCGCGCGAACCGCCTCGGCGTTCTGATTCTTGAAGACGCCGTGGCTCTCGCCCTTGGCCAGGACGTACCAGACCTCCGTCCCGTGACCGCGCAGCTTGGCGACCAGTGCGTGTTGGGAAGCCGGACCCAACGACGTTGATCGCCGTCCGTCAACCGCCGGTCAGTGGCCCGGGGGACTCAGGATCTTCAGGCCCACGATGCCGGAAACGATCAGGCCCACGCACATCAGGCGCGCGACGGTAGCCGGCTCCTTGAACAGGATGATCCCCAGTATGACCGTGCCCACCGCGCCGATGCCGGTCCAGACGGCGTAGGCGGTGCCCAGGTGCAGGGACTTCACCGCCAGCCCCAGCAGGACCATGGAGACCACCATGCTGGTCACGGTGGCCACGGTCGGCCAGAGCCGGGTGAAGCCGTCGGTGTATTTCAGGCCGACCGCCCAGCCGATCTCGCAAAGGCCGGCGACGAACAAAACGACCCACGCCATGGGCTGAAGCCTCCTAGCCGATGGGGCCGTCCCCGGGGAAATGCAAAAGGCGCCGGGGTCGTCCCCGGCGCCTTTCCGACATAGGTCGCGCCCCGCCGGGCGGCAAGCAGTCCTAGAACTTGCGCTCGGAATAGAGCACTTCGCCCAGGTCCGAGTTTTTGTTCACCGAGGCGCCGTCCGGCTTCTTCAGCTGCATGAACACCAGGCCGATCGACTCGTGGTCGGTCAGATATTCCCAGGTGTTGGTGACGCGCTTGTAGTCGGCGCTGGGCGTATAGTCGTTGCGCTGCTGGAGCAGCTCCGGCTTGTGCAGGAACGAGAAGATGTTCAGGCCCACGATGATCGGCGTTTCCTTGCCGATCTCGTAGTTGATGCCGATCCGGCAGACGTCCTTGTTGGAGCCCTGCGGATAGATGGTCAGGGTGTAGGGCTTGGCCACCAGGGTGGTGGTCCAGGTCAGCTCGCGGCGGTTCTTCTTATAGCCGCCGATGCCGGTGACGATCTGGTCGAGGTTGCCGCCCTTCACCAGGGGCTTACAGACCCGGTTCAACACGTCGATGATCTGACCTTCCGGACCGGTGGTCGGGATGGTGTAGACCTTCTCCGGAACGGGGGCCGGCGGGGCCTCGGCGGCCGGAGGCGTGGCGGCGGCCGGAGGAGCCATGGGATCGGCCGCAGGCGGCGCGGTGGTCGCCGGGGGAGCTGTGGGATCCGTCGCGGACGGAGCCGTCGCCGGCGCCGGTTCGGCGGCGGGCGGCGGGGTCTGGGCGGTGGCGCTGGTGGCGACGCCGGCGAGAGCGATCAGACTGACGATGGCGGTGCGCATGGCTGCGTTTCCCCTGACTTGATGTTGCATCACACTCAATGCGGCCGTCCCTCGCAAGTGCTCTAGTGGCGCTTTCCGGCGAGTTCGAGGCCTTAGAGTGTCAGCTGCGCGCCGCGACGGCGTGCTCGGCGAGAATAGTCAGCCCATCCGGAGTGACGTCGGCGAAGCCGCCCTCGACCTCGAAGACCGTCAACTGGCCGTCGTTATGGACCACAACCTGGCCCGCCTTGAGCGCCGTCATGAACGGAGCGTGGCCGGCCAGGACGCCGAAGCCGCCCTCGGTCCCCTGCGCGTCGACCTGGTCGACCTCGCCGGAGAACAGTTCGCGCTCCGGCGAGACCAGGGAGAAGTGAAGCTTCTCGGCCATGTTTCTTAGGCTTCCGCGGCCAGACGCTCGGCCTTGGCCACCGCGTCTTCGATGGTGCCGACGTTGTAGAAGGCGGCTTCCGGCAGGTGGTCGTACTCACCGTCCACCACCGCCTTGAAGGACCGGATGGTGTCTTCCAGGCTGACGAACACGCCCGGCATGTTGGTGAACTGCTCGGCCACGTGGAACGGCTGGCTGAGGAACTTGGAGATCTTCCGGGCGCGGGCCACGGTCAGCTTGTCGTCTTCCGACAGCTCATCCATGCCCAGGATGGCGATGATGTCCTTCAGGGACTTGTAGGCCTGGAGGGTTTCCTGGACGCGGCGGGCGACCTGGTAGTGCTCCTCGCCGATCACCAGCGGGTCCATGATCCGGCTGGTGGAGTCCAGCGGGTCCACGGCCGGGAAGATGGCCTGGGCGGCGATGTCGCGCGAGAGCACGGTGGTGGCGTCCAGGTGGGCGAAGGAGGCGGCGGGCGCCGGGTCGGTCAGGTCGTCGGCGGGCACGTAGATGGCTTGGACCGAGGTGATCGAGCCCTTGGCGGTCGAGGTGATGCGCTCCTGCAGGTTGCCCATCTCGGTGGCCAGGGTGGGCTGATAGCCCACGGCCGAGGGGATGCGGCCCAGCAGGGCGGACACTTCGGAGCCAGCCTGGGTGAAGCGGAAGATGTTGTCGATGAAGAGCAGCACGTCCTTGCCCTCTTCGTCGCGGAAGTACTCGGCCTGGGCGAGACCGGTCAGGGCCACGCGGGCGCGGGCGCCGGGGGGCTCGTTCATCTGGCCGTAGACCAGGGTGCAACGGCTGTCGCCGCCGCCGCCGGCCTGGTTCACGTTGGACTCGATCATCTCGTGATAGAGGTCGTTGCCTTCGCGGGTGCGCTCACCGACGCCGGCCAGCACCGAATAGCCGCCGTAGGCCTTGGCGATGTTGTTGATCAGCTCCTGCATGGTCACGGTCTTGCCCACGCCGGCGCCGCCGAACAGGCCGATCTTGCCGCCCTTGGTGTAGGGGCAGAGCAGGTCGACGACCTTGATGCCCGTAACCAGCACTTCGGCCGAGGTCGACTGCTCGGCGAAGGACGGGGCGTCGCGGTGGATCGGCGAATAGAACTTGGTGTCGATCGGGCCGGCTTCGTCGATCGGGTCGCCGATGACGTTCATGATGCGGCCGAGCGTGGCCGGACCCACCGGGACGGTGATGGCGCGGCCCGTGTCGGTCACCGGAGCGCCGCGGGTCAGGCCCTCGGTGGTGTCCATGGCGATGGCGCGGACGGTGTTCTCGCCCAGGTGCTGGGCGACTTCCAGCACCAGGCGGAAGGGCGCGCCCGTCCGCTGGTCGGTGTTGGTGGTTTCCAGCGCGTTGAGGATCGCGGGCAGCGCACCCTCGAACTCGACGTCGACGACCGCGCCGATGATCTGCGAGATGCGGCCGGTGGCGACGCCGGCGACGGCCGCCGGCTTCGGCGCGGGCGCCTTCTTGGCGGCCGGGGCCTTGGGAGCCGCAGCCTTGGCGGCCTTGGGAGCGGCGGCCGCCTTCGGGGCGGCGGCTTTCTTGGCGGGGGCCTTAGGGGTCGTAGCCATGGTCGGACTCTTTCGGTTAGAGCGCTTCGGCGCCGGAGATGATCTCGATCAGCTCCTTGGTGATCTGCGCCTGGCGAGTACGGTTCTTGAGCAGGTTGAGCGCGGCGATCATGTCGCCGGCGTTGCGGGTGGCGTTGTCCATGGCCGCCATCTGGGCGGCGTAGAACCCGGCCTGATTCTCGAGCATGGCCGACATCACCTGGACGGTGAGGTTGCGCGGCAGCAGGGTCTCGAGGATCGCGCCTTCGTCGGGTTCGTATTCGTAGGCCGCGCCCTTGAGGTCGACCGTGGGCGCGTCGCCGCCGATCTGGGCCGGGATGAGCTGGCGCACGGTCGGGGTCTGGGTGACCACCGACTTGAACTGGCTGAACACCAGGGTGACCACGTCGACCTCGCCGGCCTCGAACAGCTCGGTGATCTTCTCGGCCACCGGCTGGGCGACGGCCAGGGACGGCACGCCGGCCTCGAAGGCGCCCACGGAGCGGTCGCCGTACTGGCGGCGCAGCAGGTCGCGGGCCTTCTTGCCGACGGTCAGGATGCGGACATCCTTGCCTTCGCCGATCAGGGTGCGGATGCGTTCGCGCGCGGCGCGCAGGATGGCGGTGTTGAAGCCGCCCGCCAGTCCGCGATCCGAGGTCGCCACCACCACCAGGTGCTTCTGGTCCGCGCCGGTGCCGACCAGCAGCTTGGGCGCGCCGTCGCCGGAGACGCCCGCCGCCAGGTTGGCGATCACCGCGGCCATGCGCTGGGCGTAGGGCCGGGCGTTCTGGGCGGCTTCGGTCGAACGACGCAGCTTCGCCGCGGCGACCATCTGCAGCGCCTTCGTGATCTTTCGCGTGGAATCCACGCTCTTGATCCGATCGCGCATCTCTTTGACGCTGGCCATCTCCTAATGCTCCAGCGTCGTCTTAGGCGAAGGTCTTCACGAAGGCTTCCAGAGCTTCCTTGAGCTGGGCCTCGGTATCCGCCTTCAGCTCCTTGGAGGTGCGGATGGCGTCGAGGATGCCCTGGTGCTTGGAGTGCAGGCGGCTCAGCAGCTCGGCCTCAAAGCGGCCGACCTGGTTGGTCGGGATGGTGTCGAGATAGCCGCGGGTGCCGGCATAGATCACCGCAACCTGCTCCTCGACCGCGAGCGGCGAGTATTGGGGCTGCTTCAGGAGCTCGGTGAGGCGCTCGCCCCGCGCCAGCTGGCGCTGGGTGGTGACGTCGAGGTCGGAGCCGAACTTGGCGAAGGCGGCCAGTTCGCGATACTGGGCCAGGTCGCCCTTGATGGGGCCGGAGGCCTGCTTCATCGCCTTGATCTGGGCCGAGGAGCCCACGCGGCTGACGCTGATGCCGACGTTCACGGCCGGGCGGATGCCCTGGAAGAACAGGTCGGTTTCCAGGAAGATCTGGCCGTCGGTGATCGAGATCACGTTCGTCGGGATATAGGCCGACACGTCGTTGGCCTGGGTCTCGATGATCGGCAGGGCGGTCAGCGAGCCGGACCCGTTGTCCTCGTTCAGCTTGGCCGCGCGCTCCAGCAGGCGGCTATGCAGGTAGAACACGTCGCCCGGATAGGCTTCGCGGCCCGGCGGGCGGCGCAGCAGCAGGGACATCTGGCGATAGGCCACGGCCTGCTTGGAAAGGTCGTCATAGATGATGACGGCGTGCATGCCGTTGTCGCGGAACCACTCGCCCATGGCGCAGCCGGCGAAGGGGGCCAGGAACTGCAGCGGGGCCGGCTCGGACGCGGTGGCCGAGACGATGATCGTGTAGTCGAGCGCGCCACGCTCCTCGAGCGTCTTGACGATCTGGGCGACGGTCGAGCGCTTCTGGCCGATGGCGACATAGATGCAATAGAGCTTGGCGCTCTCATCCGTGCCGGCGTTGATCGACTTCTGGTTCAGGATGGTGTCGATCGCCACGGCGGTCTTGCCGGTCTGGCGGTCACCGATGATCAGCTCGCGCTGGCCGCGGCCGACGGGGATCAGGCTGTCGATGGCCTTCAGGCCGGTCTGCACGGGCTCGTGCACCGACTTGCGGGGGATGATGCCGGGAGCCTTGACGTCCACGCGGCGGCGCTCGGCGGCCCCGACGATCGGGCCCTTGCCGTCGATCGGCTCGCCCAGCGGGTTGACGACGCGGCCCAGCAGGCCCTTGCCGACCGGCACGTCCACGATCTCGCCCAGGCGGCGGACTTCGTCGCCTTCCGAGATGGCGCGGTCGTCGCCGAAGATCACGATACCGACGTTGTCGCGTTCCAGGTTCAGGGCCATGCCCTTCACGCCGGCCTTCGGGAACTCGACCATTTCGCCCGCCTGGACGTTGTCGAGCCCGAACACGCGGGCGATGCCGTCACCGACGGACAGCACCTGGCCGACGTCGGAAACGTCGGCTTCTTCGCCGAAATTGGCGATCTGCGACTTGAGGATGGCCGAAATCTCGGCGGCGCGGATGTCCATGGGCTTACGCTCTCTTCAGGGCGAACTTGAGGGAGTCGAGCTTCGAACGGAGCGAAGCGTCGAACAGTCGGGAACCGACCCGCACCTTGATGCCGCCCAGGATGGACGGATCGACGCGGGTCTCGATTTCAGGATCCTTGCCGAGCGCGGTGCGCAAGGCGGCGGCCACGCCCTTGGTCTGGGCGGGCGTCAGCGGGATGGCGGAGGTCACCTGGGCCGAGACCGCCCCGCGCGCCTTGGCGGCGAGGGCCTCGAAGGCCTCGATCACCGCGGGCAGCACCGAGGCGCGGCCGTTGGCGGCCAGCAGGCCCAGGAACTTCTTGGTGGTGGAATTGAGCTTCGCCTTGTCGGCGATGGCGGCCAGGGCCCGGCCCTTGTCCGCCGCGCCGAACGCCGGAGAGGCCAGCAGGATATGGAAGTCCCGGCTGTCGGCGCGCATCTTTTTCAGCGCTTTCAGGTCGGCCTCGACGGCCGCCAGTTTCTTTTCGTCGTTCGCGAGATCGAACAGGGCTTGGGCATATCTGCCGCCCACATTCGAAGCCTTGGAATCGTCCGCCACTTATTATGTCCGCCCGATGCGTGTCGAAAGCCGCGGCGGGGGAACCCCACAGCGGCCTAAAGGCTTGAAAGCGCTTGGAAAAGCACATTGGCCGTCGGGACTGGTAGAGCCCCCTGGCCCGAAGCCGCGCGCCTGATAGCACGCGATTTTCGGCGCCGCAACCAAACCGGCCGCGACACCTTGGATTATACGGCCTTGGAAGTCTCCCCGGATCTGCGGAATACCGCCGAAGCGGTCGCCAGGACCGCGCCTTCGGGCGTCAGCAGGCGCCCGTAGGCGAAGACGAGGGTGCGGGTGGCCCGCTCGACGGCGGCCTCGACCACCACCGCGGCGCCCGGCGCTGCAGAGGGGCCGTAGTCCAGGGTCAGCGAGACCGGTTCGGCGCCGGGACCGGCGGCCTCAAGCAGAAGGGGCTCGATCAGGCTGGCCACGGCGGCCGGAGCGTCGGGCAGGCGCGCCTGGCGGCGCAGGCGCTCGAGGGTGGTGTCGGGGGTCATGGAGGCGGTCCCTTACGCGGGCGCGCGCGAAACTCAAAGAAAAAGGGCGCCGGGGGGGGCATACCCCGGCGCCCAAGTTACAGGCTCGACTGGAAACAGCGGCTGGGAGGCGCGCTTATCGGTGCGCGAACCTGGTCGTGGAGTCGGTGACTAGCGGTTCGCGACCTGGGTGGCCGGCAGCGCCGCCACGTTGCAGGCGCCGAGCTTGGTCTCGTCCAGTTGCTTGCGCGCGCCGCCGAAGGAGGCGACCGCGCCCAGTTCCTTCGCCAGGTCCTTGCAGGTCGAGGTGGCGTAGGTGCGCGAGGACGGAGCCGAGGCCACGCAGGTGTCGCCTTCGCAGAGGAAGACGGCGCCGCCGGCGATGACCTTGGTCTTGACGGCGATCGGGGCTTGCAGCTTGGCGGTGATCGGATCGTCGGCCAGGGCGGCGCCGGCGAACGAGACGGAGACAATGGCGGCGCAGGCGGCCGCAAGGGTACGGAGCTTCATGGAAAGCCCTCCAGCGTTTCGGGGAGAAAAGGCAGGCCTCGGGCCTGGCTCGGCGCAATCCGGGGATCCGCAACCGGTATCCCCACCGGTGGCGCGAAAAGAACTAAGCATCGCTAAGATAACACTGCTTAGATTGAGGGCAATAGATAATTTCTGCGGTCAGCTATGCGAAAATGTAGGGGTGCAATCCGCTCGGCCGGTTCCCATATGACGTGATCGCGCCGCGAGGCCGCGCATCGGCGCGGCGCGGGCGGTCGCCCACGGTCCCCGTTCATCTCTCGTCAATCTTGTCGCGCGTTTGGTGCGCCTAGGTTATCTGTCGCCTCGGAGCGGGGGCGATCCACGGCGACTTAGGACGATACATGGCCAGATCAGGACCGGATTCTCGCCGGCCGGCCCCGCGAACCCCGCAGCGACCCCCAGCGCGAACCCCTCTCCAGGCCTTTTTCTACTGGACCATGGTGCTGGGCGTCTGGGGTCTGATCTTCGTGGTGGCCTTCTTCGCGGTCTTCGCCACCGACCTGCCCGACACCTCCAAGCTCTACGATGTCGAGCGCCAGCCCTCGATCTCGTATCTGGACCAGTCCGGCGCCGTGGTGGCCGTGCGCGGCAGCCAGTACGCGCCGCCCGTCGACCTGGATAAGCTGCCGCCGCACGTGCCCAAGGCCTTCGTGGCCATCGAGGACCGCTGGTTCTATTGGCATGTCGGGTTCAACCCCTGGGGCATCCTGCGCTCGCAGATCTACAACACCACCCACAAGGGCGGCCCCCTGCGCGGCGGCTCTACCATCACCCAGCAGCTGGCCCGCAACCTGTTCCTGACGCCCAACCAGAACTACCGCCGCAAGGCCCAGGAGCTGATCCTGGCCATGTGGCTGGAGGCCAAGTTCAGCAAGAAGGAGATCCTTTCCCTCTATCTGAACCGGGTCTATTTCGGCGCCGGCGCCTACGGCATCGAGGCCGCCAGCCAGCGCTATTTCGGCAAGCCGGCCAGCCAGCTCACCCTCGGTGAAAGCGCTCTCCTGGCGGGGCTGATGAAGGGTCCCTCGCGCTACAGCCCAGTCTCGGCCACCAAGCGCGCCGAGCAGCGGGCCAATGTGGTGCTGAACGAGATGGTCCGCTCCGGGGCCATCACCGCGGCCGAGCGCGACGAGGCCTTCAAGACCCCGGTCAAGGTCAATCCCACCCTGGCCAGCCAACGCGCGCAGTACTTCACCGACTGGGTCGACGACCAGGTTCGCTCCCTGCTGGGCGAGCCCACCGAGGACCTGGTGGTGGAGACCACGCTGGACCTGCCCATCCAGACCGCGGCCGAGCAGGCCGTGCGCCGCGGCGTGGCCGCGGCCAAGGGCCAGGGCGTGCAGCAGGCGGCCCTTGTGGCCATCGACGGCGAGGGCCGCATCCGCGCCTATGTGGGCGGCGTCTCCTATGAGGAAAGCCAGTTCGACCGGGCGACCATGGCGCGCCGCCAGGCCGGCTCGGCCTTCAAGCCCTTCGTCTATCTCACCGCCATGGAGAACGGCCGCACGCCGGACGTCCAGGTGGTCGACGAGCCGCTGAAGATCGGCAATTGGGAGCCGCGCAACTATACCGGCGACTTCCGCGGCCCGATGACCCTGCAGACCGCGCTGGCCCAATCGATCAACACCGTGGCCGCGCGCCTGGCCAATGAGGTCGGCACCGGCAACGTCGCCGCCACCGCTCGGCGGCTGGGGATCACCTCCCACATCCAGCTCGACCCCTCCATGGCCCTCGGCGCCGTCGAGGTCAGCCCGATGGAGATGGCCCAGGCCTACGCGCCCTTCGCCAATGGCGGCTTCCTGGCCAAGGGTTACGGCATCACCCGCATCCGCACGGCCTCGGGCAAGGTGCTCTACGACCACACGGTGGAGAAGGCCCAGCGCCAGGCGGTGATCGGCTCGCCGGCCCTTCAGTATATGAACCAGATGATGCGCCAGGTGATCGTCTCGGGCACCGGGACGCGGGCGAATGTTCCAGGCTACGACCTAGCCGGCAAGACCGGCACCACCAGCGACTACCGCGACGCCTGGTTCGTCGGCTACACGGGCGGCTTCGTCACCGCCGTCTGGGTCGGCAAGGACGACAACAAGCCGATGAAACGGGTCACCGGCGGCAATGCGCCGGCCGGCATCTGGCGGGACTTCATGGCCGCGGCCCTGCCCCGGCTGAAGACCCAGGAGATCCCCGGCGGCGTCGCCACCCCGGAGCCGGAGGGCGCCGACCCGATCGGCGACGTCATCGACGGCATCGGCGACGCCATCGGGATCGGAAACGATCCGCCGCCGGCCGAACGGCCGCCCGTGCGGGAAGAGGCGCCGCCTTACTAGACCGGTCAGCTCCCAGTTGTTCCCCCTCTGGGGGAGCTGTCAGCGAAGCTGACTGAGGGGGACTTTGACTCTTGCTTGTGGGCTTCAGCCCCCTCCCCCAGAAGGGGAGGAACTAGGCGCTCTTATCATCGCCCGAAGGCGTGCAGCCTGGCGCCTTCGGCCCGCAGCCAGGCGCGGTGGGGGCGCTCGTCGCCGACCAGGGCCTTCACATGGGCCCAGAAGCGCGGCCCGTGGTTCAGTTCCAGCAGGTGGGCGCATTCGTGGGCGACCACATAGTCGGCGACCTCGAACTCGGCCAGGGCCAGGCGCCAGGAATAGCGGATCGCCGCGGGCTTGCCCGGCAGGCCCGGACGGCAGGAGCCCCAGCGGGCCCGGGCGTCCATCACGGTCACGCTGGGCAACTTCGCCCCCAGCCGCGCGCAGTGGAAGGCCGTGCGCTCGGTGAACACCCGCAGGGCCTCGCGCTTGATCATGCGGATCACGGCGTTGGCGTAGGTCGCCCCCTCGCCGCGCGCCGAGATCCGGGCTGGCTCGTCCTCGGTGGCGGGATGGAAGCGGGCCGGCTTGGCGCTGGCCTCCAGACGGCAAGGCTGGCCGAACAGGTCGATGGTCATGCCCGGCGCGATGGACTGCGACTGCGGCAACTCGGCCAGGCGCTCGGCGATCCAGCCGGCGCGGTCGCGGGCGAAGGCGGCGGCCTCGGGCAGGCGCCGGGCGCTGGGGGCGGTGGCGACGATCTCGCGCTTGGTGCGGTCCAGCCGCAGGGAGACACGGCGGGCGCGGGAATGGACTTTCAGGCGCACGACGGCCCCGGCCACCTCCAGCCGATCGCCGTCGGCCAGGGTACGGCCGAACAAGCTCATGCGACCTATCTAGGCTGCGTCGCGCTTCTTTTCGATGCCCGCCGCCTGGCGGCGAATGAACGCACGCACCCGGGGATAGATCTCCTCGCGGAAGCGCCGGCCGTTGAACACCCCGTAGTGGCCCACATGCGGCTGCACATAGTCTTCCTTGAAGTCGTCCGAGAGGCCCGTGCAGAGCGCGTGCGCCGCCTGGGTCTGGCCGATGCCGGAGATGTCGTCGTTCTCGCCCTCGACCGTCAGCAGGCCGATGTCGCTGATCGAGCCCGGCTGCACGGCGCGGCCGCGATGCTTCAGTTCGCCCTTCGGCAGCAGATGCTGCTGGAACACATAGTCGACGGTCTGGAGATAGAACTCCTCGGGCAGGTCCAGCACCGAGAGGTATTCGTCGTAGAACTCCAGGTGCTTCTCGGCGCCGTCGCCGTCGCCCTCCATCAGGTCCTGCAGGTAGCGCAGGTGGGCGTCCTGGTGCTTCTCGATGTTCATCGACATGAAGCTGTAGAGCTGGACGAAGCCCGGATAGACCCGCCGCCCCATGCCCGCATAGGGCGCCGGGACGGTGTCGATCATGTTGGACTTGAACCAGGCGAAGGGCTTCTCCTCGGCCAGCTTGTTGGTGACCGTGGGCGAGAGGCGCGCATCGATGGGCGAACCCATGATGGTCATGGTGCCGGGGCGGCTTTCCTCGCCGTCCTCGGCCATCAGGGCCGCGGCGGCCAGGACGGCGGGACCCGGCTGGCAGACGGCGACCACGTGCGGACGCGGGCCCAGCTGGCGCAGCATCTCGCGAATATGGTCGACGTAGTCATGGAAGTCGAAGCGGCCGTCGAGGACCGGGACGTCGCGGGCGTTGGACCAGTCGGTGACGAACACCTCGTGGTCCTGGAGGAAGGCCTCGACGGTGCCGCGCAGCAGGGTGGCGTAGTGGCCCGAGAGCGGCGCCACGATCAGCACGGCGGGCTCCAGCTCGCGGTGGCCGGCGCGGCGCATGTCGGCCATGTCGCGACTGAAATGGATGAGCTTGACCCAGGGGCTGGACCAGACCTCGGCCGGGCGCACGCGCACCGGCTGGCCGTCGATCTCGACGCGGTCGATGTTCCAGGCGGGCTTGCCGTAGCGGCGGGTCAGATTGGCGAACAGGTCGGCGTTGGCGAACAGCCGTCGGCCGATATCGCTGTCCTTGGCCGGATTCAGCGGCGACGACCAGAACTCCCGCATGGCCCGGGTGGCGAACCGCAGCGGGGTGGAGGCGTAATAGCCTGCCTCGTAGAGCGTATAGAGCATCGTAAAAGACGTCCTTGTGCTGCGTCGCAGCGTAGCATGACCATACTTAAGGATGTCCAGCGGTAACCGGTTCCCGCTGCGTCGCTTCGCCGCTCCAGTCTAAATTTCGCACCTGCGGCGCCTAGCCCATGGCCTGGCCGATCTGGCGGGCGATCTCCTCGGGCGTGATCCCATAGGGCAGGATGCGGTCGAAGCGGCCCTTGGGGTCCATCAGATAGGCCGGGGTCGAATGGTCGACCAGATAGTCCGGCCCCTCGCCGTTCTTCCGGTAGTAGGCGTGGTAGGCCTTCGCCGCCACGGCCACCTGTTGCGGCGTTCCGGTCAGTCCGATGGTCCCCTTCGGAAAGGCGGCGCCGGCGAGATAGGTCTTGAGCTGGGCAGGGGTGTCGCGCTCGGGGTCGACGGAAATGAACACCACCTGGGTCCGCTCGGCCTTCGGCCCCAGCAGGGCCTGGGCCCGTTCCACGGCCTGCAGCGTCGTGGGGCAGACGTCCGGGCAGTAGGTGAAGCCGAAGAACACCACCGTCCACTTTCCGTTCAACACGGTTTCGTCGACCGGCTTGCCGTCCTGGTTCACCAGCTGGAAGGGTCTCCCGACCGCGGCGGGGGCGGGATTGTCGAAGGCGCCGGTGCGCCAGGCGATACCGGCCAGCACGGCCAGGCCCAGGAGGCAGGCGGCGAGCAGGATCAGGTGTCGGGGTTTCGTGGGCATGGAGGCCTTTGGGGCTCGTCAGGCGGGGCGCAACGCGCGATGGTCGCGGCCCATGGCGTCCACAAAGAACACGTCGCCGCAGAAGCCGTCGCCCGGCCTCGATAGGCAAAGCGCCGCGCCCGCGCAAGCCGGCGACGACTGGGGCCTTGGCGGCGCGCGCGGCGGGCGCCTTCGCCTGCGGACCCTGGTCACCCTGCGCTGGATGATTGTGGCCGGCGAACTGCTGCTGCTGGCGGTGGCGGGCCTGGGGTTCGGTTTCGAGGCCCCCTACCCGTTCTGCTTCGCCGTGGTCGGGGCCGCGGCGTGGGTGAACCTTCTGACCGGCGTGGCCTCGCCGGGCCAGAGGCTGATCGGCGACTGGGAGGCGGTGGGTCAGCTCAGCTTCGACGTGGCCCAGATCTCGATCCTGCTGTTCCTCACCGGCGGCACGGCCAACCCGTTCATCCTGATGCTGATCGCCCCGGTGACCCTGGCGGCCGCCACTCTGGCGCCACGGGCGGTGACGGCGTTGGGGGCCGAGGCCATCGCGGCCTCGATCGCGCTGGCCTTCATCCACCTTCCCCTGCCCAGCCCCCCCGGCGCGGCGGTCGAGCTGCCGCTCAGCTTCATGATCGGGGCGGCCGCGGCCAATGTCGCGGGCGTCATCGTCATCGCCGGCAACGTCCGCCAGGCGGTCGAGGAGTCCTCGCGCATGGCGCTGGCTCTGGACGTCACCCAGGCGGTGCTGGCGCGCGAGCAGCGGCTCTCGGCCCTGGGGGCGCTCGCCGCCGCCGCGGCCCATGAGTTGGGCACGCCGCTGGCCACCATCTCCATCGTCGCCAAGGAGCTGGCGCGAGAGGCCCCGACCGCCCAGGTGAAGGAGGACGCCGAACTGCTGATCGCCCAGTCGGAGCGCTGCCGCGAGATCCTGCGCCGGCTAACCGACGCCCCCGCCGCGGCCTCCGACGAGGTTCACGAGCGGATGAGCCTGTTGCAACTGCTGAACGAGGTGATCGAACCGCATGCCGACGCCCGGGGCGTACGGGTGGAGGCGATCGTCTCCGGCGCCCCCGGTGTGGCGGCGCCCAACATCTGGCGGATGCCCGAGGTGCTGCACGCCATGACCTCCTTCGTGGAGAACGCCGTCGACTTCGCCGCCTCGGAGATCCTGGTGACCGTCCGCTTCGACGCCCAGAGCGTGGGGATGGAGGTGCGCGACGACGGTCCGGGCTTCCCGCCCGAGGTGCTGGCCAAGCTCGGCGAGCCTTATGTCACAAGCCGTCCGGGGGTGGCCGGGGGACGCACCGGCCACATCGGGATGGGCCTGGGGTTCTTCATCGCCAAGACTTTGTTGGAACGAACCGGCGCTGTAGTCACTTTCCAGAACGGTCGCCCGCGCGGCGCCGTGGTCGCGGCCCGTTGGCCGAGGGCGCGAATCGAGGCGCTGGGCGGAAACGGCTGAAGGCCCTTGCGGATCGCCGCCAAGCAGCGACATGATGCCGCAGGAGGCGTGAACGCCAACGCCCCTATCGGAGGTTGCGCATGACCGATCTCTCCGCCGACATCGCCGCACTGCCGGATCGAAGCCTGCTGGTCCTCGACGACGACGCTCCGCTGCGTACGCGGCTGGGGCGCGCCCTTGAACAGCGCGGGTTCGAACCCGTGCTGGTGGGCAGCGTCAGCGAGGCCTTGGCCGCGGTGAAGGCCCATCCGCCGGCCTACGCCGTGCTGGACATGCGGCTGGAGGACGGGACCGGCCTGAAGGTGGTGGAGGCGGTGCGCGACGCCCGCGCCGACGCCAAGGTCATCATGCTGACCGGCTACGGCAACATCGCCACGGCGGTGGCCGCGGTGAAATCCGGGGCCATCGACTATCTCTCCAAGCCGGCCGACGCCGACGACGTGGCCCGCGCCCTGCTGGCCCGCAAGGACGAGTCGCCGCCCCCGCCGGAAAATCCCATGAGCGCCGACCGCGTGCGCTGGGAGCACATCCAGCGGGTCTATGAGCTGTGCGGGCACAATGTCTCGGAGACCGCCCGGCGGCTGAACATGCACCGCCGCACCCTGCAGCGGATCCTGGCCAAGCGCGCGCCGAGGTAGGGAACTCTCTTAGATCCTCCCCTTCTGGGGGAGGTGGCGCGTCGCCCTCTTCGGCGACGTGACGGAGGGGGTTGAGGCCCAAAAACGAGAGTCAAAGTCCCCCTCAGTCAGCTTCGCTGACAGCTCCCCCAGGAGGGGAGCATCTAGGAGGCGCTACCCCTCCAGCTGGGTCACGACCACGCCGGCGGCGCGCATGGCGGCGAGGCGGCCGAAGGCGATGGTCAGCGCCTTGCGCCGGGCGCCGGCCAGGGGAGCGGTGGGCGCCTCGCGCAGCACCGCGCCTCCGAAGGCGTCGCAAACGATCAGGCCCGGCTCCTCCGGCAGGATCTCGCGGGGGAATTCGGGCGCCACGGCGAAGGCGAAACTGTCGCAATAGGGCATGTACTCATGCCACTTGCGATCCACCCGATAGTCCTCGAGCCCCGACTTCACCTCGACGATGACGATATGGCCCTTGGGCGACAGGGCCATCAGGTCGGCGCGGCGGCCGTTGGGCAGGGTCACCTCGCTCAGCGGCGCATAGCCTAGGTCGACCAGCAGCCGCGCCGCGCCGCGGGTGACCGCGGCGGTGATCTCAGGACGGGTGACGGTGACGATGGTGACGCCCATGCCGGAATTTATGTTCCGGCTTCGTTCCGGGCGCAAGGCCCTCAGTTCTTGGCTGGCTGCGGAAATTCCAGGCGCGCGACGTCGTAGCCCAACTGCTTCACCCGCGCGACGGCCTGGGCCCTGATCGCCGTCGGCAGGGTCGGACGTTGGGACATCAGCCACATCGCCCGGCCACCCGGCGTGCCGAGGATCAGCCACCCCTGGTCGGGACGGTGCTCCAGAACCCAGTACTCCTGCTTCACCATTCCGCCGAAGAAGGTCATCTGCAGCTTGGCGTTGGTCCTGGGATCGATGACCTTGGCCTTGGCTTTCCACTCGGTGGCCGGCGCGGCCAGCGAGCCCTTGTGGCAGGCCTGGAGCACGGAGAACCCCTCGCCGTTCCGCACCCAGTCCGAGGTGCCGCCCTGGCAGCCCGTCTGGATCTTGTTGGGCAGGCGCGCGACCTCGTACCACCGCCCCGTGATCTTGGTCAGCTCGATGCGCTCCGTCGGCTGCGGGGGCGCAGCCAGGACGGGAACCGCGGCGATGCAGAGCGCGGCGAACGCGAAGCAGGCGGCGACGAACGCGAGAGAGAGGTTCGGAAAACGCATGGGCGGTATGGCTAACGCTTCAGAGGCGGAAAAGTAAACGCCCGCGGACCTTGCCCGCGGGCGCATGAACCCAATCCGAACGAAAAAGGGCTATTCCGCGGCGATCGAGACGTTCGCGGCGATGCGGTCCTTGAAGTTGATCTTCTGGAGGTACTTGATCCCCTCCTCGGCGATATCGTCGCCGACCATCCTGCCGCCTTCCGCCTTCAGCTCCTCCATGTCGACATACATGCCGTAGAAGGCCCGCGTGCGGTCGGTGATGATGCCGGCGTTCAGCAGGGTCTTGATGAGCACGCGGAAGATGTTGCTGGCTTCCTTCATGTCCTGGCGGCGCGCCTCATCGGTAGCGATCAGCTGGATCTCCTCCAGGACGCGCGCGGGATCGAGGCCGAACTCCTCATAGAGCGCGACCTGTTCCGAGGGCGAGACCAGGTTGAACAGCACCGCCTGGAAGCAATGGGCCGCCCAGTCCTCGACGATGACGTGTTCGGCTTCGCTCAGCTTCGGAATGGTCCGGTCGGCCCAGATCTTCCCGAACTTATGGTGGAAGGCTTCGTCGGTCATCACCAGCTGCATGAGCTGGCGGCCAAGGGGGTCGTTGAGCTTCTGGTAGAAGGTGGCGAAGGCGCCCATGGCTAGGCCCTCGACCAGCATCTGCATGCCGATGATCTTCTTATAGACCTCGGGGCTGCCGATGATGTCGACCAGCAGGTCCTGCAGCACCTTGCTGCACGCCACCGGCCGGCCCCAGCGGGCCTTGATGTACTTGGCGAAGGCCGTGACGTGACGAGCCTCCTCGCGGGTCTGATTGGCGGCGTATTCCTGCGCGCCCTGGTCCAGCAGCACGTGGCACAGGCTGGCCGACAGGTTCAGCGCGCCCTGCTCGCCATGCAGGATCGAGGAGAAGGAATAGAGCAGCGACTTGTTGAGGAACTGGGCGCGCAGCGACGGCGTGTTCAGCTTCGCCTTCACATAGTCGGTCTGCAGGGCCGCGCTGAGCTCCTCCGGCATCAGGGCGTCGTTGTCCATGTCCCAGGGGGCGGAGAAGTCGATGTATTTGGGATCGAGCGGATCCCAGAAGTGGTCGTGGGTCGCCGAGATGATCTTGTCGAAGGCGGTCGAGCGGTTGTTGTAGCGATCGAGGTCCAGCATGGACTCGAAGTCGTCCGGCGCCACGGCGTCGTAGATCAGGTCCTTGGTGATGTTGCCGTCGGCGGCCATGCGATCCTCCCGGTGATCTTGTCGGGGCGAAGGTCATCACCCCCCAAGCCGGGCGTCAACGGAAAATGACGCTCGCGTCATCTTCGCCGGTCCCTCAACGGGGCGGCGGCTCGGCCTGCAGGGTCTCCAGATAGGCCACCAGGTCTTCGGCCTCCCGGCGACCGATCTGGATCGGCGGCATCTCGCCCGATCCGTGCTGCGAGATTTCGGTGAACCGCCTCTGCAGGGAGAGGGCGTTGTAGCGGATCCGAAGGTCGCGGAAGCGTGGCCCGAACGAGGCCGGGCCATCATCCAGTCCGACCACATGGCATCCCGCGCACCGCCGCTCGGCGAAAGCCTGGCCCCGCTGAACGGCCGGATCGGCGCCGCCGCCCACCGCCTGTACGCCGGTTGCGCCGGCGCAACCGGCCAGGGCCGCCGCCATGCCCAGCACCGCCCAAGACCTGTCCGCCATCGAAGCCTCCATGGGATGGAGCCGCAGCATGGCGCCGTTCGGCCCCGCACGCGCCTCCGGTGCTCTACCTAGACGCGGCGGCGCACGAAAAAGCCCGCCGGCGCGGGCCGGCGGGCTAAGGTCGTCGAGGAAGCTGGCTCGGCCTACTCCGCGGCGATGGAGATCGCCTGGCCGACGCGGTCTTTGAAATTGATCTCCTGGAGGTACTTGATCCCCTCCTCGGCGATGTCGTCGCCGACCATCCGGTCGCCCTCACCGCGCAATTCCTCGAGGTCCACATAGGTGGCGTAGAAGGCCTTGGTGCGGTCGGTGATGATGCCGGCGTTGAGCAGGGTCTTCACCAGCACCCTGAAGATGTTGGTCTGCTCCTTCATGTTCTCGCGGCGCTTGTCGTCGTTCATGATCTCCGCCATCTCGGCGATGACCTTGTCCGGATCCAGGCCGAATTCCTCATACAGGTCGCGCTGCTGGGTGGGCGCCACGAGGTTGAACAGCAGGGTCTGGAAGCAGTGCGCCGCCCAGGTCTCGATGATTTCGTGCTCGGCCTCGCTCAGCTTCGGAATGGTCCGGTCGGCCCAGATCTTCCCGAACTTGTGGTGGAAGGCCTCGTCGGTCATCACCAGCTGCAGGAGCCGCTTGCCCATCGGATCGCGGATATTGTTGAAGAAGGTGGCGAAGGCGCCCATGGCCAGGCCCTCCACCAGCATCTGCATGCCGATGATCTTCTTATAGACCTCGGGGCTGGCGATGATGTCGACCAGCAGCGCCTTCAGCGTCGGGCCGCATTCCACCGGCCGGCCCCAGCGGGCCTTGATGTACTTGGCGAAGGCCGTGACGTGACGAGCCTCCTCGCGGGTCTGGTTGGCGGCGTATTCCTGCGCGCCCTGGTCCAGCAGCACGTGGCACAGGCTGGCCGACAGGTTCAGCGCCCCCTGCTCGCCATGCAGGATCGAGGAGAAGGACCGCAGGGCCGACTGGTTGACGAAGCGGACGCGGGTCTTCCAATCGCTGAGGTGGTTCGAGACGTAGTCGGTGGACATGGAAATGATCATGTCCTCCGGCAGGAGCATCTCGTTTTCCATGTCGAAGGGCTCGTCGAAGTCGATGTACTTCTTGTCGAGCGGATCCCAGAAGTGGTCGTGGGTGGCCGAGATGATCTTGTCGAAGGCGGTCGAGCGGTTGTTGTACCGATCGAGGTCCAGCATGGACTCGAAGTCGTCCGGCGCCACGGCGTCGTAGATGATGTCCTTGGTGATGTTGCCGTCGGCCGCCATGGGCAGATCCTCCTTCGGCGGGCGCGCGCGCTGGCGGCCCACGGTTTCCTCTTGGCTGAAAGCCTCTCAAGAGAACAGTGATCAGTCAAGGAAAATGACGCCCGCGTCATCTTCTTAATAGCCGGTATCCTTGACGCTCCGCCGTTCGTCTTGAGCAGATGGACATCAGGGAGGAACGGCGATGACCGACCCGATCACGGATGACACCTCGCGCGCCCTGCGCACGGCCTGGTTCGACTATCTGGACACCATCGAGCCGCTGCGCCCAGCCCTGCATGCCTACGGCCTGAAGCTGACCGGCGACGTCTGGGACGCCGAGGACCTGGTGCAGGACACCCTGCTCAAGGGGTTCGCCATGATCGGCCGCGGCGACCTGCACGGGCCGGGCAGCCCGGTGGCCGATCCCAAGGCCTATCTGTTCCGCACCGCCACCAACCTCTGGATCGACCGGGTGCGCCGGGCCTCGCGGGAGCGCGCCTGGCTGGGCGAGCCGCAGGCGCCGACGCCGCCCTCCGATCCCGACGCCGCGCGCCAGGGCGCGGAGGCGCTGTTCTCCGCCGCCTCGCCCCAGGCGCGGGCCGCCGTGGTGCTGAAGGACGTGTTCGACTTCACCCTTGAGGAGATCGCCGACCAGCTGCGCACCACGGTGGGCGGGGTGAAGTCGGCCCTGCATCGCGGGCGGGCGGCGCTGGCCGCCGCGCCATCCGATCCGCCGCGCCGGGACGGGCCGTCTCAGGCCCTGGTGGAGCGGTTCATCGCCGCCTTCAATTCCCGCGACGTGCCGACGCTCACCGCCGTGCTCACCGAGACCTGCTCGATCGAGGTCCCCGGCGTCGGCGGCGGTCGCGGCCGGCGCGGCGGCTGGGCCGAGGCCAGCGTCGGCCACGCCGGCGCGCGGCTGGAGGCGGGAGTCTATCGCGGCGAACCGGTGGTGCTGTTCTTCAACGAAGACGACCGGCTCTACGACATCGTGCGGCTGGAGGGCGACGGCGACCTTGTCAGCCGGATCACCAACTACTGCTACTGCCCCGACACCCTGAAGGCGGTGGCCGCGGCGCTGGGCCTCGAGGTCTCGCTGCTGGGCTACCACCAGCCCCCGCAGGTCCTCACCCGCATGATCGCCACCACCACCCTGCCCTGGGGCGAGGGGATGAAGCTGCATTGAGGCCGACCAGCCTTTCCTCCCCCATTCATGCAGGGCTATCGCATATGCGGAGGAGCGAAGATGCTCCCCCTCTGGGGGAGCTGGCCCGAAGGGCCTGAGGGGGACTTTGACTCCTGTTCGGAGCCGTCGAACCTCCGCTGAAGGGCATTTTAGTCCCCCTCACCCGGCCATGCGGCCGGG
>NZ_JAKFEN010000016.1:0-15855 GCF_036677185.1 Phenylobacterium sp.
ACGGCCTGATCATCAGCGACAACATCGTCGCCGGCTTCGCCGACATGAAGGCCCGCATCGCCCTCAAGAACACCGTCGACGTCACCCTCACCAACAACCAGGCCACCGACTATATCCGCCAGGGCGTGGTCGAGGTCTCTGTCGAACTGGGCAACCTCCAGATCGCGGTCCCCACCGATCGGGGGCTCGACATCCTCAGCCAATGGTCGGCGAGCCACCCCGACCTCCCGGGCGCCCTGACCTATGTTCTGGACGGGCGACTGCCCTGGACGCCGCAGGTCCCGGGCGAAACCACCCATTTCCTGGAAGGCGCCTACAGTCTCGAAGCTCCGCTGCAGGTCCTCTTCGACTTCAGCAGCTACCAGGGCTCAATGTTCTAGGGACCGGCTCAGACGCAGACGCTGATCGCCAACGGCGAGAGGCTCACCTCGAACCGATCGCACTCGCCCATATAATCCCCGTCGACGTGGAAGCCGATGGGCTCGTCCGACGTGACCACGACCTCGCTGGCCTTGTGGTAGATGGCCGCCCTCGACTTCGGCAGGTCGCCGACCGCCAAGCCGTAGGCCACCCTGAGCGCGCGGCGGATCGGCATATCCTGGATCAGGCAAACGTCCAGCAGCCCGTCCGCCACGTCCGCGAACGGCGCGATATAGACGTTGTTGCCGTATTGGGCGGCGTTGGCGAAGGCGAGCACATAGCATTGGGCGGCGGTCGAGACGCCGTTCAGCCCGAGGCTGATCGGCTTGGCCCTGAACGCCTGGTACTCCCGCAGGGCCAGCCGCGCATAGGTCAGCAGACCGCGCCGTTTCGATCCGGTGAAACACCTGCTTACGTGAGCGTCGAATCCGAGCCCGGCGGTGCAGAAGAACGGATGGCCGTTGATGCGGCCCACATCCATCATCTTCAGCGACGGGTTGTTCAGGCGCCTCAAGGCCCCGGCGATGTTGATCGGAATGCCCAGGTGGCGGGCCACGCCGTTGCCCGATCCCGTCGGCACGATCGCCATCGAGGTGGCCTTGGTGCGCAGCAGGCCGCGGCCGACCTCGTTGACCGTGCCGTCTCCCCCGACCGCCACGACCATGTCGTAACCCTCCGCGGCGGCTTCCCGCGCGATCCGCTCAGCGTCGCCGGGCCCCTGGGTCAGGATCAGCTCATACTGCACCGCGTCGGGCGACAGGTGGCTCCGCAGCAGCTTCGAGAAGCCGTTGACTCCCGTCCCGGCCTTCGGGTTCAGGACGACGGCCGCCCGCAGCTGGCGCCCGATCGTCGGCCGGCTGATCGGGCTGGAGCCCTCGACCGCGCTCCTCTTGAACTGCATCACTTCGCGACACCCGCCGCGGCTCGCCGCGTCAGGGTGATGAACGGTACGCTCTCGCGATTGAAGAACATTCGATCGCTCGCCACCACATAGGGCGGCGCGTGGTCGCCGTAGATGTAGATCACGTCCGGCTTGGTCTTGGCCGCCAGGATCGAGCCGGCGAGTTCATCCATGACGTCGGCGAACTGGTTGGCGTAGATGCAGAGGTTGGGGTCCTGCACCTGGCCGATCTTGCTGCAATCGTGATCCTCGGCGCGCATGGCCGCGAGCGGGAAATGGGTCTGCAGCGTCATGACGTGGGCGAACCCCTTCTCGCCCTGGCCCATGGCCTCGAGCGCCGCCTTGAACACGTCGGCGTCGCAGGCGCCGGAGAACGACCGGGTCTTGCAAACCTTCGCGCCGGCGAGGTCCTCGTAGAAGATCGACTTGTCGAAGCCGATCGCCCGGTAGAGCTCCCCGCGGTTGTAGAAATACTTCGAGTTCCCATGCAGGCCGGTGGTCTGGTAGCCGCGCGCCTTCAGGGTCGCGGGAAGACACTCGGGCCGGATCGCCTCGGAGTCGGCCCGCGTGGGCGTGCCGGAAATCCGCAGGCCGCACAGCTCCCGCAGCTCGCCGGCCAGGGTCGCGCCCTTGAAGGCGTGGGCCGACACCGTGACCGAATATTCGCCGGCCAGGCGCTCTTCCAGCGGGGCGACGATGGCCTGGTTGAACACCTTGTTGCTGGAGAGGCCCAAGGCCTCGACGGAGACCGACAGGATGCGGTCGGGCGTGGCCGCCTGGCCCGCCAACACACCCGCCATCGACTGGCCGGGATGCCTTTCGTGGACGAAGCCCGGATTGGTGGCCCAGGCCTTGGCGACCTTGGCGAAGCGCACGGTGCTGCTGGTCGCGGCGTTGGTCTTGATCAATTCGAAGCCGATCGCCGTGCGGCCCAGCAGGTCGACGCCCAACACCGCCAGCAACAGCACCACGACAGGCAGCAGGCGGGCCTGGCCGATATTGATTCGGGTAAGCACCGCATAGAGGGCCGCCAGCGCGGCTAGGGCGGTGGCCAGCCAGAAGGCGATGAGTCCCCATGGCCAATAGCGGGCGAACTCTACGTACTCGCCCAGCAGCGCGACGTTATCGATATAGACCAGCCCGATGCCCAGCAGGAGCTGGATGGCGACCACGAACGCCGTCCCGAGAATGCCGAGCACGGCGCCCAGCCCGCCCGCGATCCGGCTAGCCACGACCGTCGCCAGGTAGAGCAGCGGAAGGTCGAGGTTGAGCCTCGGGCCCATGAAGCCGAAACGCGCGCCGAGAATCACGAGCGTGACGGTCGGAACCACGATCAGCAGGCCGAACAGGTACGCCGTCTGGCGCCAGCTCACGGACTGGGTCTTCGCCGTTCCGGGCAATGTAACGGCGCCGTTGGCGTCCAGGCTTTCGACCCCGAGCCCGGAGTTCAGCGGCGACTTTCCGAGGCGAAGGTTCATCAATGGAGCTCGCGCTGTAACAATCTGGCTCAAGAAGACAATCTCGAACCTTACCGTACAAGGATCATTCCAGGAATGCTGCGGCGCGATACCGGCGCGAGAATTCGCGTTCGGCCTCGGAGAGGATCACATCTGCCGCCGAATAGGCGGCCTCACTGACTCCAAAGGCGGACATGCGTCGAGCGTTGGGCGATCGGATCGCCCTGCCTTGGCCACGCCGCGAATGCGCGCCGCGAGTTCGAGGCCGGCATAGGCCGTGGCGGCCACCGGCAGGACCAGCAGCCAGACGATCCCGATCAGGGCGAGCGCGCCGGCGGCGCGCAACTGGTGGGGCCATTCGGCGGGCAGGTCGGGAAGATCGGGAAGATCGGGCATGGGGCTCCAGGTCGCTGTCGCTCAAGTCTTGCCCGTGTCGCCTCGACGACATTCCCCGCCGCAAGCCTGTCCCCCGTGCCCGCGCCCCATGCAAGCGTGGCCGTTCAAATTTTCCACAGCCGCGCCGGGCCTGTGAAATGCGGCCCATTTTCAGGAACTTCTGGCCCTCGCGGCGACACATTCCTAAGTGAGGGCGCTCGCCTCCTCCGCGCCAGAGACCCCGACATGGACTTCGCCCAGCCGCTCGCCCGCGGCGCGCTCGTCAGCCGCTACAAGCGCTTCTTCGCCGACGTGGTGCTGGACGACGGGACCCCGGTCACCGCCCACTGCCCCAACCCCGGCGCCATGCTGGGCCTCAACATGCCGGGCCTGCCGGTCTGGGTGTCGAAGTCCGACGACCCAAAGCGCAAGCTCGCCCACACGCTGGAGCTGGTGGATGTCGACGGCGGCCTGGTGGGGATCAACACCATGCACCCCAACCGCCTGGTCGCCGAGGCCCTGGCCCGGGACGCCATCCCGGAACTCATCGGCTATTCCAGCCATCGCCGCGAGGTGAAGTACGGCCAAAACTCCCGCGTCGACTTCCTGCTGGAGCACCAAGGCCGCCCGCCCTGCTGGCTGGAGGTCAAGAACTGCCACCTGCGCCGGTCGGGAACGCTCGCCGAATTCCCCGACTGTGTCGCCGCCCGTTCGCTGAAGCACCTGGGCGACCTGACCGAGATGGTCCAGGCGGGCCACCGCGCGGTGATGCTGTTCGTCATCCAGCGCACCGACTGCGACGCCTTCGCCGCCTGCCACGAGCTGGACCCCAAGTACGCCGCCGGCCTCACCGCCGCGGCGAAGGCGGGTGTTGAAGTCCTGTGCTATGATTGCGACATAAGCCCTTCAGCCATCCGCATCGCGCGTCCCATCCCGTGGCGCGACGCGGACGTGAGGTAGATGATGAACGACGTCCTGGAAGCCGAACACCGCACCGGCCTGATCCGCGTCCACGGTCCCGAGGGCTTCGAGGGCATGCGCGCGGCCGGCAAGCTGGCCGCCGAGTGCCTGGACATGCTGACCCCCTACGTGGTCCCGGGCGCCGTCACCGACGACCTGGACCGCATGGCCCGCGAGTTCGTGCTCGACCACGGGGCGCTCCCCGCCTGCCTGTTCTACCGGGGCTACGGCAAGACGGTCTGCATCTCGCCCAACCATGTGGTCTGCCACGGCATTCCCGGCGAGCGGGCCCTACGCGAGGGCGACATCGTCAATATCGACGTCACCGTCATCGTCGACGGCTGGCACGGCGACACCAGCCGCATGTACGGGGTCGGTCCGGTCGCCCCGCGCGCCAAGCGGCTGATCGACGTCACCTACGAGGCTATCCAGAAGGGCCTCGACCAGGTCAAGCCGGGCGCCAAGACCGGCGATATCGGCTTCGCCATCCAGTCCTATGTGGAATCCATGCGCTGCTCGGTGGTCCGCGACTTCTGCGGCCACGGCCTGGGCAAGGTGTTCCACGACGCCCCCAACATCCTGCACTTCGGCCAGAAGGGCACGGGCGAAACCCTGCGCGCGGGCATGTTCTTCACCATCGAACCCATGGTCAACCTGGGCAAACACCAGGTGAAGCTGCTCTCCGACGGCTGGACGGCGGTGACCCGCGACAAGTCGCTCTCGGCCCAGTGCGAGCATTCCATCGGGGTGACCGAGACCGGCTACGAGATCTTCACCGGCTCGGCCCAGTTCAAGCCGCCCGTCCTGAGCGCCTGATCTCCGGGTTTCGCCCTCCGCGGGCTGAAATACCCTATTGCCAACCCGGAACAAATAAAGAACGATGCGCGGCATGGTGGCGCCGCGCGAACTCGCTGAAGGTCCTCAACCCGACCTCTGGTCGGCCGCCACGCGCACGTCGAAACCGGCAAAGACCCCCAAGCCCCACTATCTCGGCCATCGCGACCGGCTGCGCGACCGCGCCGCGGCGACCCTGGACGCCCTGCCCGACTACGAGCTGCTGGAACTGCACCTGTTCCGGGCCATCCCCCGCGGCGACGTCAAGCCGTTGGCCAAGGCGCTGATCGCCCGCTTCGGCTCGCTCGCCGCCGTCCTGGCCGCTTCCCCGGCCGAACTCAAGACCGTCGCGGGCGTCGGCGAGGCCGTGGCCCGCGACCTCAAGCTGCTGCACCAGACCGCCCTGCGGGTCGGGCGGGAGGCGGTGGGCAGGCGCACGGTGATCACCTCGTGGTCCCAGCTCCTGGCCTATGTGAAGCTGGCCCTGGCCCATGAGCCGCGCGAGCAGTTCCGCGTCCTCTTCCTCGACAAGAAGAACCAGCTGATCGCCGACGAGCTCATGAACCGCGGCACGGTGGATCACGCTCCGGTCTATCCGCGCGAGGTGGTGCGCCGGGCGCTCGAGCTATCGTCCAGCGCCGTGATCCTGGTGCACAATCATCCCTCGGGCGATCCCACGCCCTCGGCCGCCGACATCCAGATGACCCGCGAGGTGGTCGAGGCCGGCCGGCCCCTACGCGTCGCCGTCCACGACCACCTGGTGGTCGGCCGCGACGGCGTGGCCAGCTTCCGCGCGCTGGGCCTGTTCTGATCCCGCGGGAAGATCATTTTCTGATCACTGCGCGCCGATGCTTGAGCCGAATGCACAATCTTGCATGACCGCCCCCGCGTCTATTTCAACATGGCGCCACTATGGAGTATGGCGGACGCATCGCCGCGGCGCCGTCTGCTGGCGATTTGTCGCAGGACGGAACTTCCCGACGCCCCAGGCTCTTTAGGGCCAGGCGGATCGACAACACCCGCGCCCTAGGCGGCGCGATACAGTCTAGTTCCGTTCATTTGCTCAGGCGGGGATGAGTATGAACGATATCCGTCGACGCATGAGGCACATGTTCTTCATGCTTCTCAATTTGATCGCCTACCCCCTCTCAAGACTCTATCCACGCTCGCGCAAGGTCTGGGTGTTCGGGGCGGCAGACAATGAATTTACCGGGAACCCAAAATACCTGTTCCTTTGGGTCAGTGAAAGTCGCCCCGATATCCAGGCGGTGTGGATTTCCGGAAACCGAAAGACTTGCCAGGCCATCCGAGAGAACGGTTACCGCGCGTGCCATCGGTGGTCACTTAAGGGAATCCTGGCGGCCGTACGGGCCAAGGTCTATTTCTTCGGTCACTATTCCGAAGACGTGAACCTGCCCTTCAGTGGCGGCGCGACCTTGGTCAATCTGTGGCATGGCGTTGGACTGAAGGCCGTCAACCTGGGACTGCCCCAGGGGCGGACCTCCAGTGTCCAGAAATTCGCCAATTCACTCACCGGATATCTGAGGCACCTGAAATATCTCATTCGGCCCGACTACATCGTCACGACCTCGGACTTCATGCAGAAGCACTTCATGTCCCAGTTCCTGGCGAAGGCGGACCAGTGTCCAAAACTTGGCTATCCCCGCCTGGACTGTGTGGTGGTGCCGAAGCTCGGCCTTGCGTCCGAGAAGATCGACCGATCTCTCGGATTCAAATGGAACAAGTCGGAGCACTCCGACATCTATATCTACGTTCCCACCTCGCGCGACAGCGGTCGCGACTTCCTCGACGCGGCCATTCCGGACGTCGAACGCCTGTCCACGGCCCTCGCGAAGCGGAACGCCGTTCTCTACATCAAGCCTCACCCGCGCACCCTGGTCCCGAGCAACTTCAAGAACGCCGACAACATCCGCATGTGGCCGGCCGGCATCGACTTTCAAACCTACCTGCATGAGTTCGACGTCCTGATCACCGACTATTCCTCGGTGCTCTACGACTACCTCGCGACGGGAGCGAAGGGCGCGATCCTCTATACGTTCGACATGGAGGAATATCTCTCCGTCGATCGAGGCCTGCTCTACCCGTTTGAGGAAAACACCGCCGGCGCCCGCGCCCGCGACTTTCAGGAACTGTGCTTCCTGCTCGAGCATGGGGTGCCGGACAACGAGAACACGCGCCAGCAGATCGAGGAGATCCGGGACAAGTTCTGGGGCGGTTCGCCCAGCCCCGCCTCGCCCGCCGTGGTGAAGTTCGTGGAGGCCAACCTGCACTGAGCCGCCAGCAGCACCTCTCGCCTTAACCTCCACTGTGAATGGGACTTGCTCGTGACAAGTGATTCACGTCTCAGATCCGCCGACGTTCCGGTCCTCATTCTCAACTTCAACGGTTGGGACGACACCTTCGCCAACATCGCGGCGATGCAGCCCTACCTGAGCAATCTATGGCTGGTGGACAACGGGTCCGATCATGACCGCACCGCCGAGGCGCGGGCGCGCTTTCCGTCCATCCGGACCCTCCGACTGCCTCGGAACGGCGGCTGGGCGGCGGGGTATAATCAGGCCTTGAGCGTCGTGGCGCGCGAAGGCCATGACGCGGCCTATCTGCTCAATAACGACGCCGTCGCCGCGCCCGGAGCCGTGGAATCGGCCGTCGCGGCCCTTCGCGCCGACGAGGACTGCGCGGCCGTGGGAAGCATCATCCTCACCCACGGCGGGCGGCGGCTCTCGTTCGACGGCGAGTACTTCTATTTCAAGTCCGAGCGCGAAAGGGCGTCGGTCGCGTTCTCGCGCGCGGTTCGACCCGCAAGGGTGCTGCACGGAGCCGGCTTTGCGCTATCCATGACAGCGTTCGCCAAGCTGGGGCCATTTCCGGAAGAATACTTCCTCTATTGGGAAGAGGCCGACTGGTTCATCGCGGCCCGGCAGCGCGGCTGGACCTTGCTTGTGGACGGCTCCTCGGTGGTGATGCACACCGGCGAGGCTTCGAATTCGGCGCACAATTCGCGGTATTATCGTACGCGCAATCGCTTCCTGGCGCTGCAGCGGGGAATCGCCGTGAGCGGGGGCGAGGAAAGCCTGGTTTCCCTTGTCGCCGAGGAACTCGTTCGCGGCTCGCGCGGAGACGCCGAAGGACAGAAGGCGACCCGGGACGGACTGGTCGACGGCCTCCTGGGACGGTTCGGGAAGCGCAGACCGCCCTGGCGCCCCCTTGTTCTGACCCCGATCATCTTGTCGCTGAAGCTCCTGGTGCGATGGCATCAGCTGCAGGCTCGGCTTCGCGCGGCCAATCGCGGGCGCGGCCCGTTTCCGGGCTTGCCCGAGCGCGCGCTGAGCTTCGCCACCCGATCGGCTCAAAAACTGAGACGGCGACGCCAGGACCTCCGTTTGGCGAAATATTCGAGATAGATCTTACCGAACCGAGCCAAGCCGCGCGCGGCGGGAACTCAGGGTATGGCGGCGCTTCAGCTTGCGAGGCATCGTGGCGCGGCGCCGGGCAGCTGGGCGCGCTGGTGAAGGGCTCGGACCATGTCCGTCTTAGGTCGAATAAATCGGGTTGTGAATCTCGTGCTGAATCGCGTGGGCGTCGAGGTGAGGCGCCTTCGGACCTATCCTGCCGAATATGACTCCCTGGTCTGGTTCCTCGAGTACCGGAAGATCCCCTGCGTGCTCGACGTGGGCGCGAACGAGGGCCAGTTCGCCTCGAACCTCTTCGCCGCGGGCTACACCGGGACGATCATCTCGTTCGAGCCGATGCCAAGGGAACATCGGCGACTTTCGGTCAGGGCGGCCAACCACCCTCGATGGCGGGTCGCGCCGCCGATGGCGCTCGGCGAGAGCAATGGAACCTCCGAGTTCCACGTCGCTGGCAACAGCATCAGCAGCTCGCTCCTGCCGATGGAGAACCTTCACCTGGAGGCCGCGCCCCACAGCGCGGAGGTCGGGACAATCCAGGTGACCGTCGCCAGGCTTGACGAAGTCCTGGCGTCCATCCTGCCCTCGGGAGTCTTCCTCTTGAAGATCGACACCCAGGGAACCGAAAGGGAGGTGATCGCGGGATCGGCGGGCGTCATGGATCGAATGATCGGCATCTGCACCGAGCTCTCCTTCGCCCCGCTGTACAAAGGCCAAGCCCTCTTCTCCGAGATGTTCGAGACGATCAACGCGCTTGGATTCAAGCTCGCGGATCTCAGCCCAGGATTCCGCCGCCGCCGGAGCGCACAAGAGCTCCTGCAGTGCGACGCTCTCTTCCTTCGTCCGGCATGAATCCAGGGCGCCGATATCCTCGCCGTCCGCGCGGCTTCACGCGGCGCGCGTGCTCGCCAGGGTCCGGGTGACGCCCAGGCAGATCAGGGTCTGGCCGGCGAAATAGAGTCCCCAGATCCCGAAGCCGACCCAGGCCTGGCCGGCCAGCGGGCCCTCCCGGGCGAAGATCAGCAGGTCGGAGACAACGAACATCACCGCCCCGATCCCGGTCATCCGCCGCGGGAAGCGGCTGATCCACGCGGTGGCGGCCATCAGGGCCAGGCCCAGCGCGTAGAGCGCCACTCCCGGCGCCCCGGCCCGGTCGGCGGGCAGCAGGAACGCCAGGGCCACCGTCGCGGGAACCAGGACGACGGCGAACAGCCAACGGCTGGGCGTGACCTCGCGCCGCCGGTTGCGCAGATAGAGCCAGATGGCGATCAGGTGTCCGACCAGGAAGGCCACGGCGCCGACCACCAGCCCGGCCGCGCCCAGCAGCACGTCGCCGGCCGCGCCGAAGGCCATGACCGCGCAGATCAGCCAGCCGTCCAGCCCGCGTGCCCGCAGGGCCGCATGGAGCGCCAGCAAGGCGACCCCCGCTCCCTTCCAGGCCAGGCTGGCGGTCTGCGACAGCGGCAGGTCCCAGGAAGCCATGTAGCTGACCCCGGCGACCACCGCGGCGATCAGCGCCACCCGCGCCGGCAAGCTCGTCTGCGCCATGCGTTTCCCCCTCGCTTCGACCCGGACGAAGCAGACACCGGTTCGCCCGGCCGCGCAAAGCGCGGCTTAGCGTCCTAGCGCGGCCATCTCGCTTGCCTTGCCCGGCCGGATCGGCGAGACGACGTTCATGGCCCTTCAAAAGCGAAGAATTGACCGAGCCCAGCGCGTGCGCTCGCAACGGGTCTGGTGGGAACGCCACGGCGCCTTCGTTCGCGGCCTGCTGACCGGCCTGGTGATTTCGGGCCTTGGGACCTGGATCTGGAACGCCTTCGCCGCCTGATCGACGACCCCGATCCGATCGACGTGTGTTTTACAATCAGTAATTGAATCTAGTGTTCAATGTCGCGTACCCGACACATGAACCTCCCCGGGTTCGAGTCATGGGGAGGGCGTGGTGTCGCAAGCGATTGGCGCAGAAACCAGCTTCCGCCTCCTTGTCCTCGACGAGGCCGGCAAGCTCCACGCCCTGCTCAGCGAGCCCCTTGTGGGTCAGGGATACGACATCGCCTGCGCGCTCACCGAGAAGGCGGCGCGCGCCTTCCTGGACGACGAGGCCCAGACCCTGGGCGCCCTGGTGATCGATATCGAGCGGGGAAACGCGCCGGTCGCCGCCGTCGTGGCGCGCCATGCCCGGCGGCTGAACCCCTTGGCGCCGGTGATCTTCGTCTCCGATGTCCCGGCCGAGGTCCAGGGCGATCTCAGGGCGCCAGGCGCGGCCTTCGTGGTCAAGCCCTTCGACCCGGGACTCCTGGTCATGATCCTGGAAGAACTGGCCGCCGGGGCTTGAGGCGCCATCCTCGCGCTATGGGCGAGCGGGGATGCGCAAGCCACCGCCCCATGCTTGTTGCCGGCCAGTGCGTGAGAGGGCGGTGAGTCGGGGATGCTGGAACCGATGACGGATGTGACCCAGCCGGATGGGTACATCCGCTACGCACGCAGCGTGGCGCTCACGCGGCTCGCCCTGGTCGCCTGTTTCGTGGCGCTCCTGGCCCTCTACACCCCCTGGCCGATGGCCCTGCTCGGGGCCGTTGAGTTCGGTCTCTATCTGGCCCTGCTGGTCGCCACCGAGATCGCGACCCGCCAGGCCGACCGCACGGTCGCGACCCGTCGCCTGCGCTGGCAGTCCGAAGTCCTGATGGTGCTGCTGGTGGCCAACGCCTGCTTGATCGCCGTCCAGATCCGCCTCTATGACGAGCCGATCATGCAGGTCGAGGCGGCCCTGCTGGCGATCTGCGTCCTGCTGTTCGCCGCCCTGCGCGTCCACATGAGCCGGGTCAGCTATGTGGTCGGGGTTGCGCCGGCCGCCGCCACCCTGCTCTGGATCGCCATCGACCCCGCCGCGCCGCTGGCCGGCGACCACTACGGCCTGGCCATGCTGCTGTTCGTCGCCGCGGTCCTGGTGGTCACCTGGCGCCAGCAGGCCACCGATCGGGCCCTGGCCCGCGCCGTGCAGAACCTCACGCGCCAGAACCTGGCGCTCACCCAGGCGATGGACGACGCCAAGGCGGCCAGCCGCGCCAAGACCCGCCTGCTGGCCGTCGCCAGCCACGAGATCCGCACCCCCCTGAACGCCGTGCTCGGCCTTGCGCACGCCCTTTGCCGCGAGCCCCTCACCCCGGCCCAGGAGGATCTTGCCCAAGGCGTCGTGGAGGGCGGCGAGCAACTGACCCGCCTGCTGGACGGGATCCTCGACCTCGCCCACCTGGACGCCGGCGAGGCGCGGCTGAACCTCGCGCCCCTCGACCTGCGCCGCCTGGCCCAGACCGTGATCAACGTCTGGAGCCGCCACGCCCTGGCCATGGGCGTCGATCTGGCCTTCGAGGACGCCGATCCCGACCTGGACTTCGGCATCGTCGCCGACGCCGCCCGGCTGGAGCAGGCCCTGGTCAATCTGGTCTCGAGCGCGCTCAAGGCCACGGCCGCCGGCGGCCGGGTCGCCCTGCGCCTGTCCGGCGTGGCCCAGGACGCAACCCTCGGCGTCATCGTCGAGGTCCGGGACGCCGGCCCTTCGATCCCGCCGGACGAGCAGGCGCGGGCCTTCGAGGCCTTCGAGACCACCGAGCGCGGTCGCCTGGCCGGCGACAGCGGCCTGGGCCTGGCCGCCTGCGCGGCGAACCTCGCCCTGATGGGCGGCGAGATCGGGATCACCGACCCGCCGGACCCGCCGGGCGCGGTGTTCTGGTTCGCCTTTCACGCGCCGCGCCATACGCACGCCTCGGGCGACCCGGCTGGCGATCTCCAGGTGGCGAACCCGATCCGCGTGCTGGCGGCCGAGGACAACGCCGCCAACCGCCAGGTGCTGGCCGCCCTGCTGAACGACGCGGCGGTGGACCTGGTCTTCGCCGAGGACGGCGCGCAGGCCCTGGACGCCTGGCGATCGGGCGCCTTCGACCTCATCCTCATGGACGCCAACATGCCGGTGATGGACGGGGTGGAGGCTCTGCGCCGCATCCGGCGCGGCGAGGCGGACGGTGCCCGCGTCCCTGTCTGGATGCTCACCGCCAACGTCGCCGACGACGACGTCGCCCGCTATCACGAGGCCGGCGCCGACGGCGTCCTGCGCAAACCGATCGACATTGGCGCCCTGTTCGCGCTGCTGGCCGCGGTCTCGGGCGGCGTCGCCTAGGTCGAACCGGCGGGGGGCGACCAGTCTCGCCAGCTTCGTGGCGGCGACACGACGATCCCGGCCCTGGCCGACCCGTTCCTGGTCGGCGAGATTCTCACCAACCTCATCGACAACGCCGTCCGCTACAGCGGCCCCTGCGGCCAGGTCACGCTAACGGCGCGTCGCACCCCCGAGGGGGCGCAGATCATCGTCGAGGACGGTGGGCCCGGGGTCCCGGTCGCGGAGCGCGAGGCGGTGTTCAAACGGTTCGCCCGCCTGACCCGGGACGCGGACAATCCCGGCAGCGGCCTGAGCCTGGCCGAAGCCTGGCTGCAGTCGCAGAGCCCCGGCCGTCACCGACCCATCGCCCAGATGCAGCGCGCGCCGGCCGGCGATGAACGGATCTCCCGCGGGTGGATCCGCGACGGCCTCCAGCGCCCAGCTCTTCAAGTCGATGAAGGACCAGCCTAGGTCGGCTCGCTCGGCCGAAGCCACAGCGGTCATGTGTGAACCCTTCTAGTCTGGCTGGCGGCCGCCGAGGCGCCGTCGGCTATCCGCGCGGGCAAGCGCGTGGGACCGTGGGATCATCGAGGTGGCCTAGTCGGTGGCCGGGCGGATGAGGGCCTTGTAGAAGCCGTGGGTCTGGACCTTCACCGTCACCGGCGTCTCGCCGCGGTTGCGCCAGTACCAGCCGTGGATCCCCGCGAACTGCGCGGTGAAGGCGCCCTGCCCACTCGTGAGGTCGGCTTCCTTCCAATAGGTGGTGAACTCGTCGTCGCCGGCGTTCGGCGGCTCGCCGTGCATGTCGGCCTTCACCGGGCCCGTGGCCTCCCAGCGGAAGATCATGTGGTCGCCCGCCGCCATCTGAGCCTTGGCCTCCACGCCGCTGTGCGGCGGGAGGGTCAGCGTCATCTCGTCGGAGCGGAGGGGCGTGGCCTTGGCGATGGTGGCCTTGGTCGGCGCCGTGACGGCCTGCGGAGCCGCTTCAGCCGAGCCCGCCGCCTCCGGCGCGGCGAACGCCATGCCGGTCAGCCCGAGGACCCGGCCCAGGCCCGTCAGGTCGACGCCCCGCTCCGCCGGCAGGACGAAGAGGGTCAGGATCGCCGCCGCGCCGGCCGCGGCGACGCCGCATGCGGCCGCCAGCTTGCCCGTCGGGGCCTGATAGGGAATCTCGCTCATCATGCGCGCTCCAGGAAGAAGCCGGACAGTTGGTAGCCGATCAGCACGAAGCCGGCGGACATCAGGGCGGTGTTGGCCACCAGCACGCTGCGCCCGAAGGTCTCGCTCCGCCGCCATAGGGTCATGAGGATCAGGATCGCTGAAAGCGCCAGGAACTGGCCGATCTCGACGCCGGCGTTGAAGCTGATCAGGTTCGGGACGAGCCCATCCCGCGACAGGCTCATCTCCTGGATCTTCGTGGCTAGTCCGAAGCCGTGGAAGAAGCCGAAGACCAGCACGGCGCCCTTGGGGTTGGGCGTGAAGCCGATCACCCGCTTCAGGCCGCCAAGGTTGTCGAGCGCCTTGTAGACCACCGACAGGCCGATGATCGCGTCGATCAGGAAGGGATTGGCGTGGACCCCGGTCAGCACGCCGAACAGCAGGGTCGTGCTGTGGCCGACCGCGAACAGCGTCACGTAATGGGCGACGTCCTTCAGCCGGTAGAGGAAGAAGATCACCCCGAAGAGGAACAGCAGATGGTCGTAGCCGGTGACCATGTGCTTGGCGCCCAGGTAGACGTAGGGCGCGATGTGGACGCCGGGGTTGCCCTGGATGAACGCCTTGTCGTCCTCGGCCACGCCATGGGCGGCCGCCTCACCGGCGAGCGCCAGCATGAGCACGAGGGTCAGCCAACCGGCCAGCCGACCCCAGCGGGCGGCGAGCCCCTCCAGCCTGCGCATCGCAAGGCCTCCCGCGGTCGTCAGTTGATGGTGAAGGTCGTGGACGCGCGGGCCTGGGTGGCCTTGTTGACCAGCATCACGCCGACCTTTGAGCCCGGCGCGAGCTTGAGGCCCTTGGCCTCAAGCTTGTTGCCGCCAGCCGGCGCCATCTGGACGTTCGACGTCTTGCCAGCCTTGGTGGTGATCGTGAGCCGCACGGTCAGGCCGGCGCTCTCCACGTCTTCCTCGTCCTCCTTGACGTAGAGGGCGACGCCGGCCGGCGCGTTGACCAACTCGAAGCGGGTCTCGCCCGTCATCTGCACCACACCGCCGTGCTGCGGCTTCATGCTGCCGTGGGCGTCGGCGCTGGCGGCGAAGCACAGGGCGGCGAGGCCGACGAAGGCGGCCGACAGGGTCTTCCAGGAGGTCATCGCGGGGTCCTCATTCGGGAGCGTGCTGCAGCACGAAGGTCAGGGTCGCCTCGTGCTCCATCTTGGCGGCCTTGGCCGGCTCGTCGCTGGGCCCGTCATAGATGGCGTTGACGACGTTCAGGCCCTGGTTGCGCACACGGATCGTGGCGATCCCGTCGTCGCCGGTGATGATCTTCTCGGCGTCGGGGTCATTGACCAGGTCGGCGATCACACGGGCGCCTGCGACCGGCTTGCCCTTGTAGAGCACGCGGAGTTTGAGCGGTTCGCCCATCTTCTCGGGGATCGCGCCGAGCGGCACGATCTGAACGACCTGGTCCGGGAACGCCGGAAGGGGCGCGCCGAGCGATCCGTTCAGATAGACGGCGTACTTGTAGTTCTTGGTGGTGATCGTGGCCTCGGGCGCCTCATCCTTGCCCTTCTTCACCCACTCGCCATCCGGCATCTTCGCCCAGATGCCATTGAACATCACGCCCGTGATCACGGTGGCGGGGCTGTCGCTGTCCACCATCACCATGGGGCCGGCCGCGCGCAGCTTGGTGGGCACCGCCTGGTACTGGGCGTCGTAGCCCGCGACCTTCTCTACGAGCGGCAGGCGCTTGACCGAATCCAGGTCGTCGGCGCCGACGCCGTAGATGAAGGCGAGCTGCTTCGAGCGCTGCGCGAACCAGATGGCATGAGCGTCGGCCGGGGGCGCCGCGAGGCCGAAGACGGCCGCGGCCGTCGCCGCCGCACCGAGGGTTCTGAGGGACTTAGGCATTCGGGGCTCCCGTAGCGATCCTGTTCAGGCCTTGAACGATATGCCTGTTGTGTGAGCCCGCGTGCCGTTCACCTGGACCGAAGACGCATCTTTTGCCGAAAGCACAGCTCAGACGGCAGCGGGCGCCAGAGCGGTCCGGTTCTTGACCAGGTCGTCGACCACGGCGGGGTCGGCCAGGGTTGAGGTGTCGCCCAGGTTGGCGAGGTCGTTCTCGGCGATCTTGCGCAGGATGCGGCGCATGATCTTGCCCGAGCGGGTC
>NZ_JAKFEN010000017.1:0-263371 GCF_036677185.1 Phenylobacterium sp.
GTCATAGGGGACGTTGGCCTCGGCCAGCAGCACGTTCATGTGGCCCGGCATCCGGCCGGCGACGGGGTGGATGGCGTACTTCACCTCCACGCCCTCCTCCTTCAGCTTGTCGGCCATTTCGCGCAGGGCGTGCTGGGCCTGGGAGACGGCCATGCCGTAGCCCGGGACGATGATGACCTTGCTGGCGTTCTTCATGATGAAGGCCGCGTCCTCGGCGGAGCCCTGCTTGACGGGCCGGGTCTCGGCCTTGGCGCCGCCGGCCGCGGCGCTGTCGTCGGCCCCGAAGCCGCCCAGGATCACCGAGACGAAGCTGCGGTTCATGGCCTTGCACATGATGTAGCTGAGGATCGCGCCCGACGAGCCGACCAGGGCCCCGGTGATGATCAGGGTGACGTTCTCGAGCGTGAAGCCCAGGGCCGCCGCCGCCCAGCCGGAGTAGGAGTTCAACATCGAGACCACGACGGGCATGTCGGCGCCGCCGATGGGGATGATCAGGGTGATCCCGACCAGCAGGGAAAGCGCGAAGATGCCCCAGAAGGCCCAGATCGCCTGGCCGCCGCTCATCACCAGCACCACCACCAGGGCGACGATGGCCAGAGCGATGAGGATGTTCAGCAGGTGCCGCGCGGGCAGCAGGATCGGGGCGCCGCTCATATTGCCGTTCAGCTTGGCGAAGGCGATCACCGAGCCGGTGAAGGTCACCGCCCCGATGGCCAGGCCCAGGCTGAGCTCGATCAGCGAGTTGAGGTGGACGGTCCCGTCCTCGCCCATGATGCCGTAGGCGGCGGGCGTGTAGATGGCGGCCACGGCCACCAGGCAGGCGGCCATGCCGACCAGGCTGTGGAAGGCGGCGACCAGCTGCGGCATGGAGGTCATGGCGACCCTACGGGCGATGACCGCCCCCACCGTGCCGCCGATGGCCACCCCGCCCAGGATCAGGCCGAGGGTGAGGGTGTCCAGCGCGTCCTGGCCCCACAGGGTCAGCATCGCCGTGCCGACCGCGATGGTCATGCCGATCATGCCGTTGCGGTTGCCCGCCTGGCTGGTGGTGGGGCTCGACAGGCCGCGTAGGGCCAGGATGAACAGGATGCCTGAGACGATGTAGGCGATGGCCGCGATATTGGCGTTCATGGGCCTATTTCGCCTTCTTCTTGTACATGGCCAGCATGCGACGGACGACCAGGAAGCCGCCGAAGATATTGACTGCGGCGAAGGCCGCGGCGACCGCGCCTGCGCCCTTGGAGATAATGATGCTGCCGGTGAGCGCTCCGCCGTCGGGGCTGTGGGCGGCGGCGGCCAGCAGGGCGCCGACGATGATCACCGAGGAGATAGCGTTGGTCACCGCCATCAGCGGCGTGTGCAGGGCCGGGGTCACGCTCCAGACCACGTAGTAGCCGACGAAGATCGCCAGGACGAAGATCGCCAGGCGGAAGACGGTGGGATCGACAGCTTCCATCTTATCTCTCGGGATCAGGCGGTGAGCGCGGGATGGACGATCGCCCCGCCCTGGGTGACGAGGGCGGCCTTGAGGATCTCGTCCTCGTAGTCGGGGGCGAAGGCGCCCTCCTTGTCGAGGAAGAGGCCGGCGAAGGCCATCAGGTTGCGGGCGTAGAGCGCCGAGGCGTCGGCGGCCACGCGGCCGGGCAGGTTGGGCACGCCCAGGATCTTCACGCCATTGGCCGTCACGGCCACCTCGCCCAGCTTGGCGCCGACCACGTTGCCGCCCTGCTCGACGGCCAGGTCGACCAGGATCGAGCCGGGCTTCATGGTCGCCACCTGCTCGGCGCTGACCAGCTTGGGCGCAGGGCGGCCGGGGATGAGCGCCGTGGTGATGACGATGTCCTGCTTGGCGATGTGGCTCGACACGAGTTCGGCCTGCTTGGCCTGGTACTCGGGGCTCATCTCCTTGGCGTAGCCGCCGGCGGTCTGGGCGTTCTTGAACTCCTCATCCTCGACGGCGAGGAATTTGGCGCCCAGGCTCTCGACCTGTTCCTTGGTGGCGGGCCGCACGTCGGTGGCGGTCACCACCGCGCCCAGCCGTCGGGCCGTGGCGATGGCCTGCAGGCCCGCGACCCCGACGCCCATGATGAACACCTTGGCCGCGGCCACGGTGCCGGCGGCGGTCATCATCATCGGGATGGCCTTGCCATAGGCCTCGGCGGCCTCGATCACCGCGCGATAGCCGGCCAGGTTGGCCTGGGAGGACAGGACGTCCATCACCTGGGCGCGGGTGATCCGCGGCACGAACTCCATGGCGAAGGCGGTGGCGCCCTTGGCGGCCAGGGCCTTCAGCGCATCCTTGTCCTGGTGCGGGTTCAGCGTCGCCACCACCAGGGCGCCGGACTTCAGCGCGGCGATCTCCTCGTCGACGGGCGCGCGGACCTTGAACAGGATGTCGGCCTTGCCGATGGCGTCCTTGGCGGTCTTGGCCAGGGTCGCGCCGGCGGCGGCGTAGTCGGCGTCCTGGTAGGAGGCGGCGGTTCCGGCGCCGGCCTCGACCACCACCGAGAACCCGCTGGCGATCAGCTTCTTCACCGTCTCCGGGGTGGCGGCCACGCGGGTTTCGGCGGCGCGACGTTCCTTGGTGACGGCGATGACGGCCATGCGCTTACGGTCCCCCTGAAACCCGACGAAAGCCGGGGGACCATAAGGGCGGCCGTCAGGCCTTGTCCAGCGACCTGAGCGTAAATTCGAACAGTTGTTTGACCGCTTTCGACTCGCGTCCGCCGGCTCCTTGGGCGACTGTCCGCCGATGTCGCCGCAGAGCGACCCTGGGGGCGAGCGCATGAGGGGCGATCGGCGACAGATGCTGGCGATCCTGGGTGGCGGCGGGCTCGCCGCCTGCGCGCCGAGAACCGAACCCGTTGCGCCTCCGGGACTCACCTTCCTGCGGTCCTATTCCGCGCCGGAGAGCTGGTTGTTGCTGCGGCTCGCCGGGGTGAACGGCGTCAAGCCGCGCCGACGGATCGACTGCTACCGGCTGAGCTATCCGACCCATGGTTCCGACGGTCGCCGCGCCATGGCCACCGGAATGGTCGCCCTCCCACGCGGCGCGAAGGCCAGGGGGTTGGTCAGCTTTCAGCATGGCACGACGACGACCCGCACAGCCGTGCCGTCCAATCTCTCCACCGACGGCCTGGCGGGTGCGATCCTGTTCGGGGGCGCGGGCTACGCCGCCGTGGCGCCGGACTATCTGGGTCTTGGCGGATCGAAGGGACCGCATCCGTATCTGGTGGCCGGCGACGCCGCGCGCGCCGTCACCGACATCATCGCCGCGGCGCGCCGGATCGAGGGCGTGCCCGGCGCGCCGGCGTTCCTGGTCGGGTTCTCCCAGGGTGGCCACGCCAGCCTGGCGGCGCTGCGCGCGCTCGAGGCCGCCGGCCAGCCGGTCCTGGGCGCGGCGGCCATCGCCGGGCCGCACAACCTGCTGACCATCAGCTTCAAGAACGCCCTGCGAGGCGGGTCGCCCCAGCATTCGCTTTATCTGGCCTATACGGCGCGGGGCTACGCGGCGCGCTATGGCCAGCCCTTGGCGAGCCTGCTGGCGCCGGCCTATGTCGAGCTCGTGCCGGACCTGTTCGATCGGCCGCACACGCCTGAGGAGATCATCGCGGCCTTGCCCGGTGATCCCCGCGCGCTGTTCACCCCGCGGTTCCTGGCGGCGTACGACACCGGCGGCCGTCACTGGTTCCTCGACGCCATGGCGGCGAACGAGGTGTCAGGGTTCACGCCCAAGGCGCCGGTGCGGCTCTACTATGGAGACCTGGACATAGACGTTCCACCGGAGGAGGCGATCGCCACCGCACGCCGGATGACGGCGGCCGGCGCGGACGCGCGGGCCGTCGACGTGGGCGCCGTCGGGCACGACCCGTCCGTGCTGAAGGCCGCGCCGATGATTCTGGAATGGCTGGAGGCGCTGAGCGCCCCGCTCTAGACGTCGACCTCGGCGTCCAGGGCGTTCTCCTGGATGAATTCGCGGCGCGGCTCGACCAGGTCGCCCATCAGGCGGGTGAACATGTCGTCGGCGTCGTCGGCGTGGTTGACCTTGACCTGCAGCAGGGTGCGGGCGTCGGCGTCGAGCGTCGTCTCCCAGAGCTGGTCGGGGTTCATCTCGCCAAGGCCCTTGTAGCGCTGGATCGCCAGGCCGCGGCGGCCGGCTTCCATCACCGCGGCGAACAGGTCCAGCGGGCCGCGCACCTTGGCTGAGCGGTCCTTGCGGGTGAAGGTCCCCACGCCCTGGAAGGTCTCGGCCATGGCGGCCGAGCGTTCGGCCAGCCTGCGGGCGTCGGCGGCGTGCAGCAGCAGGTCGTCCAGCACCACGCGCTCGGACACCCCGCGACGGACGCGGGAGAAGGCGAAGCCGCCGGTGGCCGCGACCTCTCCGGTCCAGTTCCCGTCGCCTTCCTCGGCGTAGAGGTCCATGCGGGCCGCGGCCTTGGCCATGTCGCCGCCGCCCTCGTTCAGTAGGCCCGCCAGGGCCGCCTGTTCGATGGCGATGGCCGGGGCGCGGCTGGAGAGGCGTTCGATATTGGCCTTGGCTCCGCGGGCGCTTTGCAGCAGGGCCAGCAGATCGGCGCCGACCAGCCGCTCGCCGGATTCCAGGTCCAGGGTGGCGCCCTCGACGCCTTCGTCGATGAGGTAGTTCTCGAGCTCGGAGTCGTCCTTGAGATACCGCGACTGGCGGTTCTTGGTCGCCTTATAGAGCGGCGGCTGTGCGATATAGAGATAGCCGCGCTCGATGAGCTCCGGCATCTGCCGGTAGAAGAAGGTCAGCAGCAGGGTGCGGATGTGGGCGCCGTCGACGTCGGCGTCCGTCATGATCACGATCTTATGGTAGCGGAGCTTCTCGATATCGAACTCGTCGCGGCCGATGCCGGCGCCCAGCGCCACGATCAGGGTGCCGATCTGGTCGGATGACAACATCTTGTCGAAACGGGCGCGCTCCACGTTCAGGATCTTGCCGCGCAGGGGCAGGATCGCCTGGTTCTCCCGGTTGCGGGCCTGCTTGGCCGAGCCGCCGGCGGAGTCGCCCTCCACCAGGAAGATCTCGGACTTGGCCGGATCGCGCTCCTGGCAGTCGGCGAGCTTGCCGGGCAGGGAGGTGATGTCGAGGGCCGACTTGCGCCGCGTCAGTTCGCGGGCCTTGCGGGCGGCCTCTCGGGCCATGGCGGCCTCGGCGATCTTCTGGACGATCAGCTTGGCCTCGGTGGGGTGCTCCTCGAACCACTGGCCGATGCCCTCGGAGACCAGGCCTTCCACGGCCGGGCGCACTTCGGAGGAGACCAGCTTGTCCTTGGTCTGGGAGGAAAACTTGGGATCCGGCACCTTGACCGACAGCACGCAGGTCAGCCCCTCGCGAGCGTCCTCGCCCGACAGCGAGACCTTCTCGCGCTTGGTGGCGCCGGAGCTTTCCGCATAGCCGGTGATGATCCGGGTGAGCGCCGAGCGGAAGGCGGCCAGGTGGGTGCCGCCGTCCTTCTGCGGGATGTTGTTGGTGAAGCAGAGGACGTTCTCGTGATAGCCGTCGTTCCACCAGAGCGACATGTCGAGTTCGACGTTCTCCTTCTTGCCGCGGATCACGATCGGAGTGCGCAGCAAGGGCGTCTTGGCCTTGTCGAGGTGGCGCACGAAGGCCTCGATGCCGCCCTCGTAGTGCAGCAGCTCGACGAAGGGCTCGGCCTCGCGGTTGTCCTTCAGCCAGATGGTGACGCCGGAGTTCAGGAAGGCCAGCTCCCGCAGGCGGTGCTCCAGGGTCTTCCGGTCGTAGTCGATGAAGGCGAAGGTGTCTGTGGAGGCCATGAAGGTGACCTCGGTCCCCGACAGGAACTCGCCGTTCTCGCGCAGGGGCGCGTCGCCGGTGACGATCAAGGGCGAGACCGCGTCGCCGCGACGGAATTCCATCTCGTAGGCCTTGCCGCCGCGATAGATCTTCAAGCGAAGCCAGTCGGACAGCGCGTTGACCACAGAGACGCCGACCCCGTGCAGGCCGCCGGAGACCTTGTAGGAGTTCTGGTCGAATTTCCCGCCGGCGTGCAGCTGGGTCATGATGACCTCGGCCGCCGAGACGCCTTCCCCCTCGTGGATGTCGGTAGGGATCCCTCGACCGTCGTCGGTGACGGTCACCGAGCCGTCGGCGTTGAGGATCACCTCGACCCGTGTGGCCCAGCCGGCCAGGGTCTCGTCGATGGCGTTGTCGACCACCTCATAGACCATGTGGTGCAGGCCCGAGCCGTCGTCAGTGTCGCCGATGTACATGCCGGGACGCTTGCGCACCGCGTCCAGGCCCTTCAGCACCTTGATGGACTCCGCGCCGTACTCGGCTTGGCCGGCATGCTCGCCCGAGGTGTCCGGGATCTGCGTCTCGTCAGTCATTCAGTGTCCAGAATCGCCAAGCTGGAGCCGTCCACATGGACGCCCTGGGCCCGGCCCTTCAAATCCTCAAAGAGAAGCTCGTCCGTGCCGGTCAGGAACGCCTGCAGCTCGAGCGCCTCGATTTCGTCGAACAGCGCGGCTCGCCTGCGGCGGTCCAGATGCGCTGCGACCTCATCCAGCAACAATATAGGGTTTGGCGCCGATTCTGCACGCGAAAGACGCGCCGCCTGGGCCAAAACAAGGTTCAAAATCAGGGCTTTCTGTTCGCCGGTCGAGCATTCCGCCGCCGGACGGTCCTTTTCGGCGTGCACCACCAGCAGATCGCCCCTGTGCGGCCCCGTCAGGGCCCGCCCGGCGGCGGCGTCGCGGTCGCGCGCGGCGGCCAGGGACCGGGCCAGGCGAGCCTCGATCTCGGCGAACTCGACCCCCTCGCCGGCCATCCGCTCCCAGTCGCCGGTGAGGGTCAGCTTCGCCTGCGGGAACGGCCGGTCGCCGCGGCCGTCGATCTCAGCCTGCAGGGCGGCCAGGGTGCGGGCGCGGGCCTCGGCCATCAGGGCCCCGGCCTCCGCCAGGCGAGCTTCCAGGGCCGAGAGCCAGGCCGGGTCGGCTGGGCCGTCGGTCAGCAGCCGCATGCGCTCGCGCTGGGACTTTTCGTAGGCCGAGACATGGGCGGCGTGGCTGGGCTCGCCGGCGAACACCAGGCGATCGAGGAACCGGCGGCGGTCGCCCGCGCCCTCCAGGAACAGCCGGTCCTGGGCCGGGGTCAGCCAGACCTGGCGCTGCAGATCGGCCAGGCGTCCCGGCGGCACGGCCTCGCCCTCCAGCCGCACCGTGCGCCGCGCCGCGCCGGGGGTCTCGACCCCGGTGCCGACCCGGGTCTCCTCGCCGGCCTCGACGATCACCGCGGCCACCGCCCAGGCCCGACCCTGGGTTTCGCCCGGCTGGCGGCGGCCCAGCTCGGCGATGGCCGCGCCCCGCAGCCCCCGGCCGGCGGTGAACAGGCTGATCGCCTCCAGCAGATTGGTCTTTCCCGCCCCGTTGGGGCCCACCAGGAACACCGGCCGCCCGTCGAGGGCGAGCTCGGCCCGCGCATAGGAGCGGAAATCCGTCAGGGTCAGGTGGCTGAAGGCGGTCACCGGCGCGTCATAGCGGGTTTCGCGCACACGCGCGAAGGGGGTGGGGCTTGAGCGCGCGCGAAGCTGCGCTAGGGTGCCCGCCGGGGTTGTGGGAGCGTTTATGGCGCGTGCTTGGGCTGGTTGCGCGATCTGGGTGACAGCGGTCGTTCTGGCCGGGGCGGCGCACGGGCAGCCTCGACCTTCGGTGGTGACCAACCCAGACTGGATCGAGCGGCCCGACGCCGAGGCGCTCGCCAGGGTCTATCCCGCAATAGCGCAGCTGCTCGGCCTCGAAGGGCGCGCGACGATCTCGTGCTCGATAAACGCAGCGGGCGTTCTCCACGCCTGCTCGGCGGTCAGCGAGCAGCCGACGGGCCTGGGCTTTGGCGCGGCCACTGTGGAAGCCGCCGCCTTGTTCCGGATGAAGCCCAAGACGGTCGACGGCACGCCGGTGGCGGGAGGAACCGTAAGGATTCCCATACGCTACACGCTGCCACGGTCGCAGGCGCCTGACACCCCGCCCGAGGCGCCGGCCGCGCCTCCGGCGCTGACCGCGGAAACGGCCGCCCTGGCCAAGGTGCTGGAGCGCGCCTTCACTGCAAAGGCGGAATCGTCCGTGACCCGCATGATCGCCCTGGACCGCAAAGTCACCGACGAAAAGGTCCGCGCGGACGCTCGCAAGGCGATGGCGAGCGCCGCCACGAAGTTCGCCGTCCCATATGCGGCCTCCACAGCGGCGCACTACGCCGCCGGGGGCGATGCGGCGAGCGTTCAAGCCATGACCACATTCCTGTCGAGTCCCGCCAGCCTGGCGATGGAGAACGCTCGGCGGGACGCCGAACATCTCGTCGCTCAGCTCGGCGTCACGGTCGTCGCGGAAATGAGCGCGATCGCTCGCGCGAAATTCTGCGAGAGCAAGCGCTGCGATGTGGCGCGCCCGGAACTTGCCGGCGTGATCGCGCCGAATTTTTCGAAGACGCCCACGCCCCAGGAGATCCGCCGGGCCACGCCACCCCTCACCCAGGCGCTGGGCGTCGCCGGATGGGCCAGGCTCAATTGCATCGTGATCAAGGGCGGCGGCGTTTCCTATTGTGCGCTCGTCGGTGAGGCGCCGGCAGGCCTTGGCCTTGGAACGTCGGCGCGCAACCTGGCGGATGCCTACCGTGTCGAGACCAGATCCGGAGACAAGGACCTGGAAGGCGAGACGGTGACACTGGTCGTCGATTTTCCCACGCCGCCCGCCCCGCAGCCCGACCCGGCTTGGCGGTCACCAGGTCCAGCCGATCCAACCATGCTGGCGCTCGCAAGGAAGCTTGTGGCTCTCGAAGACCATGAGCGTCAGGCCGACGAGGTGCGCAAGGCGCTGGACCGCTTCGCCGCCGCCACGCCGCCCGATCAGGCCGGGCTGCTCGCGGCCTACCGCTTCGCCTTCGAGGAGATCGTGCGCCGCTACGTCGAGAGAATGGCGGTGGCCTACGCCCTCGCCTATGCCCGGCCCGACCTCGAAGCTGTCGTCGCCCACCTGTCGGGGCCAGCCAGCGAGCTGCGCCGCGGCGCGTCGACGCGTCAGGCCGCGCTCGAGGCGTCGGAAGCGTATTATCGGGCCGTTTTCGCCGCCGAGGCGGCGCGGGTCTTCTGCGAAGTGCGCGACTGCGTCGCTCCGGTACAGGCCGCCGGCGCCCCTGCGACCGGCGGCTCGCGCAACTAGTCCGTCGCGGCCGGCGCCGCCCCGAACACTTTCCGCAGGAACAGCGTCTCCGCCTCCCGCAACGCGTCGCGGTTCTGCTTCTTGCGGAAGCCGTGGCCCTCGTCCCTGGCCATCATCCACCAGACGTCGCCGCCGTTGGCGCGCACCTTGGCGACCATCTGCTCGCCCTCGGTCCAGGGCACGCGGGGATCGTTGAAACCGGCGATGACGAACAGCGGCTTGGTCATCCTGTCGGTGAGGTTGAGCGGCGAGATGCGGTCGAACTCGGCCTTCATGGCCGGGTCGCGCTCGTCGCCGTACTCGGCCCGCCGCAAGTCGCGGCGGTAGCCTTCGGTATTGGTCAGGAAGGTGGTGAAGTCGGAGATGCCCACGGTGTCGATGGCCCCGGCCAGGCGGTCGTTATAGGCCGCCAGCGCCGCCAGGGTCATGAACCCCCCATAGGAGCCGCCGGAGACCACCACCCGGCTCTTGTCGAGGTCCGGCTGGGTCGCAATCCAGTCCAGCAGGGCGCCGATGTCGCGGACCGAGTCCTGGCGCTTCAGGGCGTTGTCCAGGGCCAGATAGGTCTTGCCGTAGCCGGTCGAGCCGCGGACATTCGGCGAGATCACCGTCGCCCCCAGCGCGTTCACCCAGTACTGGTAGGCGGTCGAGAAGCCCGGCCGCGACTGGCCCTCCGGCCCGCCATGGATATCGATGATCACGGGCGTGGGCCCCTTCGCGGCCCTGGGCCGGTAGACCCAGGCCGGAATCTCGCGCCGGTCGAAGCTGGGAAAGCGGATCAGGGCCGGCTCGACCATGTCGGCGGGCTTGAGGCCCCCCATCTCGCTGTGGGTCCAGCGGACGAGACTCGCCTCCGCGATATTCCAGGTCCAGACGTCGGCCGGTGAGGTCGCCGAGTTCAGCCCGATGGCCAGGCGCAGGGCGTCGGGCGAGAACTTAAGGTCCACCAGCACGCCCAGGGGCAGCTCCGGCTGGGGCAGGGCGCGGCGCGTGACCATATCGGCGACCACCACCCGCGAGCGGCCGTCCTGGTTGATCGCATAGGCCAGCAGCCGGCCGTTCTCCGAGAGGTCGAAGGCCTCGATCTCCCAGGCGCCGCCGTCGGCCACCACCGCCTTGCGGCCGCTGGCCAGGTCGTATTCGACCAGCCGGGCGACCTCGGACTTCTCGTCCGACAGCATCAGGACCCGGCGGCCGTCGGGGGTGAACTCGCCGCCGGAATAGGCGATCGGCTTCCGCGTCGGATTGATCTCGGTCACCTGGCCGGTGGCCAGCTCCAGGACGAAGACCTTGCTCGACTGGGCCGAGATGGCGCGCTTGAAGAGGATCCTGCCGCCGTCCGCGGAGAACGCCACCGGCCCGACGGCGCCCCTGCCCTTCAGGGCCACGCGGCGGGTGGTCGGCTGACCGGTGCGCATCAGCATGATGTCGTAGTCGCCCTTGCCGGGGGTCACCCGGCTCCAGGCCAGCAGGTTCCCGTCGGGGGAGAAGACGAAGCCGGTATTGCGGGTCTTGGGCTCGGTGACCTGGGCCTCGCCGCCCTCGACCGCCGAGGCGTAGCCCTGGAAATACTCGTCCCCGCCGGAGTCGCGGGCGAAGACGAAGGCGCCCGGAACCACCGGCTGGGCGGCGGCCGAGGTCACCGGTTCGTCGAAGAAGGTGAGCTGGGTGCGGTCGCCGCCTGGGGCCTTCACATGGTGGATCTGAGGGGTCTGGCCGAAGCGGGTGGCGATCAGCATCGTGCCGTCGGCCAGCCAGTCCAGGAAGCTGGCCGAGCGGGCGTTCTGGTAGCGGCGGAGCTGCTCGCGCACGGCCGGCGGGGTCTCAGGCACGTTCTCGGTGACCAGGGTCCCGACCTCGCGCTTGACAGTCGGCGTCCCGGCCAGGGCGAAGCCGCCCGTCAGCAGGGCGGCGAGACCGCCGATCAGCACGCGACGCATAGACGTTTCCACCCGTAGTCTTATGGGCGAAGTCTATACCAGCGTGGCCCTACGTCGAGGGTCAGACCCGCAGGGGCATCAGCACGTACTGGACGTCGGCGTCGGTGGGGTCGAGCACCAGGGCCGGGTCGTTGGGTCCGCCGAAGCGGAACTCGGCCTGTTCGGCGCTGATCTGGTCGGTGACGTCCAGCAGGTAGCGGGCGTTGAAGCTGAGCTCGAAGGCCTCGCCGTCGTAGTCGACCTCGATCTCCTCCACAGCCTGGCCGGCTTCCATATTGCGGACGGTGAGGATCACCTTGCCGGGCTCGATAGCCATGCGGACCGAGCGGCTCTTCTCGGCCGAGATGGTGGCGACGCGGTCCACCGCCTGGGCGAACAGCTTGTTGTCGACCATCATCACCCGGTTGTTGTCCTTCGGGATGACCCGGCTGTAGTCGGGGAAGTTGCCGTCGATCACCTTGGAGGTGAGCGCGGCGCCGCCGAAATCCAGGCGGACCTTCTGGGCGCTGAGCTGCAGGTCGACCGATTCGCCGGCGTCCTCCAGCAGGCGACGCGCCTCGGCGATGGTCTTGCGCGGCACGATGACGCCGGGCGTGCCGGCCGAGCCCTCGGGGGCGATCATCTCGGCCAGGGCCAGGCGGTGGCCGTCGGTGGCCACGGCGCGCAGCTTGGCCACCCCGTCCTCCACCACCGTGTGCAGATAGAGGCCGTTCAGATAGTAGCGGGTCTCTTCGGTGGAGATCGCGAACCGGGTCTTGTCGATCAGCCGGATCAGGTCGCCCACGTCCACCGGGACGCGCGACGAAAGCCCGTCGGAGGACATCACCGGGAAGTCGCCGGCCGGCAGCACCGGCAGGTTGAATCGCGAGCGCCCGGCCGAGACGGTCAGGCGCGGATCCTCGCCTGTAAACGACAGGGAGACGTCGGCGCCTTCCGGCAACTTGCGGACGATCTCGTAGAGCGTGTGGGCGGGCGCGGTGATCTGGCCCGGCTGGTCCACCTGGGCGAAGGCCTCGTCGATGATCTCCATGTCGAGATCGGTCGCCGAGAAGGTGAGCCGGTCGCGCTCGGCCGACAGCAGCACATTGGACAGGATCGGGATGGTGTTGCGCCGCTCGACCGCGCTCTGCACATGCCCCAGCGCCTTGATGAGCGCCGCCCGTTCGATCGTAAGCTTCATGATGTGGTCCGGACCTCCAAGCGCCGGTGCGAGGGAGTCGCCGGCGCCCCCCACAGGAAGGGACCTGGGACTTTAATCATTTAGAAGCCGCGGGGAAGAGGGCCCCGGCGCCTGCGGCGTCCGGCCTGGGGATATCGACGGGTCGGGATCGGTTCGCTGCTACGCCCTGGCGCTGTCGGCGATGTCGAAGCGGACCGACGAGCGGCCGAAGTCGAGGGAGACCGTGGTGAACTGGGTCAGCAGATCGATGCCCAGCATCATGGTCGGGGTGTCGTGCAGGTCCCAGAGCCGGAAGACCGGCACGTCGCTGAACACCACCGGGACATTGCCCAGGGTCAGGCCGCCCAGGCGCATGAACGGCAGGTTGAGTTGCTCGCCCGTGAAGGCCTCGCCGGCGATGGACAGCAGGCCGACCTTCTGGGCCTTGGACGCCGCCTTGGGGTCCATCCGCTCGATGATTCGCCGCAGGGCGGTGTTGCCCAGGGAGAACTGCGAGCCGGAATCGATCATGGCGCTGATCTTGCGGCCGCTGAGATCGGCGTCGACGATGGTGAGCTGACCGGACTTGCGCCGGGCCGGCACCACGACCTTGCCCTCGGCGCTGGCCTCGCGGCGAGACTTGGTGATCTCCAGGGTCTTGCCGGCGAAGCCCAGGACCAGGCGCTGGCCCTTCAGCCAGTCGATCCCCAACACGCCGTCGATGCCGAACCCGGCCATGGGCAGGACCGGCGCCTCGATATTGCGCCGGGTGCGCGAGCCGATGTCGAGTCGGTCGATGTTGACGCTGGCCCGCGAGCGCGGCCCGACCACCGTGTGCACCCGCAGCGCCCTGCCGCGCGGCAAGGCCAGGGTCTCGGCCAGGCCCTGCGAGACGCAGGAGGTGTTGGCCCCGGTGTCGACCATGAAGCGGAAGGGGCCGCGGCCATTGATCATCACCGGCGCGGTGACGTGGTCGAACACGTTGCTGGAGTTGGTGTCGACCGTGGTCGGCGGCTGGTCTTCGTCGGCCAGCTCGGCCAGGACTTCGGGAAGAACAGGAGAAAGAATGGGGCGCGCGGCCTCCTGGCCGAACGCCCAACCCGGCGCGGTGAGCAGGGTTCCGCCAGCGGCGGCGCTCCACCCCATCATCGCCCGGCGAGTCTGTGACCCTGCCTGCACGTTTCCGACCCCTTTTTGTTCTAGGCCGAGCTTACGCCCGGCGGGGATCGGGGTCAAATGGCCGAGGTCGGGATTTTCCTTGCGGAACAAGGAGTAACTCAGACGTTACGCCCTAGACCCTTTCCGGGTCAGATGGACTCATCTGACCGGATGAAAAGGGTCTAGCTTCAAAAGTGTAGAGCGTGACAACCGCCTGACCCGGTATCCACTTCAGGCTGTCACGCTCGCGTGTCGACCGCGCCGCCGGAGTCCTCGCCGTCGTTGGCCGCATAGGGGTTGGCCGGGGCGTCGCCGCCGCCCGGGGCCTGCGCGCCGGAGCCCTTGGCCGCCACCACCACCATGGCCGGACGGATCAGCCGGCCCAGCAGCTCGTAGCCCGGTTGCAGGGTGGAGATCACCCCGCCGGCGGCCACATCCGCCGAGGCCTGTTCCATCACCGCCTGGTGCTGGTGGGGGTCGAACTTGGCGCCGGCCACCGGATCGATCTTCTTCAGGCCGTTGTTCTCGAAGGCGGTCTGCAGCGCCTTCTCGGTCATCTCGACGCCCACCACGAAGTTGTTCACCGCCGGCTCGCCACTGGCCGGCGGGGTGGTCAGGGCCCGCGACAGGGTGTCGGCCACGGTGAGCAGGTCGCGGGCGAATTTCTGGATGGCGTAGGCGCGCGCGTCATTGGCCTCGCGCTCGGTCCGGCGCTTGGTGTTCTCCGCATCGGCGGCGACGCGCAGGACCTGATCCTTCAGCGCCTGGTTCTCCGCCCGCAGGGACAGGAGCTCATCGGCCGCAGCGTCGGCGATCTCTTCGAAGTCTTCAGCCGGCGTTTGATCGTCGGACATCTAAAATCCTTTACCCGTTCGCGACCTGGGAGAGCACGCGGGCGGTATAGTCCACCAGCGGGATCACCCGGGCATAGTTGAGGCGCGCGGGCCCGATCACGCCGATCGCGCCCAGCACCTTTTGTTGGCCCGTCATATAGGGCGCGGCGATCACGGCGGAACCCGAAAGCGAAAACAGCCGCGTTTCGGCGCCGATGAAGATCCGCACGCCCTGGGCTTCCCGGACGTCGTCCAGCAAACCTATCAGTTGTTCCTTTTGTTCAAGATCGTCGAACAGCATGCGCACACGCTCCAGGTCGTCCAGGGCCTCGCGGTCGTGCAGCAGGTTGGCGCGACCGCGGACGATCAGGGACCGCTCGGCGCCCTCGCCGCCGCCCCAGCCGGCCAGGCCTTCCTCGACCAGGCGCGCGGCGACCTCGTTCAGCTGGGTGCGGGCGGTGTCCAGTTCGTGCCGCACCTCGGCCTTGGCCTCGTTGAGGGTGCGCCCCCGCAGCCGGGCGTTCATGAAGTTCGACGCCTCCTGCAGGGCGCTGGGGGTGACGCCGGCGGCCAGCTTCATCAGTCGGTTCTCGACCACCCCGTCCTCGAAGACCATCACCGCCAGCGCCTGGTCGGCGGAGAGCGAGACGAACTCCACGTGCTTGACCCCCGCGTCGCGCACCGGGCTCACCACCACCCCGGCGCCGCCCGCCAGGCCCGACAGGATCGCGGTCGCCTCGTTCAGCGCTTCCTCGAAGTTCATGCCCTTGCCAGTCAGCCGCGCCTCGATGGAGCGGCGGTCGTCCTCGGCCACGTCGCCCACCTCCAGCAGGCCGTCGACGAACAGCCGGAGGCCCGCATGGGTCGGGGCGCGGCCGGCGCTGACATGGGGCGCCCCCAGCAGGCCGAGCTGGGTCAGGTCCTGCATGGTGTTGCGGATCGAAGCCGGGGACAGGTGCACCCCGCCCTTGGAAAGCGTGCGCGAGCCCACCGGGTCGCCGGTTTCCAGATAGCTCTCCACCACGCGGCGGAAAATATCGCGGGCGCGGGCATCCAGTTCGGCGAGCGAAGGCCCGGGTGAAAGCAGGGGGCTGGTCACGATAGGCGGCGGTGCTCGTTGCGAGCCATGGACGGAACCTCTTCGATCTAGGATAAGCCCGCCGGCGCAAGACGCCAGCACCATCGCCAAGGTTTCCCATGCGCCCGTCCGATCGTACCGCCGACCTGCTCCGTCCCGTGACCCTGGAGGTGGGCGTCAACCGCTATGCGGAGGGCTCGTGCCTGGCCTCTTTCGGCCACACCAAGGTGCTGATCACCGCCAGTGTCGAAGACCGGGTGCCAGGCTTCATGCGCGGTCGCGGCCAGGGCTGGGTCACCGCCGAGTACGGCATGCTGCCGCGCGCGACCCACACGCGGGGCCGCCGCGAGGCCTCGGAAGGCAAGCAGTCGGGCCGCACCCAGGAGATCCAGCGGCTGATCGGCCGCTCCATGCGCGCGATCGTCGATCCCGTGGCGCTGGGCGAGCGGCAGATCTCCATCGACTGCGACGTGATCCAGGCCGACGGCGGCACGCGCACGGCGGCGATCACCGGCGCCTGGGTGGCCCTGCGGGTGGCGACCAAATACCTGATGGAAGAGGGCCTGATCGTGAAGGACCCGATCCTGGATCAGGTGGCGGCGATCTCCTGCGGGATCTTCAAGGGCGTTCCGGTCCTGGACCTGGAATACGAGGAGGATTCCAACGCCGAGGCCGACGCCAACTTCGTGCTGACCGGCACGGGCGACATCGTGGAGGTCCAGGCCACCGGCGAGAAGCGCGGCTTCAGCCAGGGCGAGTTCGAGGCGCTTTTCTCCCTGGCCCGCAAGGGGATCGGCGAACTTTGCGAGCTGCAGAGGATCGCAACGGGCGGCTAGACCGCCCGCGCCGCCTCAGAAGCCGTCATCGTCTCCGGGACCGTCTTCGGGGCCGGGCTCGTAGTCGAGCAGGTCGCCCGGCCGGCAGTCGAGCTCGCGGCACAGGGCCGAAAGGGTCGAGAAACGGACCGCGCGCGCCTTGCCGGTCTTGAGGATCGACAGGTTGGCGATGGTGACGCCGGCCCGGTCGGCGAGCTCGGTCAGCGACATGCGCCGCTCCAGCAGCACGCGGTCTAGGTTTACACGGATCGGCATGTCAGATCGTCAGTTCCGCTTCGCGGCGCAGGCGCGCGCCCTCGCGGAACACCTCCGCCAGTACGAAGACCACCAGGACCGAGAACCAGGCGGTCAGGCTGAAATTGGGTTCGACCTCATTGGCCCCGGGCAGCAGCCAGGCGCCCACGGCCCAGACGGCGTAGCGCAGCAGCTCCAGGCCGGCCAGGATCAGGCCGATCACCCTCAGGCGCCGCACATTGTCGGGATGGAATGGGTCTCCGGCCGTCAAGGTCATGAAGATCCGCCGCAGCCGATCGACGATGAACAGGACGCCGGTCATGTAGAGCGCCGCAGCCGCCAGTCCGCCCACCATGACGGGGCCGAGATTGGCGATCTCCGCGGCGCCGGCGCGGATCGAGATGCTGTCGATCAGCTCCGGATTGAAGCTGAGCAGCAGGGCCAGCAGCATCAGCACGCCCACCAGGACCACCCCCGCCCAGAGGGCGAAGAACACCACGTCCAGGATGGTCTTCAGGAAGCTCGACACCGAGCCGGGTCCCAAGGCGCGCATTGCGGCCCTCCGTCGAAAGCGAAGGCGCCAGACTAGGCGATCAGGCGCTGCGCCACCACGGCCACGGTCGGAACCGCCGCCATAACCACGACCGCCGCCATCAGCATCCGGTCCATCGCGCTCATCATGGAAGAGAACATTTTCAATCTCCTGTCTCATTGTGCGACGCAACATTTGTCGCGCCCTTCTGAGCAGCAGGAATAGGACCACATCGCTTTTCGATCAACGAATTTATCGATAAACGATATTAAATCGACGTAACATTGTGAACTTTTCGCAATGCAGCAGAGGCGCGCTCGCCGGGATGATGGCGGGCCGACCTGGCCTCGCCTATGGTCCGCGGCCATCCCGTCCCGGAGTCCCCCCATGGCCCTCAAGCTCGAACCCGGCGCCAAGCTGGTGGTCGCCACCCACAATCCCGGCAAGGCGCGCGAACTGGCCGCCATCCTCGACAACCGTTTTGAACTGGTCACCGCCGGAAGCCTCCGCCTTCCTGAGCCTGAGGAGACCGAGGCCACCTTCGCCGGCAACGCCCTGCTCAAGGCCCGCGCCGCGGCCGAGTCCTCGGGCCTGATCGCCCTGGCCGACGATTCGGGACTGTCGGTCGCCGCCCTGGACGGCCAGCCGGGCATCTTCTCGGCCCGCTGGGGCGGCCCGGACAAGGACTTCGCCGCCGCCATGCGCAAGGTCGAGGAACGGCTGGAGGAGGCGGGCGGCGACGATCGCTCCGCCTGGTTCACCTGCGCGCTCGCCGTCGCCTGGCCGGGGGGACCGGCGGTGGTGGTCGAGGGCCGCGTTGACGGGACCCTGGTCTTTCCCGGCCGCGGGGACCGGGGCCACGGCTATGATCCGATCTTCCAGGCGATGGGCCACGACGTCACCTATGGCGAACTCGACCCCGCCGTGAAGGACGCCGACAGCCACCGGGCCCGGGCCTTCGCCAAGCTCAAGGCCGCCCTGACTTGAACGTCGCCGCGCCGCTGGGGGCGCCCCCGCTTGGCGTTTATGTCCACTGGCCCTACTGCGCGCGCATCTGCCCCTATTGCGATTTCAACGTGGTTCGGGCGCGAGGTCGTGACGAGGAGCGGGCGCGGCTGGTCCAGGCGATCGGCGCCGACCTCGCCGCCCAGCGCGAACTGACCGGCCCGCGCGAGCTGGTCTCGATCTTCCTGGGCGGCGGCACGCCCTCCCTGATGGATCCGGACTGGGCCGGCGAGATCGTCGCGCTCGCCAAGCGGCTCTGGACCCCGGCCGCCGACATCGAGGTCACCCTGGAGGCCAATCCCACCGACGCCGAGGCTGACCGGTTCGCGGGCTTCGCGGCCGCCGGGGTCGACCGGTTGTCGCTGGGCCTGCAGTCGCTGCACGACGACGCCCTGAAGCTGCTGGGCCGCAACCATGACGCGGCCCAGGCGCGGCGCGCGGCCGGGGTCGCCGCCCGGACCTTCCCACGCCTGTCCCTGGACCTGATCTACGCCCGGCCCGGCCAGACGCCGCTGGCCTGGGCCGAGGAGCTGCAGGCCGCGATCAAGCTCGGCGCGGAGCACATCTCACCCTACCAACTGACCATCGAGGCCGGCACCGCCTTCGACCGGGCGGTGAAGCGCGGGACCCTGGTCCCGCCGGGCGAGGACGACGCCGCGGACCTGTTCGAGACCACCCAGCAGGTCCTGGAGGCCGCGGGGTTCGAGGCCTACGAGGTCTCCAACCACGCGCGCGGGTCCGCCGCCCGCTCGCGCCACAACCTCGTCTATTGGACCGGCGCCGACTATGTGGGCGTGGGGCCCGGCGCCCATGGCCGCCTGACCCTGGACGGCCGCCGGGTCGCCACCTGCGCCCAGGCCAGGCCCGCCGACTATATCGCCGCCGTCGGCGAGGCCGGGACCGGCTTCGCCACCCGCGAGGTCCTCGACCCCCGCCAGACCGCCGAGGAACGCCTGCTTTCGGGCCTGCGGATCGGGCCGGGCGTGGCGTTCGCCGAGGTCGCGGCCCTGGGCCTGACGCCGAACCACCCGGAAGTGGTCTCCCTGGTTTCCGCCGGCCTGATCGCCGACGACCCCCTGCGCCTGCGCGCCACCGCCGCTGGGCGCCTGCTGCTGGACCATGTCACCGGTCGGCTGGCGACCTGAGCCGCCCGCTCCCTGATCGGGCGAACCGCCTTGCCTTCCTCGCCCTGAGCGGCGAAGCCTTGCCCATGTCGCGCCATCCCCCGCCGCCGCAACTCTCCGACGCGCCGCTCGCGCCCGGCCTCTATGTGGTGGCCACGCCGATCGGCAACCTGCGCGACATCACCCTGCGGGCCCTGGACGTGCTGGCGGCCGCCGACCTGGTCCTGGCCGAGGACACCCGGGTGGCGGGCAAGCTGCTCCACGCCTTCGGCCTCTCCAAGAAGCTCGAGCGCTATGACGAGCACGCCGCCGAGCGGGCCGGGCCCAAGGCGCTGGCCGTCCTGGCCGACGGCGGCCGGGTGGCCCTGGTGTCGGACGCCGGCACCCCGCTGGTCTCCGATCCCGGCTTCCTGCTGGTGCGCGAGGCGATCGCCCAGGGCGCGGCCGTCTATCCAATCCCCGGCGCCTCGGCCCTGCTGGCGGGGCTGTCCGTGGCCGGACTGCCCACCGACCGCTTCCTGTTCGCGGGCTTTCCGCCGCCCAAGAGCGCCGCGCGGCGCACTTTCTTCGAGGAACTGGCCGGGATCCGCGCCACCCTGGTGTTCTTCGAGGGCGGGTCGCGGGTCGCCGCCAGCCTGGCCGACATGGCCGCGGTGTTCGGGCCCCGCGAGGCCGTCGTGGCCCGCGAACTCACCAAGCTCTACGAGACCGTCACCCGTGGCTCGCTGGACGAGCTGGCCGCCGATCCGCGGATGGTCGCGCCCAAGGGCGAGTTCGTCCTGATGGTCGGGCCGGGCCGGGCGCAGGCCGCCACCGCCGCGGACGCCGACACCGCCCTGCGTGACGCCCTCGCCCGCCTGCGCCCGGCCGAGGCCGCCTCCGAGGTCGCCAAGGCGCTGGGCCTGCCCCGCCGCGACCTCTACCGCCGGGCCATGGCGCTCAAGGCCGGAGACGGCGAATGAACCCCGTCCGCCAGGCTCGGGGCGCGGCCGCGCGGCTGGCCGGCCGCCGGGCCGAGGTCTGGGCGGCGATCTGGCTGATGGCCAAGGGCTACCGCATCCTGGGCTTCCGGCTGCGCACGCCGCAGGGGGAGATCGACCTGCTGGCCCAGCGCGGCCAGGTGCTGGCGGTGGTCGAGGTCAAGCAGCGCACCACCCTGGAATCGGCCCTCGAGGCGGTCACCGAAACGCAGCGCGATCGCCTGCGCCGGGCGGGACAAATGCTCGCGGCCCGACGGCCCAGCTTGCAAAAACTTGCGGTTCGCCTCGATCTGATCGCCCTCGCGCCCGGCAAGCTTCCGATTCATAGTCGGGACGCTTGGAACGGCGCCTGAGTCGTTAGGGACCGATGACCCGAGAAGACGCTGAAACCCTGTTGAAGGAAGCCGGCCGCGCCGGCGACGGCGACTTCCCACTGCTGGAGGCCGCCATCGCCTGCGCCGTGCACGAGGATCCCGAGCGCGACCCGGACGCCGCCCGCGACCTGGCCCGCTTCGGGGTCGAACGCCTGACCGAACGGCTGGCCGTGGAGAGCCCGGAGGAGGCCCTGGCCGAGGCCATGGCCGGCGACCTGCGCCTGGGCGGCGACCTGTTCACCTACGAGCATCCCGACAACGCCGACGTCGTGGCCGTGGCCACCCGGCGCAAGGGCCTGCCGGTGGCGCTCGGGGTCTTCTACCTGCACGTGGCGCGCAAGTGCGGCCTGACCGTCCAGGGCGTCGACTTCCCCGGCCATTTCCTGCTGCGCATCGAGACGGCCGAGGGGCCGCTGGCCATGGACCCGTTCAGCGAGGGCCGGGTGGTGCTGCCTTCCGAACTCACCCGCCGGGCCCTGCACGCCGGCCTGACCCCCAATGTCGCCGACCGGCTGGACCGCCTGATGGCGCCGGCCAGCGACCGCGACGTGCTGATCCGCCTGCAGAACAACATCTTCGCCCGCGCCAGCAACGCCCGCGACTTCCCCCGCGCCGAGCGCGCCGCCCTGCGCCGGGCCCTGCTCGATCCCGCCGACCACCGCCCCTGGCTGGACGTCGCCGCCGCCCGCGAGGGCCAGGGCGCGCTGGCCGGCGCCATGGAGGCCCTGACCCACGCCGGGACCCTGGACGGCGGCGCGGCGCTGGCCGCCCGCGCCCAGCGCGAACGCGTGCGCCTGCGGCTGAACTGACAGCGTCCTTAGCGATCCTCGCTGGCGCTTGGACGTCCCGCCGCCTATCTCAGACGCCTTCGCCGTAAGGAACCGAGCCGATGTCGTTGAAGGTCGCCGTCCAGATGGACCCCCTCGAGGCCGTCAATATCGAGGGCGACACGACCTTCCTCATGCTCGAGAACGCCCAGGCGCGGGGCCACGAGCTGTTCGTCTACACCCCGGACCGGCTGGCCATGGAGGACGGCAAGGTCTTCACCCGCGGCCGGTCGGTGACGGTCGAGCGGGTCAAGGGCGCCCACGCCACCTTCGGGCAATGGGAGGTCCGTGAGCTGGCCGAGTTCGACGTGATCCTGCTGCGCCAGGACCCGCCATTCGACATGAGCTACATCACCTCGACCCACTTCCTGGACAAGGTGCATCCCAAGACCCTGGTGGTGAACAACCCCGCCGAGGTGCGCAACGCGCCCGAGAAGCTGTTCGTCACCGACTTCCCCGGCGTCCAGCCGCCGACCCTGATCACCTCCGACGTCGAGGCGATCTACGACTTCCGCGCCCGGCACGGGGACATCGTGCTGAAGCCGCTCTACGGCCTGGGCGGCTCGGGGGTGGCCCGGTTGCTGGCCGACGACCCCAATCTGGACGCCATGCTGGACCTGCACCGGGCCATCGGCCGCGAGCCCGTGATCGCCCAGAAGTTCCTGCCGGCGGTCTCCAAGGGCGATAAGCGCATCCTGCTGGTGGACGGCGAGGCGGTGGGCGGCATCAACCGCGTGCCCAAGGCCGGCCAGATCCGCTCGAACCTCGCGGTCGGCGGCGTCGCCGAGGCCGTTGAGCTGTCGGCCCGCGACCTGGAACTGTGCGCCATCATCGGGCCGGAGCTGAAGCGGCGCGGCCTGATGTTCGTCGGCATCGACGTGATCGGCGACTACATGACCGAGATCAATGTCACCTCGCCAACCGGCGCCCAGGCCCTGAAGCGGTTCAGCGGAATCGACGCGACCGAGATCATGTGGAGACGGATTGAAGCCCTCCGCGCCAAGGCTTAGCTCGGGCTTCAAGACACCCGTCCAAGTCGCGGAAACGTCTCACTTTCCCCTTAAGTTCTATTTTTGTTCTTGATCCGAGCCGCGCGGCGTGCTGGGCTTGTGGATAAAGTTGAACTCTTTCAAGCGCGTGTTCGCCGAAAGTAAAGACGGGTTTCGGCGAGCATCAGTTCTTGATTTCTAGTGGGACGGGCGGGGGTAGAAATGGCGTCGCGGGTGGTCACGGTGGCGTTCCAGGGCGTCGAGGCGCGGCGCGTGGACGTCGAGGTCCAGCTCACCGGCGGCGAGCCGAAATTCATGCTGGTCGGACTGGGCGACAAGGCGGTCGCCGAGAGCCGCGAGCGGGTCCGCGCCGCCTTCGCCGGACTGGGCCTGGCCATGCCCTCCCGACGGATCATCGCCAACCTGGCGCCGGCCGACCTTCCCAAGGAAGGCGCCCATTACGACCTGCCCATCGCGCTCGCGGTCATGGGGGCCATGGGCATCCTGCCGCCCGACGCGCTCGCCGACTGGGCGGCCATGGGGGAGCTCTCCCTGGATGGCCGCATCGTGGCGGTGGCCGGCGCATTGCCCGCCGCCGTGGCCGCCGGGGCCATGGGCCTGGGCCTGATCTGCCCGGAGGCTTCGGGGCCCGAGGCCGCCTGGGCCGGCGACACTCGCGTCCTGGCCGCGCCCTCGCTGATCGCCATCGTCAACCACTTCCGCGGGACCCAGATCCTCTCGGCGCCCAGGCCCGGCCCCATGCTGGACGGGGAGCGGGTCCCGGACCTGCGCGAGGTCAAGGGCCAGGAGAACGCCAAGCGCGCCCTGGAGATCGCCGCGGCCGGCGGCCACAACCTGCTGTTCACCGGCCCGCCCGGCTCGGGCAAGTCGATGATGGCCGCGCGCCTGCCGGGCCTGCTGCCGCCGCTCTCGCCGGCCGAGCTGCTGGAGACCTCCATGGTCCATTCGGTGGCCGGGCTGATCGCCAAGGGGGCGCTCACCCGCACCCGGCCGTTCCGCACGCCGCACCATTCGGCCAGCATGGCCGCGCTCACCGGCGGCGGCCTGCGGGTGAAACCCGGCGAGGTCTCGCTGGCCCACAACGGCGTGCTGTTCCTGGACGAGCTGCCGGAATTCTCCGGCATTAGGTAGCAAACACACCCAATCCAGGGATTTCACCGCCACTGATGCGGATGGAGATCACCGGATATGGGATGGGAGCGACCAATGCCATTGGAGAATTCAACCAGTGGTCCGAAATGCAAGCAAGCGTTGCCGGTTCGGGACGAGTCCGGGCAGGATCGCCACATGTCCAATAGGCGCGACGCGGCGATGCAGTATGCAGTCGCCTTCGGGGGGGTCCTCGTGACCGGCGTCGCCCCCGACCTTGTGCCCGACGTCTTGAAGCTCCCCGTTGTTCTATTTGGATTGGCGCTGGTTAGCATCAGCCTCTTCCCCAGTGTCCGGTCGTTCTGCCATTGGGTCCTGAAACGGAAGCGAGGTCGCATGACACTCATATTCATTGGCGCGCTTCTCATGGTGACCGGCGGCTACATCGCCTACCAAGGAGCCTTCGCTGGCGCGCGCCTCGCATCGGTGCTCGGGATCGCCGGGGCCGGGCCAAAGCACGGGAAGCCGCCTCCGGCTCCGAAAGGCGGTGTTGTCGGTGAGCGGACGACGGACGAGCGAGGCGTAACTACTGGGCCTACGCCGAAGGGATTTCCGACCGTCAGAGAGGCTGCGCTTGGGCAGACCAACCGCTCCCAATTTACCCGGCCGCTCAAGGCCTTCATCTCGGAGGGCGTCGATCTAAAGCTCACCATCCAGGCTGCCGACGGCGAATTACTGAAGCAAAAGCAAGACCTGGTTTGGGTTTGGCAGGAGAAAGTTGGGATGTGGATCTGCGAGAACATGGGCGAATACGCAGTCATGAAGTTCGCCGACATAGCTCCCGTTCAGCCCACTCTCGGCATCGCTAAAACCAAGGAGGCGGCCGCAAGTGTTATCATCATGGATCTCCTGATGAACAACCTTCAGGCGATTGTGGAACGGGATACGTGGGACCCAGAGGGCGCGCCCGTTTTGCCAGCAAGGGGCTGCCGAGCAGTTGTGGGGCGAGCGACCGACCGTCCGTATGGGTCGGACCCAGCCGCCTCGACTGAATAGCGCCCTAGAGCCTCAGGTTGTCGATCTCCATGGCTTCCAAGCACTGGAGGAAGAACGCGGCGGTGAAGCCGCCCCGGCTGATCTTATTGGCGATGTTCCGTTCGTTCTCCGGGATGTTCATTTCTGTCAGCCGCTCGGCCAACTGGCGATAGCTCATCCCCTTCCGCTTAAGCTCCCCTTTGAGGAGGTTCTTGGCGTGGGATGTCCAGTCGAAGTCCTTGAAGTCAGGCTTCGTCATGGCGAGGTCTCCGGTTCCAGTGTCGAATATCATCATATTCGATGTTTTCACCATTGACAACGATGAGGCATAACCTCATATCTGGTGACAGTTACACCGGATATGATGATGTCTCAGCACTTCCTCCTCTCGACCGCCGCCCGCAGCCTCTCGCTGGCGAAGGTCATGCGCCTCTCCGACGACCAGGCGTTCGACGTGTTCAAGTCGATCCGCTGGGCCGCCACGGACGGCGAGCCGGTGTGCCCCAAGTGCGGCGGCTACATCGTGTGGGAGTTCAAGGCCCGTCGCCTGTTCAAGTGCAAGGCCTGCACCGCTCAGCTCACCGTCACGTCCTCGACCATCTTCGCCAGCCGCAAGATGGATCTGCGCGACATCCTCGCCGCCATCGCCATCTTCGTGAACGGCGCCAAGGGCCACAGCGCGCTTCAACTGAGCCGCGATCTGGACTGCCAGTACAAGACGGCCTTCGTCCTCTCGCACAAGATCAGGGAAGCCCTGGCGGCCGAGCAAGCCACGTCCGAGCTGTCGGGCGAGGTTGAGGTCGATGGCGCCTATTTCGGCGGCTACGTGAAGCCCGCCAACCGCAAGGAACACCGGATCGACCGCCGCACCGCCCAGGCCCAAACCGGCAAGCGTCAGGTGGTCGTGGTCATGCGCGAGCGTGACGGCCAGAGCCAAGCCTTCGTCGCCAAGTCGGAAGGCGCGGGCGCCGAAGTCATCGCCGCGACCGTGCAGCCCGGCTCGACCATCTACGCCGACGAAGCGTCAGCCTACGACAACCTCGCCGCCAAGTTCCTGACCAAGCGCATCAACCACAGCGTCGAGTACGCGAACGGCGAAATCAGCACCAACATGGCTGAGTCGTTCTTCTCGCGCCTGCGCCGCGCCGAGATCGGCCAGCACCATCACATCGCCGGAAAGTACCTCGCCGCCTACGCGATGGAGATGGCGTGGCGTGAGGACAACCGCCGCGTCTCCAACGGCGAGCAATTCCTGCTGGCGACCGGCGCGGCGCTCGCGCACCCCGTCAGCCGCCAGTGGAAGGGCTATTGGCAGCGGTAAGGGCCCCTAGCGCCTCGGGTGTGGCCGGGGCTTGGGCGGCCGATAAGGCGGCGCGTGGGGTCGCGGATGCGGTATGCGTCGCTGCTTCCTGCGCGACTTATCTAACGGAGTCATGCCCTTAGGCCCTAACGAGAGGGTTGATTCACCGGGCAGGTTTTGCTAGACAATCGGGTGCGAACTGACTGCGTCGCGAGCTTGCTCCGGCGTGCGGATGGCCCGGCCCTTGGTCGGGCCGTTTTGCGTTTACACAGACTCCTCCTCAAGCTGCTCCGGCTCCTCAGGCTTGGGCTTGAGCGTCCATCCCCGACGCCCGTTGGATACGAACCGGCCGGAGTTGAACAGCATGGCGCTCAGGTTGCTCTTGGGCTCGTTGCCCCCGATCCTGTGCCCACTGGCGACCAAGACGTCATAGAGATCAGCCGTTTTGACCGGGTCTGGACCGAGTACGTCCAGCAGCACCTCAACCTCCTCCAAAATCTTCAGGCGGTCTGGATCGATTCTGCGCTGAAGGCCGTCTCGCCTGCTTGCCGGTGGCTTGGGGGCGGCGGCACTGGACACGTCGAAGCCGGCGCTAGCGCCACCGTAAAGCGCCCGCAACTCCCTGAGCGCCTTGAGTTTTTGGTGGCGCGGATCGGCGCGCAGAGCATCTTCTAGCTCCGCGATTTCCTGATCAACTGCCGAGATTAGGTCCGACATTTCGCCGCCACCACCCTAGTTAGGCGACGAATATAGCCGCTTCCCATCGGGGCGCCGAGTCATTTCTTGGCTTGGGGCGTGGGAAGAACGTGACCGGAACAAAACTTACGCGTCCGTGGGGAGGGAGCAACATGTTGTGGCGCGGCTTAAGATACCTGCCACCCCTTGTAGTCGCCCACCAGGGCCACCTCCCGAACAATCCCCGCCTTCGCCAGCTTCCACAGGCTGGCGCTGACGCGCTTGCGGATCATCTGCACCGTGGGGGCGTCTTCCGTGAGCTTGCGGCCCGCGATGACCTGACGGGCGATGTCGAGGCTCGTCAGCGGCCCTGTGGCCGTCCGAAGGGCGTTGAGGGTGTCCCGCCGCATCTCGCCCCGAAAGGCCGCGTCCTTCGACGGCTGGGGCTTGGCGCGGGGCAACACCGCCGCCGGGTCGAACATCCTGATCGTGTGTTCGACGGCTTCAAGGTCGAAGACCAGGGCGTTCAACGCCTGCCGGTGATGCTCGATCTTCCCGGCGATCTCGCGGTGTTTCTCTAGGAGACCGGCGACCGTGTTGGGGCGTTCTGTCATGCATCACCACATCCGATGTTTCGGCCATCGTAACCGGCGATGTTCGTATCAGTCTGGGTGTGTTTGCTACCTAATGCCGGAATTCTCGGCCCAGGCCTTGGATTCCCTGCGCCAGCCCCTTGAGACCGGCGAGGTGACGGTGGCCCGCGCCAACGCCCATGTCTGCTACCCGGCCCGCTTCCAGCTGGTGGCCGCCCAGAACCCCTGCAAGTGTGGCATGGGCGGGACGGGCCGTGGCGCCTGCGGTCGCGCCCCGCGCTGCCAGACCGACTACCAGATGAAGGTCTCGGGCCCGTTCATGGACCGCATCGACCTGCAGATCGACGTACCGCCGGTCAGCGCCGCCGACCTCGCCCTGCCGGCCCCGGCCGAGGGCACGGCCCAGGCCGCCGCCCGGGTCGCGACCGCCCGCGCCCTGCAGGTCGAGCGGGCCGGCGAGGAGGGGGCCGCGCTCAACGCCCGCGCCGACGGCGATTTCCTCGAGAAGATCGCCGACCTCGACCCCCCGGCCCGGGCCCTGCTGGCCAAGGCCGCGGAGGCCGGCGGCCTGACCGCCCGCGGCTGGACCCGGACCTTGCGCCTGGCGCGAACCATCGCCGACCTCGAGGGCTCCGGCGGCGTGCGCCGCGTCCACGTGGCCGAAGCCCTGGTCTATCGGCGCACGGTCGCGCCGGCCCTGGTGTGAAGGAGACGACGATGAGCCCGATCGGCGGAAGCTGCCTGTGCGGCGCGGTGCGATTCGAGATCGTCGGCGAGCCGCTGTCGCTGTCCTATTGCCACTGCTCGCGCTGCCGCAAGTCGGCCGGCGTCTTCGCCGCGGTGCTGATGGTCCGCGCGCGGGACTTCCGCCTGCTTTCCGGCGCCGAAGACATCCGCCGCTACACGCCCGAGCCGCCGTTCCGCCATGTGCGCGGCTTCTGCGGGACCTGCGGCTCGCCCATCGGCGAGCCCTCCGACGAACACGAGACCTTTCCCGTCGCGGCCTCGGCCCTGGACGACGATCCGGGCCTTCGGCCGGTGATCCACCTCAACGTCGCCTCCAAGCCCGCCTGGTACGAGATCACCGACGGGGTGAAGCAGATTCCGGGGAACTATGGAGGCTAGCTAATCAGCGCGCGCTCGGCAGCCCTCGAGCCACGATCCCACGCCCAGGGCTGCGATCACCAGATAGCTCCAGATGACCAAGGCCTGACGGTAGGGCATGGGGTTTACGCTGTGGTCGACCAGGATGGCCAGGTGGATAATCACCGCCAAGAGCTGGAAGGCGCTGGCGAACAGCAGCCAGGTGCGGTCTGTGGTCAAGGTCAGCCAGACCAGCACCGCGAGTAGGGCTAGGTCGACAGCAAAGACGCCCCACTGTGGATCGAACCAATTGCGGGAGTTCTGCGCCAGCGGTGTGAGCGCCCATGCCAGGATGCAGGCGCCTGCCACGATCCATTCCGGACGGCGCCCACGCCAGAACGCTAGGCCGCAGACCAAGGCCATCACGACCAGCCAGATCTGTTGCGGGAGATTCTGGAAATACAAGAAAGGACCCCTGGTCGCCCAAGGGTCCCATTCTAGGCAGAGCCGAGCCAGAGCTGAAAGCTCAGGCTGCGGTTTGGCTCACGGTGCGGAGCCTGCGGCCGAGCGCCGCTTGCGGCGGCTTTTCGGCGCCGTCGCCGAACATCACCGCGCCCAGGCCGATCTGGGTCTTGGCGGCGTCCAGTTCCTTGTGGGTCTCGACGATGGCGCGGCGTGCGCTGGCGAGCGCGGTGATGGCCTCGCTGGCGCGTTCGACAGCGTCCTGGCCGATCAGGGCCGAGAGGCCGGCGTCGGCGCGAAGGCCCGGCATGACGCCCGCCAGGCGCGCGGTCTTGGCCAGGGCGACATCGATGGCGGCCTCGGCCTCGAACAGGCTGGCGGCGATCTGGTCTGCGATCATTCGGCGTTGCTTGAGCATGAGTTCTCTCCTGCGCGCCGGAAGCCCCCCGGTGCGTTGATGGAAATTCCAGAATTTCGGTGAGTTCAGATGAGGTCTTGGAGGGCGTGGAGGCCGGCCAGCAGGGCCCCGAATGCGAGGGCCGAGACGATGGCGATGAGACCGACCAGGCCCAGGCGTATCGCGGGGCTTAGGTCATTTCGGCCGATCCCTCCCCGGGCTCCGGCTGGAAGCTCTCGTCCAAGAGCGCCCAGCTGAGGCAGAGGATTTCCCGCAGGATCATTTCGGGCGGCTTGAAGCGGGCCATCTTGCGGGTGGCCGAGACCAGCTCCCGCGCCATGGTCTGCTTGACCGGGGTGTCGACGAGATCCGCCAACTGCCGCTCCAGCTGGCTCCAGGAAAAGGCCGGGACCATCGGCTGGTCGGCTCGATGCTCCGGCCAGCGGCGCTCGAAGGCCTCCACCTCCTGGCGCAGGCGCAGGGCCCGCCCGATGTCCGCCCGCCGGATCGCGTGGTCCGGATCGGCCGCCAGTCCCGTCCGGATCGCCCGGATGTCCGCCAGCTCTCGCAACAACTCGCCCATACGCCGCATCTCCCTGTTCGGCGTCATGGAGCGGCAGGCGGGCCTCGTTGTCTGTCCTGATTGGATCGTGTCCCGACGCGATGGGGACAACCGCGTCGTGGTCGGCCAGGGCGCGTGCGGCGCTGTAGCGGTCGCTTACGCCCAACTTTCGCCGGGCGCGGTCGCAATAGGTGTCGACCGAGGCCTTGGACATGCCAAGCTCGCGGGCGATCTGTTTGGAACTGAGATGACGGTCGACAAGCCGCAGGCAATCCCGCTCCCGGGGAGTGAGAAGCTCGACAAGGTCCTCGATCGTCTCTTGCGGCGCGCGCATAAGGTGAACAGGTTAGACACCCGTGTGAGAACGAGTCTACTCGCTATGGCTACGCTCCCGCGCCGCAAATGGCCGCAGAGCGGCTGAGGAGGTCGCAACATGGCCCTCGACGACGCTGCCGGGCCCGATCCCGTCGATATCGCCATCGGTGCGCGGATGCGTTTGCGGCGCAAGTCCCTGGGGATAAGCCAGGGCGCGCTGGCCGATCAGATCGGCGTGTCGTTCCAGCAGGTGCAGAAATACGAGCGCGGGGCCAACCGAGTCTCGGGCTCCACCCTGGTGGCGGTCGCCGCGGCGCTGGCCACCACCGTCGGCTGGCTGGTGGGCGAGGAGGGCGCGATCTCCGACGCCGCCGACGAGATCGTCCAGGCCCTGGCCATGTCCGGGGCGGTCGACCTGCTGGAGGCTTTTGTCGACATCCCCAAGGCCTCGGCGCGGACGGCCCTGGTGGCCCTGGCCCGCGAAATGGCGGTCCAGCGCTCGTCCTGAAGGGGGTTTGACCCTCCATTAAGCGGCGGCGGTTAGGGTTGACGCCATGGCCCGCAAGACCCCGCCCCGCGCCGCGAACGTCAGCGCCGAACAGCTCGCCTCCCTGAGCCACGAATTCCGCACGCCGCTGAACGGGGTGCTGGGCATGGCCCGGCTGCTTGAGGGCACCCGCCTGACCCAGGAACAGCGCGCCTATGTGGCGGCGCTGCGCGATTCCGGCGAACACCTGCTGGGCCTGGTCAACGACGTACTGGATTTCGCCCGCCTGGGCGCCGACAAGATCGAGCTGCAGCCGTCGACCTTCGAGGTCGAGGGCCTGCTGCGTTCGGTGTGCGAGCTGATGTCCCCGCGGGCCCGCGAAAAAGGGTTGGAGATCGCCTGGGCCGCGCCGGCCGGGATCGGCCAGGCTTTCGCCGACGAGGGTCGGCTGCGCCAGATCCTGCTGAATTTCGCCGGCAACGCCATCAAGTTCACCACGCAGGGCGGGGTGCTGGTCACCGTCGCCGAGGTCGGGGAACGCCTGCGCTTCGCCGTGGCCGACACCGGCCCAGGGGTCACCGAGGCGGCGCGCGACAAGATCTTCGAGGCCTTCGAGATGGCCGACCCGTCGCACGACGTGCAGCTGGGCGGGGCGGGCTTGGGCCTGGCCATCGCCCGCAAGCTGGCCAGCGCCATGCACGGCGCGGTTGGCGTCGAGACCTCGGCCTCCGGCGGCGCCACCTTCTGGTTCGAGGCGGACTTCGAACGCCTGCCCGCAACGCCCGAATTCGCCTTGCGCGGCCGCACCGTGGCGCTGGCCAGCGCCAATCCCGTCCTCGCCGAGTCCGCGCGCCGCCAGATCGAGGCCGGCGGCGGCGACGCCGTCGTCGCCACGGGTGTCGTGGCCCTGATCGCCCAGACCGGCCCCGCCGACGTCCTGTTGCTGGACCACGGCCTGGCCGCCGCCGGCAAGATCCTGTCCCTGCCGGCCGGGCGCACGGCCATCGTGCTGCTGGCGCCGGAGGATCGCGGCCTGATCGACCGTTACCGCGCCGCGGGCTTCGCCGGCTATCTGATCAAGCCCCTGCGCCGAGGATCCCTGGCCGAGCGGGTGCTGGCCGCCGCCGGCCTGCGCACGGGCGCCGAACGCGTCGAGGCGCCGGAGGACGACCGGGTCGCCCCGGCCGCGGCGCCGGGCGCCCGCGTGCTGCTGGTCGAGGACAATCCCATCAACGCCCTGCTGGCCCGCACCCTGCTGATCCGCGAGGGATGCGCGGTCGACCAGGCGGGCGGCGGCGAGGAGGCGCTCGCGGCGCTCGCGGTCGGCGACTACGACCTGATCCTGATGGATATGCGCATGCCCGGCATGTCGGGCCTGCAGACCACCGAGCGAGCGCGGATCCTGGGGGTGCGGACCCCGGTGGTGGCGCTCACCGCCAATGCTTTCGAGGAGGACCGTCACGCCTGCCTAGCGGCCGGCATGGACGACTTCCTGGTCAAGCCGCTCTCCCCGGACGCCCTACGCCGGGCGCTGGCCAAGTGGACCGGGCGCGGCGACTGGACGGGAAAAGCGGAGCGGGCCAAGGTCCGCTGACGGCGGGGGCGGCCCCGCGCGCCGGGAACGCCTGTCCATGACCATCGAAAGCCAAGCCGCGCCGGCCCCCAAGCGCGGAGCCCTGCAGGCGCTCGCCGTCTATCTGGAACGCCGCTCCCTGGTGATGCTGGCCCTGGGCTTCGCCTCGGGCCTGCCCAACCTGCTGATCTTCGACACCCTGTCGGCCTGGATGCGCGACGCCGGCCTGAGCCTGGAGACCATCGCCTTCCTGAGCCTGGCGACCCTGGCCTATTCCTTCAAGTTCCTCTGGGCGCCGCTGATCGACCGCACCAAGGTGCCGGGCCTGACCAAGTGGCTGGGCCATCGCCGCTCGTGGATGCTGGTGGCCCAGGCGGCGATCATGATCGGCCTGTGGCTGATGGCTGGCGGAAATCCGGCCGCCAATCTCGGCCTGATCGCGCTCTTCGCCGTGGTGGTCGGCTTCGCCGGCGCCACCCAGGACATCGTCATCGACGCCTGGCGGATCGAGGCGGCGGGCCAGGAGAAGCAGGGCGTGCTGGCGGCCTCCTACCAGTGGGGCTGGCGGCTGGCCAATGTGGCGGCGGGGGCCGCGGCCCTGGCCCTGGCCGAGATCATCTCCTGGAACATGAGCTACGCGATCATGGCGCTGCTGATGCTGATCGGCGTCGCGGGCGTCCTGGGTGCGCCGCGCGAGGCCCAGCACGAGATCCGCCCGATCCATGCCGAGGACATCCCCTCGCGCCCGGCCTTCGAGATTCCCGAATGGTTCGCCCGCCTGGCGGTGCTGGTGTTCGGCGCCCTGGTGTTGGGCTCGGGGCTCTCGGGCAATGTGGCGATCCTCACCGACGCCATGGCCCGCCTGGGCCAGGCCGGCGCCGCCGAGGGCTTCAAGGCCGCCTGGGAGGCCAAGCCCTGGGGCGTCTTCGCCCAGATCGCAGGCGTTGTGGTCGGCGGGACGATCATCTTCCTGGCTGCCTGTCCCGTGCCCGGGGTCCAGACCCGTCCGGGCCGCTATCTGGGCGTGGCGCTCGGCGAGCCGTTCCGGGAGTTCTTCGCCCGGTTCGGCGGCCTGGCGGCCCTGATCCTGGCCACCATCTGCCTCTATCGGCTGTCGGACTTCGTGCTCAACATCATGAACCCGTTCTACCAGGACCTGGGCTTCTCGAAGATCGAGATCGCCGAGATCCGCAAGGTGTTCGGCATCCCCATGACCATGCTGGGCGTGGGCCTGGGCGGGTTCGCGGTGGTGCGGCTAGGCCTGCTGCGGGCCCTGGTGGTCGGGGCCTTCGCGGGGCCCTTGAGCAACCTGGTCTTCGCCTGGCTGGCCACCCAGGGCGCCTCGATGAGCGCTCTGACCATCGCCATCGGGGTGGACAACATCGCCGGCGGCTTCTCCGGCACCTGCCTGATCGCCTACATGTCGAGCCTGACCTCCGCGGGCTTCACGGCCACCCAGTACGCTCTGTTCTCGTCGCTCTATTCCCTGCCCGGCAAGCTGGTGGCTTCGCAGTCGGGGCGGATCGTCGAGGGGGCGGCCGCCTCCGCCGACGCCGGCGGTGTCTTCGCCGCGCTGAAGGCCCTGTTCGCCGCCACCCCGCCCGAAGCCTATGCCGCGGCGGCGGCCAAGTCGGGCGTCACCGCCCAGGCGCTCGGCGCCGGCTATGTGGTGTTCTTCCTCTATTCGGCCCTGATCGGCGTGATCGGCGTGGTCCTGGCCTTCATGGTCGCGGCCAGGACCCCGACGGCCGAGACCGCTCCCGATACGGTGGCCTAACCCACAACAACCCGCTCATCCCGGCGAAGGCCGGGACCCAGATTCGGCCGCTGAGCCGGCGAATTGAACACGAGTTCAGAGCCCTACGATCTGGGCCCCGGCCTTCGCCGGGGTGAGCGGTGTTTGGGGTGGTCGCCTACGTCTTCAGGCAGATCACCTGCGCCACCCGCAGGTCGCGGCGCAGGCTGTCGGCGACCCGGCCGTAGTTGTCGATGGTGATCGGCTCGCCCATGGCGAAGCCCGAGGCTCGCTCCCGGGTGGCCGCGAGCGCGCTGGTCACGGTCTCCGGAGCGGTGGTGTAGATCCGTCCCCGGCGCGGCGACTCGGCCACGGTGACGCCCACCACCCGGCCCGCGCGGTCCAGGGCCGGCGAGCCGGAAAGTCCGGCAAGGGAGCCCTTCAGATTGTCCGTGCGGCCGGTCTCGGCCCAGACCAGCACCGACTCGGTGCGCGCGCCGCGGCCACGCACCACCAGGTTCTCGCGACCCAGCAGGCGCGAGGTGGCCTCCCCCGGCTGGCCCTGCGGGAAGCCCAGGTGATAGGCGCGGTCGCCCCGGCGCAGGGGCTGGTCCAGGCCCATGGGCAGGGGCGGCGCCCCGCCCTCGGTGGTCAGGATCGCGGCCTCGCCGCGCGGGTCGATGCGGACCCTGGCCTCCACGCCGCGGCCCTCGGCCACCACGATGGCGGTCTGCGAGCAGCCGTCGACCACGTGGCGGGCGGTGACCCAGACGCCCTTGTCGGCCACCGAGAAGGCGGTGCCCACCCCGGGCTCGGCCCTGTCCGGCACGTCCACCACCACCGACGGATCGAAGGGCGAGGCGGGACCCAGCGGCAGGCCCTCGTCGCCGGCCACCGGCGGCGGCGGCGGCGGGGCGTCGGCGCGCTCCTGGCGGCCCACGGCGGCGATCAGCAGGGCCAAGACCACCGCCAGATAGACCAGCCAGTCGGGCAGGCGTGGGAAATGCATTCGGGCTCAGCCCGAGACCGCGGCGGCGATGATCACGGCGGTGGCGAGCTTGGCCCCGACCAGCAGGGCGGCGGCGGCGACCTCGCCCTCCTGGATCCGCTGGGGCAGGCCGCGCAACAGCATGTCCACCAGCCGGAAGACCAGCAGCTGCAGCGCCACGGCCGCGGCGCCCCAGAGCGCGATCTCCAGCATGGAGGTCGAACGCGCCAGTGAGGTGGCCAGCGGAATGGAGAGCCCCAGCAACACCCCGCCCAGCGACAGGGCCGCGGCGGAGTTCCCCGCGCGGATCAGGGTGATCTCCTTGTGCGGAGTCAGCAGGATATAGACGCCCGCGGCGAGGACCAGGATCAGCACCGTCACCCCGATATGCATCAGGGTGATCGGGAAGCCGGTGGCGAAGGCCTGGATCTCGGGGGACTGCAGATCTGGCGGCATGGGGGCCCGTCAGCGAATGTTAAAGTCGGGGCGAAGGGTTATCACGGTGGCGCTAGACCACAATGCCCTCCGCCGCCGGCGGCTCGACCGGGGCCTTCCGCCGGGCGCTGGCGCGAACCTTCTCGCTCTCCGACTTGAGCTGGCCGCAGGCCGCCAGGATGTCGCGTCCACGCGGGGTGCGGATCGGCGAGGCGTAGCCGGCGCGATTGAGGATGGCGGCGAACTTCTCGATGGCGCCCCAGTCGGAGCATTCGTAGTCCGTGCCCGGCCAGGGATTGAACGGGATCAGATTGATCTTGGCCGGCACGCCCTTCAGCAGCTTCAGCAGGGCCAGCGCCTCGGCCGGGCTGTCGTTGACGCCCTTGAGCATGACGTATTCGAAGGTCACCCGCCGGGCGTTGGACAGCCCCGGATAGGCGCGGATGCCGGCGATCAGCTGCTCGATCGGATACTTCTTGTTGAGCGGCACCAGGACGTCGCGCAGGGCGTCGTTGGTGGCGTGCAGCGAGATGGCCAGCATGGCCTGGGTGCGCTCGCCCAGCTCGTGCAGCTCCGGGACCACGCCGGAGGTCGAGACGGTGATCCGCCGCCGCGAGATGGCGATGCCCTCGCCGTCGGAAATGATGTCGATGGCGTCGGCGACATTGTCCAGATTGTAGAGCGGCTCGCCCATGCCCATGAAGACGATGTTGGAGAGCCGGCGGTCCTCCTTGGGCGAGGGCCATTCGGAAAGGTCGTCGCGGGCGACCTGGACCTGGGCGACGATCTCGGCGGCGGTCAGGTTGCGCACCAGGGCCTGGGTGCCGGTGTGGCAGAAGGTGCAGTTGAGCGTGCAGCCGACCTGGCTGGAGACGCAGAGCGCCCCGGAGCGGCCGACATCGGGGATGTAGACGGTCTCGACCTCGATGCCCGGGGCCATGCGGATCAGCCACTTGCGGGTGCCGTCCTTGGAGACCTGGCGCTCGACGATCTCGGGGCGGGTGAGCGAGAAGGCCTCGGCCAGGGCCGCGCGGGTCTCCTTGGCCACGTCGGTCATCATGGCGAAGTCGGTGACGCCATAATGGTGGATCCAGCGCCAGAGCTGGGTCGCCCGCATCTTGGCCTTTTCGGGCTTCACCACGTCAGCCGTCACCAGCGCCTCGGCGAGGCCCTTGCGGGTCAGGCCGGAGAGGTTCGGCTTCACGGCCGCGGGCGCGGAAGATCCGCGCGAAAGATCAAGGGTGACGCCCAAGGGAAACTCGCTGTCTGGAAGCCGGCCAATATAGGCGAAGGACCCATTTCCACCAAATCAACGCCCTGCGGCGGTCCGCACACCCCCACCCTCGTCATCCTCCGGGCTCGCGAAGCGAGATCCGGGGGACCCAAGCCGAGTTGCGGAACTTGATAGGCCGCTTCGGTCCCCCGGATCGTCTTTCAGACGACCGGAGGATGACGAGGGAGTGGGGTGGCCGCGCCGAAATCAAACAAATGTTCGTCCGACCCTTCCGCGCCCCGCGCCCCTGCGCTAGCGTCCGCCGCAAATCCAATATGACGCGGGAGACGACGATGAAAGCGGTGCTCAGCAAGGTTACGGGCGGACCCGAGACCCTGGTCTATGAGGACATCCCCGCGCCGGACGCGCCCAAGGCCGGCTTCGCGACCATCGACGTCAAGGCCGTGGGGATCAACTTCCCCGACGTGCTGATGATCGAGGACAAGTACCAGGCGAAGCCCCCGCGGCCCTTCGCGCCCGGCGGTGAGCTTTCCGGCGTCATCACCGCCATCGGCGAGGGCGTGACCAATGTGAAGGTCGGCGACCGCGTCCTGGCCCAGATCGGCTCCGGCGGCATGGTCGAGCAGGTCAGCGCGCCTGCGGGCCGGCTGACCAAGATCCCCGACGCCATGCCCTACGACATCGCCGCGGCCTTTATCCTGACCTACGGCACCAGCTACCACGCGCTGAAGGACCGCGGCCACTTGAAGGCCGGGGAGACCCTGCTGGTGCTGGGCGCGGCCGGCGGCGTCGGCCTCTCGGCCGTGGAGCTGGGCAAGGCCATGGGCGCGCGCGTCGTGGCCGCCTGTTCCACCCAGGAGAAGGTCGACCTGGCCATCAAGCACGGCGCCGACGCTGGGGTGGTCTATGGCCGCGGGCCCTTCGACAAGGACGGCCAGAAGGCGCTGGGCGCGCTCTTCAAGGAAGCCGGCGGGGCCGACGGCTTCGACGTGATCTATGACGCAGTGGGCGGCGACTATGCCGAGCCCGCCCTGCGCTCGATCGCCTGGGAAGGCCGCTACCTGGTGATCGGCTTCGCCGCCGGCGACATCCCGCGCATCCCGCTGAACCTCGCCCTGCTGAAGGGCTGCGACATCGTCGGCGTGTTCTGGGGCAACTGGACCGCGCGCAACCCCGGCCTGTTCCAGCAGAGCATCGAGGAGCTGCTGGCGCTCTACGCCAAGGGCAAGATCAAGCCCTATGTCTCCGAAAGCTTCCCGCTCGCCAAGGGCGCCGACGCCATCGCTCACCTCGGCAGCCGCAAGGCCATGGGCAAGGTCGTCGTGACCATCGACTGATGAGGCCAACCTCCCAGATGCTCCCCCAGAAGGGGTGCATCTGGGCTTGGCGCGACGCCCGAACGGCGCCTTGCTCTCGACGCCGCATCGATCCGGCTTTAGTTATCGCCGATCATATAGCGGAGGGGAAAGCATGGCGGGACGTTTGGACGGCAAGGTGGCGGTGATCACCGGGGCCGCGTCGGGAATCGGGCTGGGCACGGTCGAGCTGTTCGTGGCCGAGGGCGCCCGGGTCGTGGCGGCCGACATCCAGGACGAAAAAGGCGCCATGCTGGCCAAGCGCTTCCCCGGCAAGGTCGCCTACGTCCATTGCGACGTCACCGACGAGAGTGAGATCGAGGCCGCGCTGAAGCTCGCCAAGTCCGAGTTCGGCGGGCTGGACATCCTGTTCAACAACGCCGGCATCTCCGACCGGATGACCACGATCACCGAGATCACCGCCGAGGGCTGGAGCTGGATCTTCGACGTCCTGGTGCGCGGTCCGGCGCTGGGCATGAAGCACGCCGTGCCGCTGATGCTGGAGCGCGGCGGCGGCTCGATCATCAACACCGCCTCGATCGCCGGCCTGCAGGCGGGCTGGGGGCCCATCGCCTATTCCACCGCCAAGGCCGGCGTCATCCATATGAGCCGCTCGGCCGCGGCCCAGCTCTCGCCGCAGAAGATCCGGGTCAACGCCATCTGTCCCGGCCTGATCGCCACCTCGATCTTCGGCGCCTCCATGGGCCTGCCGCGCGAGGTCGCCGACCAGATGGCCGCCCGTGTCGCCGACGCCGCCGCCACGGTCCAGCCGGTGCCCAAGGCCGGCATGCCCGACGACATCGCCCAGGCCGCGCTCTACCTGGCCTCCGACGCCGCGGCCTTCGTCTCGGGCACGCACATCGTGGTCGATGGCGGGATCACCGTGGGCAGCCGCCATTCCTGGGACCAGAGCGCCGGCTCTCCGTTCGCGGCGATGTTCGGCGACCTGGCGCCCGCCCAGTCTTGAGCGGTCCGGCCTCCAGCTTGAAGCTCGCAGCGGGGCTCGACCCCGGCAAGCTGGCGCCGGCCTTCGCCCGTTTCGGCCGGCTGCACCTGCCCGGCATATTGCCGCTGGCCCAGGCTCGAGCGGTGAGCACGGCGCTCGCGACCGCCACGCCCTGGCACAAGTCCATGCATGTCAACGGCAAGGGCTATGACTTCGCCCTGGAGACCCTGGCGGCCATGCCGGCCGAGCGCCGGGCGGCCCTCGACGCGGCCATGGTCGAGGGCGGCAAGGCGGGTTTCCAGTACCAGTTCGACGCCTGGCGGCTGTCGGACCTGAGGGAGGCCGGCCAACGCGCCGGCGGGCCCCTCGCGCCCCTGGAGTCCGTCTACGACCTGCTGAATAGCGAGGCCTTCCTCCAGTTCGTCCGCAAGCTGACGGGCGACCCGCGGCCGGCCTATGTGGACGCCCAGGCGACCCGCTACCGGGCCGGCGACTTCCTCGCCACCCACGACGACGGGGTCGAGGGCAAGAACCGGCTCTACGCCTATGTGCTGAACTTCACCCGCGCCTGGCGCACCGACTGGGGCGGGCTGCTGGCCTTCCACGACGCCGACGGCCATGTGGCCGAGGCCTATGTCCCGACCTTCAATGCACTGAACATCTTCCGGGTGCCCCAGCCCCACGCGGTGACCCAGGTGGCGAGCTACGCGGCCGGCGAGCGGCTGTCGGTCACCGGATGGATCCGTGAGCGCTGAGCCCCGCGTCGCCTTGACCCCGAACGTCCACGGCGCCCTGTGGATGGTCGCCTCGGCGCTGGCCTTCACCGGCATGACCACGCTGATCAAGTTCCTGGGCGACGACTATCCTGCGGCGCTGCAGACCTTCTACCGCCAGCTGGCGGGCTTCATCGTCCTCTTGCCGATCATCATCCGGCGGGGCCGCGCGGCCTATACGACGACACGGCCGGGCATCCTGCTGTTCCGCTCGGCGGCGGGCACGGTGGGGATGATCCTGTCCTTCTACGCCTTCCAGAAGATGCCCCTGGCCGACGCCAATGCGCTCTCCTTCACCCGCACCCTCTGGCTGGTGCCGCTGGCGGCCCTGGTGGTGCGCGAGACCGTGGGCCCCTTGCGGATCGGCGCCGCGGTGGTCGGCTTCATCGGGGTGCTCGTCATGTTGCGACCGGGCGTGGACGGTGCGTTCGCCATCGGCCTGCCGGCCCTGGCCATGCTGGCCTCATCCTTCCTGTTCGCGCTCACCATCACCGGCATGAAGGTGATGACCCGGGACCATTCGCCCGCCGTGCTGCTGGTCTGGGCCGCGACGCTGGGCCTGATCCTGGGCATACCGGGAGCGATCCTCACCTGGCGCTGGCCGGAGCCCTTCGACCTGGTCCTGCTGGGCGCCATGGGGGTGCTGGGGACCATCACCCAGGGCTGCTACATCAAGGGCATGTCCATTGGCGACGCCGCGGCCATGGCGCCCATCGACTATGTCCGCCTGGTGTTCACGGTGATCGTCGGGGTCTCGCTGTTCCACGAGATCCCCAGCGTCTGGACCGTGGCCGGCGCGGCCCTGGTGGTGGCCTCGACCCTGTTCATCACCTGGCGCGAGCACCAGCTCAGCAAGGCCAAGGCGGCGATCGTCGTGAGCGAGGAGCCGCTCTAGTTTTTCATTGGCCGCGCTTTCTGGCGGCGAACCGGTCGCCACTTTGCCTGAAAGCGCTTTAGTCGTCGTCGCGCTGCATCTGGGCGAGCAGGGCCTTGGCCTCGTCGCGGTGGCGGGGCTTCAGGTTCTTGCCCACCAGGGCCATGAGGGCGGCGAACACCGCGGCGTCATCGGTGAAGCCCACCACGGCCAGGACGTCGGGGATGGCGTCGGCCGGCAGGACGAAATAGGCGAGCGCCGCCATCATCATCGCCTTGGCCGTGCGCGGCGTGGCCGGATCCTTGGCGCAGAACCAGACCGAGAGCGCGTCGCCGGCGAAAGGGATCTTGGCCGCCGTGCGCCGGATCTTCGGCCAGAAGCCCTTGGCCACCCGCTGTTCGTTGACCTGGACCACCGACGGGACCAGGGCCCGGGCCGGATCCAGGGCCTGCTTGGGGTCGAAAGCGCCGCCGTTGACGTGGCGTGACGCTTTTGAGTCTGCGCTCATCGGGCTAAAGCCTCCGACATCAGTTTAGACGAGAACGGGAGCCAAGCGTCCATGAAACTCGATTCCTCCATCGCCGCGGTCGTCACCGGCGGCGCCTCGGGCCTCGGCGAAGCCACCGTGCGCCAACTCGCGGCCCACGGCGTCAAGGTCGCCATCTTCGACATGAACGAAGCCAAGGGCGAAGCGGTCGCAAAAGAAGTGGGCGGCGTGTTCTGCAAGGTCAATGTGACCTCGGACGACGAGGTCGACGCGGCCTTCGCCAAGGCCCGCGCGGCCCACGGCCAGGAGCGGATCCTGGTCAACTGCGCCGGCACCGGCAACGCGGCCAAGACCGCCAGCCGCGACAAGACCACCGGCGAGACCCGCCACTTCCCGCTCGACGCCTTCAACATGATCATCCAGATCAACCTGGTCGGCACCTTCCGCTGCATCGCCAAGTCGGCCAAGGGCATGCTGGACCTGGAGCCGATCGACGGCGAGCGTGGCGCCATCGTCAACACCGCCTCGGTGGCGGCCGAGGACGGCCAGATGGGCCAGGCGGCCTATTCGGCGTCCAAGGGCGGCGTGGTCGGCATGACCCTGCCCATCGCCCGCGACCTGGCCGGCGACGGCATCCGGGTGAACACCATCCTGCCCGGAATCTTCAACACCCCGCTGATGAACGCCGCGCCGCCGCAGGTGAAAGAGGCCCTGGCCGCCTCGGTGCCCTTCCCCAAGCGGCTCGGCAACGCCGAGGACTACGCCTCCCTGGCGCTGGAGATGATCACCAACGGCTATTTCAACGGCGAGGACGTGCGCCTCGACGGGGCGATCCGGATGGCCCCGCGCTAGGTCATGGTGGCGGACTGGTTCGCAAGGCCGGTCCGCCTCGTCCATGACGCCGCTTTACCTGCGCCTCGTTTCGGCTTTCCGTAGGCGCGGAGTGCTTTGTGGGGGCGTGAACGCGTCATGATCGGACGTTGGGCGCAGAGGTTCGCCACCGCGATCGAACATCCGGCGGCGGCCTATGCCACGGCCCTGGGCGCGGTGGCGCTCGCCAGCGGCCTTCATCACGCCGCGGGCTTCATCCTGCCCCATCCCCCCAACTTCATGGCCTTCTATCCCGCGGTGCTGTTCGCGACCCTGGTGGCGGGCCTGCGCGGGGGATTGATCGCCACCCTGGCCAGCGTCGGCGTCGTGGCCGCGCTGTGGATGGACGTCCCGAACTATTCGCAGCTCATCTTCTTCGTGGTGACGGCGCTCACCACCGTGGTCATCGCCAAGGCGCTGCGCCTGGCTATCGTCCGCGGGGTCGCCGCCGAGGAGCGGTTCCGGATCTTCCAGGAGCACGGACTGGACGCCTTCGTCATCCTCGAGGCGGTCATCGAGGACGGGACAGTCGTCGACTTCGCCTGGGTCTACGCCAATCCCGCCGCCGAGCGAATCGCCCCGGACGGCGTCGAGGGCCTGGTCGGCCGTCGGGTCAGCGAGGCCTTTCCCGGCGAGACCGGAGCCGAGACCATCGCCCGCTTCACCGCGGTGATGGCCTCCGACGGCCCGGACGATATCGAGGTCCGTCGTGTCATCGACGGCCAGGAACGCTACCTGCGCTCCAGCGCGGTGAAGCTCGAGGGCGGCGTGGCGGTCTCGTTCCGCGACGTGACCGCGCAGCGCGAGGCCGAGGCCGCCGCCGTCCGGGGCCGCGACCAGTTCCGCAACATCGCCAACGCCGCGCCGGTGCTGATCTGGATGAGCGGAGTCGACCAGCGCGCGAGCTGGTTCAACGACACCTGGCTGGCCTTCACCGGCCGCACCCTGGAACAGGAACGGGGCCGCGGCTGGCTGGAGAATGTCCATCCCGACGACCGCGAGCCCCTGCTGGCGGCCTATGCCGAGCATTTCGCCCGGCGCGAGTCGGCGCGACTGGAATACCGGATCCGCCGTCACGACGGCCGCTACCGCTGGCTGGACGAGGCGGCCGCCCCGGCCTTCGACGGCGAGGGCGCCTTCATGGGCTATGTGGGCTCGTGCGTCGACGTGACGGACCGGCGCGTCGCCGAAACCGCCCTTCGCGAAGGCGAGGCCCGCGTCCGCGCCCTGGTCGACAGCCTGCCGCAGCTCATCTGGTCGAACCGGGCCGATGGCTACTGCGACTATCTGAGCCCGCAATGGACCGCGTTCACCGGCGTCTCGGCGCCTGAGCACTATGGCGAGGGATGGCTGCAGGCCGTGCATCCCGAAGACCGCGACGGCGTCCGGGAAGCCTGGTCCCAGGCGGTGCGGGGGGGCCTGCCCTACGATATCGAGTACCGCATTCGCCGCAATGACGGGGTCTATCGCTGGTTCAACGGTCGCGCCTCGGCGATCCGCGATCCAAAAGGGGACATCCACCGCTGGTTCGGCGCCTCTACCGACATCACCGAGATCGTCGAGGCCCGCACCGACCTGGAGGCCCGCGTCGCCGAACGCACCCGCGAACTGCAGCAGAGCCTGGAGGAGCGGGCCCGCGCCGAGGCCGCCCTGGCCCAGGCCCAGCGGCTGGAGACCGTCGGCCGCCTGACCGGCGGGGTCGCGCACGACTTCAACAACCTGCTGACTGTCGTGATCGGCGGCCTGGACATGATCCTGCGTCATCCGGAGGACACCGCTCGGGTGCGCCGGCTGGGCGAAGCGGCCCTGGCCGCGGGCCGTCGCGGTGAGCGCCTGACCCGCCAATTGCTGGTCTTCGCCCGCCGCCAGGAGCTGAAGCTGGAGGTGGTCGACGTCCACGGCCTGATCGAACAGGTCGAGCCCCTGGCGCGCCGCGCCGGCGACGAGAGCGTCCTGCTGACCTTGAGCGGCGATCCCGGAGTGGGCATGAGCCGGCTGGATCCGGCCCAATTCGAGGCCGCCCTGCTGAACCTGGTGGTCAACGCCGTCGACGCCACCGCCGACCAGCCCGGCGCGCGCGTGGAGATCGCCACCGCCCGCCGCACCCTCGCAGAGGGCGAGGTCGCCGGCGCCCAGGCTGGCGACCACATCGTGGTCAGCGTGATCGACACCGGCGCGGGCATGGCGGCCGAGACGCTGGAACGGGCCTTCGAGCCCTTCTTCACCACCAAGGAGGTCGGCAAGGGAACGGGTCTGGGGCTTGCCCAGGTCTATGGCTTCATCAAGCAGGTCGGCGGGGCGGTGACCATCGAGTCCGAACTCGGGCGCGGGACCACCGTGGCGCTCTACCTGCCTGCCGCCGAACCTGAGGCGCGGGCCGAGCCGCCCGCCGACCACGCCGATGACGACGGCCGGGCGCGGGGCGCGCGGATCCTGCTGGTGGAGGACGACAGCGCGGTGCGGGCGGTCACCGAGGGCCTGCTGGCCGATCTCGGCTGCCGGGTGACCAGCGAGGCCGACGGGCCCTCGGCCCTGCTCCGGCTCGCCGGGCCGGAGCGCTTCGATCTGCTGATCTCCGACGTGGTCATGCCGGGCGGGGTGAATGGGGCGGAACTCGCCCGCGCCGTGCGGGCGCGCCATCCCGACCTGCCGATCATCCTCACCACCGGCTATGCCGGCGACCGCCTGCACGGGGCGCCGGACGCCTCGTCCTGGCCTGTTCTGCGCAAACCGTTCCGCGCCGAGCAGCTCGCGGCGGCCGTCCGCGACGCTCTGGGAGAGGCGCGAGTGGGCGTTTAGGGGGGCGGAGATCAGTTCCTCCCCCAGCGCGCAGCGCGATTTGGGGGAGGTGGCTCGGAGCGAAGCGGAGAGACGGAGGGGGTTGAAGCGCGCCAGAAGGAGTCAAAGTCCCCCTCAGTCGGCTTCGCCGACAGCTCCCCCAGGAGGGGAGCATCTTCGTGAAGGACGCCGCCCCTTACCGCCGCTTCTTCAGGCTGCCCATCAGCCCGCGCATCAGTTCGCGGGCGATAGTGCTGCCGGCCTGGCGCAGCAAGGACTTGGCGAAGGCCTCGCCCATGCCCTGGCGGTTCGAGGCGCGGGCGCGCGGCTGCGCGCGGCGGGTCGGTTCGTCGTCCGGCTCCGCGGCCCGGCGGGCGGGCGGGGCTTCCGCGACCTCGGCCGCGGCGACCGCGCGGGCCTTGAGGGTCTCGAAGGCGCTCTCGCGGTCCTTGGCCGCGTCGTAGAGCCCACGCACCGGGCTCTGGCCCATGACCGCCGTGCGTTCGGCAGGCGTGATCGGACCCAGGCGCGAGACCGGCGGGCAGATCAGGGTCTTCTGCACCACCGTGGGCGCGCCGCGCTCGTCCAGCACCGAGACCAGGGCCTCGCCCACGCCCAGGCCCTGGATCGCCTCGGCGGTGTCGAACGCCGGGTTCTCCCGGAAGCTCTGGGCGGCGGCGCGCAGGCCCTTCTGCTCGGCCGGGGTATAGGCGCGCAGCGCATGCTGGATGCGGTTGCCCAACTGGCCCAGCACCGTCTCGGGGATGTCGGCCGGGTTCTGGGTGACGAAATAGACCCCCACCCCCTTGGAGCGGATCAGGCGGACCACCTGCTCGACCTTTTCCAGCAGCGGCTTTGGGGCGTCCCGGAACAGCAGGTGCGCCTCGTCGAAGAAGAAGGCCAGGCGCGGCTTCTCGGAATCTCCCACCTCGGGCAGTTCCTCGAACAGCTCGCTCATCAACCACAGCAGGAAGGTGGCGTAGAGCCGCGGGCTGGCGATCAGGCGGTTGGCCGCCAGGATGTTGACATAGCCGCGCCCCGAGCCGTCGGCGCGCATCAGGTCGGAGAGCTGCAGGGCGGGCTCGCCGAACAGCCCCGCCCCGCCCTGGTCCTCCAGCATCAGCAGCTTGCGCTGGATAGTGGCCACGGTGGTGGGCGAGACGTTGCCGTACTTGGCGCCCAGCGCCGAGGCGTTGTCCGACGCGAAGGTGAGCGCCGCCTGCAAGTCCTTCAGGTCCAGCAGCAGCAGGCCCTCGTCGTCGGCGGCGCGGAACACCACCGTCAGCACGCCCTCCTGGACGTCGTTCAGCTCAAGCATGCGCGAGATCAGCAGCGGGCCCATCTCCGAGACCGTGGCGCGGATCGGGTGGCCCTGCTCGCCGAACAGGTCCCAGAACACGACGGGGGCGGCGGCCGGGTGGAGCGTCAGCTTCATGGTCGCGGCGCGGGCCAGCATCTTCTCGTTGGGCGCGCCGATCGCGGCGATCCCGCAGAGGTCGCCCTTCACGTCGGCCGCGAACACCGGCACGCCGGCGTCCGATAGCCCCTGCGCCAGGATCTGCAGGGTGACGGTCTTGCCGGTCCCCGTGGCGCCGGCCACCAGGCCATGGCGGTTGGCGCGGTCCAGCCGCAGCATCTCCGGATGGTCGGAAAAGCCGATCATGACGCCGTCGGACATCGTTTGCTCCCAAACACTTCGTACGGTCGGCCAAGCTATCCGCGCCATGCGCCGGCGACCACCGGCAAACGGGGCGCGAAATGTGAATGCCGATTACCTGTAGAATCCGAGCAGGTTGGACCGAAATTTAACGAACTGACGGCAAAACACCTGCAATTCCCGCCCGAACCAGGGTAGGGATCGCCAAAATTGACGCGGACCTCCCCGACGCGGACAGTCGCGGTCGACCAGGGAGCTCCGCGAGAGACCGATGCCCGAAGCCGCCTCCCAATCGACCGTCACCCGCACCGCCACGGTCATCCTGTCGGTGATCGCCTGCGGGGCGGCGCTCTACTGGCTGCGGGGCATCCTAACCCCTCTGGCCCTGGCGGTCTTCCTGGCGGTGATGATCGACGGATTCGCCCGGGTGATCCGCTCGCGCCTACCCTGGGTCAGTGAAAAGGCCGCCCTGCCGGCGGCCATCGTGCTCTCGGTGCTGCTGTTCGGCGGCTCGACCTTCGTCATCGCCGAGAACGCCACCAGCTTCGTCGGGCAGCTGGTCGCCTACACGCCCCGCCTCAACGGCCTGATCGCCCAGGTGGCGGGGCTGCTGGGCATGGACGTGCCACCGACGGTCAACGAACTCTTCGTCCGCCTGAACCCCAGCGCCTATCTGGCCGACGTCGCCAAGGGCCTGCAGGGCTTCGCCTCCGACGCCTTCTTCATCCTGATCTATCTCGGTTTCATCATCGCCTCGCGGCGCGGGTTCCAGCGCAAGGTGGTGGGCCTGTTCCCGCACCATGCCGAACGCGCCGAAGCCATGGCGGCCTTCCGCCGCATCCGCGACGGGGTGGAGCGCTATCTGTGGGTCCAGACGGTCACCGGCCTGATCATCGCCGTGGCGTCCTGGATCGCCATGGCGGTCATGGGCCTCGACAATGCGATCTTCTGGGCCTTCCTGATCTTCATCGCCTCCTACATCCCGGTGATCGGCGGGGCGGTGGGCATCCTGGCGCCGCCGATCTTCGCGCTCATCCAGTTCCCGACCTTCTGGCCGGCGGTGATCCTGCTGGGGGTGCTGCAGGCCATCCAGTTCGTGGTCGGCAACATCATCCTGCCGCGCATGCAGGGCGACAGCCTCAACATGGACCCGGTGGTGGTCCTGCTCAGCCTGGCCTTCTGGGGCGTGCTGTGGGGCATGGCGGGCATGTTCCTGTCCACGCCGCTCACCGTCATGGCCATGGTGATCCTGGCCCAGTTCAGCGGAACCCGCTGGCTGGCGGTGCTGCTCTCGGCCGACGGCGAGCCGGAGAAACTGCGCGAACACAAGCCGACCGGCAGCCCGGACAAGAAACCCGCGCCCGAAAGGCGCACCCCCGCGTCACGTAAGCGTGAACCCATATCCTGAAAACCAGGGTCTTCAACTTGGCTTTTTCCTACCTATCTCAGTGCTGTTCGGGAAACCCCCGATCTCCTGGCGACGCCGGCTTTAGCCCCAGCCGCCGCGAGCCCCGAGTGTTCCGCCTCGCCCCCCAGGGCGGAACAACGCGCCGCCGGACTCTCTCCTCCGGCGGCGTTCTCGTGTCCGGAAGCTCCCGTCTTGAGAATGGAGGCGGGTCATGAGCAAGGCTCCCAGAAAAAGCTCCGCCCAGCGCGCCCTGATCGCCGCCTTCGGCAAGCTCGTCGGCGACGAGAGCGACGCGGCCCGCGACTTCATCGCCCAGGCGGCGGAGGACGCGGCCCCGGACGAACTGCCCGAGATTCCGACCGCGGCGCTGGCGGCCCTGCTGGCCGACTTCTGGGTCTTCGCCGCCACGCGCAAGGGTTCGGCCCCGGTGGTCCGGCTGGTCCCTGTGGACGGCGTCCCGGAGCTGGAACGGCTGGAAATCCTGCAGAACGACGCGCCCTTCCTGGTCGACAGCGTGATGGGCGAGATCGCCGATCAGGGGCTGTCGGTCCGGGCCATGTTCCACCCCATCGTCGCCGTGGCCCGGGACCGCAAGGGCGCGCGGCTGGCCGAGGGCGCCGCCCGCCGCGAGTCGATGATCCAGGTGATCCTGGAAAAGGTCGGATCCGATCGCGAGGCCGCCCTGGTCGCCGGACTGAAGGCGACACTCGATGACGTGCGCGCCGCCGTCGACGACTTCCCGGCCATGCTGGCCCTGATGGCTCGCGCCATCGCCGAGCTGAAGATCTCGCCCGCCAGCGCCGCCCGCGACGAGGACGCGGCCTTCCTCGAGTGGCTCCACGACGAGCATTTCGTCTATCTCGGCGCGCGAATCTACGAGTATCCGCGCCTGAAGAACGGCGACTATGCCGCCGAGGAACCGCTCTTCCTGCCCGAGGATGGCCTGGGCGTGCTGCGCGATCCCACGCGCACGGTCCTGCGCCGCACCTCCGAGCCCGCCCTGCTGACCGCCCAGATCCAGGCCGGCCTGGGCGCCGATCCAGTAACCGTGGCCAAGTCCAACGTCCGCTCGCGCGTCCATCGGCGCGGCTACATGGACTATGTGGGCGTCAAGCGTTACGGCGCCGACGGCAAGCCCTCGGGCGAGATCCGCTTCGTCGGCCTGTTCACCGCCGAGGCCTATGACGAGCCGGCCCATAGCGTGCCGTTGATCCGCGCCAAGGCCGCCCACGTCCTGGCCCGCGCCGGCAAGGTTCCGGGCAGCCACAACGAAAAGCGCCTGCGCAACATCCTGGAGAGCTATCCCCGCGACGAGCTGTTCCAGGCGGCCGAGGACGACCTGCTGGCCATGTCGTTGGCCATACTGCACCTCTATGACCGGCCCCGGGTGCGGCTGTTCGAGCGGCGCGATCCCTTCGACCGCTTCGCCTCCGTCCTGCTCTACGTGCCGCGCGAGCGCTACGATTCCGACCTGCGCGAGCGGGCCGGCGACATGCTGGCCGAAGCCTATGGCGGCCGGGTCTCGGCCTATTATCCGACCTTCTCGGACTCGCCGCTGGCCCGCGTGCACTTCATCATCGGCTTCCAGCCCGGCGCCCATGACGAACCCAACCTGAAGGCCGTCGAGGCGCAGATCGCCGCGGCGTCTCGCACCTGGTCCGACCGTTTCGCCGCGGCCGTGCGCGGCTCGGGCCGCGCCACCCAGCAGGTGGCCCAGATCGTCGGCCGCTATGCCGAGGCCTTCTCCGCCGGCTACCGCGAGCGCTACCACGTCGAGGAGGCCTTGGCCGATATCGACGTCATCGAGAGCCTGACCCCCGGCGAGCCGGTGCGGGTGCGCGCCTTCCGCCGGGCCGCCGACTCGAAGACCCAGTTCCGCTTCAAGCTCTACCGCCCGGGCTCGCCCGCGCCCCTCGCCGACGTTCTGCCGATCCTGGAGAACATGGACCTCAAGGCCATGGTCGAGAACGGCTTCCCGGTGACGCCGGCCGGCGCGCGGCGGGTCTATGTCCACGAGTTCGAGATCGACGACGCCAACGGCGAGCACCTGGTGTTCGATGACCTGCGCGCTGCCTTCGAGGACGCCTTCGTGGCGGTCTGGACCGGCGCCACCGAGAACGACGGCTTCAACCGCCTGGTGCTGGAGCTCTCCATCTCCTGGCGCGAGGCCGCCCTGATCCGGGCCCTCTCACGACATCGCCAGCAATCGGGCCTCGATCCCAGCCAGCGGGTCACCGAGACCGCGCTCTCCAACCATCCGGGCGTGGCGCGGTTGATCCTCGACCTGTTCCGCACCAAGTTCGACCCGGCCATCGCCGCCGATCTGAACGCCCGCTCCGCCCAGGCCGTGAAGGTCATGGACGAGATCACCTCGGCCCTGCAGCTGGTCGAAAGCCTGGACGACGATCGCGTCCTGCGCCGCCTGGCCCTGCTGGTCGCCGCCACCGTGCGGACCAACTACTACCAGCTCGACGCCGAGGGCCGGGTGAAGCCCTATATCAGCTTCAAGGTCGCCTCCCCGCAGGTGGCCGACCTGCCCCTGCCCAAGCCCTATCGCGAGATCTTCGTCTGGGCGACTCACCTGGAGGGCGTGCACCTGCGCTTCGGCCCCGTCGCCCGCGGCGGCCTGCGATGGTCCGACCGCCGCGACGACTTCCGCACCGAGGTCCTGGGCCTGGTGAAGGCCCAGCAGACCAAGAACGCCGTCATCGTGCCCGTGGGCTCCAAGGGCGGCTTCTATCCCAAGCAGCTGCCCAAGGGTGGAACCCCTGACGCCATCCGCACCGAGGCCATCCGCGCCTACAAGACCTTCCTCTGCGGCCTGCTCGACCTCACGGACAACCTCGACGCCGACGGCAAGGTGATCCATCCGCAGGGCGTCGTGGTGCATGACGGGGACGACCCCTATCTGGTGGTCGCCGCCGACAAGGGCACGGCGACCTTCTCCGACATCGCCAACGGCGTGGCCGAGTCCTACGGCTTCTGGCTGGGTGACGCCTTCGCCTCGGGGGGCTCGGCGGGCTACGACCACAAGGTCATGGGCATCACCGCCCGCGGCGCCTGGGAAGCGGTCAAGCGCCACTTCCGCGAACTGGGCAAGGACATCCAGGCCGAGCCCTTCACCGTGGTCGGCGTCGGCGACATGTCCGGCGACGTGTTCGGCAACGGCATGCTGCTCTCCACCCAGATCCGGCTGCAGGCGGCCTTCGACCACCGCCACATCTTCATCGACCCCGATCCGGACATCGCCGCCGCCTACAAGGAGCGCGAGCGGATGTTCGCCCTGCCGCGCTCCTCCTGGGACGACTACGACCGCAAGAAGATCTCCAAGGGCGGCGGGGTGTTCCCCCGCAGCCTCAAATCGATCCCGCTCAGCCGCGAGATCAGGGCCTTATTGGGGATCGAGGCCGACAGCCTGACCCCGGCCGAGCTGATGCACGCCATCCTCAAGGCGCCGGCCGAGCTGCTCTATGTCGGCGGCATCGGCACCTATGTGAAGGCGCGAGGCGAGACCCACATCGAGGTGGGCGACAAGGCCAATGACGCCATCCGCGTCAACGCCGAGGAGCTCAAGGTCCAGGTGATCGGCGAGGGCGCCAATCTCGGACTCACCCAGGCCGGACGCATCGCGTTCGCGCTGAAGGGCGGACGGATCAACACCGACGCCATCGACAATTCCGCCGGGGTCGATTCCTCGGACCACGAGGTCAATATCAAGATCCTCACCGGCATGCTGGAGCGTAACGGCGTCTTCAACCGGCCCAAGCGCGACAAGCTTCTGAAGTCGATGACCGAGGACGTTGGCCGCCACGTGCTCGCCCACAACTACGACCAGACCCTGGCGCTCTCGCTGATGGACCTGGACGCCCCGGGGGAGCTGGAACCGCACGCCCGGTTCATGAGCCTGCTGGAATCCCGCGGCCAGCTCGACCGCGCGGTGGAGGGCCTGCCCGACAACAATGCGATCGTGGAACGCCGTCAGGCCGGCAAGGGCCTGACCCGCCCGGAGGAGGCCATCCTGCTGGCCTACGGCAAGCTGGAGCTCAAGCGCCACATGATCGAGAGCGAGGTCCCGGACGACGCGTTCTTCGAGGACGTCCTGGAGGGCTATTTCCCCAAGGGGGTGCGCAAGTTCGACGAGGCCCTGCGCCGCCATCGCCTGCGCCGCGAGATCATCACCACCGTGACGGCCAACGACGTCATCAACCGATGCGGACCGTCCTTCCCCGAACGGCTGATGGCCGCGGCCTCCTGCGACGTGACCGCCTTCGTCACCGCCTATGAGGCGGCCAAGGCGGTGCTGGGCCTGCCGGCCCTCTGGAACCAGGTCTCGGCGCTGGACGGCAAGATCCCGGCGGCGGGCCAGATGGCCCTCTATCGGCGCCTGGCCTACACCCTGCGCGGCGAAACGTTCTGGCTGGCCCGCCGCGCGGCCCGCTCCGGCGGCGGGGTCGAGGCCCTGGTCAAGCGCTACGGCCCCGGCGCGGCGACCCTGAAGAAGCTGATCCCCGAGATCCTCTCACCGGTGGAGCGCGAGCGCCTGGAAACCCAGGTGGTCCGCATGATCGAGGCCGGGGCGCCCGAGGATCTGGCCCGCCCGGTCGCCAACCTGCAGCCCCTGACCACCGCCGTCGACCTGGTCGACCTGGCCGACGCCTCGAGCTGGGCCCTGGCCAACGTCGCCCGGCTCTATCACCAGGTCGGACGCATCTTCGCCTTCGATCGGCTGCGCGCCGCGGCCGGCGGCTTCACGGCCGGCGACAGCTTCGAACGCACCGCCGTCCGGCGCCTGGTGGAGGATCTGCTGGCCGAGCAGGCGGCGGTCACCCGCGCGATCATGGCCTTCGCCGGCAACGCCCAGGCCGGCGAGAGCGCCGAGACCGCCCAGGCCGCCATCGGCTCCTGGACCGCCCTGCGCCGCGACCTCGCCGAGGCCGCCCGCAAGTCGGTGGAGGAGATCGAGGCGGCCGGCGGTGGCTGGAGCTTCGCCAAGCTCACCATCGCCAACGCCGCCCTGCGCGAACTGGCGAGCGCCGACGTGGGGAAGAAGCGGTAGGGCCAGCCCGGCGGGCTAGTGCCGGAACACCCGCACCCCGGTGAAGGCCATGGCCAGTCCGGCGGCGTCGGCGGCGTCGATCACCTCCTGGTCGCGGATCGAGCCGCCCGGCTGGATCACCGCGGTCGCGCCAGCTTCCGCGGCTTGAAGCAGGCCGTCGGCGAAGGGGAAGAAGGCGTCGGAGGCGCAGGCCGAGCCCCTGGCCAGCGACGCCGGCAAGCCCGCGGCCTCCGCCGCCTCGCCCGCCCGCAGAGCCGCGATCCGCGCCGAGTCCTTGCGGTTCATCTGGCCCGCGCCAATGCCCGCCGTCTGGCCGTCCTTGGCGTAGACGATGGCGTTGGACTTGACGTGCTTGGCCACCGTGAAGGCGAACAGCATGTCGGCGATCTCGCTCGCCGTCGGCTGGCGTTTGGTGACGATCTTCAGGTCGGCGGCCGTGATGTGGGCGGTGTCGCGGCTTTGCACCAGGAAGCCGCCGGCCACCTGCTTGTAGACCTCGCCCGCCGCGCGTGGATCGGGCAGGCCGCCGGTGAGGAGCAGGCGCAAATCCTTCTTCTTGGCGAACAGGGCGATGGCGTCCTCGTCGGCCTCGGGCGCGACCACCACCTCGGTGAAGATCTTGATGATCTCGCGGGCCGCGGCGGCGTCCAGTCGGCGGTTCACCGCCACGATGCCCCCGAAGGCCGAGACCGGGTCGCATTGCAGGGCGCGCTCATAGGCGCTCTTCAGGTCGGGACCGAGCGCCACGCCGCAGGGATTGGCGTGCTTGATGATCGCCACGGCGGCAGAGGCGGCGGGATCGAACTCCGCCACCAACTCGATGGCCGCGTCGGTGTCGGCGATGTTGTTGTAGCTGAGCGCCTTGCCCTGCATCTGGCGGGCGGTGGCGACGCCGATGCGCGGGGTTTCCTCGGCGTAGAAGGCCGCCGCCTGGTGCGGGTTCTCGCCGTAGCGCATGGTCTGGACCAGCTTGCCGGCGAAGGCGCGGCGCGCGGGCGCGGTCTCCCCCAGCGACTTGGCGAACCAGGCCGAGATGGCCGCGTCATAGGCCGCGGTGCGGGCATAGGCGCGGGCCGCCAGTTTCTTCCGGAGCTCCAGGCTGGTGCCGCCGTCGGCCTTCAGCTCGGCCAGCACCTCTTCCAGATCGGCGATCTCGGTGCAGACGGCCACATAGCCGTGGTTCTTGGCCGCCGAGCGGACCATGGCCGGACCGCCGATGTCGATGTTCTCGACGCAGTCCTCGAAGGCGCCGCCCTTCGCCACTGTGGCCTCGAACGGATAGAGGTTCACATAGACGATATCGATGGCCCCGATGCCGTGGTCGGCCATCGCCTTGGCGTGGTCGGGCGCGTCGCGCACCCCCAGCAGCCCGCCATGAACGATGGGGTGCAGGGTCTTCACCCGCCCGTCCATCATCTCGGGAAAGCCGGTCAGGTCCGAGACGTCCTTCACCGCCAGGCCGGCAGCGGCGATGGCGGCGCGCGTGCCGCCGGTGGAGACCAGCTCGACGCCCAGCTCGGCCAGAACCTTGGCGGCGTCGACAAGTCCGGTCTTGTCGGAAACCGAGATCAGGGCGCGCTTGGGCGCGACACGGTCGGGAGCGGGCGGGAAATTCGGCGCGGCGGGCACGGCAGTCTCCTGATGCGTTTCAAGGAAATTGCCCAGGCGAGCGGCATATGAGATCCCGCGCTCCCCGGTGGTCGCCCACCTTCATTCGCCAGTCACACGGAATGGGCGGGGGCATAGGCCCGGAGCGGCGTCAGGTCAATCCAGCAGCCGATTGACAGCGCATTGTCATTGTGGCGGCGGCCAGATGTCGGCGGCGGCGAGTTTCCACCGGATGCGGGCGCCGGTCTCGACCCGGGCCTGGCCACGCAGGACGATCTGCTGGGCCCGCCTGGGCTGGCCGTCCTGGAAGAAGACCGAGGGCTCCACCGAGGCGTCGTTGGCGTCGTTGCGCAGCCACCAGCCGTGCTCCTGGTCGCCGGCCTGCAGCAAGACGCTCTTGCCGTCGCGGGCCAGACTGGCCTTGACCTCCGGGTGCAGGTGGAAGCGCACCGTGAAGGGGACGAAGCGGCGGCCGGCCTCGCCCAGGTCGACCCCAGGCCGGGCCGGGAGGAACCGATCCTCGCCGCGCAGCTCGTCGGCCGCGAGGTCGAGATAGAGCCGGCGTTCGTGGCGCAGGCCGAACCGCTTGGCCCAGCCGTCATGGGCCAACTCCAGCCAGACTGCCCCGTCGGCCTCCTGCCTCCGGGCGTCGACGGCGTCATAGGCGCCCACCAGCCGCGGTCCCAGCACCCCGGCGCGGAACCCGCCCAACGGCTCGCCGCAGGCCTGGTCGCCGAGGGTGGCGGTCGAACCGGCGTCCGCCATCCGCAGGGCCTGGGGCCCCACCGCATCGGGCGACCAGGCGCTGGCGACGATCACCCGACGGCCGCCGATCAGCAGCTCCATGGCCAGGGGCTGGGCGCAGGCGGTGACGCTCCACGGCCCCCGGGCCGGCGGGGCGGCGTCGGCGATCACCTGCAGGCTGCGGCCCTCCAGCCGCTGATAGCCGTTGCGCGCCGTGGGAAGCTTGGCCGAGGCGCCCTCGCTGGCGCGGGCCGCGGCGACATAGTTGGCGATCCCGCCCTCGCCGCCCTGCAGGTCGGGCAAACCGCCGTCGGCCAAGGTGAAGAACCGCACGGCCCCGGCCAGCCGGTCGATGGCCCGCAGCATCTCGTCGGGCGGGGCGATGCCCCGATGCACCAGGGCCTCGTCCAGGGCCTGCAGGTCGAACAGCAGCTCCAGCGCTGCCCGCGGGCAGCGCGAGGCGTGGCCGCCATCCGGCTGCACGGTGACCGGCAAGGCGCGCCGCAGCCGGGCCAGTCCCTTGGCGATCAGGTCATCCCCCGCGTCGCCCGCCAGGGCGCCGCCAGCCAGGGCCGCGGCGCAGGCGCGCTCGGCGGCCCGGACCGGTCCGTCGATCAGGGTCACAAGGTGTCGCGCCTGGCGAGCCAGGTCCTGGGCGATCAGTCCGGCCTCGGCGTCCGAGGCCTTGGCGCTGACGGCCTTCGCCGCGCAGGCCAGGTTGAACACCCGGCGCTCCAGCACCTCGGGCGACCAGGCGAAGCCATTCCAGCGGCCGAATAGCCGCCGCCAGTCCAGGGTCAGGCGCAGGGCCTCGGCTGCGCCGTCATCGCCCACGGCGATCAGGTCGCGGCTCCAGTCGAACCGATGCAGGGCCGCGGCGAAGCGGCGCGAGGGGCTGGGCCGGTCCCAGGGATCGCCGCCCACCCCGGCCTCCAGGCTGGCGCCGCCGAACTCGAAGCGTCCGGCCAGGAGGCGGCGTCCGGCGGCCAGATCGGCGGGGCGTGGATCCTTAGGTTCGCCGGCCAGGCCCTCAGCCTTCGGGCGCGACAGCAGCCAACGGTGCAGGCCGGTCCCGGCCCATTCGCGGCGGAGCGCGCGGCGTCCGCCCTCCGCCAGGGTCAGGGCCCAGGCGCCGCCGGGGGTGTCGAAGATCGCCGGAGGGCCGCCGGCCAAGATCCTAGCCGCCCTTCAGCGCGCGGATGTTGGCGGCATAGGCCTGCGGGCCGCCCTTGAACACGGCCGTGCCGGCCACCAGGGCCGTGGCGCCGGCGGCGACGCACAGGGGGGCGGTCTCGACGGTCACCCCGCCGTCGACCTCAAGCTCGATCTGCCGTCCCGTCTCGTCGATCATCTTGCGCAGGCGTTCGATCTTCCTGAGCTGCGAGTGCATGAACTTCTGGCCGCCGAAGCCCGGGTTGATCGACATGACCAGGATCAGGTCGACCTCGTCCATCATCCACTGGACGACGCTGGGATCGGTGGACGGGTTGAACACCACCCCGGCCTTGGCTCCCAGCTCGCGGATGCGCTTCAGGGTCCGGTTGAGGTGCGGCCCGCTCTCGGGATGGACGCTGATGATGTCGGCGCCGGCCTGGGCGAAGGCTTCGATATAGGGATCGACCGGGGCGATCATCAGGTGGACGTCGAAGGGGATCTTGGCGTGCGGGCGCAGGGCTTTGACGATGTCGGGGCCGAGCGTGATGTTCGGCACGAAGTGGCCGTCCATGACGTCCACATGCACCCAGTCGGCGCCGGCCGCCTCGATGGCGGCGACCTCCTGGCCCAGCTTGGCGAAGTCCGAGGCCAGGATGGACGGGGCGATGATCGGAGCGCGGGTCATGATCCTCGACTTAGCCAAGCCCGGCCGTCGCGCCAACCGTCAATTCGTCACGAGTCGCGGGTGAAGCGGGCCACGTAGAAGCCATCCTGGCCGCCCGGCCGCTGATGGGGCAGCAGCCGCAGGGCGCCGTCGGCCAGCCGGCTGGCCTCCGGGGCGCCGCCTTCGCCGGGGGCGACGGGGGACGGGGAAAAGCCGGGATGCCGAGCCAGGAAGCCCGCCGCCTGGGCCTCGCCCTCCTCGGGTTCCAGGGAGCAGACGCAATAGACCAGCCGCCCGCCGACCTTGGTGCGCCGCGCCGCGGAATCCAAAAGGCGCGCCTGCACCCCGGCCAGGGCGGCCACGTCGCCGGGGCGGGCGGCCCACAGAACGTCGGGATGGCGGCGATAGGTGCCGGTGGCGCTGCAGGGGGCGTCCAGCAGCACGGCGTCGAACTCGCGGGTGTCGGCCCAGTCGCCGGCCTCGGCTGCCGTGACCTCGGCGCTAAGCCCGATGCGTTTCAGGTTCTCGCTCACCCGCACCAGGCGCGCGGCGGAGCGGTCGATGGCGGTGACCACGGCGCCGGCGGCGGCCAGCTGCAGGGTCTTGCCGCCCGGCGCGGCGCACATGTCGAGCGCGGTCTCGCCCGCCTTGACGCTCAGCAGGCGCGCGGGGATGGCGGCGCTGGCGTCCTGCACCCACCAGGAGCCCGCCTCATAGGCGGGCCAGGCGGCCACGTCGCCCTTGCGGGCCGTGCGCAGGGTCCCCCCGGGCAGGATCTCGGCCTCCAGCTCGGCAGCCAGGGCATCGAGCCCTTCGGCGGACTTCGCCGACAGGTCGGTGGCCGGTTCGTCGGCGATCAGGGCGGCCATGTCGTGCGCCGCCTGGGGTCCGAACGCCGCGCTCCAGCGGGCGTAGAGCCAGCCGGGGGCGAGCGACTCCGGCTCGTCCAGGTTCGGCGGCTCGCGCAGCAGGCCGCGCAGCACGGCGTTCACCAGGCCCTTGAAGGCCCGGGTCGAGGAATGGCTGGCCGCCAGGTCGACGCTGGTGGTGACCGCGGCGAAGGCCGGGGTGTCCAGCACGAAGGCCTGGATGACCCCGATCCGCAGGATGTTGCGTATGGCGTCCGGCGGCGCCTTGGCGAGCTTGGCGTCGAGGGCGCGGTCAACCGCCCCCAGCCGGCGCAGGGTAGCCATGGCCAGGGCCATGGCGAAACCCCGGTCGCGGGGCGGCAGGGCGCCGAAGGCGGGCCGGTTGAGCGCCTCGTCCAGGCCCGCGCGGCGCGCCAGGCTGGCCGAAAGGATGTCGAGGGCCGCGCGGCGGGCGGGCAGGCCGAGGTCGGTGTCTGTTGTCACCGGCGCGGCGTGCCCCCTTCCGCGCCCGGATGCAAGCCGCTTAGGTCGCGATCTTGGCCCGACCCCAGCTTCGCGCCACCGACGCGACGAAGGTCGCCATGCCCAGCACGGCGATCACCGTTCCCGCCATCACCCCGCTCAGGAACGGCTGGTTTCCCGCCAGGTAGAGGCCCAGCGACAGCGACATGACGATGGCGCCGGCGCTGGACAGCACGAAATTGGTCCAGCCCAGGCGGCCTCCGCGCCCGGCCAGGGCGTAGAAGGTCCCCATGATCGCCAGGCTCGCCCAGCCCAGCAGGTTGAGGTGCGCGTGGGAGGGCGAAAGCGTGAAGTCCTCCGTGACGCCCATCACCGCGCCGAAGACCATTCCAACCAGTCCGCAAAGCGCGGCCACCGTGAAGAAAGACAAGGAAAGCTTGGACATGGACGTTCCCCCGAACGCGCGTCGTGCTCGACGCCTGCGACCACGACTAGAGCCCAGGACCGGCCGGCTGACAATCCTGGCCTTCCGCACGCCGAGTCCCTAAATTCCCGACATGAGCCAGGACCAGATCCCGCTGAACGCCGCGCCGGACAAGGCGCTCACCCCCGCCGCTCGCCGGGCGCTGGAAGAGGCCGCCGCCCGCCGCGCCGCCGAAGCCGAGGCCGCCGAACGCGCCGCCGAATTGGGCGGCCCTAAGGGCCTGGAGCCCACGCGCTTCGGCGACTGGGAACGCAAGGGCATAGCGGTTGATTTTTAACCCTACCGCTCCCGCCTGAGGGGCAAGCGGTCGCGAGGCCGCCCGCGCCCGCTTAGGTTCGCCCTGCAGTAGTGTGTGCGGAGGCGTCATGCGTCGGATTCTGAGCGCGGTTGTCGGTCTAACCCTGGTGTGCGGCGCGAGCTCGGCTCTCGCCCAGGACCGATATCCCGAGCTGATGGGCGGGCCCGGCCAGGGCCCCAGCAGCCGTTACGACGCGCGCTATGAACAGGGCGGCTACGCCGACGGCCATCGCATGGCCTATGCCGAGCGCAGCATCCAGGACGAGGAATACGACAGCGGCTGGCGCGGCCGCTATGTCGACGACGCGCGCGTCCCCGACCGCTACGGTCCGTCCGACCATGAGCGCCGCTATGTCGAGGCGCCGCGCTACGATCATCACCGCGAGCACGCCCGGGGCTACGGCTACCAGATCCCGACCTACGGCTACGCCTCGCAGAACTACGGCTGGCCCGGCGCCGCCTGCAATTCCGGCTGCGGCGGCTATAGCCCGAGCCCCTGCGGCTGCGGCGAGCTGGTGAACCGCGGGACGATCTCCGTGCCGTCCAGCTTCTTCTACGACTACGGCGGTGTCGGCGGCTACATGGACGGCGGCGGCTATGGCGGGGGCGGCGGCTACGCCGTCGCAGGGTCTGGCGCCTTCGCGGGCGCCTCGTCGCGGGCCTCGGCCTCGGCCTACTCGTCCTCGCGCGTCAATGTCCGCATCGGCGGTCGTGGCGGCCACCACGGCGGCGGCTGCAAGGGCGGCTGCGGCGGCGGCAAGCACTAGGTTCTGCTAGATTCTCCCCCCAGCGCGCAGCGCGACTTTGGGGCGTGTGGCGCGTCGCCCGGTTTGGCGATGTGACGAAGGGGGTTGAGGCCCACAAAGCGCGCCAAAGTCCCCCTCAGTTCGCCATTCGGCCGGGAGTTCCCCCAGAGGGGGGGAGCACCTGGGTTCGTGCCGATCGGCGCCCTTACTCGTCCTCGAACAGGGTCGGTTGCCCGCCCGCTTGAATCTGCGGGGGCGGGGTGAGGCCCAGGTGGCTGTAGGCCTTGCCGCAGGCCATGCGGCCACGCGGCGTGCGCTGGATGAAGCCCTGCTGCAGCAGGAAGGGCTCGATAACGTCCTCCACCGCGTCGCGGGCCTCGGCGATGGCATAGGCCAGGGTCTCCACCCCGGCCGGGCCGCCGCCATAGTTGTCGATGAGCGCGGTGAGGTAGCGGCGGTCCAGGGCGTCCAGGCCGGCGGGGTCGACGTCGAGGCGGGCCAGGGCCCGAGCCGCAGCCTTGCCGTCGATCACCGTCACCCCGTCGGAGGCGGCGAAGTCGCGCACCCGGCGCAGCAGGCGGCCGGCGACGCGGGGGGTGCCCCGGGCGCGGGCGGCGATCTCGGCGGCGCCGTCGGACGCCAGCGACAGGCCCATCTTCAGGGCGGCCTGGGTCAGCACCTTCTGCAGTTCGCCGTGCGTGTAGAACTCCAGCCGCAGGGGGATGCCGAAGCGGTCGCGCAGGGGGGTGGCCAGCAGGCCCGCCCGCGTGGTCGCCGCCACCAGGGTGAAGGGCGCCAGGTCGATGCGGATCGAGCGGGCGGAGGGCCCCTCGCCGATCATCAGGTCCAGCACATGGTCCTCCATGGCCGGATAGAGGATCTCCTCCACATTGGCGGCCAGGCGATGGATCTCGTCGATGAACAGCACGTCGCGCGGTTCGAGATTGGTCAGGATCGCCGCCAGGTCCCCGGCCTTGGCCAGGACCGGGCCGGAGGTGGCGCGGAAGTTCACGCCGAGCTCGCGGGCGACGATCTGGGCCAGGGTGGTCTTGCCCAGGCCGGGCGGGCCGAATAGCAGCACGTGGTCGAGCGCCTCGGCCCGGCTTTTGGCCGCCTCGATGAAGACCTTGAGATTGCCCTTGGCCTGCTCCTGGCCGACGAATTCGGCGAGGGTCTGGGGGCGCAGGGCCTTGTCGTGGACGACCGTGGCGTCCTGGGCCTGGGGCTCGCTCGAAACGATCCGGGTCATGCTTTTTCCGCCCCTGCGAAGCGGGGGAGGGGGACCGCGCCGAAGGCGTGGTGGAGGGGGCGAGTCCGGGCGCAGAGCCTGAGGCCGCCCCCTCCACCGCTTCGCGGTCCTCCTCCCCCGTAAACGTGGGAGGAAAAGGGCGCTTCGCCCCTCACCGCCCCAGCTCCTGGAGCCCGGCCTTGATCAGCGCCTGGATGGTGGCGTCCTCGCCGAGCCTCAGATGGGCCTGTTCGACCACGCGGCGCGCGTTGACCTCGGCGACGCCGAGACCCAGCAGGGCGGCCACCGCCTCGCCGGCGGCGGACGGGGGCGGCGGTGTCGCCGACGCCAGGGCCGAGGCGTGGAAGGCCGCCACCGGGCCGTCGGTCAGCGGCTTGTCCTTCAGCTCGGTGACGATGCGCTGGGCGAGCTTGGGGCCCACCCCGTTGGCGCGGCCGACGGCGGCCTTGTCGTCGCGGGCGCAGGCCTGGGCCAGCTCATTGGGCGGCAGGACGTCCAGCACCGAGAGCGCGGCCTTGGGTCCCACCCCCTGGATGGCCTGCAGCATGACGAAGGCCCGGCGCTCGTCACGGCCCAGGAAGCCGTACAGCTTCATGCCATTGGCCTCTGACCACTGGGTCTCCACGTGCAGCACCGCCTCCTCGCCCATGGCGGGCAGGTGCCCGAGCGTGCGCGAGCCGCAGCGGACCACATAGCCGACCCCGGCCACGTCGATCAGGGCGTCTTCCTCGCCGACCTCGGCGACCAGGCCGCGCAGCCGGCCGATCACGCGGCGGCCCCGAGGTTGCGGACCCGGCGGTGGTGGGCGTGAGCGATGGCGACGGCGAGCGCATCGGCGGCGTCGGCGGTGGTCTTTCCCGCCGTGGGCAGCAGGCGCGCGATCATGAAGCCCACCTGGTCCTTGTCGGCCGCCCCGGTCCCGACCACCGACTTCTTGACCACGGTGGCGGCGTACTCGGCGACCAGTATGCCGGCGCGGGCCGGCACGATCATGGCCATGGCCCGGGCGTGGCCCAGCTTGAGCGCCGAGGCGGCGTTGTTGTTCATGAAGGTCTCCTCCACCGCGGCCTCGTGCGGCGCGTGGAGGGCGACGACCTCGGAGATGGCGTCGAACAGGCAGAGCAGCCGCTCGGCGAAGGGCAGGCTGTCCTTGGGCGCGATCACCCCGTGGGCCACGTGGGTCAGCCGCGACCCCTCCACCGCGATCACCCCCCAGCCCGTGCGGCGCAGGCCGGGATCGAGGCCGAGGATGCGGAGGGAAGCGGTCATGGGAATCGGCGCGTTCGTCATCTGTTCCGGGTAGGGATACAGGACGTTGGCGGGGTTAAGCAAACGTTGAGGGGGGTGAGCCAGTCGAAACGTCGCGCCCCCCTTCGTGGATGGCGTGGGACGGTCCCAACCTGGGTGACGCAGGTGTGACGCCGCGCGATTATGACGAAGAGTTACAGCCTAGACGAGAAGTCTAGTCGCCGCTAGGGTCACAAGCGGGGGCCTTCAATGAATTCCAACTCAAATCCTCTTGTTGGGTTTCTGCAAATTCTTGCCGGCGCACCGGCGGAATATCGGCTTTCGGGCCTGATCGTGGTCGCCTTCTTCTTTGTTGTCTGGCGCACCAGCGCGAACCCGAATGTCGCTCGGATATTTGACCGCGCGATCAACGAGAAGGTCGGAAAGGCGCAGGCATACCGTCTCGTTCGTCTAGTCATAACCGTGCTGTTCTGGTTTTCCGTAATACTGACGGTACTTGCATTCACCGCACCAATGATCACGAACCTTCTGAATACTTTCAAGGTTGGAACAATCGCCCGCGCCTACGAGGAGTTGAAGAGCGGCCGGTATAGCCAGTCGCGTCGTCTCTATGAAAGTGCGCTAGCGGCAGGACCAGACGACGCCACCGCCGAGCAAATCCGCGGCATGATAACAGCGACCTACTATGGTGAAGGTCTCCATCGAGAGGGCCTTGAATACATTTGTAAAATTTACGGTGGCCGAGCTCCCGACGATACAAGGTATGTATTTGCTGTGCAGGCTCACATTAGGGCCATCAGTATACGGGACGGATGGCAGGTGGCCGAAAGCACCGCTTCTGAGCTCAAGAATCGTTGTCGACGGACGGATTTCAGTGCGTACTGGGCACATATCCCCTTTGGCGCGATGGAATTGCTTCGCAAGAGTGAAACCCACGTTGCGCGATACCTGCCGAACGAACGTGACCGAGTTCGACTGTCTCAATTGATATCAGAAACTCAAAAAAACTTTCCACGCGAAGAAAACCTATTCACGGATTACGCCCTATACTTCCTGAAGAGATATCCAGAATCCCTTTCTCGATATCCAAGAAGCAAAATTCGCGACATGACCTTGCTAGAGTACGCCAATGCGTCCGAATGGCCAAAGAATGTTGCTCTGTATGAACAATACGCCAAGGAATTTCCGCACGGCGGAAGCATCATCGACGTCTATATGTCGTTGTCTGGGGAATTGGCAGAGAACGGGAAGCTCGAAAGGGCGTTGGTCTACGCGAAGCTTTTGGAGGGGATGGGCAACCAGTCAGCAGCATATCTGGTGCTTAGTCCCACTCTGGATCGTGTCTACGAACTCATTGGCACCGCCGACTTCCAGTCGGCCGGCCGGGCTATCCAGAACGCCTGCAAATTGACCGAATCCAAGGGGCTGCCGTGCCTTGATGAGTTGAAGGAGGCGAAGTCGGATATCGATAAGATTTCATCTCTGATCGCGTACACGCCGCCGCAACGGTGCCGATTTGTCTTCATGAGCATCCGTGACTTGGAACGGCGCCGAGGCGCTAGGTCCTATCTCGACGGCTGCCTGGATGTTCTCAAGGAGGATCCCCTCGAGTACGGTCGAGGGCTCTATCAGGCCGCGATGATTTCACGGAAGCTCGGAGAGTACGACAAATCTCTGAATTATCTCGTGAAATTTCAGGAGGCACTTTCCGAACATCCTCTGATGGATGATGTTCTTTCAGAGACCGGCTGGCATAAGCTATTCATCTTGCGCGACTGGGTGGGCGCGCAGGAGTCCCTTCTGAAGGTGATAGAGAAGTATCCAGAGCGCAATGCTTATGACAATGCACTTTGGATACTTGCGGCAGGGGAAAATCGAGCAGGAAACTACGCACGCTCAGCGGCATACTACACAGAGATTGTCGCTGGAGAAGCTCGCGAGCAAATTCGGCAGGTTGCGTTTTCCAGAAGTCGAGAGGCCTCTGCGATCGCCGGGCTCGCAGTGTTTCAGGGTTTGTCCTGGGATAGCGATGATGAGATGGGGCTCTTTATCACCAATGTCTCCGGCGGGACCACGGCCCAGCGCGTTGGGCTACGTAGCGGTGATGTTGTCGAACAGATCTGCAATGACGGTTATCAGGACTGCTCAGCCTATCTCTCAAAATTTAATGATCTAGGGGCCGGTGTCAGAAACCGCCTTGGTCGGCGCGATATCCGATTTGTCTTTAGGCGGAAGTCGTTGAGGTTCGGAGTTTGGAGTCCGGGGCCGTACTACACAAACTGGCACCGGGAAGTCTTTCAGGATTGAACGAAGACTGCGAGTTTATCGATACGATTACGTGTCAGTTTCCGAGGATGATATTCTTGCGCAGATGAAATGCCGAACGAAGAGGGCGAGGATGGCGACGCCCAGATCGACCACCGAAAACACGGAAAGCGCAGATGGAGCCCGATGCGGCGGCCGCAGAGCAGCGTGTCCGTGCCCTTTGTGTTTTCCGCGGTCAGCGTTTGGGACGTTCGCGGCTGCGCCGCCGCTAGCCGGATAGGGCTTTCGACCCCTCATCCGACCCCGCTCTCGCGGGGCCACCTTCTCCCGCAAGGGGAGAAAGATGATGGGCGATAGTTCCCTGTTTGTTCTTGCCAATCTCGCCGACCCAGACCAATCTCCACCATCATGGCCCTCGCCGATTGGTCCCCTCCCACCAAGGGCGTGACGCCCGCCTTCGCCAGCGGGTTCACGGTCGAGCTGCGGGCCGAGGTGCTGCGGCTGATGGCCCAGGGCGAGAGTCTGCACGCCATCTGCCGGCGGCCGGGGATGCCGACGCCGCCGACGGTCTATCGCTGGGCCGAGAAGGACCCGGAGTTCGGCGAGGCCTTCCACATCGTGCGGCGCGAGGCGCGGCGCAGGCGGGCGCGGGAGGTGCTGGCGCGGCGGGCGGCCCGGCCGCCCAAGGTGAAGAAGCGCAATCATCCGGGTTCGGTCAGCACCTATTCCGAAGAGCGGGCCGATGCGATCTGCATGGGGCTGATCCAGGGCCGCAGCCTGGCGGCCATCTGCCGTGATCCGGGCATGCCGACGATCATGACGGTCTATAACTGGCTGCACCGTTATCCGGCCTTCGCCTCGGATTATGGGATCAGCCGGCGACTGCAGGCCGACATGCTGAGCGACGGGCTGCTGGAGCTGGTCGACCGGGCGAAGCCTTCGACCCTGCGCGCGGCCCTGAAGCAGGCGTGCCACCGGACCGCGGTGCTGTCGCCCAAGGCCTGGGACCCGGACGACCGGCCCGAGGAGGTGACCCACGGCCGCTAGAGCGTGACAGCCTGAAGTGGATGCCGGTTCAGGCGCCCGTCACGCTCTAACAGGGCGGCTCGCGCTCCGCTGGCCCCGAACAGGGCCACGGACCCGATCGCCAACGGAACGCCCGGTCAGGCGATGAGATTGCGGACCAATCAGGCCCGCGAGGCGGAAGCGAACCGACGATTGGCTTCCGACCAGGTCATCGCCTTCATGAAGGCGTCCACGTAGCCGGCGGCCTTTGCGCCGTAGTCCATGGCGTAGGCGTGCTCATACATGTCGAGCGCCAATAGGGGCGCGCCGTCGGCGAGCGTCTGGGTGTGATCGGAGGCCCAGGTGTTCACGAGCCTTCCGTCATGTCGGCTATAGGTCAGCAGCACCCAGCCTGATCCGCCGCCCAGCGCCTTGCCCATCGCGGCGAACTCACTGGCCCAACGATCATGGCTGCCGAAATCACGTTCGATGGATTGAGCGAGGCCCGTGCTGGGCGCGGCCTGCGCCGCCAACCCCGCGAAATAGAGTTCGTGCAGGATCATGGAGTTCCAGGCGATCAGCTCCTCCCGCTTGAGGCCGTTGATCTGGAACACGGAAGCCGCGGCGAAGTCGAGCTTGCCAAACTCAGCGCGGATCGCGCCGAGGCGCTTCACCGCGCCGACATAGTTGTTGTCATGATGGCTCATCAGCAGCTTCTCGGACAGGCCCGGTACGGTCCTTGGGTCAAAGGGCAGGGGTGTCGGCGCGAAGGCTGCAGGCTGGGCGGCCGCCGGGAGGGCGGCGGCCAGCAGTCCTGTCGCGGCGAGCAGGGCGCGTCGGTCGAAGGCGGCTTCTGTCATCTCGTTCTCCCGTTGTGTGAGCTCACCCTAGGGCGCGCGATGCCGTCACGGCGCTCCGCAAGGCCGTGCGACGCGCGCCGTGAGTTCCACCAGCAGCAGGGCGAGCCGACCATCCAGATCGGCCTTGGCTGCGGCGTAGTCTCCGTTCCAGGACGGAGTTTTCCACGCCCGCGCCGAGCGCAGCATGGGCTCGTCCGAGGCCTCGTCGAATGCAATGACGATGTCAGCTTGACCGATGTCGGTTTCCGCCAGCGCGCGCAGCGGCTCCGACGTGGGATTGAGCCCGTCCGCCTTGAGTTTGGCCGCCAGTCCGAGAGAGACGTGGTCCTCCGGGCGCACGCCGCGCGAGGAGACGGACAGGGAAACGCCCCCATCGGCGGCGCGGCGCTTCAGGGTTTCGCGGGCTATGGCGCTTTTGACTGAGCCTGCGGGGCAGACGAAAAGCACCCGAACCGGAGGGCAGGCCGCTTTCGCCAGGCCAGGCGCCAGCGCAAGACCCATGGCGATGACGACGGCCCTGCGGCCTAGATGTGCTGGTGGTGATGTGCGACTGGAAGCCATGCGCGTCTCCAAGCGGAGTTGCGCGGTGCTTGGGCCGAAGCCTTACCGGGACACCGCCTCATCCCGGACGTATACGGCTAGTCCCGCATCATGGGCTTGGCAAGGCACGGCTTCATCAATTCCGATACCGCCCCGCCAGCCGCTTCGTCTCCCGCTCATCGATGTGGGTCGGGTAGGCTAGCTGCGTCGCCCAGTGTTTCCCCTGGCACCGCGGACACGGGCGCTTCACCGACTGCGCCACGTCCGCCACCAGGGTGGTGAAGCCTCCGTCCCGCAGCTCGTAGAGGCGGTTGATCACCTTCCCCACCTCATAGCCCCGGGCCCAGCCGCAGATCTCGCAGCCCAGCATCAGGACGCAGCCCGGATAGCGGCGGGCGTCCTCGAGCCGGGCGTCGGCGAGGTTGGCGAGCGGGCGCATGGTCAGCCGTGCGGCGCCCCCGCATAGAAGCCGCTGTCGCGGGTGAAGTGGAAGGCGGCGGTCTCCAGGGCCTCCTTGGCGGCCATGATCACCAGGTAGTCGGCGCCGAACGGCCGGCACTTGGTCTGGAGCTTGATCAGGGCGTGGTGGTAGTCGCGCAGGGCCTCGAAGGCGGCCTTGGGGTCGGTGACGCCGAGATAGCGGACCTTGGTCATGGGGGCTCCTGCTGACAGTGTTGTCATGAACAAAAGCAGAACATTCTCGGCGCGGCGACTCCGTCCCGGCTGCATTTCGCGCGGCGGCGCAGCCTCAGGGTGAGAGCGGGAAAAGCCGAACAATCTCCAATGGACTTGGCCGTCCATGGGTATCCAATCGGCTCCGGGATGAACGCAGATGGGGAGGTGTCGGTGAACAGTCTTCTGGTTTCGCGTCGGGGTTTCGCGGTCATGGCCGGGGCGGCGCTCGTCGCCGGCGGAGCGAGGGGGCAGGCCCTGCCGCCGCTGGCGGGGACGGCGGAGTCGCCCATGGGGCCCTTCTATCCGGTCAACCACCTGGCCGAGGCCGACGCCGACCTGGTCTGGCTGAAGGGCCACAAGGCCCGCGCGCTGGGCGAGGTGATCGAGATCTCGGGCCGGGTGCTGGACCGCCACGGGGCGCCGATGCGCGACGCGACGATCGAGATCTGGCAGGCCAACGCCGCGGGCCGCTACGCCCACGCCAACGACATCAGCAAGGCGCCGCTGGACCCCAACTTCCAGGGCTTCGCCAATCTGCGCACCGACAAGGACGGCGGCTGGCGGATCACCACGATCAAGCCGGCCGCCTACGACTCGCCCATCGGCCTGCGGACCCCGCACATCCATTTCGACGTGCGCGGGACCGCCCACCGGCTGAGCGCCCAGATGTACTTCCCGGAGAAGGCGGCGCTGAACGCCAAGGACCAGCTCTATAAGGGCCTGGGCGGCGAGGCGGGCACCTCGGTCGCCGCCGCGACGGGGGCCGGCAAGTACCGCTGGGACATCGTGCTGATGGATGGGTAGGGCGTCCTTCTCCCGCAAGGGGAGAAGGATCCAAGCCCTCGCCGAACCGCCTAGGCGGCCATGGTCGCGCCGGTCTCCAGCAGGGACTTCATGTCGCTGAGGATCCAGTTCCAGCCGCCGCCGCCCTGGTCGGAGAAGTCGCTGCGGATCGCGCTCGCCATCATCGGGGCGCCGGCGACGTCGTGGGTGATGGTGACCTTGCAGAAGCCCCCGACGGTGAGAAGGATCTCCCAAGTGATGCGGGTGAAGCCCTCGGCCTTGTTCTCCTCGCTGAACAGCCAGCGGTGGGTGGTGACCAGGCGGTTGGGCGGATCGGCCTCCAGCACCTCGCCGTCGATGATCACCTCGGGCAGGCCCATCTGGATCATGTCGGGGTTGGCGTGGAAGTGGGCGACGCCGCCGGGGCGCAGGTCGAACTCTCCGCGGCCCCCATAGCCGTATTTGGCGGTCCATTCGGGACTGGTGATGGCGTCCCAGATCTTCTGGGGCGGGGCCTTGATGTAGATCTCGAAGATCTGGGTGGTGTCGCTCATGTGTCGGACTCCAGGTCGGCTTTCAGGTTGGTGAGCGCCGAGAGGGGGCGCTCGGCGTATTTGCCGATCCAGCGGTCGTGGATCAGCCGGATGGGAACGGGGTTGAGGTAGTGCAGCTTCTCGCGCCCCGAACGGCGCGTGACCACCAGACCGGCCTCCTCCAGCAGCTTCAGATGCTTCATCACCCCGAAGCGGGTCATCGCCACCTCGGCCTCCAGCTGCGAGAGCGTGCGCCCGTCGCGGGCGTGGAGCAGGTCGAGGAGGAATCGCCTCGTGGGGTCTGAGAGCGCCTTGAAAACCAGGTCGTCGTCGGTCACGAGCGGACAATAGGTGACTGTAAGGTCACATGTCAAGCGCACGCAGAACGTGAAGGAACCGGGCGGTGCGGGCGCCGGTTCGTCTGCCGTCAAGGACGGAGGACGGCGAGATGGACTACCGGTTCTATGTGTTCGATTCCGCGGGCCAGGTGGCGCGGACGGAGGAATGGTCGTGCGCCTCGGAGGCGCAGGCCCTGGAGCGGGCCTCGCGACTGGTCAACGCCTTCGGCGCCGAGTTGTGGCAGGGCGCGCGGCATGTGAGCACCTTCGCCGGGCGGCTAAGCGCCCGCGCCGCCGAGCCGGGCGAGGCCCACGCCTAGTTGGTCGTGCGCGCTTTCTGGCGGCGAACCGGCGTCCACTTCGCCTGAAAGCGCTTAGGACCAGAACTTGAAGGCGTCCCAGCCGGCCTGGATCAGCTCGCGGGGCAGGGCCAGGATGTCGGTGAACAGCAGGGCCACGCCGAAGAACAGGGCCGCGGCGAAGGGCACGAAGAACAGCAGGGCCAGCAGGGCCAGCATGGCGATCCCCTCGATGGGGGCCAGCCGCTGGCGCACGGCCTGGGGCAGCCAGGGGCGCAGGATGCCGAAGCCGTCGAGCCCGGGCACCGGCAGCAGGTTCAGCACCAGGGCCGTGGCCTGCAGGAAGGCCAGGAAGGCCAGGGCCGCGACCAGGGGATTGCCCGCGCCGCCGGGCAGGGCCGGGGCCGCGAGGTGGATGACCGCGCCCAGAGCCAGCAGGACCAGGAAGGTGCCGGCCGGCCCGGCCAGGCTCGCCAGGGAGCGCCAGCCGCGCGAGCGCATCATGTCCTCGCGCAGATAGACCGCCCCGCCCGGAAAGCCGATCCCGCCCAGGACCAGCGCGATGACCGGGATCACGATGGAGGTCCCGAGATCGGCGTATTTCAACGGGTCGAGGGTGAGGTAGCCCTTCTCGGCGATGGTCGGGTCGCCGGCCTTGTGGGCGGTGAAGGCGTGGCCGAACTCATGGACCACCACCGCGGCGATCCAGCCCAGCACCACGAAGGCGAAGGTCAGCGGGCCCGTCGCCTCGGGAACCAGGGCGAGCGCCGCGCCGCTGGCGATCCACAGGACCAGCAGGATGAGCGCATTGGGGCTGATCGGCGGGCGTTCGGTCGTGGGCAGGACGGCGTCGGCCAAGGGGGCTCCGATCGGAAATGCGGCTAGGGTGTCTCGACCCCCGCGATAGCATGATCGCCGGCCTTGCGGACCACCAGGTCGGCGAGGGCGCGGGCCGGGGCGATGTGGTCGCGCAGGTTGGGCAGGTTGATCCGCTCCCAGACCATCTTGCCGAAGGCCTGCGCCTCCGGGCGGCTCATGGACCGGAAGCGGGCGTAGAAGGAGGCCGGGTCATGTTCGGCCAGGTCCCAAAGCCCCATGAAGCGGGCGACGAACCAGCGCTCCAGGTCCGCCTCCTCAGCCTCCAGATAGACCAGGGCGTCCAGCAGGCCGGGCGGGCCGGTCAGCGGATGGCGCAGGGCCAGGCCCTCGATGACCAGCACGTCGGACGGGGCGACCTCGCGGGAGAGCGCCTCGTCGACGTCGTAGGTCACGTGGCTGTAGCCGGGGAAGCGGGTGGGCCCGTGGCGCACGCCTTCCAGGGCGGCGCGCAGGGCGGCGTGGTCGTAGCTGGCGGGAAAGCCCTTCTGGACGGTGAGGCCCAGTTCCTCCAGCCGGGCGTTGGAATGGAGGAAGCCGTCGGTGCAGACCAGCTCGACGCCGTCGCCGTCCGCCTCGAAGGCGGCCTTCAGCGCCTCGGCGAAGGTGCTCTTGCCCACCGCCACCGAGCCGGTGATCCCGACCACGAAGGGCCCGGCCGCCGGGCGGAAGGGCGTCAGTCGGGCGGCTATGGCGGCGAGGCTGCTCACGGCGCCTATTCCTACCCAAGGCCGAGGATTGCGCCAGGGGCCGGTTGCCATGACCCCGCGCATCTGTTGTCCTGAGCGTCCGAACAACCGATCCCGGAGAGCCCCGTGCGCCGAAGCTTCATGTCCATCGCGAAAGGAGATTCCTCTTATCGACAGGATTTGAAGCTCTATGCCCACGCTCAACTTGGGGATTCTGGCGCACGTAGACGCCGGCAAGACTAGCCTCACCGAACGACTGCTCTACGAGGCCGGCGCCATAGCGGCGATCGGCAGCGTGGACGACGGCGACACCCAGACCGACTCCCTGGACCAGGAGCGGCGACGCGGGATCACCATCAAGACCGCGGTCGCCTCCTTCGTGGTGGGCGACGTCACCGTCAACCTGATCGACACCCCCGGCCACCCGGATTTCATCGCCGAGGTGGAGCGGGTGCTGAACGTGCTGGACGGCGCGGTGCTGGTGATCTCGGCCGTGGAGGGGGTGCAGGCCCAGACCCGCGTCCTGATGCGGACCCTGCAGCGGCTGGCGATCCTAACGCTGATCTTCGTCAACAAGATCGACCGGCGCGGGGCGCAGGACGAGGCCGTGCTGCAGGCGATCTCCGAACGGCTGACCCCGGCCATCGTCGCCATGGGATCGGCCCGCGACCTCGGCGGGCAGGACGCCGACTTCACCCCGTTCGAGCCGGAGGACCAAGGGTTCAGGGCGCGGCTCGTCGAGCGGCTGGCCGACCATGACGACCTCATGCTGGCGGCCTATCTGGAGGGCGGGACCCTCACCGCGCCTGGCCGGCTTCGGAAGGGGTTGGCCGCCCAGACCCGGCGGGCCCTGGTCCATCCGGTCTATTTCGGCTCGGCGATCACCGGCGCCGGGGTGGAAGCCCTGATGGCCGGCGTGACCCGGCTGCTGCCGAGGGCGCGGGCCGACGCGGACGGCCCGGTCTCCGGCGCGGTGTTCAAGGTCGAGCGCGGGCCGGCGGGGGAGAAGATCGCCTATGTCCGCATGTTCTCCGGAACCCTGCGGACGCGGGACCGCCTGAAGTTCGGCCAGGGCAAGGAGGCCAAGGTCACCGCCATCGGGGTCTTCGACCGTGGCGGGGCGGTGAAGCGTGACAGCCTCGCCGCCGGCCAGATCGGTAAGCTCTGGGGCCTGGGCGACATCCAGATCGGCGACGCTGTCGGCCTGCCGCGAGAAGGCTCGGCCCAGCGCCATTTCGCGCCGCCGACCCTCGAGACGGTGATCGTTCCGCGCCGCGCCGCCGAGCGCGGCGCCCTGCTGGGCGCCCTGGTCCAGCTCGCCGAGCAGGATCCTCTGATCAACCTGCGGCAGGACGACATCCGCCAGGAGATCTACGTCTCGCTCTATGGAGAGGTGCAGAAGGAGGTCATCCAGGAGACCCTGGCCAGCGCGTACGGGGTCGAGGTTGAGTTCGACGAGACCACGACCATCTGCATCGAGCGACCCGTGGGCTCCGGCTGCGCCGTCGAGGTCCTGCGCGAATGGCCCAACCCCTTCCTCGCCACGGTGGGCCTGCGGATCGACCCGGCGCCGATCGATTCCGGCGTGACCTTCCGGCTGGAGGTGGAGTTCGGCTCGATCCCGCACGCCTTCCACCGGGCGGTGGAGGAGACGGTGTTCAAGACCCTGGGCCAGGGCCTGCACGGCTGGGCGGTCACCGACTGCGTGGTGACCATGACCCACTCCGGCTACCAGCCGCGGCAAAGCCACTCCCACGCCATCTTCGACAAGAGCATGTCGAGCACGGCGGGGGATTTCCGCAATCTGACGCCCCTGGTGCTGATGGCCGCGCTGAAGCAGGCCGGGGTGGCCGTCTGCGAGCCCATGCAGCGCTTCGAGCTGGATATCCCCGGCGACACCCTGGGGTCGATCCTCTCGGTCCTGGCCCAGGTGGAGGCGGTCCCACGCACCCAGGCCATGCGGGGATCGGCCTGCCGGCTGGAGGGCGAGATCCCGGCGGCGCGGGTGCACGAGCTGCAGCAGAAGCTGCCGACCCTGACCCGCGGCGAGGGGGTGCTGGAAACCGCCTTCCACCAGCACCAGCCGGTGCGGGGACCGGTCCCGTCGCGGCCTCGCACTGACCACGACCCGCTCGATCGCAAGGTCTATCTGCTGAACCTCAAGCGGCGGGTCTGACCACGACGATCCGACCACCTCCCAACCTCGTCATCCTCCGGTCGTCTGAAAGACGATCCGGGGGACCCAAGCGGCGTCCGCCACATCCTGAGAGTCAGCTTGGGTCCCCCGGATCTCGCTTCGCGAGCCCGGAGGATGACGACGTTGAGTGAGGCCCCGCATCTCTACAATCCCTGGACCTTGGCGAGGTTGGGCTTGGGGATCGGGTGGGTGAAGGGGCCGTGGGTCTTGGCCTTGTCGCGGGCGAGTTCGGCCCAGGCGGCGGCGAAGGCCTGGGGCGTGTTGGGCGTCACGGGGGCGCGGACGAAGGCGACCGCACGGCCCTTGAGCGCGGTCTGGACCTGGGCCCAGAGGTCGAGGTCGGTTTCCGGCGGGGCGGCGGCCTCGCCCAGGATCATGGCGCGGATCGGGCCGAGCACGATCGGGCTGTCGGCATGGACGGCCAGATCGCCCGGGGGGAGGTCCTTGAGCGCCGCGGCCAGGCCGGCCAGGGCCGTGCGTTCGGGCGTGATCTGGCGCGCGCCGCCCGCCGCGCCCGCCAGGCCGTCGGTGGTCTGGCGCAGATGGGCCCAGCCGCCGACGCGGAAGGCGGAGTGGTGGCTGGACAGGGTCCAGAGGCGGATGGTGCTCATGGGCGGGGCTGTAGCACCCTGCCGCCGAGATTCTTAGCGGGCCGGCGTCAGCGCTCGTCGCGGAGATAGACGACGTTGGTCTTGGCGCTGGAGATGATGTGGCCGATCAGGAACCCGGCGAAGGCGGCGATGGCCAGCGAGGCGTAGGGCCGCTCCTGTACGAAGGTCTCGGCCTCGCCCAGACGCTTGCGGGCCTCCTGGCGCGCGACGCCGTAGCCCTCCTGGGCCTTGGCCTGCAGGACGCTCGCCTTCTCGGTCAGAGCCACCTTGGCTTCGTGGGCCAGGTCCGAGGCCGCGCCGACCAAGGGGGCGGCGGCCTGCTTCAGCGCCGCGCCGCGGCGCGGCTTGGGCGTGGGTTGGGTGTTCGTCTGGTCGACCATGGCCTGGGGTTCTCCTGAAGCTTCGGGAGAGACAACGACCTCGCGGTCCCGGCAGTTCCGGCGCGTCTATGCGACCGCGGGCTGCTCCCGACGGCGAGCGCCGCGAATCAAGACCCCGACCCCGCCGAAGCCTATGACCAACATCGCCCAGGTCGACGGCTCGGGGACCTCGGAGGTGAGCTTGAGATTGTCCATCACGAACTGGCGGCCCTTGCAGGAGCAGCCGTCGTACCAGGTGGTGAAGGTCAGCCTGTCGAGGCCGCCCCAGCCGGCGGCGAAGAAGGTCGGCCCGGCGGTGTCGAGGTTCAGCACCTGGGAAAAGAGCTCAAGTCCGTCGTTGAAGCCCTGGATGCGCAGCTGCAGACCGTCGATCCAGGCGGCGGTGAAATAGGCGCTCTCGAAGTCGAAGCTCCCGGTGGCCAGCGACACCGCGCCCACCACGTCGCCGCCGGCGTTGAAGGCGACGTTCTCCGGCGAGACGGTTCCGTGGCCGAAGCCGGTGTCCTCGAAGCCGGCGTACCAGACGGCGCCGAGCGTGCTCATGTTCTCCCAGTCGAGGCCCTCGTAGGAGGTGAGCGTTTGGGCGACCGGCGTGCGGTCGTCGAACGTGATGAGCTTGGCCTGGGCGGGACCCGCCAGGACCGCAAGCGCGAAGGCCAGAGCCCCGAGAACCGTCTTCATGATCGTCACCTGACTCGAACTGCCGGCGATCTCGCTCAGCTCTGGCGACACGGCCAAGTTGATTCAGGCGGCGGCGGGCGAATTAACCTTGCCCGGTCCCGTGTGGGGGGAATTGGGTCATTCGTGGCGCGGGGCGATGTCGAAGGCCAGCACGCCCGGCTCGGTCTTCAGGCGCTGGACGAGTCGGTCCGTCGTCGCCGGCCGTGGTCCCTTGACGGTGGCAGCCAGCTCCATCACCCCATCGGCGGTCAGGCTCTGGCGGACCACCTCGGCCTTCAGCCCGAACTCGCCGATCAGGGCGCGGAACGCCGCCTCGCCGGGCGCCTGGTCGCGGGGATAGCGGATGGCGACGTCCACATGGCTGACATGGGGCAGGCGGAAATCCAGCCAGCGCAGGCCAGCCAGCACCGCCAGGGTCAGGACCGTGCCGCCGATCGCCAGACCATAGAAGCCGACCCCGTAGAGGACGCCGAGCGCCGAGGTGATCCACAGCGACGCCGCGGTGGTCAGGCCATGCACCGTGGGGCCTTCGCGGAAGATCACCCCGCCGCACAGGAAGCCGATCCCGGTGAGGATGCCGTGGGCCATGCGCGCCGGGTCGATGCGGATCAGTTCGTGCGGCGTGTCGCTGAGCCAGCGCACCTGATGGACCGCCGTCAGCATCAGCAGGGTCGAGGCCAGGCAGACCAGGATGTGGGTGCGGAAGCCGGCGGGCCGGCTGCGGTATTCCCGCTCGAAGCCGATCAGGCCGCTGGCGATGGTCGCGCCTAGCAGGGGCCATATGAGGTCGGGGTTCCACCAGTCCATCCAGCCGGAACGCGCGAGCCGCGGTTAAGCTTCACGGCGGCGGCTCCCTCCACGCACCGCTCATCCCGGCGAAGGCCGGGACCCAGATGGAATGGCTCCGATGCGGGTTCTACGGGCTGCGAGCTCGTCCCGTCAGCCACTGCGCTACGAGATCTGGGTCCCGGCCTTCGCCGGGATGAGCGGATTTGAGTGCAGACCTAAACCCGCTCGACCATCATCGGCAGGCCGCCTCTCGGCCTGAGCGTGGTGTGGGCGAGGGGCATGACGGTGTGGCCCTCGACCGGGCGGAAGCGGAACCGCGCCAGCCAATGGGAGAGGATCAGCAGGGCCTCGGCCTGGGCGAAGGCCATGCCGATGCAGATGCGCGGGCCGGCGCCGAAGGGGATGTACTGGAAGCGGTGATGCTGAGCCTTGGCCTCGGGGTCGAAGTTCTCCGGATTGAACAGTTCGGGCTCGTTCCAAAGCTTGCGATGGCGATGCACCACCCAGGGCCAGACGCTGACCATCTCGCCCTTGCGCACCGGCTGGCCGCAGATCTCGTCGTCCTCCAGCGCCTGGCGGTCCATGCGCGGCACGGGCGGATAGAGTCGCAGGGTCTCGTCCCAGACCATCCGCAGATAGGGTAGGCGCGCCAGGATCTCGGCCGGCGAGCCGCCGGCGTCCAGGGCGGCCTGGGACTCCTCGCGCGCCCAGTCCTGGGCCTGGGGATCGCGGCTGAGCAGGTAGATGGCCCAGGCCAGGCCGTTGGCGGTGGTCTCGTGGCCGGCGACGAAGAAGGTGGCGGCGTTGTCCAGGGCGAGCTTGGCGGCCACCCTGGGCTCGTAGCGCTCGGCGAAGGCGTCGAGCAGCCGGGTCATGAAGTCCTCGCTGGGCGCGGGCGCGGCCTGCCGCTTGGCGATGAAGTCGGCGAGCTGGCCCAGCAGCGCCTTGCGGCCCCGGGCCCCGCGGCGCTGGACGGCGCTCTGGTCGAGCCAGGGCATGCCGAACAGCACCCCCAGGCGGTACTCGCCGGCGGCGGCGATCAGGGCCTCGAGATGCGGGGCGGTGTCGCGGAAATCCAGGCCCGCCTCGCCGGAGAACAGGGCCTCGTCGATGATCTCGAAGGTGGTGCGGGTGGCCTCGGCGGCGATGTCGACGCGCTCCACCGAGCCCATGGCCCAGCGATCGGCGGTGCGGCGCGCCACGGACATGAAGGTGGGGTTGAAGCCCGCCAGGGCGGCGGGGGTGAAGGCCGGGGCCATCAGCCGGCGCTGGTCGCGCCACAGTTCGCCCTCGGCCGAGAACAGGCCGTCCCCGAGCGCCGGCGCCACCATCTTCCGGACCAGGCCGGGCTTGGGGTAGTTGGCGGCGTTGTCGAGGAAGACCCGCTTGATCCCCTCCGGGTCGCTGATCCCGTGATAGGTCAGGTGCAGGATCCTGGTCTTGCGGTTCAGGACGTCGAAGGTCTCCCGCGGCCAGCCCACCAGCGGATTGCGCGAGGTTTCGCCCAGGAACACGTCGTAGAGGCTCGGCCAGGTCTCTGGCTGATCCGGCGCGGCGGGCCGGAAACGCGTGGGAGGCGCGCGTGGCGACGACGGTTCCTGGGCGAAGGGGGCGAAGGCGAAATCGGTCATGGTGTTGATCTTGCGAGCCTTTCGACCTCCTCAGCATGGGGCCGGATGCTGCGTTGCACCAAACGATATAACCGCGATATGCTTGTGAGGTGAGATCACAAGGATGAGGCTCCTGGAAAAGCGTTCGCTGCCGCCGCTGACCGCCTTGCGCGCGTTCGAAGCCTTCGCCCGCCGCGGGCGCATGACCCTGGCCGCCGACGAGCTGTGCGTCACCCACGGGGCGGTGAGCCGCCAGATACGCAGCCTGGAGGAGGCGGTCGGTCTTGACCTCACCGAGGGCCCGCGCCACCGGCTGAAACTGACCGAGGCGGGTCAGCGGCTGGCGGCGTCGCTGTCGGGCGCCTTCGATCAGGTGGAGCGCACCCTGACCGACCTGAAGGCCGCCGCCCACGAGGAACTGCACCTGTCCTGCGTCGGCACGCTCGCGATTCGCTGGCTGATCCCGCGCCTGCCGGCCTTCCACGCGCGCCATCCGGCGGTGCGGGTGAAGGTGACCGAGTCCTACGCCCCGGTGGACTTCGCTCGCGAGCGGTTCGACGCGGCGATCCGGGTCAACGAGACCGCGCCGATCGCCGGCGCCCACGCCACGACCTTCCTGGAGAACTTCACTGGCCCGGTGACGGCGCCTCACCTAGTCGGCGACGGGCCGACGGGTCTGGAGGGCCTGACCCGGCTCACCACCGGCACCCGCCAGACGGCCTGGATCGAGTGGGAGAACAATTCCGGCGTGACCCTGCCGCGCGCGCCGGAGGTCCAGGAGTTCGAGCACGTCTTCTATGTGCTTGAAGCCGCCGCCGCCGGCATGGGGGTGGGGCTTAGCCCCTGGATCTATGTGGCGGGCGACATCGCCGCCGGACGGCTGGCCGCGCCCCTGGGCTTCGCGCCCACGCCCTCGAGGTTCTGGTTCCTGACCCCCTCGCGGGAGGTCAGGCCGTCGGTGGCGGCGTTCCGCGACTGGCTGACGGAGGAAGCGGCCAAGGCGCCCGCGCCGCCGGGACGGAGCTAGGGCGTCTAGCCCCCGTACTTCTCCATGTCCTCGTCGGAGATATCGTAGTCGCCATAGACGTTCTGCACGTCGTCGTCGTCGTCCAGGGCGTCGAGCAGCTTCATCAGCGTGCCGACCGGCTCGCCCGTGACCGGGGTGAGGTTCTGGGCGCGCCAGACGATCTTGGTGGTCTTGGCCTCGCCCAGCGTGGCCTCCAGGGCCGCGGCGACCTCGGCGAAGTCCTCATAGGCGGTGTAGATGGTGTGGCCGTCCTCGTCGGACTCCACGTCCTGGGCGCCGGCCTCGATGGCGGCCTCCATGACCGCGTCCTCGGTGCCGACCTTGGCCGGATAACTAATTTCTCCCAAACGGTCGAACTGGAAGGCCACCGAGCCGGAGGCGCCGAGATTGCCGCCGTTCTTCGAGAAGATGGTGCGGATATTGGCCGCGGCGCGGTTGCGGTTGTCGGTCAGGCCCTCGACGATCAGGGCCACCCCGCCGGGGCCGAAGCCCTCGTAGCGGACCTCGTCATAGCTCTCGGCGTCGCCGCCGGCCCCCTTCTTGATGGCCCGGTCGATATTGTCCTTGGGCATGGACTCGGCCTTGGCGTTGGCCACCGCCAGGCGCAGGCGGGCGTTCATCGCCGGGTCGGGCAGGCCCGCCTTGGCGGCCACCGTGATCTCGCGGCTAAGCTTGGAGAACAGCTTGGACCGCACCGCGTCGGCGCGGCCCTTGCGGTGCATGATGTTCTTGAATTTCGAGTGTCCGGCCATGGGTCTCGTTCTGGCTTTTCTTGCAGCAGGTGGGCGCTTCTAGCGTCGGAAGGCGGCGAAGGCCAGACGTGGGGACCAGAGGGGACGGAGGAACCACGGCCGCGCCTGGGGGTTGAGCCCTAGGACGAGGTGGAGCCTAGAGATGACCGACTACAGCGACTATACCGACGACAACCTCGCCGAACCCCCGGAAGCCGAGGTCGTGCATTGGATGGATCGCCGCCCGTTGACCATCGGGGCGGCGGGGCTTTCCGGCGCCGTGGCCGGCGCCTTCCTGCTGGGCGCGGTGGCGGCCCTGGGGCTGGTGGTGCTATCGACCCGAATCACCCCACGGCCACGTTGGAACAATCTATTCTCTCGCTCGATCCATTGAGCAGACGATAGACGGCGTCCTGCGGGACGTCCTGAGCCCAGGTCTCGGCGCGCGAGAGGCCCAGATAGGCGCCGCGAACCACGCGGCCCGAGCCGCCGTGGCAGACGATGACCACCTTGCGTTCCGGTTCCGGCGGCAGCTCCGCCAGCCAGTCGGCGATGCGGGTTTCGACCGACTCATGGGTCTCGCCCCCGGGCGCCGCGAACTGCCACTGGCCTCGTCCGAACGTGTCGGGGTGCTCCCGCGCCAGCTCGGCGCGCAGCCGCCCGTCCCAGTCGCCGAACGACACCTCGATCAGCCGGTGGTCGATCTCCGGCGTGAGCCCGAGCCGCGCGGCGATCGCCTTGGCCGTAGCCTGGGCGCGGCCGAGCGGACTGGAGATCAGCCGCCAGCCGGCCGGGTCGCCAATCAGCTCGGCCAGCCGCTCGCCCATGGCCCTGGCTTGGGCTTGCCCCAGTTCGGTGAGGGGCGAGTCCAGATGCCCTTGCATCCGCCCCTCGGCGTTGAAGTGCGTCTCGCCGTGCCGCGCCAGGTAGATCATCGCTTGCGCCGGACCACCGGGTGGGACGAGGACAGGCCGCCATCGACCACGATGGCGTGGCCGTTGACATAGGAGGCCTCGTCGGAGGCCAGGAACAGGGCGGCGTTGGCGATCTCGATGGGCACGCCGCCGCGGGTCAGCGGGTTGAGCTGGCCGATCTTGTCCTCGTTGCCGCGCGCCCGAGCGCCGTCGAAGATCGGCTGGGTCATGCCGGTCTCGATCAGGCCGGGGCAGATGGCGTTGACCCGCACGCCGGTGCCGTAGAACTCGTTGGCCGCGGTCTGGGTCAGGCTGATGACGCCCGCCTTCGACGCCGAATAGGGCGAGCCGCCCGCGCCCGAGCGGATGCCGGCCACCGAGGCCGTGCAGATGATCGAGCCCTTGCCCGCCGGGATCATGACGCGGGAGGCGTGCTTCACGGCCAGGAAGGCCCCGATCAGGTTGATGCGCAGGATCTCGGCCCAGAAGGCGGCGTCCTGCTCGTCGAAAGCCGTCCAGCCGCCGGAGACGCCGGCATTGGCCCAGCAGACGTCGAGGCCGCCGAAGTCCTTCACCGCGCGGGCCACCAGGCTCTCGACGAAGGCCTCTTCGCCGGCGTCGCCGACCAGGGCCACGGCCTTGCCGCCGGCGTCGGGTGACCAGCTTGGCGGTGTCGTTCACGGCCTCGGCCTTGTCGGCGATGACCAGGTTCGCACCCTCTTTCGCGAACAGGATCGCGCTGGCCCGGCCGATGCCGCTGGCGGCGCCCGTGATGACGGCGGTCTTGCCGGAAAGTCGTCCCATGGTGGTTCCTTCGAGGTTGGCGCGCGGCGGGTCAGCCGAGCGCGAAATTGACCGCCAGGCCCGCGGCGATCAGCAGGCAGAGCGGCGAATAGTAGAGTTGGTTGAGGCGGTGGAAGGCGGTCCCCTCCGCGCGGCGCCAGACGGCGGGGACGAAGCCCGCCAGGCCGCGCACCAGGAAGACTCCGGCCAGCATGAAATAGGCCGTGGCGAGCAGCGGACGCCAAGGCCCGTCCAGGGCTTCGGCGCTGAAGGCGAGGATCACGGCGGCGCCGGCCGCGATGGCCAGGGACACGAAGACCGTCAGTCCGGTGGAGGGCATCCGCGAACCGGGCCGCGCCCCCAGCACCTTGTCGGCCAGGCTCAGCTCGTCGGTTCCCGGCCAACGAACGCCGAAGGCCCAGGCCAGGTGCAGTCCGGCGATGGCTAGCAGCAGGGCCGCGAGGCCGATGGCTAGCGGGTTGATCACCGGGCGCGCGCCGCGGCGGCGAGGATGGCGTCGATGAACGTGTCGTGGAGGGCCGGCGGCAGGTCGTGGCCCATGCCGGGGACCACCCGCAGCTCCGCATCTGGGATGGCCTTGGCGGTGGCCTCGCCGCCGACCAGCCGGACCAGCGGATCGTCGGCGCCGTGCAGGACCACGGTGGGGACGGCGAGCTTCGACAGCCGCTCGGTGCGGTCGCCGTCGGCGCGGATGGCGGCCATCTGGCGGGCCGAGCCGGTGGGGTTGAAGGCCCGCCCATGCTCGGCGATGACCCGCTCACGCAGGGCGCCGTCGGGCCAGGGATAGCCGGGACTTCCGATAGTGAGCGCGTTCTTCACCCCATGGGCGATGAAGGCCTCGCGGTCGGCCTCGGGATCGGGCGGGGCGGTGGTCAGGACCGCGCCGGCCTCCGGTGTCGGGTCGAGCGTCCCCGGCGCGCCGCTGGCCGACATGATCGAGGTCAGGGACAGCACCCGGTCCGGATGCTCGATGGCCACGGCCTGGCCGATCATACCGCCCATGGAGACCCCGGCCACGTGGGCTTTCTTCACCCCCGCGGCGTCCAGCACCGCCACGGCGTCGGCGGCCATGTCGGAGAGCGCATAGGACTCGCCCGGCTTGAACCAGGTGGAAAGTCCGGTGTCGCGGTTGTCGAAGCGGATGGCGCGGTGGCCCGTGGCGACCAGCTTCTCGCAGAAGGCCGCGGGCCAGCGGGTCATCTGGGACCCGAGGCCGTTGATCAGCAGGACGGCGGGGGCGGCGTCGGGACCGAAGGTCTCGTACTCGATCTCGACGGCGCCGTTCCTGGCCTTGGGCATCTGGTGATCTCCTCTTGCGCGGCGTCTCAGACCCCGCTCACCCCGGCGAAGGCCGGGGCCCAGGTGAAGCCCACCGCCCGCTCGAGATGAATCTGGGTCCCGGCCTTCGCCGGGATGAGCGGGGGTGGGCGTGTCTCTCTAAGGCACCAAGACCACGCGGCCGACGGCGGCGCGGCTTTCGATATAGGCGTGGGCCTCGGCGGCTTCCGAGAGCTTGAAGACCTTGTCGATCACCACCTCGAGTTCGCCCTTGGCGGCGTCGTTTATCAGCTGCTGGATGTTGTCGTGCACCCGGTCGGTGCCGATCTCCGCGCCCAGGAAGACCCCCGACAGCGAGCGGTTGCCGCCCATCATCGAGCCCACGTCGACCACCATGGCCTCGCGCCCGGCGGCGCCGACCATGGAGACCCGGCCTCGATAGGCCAGGGCATTGATCGAGCCCTGCAGGGTGGGGCCGCCGACCGAGTCGACGATGACGTCGACGCCCTTGTTGTCGGTCAGCCGCTTGGCCTCGCGCACGACGTCGTCGCGGGTGTAGTTGATGCCGTGGTCGAGGCCGAGCGGCTTCAGCCGCTCCAGCCGCTCGTCGGAGGACGCGGTGGCCAGGATCAGGCTCGCCCCGCCGCGCTTGGCGAGCTGGATGGCGGCGACGCCGACGCCCGAGGCGCCGGCCTGGACCAGGACCGTCTCGCCTTTCTTCAAGCGGCCGAACTCGAACAGGCAGTCATGGGCGGTGCCGAAGGTGACCGGGATGGCCGCGGCCTTCTTGACGTCGAACCCATCGGGGATCGGCCAGCAGTTGCGGGCCGGGACGGACCGCAGCTCGGCATGGCTGCCCCAGTTGTTCACGGTGGCGACCTTCTGGCCGACCTTCAGGTGGGTGACCTCGGCGCCGACCGCGACGATCTCGCCGGCGGCCTGGTAGCCGACCACGTGGGGCACGGTCATCAGCGGGCCGCGCCAGCGGTTGAGGGTGTCGCCGCCCTCGATGGCCACGGCCTCGACGCGGATCACCACGCCCTTGGGATGACAGGCGGGGTCGGGAACCTCTTCGTACTTCAGGACCTCGGGACCGCCGTTCTCGTAATAGACCGCCGCCTTCATGCGCTTTCTCCCAAATGACTTAAACAAATGTTTGACCGGAAGCTAACCGGGCGGAAGGGTCGCGCGCAAGGGAAAGCGCGGGCTATCGCACGGCTTGGGCGGCGTCGCGGCCGAAGACGAAGGTCTCGACGAAGGTCCAGAGCTCGGCGATCTCGCGCGCGGCCTCGGCGGACGGCTCCATCTCCTCGACCGAGCGGCCGCGCTCTAGCGCCGACTGATAGCCGGCGCGGGCCCGCAGGATGATCGGGATGACCGGCAGGCGCATGAGCAGCAGGGCCTGCAGCGCGCGCTTGACCGCCGGCGGCTCGACGCCGTTGCGGGCGACCGGCGCCTGGTTGACCACGATGAGGGCGGGCTTGCGCAGGCGCCGGACGATCTCGGCGGTCTGGATGGCGGCGGCCAGGTCCAGGAAGGTCGGGCGGATCACCAGTAGGCACAGGTCGGCGGCCACGATGGCGTGGCTGATCTCCTCCTCGATCGCCGCCGGGGTGTCGACGACCAAGGTGTTCACCCCCTCGCGCAGGGCCGAAAGCTGCAGGGCGAAGAGCTTGGGGCCGGAGGTCTCGACCCAGGCCGGGCCGACCTCCGTGCGGCCCCTGAGGACCTGGCTGGACGATCGTTGGGCGTCGGTGTCGGCGATCAGCGCCGGGCGGCCGCGCAGATGGGCGGCCAGCGCCAGATGCACCGCGAGTGTGGTCTTACCCGAACCGCCCTTGCGGGCGATGACGGCGATGGTGCGCATGGGCCGGCTCCGCGCCGGTGCGAGGGGGCGCAATGGTCAAGCTAGTTTGCAGATGGCTGTGACATCCGTTCCATCGCGCAAGAAAATTCCCCAGGCGGTTGTTCGCCCACTCAACGTGAGGCGTCCTGCTCGGTGTGAGCGCTTTGGGTTCGACGAACGTGTTAGTTAATGTGAAGACGATTCCCGCAAGGACTGGCGACCCGCCCGCATGGACGCCGATAGAGACGCCAAGGCCGCCCTGGTCATCGAGACCATGTATCGGATCGCCGCCGACCTGGAGAACTGGGAACAGCTCATCGACGCGCTCGGCGCGGAGCCGGAGAGCGAGGACCTCTCCGTGCAGTCGATCCGCGACCTGGCCCACAGCGAGGACATCGCCCGGCTGCTGAGCCGGTCGGACGAGGGGCCGGCCGCCAACCGTCAGCTCCGGCGCGATATCGGCTGGATCGTGCTGTCGGCGCAGGGGCGGACGATCGCCGTCAATTCCGCGGCCTTGACGGTGATCGAGGACGGTCTCGGCGAGGTGCGGGTCGGCTCGCCCCCGACCTTCTCGGAGCCGGCCAATGGCGAGGCCCTCAGCCGGGCCCTGGGCCAGGCCCGGGCGCTGGCGGGGGGGCGAATCATCCTGAAGCTGCAGCGCGACGCCGAGGAGGGCCCGCGCTTCGCCTATGTGATCCCGGCCCGCGACCTGCCGGGCGCCATCGGACCCGCCGAGATGACGCAGGACGCCTTCGCTGTGGTGTTCCCGGCCATCGAGGAGACCGGCCGGCTGTGGGCGGCCATGCGCGAGAGCTTCGGCCTTACCCCCGCCGAGGTCCGGCTGGCCATGAAGCTGCGCGACGGCCGGGCGCTGAAGGAGGCCGCCGACGAGCTGGAGGTCAGCGTCAATACCGTGCGCAACCAGCTCCGCGCCATCTTCGACAAGATGGGGTTGAACCGGCAGAGCGACCTGATCCGGGCCCTGACCGAGCTGTCGGCTGTGGCCAACGCCATGGACGCCGACGGGCCGGAGCGGCGGATGGAGCACGCCGTCCTCGACGCGCCCACGGTGCGCAGCATCGTGCTGACCGACGGCCGGCGGCTGGCCTATCGCGACTATGGCGATCCGGCCGGTCGGGCGATCCTGTCGTTTCACGAGGGCCTGGGCTCGTCGCTGATGCCGCCGGGCACCCAGGGTCTGGCCCGTGAGCTCGGCCTGCGGATCATCAGCGCCGAACGGCCGGGTTTCGGCCAGTCCGACCCCAGGTCGGACTACAGCTTCGACGGCGTGGCGCAGGACATGGTCGAGCTGTGCGACCGCCTGGAACTCAAGAAGGTGAGGATCGGCGCCCTGCTGTCGGGGGCGCCCTCGGCGCTGCAGACGGCCATCCGGCTGGGGCCGCGGGTCACGGCGGTGCATCTCTATTCCGGCCGGCCGCCGCGGCGACTGGATGACGCCCCTCGCAACCCCCTGGCTCTGTTTCGCGCCCGCATCGAGAACAATCCCTGGGTGGTCGAGACCCTGTTCGCGGTTCTGCGCCTGCGAGTCTCGCCGGCCCAGGTGGAGAAGGTGCTGCGCCGCTCCATCGCCCATTCCCCCGCCGACAAGGCCTTCGTCGAGAGCCATCCCGAGGTGCTGCCCTTCATCGCCGCCTATGTGGGCGAGGCCCTGGCCCGCACCAGTCGGGGGCCGGCCGACGAGGTGCGCGCGTTCCGGCGCGGCCAGAACCTGACGGTCACCGCATTGCGGGCGCCGCTGGTGGTCTGGCACGGGGCGGAGGACGTGATGGCGCCGCTGCCCGACCTGCTGGCCTTCCTGGGCGACACGCCCCGTGAAGTGCGCGTCAAGCCCGGCATCGGCCACCTGCTGGCCCTGAAGCACTGGGAGGAAATCATGCGCGACGCGGCGGCATAGTCCATTTGCGTCATGCGCGGCGGTCGCACCTGTGTTTCCATCGGCCCGACTGGAGAGGCCGAGCTTGGGGGAGTTTCGGTCGATCACAGCTCAAAAGCGGACGCGGCCCCCCACGGGCTGCGTCCGTTGTCGTTTGGGGATGACGATGAAGGTCAGCCGTTGCGCTTCACATAGGCGCGGATGGCGGCGATCACCTGGTCCTGGTGGTCGGGGGTGAGATAGGGGTGCATGGGCAGGCTCATCACCACCTTCGACTTGGCCTCGGTGACCGGCAGGCCGTCCGGGGCCGGATAGACCGAATAGACGTCCTGCTTGTGGATCGGGATCGGGTAATAGACGGCGCTGGGGATGTCCTGGCTCTTCAGGTGCGCGGCCAGGCCGTCGCGGTCCGCGGTCTCGATGGTGTACTGGGCCCAGACCGAAATCCCGCCATCGATCACCTTGGGCGTGGCGACCACGTCGGAGAGGCCCTGGGCGTAGCGGTCGGCGACCGCGTTCCGCGCCCGGATCTCATCGTCGAATATGGTCAGCTTCTGCAGCAGCACCGCGGCCTGGATGGTGTCCATGCGGCTGTTCATGCCGATGCGCAGGTTCAGGTACTTGGGATCGTGCTCGAAGGTGCGGCCGACCAGATCCGACTTCACCGCCTGGCCGTGGACGCGCAGGCTGACCAGCAGGTCGTGCAGGCGCTCGTCCTTGCTGAGCACCGCCCCGCCGTCGCCGTAGCAGCCGAGCGGCTTGGCCGGGAAGAAGCTGGTGGTGGTGACGTCGGCCCAATGGATCGGGTGCTGGCCGTTCAGGGTGCAGCCGAAGGCCTGGGCGGAATCGGCGATCAGCTTCAGGCCGTGCTTGCGGGCGACGGCGGCGATGGCCGGATAGTCCGCCGGCTGGCCGAACAGGTCGACGGCGATCACCGCCTTGGGGGTCAGCTTGCCCTCCGCCTTCACCGCGGCGATGGCGGCGTCCAGCTTGGCGGGGTCGAGGTTGTAGGTGTCGGGAAGGATGTCGACGAAGACCGGCGAGGCGCCGACCAGGGGCATGGCCTCGGCGGTGGCCGCGAAGGTGAAGGACGGGCAGAACACCGCGTCGCCGGGACCGATCTCCCAGGCCATCAGCGGCAGGACCAGGGCCTCGGTCCCCGAGCCGCACGACAGCACGTAGGGCGCCTGGCCGTAGGCGGACATCTGGCGTTCGAACTCGGCGATCTCCGGCCCCATGATGTAGGCGCCCGATCGCACCACCTTCAGGATGGCGTCCTCCAGGGGCTGGCCGAGGCGGGCCCGCTGGGCCTGGAGATCGATGAACGGAATGGGCATCTGGCGATCCGAGTCTGAAGCGGCGCGCTTCATGGCACGGCGAGTCTAGCGAAGCCAAACACGCTTGGTGACGGATTTTTGCGGCCGCTCAAGCCATGGCTGCCCGCACCAGGCCCAGGAACCAGTCGACCCCGGGATCGGCGCTCTCGCGGCGCACCGCCTGGATGTCGAAGGACCACAGCTCGAAGTCGGCCTTCAGGATCTGCAGGCCCCAGCGCTCGGCATAGCGCCGGGCCAGGCTTTCCGGGCAGGTGGCGATGGCGTCGGTGACCGCCACCAGATTCAGGGCGGTCAGCCAGCCCGGCACGGCGGCCACCAGGGTCTCGATGACGGTGGTCTCGGCGGTGTGGGCGCCCACCTCGCTGGGCGAATGGGCGAAGACGTGGCCGACGGCGCCATAGGTCTCGAGGTCGATCTCGCCCTTGAGGGTCGGGTGGTCGCGCCGCGCCACCACGCAGTAGCGGTCCGTGAACAGCGGCTCGGCGGTGACGCCCGGCGGCAGGTTGGCGAAGCGGCCGAGCGCCAGGTCGATCTCGCCGCGGCGCAGGGCGTCGAGCGCCGGCGACTGGGCCGAGTACCCTATGACGTAAGAGACCCCGGGGGCTTGCCGGCGCATGGCCTCGATCACCGGTCCGCCGATCAGGGCGGTGACGAACTCCGGGGCGGCGAGGTTGAAGCGGCGGCCGCTGCGAGCCGGGTCGAAGCCGCCGTGCGGGGTCAGCGCCTGACCGGCCATGTCGATCAGGGCCTCGATGCGCGGCCCCAGCTCCAGGGCGCGCCGGGTGGGCTCCAGGCCGTGGGGCCGCCGCACAAACAGCGGGTCGCCGAACAGGTCGCGCAGGCGGGTCAGGGCGTGGCTGACCGCCGAGGGAGTCAGGCCCAGGCGCCGCGCCGTCTCGCTGGCCCGGCCGCACCGGAGCAGCTCGCGGAACACCAGCAGCAGGCCGCCGTCCAGGCGGCGTATTTGATTAAGATCGAATTCACTCATGCAGCGAATTCAGTAACTCGTAATTCACCGGAAGGCTAGGCCTTGGGGGTCGCGACGGACGCGACGCCGTTCGGAGACCCGTCGATGGTCAAGACATTCGCCGCCCTGGGCGCGCTCGCGGCGCTCGCCCTCCCGCAGCCGGCCGCCGCCCAGACCGTCGGCAAGCACGGCGTGCTCGTGCCCTGGATCCTGGTGGCCAGCCAGTACCGGTTCGACGGGATCAGCGCCTCGAACAACAGGCCGGTGCTGCAGGGCTCGCTCTATTGGTGGCGGCCGGACAAGACCTATGCCGGGGTCTTCGTGAGCCAGGTCGACTATCGCGATCCCGGCAAGACCTCCTACGAGGTCGACCTCTATGCCGGCCGCCATTTCGACGTGAAGGGAACGCGGGTGACGCTCGAGGCCATGTATTCCGCCTTTCCGGACAACAAGACCTGGGGCCCGACCTACGACTTCCTGCAGACCAAGGTGAAGGCGCGGCGGAGCTTCGAGAAGCTGACCCTGGGCGGCAATGTCGCCTGGACGCCGCAGGCGCCCTACGGCAGCGGCGAGGCCTGGCGGGTGGAGGGCGAGGCGGCCTATGCGCTCACCCCGCAACTCACCCTCACCAGCAAGCTCGGCCGGCGCTGGATCGACAAGGGCCACGACCGGACCTTCTGGGAGGTCGGCGGCAAGGCCCAGGCCAAGCACGCCGCCTTCGAGCTGCGCTATGTGGGGACCGACCTCAGCCGGGCGCAGTGCAACTACCTGCAGGCCGACTGGTGCTCGCCGGCCCTGGTCGGGACCCTGACCCTGCAGCTGCCCTACGTGCCGGTCGGCTAGTTCTTGTGGACCACGCCGCCCTTCATCACGAAGCCGACCTTCTGCAGGACCGTGACGTCGCTGAGCGGGTCGCCCTTCACGGCGATGAGGTCGGCGGCGTGGCCGGGGGTCAGGGCGCCGATCTCCTTGGAAAGTCCGAAATGCTCGGCCGCGACCACCGTGGCCGACTGCACCGCCTCCAGCGGGGTGAGGCCGGCCTTCACCAGCAGGGCGAACTCCTGGGCGTTGTCGCCGTGGGCCGAGACGCCGGTGTCGGTGCCGAAGGCGATCTTGACCCCGCCCTCATGGGCGCGCCGGGCCATGTCCAGCATCTTGGGGCCGGCCTCCAGGGCCTTGGCCGACTGGGCGGGGGTGAGGAAGTTCCCGGGGCTGGCGGCGATCCGCGCCACATAGTCGCCGGCCATCAGGGTCGGGACCAGATAGCCGCCGGACTTCTTGAACAGCGCGATGGACGAGGCGTCGAGATAGGTGCCGTGCTCGATGGAGTCGCCACCGGCCTTGAGGAAGGCGTTGACCCCGTCCAGGCCGTGGGCGTGGGCGGTGACCTTGCGGCCCATGCGGTGGGCGGCGTCGACGATGGCCGCCAGCTCCTCGTCGGAGAACTGCTGGCCCAGGCCCGCGGCGGTGTTGGACAGCACCCCGCCGGTGGCGGTGATTTTGATAATGTCGGCGCCCTTCCAGACCTGCTCGCGCACCGCGCGGCGGCAGTCGTCGGGGCCGGAGCAGACTGAGCCCGGCCGCAGGACGTGCATCACCTCCTCGCTGAAGCCGTTGACGTCGCCGTGGCCGCCATGGACCGAGATCGCCGAACCCGAGGCGATGATCCGCGGTCCCGGGACGTCGCCGTTGGCCGTGGCCGTCCGCAGGGCGAAGATGGCGTTATTCTCCGCGCCCAGATCGGCCACGGTGGTGAAGCCGGCCATCAGGGTGCGCCTGGCGTAACGGGCGCCGACCATGGCCTGCTCGGCCGAGGACTGGGTGACCTCCTCCAGGCGGCTGTTGGGGTTCTGCTGACCGGTCAAATGCACATGGCTGTCGATCAGGCCGGGAAGGACGAAGCTGTCCTTCAGGTCGACCACGCTGGCGCCGGGATCGGCGACGTAGCCGTCGGCGATGCGCACCACCTTGCCGTCCTGGACCACCAGGGTCTTGGCGGTCTCGACCTTGCCCGAGGCGGGGTCGATCAGGACCTTGCCGGCCTGGACGAAGGTCATGGGTCCCGCCGCCTGGGCGGAGGCGGCCAGGGCGAACGTCGCGGCGAGCGCGACGCCCGAAATCAGGTTCTTCACAGGTTCAGCCCCACTGGATTTCGAGGCCGCGCCCCGAGGTGGCGCGATCCTATGCGGGGCCGTGCGGGATGGCCAAGCGATGTATCGCCGATGGATGGCTATGGCGGCGAAGAGCGCAGGGCTTCGACCAGCCAGGCGTTGAATTTGGCGGGCTCCTCCAGGTGAGGATTGTGCCCCGAGCGCTCGAACCAGACGAAGGTCTTGGCGGGCGCCTGGATGCGCTCGTAGTAGCGGTGGGCCAGGACCGAGCTGGTCAGGTGATCGTGGCGTCCCGCGACGATCAGCACCGGAACGTCGAAGCGAAGATAGGTCCGGTCTAGGTTGCGGCTCAGGAGCTGCGGCTCCAGCAGGCGCGCGCCGAGAACGCCCCCGTTTGAGGTGGCGTAGAGGTCGCGCCAGTTCGCCTCCGAAGAACCGAGGCTCATCAGGATCAGGCGCGGAAGGCTCATGTCCGTATAGGAGGCGCCGCCGAATTCGTAGAGCCAGGCGCGCTGCACGAAGATCTCCTCGCCGGAATAGGGCGGAGGACCGATCTCCCGGAGCTGGCGCAGGGCCTCGCCGTTCTGTCGGCGTCGCGCCTGATCGGCGGCGTAGGCATAGGACAGCGCCTCGGCGCGCGGCTTGTCGGCCATCTGGCCAATGCCGACATAGGCCGCGACCTTATCGGGGTGTCGGCTGGCGTAGAGGACGCCGAGCATCGTGCCCCAGGAGTGGCCGATCAGCACGACCTTCTCCTGGCCAAGCCGCTTGCGGAGGCGGTCCACGAGCACCTCGAGATCGGCGACCATCTGATCGATGGTCAGGCTCTCTGGCGCCGCCAGGGGATCGAGCGTCTGACCGGCGAGGCGCTGGTCCCAGTAGACGACAGTGAAGGACTCCTCGAGCTGGCCGTTCAGGACACGCAGGATCGGGGTCTCGCCGGAACCCGGACCCCCGTGAAGCCAGATCAGGATCGGCTTTGAGGCGTCGCGGCCGCGGATGATGACGGACTGCTCGACGCCGTTGATCGCCCAGCGCTCGGCGACCGCGATGCTGCCCGCCAGCGGCCTTCCGGCCGGCCCCTCGAAGGGCGGCGTCGAGATCGGTGCGAGCAGCCGCGCAGCCACGACCGCCGCGACGAGGACGAACAGCGTAAGCCCGACCCGGACCCACCGGGCGATCACCGGCATTCTCCCCCCTCGTCGCGGCGCGCGCCGCGTCTAAATCTGCCGGGTGCGGCCTTCCCAGTAGGGGGCGCGGACCTTGTTGCGCTGGATCTTGCCGGCCTCGGAGCGCGGCAATTCGGTGACGAAGTCGAGGCTGCGCGGCACCTTGAACGCGGGCAGGGTCTTGCGGCCGAAGTCCAGGATCTCCTGGGCCAGCTGGTCGGACGGCGTGTAGCCGGCCTTCAGCAGGATCACCGCCTTGACCTGTTCGCCCCACTCGTCGTGCGGAACGCCGACGGTGGAGGAGTCGGCCACGGCCTCATGCTTGATCAACTCGTTGTCGACTTCCTGCGGATAGATGTTCACCCCGCCGGAGATGATGGTCTCGGCGTTGCGGCCGGTGAGGAACAGGTAGTCGTCCTCGTCGAAATAGCCGACGTCGCCCATGGTGAAGAAGCCGTCCACCCGGCTGGCGTTGGTCTTGGCCTCGTCCTTGTAATAGGTGAAGCCGCCGCCGGGCGGGAGCTGGTGATAGATGCCCCCGGCCACGCCATTGGGCAGGTCATCGCCGTTCTCGTCGAGGATCCGGCACTGCAGCAGCATGGGCCGCTTGCCGACGCTGCCGGGCTTCTTCAGCCATTCCTCGGAGGAGATGGTGAAGCCGGCGCCGCCTTCCGAGCCCGCATAGTATTCCGAGAGGATCGGGCCGAACCACTCGATCATGGCGTGCTTGACCTCCGGCGGGCAGGGCGCCGCGCCGTGGACGATGTATTGCACATGGCTGATGTCGTACCTGGCCTTCACCTCCGGCGGCAGGGCCAGCAGGCGCTGGAACATGATCGGCACCAGGTGCAGGTGGGTGACCTTCTGTTCGGAGATGGTCTTCAGGACCAGCTCGGAATCCCACTTGTCGATGAAGTGCAGCGGCACGCCGGCGCCCATGGCGGCGCGGACGTCGAAGGCCAGCGGGGCGGCGTGATATGCCGGCCCGGCGCAGAGCTGGACCGAAGTCTCGTGGTCGTAGCCGCGCAGGGCGTACATGGCCTGGGGGGTGACCACCGGGGCCGGGCGGAAGACGCCCTTCGGCCGGCCGGTCGTGCCCGAGGTGTACATCATCGAATTGCCGAGCACGGGGTCGGCGATGTCGGAGCCATCGAGCGGGGCGAGCGCGGTGTCGTAGTCGACGAAGCCCGGAATGGCGCCGCCGACGGCGAGCTTCAGGACCAGGTCGGGGCATTGCTCGGCGGCCGGTCCGACGCTGGCCACCCGGGCCTCGCCGACCAGGATCTTGGCTTCGCAGTCTTTGATGATGTAGGCGATCTCGTCGACGGTCAGATGCCAGTTCACCGGCGTGAAGCGGATGCCGGCGCGCAACGTGGCGGCCAGCACCTCAACGAACTCGGCGCGGTTGGAGCAGACCAGGGCCAGGGAATCGCCGGCCTTGAGGCCGTGCTGACGGAAGAGACGGGCGAGCCGGTTCGCCGCGGCGTTGAGCTGGGCGAAGGTCTTGGTCCGGCCGCCGGGGTCGATGACCGCGGCCTTGTCGGGATGCACCCGAGCCCAGACGGCGGTGGTCATGCCGACCGTGGCGGCCGCTTCCAGGGCTTGGTCCAGGCTCACGCGCTCTTTCAAATCTTCCATCAAATCCTCCCGTCGCCACGGGCCGGAGGAACGGCGGCGCGGCTCTTTTTCTATGGTGCGAGACGGAGCTTGGCGGCCGGCCGACAACGCGAAATATGCGCGCGGGCTAGGGCCTTTCCGTCTCGTAAACCCACCATGACAGGGGATCGCAGCGGCGACAACGCCATGTGGAATCCGTACGCCGACCGGATCGGGACCGTCGCGTTTCGGTCCCGCGGTAGGTCAACAGGCCGCCCGGCCCCGCCAAGGGCGGGCTGTAGAACAGCGCATACGGACAAATCTATATTTCATCTGTCTCGTCAAATCGTGTCTGGCGCACGGTGAACCGGCGCCGCAAAATGGTTTCCATACTCGGACATGGAAATTGTGATGAGTGATTCTCCCCCCTCCCAGCGGAGGGCGGGACCTTCTGACTCCGCACCGAAGGTGGATGTCAGTCAGATGCCCAGGGTCTTGCAGCGGATCACCGCCCTGGCCTTGAAGTATCCGGGTCGCGTGTCGCTGGCCATCATCTGCTCCCTTGGGTCCGCCGTGGCGAGCCTCGCCTTGCCGCGGCTGTTCGGCAACGCGGTGGACCAGGCCCAGGTGCTGCTCACGGCCGGCGCCGGCCACGCGGGCGAGGCCCAGGCGGCGCTGTGGGGCACGGCCCTGCTGGTGATCGCGGCCACCATCGTGCGGGGCCTGATGACCATGGCCGCCGGCTATCACGGGGAATATGTCAGCCAGCAGGTGGGCTACGACCTACGCCTGCGGTTCTTCCAGCAACTCCAGCGGCTCAGCTTCGGCTTCCACGACCGCATCCATTCCGGCGACCTGATCACCCGGGGCATGCTCGACCTGGAGGGGGCGCGGGTTTTCATCCAGGGCGGCATGATGCAGGCCCTGACGCTCGCCCTGCTGCTCGGCTTCGCCAGCTACATGATGCTGTCCACGGACCTGGTCATGGGCCTGATCGGCCTGGCCTTCGTGCCGGTCGCCGGGGCGGCGCTGGGGCGGATGGGCTTCCTGCTGCGGGTCACCTGGCTGCGGGTGCAGGAGCTGATGGCGATCCTGACGCTCACCATGGAGGAGAACCTGCAAGGCATCCGCGTGGTGCGCGCCTTCGCCGGCAAGCGCTTCGAGATGGCCAAGTTCGACGCCGCCTCGCTGGATGCGCTCCACTATTCCTACAAGCGCATCACCCTGCGTTTCCGGGCGGTGTCGGTGATGCAGGTCTCGTTCTACGGCTCCATGGGGGTGCTGCTCTGGTACGGCGGCCACAAGGTGATCGACGGGACCATGACGGTGGGCAAGCTCACCGAGTTCCTCACCTACATGACCCTGCTGCAGACCCCGATCCGCCAGATCGCCATGATCTTCAACGCCGCGGCGCGGGCCACTTCGTCCGGGGCGCGGCTGTTCGAGGTGCTGGACCTGGAGCCCGAGATCGCCGACGCGCCCGGCGCAAAGCCGCTGGCGCCTACCGGGGGCACGCTGCGGTTCGACCATGTGGATTTCGCCTATGACCCGGGCGGCAAGCAGATCCTGAAGGACATCAGCTTCGAGGTGCGCGCGGGCCAGACCCTGGGCGTCGTCGGCCCGCCGGGCAGCGGCAAGTCGACCCTCGCCAACCTGATTCCGCGTTTCTACGACGTGACCGGCGGGGCGATCACCATCGACGGCCAGGACATCCGCGACGTGACCTTGGCCAGCCTTCGGGAATATGTCGGCCTGGTGCAGCAGGAGGCCTTCCTGTTCGACAGCTCCATCGGCCACAACGTCGCCTATGCCGACCCCTGGGCGGCCGAGGAGCGCATCGTCGACGCCGCCAAGACCGCCCAGATCCACGACCATATCGCCGGCCTGCCGGAGACCTATGAGACCCGGGTGGGCGAGCGCGGCGTGGCCCTGTCGGGCGGCCAGCGCCAGCGGATGAGCATCGCCCGCGGGGTGGTGCCCGGACCGGGCGTGATGATCTTCGACGACTCCACGGCCGCCATCGACGCGGTGACCGAACGGCGCGTGCGCGACGCGCTGGCCCACGCCACCCAGACCAAGGCCACCATCGTCATCGCCCACCGCCTGTCGTCCCTGATGCACGCCGACCACATCATCGTCCTGGACGACGGCCAGGTGGTCGAGCGCGGGACCCATGCCGAGCTGGTCCGGCAGGGCGGGGTCTATGCCGACCTCTATGAGCTGCAGACCCGCTCCGACGCCGAGGCCGTGCTGGACGATACGCCGATCCTCGAGACCGAGGAGGTCCGCGGATGAGCGACCTCACCGCCGACATCCCCCCGAACGAGGCGCCGCGCCAGCCGCGCGCCTCGCTGGGCTCCTCCGAGGGCGACGACATCTTCGGGACCTTCGACACCAAGGTCGCGCGCCGGTTCCTGACCTTCCTCAAGCCGCACAAGAAGGCCTTCGCCATGGCGGTGGTCGCGGTGCTGTTCGCCGCGGTCTCGGTGGTGGCGATTCCGGCCGTGATCGGCCAGGCGGTCAATTCGGCGGTGACCGGGGACGCGGGGAAGCTGGACCGCACGCTGATCGCCTTCGCCGGCCTGGTGGCGGTCTATTCCGTCGCCTTCTTCGTGGAGCAATGGCTGTCGGCCCGGCTGGCCCAGCGGGTGATCTTCGACATCCGCCGCAGGATGTTCGACCACTTCCAGGACGTCTCGCTGTCCTTCATGGACAAGACCCATGTGGGCCGGATCATGGCCCGACTGCAGGGGGACGTGAACGCCCTGCAGGAGTTCCTGGAGAGCTCCACCGGCGCCATCGGCGACGTGGTCATGCTGGTGGGCATCACGGCCGTCCTGCTCAGCATGGACCTGAAGCTGGGGCTGCTGACCCTGACCGTCCTGCCGGCGCTGATCGCGATCCGCGCGATCTGGCTGCCGTTCTCGAAGTCCAGCTTCCGCGAGGCGCGCGACGCCTCGTCGACCGCCAACTCGGCCCTGGCCGAGAACATCAACGGCATCCGCACCGTGCAGGAAACCCGCCGCGAGGCGGTGAACTTCGAGCTCTACAAGGAGAAGGCCCGCGAGAACATGGACGCCCAGAACGGGGCGGCCTGGATGACCCAGATCATGGTGCCGACGGTGGACGTGCTGACCGGCTTCGCCATGGCCATCGTCATCGTGGTGGGCGGCGGTGCGGTGCTGGGCGGGCGGCTGGATGTCGGCGTCATGGTCGCCTTCATCTTCTATGTGCAGCGGTTCTTCGATCCCGTCCGCATGCTGTCGATGCAGTACACGATCATGCAGCGGGCCATGGCGGCGGGACACCGGATCTTCGAGGTGCTGGACGTCTCAATCGCCATCCAGGACAAGCCGGACGCCATCCCGCTGAAGGACATCCCGGCCACGGTCGAGTTCAGGAACGTCACCTTCGGCTACGACCCGGCTCGCCCGGTGCTGCACGACATCAGTCTGACCGTGCGGCCCAAGGAGGTGGTGGCCCTGGTGGGGCCGACCGGCTCGGGCAAGACCTCGATCATCGCGCTCAGCCACCGGTTCTACGAGGTCGACCAGGGCCAGGTGCTGGTCGGCGGCCACGACGTGCGCGACGTGACCCTCGACAGCCTTGGCGCCACCATCGGCATGGTGCTGCAGGAGCCGTTCCTGTTCACCGGCTCCATCGAGGAGAACATCCGCTACAACACCGCCGGCGCCACGACCGAGGATGTGATCGCCGCGGCCAAGGCGGTCTCGGCCCACGATTTCATCATGCGCCTGCCCGAGGGCTACCAGACCATGCTGGGCCAGCGGGGCCGCAACATCTCCATGGGCCAGCGGCAGCTGATCTCGTTCGCCAGGGCCCTGGTGGCCGACCCGCAGATCCTGATCCTCGACGAGGCCACGGCCAATATCGACTCCTTCACCGAGCAGGCGATCCAGAAGGCGCTGAAGGTGCTGTTCGCCGGCCGCACCTGCATGGTCATCGCCCACCGGCTGGCGACCATCCGCGACGCTGACCGCATCGTGGTGCTGCAGCAGGGCCGCATCCTGGAGCAGGGGCCGCACGACGAGCTGATGGCCCAAGGCGGGCTCTATGCCCACCTCTACACCTCCGCCCACGCCTCCTTCGACGACCAAGTGGTGGCGGCGACCGGCGACGCGGAATTCGCTACCCGGACGTAAGGCTCAGAGACCGCTGGCGCCGGAGTCCACGGCCAGTTGCTGGGACGTCACATAGACGCTCTCGTCGGACATGAAGAACAGGGTGGCGTAGGCGATCTCCCAGGCGGTGGCCTGGCGGCCGAAGGCCAGGTGCTCGCCCTTGCCGCGGGAGGGCCGGCCCGCCCCGGCCGTGCGGCCGTTGGGAGTGTCGACCAGGCCCGGATAGACGGTGTTGACCCGGATGCCGCGCTTGCCGCCCGCCAGGGCGCTGTGGCGCATCAGGGCCGCGAGCGCCGCCTTGGACGTGTCGTAGGCCACCAGTTGCGAGCCGGCCCGCAGGGCGGCGATCGACGAGATCAGCACGATGGGCGAGCCGGCCTCCAGCCGCTCCAGCCCCTCGCGGCAACAGAGCATGGCCCCACGCAGGTTGATGGCGAAGATCCGGTCCCATTCCTCGAGGTCAAAGCCGCGCAGCCCCGTGCCGCCGAAAGTCCCCACATTGTAGACCAGGCCGTCCAGGCCGCCTCTGAGAGCCGCCGAGGCCTCCTCGAACATCCGCACCATGTCGGCCTCGACAGTGACGTCGGCCTCCACCGCCTCTGCCTGGCCGCCGGCCTCGCGGATCAGCGCGACGGTCTGTTCGGCGCTGGCCAGGTTGGCGTCGGCCACGGCGACCTTGGCCCCCTCGCGGGCGTAGAGCAGGCACATGGCGCGGCCGTTGCCGATCGGGTCCGTGGCGGCGTCGAACACCCGCTGGCCGCCGCCGACCACCAGGATGCGGCGCCCGGCCAGCCGGCCGCGGCCGGGGGCCTCACCGAGGGACTCGGCGCTGGGCGGACGGGGTTTCAGTTCGGTCTGTGTCATGGTCCTAGCCCAGCCTGATCGGCGCTTGGGGGATGGACTTCCAGAATGCCGGATCGTGGCCGTACATGATCCGTGCGCCCCGAGCCTGCATCTGGCGGAAGCGGTGGAACACCGACACGGCCGCGGCCTTGTCGGCGATCACCCCGGGGGCGTGCAGGTTGTCCAGGGATTCCTTGAGGTAGCAGGCGTCGCCGCACAGGATGAACTCACCGTCGGCCGTCCGCACCCGCAGCGACTGGTGGCCCGGCGTGTGGCCGTAGGTCGGCAGGCAAACCACCGAGCCGTCGCCGAACAGGTCGTGCTCACCGTCCACCTGCCTGAGCCGCTGGCCGGTGTCGAAATCCTGCTTGAGGTAACCCGCGGCTGCGCCGGCGGCGAAGGCGTGGCTGACCTCGCGGCCCTGGACCACCACATCGGCGTTGGGGACCTGGGCGTTGCCGCCGGCGTGGTCATAGTGCCAGTGTGAATTGATCACGTAATCCACCGAGGCGGCGTCGACCTGCATGGCCGCCAGCCGGGCGGCCAACTCCTCGCCGGGGTGGAAGTGGAAGGTCGCGTATTTCAGGCCCGCCTCGCCCATATAGCCGACCGGGTCGGTCTGGGCCTGGATATGCAAGCCGGAGTCGAACACCGCCCGGCCCTTCGGATGGACGATCAGATAGGCGGGGATCGGCACCGTGATCCAGCCCTCGCGGCCCTCCAGCAGGAAGCCGTGCGGAATGGTCAGGTGACCGCAGGTGAAGGCGTAGAGCTCGACGCTCACGCCGGCGCCGCCGCGCGCTGGGCGGAATTGAACACCGTCATGCCGGCGGGCGGATCGATCGGCGTGCAGGTCGCCTCGGTCAGCCTCGCCATGGTCATGTAGAAGCCGATAGTCAGGATCGCCTCGACAATCTCGCGGTCGGAGAACCAGCGCTTGGCTTCGGCGAAGACCGCGTCTTCGACGCGCACGGTCTCGATGACCTGGCGACCGAAGGCCAGTAGGGCCCGCTCGGCGGAGTCGAAGACCGAGGCTGTCAGGTCGCCCTCGCCGATGGCGGCGATCTGGGCGGACGGCACGCCAACGCCCTCGGCGATGGGGACGTGCTGCACCCATTCATAGGCGCCGCCCTCCAGGTTCGCGACCAGCAGGATGAGGAGTTCGCGCAGGGGGTGGCTCAACTCCTGCTTGGCCAGGATCGCCCCGCCCAGGCGCATCTGCGGCACGGCGCAGGTCTCTGCATGGGCCATCATCCGGAAGATGTTCAGCTTGACGGCGGCGGCGCGTAACGCCTCGCCGGCCTCCCCGGTGGCGGTGTCAGGATCGACGAGCGGCAGGCGGCCCATGGGCGTCTCCGAGCTGAAGCGCGGCGATGAGCGCCAGGAAGGTGTCGAGGAACCGGTCGAGGGCGGCGCGGACGCGCGCGCGCGTCGAGGCCTTGGCCGGCATGATGTAGTGCTCGAGCCGGATGAAGGTCAGGCCGGCCATGAACAGCCGGGCGGTCTCGCTCGGCTGGGGCGCGGCGATCGGCTCACCGAGGGCGAAGCCGCTGAAAAAGCGGGTAACCATCCCAAGTTCGTCGGAGAACAGCGCCTCGACATAGTGCGCGCGCTCGCCCTCGAACCGGTTGCGCTCGGCCAGGATCAGTTCCTGGAAGCGCTGCTCGCGGGGATCCGACCATTGGTCGAGCAGGTCCTCGACATAGAGTCGGCAGAAGGCGGCCGGGTCGTTCTTCACCGCCGCGTAGCGCGGTCCGCGCAGGCGGTCGGCCGAACTGGCCGGGCCATGGGCGTCGATCAGGGCGTGGTAGATCGCCTCCTTGCCCGCGAAGTGGTTGTAGAGGCTGCTCTCCCGCAGGCCGACCGCCCGAGCCAGCCGGCGCACCGAGGTCCCCGCGTAGCCGTGCTCGGCGAATAGTTCCAGCGCCGCCTCGAGGATGCGTGCGCGCGTGTCCTTGACGAGGGCGGGTTCGAACTTCATGGCGCCACCACTAACGAACGATCGTTCGTTTGGCAATCGACCCGGCCGGGTGCCCGAACGCCGAAGCCGGTGTAAGGGTCGTCGCCTCGTCGTTTCCGGAGCGTTCTCCATGCGGATCCTCGCCGCCGCCCTCTCGGCCTTCCTCGCCACCGCCGCCCAGGCCCAGGAGTCCGGCCCCATCGATCCGGCGCGGCTGTCGGCGATCGTCAAGACCATGGCCGCGCCGGAGTTCGAGGGGCGCGGGCCGGGCTCGCCGGGGGAAGCCAAGACCATCGCCTACCTGACCAAGGAATTCGCGGCGCTCGGCCTGGAGCCGGCCGGCGAGAAGGGGGCCTGGACCCAGGACGTGGCCCTGGTGAAGTTCGAGCTGCCGGGCGCCTCGACGATCTCGCTCGGCCAGGACGGCGTCTCGCGGCCCCTGGTGCGGGGAACCGACATCTCGGTCTCCACCCTGCGGCCGGTGGACCGGGTGGCGATCAAGGACGCGCCGCTGGTCTTCGTCGGCTACGGGGTGACCGCCCCCGAGCGCGGCTGGGACGACTTCAAGGGCGTCGACCTCAAGGGCAAGATCGCCGTCTTCCTGATCAGCGACCCCGACTTCGAGGCCAAGCCCGGCGAGCCGGTGGCCGGGACCTTCGGCGGCCAGGCGGCGACCTACTACGCCCGCTGGACCTACAAGTACGAGGAGGCCGCCCGCCGCGGGGCGCTCGGCGCCCTGATCGTCCACGAGGCGCCGGGGGCCGGCTACGGCTGGTCGACGGTGATCGCGTCGAACGGCGAGGCCTTCGACATCGTGCGGGCCGACCCGGCCAAGGACAAGCTGCTGCTGCAGGGCTGGCTGACCCGCGAGGCGTCGGTCGATCTCTTCAAGCGCGCGGGCCTGGACCTGGAGGCCCAGAAGGTCGCGGCGCGGACCAAGGCCTTCCAGCCCGTGGTCCTGAAGGGCGCGAGCTTCTCGGCCGATTACGCCGTGGCCCACACCCAGGTGATCAGCCGCAACGTCATCGGCAAGCTGACCGGCGCCAAGCGGCCTGAGGAGAGCGTCATGTTCTCGGCCCACTGGGACGCCTATGGCCTGGGCGCGCCGGACGCCGCGGGCAAGGCCGACCGTAGCGGCGCCCTGGACGACGCCATCGGGGTGGCCGGGGTGATGGAGATCGCGCGGGCCTTCAAGGCCGGGCCGCGCCCCGACCGCACCCTGGTCTTCGCCGCCTGGACCGCCGAGGAGCGCGGCCTGCTGGGCTCGGAATATTACGGCGTCCATCCGACGGTCCCGCTGGAGACCATGGCCGCCAACCTGACCATCGACGTGCTGCAGCCCGTGGGGCCGGCCAAGGACGTGGTGCTGATCGGGGCCGGCCAGAGCGATCTGGAGGACCAGCTCGCCGCGGCGGCCAGACGCCAGAACCGCACGGTCACCCCCGACGCCCATCCGGAGCGGGCGTTGTTCTTCCGGGCCGACCATTTCAGCCTGGCCAAACGGGGTGTGCCGGTGCTGCTGCTGATGGGGCTGGGCGGCGGCCAGGACCTGATCGAGGGCGGCCGCGCGGCCGGCGAGGCCTGGGTCAGCGACTACACCGCCAACTGCTACCACAAGACCTGCGACGTCTGGCGCGCCGACTGGGATCTGCGCGGCGCGGCCCAGGACGTGGCCCTGCTCTATGAGATGGGCAAGGAAACCGCCAACTCGACGGCCTGGCCCAACTGGAAGCCCGGCTCGGAGTTCAAGCCCGCGCGCGACGCCAGCGCCGCCAAGCGGAAGTAGGCGCGAGCAGCGCAGCTTCCCCCTCTCCACCCGCTTGCGGGGGGAGAGGGTAGGGTGAGGGGGGCGTCTCCGCCGCACTGAGCTTGTTGCTAGACCGAATTGCGCCGCTTCGCGTCGCGAACCCTCGCCCTACCCTCTCCCCTCAAGCGGGGAGAGGAGGAGTTCGGCCGGCGCTCTCGTCCTTCAGGCCAAGGTCAGGATCACCGGCCCGCTGCGCGTCGCCACCAAGGTGTGCTCGTACTGCACCGTGGGCTGACGGCCAGGCGGGGTGAGCGTCCAGTGATCGTCACCTTCCTCCACCCAGTCGGCGCCCAGGGACAGGAAGGGCTCGATGGTGAAGACCAGGCCCTCATGGATGCGGCGGGTGTCGCGCGGCTCCCACCAGGTGGGGATCTCGCCCGGATCGTCGTGCAGCGAGCGGCCGACCCCGTGGCTGGCGAGGTTCTTGACCAGGGTGTAGCCGTTGCGGTCGGCGAAGGTCTCGATGGCCTTGCCGATCTCGTTGAGCCGCCCACCGGACTTCACGGCGCGGATGCCGCTCCACATGGCCCGGCGGCCGTCGCGGCACAGGCGCTCGATCCTTGGGGTCACAGGCGGCACCGCGAAGCTGGCGCCGGTGTCGCCGAAATAGCCGCCGAGCTCGGCCGAGACGTCGATATTGATCAGGTCGCCGGCCGCCACCTTGCGGTCGTCGGGAATGCCGTGGGCGCAGTCGGGGCCGACGGAGATGCAGGTCGCGCCCGGGAAGTTATAGGTGATCTCCGGGGCCGAGCGGGCGCCCTCGCGCTCCAGCATGGCGCGGCCGAGCTGGTCCAGCTCACGAGTGGTGATGCCCGGCTCCAGCGCCTTGCCCATGGCTTCCAGGGTGCGGGCCACCAGCCGTCCGGCGGCCTTCAGGCCCTGGAGGTCGTCGTCGTTTTCGATGGTCATTTCACATCCCGCTCATCACAGATCCGGCCGGATGATCGTCTTGCCGATCACGGTGCGCTCGGCAAGCGTGTCGAAGGCCGCGCGCCAGTCGTCGAGGGCGTATTCGGCGTGGACGCGGGGCTTCATGTGCGGGGCCAGGTCCCAGATGGCGGCGTTGTTCTCGCGGCCTTTCTCGGGGAGCTGGCGGCCGTATTCGCCGGCGCGCACGCCCATCAGGGAGATGGCTTTGATCAGGGCGATATTGACCGGCATGACCGGCAGGCGGCCCGAGGTGAAGCCGATGGAGAGGATGCGGCCGTTGAAGGCGATGCAGCGGATGCTCTCGTCGAAGACGTCGCCGCCCACGGGATCGTAGATCACATCGGCGCCGCGGCCGCCGGTGATCTCCTTGACCCGCTCGCGGAAGCCGCCGGTGACATTGACGATGGCGTCCGGGGCGTATTCCCGCTGGATGACCGCCAGCTTGTCGTCGGAAGCCGAGGCGGCGATCACCTTGCAGCCGAGATGCTTGGCGAGATCCACGGCGGCCAGGCCCACGCCGCCGGCCGCGCCGTGGACCAGAACCCACTCGCCGGCCTCGACCTGGGCGCGGCGGACGAAGGCCACATAGGCGGTGAGATAGGCCACGGCGTAGCCCGCCGCCTGGCTGAAGCCGAGCGAGGGGGGCTTGGCGCGCAGGGCCGCAGCGGGGGTGACCGCATACTCCGAGAAGCCGCCGATCCGCGCGCCGCCGACCACGGCGTCGCCGAGCTTCCAGCCGGTGACGCCCTCGCCCAGGGCGTCGATCTCGCCGGCCAGCTCCATGCCGGGGATGAAAGGGATCTGCGGCTTGTGCTGGTGCTCGCCCCGCGTCTGCATCAGGTCGGGGAAGTTGACCGCCGCGGCGCGGACCTTGATCCGCACCTCGCCAGGGCCGGGATCGGGGGTGGGGATTTCCTTGACCACGCAGCCGGCGTAATCGGGCTTCAGTTCCTCAACGACCAGCGCGCGCAATTCGTCCCTCCAGGCCTTCCCGCACCAGGCCCGCGATCTCGCGGCAGGCGGTGTCGGCGGCCGGGACCGCGCCGGTGAAGGCGGTGAAGGCGTGGGCCAGGCTGTCGTAGCAGCGGTAGATCACGGGCGACCCCGCGTCAGCCAAGCGCTTGGCGTAGGCCTCGCCCTGGTCGACCAGAGGATCGAAGCCGGCGGTGACGATGACGGCCGGCGCCAGGCCCGAGAGGTCTGGCTCGCGCAACGGCGAGAGGGACGGATCGGCCGGGTCGGCGTCGGGACCCATATAGTGGCCCATGAACCAGTCCATCATCGCCGACGACAGCGGGAAGGCCTCGCCGTAGGTGGTCATGGACTGGGTCTCGCTGGCCACGTCCACGCAGGGGTAGATCAGCAGCTGCAGGGCCGGCTGCGGCTCCCCGGCGCGCTTCATCTCCTGACAGATGATGGCGGCGAAGTTGCCGCCCATGGAGTCTCCGCCGATGGCCACATGGCCGGGCGGCGCGCCGAAGTCCTGCGCATGGTCGCGGACATGGCGGTAGGCGGCGAGCACGTCGTCCAGGCCGGCGGGGAAGCGGTGCTCGGGCGCCAGGCGGTAGTCCACCGAGACCACGGCGGCGCGGCCCACCTTGGCCAGGACCGAACAGAAGGCGTCGCAGGTGTCGAGATCGCCGATCACGCCGCCGCCGAAGTGGGCGAAGACCATGACCGGGGCGCTGGGGTCCTGACTCGCCGGTCGATAGGCGCGGGCGGGAATCGGGCCGTCCGGTCCGGGGATCTCCAGAGGCTCGACGCGGACGCCGGGCTCGCGCTCGCCGCTAAGCGCCACCAGGCCCTGGGTGTTGGCGCGCCGCGCCTCCTCCGGCGACAGGCTGGTCATGGCCGGGCCGCGCGAAGCCTGGGCGGCCAGGAACTGCAGGCGGGGATCGAGGGTGCGGCCCCCGACATAGACAACGCCGCCGCCGGCCATCAGCCGCAGGATCGGCGAGGGCAGCGACAGGAGGGTGCGGACCAGGAAACGCTGAACGCGCTGGTCAGCCATCGCGCCTGGCCTTGGGCAGGCCCCTCAGGCCCCCCTGGATCATGGCGACGGCGAACTCAGTGGCGGTTTTGACGTCCACGGGACGGCGCGACAGCATCTTGTCGCCGACCTCGCGGGCGACGGCGATGCACGAGGCGGCCAGGTAGTCGGGATCGGCCGCCGGCGCCCCGCCGCGGGCGATCTCCTCGATAATCGCGTCGCGCACCTCGTTGAAGACCGCCTTCATTTCGGGCGTCTCGCCGTGGACATGGGGATGGGTCTCGCCCGGCGGCCGCTGGGCCTCCCAGTTCTTGTGCACGTCGGCCAGGAACAGGAAATAGGCCTGGATGGCGGCGTGGACGAACTCTTCCCAGTTGGCCGACTGGGCGCGATGGGCCTTGAGGATGGGCGCGAACTGGCGCGCGCCCTCGTCGGAGAGGGCGACGTACACCTCCTCCTTGGACTTGAAGTAGTTGTAGAAGGTCCCGGCGGCCAGGCCGGTGCGGCGGATGATGTCGCGCACCGTGACCGTGTCGTAGCCCAGCTCGCCGAACACCTCGCGGGCGGCGTCCAGGATGGCCTGGCGGTTGGCGACCTTGGTGAGTTCGCGCTTGCCGGAGGGAAGATAGGCGACTTCGGACATGTAGGACTGACTCGGAGAAAACTGACGCGCGTCATTCTAGTCATGCGCGGGCGTGCGCGCCAACTTCCTGCGCTCACCAGGCGAGATTAGGCGGCCGGAACCCCCGGTTGCGGGCTGGGCGCGTCGCAGCGGGCGCGGCACTGGCCCCAGGCGGCCGGGCATTCGTCGACGCTCTCGCCGGACAGGCAGAAATAATAGCTGCGCGCGCAGGACAGCCGGCAGGCGCCGCCATCGACCGAGGCCGGCCGGGCCAGGGGGGCGAGCATGGGCGGCAGCGGAGCCGGGGTGGAGGCCCACGGTTGGGGCGCCTCGGTCTTCGCCGGCCCGCCGCGGGCCTCGGCGGTGGCCTTGGCCAGGCCGTCCAGTGATCCGGGCGTGGTGGGGACTACGATCCGCCCGCCCTGGAACTGCGGTTCAGCGGCGGGCTTGGCCTGCTGGGCGCCCGCCGGGCCGGCGGCCAGGACGGCGAGGCTCAGGAGCAGGGGGAGGAGGCGCATGGCGTCATCCTCCTCCTGCCGCCCTTAAGACCTGGTTAACCATGATTAGACCGTGCGCTGGGGCCGGTCAAAGAAAAGGGGCCGCCTCTCGGCGACCCCTCGTAAAACGCTACTCTTCCTCGGGTACTAAAACTCTTCCCAGCTGTCGTCCTCGGCGTGAGGCGCGGAGGCCAGCGCCGTGTTCCCGCGGCTTTGCGGACGCGGCGGCGGGGCGTGGGAACGCTGGGGCGGCGGGGCGTGGCGGGCGACCGGGGCGGCCTGGCCGCCATTGACCTTGAAGCGGGCCACGAGGCGGGCCAGTTCCTGGGCTTCGTCGGCGAGGACGCGGCTGGCGGCGGTGGATTCCTCCACCATGGCGGCGTTCTGCTGGGTCACCTGGTCCATCTGGTTGACGGCGGTGTTCACCTGGCCGAGGCCGAGGGCCTCTTCCTTGGCGGAGGCGGCGATTTCGCCGACCACGTTGGAGATCTCGGCCACCTGGCGGACGATGCGTTCCAGCGCCTTGCCGGTCTCGCCGACCAGGTTCACCCCTTCGGCGACCTGCTGGCTCGAAGCCGAGATGAGCGCCTTGATCTCCTTGGCCGCTTCGGCCGAGCGCTGGGCGAGCGCCCGCACCTCGGAGGCGACGACCGCGAAGCCCTTGCCGGCGTCGCCGGCGCGGGCGGCTTCGACGCCCGCGTTCAGCGCCAGCAGGTTGGTCTGGAAGGCGATCTCGTCGATGACGCCGATGATCTGGCTGATCTGCTTGGCCGAGCCCTCGATCTGACCCATGGCCTCGATGGCGCGGCTGACGACGACGCCGCCTTCCTCCGCATCCGTCTTGGCCGAGGCGACGGCCTCGCGGCCGTGGCTGGCGCCGTCCGAGGTCTTGTTGACCGTGGCGGTGATCTCATCCAGGGCCGCGGCGGTCTGTTCCAGCGTGGCGGCCTGGTGTTCGGTGCGGCGCGACAGGTCGTCGGCCGAGTGGCTGATCTCGCCCGCGCCGGACTGGATGGAGGCGGTGGCGCCGGCGATGGCGCGCATGGCCTCTTCCAGCTTGGCGGAGGCGGCGTTGAAGTCGTCGCGCAGCTTGCGGTAGTCGCCGGGGAATTCCCGGTCCAGGCGGTAGGTGAGGTCGCCGGTGGCGAGGCTGTCCAGGGCCTGGGCGAGGGAGTTGACCACCATGGCCTGCTCCTCGGCGATGGCCGCGGCGGCTTCGGCGTTCTCGCGGCGCGTGGTCTCGGCGGCGGCCTCGGTCTGCTCGTGCTCCTGGCGCAGCTTCTCCAGGTGCAGCTGGTTGTCGCGGAAGATGGTCAGGGACGACACGATGGCGCCCAGCTCGTCCTTACGCTCCAGGGCGGCCAGGTCGATGGTGTTGTCGCCGCGAGCCAGGGCCTCGGTGGCGCTGGCGATCTTCTTGACGTCCTTGCGCAGCATGGTGGTCAGCGCCCAGGCCAGGGTCCCGGCGATCAGCAGGGTGGCGAGGGCGGCGATCAGGGTCATGGTCTGGGCCGAGTTGGCGCGGGCCTCGCTGGCCTTGGCGTTGGCGTCGGTCTGGGCCTGGCCGGCCTGAACGATCTTGTTCAGGGTGCCGGTCATGTTGCCGTATTCTTCCTCGAACGGCGCGGCGAAGCCGGCGGCGGTTCCGAAGTCGGTGGTGATCATGGCGGCGATGACGTCGAGCGCGTCGCGGGTCTGTTTCAGGGCCTTCACCAGGTCGGCGAAGTTCTTCTTCTGGGAGTCCGGCGCGTTGGCCTGGATCGCCTGAACTTCCTTGGTGATCGCGTCGACCTCGGCGAGCAGAGCCTGGCTCTTGCCCTCGATCTTGTCGGTGTCGATCGCCGCGGCCTGGTGGGTCAGGAGGAAGTAGAGTTCGCCATGGACGGCGGTGATGCGCTCGGAGACCTTCTGCAGCCTCAGAGTGTTGGGCAGGTCGGTGCGAACCACCTGCTCAAGGTCGGCCGCCTGGCCGCGTTGAATGACCACGGCGCCGCCAGCCATCAGGGCCAGCATCACCAAGGCGAAGGCGGGTGCGAAGCCGATCTTTACGATCAGCGGCGAGTCCACAAGCCGAAGGCGCTTCACTTCCGATATCCCCCAGAAGGACGATTAGCATTTCGAACACCATGGCGTGAGGTTGCTAACCAATCGTCACTGAAACCCCGTTTCTGGCGGTTCTTGCGCGCGCTCGCGTCTATAGAGACCGGCGAAATCAGCGCTAAATGGTCGCGGCGCTTTTACTTCGTGTTAACCGCAAATCAGTTCGCCGACTCAGATTCCTTTAACCTGAATCCTGCATAGAGGGGATGCGTCCGTTATCTAGAAAGGAGTGGGGCGATGAAAAATTTCATCAAGATCGTGGGGGGTGTCGCTCTCTGCCTGGCTTTTGCCGGCGCGTCATCCGCAGCTGACTTCCAAGCCAGCATGAGCAAATGCCTGACCAAGCACGCGAATACGCGTGACGCAGCCATGGTCATGCTCGAATGCACGGCCGACGCCGGCAAGCTTTCGGGCTGCAAGGTGCTGGAAGACAACAAGGCGGGCAAGGGTTTCGATAAGGCGGCGCTCTGCGTGGCCGAGGCCCTGCCGATGGGAACCAAGACCGGGACCGTGAAGGTTCCGATGCGCTTCCCGGGCGGCGCCTAAACCGCACCACCAAGAATTCTGTATTCTTGCCAGTACGCCTCCGGCTTCAGCCGGAGGCGTTTTGCGTTTTGACGATTCTCTTCCTCCCACATCGCGGAGCGAATGGCGGATGGTCCCCCTCCCCCGTAAACAGGGGAGGAAAAGCTACTTGTTGACCCGCGACAGCAGGGCCTGGGCCGCGGCCGGGGCGCGGACCTTTCCCTCGTGGATGAAGTAGGCGAACACCTCGCGCGGACCTTCCGGCGGGCCGGTGCGGTCGACGGGCGCCAGGTCGCCGGGGACCTGGCCGCCGGAATAGGCCGTGAACCGCTCGGCCCAGGCGTCGAGGCCGTCCTCCGGATAGCCGTTCGGCAGGTCGTCGGAGCCCTTCAGCAGCCGGGCGTAAACGAAGTCGGCCGTGATGTCGGGGATCAGCGGATAGTTCTCATTCTCCGAGACGCAGATCGCGACGTTGCGGTCGCGGCACAGCTTGATGAAGGCCGGGTCGGCGAAGCTGGCGTGCCGCACCTCGACCACGTGGCGTAGCTTCAGGCCGTCCTGGGTCTTGGGCAGCAGGTCGAGGAAGCCGGCGAAATCGTCGGGGTCGAACTTCTTGGTCGGCATGAACTGCCAGAGGATCGGCCCCAGCCGGTCGCCCAGCTCGACGATCCCCTGGGTCAGGAACTTCTGCATGGAATCCGCGCCCTCGGCGAGGACCCGGCGGTTGGTGGCGAACCGCGAGGCCTTCACCGAGAAGACGAAGCCCTCCGGCGTGGAGGCCGCCCACTTGGCGAAGGTCTCGGGCTTCTGGCTGGAATAGTAGGTGGAGTTGATCTCCAGGGTGGTCAGGTGACGGCTGGCATAGTTCAGCTCGTCGGCATGTTTCAGCCCCTTGGGATAGAACACGCCCCGCCAGGGCTCGAAGGTCCAGCCTCCGATCCCGGCCCGGATCAGGCCCTTGCCAGCCATCTAGCGCCTCACTTGCGTTGGGACGCCGTGGCGTCGCGGGTTTGCTTGAATTCCGAGCCCTCTTTCCAGGCGGGCCATTCGGTCGAATTGGCCAGCTTGCGGCCCAGGTCCAACATCAATTCGCCATCCTGCGCGACGCCCTCCAGGTTCCAGCTCGGATCGAACTCGTCGGCCGGCTGATGGTAGCGGTCGGCGGTGTAGGCCTTGGCGTAGGCGTCGCCGGCGGCCTTGCCGCCGTTCACCAGGTCGCGGCCCGAGCCGAAGGAGATGGCCGGCACGCCACGCTTGGCGAAGGGGAAGTGGTCGGAGCGGAAGAAGCTGCCCGCCTCGGGGCGCGGATCGGGCGTGTAATACCGGTCCTTGGCCTTGCCGGCGGCGATCAGGTCGTCCTGCAGGGTGGAGGCGGCGTTGCCCGAGGAGCCGAAGTCCTTGGCCGGACCGGCCGGGGACAGGGCGTCCATATTGATGTCCGCCACGGTGGTCCCGAGCGGATAGAGCGGATTGTCGGCGTAGTATTCCGAGCCCAGCAGGCCCTTCTCCTCGGCGGTCACCGCCAGGAAGACCACCGAGCGGTCGGGCTTGGGACCCTTGGCGAAGGCGCGGCCGATCTCGATCAGGGTGGCGATTCCGTCGGCATTGTCGACGGCGCCGTTGTAGATCTTGTCGCCCTTGGCGTCCGGCAGGCCCACGCCCAGGTGGTCCCAGTGGGCCGAGTAGATCAGGGTCTCGTCCGGCCGCTTGGCGCCCGGCAGCAGGCCGACCACGTTCTTGGAGACGATCTTCTGGGCGTCGACGGCGTAGTCGATGGAGATGGTCGCCCCGGTCAGGGCCACCGGCTTGAAGGCGCGGGTCTTGGCCTGGGCCTTCAGGGTTTCGAAGTCGAGACCGGCGGCCTGGAACAGCGCCTTGGTCTGGTCGAGCTGGACCCAGCCCTCGATGGGGGCGTGGGCCGCGGCGGGCTTGGCGCGGATGATGTCGAAGATGACGTTGGTGTTGGAGTTCTTCACCGTCGCCCAGCCGTAGGAGGCGGCGGCGGTCTCGTGGATCACCAGGAAGCCGATCGCGCCCTGGCGGGCGGCCTCCTCATACTTGTAGGTCCAGCGGCCGTAATAGGTCATGGCCTTGCCGCCGAAGTCGCCTTCACCGCCTTCGAAGTCCGGGTCGTTGACCAGGACCAGTGCGATCTTGCCCTTCAGGTCGACGCCCTTGAAGTCGTCCCACTTGCGTTCCGGCGCGGTGACGCCGTAGCCGACGAAGACGATGGGGGCGTCCTTGATGCTGACATGGTCGACCCCGGTCTGGGCGGCGCGGATGGCGATCTCCTCGCCCTGGGTCCAGCTCTGGGTCGCCCCGCCCGAGGTGATGTTGACGCTCACCGGGCCCTTGGTCTCGAAGCGGGCCAGGGGCACGTCCTGGGTCCAGGCGCGCTGGCCGTCCTTCAGGTCGCCGCCGGGCTTCAGGCCCACGGCTTTGAACTGTTCGGCGATGTAGGCGACGGTCTTCTTCTCACCCTCGGTGGCGGGGCCGCGCCCCTCAAAGGCGTCGGAGGCCAGGACCTGGATATGGCCCGAGATTTTGGCGGGATCGAGATCGGCCGCCTGGGCCTGTCCGGCGAAAACCGCCCATGCCGAAGCGCCAGCGAGGAGAAACTGTTTCATGGATCACTCAGAAGGGGGATTGGAAATGCCGCAGGACCCTAGATCGGGCGATGCGAGGGCGGAAGGCCGCTTTTGCATCCTCATTCGGGTCGCAAGTGTGGCCGCCGCGTCGCGGTCGCGGCCCCGAAGGCGCGTGCGCCAAGGCCCGCGATGCGCTAGGTCGCTGACGCCACGTGATCCGGCCGGATATTGTTAAGCTTTTTTAATGTGGCTGACCTGCCATCGACACGACATCGTACCATGTACAGAACTGCCGATACCCAGACCCGGGTCGCGCCTCCCCAAGGCCGGGAATTCCTGGCCGGCGATTCCCGGGCCCGATAGACGAAAAGAATGATGCGCCCAGCTTCTCTCGCAGCCGGCCCCATGGCCGTGGCGTGCCTCGCGCTGGCGGCCTGCGCCTCGACGCACGAGGTCGACACCCGTCTTCCCGACGCCTACGAGCTGCCGGCCCCGCCGGCAGGCGCCGTGGCGCTGGACGCCTGGTGGATCGGCTTCAACGATCCGCAGCTCACCGGCCTGATCGACCAGGCCCTGGCCGCCAGCCCCGACGCCCGCTCGGCCGCCGCGCGGCTGAAGGAGGCTCGCGCCCAGCGCTCCGGGGCGCTCAACGCCTTCCTGCCCCAGGGTAATATCCGCGGTGCGGCGTCCAGGACCGAGAACGAGGTGGTCGACGGCACGGTCGTCAACATCCCGGGCTTCTCCTCCAGCGGCGAGAGCGAGAGCCAGTCGGCCAATTTCGACGTCACCTGGGAGATCGACCTGTTCGGCCGTGTGTTCGCCGCCCGCCGGGCGGCCAACGCCGAGATGGCCGCCGCGCGCCTCGACTATGAGGGGACCCGCGCCAGCCTCGCGGCCAGCGTGGCCGACAGCTATTTCCAGGCGCGGGGCCTGGCCATCCAGCTCGCTGACGCCCGTGAGAGCGTCCGCATCCAGGAAAGCCTGGCCCAGATCGCCCAGACCCGCGTCGAGCGGGGTATCGCCTCGCGCTCGGACGAGGATCGGGTGGCCGGCGACCTGGCCCAGGCCCGGGCCCAGGCGGCGGGCCTCGAGGCCGAACTGCAGGCCCAGCGCCGCACCCTGCTGATCCTGGTCGGACGCGGGATCGAACCGACCACGAGCCTGGCCGTCGACGCCCAGGTGGGCGCGATCCCCGAGGTTCCCGCCAGCCTGCCGGGCGAGCTGCTGACCCGCCGGCCCGATGTGCGCCAGGCCGAGGCCATGCTGGTCTCGTCCCTGGGCCGGCGCGACTATGCGCGGCTGGCCTTCCTGCCGACCTTCAAGCTGGCGCCCGGGATCGGCGTCCAGAAGACCGAGCAGCCCGGCTATTCGGCCACCATCCAGAGCTGGACCCTGGGCGGCAACGTCACCGTCCCGGTGTTGGACATCCCGCGCCTGCTCTCGGAGCTGAAGGTCCAGAACGCCAAGGTCGAGCAGGCCGCCATCGCCTACGAAAAAGCGGTGCAGGTCGCCTATGGCGAGGCTGAGAACGCCATGGTGCAACTGGCCGCCGACCGCCGTCGGGTGGAGCTGCTGGACGCCGGCGAGGACCGCGCCGAGCGAGCCTATGAGGCCTCGCGCCGTGGCTATGCCGCCGGCCTCACCGACCTTCAGACCGCCCTCGGCGCCGAGCAATCCTGGCGTGCGGTGCGGACCCAGGAGACCGGCGCCCAGGTCCAGGCCCTGCGCCGCGCCGTCCAGACCTACAAGGCGCTCGGCGGCGGCTGGCCGCTGGCGTCCGCCCCCAACAACAAGAAGGCTCGCTGACGTGACGAGATCCAAACGCCTGCTGACCGTCACGGTCGCCGTCTCGCTCCTGGGCCTCGCCGCCTGCGGCAAGAAGGAGCCGCCGAAGAAGGACCCGGCCGCCCAGGCCCGCGCCGTGCGTGTGGTCCGAGTGGAAGCCCGGCCGATCACCGGGGCGCTCACCGCCTCGGGCAGCCTGATCCCCCGCGAGGAGGCCGCCGTGGCGCCCGAAGTCACCGGCTATCGCGTCGCCCGCGTGCTGGTCGAGGAAGGCGCCTATGTCCGCGCCGGCCAGACCCTGGCCCAGCTCGACGGCGCCCTGATCAGCGCCCAGGTCGAGCAGCAGAAGGCCCTGGCCGCCCAGGCCGCGGTCCAGGCCGAACAGGCCGAGCGCGAGGCCGCCCGCGTCAAGGATCTCGATGGCCAGGGCGTGCTCTCCGAGGAGGCGCTGGACCAGCGCCGCTTCCAGGCCCGCGCCGCGCGCGCCACCGCCAACGCCCAGGCCGCCGCCTATCGCGACGCCACCACCCGGGCCGGCAAGCTGGCGGTCTCCGCCCCCGTCTCCGGCCTGGTGCTGGAGCGCACGGTTCGGCCGGGTGACCTCTCGGCCGGGGGCGGGACCCCCTGGTTCCGCATCGCCCGAGACGGCCAGATCGAGCTCGCCGCCGAACTGACCGAGGACGACCTGGCCCGGGTGCGCCCCGGCCAGCGCGCCACCGTCACCCTGCCCTCAGGGGCCAGCGCCATCGGCCATGTGCGGCTGGTCTCGCCTCAGGTGAACACCCAGTCGAAGCTGGGGATCGTGCGCATCCTGCTGCCGGTTCGCTCCGACATCCGCGCCGGCGGCTACGGCCGCGCCCAGTTCGACGATGCGGTCGGCGCCGGCCTCTCGGTGCCCGAGACCGCTGTGCGCTACGACGCCGACGGGGCCAGTGTCATGACCGTCGACGCCGCCAACAAGGTGAAGCGCGTGGCCATCGCCACCGGCGCGCGCGGCGGCGGCCTGGTCGCCCTGGTCAAGGGCCCGCCCGCCGGGACCCGCGTCGTCCAGAACGCCGCGGCCTTCCTGCTGGACGGCGATCTGGTCAAGCCCGTTGAGGCCGCCGTCGCCGCCAAGCCCACGAGCAAGGCCCGATGAACGCTCCCAATCCCCACAGCGGCTCGGGCGGGATGCGCATCTCCGCCTGGGGGATCATGAATCCGGTGCCGGTGGCGGTGCTGTTCGCCGCCCTCGTCCTGGCGGGGGTGTTCGCCTATGCCGGGCTGACGGTGAAGATGTATCCCGACGTCTCCCTGCCCATGGTCTCGGTGACCGTGACGCAGAACGGCGCGGCGCCGGGCGAGATGGAGACCCAGATCACGCGTCCCGTCGAGGACGCCGTGGCCAGCCTGGCCAACGTCAAGAACGTCTATTCCACCGTCACCCAGGGCGTCTCCAGCACCAATATCGAGTTCGAGTTGGGCGAGGACCTGCAGAAGAAGACCGACGAGGTCCAGTCGCGGATCGACCAGGCCAGGTCGGTGTTGCCGCGCGAGATCGACGAGCCGACCGTGGCCCGGGTCGAGTTCGACAACCTGCCGATCATGACCTACGCGGTGGCCGCCCCGGCCATGTCGGACGTGGAGCTGTCCTGGTTCGTGGACGACACCCTAGCCCGCGCCCTGCAAGGCGAGAAGGGCGTGGCCCAGGTGGCCCGGGTCGGCGGGGTGACCCGCGAGATCAACGTCATCCTCGACCCCGACAAGCTGAACGCCCGCGGCCTGACCGCGGCCCAGGTCAACAACGCCCTGCGCGCCGCCGACCTGGATTCCCCCGGCGGCCGGGTGCAGGTGGGCGGACGCGAGCAGACCCTGCGGGTGTTGGGATCGGTCAACACCCTGGCCCTGCTGCGTGAGTTCACCGTGCCCACCGGCGCTGGCGGCTTCGTGAAGCTGACCGATATCGCCGAGGTCGGCGACGGCTCGTCGGAGGTTCGTGGTTTCGCCCGCCTCGACGGCCGGCCCGTGGTCGGCGTCATGGTCATGAAGACCAAGGACGCCAGCGACGTGGCGGTCGAGGACAAGGTCCTGGCCAAGCTCAAGGAGCTCGAGACCACCCACAAGGGCGTCACCTTCACCAAGATATTCTCGGCGGTGGACGAGACCCGCGCCAGCTTCCGGGCCACCCAGCATGTGCTGCTGGAGGGCATGTTCCTGGCGGCCCTGGTGGTGCTGTTCTTCCTGCGCGACTGGCGCTCGACGGCGATCACCGCCTTCGCCATGCCGGTTTCGCTGATCCCCACCTTCTTCTTCATGCAGATGTTCGGCTTCTCGCTGAACGTGGTGACCCTGCTGGCGCTCACCCTGGTGGTCGGCATCCTGGTCGACGACGCCATCGTCGAGATCGAGAACATCGAGAAGCGGGTGTCCCAGGGCATGCGCCCGTTCCAGGCCGCCATGGAGGGCGCCGACGCCATCGGCCTGGCGGTGGTGGCCACCACCATGGCCATCATCGTGGTGTTCACCCCGGTCTCGTTCATGAAGGGCATGGCCGGCCAGTTCTTCCGCGAGTTCGGGATCACGGTCTCGGTGGCGGTGCTGTTCTCGCTGGTGGTCGCGCGACTGCTGACCCCGCTGATGGCCGCCTACCTGATGAAGCCGGCCGCCAATCCCCATCCGCGCAAGCCCTTCGAGGGCTTCTACCGCAACGCCCTGGAATGGGCGCTGGATCACCGGATCGTCGCCTCCATCGCCGGCGGCGTGATGTTCGTGGGGTCCCTGTTCCTGGCCACCCTGCTGCCCCAAGGCTTCCAGCCGGCCGGTGATCCCGACTACGTCTATGTCAATGTCCAGGGCCCGCCAGGCGCCACGGCGGCCGACATGGAAGAGGTGGCGGCGCGAATCGATCAGGTGTTCCAGAAGCGTCCCGAGGTCATCGGGGTCTTCGCCCAGATGGGCTCGACCGTGGCTTCAGCCGGTCCGGGCAGCATGGGCGGCGGCGGCGGCGACCTGCGGTCGGGCACCGTCACCGTGCTGCTGAACGAGAAGCGCGACATCACCGGCGAAGCGTTGCGCAAGGAGATGCGCGCCGAACTGCTGGTCATCCCCGACGCCCGGGTCAGCTTCCTGGACTTCCAGGGCTCGGCGGGCCTGCAGAAGATCCTCACCAGCGACGACCCCGACGCCCTGCTGGCCGCCTCCACCGAGCTGGAGCGCCAGATGCGGACCCTGGACGTGATCGCCGACCCGCGTCCGGCCACGCCCCCCGTCGGACCCGAGGTGGTCATCCGGCCCCGCGCTGACGAGGCCGCCCGTCTGGGCGTCTCGGTGGACGCCATCGCCCAGGCCGCCCGCGTCGCCACCGTCGGCGACATCGACGCCAATGTGGCCAAGCTGACCGACGGCGAGCGCCGCCTGCCGATCCGGATCCGCCTGCCCGCCGAGGCCCGCGCCGACATCGAGCGGATCAAGGCCCTGCGCCTGCCCACCGCCTCGGGCGGCATGACCACCCTGGACGCCGTGGCCGACGTGGAGTTCCAGGCGGGTCCCGCCCGGATCGAGCGTCTCAACCGCAAGCGCCAGCAGACCGTCCAGGCCGAGCTCAACGGCGTGGAGATGGGCGTGGCCAACAAGGCGGTCGACGAACTGCCGATCATGAAGAATCTGCCCAAGGGGGTGGCCCCGGCCGAGACCGGCGACCTGGAGGCCATGCAGGAGCTGTTCGCCTCCTTCGGCCTGGCGGTGTTCTCCGGCGTGGCGATGATCTACGGCGTGCTGGTCCTGTTGTTCCGGTCGTTCTTCAAGCCGATCGTCATCCTCTCGGCCCTGCCGCTGGCGGTGGGCGGGGCGTTCTTCGGCCTGCTGGTCTTCAACCTGTCGCTATCCATCCCCTCGCTGATCGGCTTCCTGATGCTGTTGGGCCTCGCGGCGAAGAACTCGATCCTACTGGTCGAATACGCCATCGAGCGCGAACGCGAGGGCATGGGCCAGCGCGAGTCGCTGATCGAGGCCTGCCGCGAGCGGGCCCGGCCCATCGTCATGACCACCATGGCCATGGCCGCCGGCATGCTGCCCACCGCCTTCGCCCTGGAGAAGGGCGCGGAATTCCGCCAGCCCATGGCCGTGGCGGTGATCGGCGGCCTGATCACCTCGACCCTGCTGTCCCTGGTGCTGGTGCCGGTGGTCTATGAGTTCGTCGACGACTTCGAGAACTGGCTGAAGCCCAAGCTGGCCAGGCTGGTGACCCCCCGCCAGGCGACCCCCCAGGTCGCGCCGGAAGACCGTTTCTAAGCTCCGCCTTTGCGCATCGGCGCGAGGGACATATGCTCCTCGCCCGAGGGTTGCGGAGGCGGGGGCATGGCGACGTTTTCCATCGGTGAGGCGGTCGGGTCGGGATTCGCGCTGATCCGGCGCGAGCCCTTGGCCGTACTGGTCTGGGGCCTGGCCTATTTCGTCGTCGGCGTCCTGCCGCAGATCGCCATGTTCGCGCTCATCTTCCCGGACTTCATCGCCATGGCCAGGGAGTCGGCGACCAGCGGATCGACGGACGCCGCGACCCCGGCGCAGCTCCAGCAGCTTCTCGGCATGCAGGCCAAGATGATGCTGATGCAACTGGTGCAGTTCGCCACCTCGATCCTGGCCGCCGTCCTGCTCTATGGCGCGGTCCTGCGGGCGGTTCTCGAACCGGAGAACCGGGCGTTCTGGTACCTGCGCGTCGGCCCGCAGGAGGGCTGGCTCGCCGCCGTGCTCGCCGTCGGCGTCGTCCTACTGATGATGGCCGCCTTCGTGGTGATGATCCCCTTCATGATCGTCGGCGTCCTGCTGGGCCTGGCCGGAGCCAACACCACGCCCGTGGAATGGTTGGCCTTCGCCCTGTTTGCGATCGGCGGGATGGGCGTCTTCTGGTGGGCGGCGCTGCGTCTTTCCCTGTCGATGCCCATGACCTTCGCGGAACGGAAGTTCATGCTGTTCGAATCCTGGCCGCTCACCAAGGGGCACGCCTGGCCGATGTTCCTCACCAGCCTCGCGTTGGTCGGGCTCATCCTGATGATCGAAGTGGTCCTGGCCATCGTGTTCGTGATGGTCGCCGTGGCCGCCGTGCTGGGGATGGGCGTCGACCTGCTGACCCTGGAGACCCCCGACAAGCTGTTCGCGAACCCGCCCGAGAACTGGCTGATGATCGCCGTCATCGTCGGCGTGGCGGTGTTCGGGGCAGGTTCGTTCCTGACCGCGGCGCTGCACGCCATCATGCTGGCGCCCTATGCGACGATCTATCGGCGCCTCGCGAGCCCGGCGCTCACAGCGCCTGGAACATGACCAGGGCGTCGACATAGCCCAGGGTCGGATGGGCGAAGGCGCCGGGCAGGCGGCCGACGGTCGTGAAGCCCAGGCTCTCCCACAGCGTCACCGCGCGGGTGTTGGTGGCGACCACGAAGTTGAACTGCATGGCGCGAAATCCCCGCGCCCGGGCATGGTCGAGGGCGTGCCGGCCCATGGCGCGGGCCACGCCTTTGCCCTGGGCCGCCTGGCCGGTCATGAATCCGCAGTTGCAGACATGGGCCCCGCCGCCCGCCTGGTTGGCGCGCAGGTAGTAGGTCCCCAGGATCTCGCCGTCCTGCTCGAATACGAAGGGGTCGTTGGCGGGATTGAGCCAGTAGGCGCGGGCGGCGGCCTCGTCCATGGCGCGGTCCAGGCCATAGGTCTCGCCGGCCCGGATGGTGGGCTCGAGTATGGCCCAGATCGCGGGCCAGTCGGTCGCGTCGGCGGGGCGGATCATCGTCATGGCCGGTGATTTGGGCCTCGTCGGGCTTGGCGGCAAGGACACCAGGGGGTCAGATGGCGCAAACACGGGGGGAGAGCGGATGTATCGGCTGTATGGCGGGCTGGGCTCGCCCTATTCCCTGAAGGTCCGCGCCGTCCTGCGCTACCGCCGCCTGCCGCACATCTGGATCGCGGCCAACGATCCCACGACCATGGGAGCGCTGTTCGCCCAGGTTCGCGCGCCGGTCATCCCGGTGCTGGAGTTCCCCGACGGGACGGTGATGAACGACTCCACGCCCCTGGTGGCGGAGCTGGAGCGCCGCCACGCCGAGCGCTCGGTGATCCCGGACGACGAAGCCCAGGCCTTCGCGAACTTCCTGCTGGAGGACATGGCCGACGAGTGGGGCACCAAGGCCATGTTCCATCACCGCTGGAACCTTGATCGCGATCAGATCCAGATGGGCCGCTGGCTGGCCTTCGACCGGTTCCGCGGCCAGGGGCGCGAGCGCATCGAGACCTTCGGCCAGACCTTCCGGGAGCGCCAGACCGGGCGGATGGCCCTGGTGGGCTGCACGCCGCAGAACGCCCCGGTGATCGAGGCCAGCACGGAGCGGGCCTTCGACCTGCTGGACGTCATGGCGACGGACGAGGGCTACCTGTTCGGCTCGCGCCCCTCGCTGGCGGATTTCGCCTGGTTCGGCCAGTTCTCGCAGCTCGCCACCGATCCGACGCCGCACGACCTGATGCTGGCCCGCGCGCCCTATCTGATGCGCTGGATCGCCGGTCTCGATGACGCCAGCGGGGTGGAGGGCGAGTGGCGCGACGAACCGACCGCCGCGATGCGCGGCCTGCTGGAACTGGCCGCCGAGGTATACCTGCCGTTCCTGCTGGCCAATGCCGAGGCGGCTGGCCGGGGCGAGGAGACCTTCGAGGTCGAGCTGATGGGCCGGCCCTACAGCCAGGGGGTCTTCAAGTATCAGGTCCGCTGCCTCGCCCAGCTCCGCGAGGCCCATGGAGCGCTGTCGGACGCGGCCAGGAACCGAGTCGATGGCTGGCTGCCGGCGGCGGCGCGCGCGGCGCTGGCGGGTTAGCGGTTGTCGGAGTAGCGGACCGGGACCTGGTCCAGGTCGAAGTCGTCGAACAGCCGGGCGTTGACGCCGATGGTGATGCGGTCGAAATCGAGCTCGCGGCCGACCCAGGTGGGCCCCTCGTTATAGGTGCTGCAGCCGCAGATCGCGCAGTAGTGCAGCTTCATCATGTAGTCGCCCCACTGGTAGGTGGAGACCCGGTCGGGGGCGGTGGTCAGCTTGAACTCGGCCTCGGCGTAATAGGCCCAGAGCCCCCCGCGCTTGGTGCAAAGGGTGCAGTTGCAGGAGTTCACGTCCTTTGGCGGATGGGTCACCTCGAACTGGGTGGCCTTGCAGTGGCAGCTTCCGCGGATCATCAGACCTCCTCGCGCAGGACCTTGGCGAACAGCTCGGGGTCGACATTACCGCCGGAGAGCACCAGGCCGGTCGATCCGTCGCCCCAGGACTTGACCTTGCCGGCCAGCAGGGCGGCCAGGCCCACCGAGCCGCCGGGCTCCACGACCAGTTTCAGCACCGAGAAGGCGTAGCGCATGGCCTGGGCGACCTCCGCGTCGGTGACCAGGGCCACGTCGGCGACGGTCTTCTGCAGGATGGGGAAGGTGAGGTGGCCGGGGGCCGGGCTCTCCAGGGCGTCGCAGAGCGAGCGGGTCGTGGGGGTGAGTGTCACGCGCTCGCCCTTCTCCAGGGACCGCAGCGTATCGTCGAAGCCCGCCGGCTCCACCCCCACGATGGCCGTATTGGGCGAGAGCGCCTTGACCGCGGTGGAGACCCCAGCCAACAGGCCGCCGCCGCCGATGGGGCAGGCGACCACGTCGAAGGTCACGCCCAGGGCCTGCGCCTGGCGGACCAGTTCCAATCCGACCGTGCCCTGGCCGGCGATGATGTGCGGGTCGTCGAAGGCCGGCACGACCACGCTGCCGCGCTCGGCGGCGATCTGGGCGGCGATGGCCACCCGGTCATCGGTCAGCCGATCATAGAGCCGGATCTCGGCGCCATAGCCGCGCGTCGCCTCGACCTTCACGGCCGGGGCGTCGGAGGGCATGACGATCAGGGCCGGCATGCCCAGCAGCCTGGCCGCCAGGGCCACGCCCTGGGCGTGGTTGCCGGAGGAAAAGGCCACCACCCCACGCGTCCGCTCGTCGGGCGAGAGCTGGACCAGGCGGTTATAGGCGCCGCGGAACTTGAACGCTCCGACCCGCTGCAGGGTCTCGGGTTTGATCAGCACCCGGCGGCCCAGTCTGTCGTTGAGCGCCGGGCTTTCGATCAGCGGGGTTTCGACGGCGTGGCCCTTGAGCCGCCCGGCGGCGGCCTCGATGTCGGCCAGGCTGACGCTCACCGGGCGAAGACCATGGCGTCGTCGGCGAAGGCCTTGAACTCGATGGCGTTGCCCGAGGGGTCGAGGAAGAACATGGTCGCCTGCTCGCCCGGCTCGCCCTCGAAGCGGATCTGCGGCTCGATGATGAACTTCACCTTCGCGGCCTCCAGCTTACCGACCATGTCCTGCCAGTCCGGCAAGGTCAGGATGACGCCGAAGTGGCGGACCGGCACGTCCTCGCCGTCGACGGCGCTGGTCGAGCGATGGCCGATCTCGTCGGGCGCCAGGTGGGCGACGATCTGGTGGCCGAAGAAGTCGAAGTCGATCCAGTCGGCGCTGGAGCGGCCCTCCGGGCAGCCGAGCAGCCCGCCATAGAAGGCGCGCGCCTCGACCAGGTCGCGAACGGGAAAGGCGAGATGGAAGCGGGGGCGGGTCATACCCGCCTCATACCGCGCCAGGCCCACGAGCGCGATATGTTCGGGCCCCTTGGAACGCCTCACCGCATCACTAGTTTATGGTCAAGCTCGGGAGGCTTTCATGCGTGCATTGATTCTGGGCGCCGTGCTGGTGGCGCTGGCCGGACCGGTGAGCGCGGCCGATCTTTTGCTAGGCGTCTACGGTCACGACGTGACCTTCATCGGAAACGCCTTGGGGCTGGGCGCGGCCGGACGCGAGGACGGGGCCGATTTCCAGATCGGCCTGCGCAGCGAGCGCATCGAGACGCTCTCGCCTATCGGCCGGCCTCAAGCCCACGCCTTCGTCTCCGTGAACAGCGAGAACACCTCGAACTTCGTGGCCGCCGGACTCTCCTGGCCGATCGCCATCACCGAGAAGCTGTACTTCCGGCCGGGTGTCGGCCTGGCCTATACCGATGGCGAGACCGACCTGCCGCCGGTCAACGCGCCGGGCCTCAGCCCCGCCGAGATCCAGCGGCGGCTGCACCTCTACAACACCCGCATCGACTTCGGCTCGAAGGTGCTGTTCCAGGGGGAGCTTGGCCTCGGCTACCACTTCAACGACCGCTGGGCGGGCGAGATCTCCTGGGTGCACATCTCCAACGGCCAAGTGTTCTCGAGCGGCAAGAACCAAGGCATGGACGACGCCGGCGTGCGGCTGATCTACAGCTTCTGAGGCTTGGCCTCGGGCTCCGCGGATGCAGGGTCATCCTCCTCTCCACCCATCTTTTGGGGGAGAGGGGAGTGATCCGGGCCTGCGAGCCCGGGGCTTGACGCGCCTGCCTCACGCTGGTCTACACCCGCCGAACGGCTGCCCGTCGCCTGAAGGCGCTCGCCACCGCTTCCTAAAATCGATCCAGTCCACCCGCCGAGAGCCTGTCGAAGGGCGTGGTCGGACCCGCTCGGCAGGCCGGGAGATCGTATCTGCATGGCCAATGTGACGGTGATCGGCGCCCAGTGGGGCGACGAGGGCAAGGGCAAGCTCGTCGACTGGCTCAGCAACCGCGCCGACGTGGTGGTGCGCTTCCAGGGCGGCCACAATGCGGGCCATACCCTGGTGGTCGGCAACCAGGTCTACAAGCTCAGCCTGCTCCCCTCGGGCGTGGTCCAGGGCAAGCTGTCGGTGATCGGCAACGGCGTGGTGGTCGATCCCTGGCACCTGCTGGAGGAGATCGCCAAGATCGGCGCCCAGGGGATCACGATCACCCCCGACCTGCTGGTCCTGGCCGACAACGCCTGCCTGATCCTGCCCCTGCACCGCGACCTGGACCAGGCGCGCGAGGCCGCCGCGGTCAACAAGATCGGCACCACCGGCCGCGGCATCGGCCCGGCCTACGAGGACAAGGTTGGCCGGCGCGCCATCCGGGTGGGCGACCTGGCCGACCGCGACGCCCTGGAGGCCAAGATCGACCGTCTGCTGGCCCACCACACCCCGCTGCGCCGGGGCCTGGGCCTGCCGGAATACGACGGCGCCCAGCTGCTGGCGGCGCTGGAGGAGATCGCGCCCAAGGTCCTGCCCTTCGCCCAGCCGGCCTGGCGGCTGCTGGACGAGGTGGTGAAGTCGGGCAAGCGGGTGCTGTTCGAAGGGGCGCAGGGCGCCCTGCTGGACGTCGACCATGGCACCTATCCCTATGTGACGTCGTCCAACACCGTCGCCGGCCAGGCCGCGGCGGGATCGGGCCTGGGGCCCAAGGGGTCCGGCTATGTCCTGGGCATCGTGAAGGCCTACACCACCCGGGTCGGCGAGGGGCCCTTCCCCACCGAGCTCAATGACGAGATCGGCCAGCACCTTGGCACGGTGGGCAAGGAGTTCGGCGTGGTCACCGGCCGGCCGCGCCGCTGCGGCTGGTTCGACGCCGCCCTGGTCCGCCAATCGGTGGCGCTGAACGGCATCGACGGCATCGCGCTCACCAAGCTGGACGTGCTGGACGGCCTGCCGAAGTTGAAGATCTGCGTCGGCTACCGGCTGGGCGACAAGACCTTCGACTACCTGCCCGCCGGCCTGAAGGCCCAGTCGGCCCTGGTCCCGATCTATGAGGAGATCGATGGTTGGAGCGAGAGCACGGCCGGCGCCACCTCCTGGAAGGACCTGCCCGCCAACGCGGTCAAATATGTCCGCCGGGTGGAGGAACTGATCGGGGCCCCCGCGGCCATGGTCTCCACCAGCCCACAGCGGGACGACACCATCATGGTGCGCGACCCGTTCCAGGACTGATCGGAGCCAGGATCGAGCGGCAGGCCGTCAAGGCCATCTTAAGGACGATGGGGCTAGCATGTGCTGGAGTCCTTCGGAGCCGCCCGGGCCGTGTTCAACGACGACTTCAAGCTTGTCCAGCGGATGGCGCCGCTGATGCAGAAGGTGCTGATCATCGATCCGGCGCCGGCCAGCGCCCGTCTGCTCGCCGAGCTGATGCGCAACATCGCCCCGGTGCAGCTCTGGAACGCCGTCTCCACCCGCAAGGGGCTGGAGGCCGCGCGCCAGGTCAGTCCGCAAATGATCTTCGTGGAGCTGTCGGGTCCGGACGTCGACGGCGTCGACTTCACCCGCCAGCTACGCAAGTCCGACATCGCCTGCCGCATGGCGCCGGTGATCATGGTGACGGCCGCGGCCACCCCCTCGGCGATCATGGCCGCCCGCGACGCGGGCGTGCATGAATTCCTGCGCAAGCCCTACACCGCCAGGGACCTGCTGAGGCGGTTGGAGGCCGTGACCCTGCGTCCCCGCGACTGGGTCGAGGCGGTGCAGTATATCGGCCCCGACCGGCGGCGGTTCAATTCCGGCGACTATACCGGCCCGCTGAAGCGCCGCTCCGACGCCACCGCCACCACCGACCAGGCCCGGATCACCCAGGCGCTGAAGATCCTGAAGGCTGCTGTTCCGGCGGTTTCCACCGATCCCCGCCAGGCCTTGCGCGCCATGCTGGCCCAGATGGTCGAGCTGCACCGCGCGGCCAATGGCATGAAGGACCTGAAGCTGGCGGCCATGACCACCGACTTCCAGCGCTATCTGGCCATCGTCTCCGAGCGCGGTGTCATGGACCAGGCCGAGATCGCCCGCGAGGCCCAGCCGCTGCTGGCCCTGCTGCCCCAGGACGACGCCGAGGAAGGCCAAGCGGCTTAGATAGCCGCACGGTTTCCATAGGTGCTCCCCTTCTGGGCGAGGGGGACTTTGCCCCTTGTTTGCGGGCTTCAGCGCCCTTGTCGCCGAAGGGCGGGACTCCAAATCGCGCGGCGCGCTGGATGAGGAGCTAAAATCTAAAGCGCCCGCGCCGCGCGGGCCGTCTCGGCGCGCAGGGCCGCGAGCCGACCCTGGCGGATCAGCTCGCGCAGGCGGTCGTCACGCAGCTGCGGTCTCAGAACCGTCGGCTTCATCGTCGGATCCTTTCAGGACGTCGTCGAGGCCCTGTTCACGGACCTTTCGGTAGAGGGTGGACCGGCCGATGCCGAGGCGTCTGGCGACCTCGCTCATGTGGCCGGCATAGATCTCGATGGCGAGCTGGATGAGGTCGCGCTCGATCTCCTCCAGGGTCCGCAGGTGGCCGCGGTTGTCGAGGATGCGCACCGGCGCGTCGGCGGACATTTCGGCCACCAACTGCTCGGCGGTCGGGAGCTGAAGGGGAACGCGGCTGGACGGCGAGGCCGTCGCCTCGGGTGGCGGGGCCGCCACGCCGGAGATGGCCGGGAAGTCGTAGGGCTGCAGATAGGGCGCGTCGGCGAGCACGATGGCGCGATAGACCGCGTTCTCCAGCTGGCGGACATTGCCCGGCCAGTCGTAGGCCATGAGGAAGGCCAGGGTCTCGGCCGAGGCGCCGACCACGGTCTTGCCCTCCTCGACATTGAAGCGGCGCACGAAGTGGTCCAGCAGGGCCGGGATGTCCTCGCGCCGATCGCGCAGGGCCGGAGCCTCCATCGGAAAGACGTTCAGGCGGTAGAACAAATCTTCCCTGAAGAGGCCGTCCTTCACCGCCTGGGCGGGATCGCGATTGGTGGCCGAGACGATGCGGACGTCGACCTTGATGGAGCGTTTGGAGCCTACCGGGTCGATCTCGCTCTCCTGCAGGGCGCGCAGCAGCTTGACCTGGGTGTCCAGGGGCAGCTCGCCGACTTCGTCGAGGAACAGGGTGCCGCCGTTGGCCTCCTGGAACTTGCCCACATGCTTGTCGGTGGCGCCGGTGAAGCTGCCCTTCTCGTGGCCGAACAGGATGCTCTCGACCAGGTTCTCGGGGATGGCGCCGCAATTCACCGCCACGAAGGGCTTGCCGGCGCGGTCGGACGAGCCGTGCACGGCGCGCGCGATGACTTCCTTGCCGACCCCGCTCTCGCCGGTGATCAGGATGGGGATCGAGGACTTGGCCGCCCGCTCGCCCATGCGCTTGATCAGGGTCATGGCCGGGCTATCGCCGACCATGTCGGCGAAGGTCATGCGGCCGGAGGAGTGCTTCTTGAGGCGGTCGACCTCGCCCTTCAGCGCGCCCATCGAGAGCGCGTTGCGGATCGAGACGATGATGCGTTCCGGGGAGGCCGGCTTGATGAAGAAATCGCAGGCGCCCGACTGCATGGCCTGGACCACGGTGTCGATGCCGCCGGTCGCGGTGACCACGATGACCGGGGTGGCGAAATTGCGCGCGCGCATCTCCTTCAAGGTGTCCTGGCCGCTCATGCCAGGCATGACCAGGTCCAGGAGGACGATGTCGGCCGCGGCGCCCGATTGCAGGCGTGTGATCGCCGCCTCGCCGCTCTCGGCGTGGGCGACGGCGAAGCCGTCACGCTCCAGGACCGACTGGATCAGCCGGCGTTGCGTCGGATCGTCATCGACGACGAGGACCGTCTTGGTCATTGGAAAAACACCCACACGTGAAACCGGACGCTCGTCTGCGTGGACGAGGCTCGTTGACCCGGATTGATACAGGGTCGGGGTAAAGGCGGGGTTTCGGAGTCCTGAGTCGGGGGTTAACGCGGCTTGGGCGGCAGGGGTCGCGCGGGGTTGCCGACCACGGTGGCGCCTTCGGGCACGTCGCGCACCACCACGGCGCCGGCCCCGACCGTCGCGCGAGCGCCGACCGTGACCCCGCCGATGATCACCGCGCCCAGGCCGATGAAGGCGCCGTCGCCGATGGTCACATGGCCTGCAGTGTGGACGCCCGGCGAGATGGACACCCCCTCGCCGAGCACATTGTCGTGGTCGATGGTGCAGGCGGTGTTGAGCACGCAGAACCGTCCGATCCGGGCGTCCGACTGTACGATGACCCCCGCCGAGACGATCGTGCCTGCCCCCAGGGTCGCTGTGGTCGAGAGGGTCGCGCCCGGATGGACCACCACCGGCAGCGACCCGCCCCGTGCGAGGACGGCCTCCAATAGCGCGCGGCGGGTCGGTCCCTGCACCGCCACCACCAGGTCATGGGCGGCCAGGAAGGCGGGATCGTCGAGGCGGCTTTCGTCGCCCAGCCGAACCAGGGGCGTGGTCGGCGGCCGCGGATCGGTCCCGGCGTCGAGATAGCCGGCCAGGGGCGCGTCGCGCGCGGCGGCGATCTCGGCCACGATACGGGGAAGCGATCCGGGGCCGGCGCCGATCATGACCAGGGGTTTCATGGATCGAGACTGCCGCGACCCGCCGCGGCGGCGCAAGCTGGGGCTTCACCTGCTCTCGCTTTCGAGCATAGTGCCGAGGTTATCCGTGGGGGCGGCCTTGGATTTCCGGCACTTCCTCAGCGAATTGAAGAAACGCAACGTGGTGCGTGTGGCCGGCGTCTACACGGTCACAGCCTGGGGCGTCTTCCAGGTCGCCAAGACCGTCTTCGAAACCCTCGACCTTCCAAAGGGGGCGTCCGCGCTCACCTTGCTGTTGCTGGCCCTGGGTCTGCCGGTCGCGGTCCTGGTCTCCTGGGCCTTCGAACTGGGTCCCGACGGCTCGATCCGGCGGACCAGCAAGGCCGCCGCCGAGGAGCCGAACCGCCGGCTGAACTGGATGGACTGGGGCGCCCTGGCGGCGATCGCCGCCGTGGTCGTCGTATTCGTGGCCACCGCCTTCGGCCTGGCCGGGTCCCTGGGCGGCGGCGGGCTGAGGATGAGCGCGCCCAGCAAGTCGGTGGCGGTCCTGCCCTTCGCCAATTTCAGCAAGGCGGCGGACGCCGAGTATTTCGCCGACGGCCTGACCGAGGAGGTGACCAACAGCCTGGCCCAGGTCCCGGACCTCAAGGTCGCCGGCCGCACGTCGGCCTTCTATTTCAAGGGCAGGAACGAGGACGTCCGCGAGATCGGCCGCAAGTTGAACGTCGCCCATGTGGTGGAGGGCAGCGTACGCCGCTCGGGCGACCGGCTGCGCGTCACCTGCCAATTGGTCAGCGTCAAGAACGGCTTCCACCTGTGGTCGGAGACCTATGACCGCACCATGGACGATGCCTTCGCCATCCAGACCGAGATCGCCGACGGCGTGGCCGAGGCGTTGAAGGCGGAGCTGGGGGCCGGCCAGCGGCCCCAGCGCGCGGTGCGGCGCGATCCCGAGGCCTATCGGCTGGAGGTCGTCGCCAAGGGCCAGGTGCGCCAGAAGGGCAAGGCGCAGCTCCAGTCCGCCCAGGCCATCTATCGCAAGCTGATCGAGATGGAGCCCAACAACGCCGAGGTGCGCGCCGACTACGCCTACGCCACGGCCTATCTGGCCCAGAACCACCTTGAGGGCGACTTCCTGCCGGCGGTGCGCGACGCCGAGGCGCAGATCGCCAAGGCCCTGGAGCTCGATCCCAAATCCTCCTCGGCCTATGTCGCCAAGGGCATGCTCAGCGCCATCCGGTTCATCCGGGAGGGCCAGCAGAGCGCCGAGGGGCAGGCCGAGGCCGCCTACAGGCGGGCCGTGGAGTTGGCGCCGCGGGATTCCGAGGCGCTCAGCCTCTATGGCGACTTCATCGCCGGGAGCCGGCCGCAGGAGGCGGTGACCTATCTGCGCCGGGCGCTGGAGATCGACCCGCTGGACCGCGTCGCCAACAACGCCCTGGCCGGCTCGCTGTTCGCCACCGACAAGCTGCAGGAGGCCGAGCGTCGTTACCGGATGAATGTCGAGCTGTTTCCGGAATACGTCGACTCCAAGGAGCAACTCGGGGACGTGCTGGCCGAGCAGGGCAGGCTGGACCAGGCGGTTGTCTGGTACCGGTTGGCGGCCGCGCCCAAGACCGATCCGGCCTCGTCGATCCAGTTGGCCAACTACTATTACAATCTCGGCATGCCGCGCGAAGCGGTCGCGGCCCTGGATGACTGGAAGGAAAAGCCGGTCATCGGGCCGATCGTCGCGGCCATCGAGTTCCTCGTGGCCGGCGACCATCAAGGCCTGATGCGGCTCGCCCAGGCCGGGCTGGCCCAGCCGGAGCCCGATCCCGTCTGGCGCAGCGGCGTCGTCCTGGCCGGGGCGCATCTGGGCCAGTTCGATCTCGCTCGCGAACAGCTTCTCGTGACTTCGCCGGAGCTGTTCGAGCCGACGCCCAAGGTCTCGCCCCGGCTCGCCAGCGACGCGGTCGGCGCGGCCTATGTCATCCAGCAGACAGGCGACCAGGGCCAGGCTCGCCGGATCGTGCAGGCGGTGCTGGCCGCGACGGAGCCGAGGCCCGGCCTGCGCCAGATGAACGCCCGGCGCATCGCCCGCGTCAAAGCCTACGCCATGCTGGGCGACAAGGAGCGCGCCCTGGCGGAACTCCGCGCGGCCATCGATGCGGGCTACCGGGTCCTCTACGACATCGACGCCTTCACCCGGCTCGACCTCGACCCGACGACCCAATCCCTGCGCGGCGACCCGCGCTTCAAGGCCATGATCCGCGAGGTCGAGGCGTCCAACGAGGCCATGCGCCTGGCCGTCCTCGCCAAGACCCCGGCGGTCGTCTCGCTGGCGCCTCTGCATTTGCGAATGGCCGGGGTTTGGAAACCGTCGATTGCCTATTCCGCCGGCTAGCTGGACCTTGGCCGCCTGATCCACGGGAAGGACCCGCCATGTTCGTCGGCCACTACGCCGCCTCGCTCGCCGCCAAGGCCATCGAGCCCCGCGCTCCGCTCTGGACCTATGTCATCGGAGCCCAGCTCATTGACATCGGTTGGGGCGCCCTGGTGATGGCCGGGGTCGAGAAGGTGCGCATCGACCCGTCCCTGCCCGGATCGAGCCTGGACCTCTATCACATGCCCTATACCCACAGCCTGCCGGCGGTGGTGCTCTGGTCGCTGGCCGCGGCCCTGGCGGTCAGGTTCGTCCTGCGCCTGCCGACGCGAGCGGCGGTGTTCGTGGGCCTGGCGGTCTTCTCTCACTGGATCCTCGATCTCGTGGTCCACCGCCCGGACCTGGAGCTCTGGTTCGGCGACGGCAAGGTCGGCTTCGGCCTCTGGAACTATCCGGTCCCGGAACAGGCCGTGGAAATCGGCCTGCTGGCGCTCGGCGCCGCGGCCTGGGCGTGGCTGCGCGGTCGCAACGGGCAGGCGCTGTGGCCGGTACTGCTGTTCGTCACTGTTCTGGTGGCGGTGCAGATCACCGCCATGGTCATGCCCGGCGGTGGCGACAGCGCCGGTCTCGGCGGCATGGCCATCGCCATCTATCTGGTCATCGGGCTGATCGCCTGGGCGCTCGATCGGACAAAGCCCGCGGCTTGACCCAGCGGCAGCTTGCCCAAGGTGAGGTTCCGCGCATAGTTCCTCCCAAGGCCGCGATTGAACGGCTCTCTGGGAGGCGACCATGCACATGCTGAAACTCGCTGCGGCGCTCGCGGCCACGGCCCTGCTCGCCGCCTGCGGCCAGGGCGGGACCAAGGCCGGCGATGTCGACGGCGCGCGGATCGCCGCGGCCAGCGGCAACGGCGAATGGCTCTCCTACGGCCGGACCTATGACGAGCAGCGCTATAGCCCGCTCGACAAGATCAACGCCTCCAATGTCGCCGGGCTGGGCCTGGCCTGGATGCACGAGTTCGACACCGATCGCGGCCAGGAGGCGACGCCGATCATGGTCGATGGGGTGCTGTACACCACCAGCGCCTGGTCCAAGGTCTATGCCTTCGACGCCAAGACCGGCGAGCTCAAGTGGTCCTACGACCCCAAGGTCAAGGGCGAGAAGGGCTTCGACGCCTGCTGCGACGTGGTCAACCGCGGCGTCGCGGTGTGGAAGGGCAAGGTCTATGTCGGCACGCTGGACGGCCGGCTGATCGCGCTGGACGCAGGGACCGGGGCTGAGGCCTGGAGCGTCCAGACCACCGACACCGCCAAGCCCTACACGATCACCGGCGCGCCACGGGTCATCAAGGACAAGGTGCTGATCGGCAACGGCGGCGGCGAGTATGGCGTGCGCGGCTACCTCTCGGCCTATGACGCTGCCAGCGGCAAGCTGGTCTGGCGGTTCTACACCACGCCCAACCCCACCGGGGCGCCCGACAACGCCGCCTCCGACAAGGTCATGAAGGAGAAGGGCGCGGCCACCTGGTTCGGCGAAGGCTGGAAGGCCACCGGCGGCGGCGGCACGGTCTGGGACGCCATGGCCTACGACCCCGAGCTCGATCTCCTCTATGCCGGGGTCGGCAACGGCTCGCCCTGGAACCACGTGAAGCGCTCGGACGGCAAGGGCGACAACCTGTTCCTCTCCTCGATCCTGGCGCTCAAGCCCGACACCGGGGAATACGTCTGGCACTACCAGACCACGCCCGGCGAGAGCTGGGACTATACGGCCACCCAGCACATCATGCTCGCCGACCTCAACGTGAACGGCGCCCCGCGCAAGGTGCTGATGCAGGCGCCCAAGAACGGCTTCTTCTACGTGCTGGACCGCGCCACCGGGGCGCTGATCTCCGCCAAGCCCTTCGTGCCGATCACTTGGTCCTCCGGCGTCGACATGAAGACCGGCCGGCCCATCGAGAACCCCGGCGTGCGCTACGAGAAGGCGCCGTCGCTGCAGATCCCCGCCCCCTTCGGCGCCCACAATTGGCACCCCATGGCCTTCAACCCGAAGGAGGGCCTGGTCTATATCCCGGCCCAGGTGGTCCCGTTCGCCTACACCCCGGACGCCGGCTACACCTATCGGGCCGGCGGCTGGAACGTCGGCACGGACTTCCTGGCCAATGCGCTCCCCACCGACAAGGCCCAGATCGCGGCGGTCAAGGCCATGGTCAAGGGCCAGCTCATCGCCTGGGACCCGGTGGCCCAGAAGGCCCGCTTCACCATCGAGCATCCGCACTTCTGGAACGCGGGCGTGCTGTCGACGGCGGGCGGGCTGATCTTCCAGGGCGCCGCCCAGGGCGAGTTCGCGGCCTATAGCGCGGGCGACGGCAAGAAGCTGTGGACCTACAAGACCGACAACGGGGTCATCGCCCCGCCCTCGACCTACGAGATCGATGGCGAGCAGTATGTGGCCCTGATGGTCGGCTATGGCGGGGCCGGCGCCCTGTCGGCGCCCTTCCTGCTACCGGATCGTCCGCGGCTGCCCGGCCGGCTGATGGTCTTCAAGCTGGGCGGCAAGGCCGTCGCGCCGGCCTATGTGCGGCCGGAGGTGGCGACCCTCGACCTCACCGGCGTGACCTCGACCGGCGACGCCAAGCGCGGCTTCGCCCTGTTCCACCAGAACTGCCAAGTCTGCCACGGGCCGAACGCCACCGGGACCTTCCTGCCGGACCTCAAGCGTTCGCAGATGCTGCTCTCGGCCGACAGCTGGAAATCGGTGGTGATCGACGGGGCCTTGGCCACGCGCGGCATGGCCAGCTTCAGCCGCTTCTTCGACGCCAAGGGCGCCGAGGATCTGCGGGCCTACGTTCTCACCGAGGCGCGGGGCGCCGCAGCTCCCGCGGTCGCCCCGGCCAAGGGCGGACCTCCGCCCAAGACCTGACCTAGAAGACCTGACACAAAATTCGTCATCCTCCGGTCAGCCGCAGGCTGATCCGGGGGACCCAAGCGGCCTATCAAATTCTGCAACTCAGCTTGGGTCCCCCGGATCGTCTTTCAGACGACCGGAGGATGACGATTGTTTGGGCCGTCGCACCGGGGTAACCTCCGAAAATGACACCGGTGTCTAAGCTTCTCCTCGCGGCCTTCGCCGTGCTCACCCTCGGCGCGGCCAGTCCCGCCGGTCCGCACACCCAGCAGTTCCCGATCTGGCCCGGCGCGGCTCCCGGCGGCGAACACGCGACCGCCAAGGAAGAGGTCATCGAGCGGCGCAAGTCGCCGGACGCGCTGCGTGACCGCATCGTCCGCGGCGTCGTCACCCCTACCCTGGTGGTCTTCCGCCCCGACCGCCCCAACGGCGCGGCGATCCTGATGGCGCCCGGGGGCGGCTATGCCTGGGTGGTGATGGACAAGGAGGGCTATGAGGCCGCCGAGCTGTTCGCGGCCCGCGGCGTCACCGTTTTCGTCATGTCCTACCGCCTGCCGCACGAAGGCTGGGCGGCGGGTCCCGACGTGGCCCTCCAGGACAGCCAGCGGGCCCTGCGGCTGATCCGCGGGCGGGCGGCCGAGTTCGGGATCGACCCCCGGCGGCTGGGCGTCATGGGCTTCTCGGCCGGCGGCCACGTGGCGGGTGAGTTGACCCTGGCCTGGGACAAGCGGGTCTACGTGCCGGTCGACGCCACCGACACGCTCTCGGCGCGCCCCGACTTCTCGGTCCTGATGTATCCCGTTGGGACCATGAAGCCGCCCTTCGCCCATGCGAGGTCGCGCAAGAGCCTGCTGGGCGGGTCGCCGAGCGCCCAGCAACTCGCCGCCTATTCCCTGGAGGATCAGGCCCGCCCCGACGCGCCGCCCGTGCTCATCGTGCACGCCGCCGACGACGACAGCGTTCCGGTGGAGAACGCGCTCGCCCTGTTCGACGCCCTGCGCGCGAAGAAGGTCCCGGCCGAACTGCACGTCTTCGAGGAAGGCGGCCACGGTTTCGGCTTGCGCTTCGCGGTCGGAAAGCCGGTGGCGGCCTGGCCGGAGATCACGCTGAAGTGGATGGAACGGAAGGGGTTTATGTCGGCTGCCCGCTAGGAGCAGCGCCGGGGAGCGGCTATCAGTCCGCGCATGAACGCGCCCGTGAAACTGGACACCCTGCCGCAGTGGCGGCTCGACGACCTCTATGTGGGTCGCGATGATCCCCGCATCGAGACCGACCTGGCCGCCGCCAAGGCCGCGAATGACGAGCTCATCAAGCTGAAGGGCCGCTTCGTGGCCATGCGCGGCGATCCGCTGCGCCTGGGCGAACTGCTGGACCACGGGATCACCCTCTACGAGACCGCCACCAACGGCCTGTGGGGCGTGGGCGCCTACGCCTCGCTCGCCGCCTCCGTCGCTCGCGACGACGCGGCCTGGGCCAAGTTCGAGGGCGACCTGCGGACCCGTTCCTCGCAGATCGCCGCCGAGAGCCTGTTCTTCACCCTCGAGCTCAACCAGCTCGAGGACAACGAGATCGAGATGGCGTTCAAGGCCCATCCCCCCGCCGCCCGCTGGCGGCCCTGGATGCGCCGCGTGCGGCTGTCGCGGCCCCACGAGCTGTCGCCCGACCTGGAGCGGATACTGATCGACCGCGGCCCGGCCGTTGCCAACTGGACCCGCCTCTATGACGAGACCCTGGCCCGGCTGGTCGCCAAGGTCGGTCCAGAGAAACTCACCCTGCCCGAAGCGCTGAACCGCCTGTCGGACCCCGACGCCGCGCGGAGGAAGCAGGCCGCCGTGGGCCTCGCCAAGGCGCTGGAGGAGCGCACCCCCAACCTGGCGCTCGCCATGAACACCCTGGCCTTCGAGAAACAGGTCGAGGACCGCTGGCGGAAATATCCCGACCCCGCCGCCTCGCGTCATATCGCCAATGAGGTGGACGCCGACGCCGTCGAGGCGCTGGAGGCCGCTGTCGTCGAGGGTTACCCGTCGATCAGCCACCGCTACTATGCGCTGAAGGCCAAGGTCATGGGCCGCAAGACCCTGGACTATTGGGACCGCAACGCCCCGCTCGACACTGCCCAGCCCCGCACCTACGGCTGGGACGAGGCCAAGGGCATGGTGCTGGAGAGCTTCTCCGACCTGGCGCCCAAGTTCGCCGACACCGCCCAGACCTTCTTCGCCCAGCCCTGGATCGACGCCCGGCCCCGGGCCGGCAAGCAGTCCGGCGCCTATTCGCACCCGGTCACCGCCAACCGCCACCCCTATGTGTTCCTGAACTATATGGGCGAGCGGCGCGACGTCCTGACCCTGGCCCACGAGCTGGGCCACGCGGTCCACCAGACCCTGTGCAGCCCGCTGGGCACCCTGCTGGCCGACACCCCGCTGACGCTTGCCGAGACCGCCTCGATCTTCGGCGAGGGCCTGGTGTTCGAACGGCTGCTGGCGGGCGCATCCAAGGCCGAACGGATGGGCCTGTTGGCCGGCAAGATCGAGGACGGCCTCAACACCGTGGTCCGCCAGATCGCCTTCCACCGGTTCGAGACCCGCTTCCACGCCGCGCGGCTTGAGGGCGAGCTTTCGCCCGACCACATCAGCGGCCTGTGGCTGGACGTCATGTCCGAGAGCCTGGGCCCGGCGGTGAAGCTGAACGCCGGTTACGAGCACTACTGGGCCTATGTCAGCCACTTCGTGCACGCGCCCTTCTATGTCTACGCTTACGCCTTCGGCGACCTGCTGGTGCGCGGCCTGATGGAGAAGCGGCGCGAAGATCCCAAGGCCTTCGCGCCGCTCTACGAGGACCTGCTCGCCGCCGGCGGCACGCGGACCTATGTGGAAGCCCTGAAGCCCTTCGGCCTCAACCCCCGCGAAAAGGCCTTCTGGGCGGCCGGCGTGAAGCAGCTCGAACGTCTGGTCGACGAGTTCGACGAGCTGGTGGGGTAGGGGCTACCCCAGCGGAATCCAGATCTCGAGGCCGCCAAGTCCGGTCCGGGTGTCGAAGGTCGGCCTGTGGCGTTCGATGGTGGCCGCATCGGCCAGGGTCTTGCCGTTGTCCGGCAGCCAGTCGTTCCAGATCGCCCGGTAGGTCTGGCGGATGGTCGAGACGTGGTCGTCGTGGGCGAACACCGCATAGTTCCGCGGCGGGATGCGCAGGCGGCTGAGGTCGCCCGGAACCTCGAAGAAGTCGCGCACCTCGGCGGCGGCCGTGTAAGCGAACCGGCCCTCGTCGTCCGGATCGGCCACGACCCCGATAGGGATCGGCTGGACCCGGTTCTCAACCTCGCCGAAGCGTGGCCCGAATTGTCGCCAGATGCCCGTGATCGTCGGACCATCCTCGAAGGCGCAGCGCTGGGAGAGCCCGGCCGCCAGGATCTCACCGGCTGACGCGAACCGTGGGGGCGGCAAGCCCGGAGCTGTTCGGCTGGGGGCGATCACGGGTCCGGAAAGGACCAGACCCTTGGTCGAGCCGCGTCGGCGGACCGCCTCGGGCGTCGCGCCGAACTGGGCGCGGAAGGCCCGCGAGAAGGCCTCGTGCGAGGCATAGCCGCTCTCAAGGGCCAGACCCAGGATGTCGCCGGCGCCCCCAGCCAGCGCCACCGCCGCCTCGCTGAGCCGACGGCTTCGGACATAGTCCATCACCGGCCGGCCGGCGACCTCGCGAAAGGTGTGGGCCAGATGGTGGCGCGAGACGCCGCAGGCTTCCGCGATCCCGGCCAGACTCAGCTCGCGGCTCAGGTTGCGGTCGATCGTCCAGAGCGCCCGGCTGGTCAGCGACATCCATCCAACCTCCCGCGACCCGCAATCCCGATCAAGCCCACCCGAGCGGGCTCGGCTAGCAAACACCGGCCGCCAGCCGAAGGAACTGCGTCATGGAGTATCGAACCGCGACCCGTCTCGTCGCCGATCTGCGCTCCCGCCAGGTGTCAGCCGCGGAGCTGCTCGACCACACGATCAGCCGTATCGAGGCCCTGGATGGGACGATCAACGCGGTGGTGGTCCGCGACTTCGACCGCGCCCGGGCCGAGGCTCGCAAGGCCGACGAAGCCCTGGCGGCGGGTGACACGCGGCCCCTGCTGGGTTTGCCGATGACGGTCAAAGAGGCCTTCAACGTCGCGGGCCTGCCCACCACCTGGGGCCTGCCAGGGACGCAGGACATCCCGGTCCTCGAGGACGCCGTGGCCGTCGTGCGGCTGAAGGCGGCCGGCGCGATCGTCATCGGCAAGACCAATATCCCGACCATGTTGGCCGACTGGCAGAGCGCCAACCCGATCCATGGCGTCACCCGCAACCCCTGGGACCTGTCGCGCACGCCCGGGGGATCGTCCGGCGGCGGAGCCGCGGCCCTGGCGGCCGGCTTCGTGTCGCTGGAATACGGCTCGGACCTGGCCTCGTCCCTGCGGGCGCCGGCCCACTTCTGCGGGATTTTTGCGCACAAGCCGTCCAACGGCCTGACCCCGTCCCGCGGCTTCGCGCCGCCGGGGACGCCGGTGCTGTCGAGCGCCTCCGGCGTCGACATGTCGGTGGTGGGGCCCATGGCCCGTAGCGCCGAGGACTTGGCGCTGGCGCTTGAGGTCACCGCAGGTCCAGACGACCGCGACGCCGTCGGCTATCGGCTCGCCCTGCCGCCGCCCCGGCACGACGCCTTGAAGGACTATCGGGTGCTGGTGCTGGACCGCCATCCCCTCGTACCCACGGCGGCCAGCATCACCGGAACCCTCGATCTGCGCGCGACGGCCCTGGCTGCGCTGGGCTGCAAGGTCGGCCGGGGCAGCCCGCACCTGCCCGACCTTGGCGAAATCGCCGACACCTTCGTCGAACTGCTGATGGCCGCCTTGAGCGGCGAAGCCCCGGACGAGCCTGGAAGCGGCGCCAGCTCCCACCGTGACTGGATCGCGGCCGACCGGCGGCGCACGGCCATCGCCCACCGGTGGCGCGCCCTCTTCCAGGACTGGGATGTGGTGCTCTGTCCCGCCATGCCCGTCCAGGCCCTGCCGCTCAACGGATCCGATGGCCCGGCCATGATCGAGATCGACGGCGCCAAGGTCGCCTATGAGACCCAATCCCTGTGGGGAACCCTGGCCAGCCTCACCGGCAATCCGGCCACGGCCATGCCAGCGGGCCTGGACGCCGACGGCCTTCCGATCGGCCTTCAGGCCGTGGGGCCCTTCCTCGAGGACCGCACGACCATCGCCTTCGCAGGTCTGATGGAACGTGAGTTCGGCGGCTTCGTGCGGCCGCCGACCCCCTGGCGCGGCTAGAGGCCCAACACCGCCTTGGCCATGATGTTGCGCTGGATCTCGTTGGTCCCGGCATAGATCGAGGCCGCGCGGTCGTTCAGGTACTTGGCCGCCACGGTCAGGCTGTGGTCGGGGCCGACATAGCCTTGGTCGGAAGGCGGCCGGTAGTTGGGCGTCGGGCCGCCGGGCCGGGTGGCGTGGGGCTGGTAGGCGGCGGCGTAGCCGCCGGCGGCCTCCAGGGCGAGTTCTGTCAACCGTTGGCTCAGCTCGGTGCCCACGGTCTTCATCATCGAGGACTTGGCGCCCGGCGCATCGCCCTGGCTGAGGTTCGACAGGATCTGCAGCTCCACCGCCGCCAGGGCGTCGATCTCGATGGCGAGCTGCGCCAGGCGCGAGCCGAAGCCGGGATCGGCCAGCACGCCCTCCTTGGCGGCCATCTCCCGGATGCGGTCGAGCCGCGCCTTGAGCCCCGGCGTGGAGACCCCGCCGCCACGTTCGAACTCCATCAGGTACTTGGCGACGGTCCAGCCCTCGCCGACCTTGCCCACCACATTGGCCTTGGGCACCCGGACGTCGGTGAAGAAGACGTCGTTTTGGATGTGCTCGCCGGACAACATGAGGATTGGACGCACCTCGATCCCGGGCGTCGTCATGTCGATCAGCAGGAAGGTGATCCCCTGCTGCGGGATACGCTCCTGGGAAGTGCGCACCAGGCAGAAGATCCAGTTGGCGACATTGGCGTGGGTCGTCCACAGCTTGTGGCCCGTGCAGACGAAATGGTCGCCGTCGTCCACCGCGGCCATCTGCAGGGAGGCGAGGTCCGAGCCCGAGCCCGGCTCGGAATAGCCCTGGCACCACTGGTGCTCGCCGGTCAGCATCCGCGGCAGGTAATGGGCCTTCTGTTCGGGCGAGCCGTGGCCGATCAGCACGGGCCCGCACATTCCGATCCCCATCGGCGACAGGGGCGGGGCGCCGGCGGCGGCCAGTTCGCTGGCGAAGATGTAGCGCTGGGCCGGGCTCCAGCCGCAGCCGCCATACTCCACGGGCCAGGCGGGCGCCGCCCAGCCCCGAGCGTGCAGGATCGCCTGCCAGGCCACGGAGAGCTGGTGCGGGGCGTAGACGCTGGTCATGAGCCGCGTCTCGTGACGCATGGCGGGCGTCAGCTCCGCGTCGAGGAAGGCGCGGACCTCGTCGCGGAAGGCGAGGTCTTCCTGGCTCCAGGCCACATGCATCGGGCGCTCCCTTCGATCTTTCGGGGGAGTTTGAGCAGGTGACGGACCGGCAGGCTAGTCCCGGATCAAAAGGGCGATCAGGGCCTCGGCATGGGCCTCGATCTCGGCTTCGGTGGCGGTGTCGACGCCATAGGCGTGGCGCACCTCGCCGGCCAGGGTGAACGGCGCCTGGGCCGCCGCCGACATCATGTAGATCAGGCGTCGCGGCTCCATCCGCGGCAGGCGGCCCTCGTCCATGAGAGCCGTCAGGGTCTTGTGGGCCGCGCGGTGTTGCGGCCCCACGATCTGCTCGGCGATCCAGGCGGTGCGGTCGGAATCGCCGACCGTCTCATGGACCATGATCCGGGCGTGTTCCGGATGCCGGGCGCAGTAGCGCACATAGTCGCGCAGATACTGCTTGAAGCGTTCCACCAGCGGCTGACCGCGGGTCGAACGCCAGCTCACCGCGCGGTCGGCGTTCATCTGGTCGATCAGGTGGCCCAGGGCGGCCCGCCAGAGGTTGGCCTTGTCGGTGAAGTGATAGCGCACCAGGCTGTGCTCGACGCCGGCCTTGGTGGCGATGTCGCGCAGGGCGACGCCCTCGAACCCGCGCTCGGAGAACAGGGTCAGCGCGGCCTGCTGGATGAGGCGTCTCGTCTCCTCCACCGGACGCGAGTCCCGCGCCGGGCGACCCCGCTGTCTCGTCGCCGTCTCGACCATGACTCTATTATTGCCCAATTGGGCTAAAATAGCTAGCGTGACCCCAGAGCCACTTCAGAAAGCCCCAGCATGCCGACCCAGCCCTGGATGGATAAGAGCCTGTCGCCCGACGCGCGGGCCGAGCTGCTGATCGCCGAACTGACCCTCGACGAGATGATCTCCCTGGTCCACGGGCCCATGCCGGCCCTGGTCAATCCGCCGCCGGCCGACGCGGCCATGGGAGCCGGCTACATCCCTGGGGTGGAGAGGCTGGGCATTCCGCCGCTCAATGAGACCGACGCCAGCCTGGGGATCGCCAATCCCCGCAAGATCCGCCCGGGCGACGGCGCTACCGGCCTGCCGTCGGGCCTTGCCCTGGCCTCCACCTGGGACCCGGAACTGGCCTATGCCGCCGGCGCCATGGTCGGCTCCGAGGCCCGCGACAAGGGCTTCAATGTCCTGCTGGGCGGTGGCGCGAACCTGACCCGCGAGCCGCGTTGCGGGCGGAATTTCGAGTATCTGGGCGAGGACCCGCTGCTGGCCGGGGTGCTGGCGGGCGAGGCCATCCGCGGGGCCCAGTCCAACGACATCGTCTGCACGCTGAAGCACTTCGCGCTCAACGACCAGGAGACCTGCCGCCACGTGGTCGACGCCCGCATCCACGAGGGCGCGCTGCGGGAGAGCGACCTGTTGGCCTTCCAGATCGCCATCGAGCGCGGCGATCCCGGCTCGGTCATGTGCGCCTACAACCGGATCAACGGCGAGTGGGCCGGCGAGAACGACTTCCTGCTGAACCAGGTGCTGAAGGGGGACTGGGCCTATCCCGGCTGGGTGATGAGCGACTGGGGGGCGGTGCACACCACGGCCAAGGCGGCCCTGGCGGGCCTCGACCAGGAAAGCGGCGAGCAGCTCGATAAGCAGGTCTATTTCGGCGAGCTGCTGAAGGAGGCCGTGCAACAGGGCGAGGCGCCGTTCGAGCGGCTCGCGAACATGGTCCACCGCATCCTGCGCAGCCTGATCGCCCACGGGGTCTTCGACCATCCCGCCGAACGGCGCGAGACCGACTACCAGGCCAACGCCAAGGTCGCCCAGTCCGCCGCCGAGGCAGGGATCGTGCTCTTGAAGAACGACGGCGTCCTGCCGCTCTCGGGGATGCGCAAGGTGGCGCTGATCGGGGCCCACGCCGATGTGGGCGTGCTCTCCGGCGGTGGCTCGTCCCAGGTGATCGCGCCGGGCGAACAGGGGCTGGAGATCCCGGTGACCATGGGGCCGTCCTCCGCCTTCTCACGGATCACCTACCATCCGTCCGCGCCGCTGGCCGCCCTGCGGGGCCTGCTGGGCAATGTCGCGGTGACCTATGACGCCGGGACCGATCCCCAGACCGCCGCCGAGGCCGCCCGCGACGCCGACGTGGCCATCGTCTTCGCCGACCAATGGTGCACCGAGGCCGAGGACCTGCCGACGCTCAGCCTGCCGGGCGACCAGGACGCCCTGATCGCCGCCGTGGCCGCGACGGGGGTGAAGACCGTGGTCGTGCTGGAGACCGGGACCCCGGTCCTGACGCCGTGGCTGGATGACGTCGCCGCCCTGCTGCAGGCCTGGTATCCCGGCGTGCGCGGCGGGGAGGCCATCGCCCGTGTCCTGACCGGTGAGGTGAATCCCTCCGGCCGCCTGCCGATCAGCTTCCCGCGTTCCACCGACGACCTGGTCCGGCCGCAGATCCCCGGCATGATCTTCGGCCCGCCGGTGGAGGGGAAGACCATCCCCACCTCCTTCCCGGGCGTGCAGCAGCACAAGGGCCGCTTCTCGGTGGAGCATCCGGAGGGCGCCGACGTCGGCTACCGCTGGTTCGCCCGGGCGGGAAAGCCGACCCAGTTCCCGTTCGGCTTCGGCCTCTCCTATTCGCGGTTCAGTTACGCCGGCCTGTCGGTCGAGGGCGGCGAGACCCTGACCGTCAGCTTCGACGTCACCAATACCGGCGGCCGCGCCGGGATCGACACGCCGCAAGTCTATGCGACGGTGGCCGGTGGGCCGCGCCTCATCGGCTGGTCCCGCGTGGCCCTGGCGCCGGGCGAGATGCGGCGGGTGACCGTGACCGCCGACCCGCGCCTGCTCGCCAGCTACGACGTCAGCCTGCCCGGCTGGCGCATCGCGGCGGGCAGGGTTGAGGTGTCCGTCGGAACCTCGGCGGAGACGATGACCCTGCGCGGCGAGGCGAGGCTCGCGGCACGGACGCTGAAACCGTAACCCCTACTTCGGATAGGCCACCGGATAGGGGCCGTTGAGCGTCTTGTAGCGGTCCCGCAGCTCGGTCTGGCGCGAGGTCATCGGCTGGCTCACGCCCTTGATGAACACAGCCGTGGCTTGGGAGAGCGGCTCGAGGGGATCGCCCGTCCAGATCACTAGGTCGGCGTCCTTGCCGGCCTCGATGGAGCCGATGGTGTCGGCCATGCCGAAGATCTTGGCCGGGTTGATCGTCACGGCCGCCAGGGCCGCCGAATAGGGCATGCCGTAGGCCACCGCGTTGCCGGCGTTGTAGCGCATCTCCCGCACCCGATGGGCGCCGCCCGACCCCTCGATGGCCACAGTCACCCCGGCGGCCTGCAGGCGCGCGGCGTTCTCCAGGGTGGAGGCCAACAGCTCGAAGCTCTCCGGCCGGTCGCTCAGCGGATCAGTCAGCACCGGGACCCCGGCCGCGGCGATCTCGCGGGCGGCCATCCAGCCCTCTTCCGCCCCGCTGAGGATCAGCTTGACCCCTTCCTCGCGGGCGAACTTCAGCACCGCCCGGATATCGGAGACCTTGTGCGCCGAGGCGATGATCGGCATGCGGCCCTGGACCACCGGGATCAGGGCCTCGAGATCGGCCTTGGACAGCGCCAGGTCGCGCACCCCCGCCCGGTCATAGGCGGCCTTGTCGCGCATGTAGTCGCGCACGTCGCGGAAGGCGGCCTTGAGCGCCACGATCTCGGCCCCGCGTGCGCCGCCGGCCACATTGGCCCCGCCGTCGCCGAAGGGGACCACCATGCCGACCTTCGGCTTCACCAGGATGTCGGTTCCCTCGGCCAGGTGGATCACCGCGGCCTGGCCGGCGAACAGGGCGTGGGACTTGGAATCCCCGCCGCCGCCAGCGGTGTACTGCTCGGCCTCGCCGCCATCGTCGGCATGCTCGCCGCCCCCGCCGCCGCGCGCCGGGATCGGCGTGACGATGGCCCGGGTGATCCCGGCCAGCCGCGCCACCGGGATCAGGGTGGAGTCCGGATTGAGCGCGTACTGGACGTCGAAGGACGCCCCGATGTCGGGATTGTCGACGGCGAGGTCGTCGCCCAGCGAGCGGACCTCCACGGCTCCCAGCAGGGTGTTGGTCGCCACCAGGCCCGGCGTCACCGTCGCGCCCTTGGCGTCGATGATCGGAATACCCGAAGCGATGGACAGCGCCTTGTCGGCGCCGGCGACGGCGGTGATCTTGCCGTTCACGACCAGGATGGTCCCGCTGGCGATCTCACCACCGGGACCGGCGGTGAGGATCCGCGCGTTGGTGATCGCCAGGTTCTGGGCCAGGCCCGGCGTGGCCAAGGCGGCGAGGGTGAGGGCCGCGAGGCTGGCGGATAGGGTACGCATCAGCGGTTGGCCCCCTGGCCGAGTTCGAAGTCAGACTTGGGCTGGTAGCGCGGATCCTTGCGGTCGTAGGTGATCGCGCCGTCGAGATAGACCCGGTCGGCGCGGGCGTAGATCGAGAAGGGGTTCTTGTCCCACAGCACCACGTCGGCCCGCTTGCCGGGCTCCAGGGCGCCGGTGTCGGTGAGGCCGAGCGCCTTGGCCGGATTGGCGGTGATCCACCTGATGGCCTCGGCCTCGCTGATCGTGAGGCCGCCCGCGCGGCCGGCGGCGAGCGCCTCGGCGGCTTCCTGGTTCAGGCGCTGGATGACGTCGGGATCGTCGGACTTGATGATGGCGCAGCCGCCGGCGGCGTGGACCAGGGCCGCATTGGCCTCGATGCCGTCCCAGGCCTCCAGCTTCGACCCCCACCAGTTGGCCCAGGTGGCGGTACAGATGTCGTTCTTCGCCAGGATGTCGGCGATCTTGTAGGCCTCCGAGGCGTGGTGGAAGGCGGTGATCTTGTAGCCGAACTCCTGGGCGATCCCGATCATCTGGACCATCTCGTCGGCCCGGTAGCAGTGGTTCTCCACCAGGATCTCGCCCTTCAGCACACCGACCAGGGTCTCGAGCTGCAGGTCGCGTTTGGGGGGATCGGCCTTCTCGCCGCGGTCGGCCTTGGCGCGGTAGTCGTCCCACTTGCGGGCGTAGTCGGCGGCGTTGATCCACGCGGTCCGGTAGCCGGCCACATTGCCCATCCGGGTCGAGGGCGCGCGGGTGCGGCCGCCATAGACCCGCTTGGGGTTCTCGCCGCAGGCCATCTTCAGGCCGTAGGGCGCGCCGGGATATTTCATGTCCTGGGTGGTGCGAGCCGGCACGTTGCGCAGGGTGACGGAGCGGCCGCCGATCAGGTTGCCGGAACCCGGCAGCACCATGATGGTGGTCACGCCCCCGGCGCGGGCCAGGTTGAAGCCCGGATCCTGCGGCCAGACCGAGTGTTCGGCCCAGACCTGGGCGGTGTTGGGATCGGTCAGCTCGTTGCCGTCGGAGTGGGCCGGCACGGAGGGCGAGGGATAGACGCCCAGGTGGGAGTGGGTGTCGATCAGGCCCGGCGTCACATACTTGCCGCGCGCATCGACCAGCTCATAGCCGGCGGGGGCGGCCAGGCCCGCGCCAACCGCCTCGACCTTGCCGTCGCGGATCAGCACCGTGCCGTTCTCGATCAGGCTCCCGGTCCCGGTGAAGACGCTGGCGCCGACCAGGGCGGTCGGGCGCGAGGGCAAGGGACGGTAGGTGGAGGCGTAGGGGTCGCCGTTGTTGGCGGCGTCCAGGCCCTTGGCCAGGGGCCGCGCCTTGGCGCTCTCGCCGGCGGGTTTCTTGGTGGGCGCCGCGCCCGTGGCGCACCCGCCCAGGGCCGTGGCCGCGATCAGCGCGACCGCCGTCCAAACTCGTCTCATCCCGGATATCCCCACAGTCTCTTACCGGCGATAAGACACCACGGAGCTTGCCGGAAACAAGCCGATCCGGAGGATTATTTTGCGCAATCCCGGAGCTACGGAGGCACGGTCGCGCGCCAGCGGCGCCGTAGGGGTCAGCATGGTCCGCGGCGCCCCCAAGCGGCGCGCCCTTTCGCCGCTTGCCATTTTTCAAACGGACGTTAGTCACCTTGCGCCATGTCCGACGATCTGACCGAAGAGCAGGCCGCCGTCGTTCCAGACGGCTATGTCATCAATCTCTGGCAGCGCGGCTTCGGCCGCACGGTCGGTCCGTTCTATTCGAAGCGCGATGAGGCGGCGAACGCGGAGGTCATGGCCTTCCGCGTCGAGGAGCACCACGCCAACGGCATGAACAATTGCCACGGCGGCATGCTGATGAGCTTCGCCGACATGGCCTGGGGCCGGGTGATCTCCAACCAGCGCGAGATCGGCTGGGTGACCGTGCGCCTGACCACCGACTTCCTCTCCGGCGCCCATATGGGCGACTGGGTGGAAGGGACCAGCGAGATCATCGCCGAGCAGGACGACGTCTTCACCGTCCGCGGCCGGATCTGGTGCGGCGAGCGCACCCTGATCACCGGCACTGGCGTCTACAAGGGAATCCGCTCCATCGTGCGCAAGCCGGGCGAGCGGGAAGTTCGAGGGGTGGCGTAGATGGCTCTGGATCCGGCGATCAAGGAAGGCGCGCCCGTCGGCTATGACGACCGGCCCATCCACTCCGAGCCCGGCGCCCTGCCGCCCGAGGTCCAGGCGCCGCTGGCGCCGTTCCGCGGCCAGGAGCCCGACGCGCCCAAGTGGTTCCAGGACGCCATCGCCCAGCAGCCGGAGCGGACCTTCGTGGAGTCGCTCGGCACCAAGTTGGAGCTGCTGACCTGGGGCGAGGCCGGTAAGCCAGGCCTGCTGTTGGCTCATGGCAATTCCGCCCATGCCGAGTGGTGGAGCTTCATCGCCCCGCTGCTGGCCACCGACTTCCGGGTGGCCTCCATGTCCCTGGCCGGGATGGGCGCCTCGGACTGGCGCGACAGCTACGCCTTCGACGACTTCGCCGAGGACGCCGAGGCCTGCGCCCGGGCCGCGGGCCTCTATGAGGGCGGCCGCAAGCCGGTCTATGTCGGCCACTCCTTCGGCGGCTCGCAGGTGTTCTTCGCCGCGGTGAAGCATCCCGAGAGAATGCACGCGGCGATCCTGGTCGACGTCGGTTTCGGCGGCCCGCCGCCGGACTCGCCGGAAGGCAAGCGGATGCTGGAAGCCCAGCGCCAACAGCAGATCCGCAACATCCCCACCGCCGACCGCGCCAGCCGGGTCTATCCGACCATCGAGGCCGCGCTCGCCCGCTTCCGCTTCATGCCGCCCCAGGTGGCCGGCAACCTGTTCGTGGCCGACTTCATCGCGCGGCGCTCGCTGAAGCGCGCGCCGCTGGAGGACGGCTCGGGCGAGGGCTGGACCTGGCGGTTCGATCCCAACATGTGGAACAAGCTGGACCGCAGCGGGATGATGGGCATGACCTCGCAGGGCAAGCCCAAGGTCGTGGTGCCCATGGCCCACATCTACGGCGAGCGTTCGGTGGTGATGAGCCGCCGCGCGGAGGCCCAGCCCAGCCCGCTGCCGGACGACATCGTCGAGATCGCCATCCCCGACTCGGCCCACCACATCATGGTCGACCAGCCGCTGGCCCTGGTGGCCGCCCTGCGCGCCATGCTGGCGGTCTGGCCGGCTTGAGCCCGACGGCCGGTTCGTGTAGTCCCGGCCCTAACTGGTTTTATTTCGAGAAGAGAGACGGCCCCGCCATGGCATCCGACTATCATCGCGGCGACATGGAAATTCAGGAACAGGTGTCGACCTACCACCTGTTCGTGATGATGGCGAAATGGGGCTCCCTGGCCCTGGCCGCCCTGCTGATCTTCATCACGCTGTGGTTCTGCACCGACACCGGCTTCATCGGCAGCTTCATCACCGGTCTGGTGGTCAGCGTCGGCGGCTTCCTGGTGATGCGCGAGCACGGCGCGCCCGAGCACTAGGTGTGCAGTCCCAGCCTCTGATGGCGCATCATTGCCGCTGAGTCGTCAGGAAGAGAATGCGCCGATGGGGCGAACGCCCTACCAGGCCATCCGTGACGCCTGGACCAAGGACCCGTCAGTCTTCAAGGTCAATCCGCGCCAGCTCCTTCCGGGACCGTGCAACTAGAGCGGAAGGCCGGTCTCCGGCGCGGGCGCGATCATCAGCCCGGCCTGGCCGGTCAGGCGGCACTGCAGGCCGGTCTTGAGCCAGTCGAACTCCGCCGATCCGGCCAGGTGCCGCATGGCGCGTTTGACCACGCTGCCGCCCACACCGGACCGTAGCGGGCGGGTCGTGGCCGGGCCGCCGGTCTCATGCCACTGCAGTTCGAATGTCTGGTCGGGCGTGATCACCCAGCTCACCTCGACCCGGCCGCCGATCGCCGAGAGCGCGCCGTACTTGGCGGCATTGGTGGCCAGTTCGTGCAGGGCCATGGCCAGGGACTGGGCGGCCTCCGGCTGCAGCGGCAGGGACGGGCCGCTCACCCACACCCGGGGCGTCTGGCCGCCGACATAGGGGGCGAGCTCTTCCTGCACCAGCTGGGACAGGTCGGCCCCGGCCCAGCGCGATTTGGCCAGCAGGCTGTGAGCGTGGGCCAGGGCGCCGATCCGCCCGTCGAGGGTGTCGCGGAAGTCCTCGACATTGTCGGCCTGGGTCAGGCGGACTGTGGCCTGGACGATCGACAAGAGGTTGTTGGCCCGGTGATTGACCTCGTTGGCCAGCAGCGACAGCCGTTCCTCGGCCTGTTTGCGATGGGTGATGTCGACCAGCACGTTGACGGCGCCGGTGATCTGGCCGTCGGGCCCCAGCAGCGGCGTCGGATAGGGGGTGAAGCTGATACGGCTGCCGTCCGGCCGCTCGGCCACGGCCTCTGCGCCACGCACCGGCCGACCGTCCTTCAGCGCGAGCGCCATGGGGCATTGGTCGTGCGGCAGGGGGGTGCCGTCGGGCCAGTACAGCTTCCAGGTGACGCACCACTCATCGCTGCCGATCACCGGCCGCCGGCCGGCGAAAGCCACGCAGGCCTCGTTGTAGAAGGTGATCCGCCCCTCGGCGTCGGTCGTGTAGACGGCCGCCGGCAGCGCGTCCAGCAGCGCCCTCAGATGCAGCTCGCGCTCATGGAAGGCGTCCTGCGCCTTCTTGAGGACGGCCACGGCCGCCGGGCTCACGTCGTTCGCCAGGGCGGCCAAAGGCTTGGGGGCATGTCGCATCTCGGATTCCCGACCGGCGCCAACCGGCCGCCGAGTCCGATAAGCCTTCTGAGGCGATTTTGATCCCAACGACACCAACTTCACCGGGCAAGTGTGGCCTCGCCGCCGCCGCCAGGGTGTGGATGTGCTGCGGACGCCCGATTTCCGGGCGTTTCGCGGCGCCAGAGACACATGCGGCCGATGTCGTGCGCGTGACGGGACGGTTGCGCTTCCATGACGGCGCGGAGTCGCCTAGAGCGCGAGCAATTCCAGCCCAGAGGATTTCGCCATGCCGCGGCTCAACCGTACGCGCCTCATGAAACATGCGGCGCGCGCCGCTCTGCTCGTGGCGGTGCTCGCTCCGGGCGCGGCCTTCGCCCAGGACGCCGGGACCGAACTGGAAGAGGTGATCATCACCGCCCAGAAGCGGGCCGAAAGCCTCAACGACGCGCCCCTCTCGGTGACAGCTGTTTCCGGTGAGAAGCTGGCGGTGATCCGGTCGTCCGGAGGCGACATCCGGGTGTTCTCCGCCCGCATCCCCAGCGTGACCCTGGAATCCTCCTTCGGCCGGACCTTTCCGCGACCCTATATCCGGGGCCTGGGCAATACCGATTTCGACCTCAACGCCTCCCAGCCGGTCTCCTTCGTCTATGACGAGGTGGTGCTGGAAAGCCCGGTGCTGAAGGGCTTCCCGCTGTTCGACATCGACCAGGTCGAGGCGCTGCGCGGGCCGCAGGGGACGCTGTTCGGCCGCAACACCCCGGCCGGAGTGCTGAAGTTCGACAGCGCCAAGCCCCGCCAGACCTTCGGCGGCTACGGCCAGGTCTCCTACGCCACCTTCGGGACGATCAACGCCGAGGGCGCGGTCGGCGGTCCGATCGTCGAGGGCGTGCTGGCCGGCCGGCTCTCGGCCCTCTATCAGCACCGCGACGACTGGGTGGACAACGGCTTCACCGGCAAGAAGAACACCACTGGCGGCTATGACGAGCACGCCTTCCGCGGCCAGCTGCTGTTCACGCCCAACGAAGCGTTCAGCGCCCTGTTCAACGCCCACTACATGCACCTGGACGGCACGCCGCAAATCTTCCGGGCCAATGTCATCACCAAGGGGACCAACGACTTCGTCCCGGGCTTCGACCGCGAGACCATCTTCCAGGACGCCGAGTCTCGTTCGGGCCAGACGGTGGAGGCCTCGGGCGCCAGCCTGAAGCTGACCTACGACCTGGGCGGGCCGGTGATCACCTCGATCACCGCCTATGAGCATGTCACCGCCTTCTCGCGCGGCGACATCGACGGCGGCTTCGGCGCGGTGTTCGCCCCGCCGTCCGGCCCGGGCTTCATCCCGTTCACCGCCGAGAGCGCCGACGGCATGCCCTATCACGCCCAGTGGAGCCAGGAGCTGCGGGTGGCCGGCGACGCCGGGGCGCTGAAGTACACCCTGGGCGCCTTCTACTTCTTCGAAGACGTGAAGATCGACTCGATCAACTACGACACCCTGGGCGGCGGCGTCCGCAACGGCTTCGCGATCCAGCACCAGAAGACCACCTCCTGGGCCCTGTTCGGCAATCTCGACTATAAGCTAACCGACCAGTGGAGCGTCGGCGGCGGCCTGCGCTATTCCGACGACAGCAAGGAGTTCATGGCCGCCCAGCTGATCACCCCGCCCTTCGCCCCGGTCCCGCCGGGCGTTCTGCGCGCCTCGCCGGAGAGCGACGAGATCAGCTTCAACCTCAACACCACCTATGCGGTGACGCCCGACGTCAATCTCTACGCCCGCATCGCCAAGGGCTATCGCGCCCCCTCGATCCAGGGCCGGCTGCTGTTCGGTTCGAGCATCTCGGTGGCCGACAAGGAGACGGTGATGTCGTACGAGGCCGGCTTCAAGGCCGACCTGTTCGACCGCCGCGCCCGGGTCGACGCCAACCTCTTCTTCTACAAGATCGACGACATGCAGCTCACCGCCGTGGGCGGCGGGGCCAATTTCAACCAGCTGATCAACGCCGCCAAGGCCGAGGGCTACGGCTTCGAGTTCAACGGTGAGGCCGCGCCCATCGAGCATCTGATGCTGACCGCGGGCCTCTCCTACAATCACACCGAGATCCAGGATCCGAACCTGTTCACCCAGCCCTGCGGCGGCGGCTGCACGGTGCTGGACCCGGCCGGCCCGATCGCCGGGACGGTTCGGATCGACGGCAACAGCCTGCCCAACGCCCCGCGCTGGATCGCCAATTTCACAGCGCGCTACGCCGTCCCCTATGGCGACGGCGAGTTCTTCGCCTTCACCGACTGGGCCTATCGCTCGAAGATCAACTTCTTCCTCTATCAGTCGGCCGAGTTCACCGACGACCGGCTGCTGGAAGGCGGCCTGCGCCTCGGCTACGCCGCGGCGGCCGGCTGGGAGGCGGCGGTCTTCGCGCGCAACATCACCGACGACGAGAGCCTGGAAGGCGGCATCGACTTCAACAACCTGACCGGCTTCGTCAACGACCCGCGCACCCTCGGCGTCGAGGTGAAGGCGAAGTTCTAGGTCACGCAGGAACAACGGCCCTGGGCCGTGGTTCACCTCATGCGGGGGCCCTCTGTCCCGATGAGGTTCGATATGCGTGTGAGCGAATGCATGACGCGTGAAGTCCGGATGGCCAATCCGGACGAGACCGCCGCCGAAGCCGCCACGAGGATGGCCGAACTCGACGCCGGCATCCTGCCGGTGAGCGAGAACGACCGGCTGGTGGGGATGATCACCGACCGGGATATCGCCATCCGTGGCGTGGCCATGAACCGAGGCCCCGACGCCAAGGTTCGCGACCTGATGAGCACCGAGGTCCTCTACTGCTTCGACGACGAGGATGTGGACGACGTACTGCGCAATATGAGCCAGCAGCAGATCCGTCGGCTGCCGGTTCTGGACCGCAACAAGCGGCTGGTCGGCATCGTGTCCCTGGCCGACCTGGCCTGCAGCGGCCACGACGCCGAGGCGGGCGAGGCCTTGAGCGGCATCACCCAGCCGGGCGGCGAGCATAGCCAGACGATCCACTAGGTCGTCGGCGCGGGCGGCGCCCTAGGCGTCCATGCCCCGAAGCACGGCGAGCACCGCCTCGCCGTAGCGTTCCAGCTTGCCCTCGCCGACCCCGTTGATGGCGGCGAGGGTGGAGAGGCCGGCGGGCTTCTTCACGGCGATCTCGGCCAGGGTGCGGTCGTGGAAGATCACGTAGGGCGGCAGGTGCTGGCGGTGGGCCTCGTCGCGGCGCCAGGCGCGCAGGGCCTCGAACAGCGGCTGGTCGTGCGGGCCGATGGCGGTGGCCGCCGAGGAGGCGCGGGCCTTCTTGCGCGGCTTGCCGGACTTGGTGGTGGGGTCGTGCTCCTCCAGGCCCTGGCGCAGAGCCACTCGGCGTTCGCCGCGATAGACCGCCTTGACCCCATCGATGTCGCCCAGCCCCACCAGGGGGCGGCCGTCATTGGGATCCTCGCGTAGCAGGCCATCGAACAAGAGCTGGTCGATCAGGTCGCGCCAGCCGGTGGGGCTGAACTCCTTGCCGATGCCGAAGGTGGTGAGGCCGGCCTCGAAGCTCGACGGCTCCTTGGTCTTGCCCAGCAGGTGCTCGACCAGGCGGCCGCGCCCGAACCGGCCGCCCATGCGGTGGGCCGCCGACAGGGCCTTTTGCGCGGCCTCGGTGGCGTCGATGGTCTCGACGGTCCCCAGGCAGAGGTCGCAGACGCCGCAGGCGTCCACCCCCTCCTCGCCGAAATAGCGCCGCACGCCGGCGGCGCGGCAGGTGGTCCCGTCCAGCATGGTGTAGAGCTGGCGCACCTTGCGGCTCTGGACCTGCTTGACCCCGTCGTCGACCTCGCGCCCGTCGATCCGCCGATAGGCCCAGGCCATGTCCGAGGCGCCATAGAGGGTGATGCCCTCGGCCGGATCGCCGTCGCGCCCGGCGCGGCCGATCTCCTGCCAATAGGCCTCGATGGAGGCCGGCGGATCGGCGTGGATCACATAGCGGACGTCGGGCTTGTCGACGCCCATGCCGAAGGCGATGGTCGCCACCATCACCGCGGCGTCGGCCTCCAGGAAGGTCTCCAGCCGCTGGGCGCGCAGGCCCTTCTCCAGGCCCGCGTGATAGGCGTGGGCCGGGACGCCCTCGCTCCGCAGCAATTCGGCCAACTTCTCGGTGCCGTCGCGGGAGCCGGCATAGATCACGCCCGAGCGGTCGGGCCGCGCGGCCACCAGTTCGGCCACCCGCCGGTGGGCGGCGCCCCGCTTGCGCTCGGCCGATAGGGCCAGCTCGGGCCGGGCGAAGGAGGCCACGAACTCGGCCGACTCCTCCAGCTTCAGCTCGGCGCGGATGTCGTCGCGGGTGCGGGCGTCGGCGGTGGCGGTGACCGCCAGGCGCGGGACCTTGGGGAAGATGTCGGCCAGGCGGCCCAACATCCGGTACTCGGGCCGGAAGTCGTGGCCCCATTGGCTGACGCAGTGGGCCTCGTCGATGGCGATCAGCGCCAGGGGCGTGCGCGACAGCCGCTCCAGCATGGAGGGCTGCATCAGGCCCTCGGGGGAGATGTAGAGCAGGTCCAGCGTCCCGGCCTCGATCTTCTCCCAGGTGTCGGCCCGCTCCCAGGCCTCGCCGGTGGAATCCAGCCGCGCGGCGGAGACGCCCGATTGCTGCAGCCCCGCCACCTGGTCGGCCATCAGGGCGATCAGCGGCGAGACCACCAGGCCCAGGCCCGGGCGCATCATGGCGGGGATCTGGTAGCAGACGCTCTTGCCGCCGCCGGTGGGCAGCACGGCCATGGCGCTGCGCCCGCCCAGGATCTCGGCGATCACCTCGGCTTGGCGGCCACGGAATTCGGCATGTCCGAAGGTGCGGCGCAGGATCTCCCGCGCCTCATCAAGACGTGAGGCTGGCATAGGGCGCTATATGGCGTGCGCCGCCCGGCAGGCGAAGAGGCAATGCGACGCGGATGCGTTTTGCTGCAGCCCATGCTGCGCAGCATTTCCGCGGCAAGACGGCCTCAGGTCACCGCGTCCAGGCGGCTGATCACCCGCTTTTGCGCCCAGTGCGAGCCCATGCGGTTGGTGAATATCTCCGGCCGGTCGGCCAGGACCTCGGTCTCCAGCCAGAGCCGTTTCAGGTGACGGATCTTGCCGGCGGCGCGGTCGTCCACATAGGGCGTCCGCCCATGCAGCACGTGGTAGTTGTTGATGAATTGCATGTCGCCGGGGCGGAAATCCATGATCACCGCGTGGCGACCGCAGTCCGCCTCGGTCTTCAGCCAGTCCAGCGCCTCGCGGGCCTTGTCGGTCAGGGTCGGGGCGTCGTCGTGGCGCTGCGAGGCCAGGATGTAGGGGGCGATCAACCGGACGAACAGGCGTCCGCCATGCTCGGTGAACACCGGCATCAGGTACCAACCGGCTCTCCCCGGCGCCTGCTCGCCGCGATAGTCGAAGGGCTGGGGCTTGTAGAGCTCGGCCGCCAGGTCCGGGCGTTCGCGGACCAGTCGATTGTGCAGCGAGACCGAGTTGCAGACCGCCGAGAGCCCGCCGGAGGCCCCGGTCCTCAGGCAGAGCAGGCCCACCAGGTCCGAGCCGTCGCAGTGATAGTCCAGCCCGATCTGGCCCAGTTCGTTGCCCCGCGCGGTGGGGTCGTCCAGGGCCTTGCCGTGGTCAGTAACGTCGCCCAGCAGGTGGCCCTTGGCGTTCTGCGGCCAGGGCCGGCCCAGATGGGCCCCGATCCCCCAATAGGCCAGGCACATGTCATCATTGGTCCAGCGATCCCGGGGCAGGCCGCGGATCAGCACGAAGCCGCGCCCGTCCATCAGCTCCGTCTCGATGGCCTTCAGCCGGGCGCCGAGGGTCGGCAGCGGGAAGTCGGCCTTCTCGATCTCCAGGAAATCGTCGGACTTGGCGCGGGCGACGGTCATGGCCGCCTCCAGCTCGGCGATTTCGACGTTGGAGAGTTGCTCGGTCCAGGCGGCGGGATCGGCGACGTCGTCGGCGGTCCATTCGCAGGCGGTCTCCAGCACGTGCGGGGTCATCGCGGGTCTCCCTATTCCGCGGCCATGGCGACCGGCGCGGCCCGGGCGCCGCGCAGCAGGCGGCCCGGCAGGGCGCCGGTGGGTTCGCCGTCGCGATAGGTGACCTGGCCGGCGACGATGGTGGCCACATAGCCGTCGGCGCGCTGCACCAGGCGGCGGCCTCCGGCCGGCAGGTCGTGGGCCACGGCGGGCGCCTTGAGGGTCAGGTTCTCGTAGTCGATGACGTTGAGATCGGCCCGGTAGCCCTCGGCGATCAGGCCCCGGTCGTGCAGGCCGACAGCCTTGGCCGTGTCGTTCGTCTGCATACGGATCATCGCCTCGAGGCTGAGCTTCGGACCCCGCGTCCGGTCCCGTGTCCAGTGGGTCAGGTTCGAGGTGGGGAAGGAGCCGTCGCAGATCATCCCCACATGGGCGCCGCCGTCCGAGAGGCCGGGCACGGTGTCGGGATGGGTCAGCATGGCGTGGCTGGGGTCCAGCGAGCCGTTGGCGTAGTTGAGGAACGGCAGGTAGAGCATGCCCTTGCCGTCGTTCGAGAGCATGTGGTCCAGGGCCAGTGCTTCCGGCGTCGTCCCCTGGGCGGCGGCCAGGGCGGCGATGGTGCGGTCGGTGGTCTGCTCATAGTCCGGGGTCTCGCCCATCAGGAACATGATGTGCCAATTGCGGGTCATGTTGGCCGCAAAGCCCGGCCCTCCGGGCGCGCCGTCGGCCAGCAGCCGGGCGCGGAAGTCCGGATCCCGCAGTCGTGCGATCCGTTGCGCCAGGGGCAGCTTGGCGATGTCGCGATAGGTCGGATAGGCGCTGAACGGATTGAGGGTCAGCTCGAAGCCGAACAGGATGCCCACCGGCCGGCCGCAGACCTGGGCGCGCATCTCCAACCCGGCGGCCGACGCCTCGGCCAGGCGCTCCAGCAGCAGCTTCCACTGGTCGGGATCGCGCGGACTCTGCACCAGGGAGAAGGACAGCGGCCGGCCCGACCGTTCCACCAAACGGCGCAGCATGGCGAACTCGGCCTCCGGATCGGCGAAGTCGGAGACGAACTGCAGGGTCCCCTTGCCGGCGGCGGCCAGGCCCATGGCGATGCCGGCCAGCTCGTCCTCGGAGGCCGTCAGTGTGGGCGTCGGCTGGCCGTCGCTGGTGCGGTGGTTCAGCGTCCGTGAGGTGGAGAAGCCCAGGGCGCCAGCCTCCACCGCCCGCCTGGCGATGGCGGCCATGGCGTGGATGTCGGCCTCCGTGGCGTCCTCGCGATTGGCGCCGCGCTCGCCCATCACATAGACCCGCAGGGCCGCGTGGGGCAGCTGGGTCCCGATGTCCACGTCGAAGGACCGCCGGTCCAGGCTGTCCAGATAGTCGGGGAAGCTCTCCCAGTTCCAGGGCAGGCCCTCGGTCAGGACCGGGAACGGGATATCCTCGACCCCTTCCATCAGCCGGATCAGCCGGTCGTGATCCTCGGGCTTGCAGGGCGCGAAGCCGACCCCGCAATTGCCCATCACCACGGTGGTCACCCCATGCCAGGCCGAGGGCTGCATATGGTGGTCCCAGGTGGCCTGGCCGTCATAGTGGGTGTGGATGTCGACGAAGCCGGGGGTGACGATTTGGCCCGAGGCGTCGATCTCCTCGGTCCCGCGGCCGGCGACCTCGCCGATGCGGGCGATCAGCCCGTCCTTGACCGCCACATCGGCTCGGAACGGGGCGGCGCCGGTTCCGTCCACCACGGTCCCGCCGCGGATCACCAGGTCCCAGGCCTTTTCCATGGCCGTCTCTCCCATACTCTTTGGAAGAATTAGCCGCCCGAGGGACGGGTCAGGTCAAGGGCGCCCTAGCGGCGCCCGCGCTATTTGCCGCCCTCGCGCGGCTGCTGGCCGGTCTTGAAGGCGCAGCCGCGGAAGGTCTGGTCGCCGAGCGTCACCACGGCGAGGTAGGGGTACATCAGGTCCGACATGCCGTCGGAGCAGTCCTCGTGCGCCAGGCTGACCATGAAGGTCCTGCCGTTCTGGGTGGTCGACCACACGGCGTGCTGACCGTCGTCGACCCCGACGCCGGGGTTGGGCGCCACCACCGGCGGCTCCGGGTCGGGCCGGGTGAAGGTGATCTTGTCGGGGCGGATTTCCAGCGCCCAGAAGGGCTCGGTCCCGCGCGCGTCGAGGTCGCCGGTGAACTCCTTCGGCGGGGCGGGCTCGTCCGGCTCTTCGGGAGGTTCCGGCGCCTCGTCCGGAGCGTCCGCCGGCGGCGGCGCGGCCTTGCCATCCGGTGATTGCGGCTGGCAGGCGCCCAGCATCAGGGCGGTCACTACGCCGGCAAGCGTCCAGGGGAGACCATGTCGCATCGGCGGTCCTTTCGCGGCGGCGCGGGCAGGCTAGACTCCTGCCCGATGAGTCGGAATAGCGCCCTAACATTTCTGGAATTCTTCGCTGGCGGCGGCATGGCGCGGCTCGGCCTGGGCGAACGCTGGTCTTGCGCCTTCGCCAACGACTTCGATCCGGTGAAGGCCGCGACCTACAGGGCCAACTTCGAAGACGCGGCGGAGCATTTCCAGGCGGGCGACGTCTGGAACATCGACCCGGCCGACCTGCCGAGGGGCGCCGACCTCGCCTGGGCCTCCTCGCCCTGCCAGGACTTCAGCTTGGCCGGCGGCCGGGCCGGGCTGGCGGGCGGCAAGTCCTCGGCCTTCTTCGGTTTCTGGCGGCTGATCGAGGCGCTGGGGGCGGACGCGCCGCGCTGCGTGGTGATCGAGAACGTCAGCGGCCTGCTGACCTCACACGGCGGGGCCGACTTCACCGCCCTGTGCGCGGCGCTGGCCGCTCAGGGCTACAGCTTCGGCGCGCTGGAGATCGACGCCGCACGCTTCGTGCCCCAGTCGCGACCGCGGGTGTTCGTGATCGCCACGAGGGAACCTCCGCCGGCGCGCCTCATCGGCGACAGCCCCTTCCAGACCCGGCTGGTGCGGGACGCTCACGCCCGGCTGCCGTCGGAACTCGCCGCCCGCTGGATCTGGTGGCGCGGCGCGGCGCCGGCGGCGCGCAACACCGACCTGGCCAGCCTGCTGGAGCCGGACGACGCGGTCGCCTGGCACGGATCGACAAGGACGGCGCGGTTGATCGAGCTGATGTCGCCGCTGCACCAAAGGCGGCTGGCGGCCGCCCAGGCGAGCGGCGTGCGCCAGGTCGGCACGGTCTTTAAGCGCATGCGGGTCGAGGACGAGGTCCGTGTCCAACGGGCCGAGGCGCGGTTCGATGGCCTGGCCGGCTGCCTGCGTACGCCGCGCGGCGGCTCATCGCGCCAGACCCTGATCGTCGCGCAGGGCGACAGCGTCCGCTCGCGCCTGGTCACGGGGCGGGAGGCGGCCCGCCTCATGGGCCTGCCGGAGACCTATCTGCTCCCATCCACGGCCACCTCGGCCCTGCATGTCATGGGCGATGGGGTGGTGGTTCCGGTTGTGGCCTGGCTGGCCGCCGAGATCCTGGAGCCCTTGCTGGCGCCCGCCGACGCCGCGCTCGCCGCCGAATAGCCCAGCTAGCGCCCTTCCCCAGAAGAAGTGCGCTTCCAAATCGCGGCGACGGGCCTAAGTTCACCGGCAATCGACCCTTGCAGCCAGAGACACCCCATGGCCGACGCCGGATCCACCACCTATGACGCCGCCCGCTACAAGCGCGCTGGACGCGGCAAGATCTTCGACTCCGTCCTCGACCTGATCGGCGATACCCCGCTGGTCCGCTTGCCGCGCCTGACCGCGGCGCTGAAGCCCAAGGGTGAGGTGGTCGCCAAGCTTGAGTTCTTCAATCCCCTGGCCTCGGTGAAGGACCGGATCGGGGTCTCGATGATCGAGTGGCTGGAGGCCAAGGGCCTGCTGAAGGCCGGCGGCTCCATCGTCGAGCCGACCAGCGGCAACACCGGCATCGCGCTCGCCTTCGTGGCCGCGGCAAAGGGCTATCCGATCACCCTGGTCATGCCCGAGAGCATGTCCATCGAGCGCCGCAAGATGCTGATCATCCTGGGCGCCAAGCTCGAACTCACCCCCGCCGAACGCGGCATGGCCGGCGCCGTCGCCCGCGCCCGGGAGATCGTCGAGGCCACGCCCGGTGCGGTGATGCCCCAGCAGTTCGACAACGAGGCCAATCCGCTGATCCACCGGGTCTCCACGGCCGAGGAGATCTGGAACGACACCGAGGGCCGCGTCGACGCGGTGATCTCCGGGGTCGGCACCGGCGGCACCATCACCGGGGTCGGCCAGGTGCTGAAGGCCCGCAAGCCGTCCGTGCGCATGGTGGCCGTGGAGCCCGAGTCCTCGCCGGTGCTGTCCGGCGGCCAGCCGGCGCCGCACAAGATCCAGGGGATCGGGGCGGGCTTCGTGCCCTCGATCCTGGACCGCGGGATCATCGATGAGATCATCCAGGTGTCCAACGACGACAGCTTCGCCATGGCCCGCCGCGTCGCCCGCGAGGAGGGGATCCCCGTCGGCATCTCGTCGGGGGCGGCGCTGACCGCCGCCTTTGACCTGGCTAGCCGCGAGGAATTCCAGGGCAAGCTGATCGTGGCGATCATCCCGAGCTTCGCCGAACGCTACCTGTCGACGGCGCTGTTCGACGGCCTGTAGGCGACTCGCCGGGTGAAGGCGCCGCGGAGATAGAGCTCGGCCACGATCAGGTTGGGGATCCAGCTGATATAGGCGGTCGCCACATAGCCGTCCGCGGGCGACACGCCGATCAGCGGGAACAGCGGCAGATAGAGCCGTAGCGTCACCGCGCCGAAAGTCATGGCGAAGGAACGGATCATCCAGGCGCGGTGCTCGACGAAGCGCCGCGCCAGGGCCATGCGCCAGGCCTGCACATTGGCGGTGATCCAGCAGACCGCGAGGACACCGAAGCCGACGCCGGCCACCGGTCCGGCCGTGCTGCCGAAGGCCATGACCAAGCCGCCGATCCCGCCGACGATGCAGCTGACGACATAGGTCCGGCCCATCCAGCGATGCAGCCGCCAGTGCTTCTCGCGCAGGCCGGGCAGGAACTGGAAGGGGCCCAGCAGCAGGGCCGTCGCCGCCCCGGCCACATGGACGTCGAGCCAGGGCCTGGCGAACAGGTTGGCCAATATGCCCGGGTCCATCAGACCGAGGCGTGGCAGGTAGCGGTATGAGAAGATCGCCACCCCCAGGCTCAGGAAGGCGGCGAGGCCCCAGAGGGTCCGGGTCAGGGGTCGGGTCATGAGGGTCACTCCGGTTCGGGGCGAGCTTGCCGCGGTCTTGCAGCCGCGCTAGCCGAGGTCCGCGAACGGCGCCAAATCTGCGTGAATGGAACCGAAGGCCCGCCGATGAAGCCTCTCGTTCAGCCAGCGCCCTGGCGCCGTATCGCCGCGGACATCGCCCTGCTGGTGGCCCTCGGCCTGTTCATGGGCGCGGTGGGACCCTTTGGCAGCGACGCGATGCCGGCGGCCGCGCGCTATAGCTATTGGACGGCCTGCATCGTCGGCGGCGGGGTGATCGGGATCGTCATCGACGAGACAGTGGGCCTGCGGCTGGGCGCGTTCTGGCGCCGGGTCGGCGCGGTCAGCCTGCTGATGACGCCCTTCGTCGCCGCCTATGTGATCCTGATCCCGGGCCAGATGTACGCCCAGCCCTTCGAGCCGCCGCACTTCCCGCACCTGCTCTGGCAGGTGTTGGTGATCAGCCTGCTGGTCATGTCGGTGCGGGCCCTGGTCTGGCGGCGGCCGCGCACCGTGGTGGAGACCCGCGTCGTGGTGGCTCCGCCGCTGCCGGAGGCCGAGGCTGCGTTCCGCCGCCGGCTTTCCGCTCGCCGCCGCGCCGCGCGGCTGATCGCCATCGAGGCCCACGACCACTATCTCCGCGTCCACACCGACGCCGGCCCCGACCTGGTCACCCTGCGCTTCGCCGACGCCCTGGCCGAGCTGGCGGGCGCCCACGGACTGCAGGTTCACCGCTCCTGGTGGGTGGCGGCCGATGCGATCGAGGCCGTGCGCTGGCGACGCGGAGCGGGCGAGGCCCGCCTGGCCGGCGGTCTCAGCGTCCCGGTCAGTCGCAGCCATGCGCCGGCGCTGAAGTCGGCGGGATGGTTCTAGGCCGATGACCGACGTCTATCCGCCGGAGAAGCGATCGGCGGTGATGCGCCGGGTGAAGGGTAGGAACACCACCCCCGAACTGAAGGTGCGCAAGGTCCTGACGGCGCTAGGGGCCCGCTATCGCTTGAACCGCAAGGATCTCCCGGGTTCCCCGGATATCGTCCTGCCGGGCCGCAGGCTGGCGATCTTCGTCCACGGCTGCTTCTGGCACGGCCACGACTGCGCACGCGGTTCGCGGGTGCCCAAGGCCAACCGCGACTACTGGGTCGGCAAGGTGGCGCGCAATCGGGCCCGCGACGTGGCGGCGTCCGAGGCCCTGGCGGCGAAGGGCTGGCGCGTCGAGACGATCTGGGAGTGCGACCTGAAGGACGACGCGGCGCTGCGCGCCCGGCTGACGGCCCTGCTCGGGCCCTAGCCCGGGTTTTCCGGGTAGTGCTGAATCTCTTCGGGGAAGCTCAGCCATTCGTGTTTGGCCACTGTCCAGATCGTGCGGATGGGCGGCGGGAACGACGGGTCGGCAAGGGCCCCGACGGCGACGCAGACCAAGTCGGGCACGCGCGGGTTGTCCCAATACACGGTCGAGCCGCAGTTGGGGCAGAAGTGGAAGGTCAGGATCCCGCCGCTCTCACCCTGCCGCTGGAAGGTGCGCTCGTCGCCGTTCAAGGCGACGATCTGGTCGCGGGGAAAGAAGGCGCTGGAGCCGAACAGGGCGCCGGTCCGCCTCTGGCAGGCCAGGCAGTGGCAGGAAGACACCAGGCGCGGCGCGCCGCTCAGGCTGAGCCTCAGCCCCCCGCAGGCGCAGGCCGCCTCACGCGTATCGGTGAGCGACATCTAGACCACCGTGACCTCGGTCTTCACCGAATTGGCGATGAAGCATTCCTCGTGCGCCTGGTGATGCAGGTGGGCGAGCGCCGCCGGGTCGGGGGCCGCGCCATCCCATTCGATTTGCGGGTTCAGCGTCACCTTGGTCACCGCCATGCGGCCGGGCGCGATCTCCTCCATGATCCCGGAGGCGTGGTCGCGATAGGCCCTGACCGCGAAGCCCGCCAGGCGCGCCTTATGCAGGAAGGTCAGCATATGGCAGTTGGACAGGGCCGCGACGAACATCTCCTCCGGATCGACCGCGGCCTCCACGGCCCATTTGCCGACCACGTGCGGCGAGGCCGAGGCCGGGACCACCGTCCCGCCGTCGAAGCTCAAGGTGTGGCCGCGGCTGTAGCGGCCCTTGGCGAAATCCTCGCCGTCCTTCAGCGTCCATTCGATATCGGCGGTGTAGGTCGCCATCAGAACGCCTCCGCCGGCAGGGCCATCATCAACTCGGACCCGGTCTTGAGCTTGGCAAGGTGGCCGCCGGTCTCGGGCAGGATCCGCTGGATGAAGTAGCGGCCGATCACCAGCTTGTTGGCGTAGTACGGGTCGGTCTCTCCCGCCGCTATCCTGGCGTTGGCCGCCTTGGCGATCAGGGCCCACATGTAGCTGAGCGCCGTCAGGCCGAAGAGGTGCATGTAGTCGGTGGACGCCGCCCCGGCGTTGTCGGGGTTCATCAGCCCGTTCTGCATCAGCCACATGGTGGCGTCTTGCAGCTTGGTCTTGGCCTCCGCCAGGCCCTCGGTGAAGGGCTTCAGCCCCTCGTCGGCCTGGTTGGCCTCCACGAAGCTGTCGATCTCGGCGAAGAAGCTCATCACCGCCCGGCCGCCGTCGGCGGCCAGTTTGCGGCCCACCAGGTCCAGGGCCTGGACCCCGTTGGTCCCCTCATAGATCAGCGCGATGCGGACATCGCGCATGTACTGGCTGACCGGGAAGTGCTCGGTGAAGCCCGAGCCGCCGTGGACCTGGACGGCGTCGGAACAGACGTCGAGCCCCTTGGCGGTGAGGTAGCCCTTCACCACCGGAGTCATCAGGGCCATGTAGTCGCCGGCCTTCTGGCGCACCGCCTCGTCGGGGCTCGCGTGGGCGAGGTCCCCATGCAGGGCGGTCCAGAAGAGGAAGGCGCGGCCGCCCTCGATGATGGCGCGGCTGTCCATCAGCATCCGGCGCACGTCGGGATGGACGATGATCGGATCGGCCGGGCCGTCGGGGTTCTTCGGGCCGGTCAGCGAGCGGCCCTGCAGGCGCTCCTTGGCGAAGCTGGCGGCGGCCTGGTAGGCGGCCTCGGCCTGGGCCACGCCCTGCATGCCGACCCCGATGCGGGCCTCGTTCATCATCACGAACATCAGCCGCAGGCCCTGGTTCTCAGTACCGACCAGCCAGCCGGTGCTCTCCTCGTGGCGGATCACGCAGGTGGCGTTACCGTGGATGCCCATCTTCTCTTCCAGGCCGTCGCAATAGACGCTGTTGCGCTGGCCTGGCTTGCCGTCGGCGTCAGGAATGAACTTGGGCACGATGAACAGGCTGATGCCGCGGGTGCCGCCCGGCGCGCCCTCGATTCGCGCCAGGACCAGGTGGACGATGTTCTCGGCCAGGTCGTGCTCGCCGCCCGAAATCCAGATCTTGGTTCCCGAGATGCGATAGCTGCCGTCGCCTTGCGGAACGGCCTTGGTGCGCAGCAGGCCCAAGTCCGTGCCGCAGTGGGGCTCGGTGAGGTTCATGGTCCCGCCCCATTGGCCGGAGGCGAGCTTGGGCAGGTAGAGGTCCTTCTGGTCGTCCGACCCACCGTTGAGGATCGCCGAATAGGCCCCATGGGTCAGGCCCGGATACATGGAGAAGGCCATGTTGGCCGAGGAGCTCATCTCCGAGAACGACAGATTGACAACATGTGGCAATCCTTGGCCGCCATAGGCGGGTTCGGCGCCCAGGGCCGGCCAGCCGCCCTCCACCAGCTTGGCGTAGGCGTCCCTGAAGCCGGTCGGGGTGGTGACCGTGTGGTCGGGGTTCCAGGTGCAGCCCTGCTTGTCGCCCACGGCGTTCAGCGGAGCCAGGACCTCGCCCGTGAAGCGGCCGGCTTCCTCGATGATCTGCTCGACCACGTCCATGGCCGCGTCCTGGAAGCCCGGCAGGTTGGAATAGGTCTCAAGCTGCAGCACGTCGCGCAGCAGGAAGACGTGGTCGCGTACGGGAGGCTGGTAGGGCATGTCCGCTCCGTTGGACGAAAAAGGGCTCACGGCGCGCCGCGAGCCCTCTGGATAGCCTGACGCGACGAGGCGTCGAAGCCTATTTGGCGTGTTCCAGATCGCCCAGGCGCTCGCGCAGCACCTGGTCATAGTCGGCGGCGCGGGGCAGCAGGTCGGGCCGGGTGGCCGCCAGGTGCTTCTCCAGGGCGTCGCAGCCGTGGCGGAGCTGTTCGATGGCCTGGTCGATGTCGTGGCGCTGGGCCTCGAGGGCGACGATGCGCTCGCGGAATTTCATCAGCGACTTGGCGTTCTGGGCCGCGCCGCCGTCGTCCAGGTCGTAGAGGTCGAGGATCTCGCCGATCTCGGCCAGGGCCAAGCCCACCCGCTTGCCGCGTAGGATGAGCTGCAGCCGGGCGCGGTCCTTGTAGGAATAGACCCGGTTCATGCCGTCGCGGGCCGGGGCCAGCAGGCCCTTGTCCTCATAGAACCGCAGCGCGCGCGGCGTGCATTTGAACTCCAGGCAGAGCTGCCGGATGGTGAAGGTGCGATTGGGCCGGCGCAGGTCTGCGGGCATGGGCGTCCTCCCTGGACGCTGTGTTTCTATTCCTGACACTGTAAAACCACGCTTCCGTTTACGTCAAGGTGATCGACGGTAACCTGGGCGTGAGCCCCCGTTGCTCAGGTCTCGACGACGGCCTTGCCGACCGGGGTCAGGGAGAGGATCGCCAGCTTCACGTGTTGCCAGGCGAAGGGGATGCCGATGATCGTCACCGCCAGTCCGGCCGCCAGGACGATGTGGTGCAGGGCCAGCCACCAGCCCGCCAGGACGAACCACAGGATGTTCAGCAGCAGGCTCGTGGCGCCCGTGTCGCGGTCGACGATGGTCTTGCCGAACGGCCAGTAGCTGAAGCCGGCGATGCGGAACGCCGCCGGCGTCCACGGCAGGCCGATGATGGTGATCGCCAGGATCGCCCCGGCCAACAGCCACAGGGTCCCGGAGATCCAGCCCCCGAGGATGAACCAAAGAAGGTTGAGCAACAGTCGCATCGGCCCCTCCGCTGACGCGGATCAGTACCATGAACCGACCGTTCAGCGCGCGCCTAGCCGACCAGCTCGCCGGCCAGGGCCCGTTCGATCAGGGCCACGGTGCGGTCGAGGCCGAAGATGGCGGCGAAGGAGCCGAAGCGCGGCCCCTGGCTCTGGCCCAGCAGCACCTCGTAGAGCGCCTGGAACCAGCCGCGCAGGGGCTCGAAGCCGGCGGCCTTGCCGGCCTCGAACACCTCGTTCTGGATCGCCTCGGCGTCGGCGCCGGCCGGCAGGGCCTTGAAGCGCGCGACCAGGTCGGCCATGGCCGCGCGCTCCCTGGCGTCCGGCTCGCGGAACCGCTTCGAGGGCTTCACGAAGTCCTCGTAATAGTTGATCGCGAAGTCGGAGAGCCGGTCGAGCAGGGGCTCGCTTTCCGGGGTCGCGCCCGGGATGTAGTTGCGGATGAAACCCCAGAGAATCTCCTTGGTCGAGGCGTCGGCCGCCGAGACCAGGTTCAGGAGCAGGGAGAAGCTGACCGGGGAGCCCTTTTCCGGCGGCTGGCCGCCGTGCACGTGCCAGGCCGGATTGTCGATGGCCGGCCCGTTGCTCTCCGCCCGGCCGCGGTTGAAGGCGTCGAGCTGCTGCAGGTACTCGTCCGTGGCCTTGGGGATGACGTCGAAATAGAGCCGCTTGGCCGACCTCGGCGACTGGTACATGTAATAGGCGAGGCTCTCGGGCGCGCCGTAGCGCAGCCACTCCTCCATGGTCAGGCCGTTGCCCTTGGTCTTGGAGATCTTCTGGTTGTTCTCGTCCATGAAGAGCTCGTAGTTGAACCCGGCCGGCGGCGTTCCCCCCAGCACCTTGCAGACCTGGTTCGACAGCCGGACGCTGTCGACCAGGTCCTTGCCGGACATCTCGTAGTCCACCTCCAGGGCCGTCCAGCGCATGGCCCAGTCGGGCCGCCACTGCATCTTCACCCCGCCGCCGGTGACCGGAACCTCGGTCAGCTCGCCGTCCTCGTCGCGGAACACGATCGTGCCGCGCTCGACGTGCCGCTCGAGGGTCGGCGCCTGCAACACCTTGCCGGTCTTGGGGCTGATCGGCAGGAACGGCGAATAGGTCGCGCGGCGTTCCTCGCCCAGCGAAGGCAGCATGATCTTCTGGATGGCGTCGAACCGCGCCAATGCGGTCAGCAGGGTCTGGTCGAAGCGGCCGCCGCGATAACAGTCGGTCGAGGAGACGAATTCATAATCGAAGCCGAAGCCATCGAGGAAGGCGCACAGGCGCGCATTGTTGTGCGCCCCGAAGCTCTCATGCGTGCCGAACGGATCCCGGACCACGGTGAGTGGCTTGTCGAGGTCCTGGGCCAGGAGCTCGCCGTTGGGGACATTGGGCGGGATCTTGCGCATGCCGTCCATGTCGTCGCTGAAGGCGATCAGCCGAGTGGGGATGGCCTCGTCGGTGAGGGCGCGGAAGGCGACGCGGACCATGGTGGTGCGAGCCACCTCGCCGAAGGTGCCCAGGTGCGGAAGGCCGGAAGGACCATAGCCGGTCTCGAACACCACCGGCTTCAGCAGGGCCGGGAAGGTGGCCACGGCCTGCGCGGCCTTGCCCTCGCCGATCAGATTGGCGGCCAGGTCGCGCTCGCCGTCGGTCAGGCGCAGGCGCAGGATGCGGTCGAGCAGCAGGCGGGCCTGCTCGAAGGGCCAGCTCCTGGCGTCGCGGGCTTGGTGGGAGAGGCCTTGCAGGGTGTTGGTCACGGACATGGGCGGGCGTTAGCGCCGTAAGCCCCTCGCCTCAAGCGGACTTTTCGGCTCATCTCCGTCGCGAACGTGTCACGCAAGCCGCCGACACTGATACTTTGGCCGGCTGTGGGCCAAGATCGAGGAGTCCCGGATGATCGCACGGCGCATGGTTCTGGCCCTTCCCCTGGTGCTGGCCGCCTGCGGGAAGCCGGCCGAAAAGACGCCCGCGGCGCCCACCGTTCTCAACTTCTCGATCATGTCGACCGAGGGCCGCCAGACCATGATGGCCGACTGGGGCCCGTTCCTGGCCGAGATGGAAAAGCAGATCGGGATTCCGGTGAAGCCGTTCTTCGGCACCAACTACACCTCGCTGATCGAGGCCATGCGGTTCCGGCAGACGGATGTGGGCTGGTTCACCAACCAATCGGGGCTGGAGGCGGTGCGGCGGGCCAATGGCGAGGTCTTCGCCCGCACGGTGAAGCCCGATGGGCCGGACGGCTACCAGGCGGTGATCGTCGTCAAGAAGGGCTCGGGGATCACGCTGGAGAAGCTGCTGGCCTGCGACAAGAGCCTGGACTTCGGCATGGGCGACGCCAAGTCGACCTCGGGGACCCTGGCGCCCATGACCTATCTGTTCTCGCCGCGCGGGGTCGATCCCAACGCCTGCTTCAAGACCCTGCGCTCGGCCAACCACGAGGCCAACCTGTTCTCGGTGGCCCAGGGCCTGCTGGACGCGGCCACCAACAACACCGCCTCCATGGACCGGATGGGCATGATCGAGACCGACATGGCCCGCAACACCCTGGCCAATGTCGAGGTGATCTGGACCTCCCCGACCATCCCCGAGGACCCGATGATCCGCCGCAAGGACCTGGATCCAGCGCTCAAGGCCAAGATAGACGCCTTCATGTTCAGTTACGGGGTCGGCGAGGGCCCGGAAGCCGAGCGCCAGCGCAAGATCCTCGAGCGCATCCAGACCAAGCCCTTCAAGCGGGCCGACGACAGCCACCTGCTGCCGGTGCGCGAGATGGAGGCCGCCGGCCAGCTCATCGTCGCCAAGCGCAAGGGCGACGCCGCCGCCACGGCCGCGGCGGAAGCCGAGCTCGCCAAGATCGCGGCTGAGAAGAAGGCGTTGGGACTCTAGGTCGGAACCCAACCGCCGCCTTGGACGTCATTCTCTCCGAACTGGGCTCCGAGCCGGAGAGGACGCCGCCGATGGATCTGCTGATCGCCAAACGCGCCTTGGGCTTGTTTTCCATCGGGCTGGGGATCGTCGCCGTGGCCTGGCCCCAGCGGGTGTCGAGATTCTTCGGGCTGCAGTTCGAGGACGAGGCGATGAGCGCCTTTGGGGCCCGCGAGATCGCCTCCGGCGCGGGCCTGCTGTCGCCGGTCAAGCCGGGGCCGTGGTTCTGGATGCGGGTCGGCGGCGACGTCATGGACATCACCGCCTTGGCCCGCGCCCTGGACCGCGGCAATCCGCGCCGAAAATACGCGATCGCGGCCCTGGCGACCGTCGCGAGCATCGCCATCCTGGACATCGCCATGGCCGCCCAGGCGACGATGAACAAGCGCGAGAACGCCGAGGCGGCGGCTTAGAGCGCCAGCAGGAAGTGGCCGCGCAGGGCGGCGATCGGCTTGGCGCGGGCCTCCTGCCAGGCCTCCACATGCACATTGGCGATCTGGCGGCCGATCTTGCGCACGTCGGCCCGGGCATAGGTGGTCTGGGCCTTGCCGGGCCGCAGGTACTCGATGGTGACGTCGATGGTCTTGTGCACCCGCGCGCTCTGGGCGGTGAGCGAGAGCTGGGAGAGGGCGGCCATCTCCATGAAGGCGCCGATCACCCCGCCGTGCAGGGCCGGCATCATGACGTTGCCGATCAGGTGTGGGGCGAAGGGCAGGATGGCGGTCATCTCGTCCCCGGCCAGCTCGGCGCGCATGCCGAGGAAGCGCACATAGGGCACGCGGGCGAGGAAGGCCTGCAGGCGTTCGGCGGGGTCGCTCATGCTTCGGGCCGCTTCAGCACGAAGGCCGCTTGGGCCGTGGCGATGGGGTCGGCCGGGTCGGCGTCGAAGGCCTGGGCGCGGACGAAGGCGATGGTGCGGGTGACCTTGTAGCAGTGGGCCTGGGCGGTGACGCCGGCGCGGGGCGCGGCGGGGCGCATATAGTCGATGCGCAGGTCCAGGGTGGCGGTGGAGAAGGCGGTCACATTGCCCAGCATCGAGGAGGTGATCGCCAGGCCGCAACAATGGTCGAGCAGGGCGGTGACCACGCCGCCGGCGATGACTCCGGTGTCGGGATCCCCCACCAGGTCCTCGCGCCAGGGGGCGAAAATGGCGCCGTGCCCGGGCTCGACGGTGACAAGCTCGAAACCGAGGGCGGCGGCCTGGGGCACGGATTGCACCATGTTCCGAGCTAGTTCGCGAAGGGCCTCTGGGAATGCGGTCATCCCCCAGGTTTGCGGCGCCGGCCCGGTCCGGTCAACGTGACGGCGGGGAAGGCGCGCCAAGAATGCCCGCACAAGAAACGGAGTGTGGGGTGGTGAAGCTCCAGGTCATCCACGGCCCGCGCGGAGGTCGCGCGTGTCGAGGAGCCTGTTGGTCATGCGTCTGTTCGTCCCTCTCTCCGCCTCGCTGGCGGCCGTGCTTTTCGCGGGTCCGGCGTTCGGCCAGGCCACCGCCAACGCCGTGGTCGGCGCCGACGACGCCTTCGGCTTCATCGCCGGGGACGAGGCGGTCGGCATCTATGACGCCACGGCGGTGCGAGGCTTCAGCCTGGAGGCGGCGGGCAACTATCGCGTGAACGGCGGGTACTTCGTGAAGAGCTCGGGGGTGAGCAGCTTCTTCATCGAGTCGACCACGGTGCGCATCGGCCTGAACGCCCTGGCCATCGACCTGCCGGGGCCGTCAGGCGTGGTGGACTACAAGATCCGCGACCCCAAGGCCGGGGAAGCCAGCTACCTCACCGTCGGGCTCGACGAGTACGAGCAGCCCTATGTCGACATTCTGCTCAAGCACGGTGATGCGCAGGACCGCCATTCCGCCGCCCTGGGCCTGGGCGTGGTGTTCGACAACGACAATGGCCAGGGCGGTCCATCGGGCCGTTCCATGCTGCTGGCCGGGACGGCGCGGGTGTCGCTGGGACCTGCGCGGCTGCAGGTGTTCGGCGGCGAGTACGACTATGAGCGCGGCGGCCTCTACCGATTCACCGTCGCAGACGGCGTGCCGCCGCCGCGGCCCGAGCGCGGCCAGCGCTCAGTGCAGGACTGGGCGGTCGAACGCGGCCAGCGGCGGATCCTGGGCGTCATGACCCAGGCGCCCCTCACCGGGGCCTGGAGCCTCGGCCTGACCGGCGTCTTCTCGCAGGAGGACCCCAGCCGGGCGGTGGCTCACCTCTATCGCGGGCTCGACGGCGACCTGACCGGGCTTGGGATCGCCGTGGTTTCGCCCGCCCAGCAGGCCACGGCCTGGTCCGGCGAGGCGCGGCTGGCCTGGAGCGGCCGGTGGGAGGATACGCGCCACCGCCTGGCCTTCATCGGCCGTGGCCGGCGATCGGACAGCCGCTTCGGCGGGGATCGGATCGTCGATCTTGGGATGGTCTCTCTCGCGGGGCCGGTCCGCGCCGTGGCTGAGCCCGACCTCTCCGGAGCGCGGGCCAACGCGAGCAGCGAGGTGGACCAGCGGGGGCTGGGCCTGTCCTATCGCCTCGACTGGCGCGACCGGCTAACCGTGAACGCAGGGCTGTTGCGCACCGACTACGAAAAGGCCTCGGTCGCCGCCGATGGATCGCGCAGCGCGCGCGAGGCGTCCCCCTGGCTCTATAACCTCGCGGGCGCCTATCGGGTGACGGAGCGCCTCGATCTCTACGGCGGCCTCAGCCGGGGCCTGGAAGAGGCCGGTTCGGCCCCGGCCTCGGCCGCCAACCGCAACGAACTGCTGCCGGCCATCCGCGTACGCCAGGTCGAGGCTGGCCTTCGCTACGCCCTGACCCCGGGCCTGCGGCTGGTGGTGGCCGGGTTCGAGACGGAGAAACCCTATGCCGGGCTGGAGCCGGCGACCAATGTCTATGGCCTGATCGGCGTGGTGCGCCACCGTGGGGTCGAGGCCTCGCTGGCCGGACGGCTGAGCGAGACGCTCTCGGTGGTGGTGGGGGGCTATGTGCTGGACCCGACCCGCGATGGCGTCTCGGGGGGTCGGCCGGTTGGCGTCGAGCGGTTCCGGGCCGTGGCCAATCTCAACTATGTGGTTCGCGCCATGCCGGGCCTGTCGCTGGATGCGGGTCTCGAGCATGTGGGCCGGCGGCCGTACCGGAGCGCGGTCGGGGGCGTCCAGCCGATGCTGGAAGCGGATACGACGCTGGATCTTGGCTTGAGATATCGCCTGCCGGGCAGGGCGACCCTGCGGGTTCAGGCTTTGAATGTCTTGGGTGATTACGGCTACTTGGCCAGTCCGGCCGAGACGCTCGCCTATACCGCGCCGCAGCGGTTCCGTGTTCTGGTGACGAAGGAATTCTAGGGGTTCGATCTGGACGGAGGCGGCGTGGGACCTAGCGGCCGCGGAGCGCCTCCGTCTCTCGATCGTTAATCAAGCGACCGCACCTTAGACGGCGGTGAAGGCTTGGGTGTAGACGGCGAGCGCGACGGCCAGCAGCGGGGTGGCGGCGAGGACGAGGTTGGCGAGGCCGTTGAAGGCGAAACTCTTGTGCATGGTGGTGTCCCTCTTTTTGCGTGGGCCGCGACAACCGCGACCCGATGAGAGGGGTATATGAAACTTCTCTTCCGAATACTCGTTAAGTCTTGGTCATGACCCCTTTTTCACAATATGAATACTATGTAATGTTCCTTAAGTCAGACCAGGCCCCATGTCGCCAAGGATGATCAAGCCCGAAGCCCTGCTCTGTCCCCGGCCCGAGGGGCTTTATTGCGCCCCCGGCGATTTCTACATCGACCCGGTGGCGCCGGTGGCGCGCGCGGTGATCACCCACGGCCACGCGGACCACGCGCGGGCGGGGCATGGGCGGGTGCTGGCCACGCCTGAGACCCTCGCCATCATGGCCGAGCGCTACGGAGACGACTTCGCCGACGAGACCCAGGCCGCCGCCTATGGCGAGACTGTCGCCCGCGACGAGGTCGAGGTGAGCCTGGTCCCGGCCGGCCACGTCCTGGGCTCGGCCCAGGCGGTGGTGCGCTGGAAGGGCCTGACCATGGTGGTCTCGGGCGACTACAAGCGCCGCCGAGATCCGACCTGCCGAGCCTTCGAGCCAGTCCCCTGCGACGTCTTCATCTCCGAGGCCACCTTCGGCCTGCCGGTGTTCCGCCATCCCGACGACAAGGGCGAGATCGCCCGCCTGCTGCGCTCGGTCGCCCAGTTCCCCGAGCGCGCCCACCTGGTCGGGGCCTATGCGCTCGGCAAGGCGCAGCGGGTGATCCGCCTGCTGCGCGAGGCGGGCTGGGAGCAGACCATCTACGTCCACGGCGCCCTGGAGCGGCTGAACCGGCTCTACGAGGCCCACGGGATCGACCTCGGGCCGCTGGCCCCCGTCACCTCGACGGACAAGCAGGACTTCGCCGGCGCCATCATCGTCGCCCCGCCCTCGGCCCTGGCCGACCGCTGGTCGCGGCGGTTCCCCGATCCGGTAACCGCCTTCGCCTCGGGCTGGATGCAGGTTCGCGCCCGCGCCCGCCAGCGGGGGGTGGAGCTGCCTCTGGTGATCTCCGACCACGCCGACTGGGACGAGCTCACCGCCACCGTCGACGAGATCCGCCCGGGCGAGCTCTGGATCACCCATGGCCGCGAGGAGGCCCTTGCGCGGTGGGCCGAGCTGCACGGGATCAAGGCCCGGGCGCTGGCCCTGGTCGGCTATGACGACGAGGCCGAGGACTAGGAACACGGGGCCCGAAGCCGCGTTGGTCGGGCGAAGGAGCCGCGTCATGACCGAACCCCGCGACAAGCCTGTCCCGCCGCCGGAGCCCGTGAAGGAAGGTGGCCTGAAATCGACCGATAACCCGCCGCCGGACGAGACCGGCATGATCGACGAGGCCGCCCCCGCGCCGCGCCAGCCGAACCGGGAAGGCGGCATGATCGGCGAGGGTTGAGGCCAAGCCGCTCCAGGCGCGTTAAGCTCATTCCATGCGCGCCTTCGCCGAGCTCCTGGACCGACTGTCGCTGACGGCGTCGCGCAACGCCAAGCTGACCCTGGTGCGCGACTACTTGGCGCAGACCCCCGACCCCGACCGGGGTTGGGCCCTGGCGGCGTTGACCGGCGACCTCGTTTTCAACGCCGCCAAGCCGGCCTTCATCCGCAAGGCGGTGGAAGAGCGGATGGACCCCACCCTGTTCCGCTGGTCCTACGACTATGTGGGCGACCTGGCCGAGACCGTGGCCCTGGTCTGGCCCGGGCGGCCCGGCGCCAACCGCGAGCCGGAACTGTCGGAGGTGGTCGACGCCCTGCGCGGCGCCTCGCGGACCGAGGTCCAGCGGTTGATCGAGGCCTGGCTGGACGGGCTGGAGACCACCGGCCGCTGGGCGCTGCTGAAGCTGATGACCGGCGGCCTGCGTGTCGGGGTGTCCGCGCGCATGGCCAAGCAGGCCGCGGCCGATCTGGGCCGGGTGGAGGTGGCCGAGGTCGAGGAGGTCTGGCACGCCCTGCACCCGCCCTATGAGGACCTGTTCGCCTGGCTGGAGGGCCGTTCGGACCGGCCCTCGGCGGTGGCGCCGGGCCGCTTCCGGCCGGTGATGCTGGCCCAGGCCATCGACGAGGCGGTCGACTTCGGCAAGCTCGACCCGGCCGACTACGCCGCCGAGTGGAAGTGGGACGGCGTCCGGGTCCAGGCCGTGAACGAGGCCGGGGTGCGGCGGCTCTATACCCGCAATGGCGACGACATCTCCAGGACCTTCCCCGACGTGCTGGACGCCCTGGAGTTCGAGGGCGCCCTCGATGGCGAACTGCTGGTGATGCGCGACGGTGGCGGGGTGGCCAGCTTCGGCGACCTCCAGCAGCGACTGAACCGCAAGACCGTCGACGCCAAGATGCTGCAGACCTTCCCGGCCGGCATACGCGCCTACGATCTGCTCGCCGACGGGGCCGAGGACACCCGCGTCCTGCCCTTCGCCGAACGCCGCCGGCGGCTGGAGGCCTTCGTCGGCAGGCTCAAGACCTCGCGCATCGACCTTTCGCCCCTGCAGCCCTTCGAGACCTGGGCGGCATTGACCGATCTACGCCGCGAACCGCCAGCGGGGGATCCGCAGGTCGCCGAGGGCGTGATGCTGAAGCGCTGGGACTCGATCTACGAGGCCGGCCGGCCCAAGGGGCCGTGGTTCAAGTGGAAGCGCGACCCGTTCCTGATCGACGCGGTGCTGATGTACGCCCAGCGCGGCCACGGCAAGCGTTCCAGCTTCTATTCCGACTACACCTTCGGGGTCTGGACCGAGGGTCCCGACGGCAGGCGATCCTTGACCCCGGTGGGCAAGGCCTATTTCGGTTTCACCGACGAGGAGCTGAAACAGATCGACAAGTTCGTCCGCGACAACACCATCGACCGGTTCGGGCCGGTGCGGGCGGTCAAGGCTGAGGCTCATTTCGGCCTGGTGTTCGAGGTGGCCTTCGAGGGCCTGCAGCGCTCGACCCGGCACAAGTCGGGGGTGGCCATGCGCTTCCCGCGCATCAGCCGCATCCGCTGGGACAAGCCGGCCGGCGAGGCCGACGAGCTTACGACGCTGGAACGGATGCTGACGCAGATGGAGGGACGTTAGGTCCCAGTCTGCGGGCGACCAGGGCCCAGGCGACGGCCGCCTGCACCAGGCCCGAGACCAGGCTGAGCATCGGCGCCGCGCTCACCGGGGCGAAGAGGGCCGCCCCGGTCTCCCGGTCCACCGACCAGCCCACGATGCCGCCAACCCCGTAGAGCACGGCCAGCGCCACCACCGCGGCGAAGTCGCCGCGCTGGGGTCGCTCGCCCAGGCGGCAGAGGGCGATGACGCCCAGGTCGCGCAGCAGGAAGGCGATCAGGGCCGCGGCCTGGGCCAGGCCTGGCCGCGCGAAGCTGCCGGCGCTGGCGGCCAAGGCGGCGATCACCAGCAGGGCGGCCAGGATCAGCGGCGCCAGGGGCGCGGGCGCCAAGGGGGCTGCGCGGGCGAAATCTCCGGCCAGGGCGTGCTGGCGGAACTGGCGCATCCGCACCCGGTCGGCGGGCTCGGCGAAGGCCGCGGCATAGGCGCTGAGCGCCACGGCCAGCGCCCCGGTGGTGAGCGCGCCGGAAAGGCCGCCGTCGCGCCAGGCGAAGCCGCCGGCGTAGGTCGCGAGGAAGACCAGGAAGGCCGGCCAGACGACGGGGCCGTTGCGCATCTGCAGCTCCAGCCGCATCAGCCGCCAGGCCCCGATCACCGCCCAGGCGGCGAACAGGGTCACCGACACGGCCCGGAAGCCGTCGGCCGGCCAGTAGCGTCCGCCCCAGTCGATCAGGCCTTTGGCGCCTAGCATGGCGCCGAAGCCCTCCAGCCCGGCGCCGCGCTGGAAGCCGGCTGAGCCCGCCACCCAGGACAGTAGGACGCCGCCAACGATCAGCCCCCCAAGCACCCCGCCGGCGCGGGCGGTGCGGCCCTCGGCCCGGGCCTTGCGCACCCCGACCAGGGCCGCGCCCATGGAGATCGCCTGCAACAGCACCGCCAGGGCGACGAGGAAGATCAGGGTCGAGACCGCGCCCGGCTCGCCCCGCTGCAGGCTGGCGGCGGCCATCAGCAACAGGCCGGTGAGCGCGCAGATCCAGGCCAGGCTGGCGCTGCCCAGGAGCTTGCCCCAGGTCATCGACCAGGGATCCAGCGCCGAGAGCCGCTGGAAGTCCCAGGTGCGGTCGGCGATCTCGTTGAGGATGGAACCCCCCGTGGCGCGCGCGCCCCAGATCATGCCGCAGGCCACGAAGACCACCGCCCCCACGCCGCCCAGGCCGGTGAGGGCGCCATAGGGATTGGTCCGCAGGACCATGATCGCCGCGCCATAGATCATCAGCAGGACGACGATGGCCCAGGCCACGCGGCGGGGCGCGGATTCGAGCCAGAGATTGCGCTGGAATTCCGGGTTCATGACTGGGCCTCGGCGAGATAGGCGTCTTCCAGGGTCCGGCGGGTGGGCTGGAAGGCCGAGACCTTCAGCCCCGCGCCGACCAGCTTGGCCAACACCGCTGAGTCGTCCTCGCCGTTCCCGGCCAGCAGGATGGCGGTGTCGCCGTCGCGGCGTTCCAGGGCGATGTCCAGCTTGGCCAGCACCTTGTCGAGGTCGGCGGGCGGGCCTGAGAAGGTGACGCTGATCCGGGTCCCGTCGCGCACCCCGGCGCCGGCCGCCACCACCCCGCCGCCGGCCACCCGACCGTCGCGGATCATCAGCATCTGGGTGGAATAGTCCTCAAGCTCGGAGAGGATGTGCGAGGAGACCACGATGGTCATGCCCTCCCTGGCGAGCCGCAGGATCAGGTCGGAGAGCGCCCGGCGCGCCTCGGGATCGAGCCCGGCGGCGGGCTCGTCCAGCAACAGGACGCGGGGCTCGTGGACGATGGTCTGGCCGATGGCCAGGCGCTGCTTGAGGCCGCGCGACAGTTCCCCGGCCCGCATCTCCAGCCGGTCGGTCAGCTGGACGCGGGCGGCGGCCTGCTCGACGGCGGCTGGGGTGGCGGCCTCGGAGACCCCCCGCGAACGGGCGGCGTAGGTGAGCGCCCGACGCACCGAGAGATCCTCGTAGAGGCCGAAGAAATCGGGCAGGTAGCCGATGGTCGCATGGACTCCGCGCGGGTCCTCGCGGGTGTCGAGCCCGCCGATGGAGATGGTCCCCTCGGTGGCGTCGTCGAGCGCCGCCATGCAGCGCAGCAGGGTGGTCTTGCCCGCCCCGTTGGGGCCGACCATGGCCAGGACGGCGCCGGCCTCGACCTTGAACGACACCCCATGCAGCGCCCGCGCCGACGGGTAGTCGTAAACGACGTCCTTCACCTCGATCATGCCGGAACCAGCTCCTTCTCCAGGAAGACCATCAGGTTGTCGCTCGGGAATTTCAGCCCGCGGACGCCCGCCCGCCGGGCGGCCTCCATGTCGGCGTCCTTGTCGCCCACCATGATCGAGCGGCTCACGTCGACGGGCCACTCGCGCAGGGCGCGCAGGATCATGCCGGGGTTGGGCTTGCGGTCCGGGGGATCGGGATGGCGGTAGGCCTCGACGGTCGCGTCGGGATGCTGCGGGCAATAGTAGAAGGCGTCGATGCGACCGCCGACCTCGGCCAAACTCTCCGACATCTTGGCGTGCAGGGCGACCACGTCGTCCTCGCCATAGTAGCCGCGCCCAATCCCGGACTGGTTGGTCACCACGAACACCCACCAGCCGGCGTGGTTGAAGGCGGCCACGGCCTCCCGCGCGCCGGGGATCCAGCGGAAGTCCTCCCAGCGGTGGACATAGCCGGGGTCCTCATTGAGCACCCCGTCTCGGTCGAGGAACAGGGCGGGGCGGGTCTGGGCGTCGGGCAGGCTCACGCGGGCACTATACAGTCAGGCGCGCGGCTTGGGGCTTACGCTTTCGCAATGGACGGCGCCGAGGCTATGGTCGGCCCTCGTGTTTGCCCAAGTTGAGGTCGCCTTGGCCGGTCCCGTCCTTTCCATCGACGACCTGAAGGTCGATTTCACCACGCATGACGGGCTGGTGAACGCCGTGCGCGGCGTCTCCCTCGAGGTCCAGCGCGGCGAGACCCTGGGCGTCGTGGGCGAGAGCGGCTCGGGCAAGAGCCAGACCTTCATGGCGGTCATGGGCCTGCTGGCCGCCAATGGCCGGGCGAGCGGCTCCGTGAAGTTCCTGGGCCAGGAGATCCTGGGGCTGAAGCCTCGGGCGCTCAACAGGATCCGCGGCTCGAAGATGACCATGATCTTCCAGGACCCGCTGACCGCGCTCACCCCGCACGTGCGCATCGGCGAGCAGATCGCCGAGCCCCTGCGTTTGCATCTGGGCATGAGCGACAAGGACGCCACGGCCCACGCCAAGGACTGGATCGGCCGGGTGCGCATCCCCGACGCGGCGAGCCGGCTGTCGCAATATCCCCACGAGCTTTCCGGCGGCATGCGCCAGCGGGTGATGATCGCCGCGGCCATGGCCGGCGGTCCGGCCCTGCTGATCGCCGACGAGCCGACCACCGCCCTCGACGTCACCGTCCAGGCCGAGATCCTCGACCTGATGGCCGAGCTCGGCCGCGAGACCGGCACGGCCATGGTGCTGATCACCCACGACATGGGGGTCATAGCGCGGCTGGCCGACCGGGTCTGCGTGATGAAGGACGGCGCCTATGTGGAGGAGGGCTCCGCCGAGGCCATCTTCGGGGCGCCGAAGTCGGACTATACCCGCGCCCTGCTGGACGCGATCCCGCGCCTGGACCGCGCCGATCGCGGCGGTCGCCCGACCCTGGCCCCGGTGGCGCCCGACGCCCCGGTGATCGTCGAGGGCCACGACATCAAGGTGCATTTCCCTGTCCGCCAAGGCATGTTCGGCGGGAAAGCGACCCTGCGCGCCGTCGACGGGGTCAGCTTCCAGGTCCGCCAGGGCGAGACCCTGGGCGTGGTGGGCGAGAGCGGCTGCGGCAAGTCGACCCTGAGCCGTGCGGTGCTGAACCTGCTGCCGCCGACGGCCGGCGCTGTCACCCTACTGGGCCGCGACATCACCCATGCCGACCGCGAGGCCATGCGGGCGGCGCGCAAGGACCTGCAGATCGTCTTCCAGGACCCCCTGGCCAGCCTTGATCCGCGCATGACCGTGGGCGACTCCATCGCCGAGCCGTTGCAGGTGTTCCGCAAGGGCATGACCCACGCCGAGCGCGAGGCCGAGGTGAAGGCCATGATGCAGCGCGCCGGGCTCTCGCCTGGCCTGATCAACCGCTATCCGCACGAACTTTCCGGGGGCCAGAACCAGCGGGTGGGCATCGCCCGGGCCATGATCCTGCGGCCCAGGCTGGTGATCTGCGACGAGGCGGTCTCGGCCCTGGACGTCTCCATCCGCGCCCAGATCATCGACCTGCTGATCGAGCTGCAGAAGGAGATGGGTCTGGCGATGATCTTCATCAGCCACGACCTGGCGGTGGTTCGCGAGATCAGCCACCGGATCATGGTGCTCTATTTGGGCCGGGTGATGGAGCAGACCGATCGGGAGCGGCTCTATGAGGCGCCGCAGCATCCCTACACCAAGGCCCTGCTCTCGGCCGCGCCGATCCCCGATCCGGTTCGCGAGCGGGCTCGGGCCCGGGTGAAGCTGGTGGGCGAACCGCCCTCTCCCCTCGATCCACGCAGCGCCCTGCGCTTCCTGCCATCGCGGCTCTCCGCCGATCCCCTGGCCCAGGTCTATGTCCCGGAGCTGAAGGAGATCGCCCCTGGCCACCTGGTCAGCGAATACGACCCGCCGGCCGGAGCCGCCTGAGTGACGCGCAAGATCATCCCCGTCCTGATGTCGGGCGGCGCGGGCACGCGCCTGTGGCCCCTGTCGCGCCAGGCCCGGCCCAAGCAGTTTCACCGGCTCGGCGGCGAACACAGCCTGATCCAGGACACCGCCCTGCGGGTGGTGGGCGAGATGTTCGAGGCGCCTGTCGTGGTCTGCGCCGCGGCTCATGCCGACCTGGCGCGCGCCCAGCTCGCCGAGGTGGGCGTCACGCCCCAGGCCCTGATCGCCGAGCCTGCTCCGCGCAACACCGCCCCGGCCTCGGTGGCGGTGGCCGCCTTCGGCGCCGAGGCCGATCCCGACGCCCTGATGGTGCTGCTGCACGCCGATAACCTCGTCTCCGACGTGGCCGCCCTGCACGCCGCCATCGAGACCGGCCGCGCGGCGGCGCAGGCCGGCAAGATCGTGCTGTTCGGGCTCAAGCCCACGGGCCCCGCCACCATCTACGGCTATATCCGCGCCACCGGCGAAGGTCCGGTGCGCCGGGTCGCCCAGTTCGTGGAGAAGCCCGACCTCGTCACCGCTCAGGGTTTCGTGGCCGACCCGGACTATTCCTGGAACGGCGGCATGTTCCTGTTCAAGGCGGGCGCCTTCCTCGACATCGCCCGGGCCCTGGCGCCGGCGGTGGCCGCCGCCGCCGAGGCCGCGGTGGCCGGCGCCGCGCGATCCGGCGACCTAGTGACGCTCGGCGAGGCCTTCCTCACGGCGCCCAGCATCGCCATCGACGTGGCGGTGATGGAGAAGACCGACCGCGCCGGCGTGGTCGCGGCTGACATCGGCTGGGCCGACGTGGGCAATTGGGACGCGCTCTGGGAGCTGTCGGCCCGCGACGCCGACGGCAACGCCCTCGACGGCGAGGTGACCGCGGTGGAGAGCCGCGGCTCGCTCGCCCGCACCGACGGCCCCGCGGTGGTCCTGGCCGGGGTCGAGGACGTGGTGGTGGTGGTCGAGAACGGCGTGGTCCTGGTCACCCGCCGCGACGCCCCGACCGCCGTCCGCGCGGCGGTCGACGCCCTGAAGGCCAAGGGGCGAAGCGACCTGCTGTAGCGCGGCAAGGTCCCGGAAAGACTTGGGCGTTATCCTTGACGGCTCAAGCTTCGAGTCCGGGGACCGCGCCTTTGCAAATCGACGTCCTACGTCCGCAGGACCTTTCGGCCGAGCGCGTCGCGCGCTGGGGCGAGCTCCAGGCGGCCGATATCGAGCTGGATACGCCCTTCCTGGCGCCAGGCTGGGCGCGGCTGATCGAGCGGATCCAGGGCGAGGGCGCACGCAATGTCCGCGTCGCCGTGGCCCATCAGGACGGCCGGGACGTGGCCTTCATGCCGGTGCGGGTGGGCTCGTTCACCGCCATGCCGGCCGGCGCCCCCATGTGCGACTATCAGGGCGTGGTGGCCGAGGCCGGGGTCGCCGTCGACGCCCGCGCCATGGTCGCGGCCCTGGGCGTCCATCGGCTGGACTTCTCCCACATGCTGGAGAGCCAGCCGGCCTTCAAGCGCTTCGCCCGCGGTCGGTTCGTCTCCCACGTTATCGATGTCGAGGGTGGCTACGAGGCCTATGAGGCCGAGCGCCGCGCGGCTGGGACCTCGGTGCTGAAGGACTGCGACAAGAAGCGCCGCAAGGCCGAACGCGAGGTCGGCTCCGCGGTCTTCCAGGCCTTTTCCCGCTCCACCGCCGATTTCGACAAGCTGCTGGAATGGAAGCGCGCCCAGCTCAAGGCCACCGGCCAGACCGACATCTTCGAGACGGGCTGGACCCGGGACCTGATGGCCGAGATGTTCGCCAGCCGCGATCCGGACTTCGGCGGGGTCATGTTCACACTTCACTTCGGCGACCGTTTGGCGGCGGCGCACCTGCACCTGCGCGGGCGTCGTACGATCCACGGCTGGATCATCGCCCACGACCCGGAATTCGAGCGCTATTCCCCGGGCCTGCTGCTGTTCCAATCCATCCTGCGCTGGATGGACGACACCCCCTATAGTCGCCTGGACCTCGGTCCAGGCGACTACCGCTTCAAGCGCGACCTCGCCAATCACGGCCAGTGGGTGACCCACGGCTTCGTCGGCGCCCCCTCCCCGGCGACTCTCACGCGGGCGGTCGCCTATGGGGTGCGCCGTGTGGCGGAAGCTCTGCCCTTGGGCCAGATTTCCGAACTGCCCGGCAAGGCGATGCGCCGCATGGATCAATGGCGAGGGCTACGGTAGCGGTTCAAGGCATGGCGATTCTCCAGGATATTCGGCGCCTTGTGGGCGCCCGGCGCGACGACGGCGTGTCTCAGCGGGTGGTCAAGACGATGAGCTGCGCCGACGGGACGCGGTTCCTCGAGTTCGCCGAGCGCGAGGACGGGCTCTACCGCTACGTGGAGCACTGCAAGCAGAGCGAACACGGCATGATGATCTGGAAGTCCGGCGCCCTCTCCGATCTGCACGAGAGCCTGGACGCCGCCGAGCAGGCCGCTCGGGACCAGCTGTGCTGGCTCTCCTATACCTGCAAGGCCTAGGCCCGTTGCCGATTGGCGCGCTCGCCGCTAGACGTGGCGTCCCGCACCACATCGGCTAGGCCATGACGCTTTCCATCGACGACATCCGCGCGGCCGCCGGTCGGCTGGCCGGACATATCGAACGCACCCCCTGCCGCCATTCGCGCACCCTGTCGGAGATCACCGGGGCCGAGGTCTGGGTGAAGTTCGAGAACCTGCAGTTCACCGCGGCCTATAAGGAGCGCGGGGCGCTCAACACCTTGCTGCAGCTCTCCGACAACGAGCGCGGGCGCGGGGTGATCGCCGCCTCGGCCGGAAACCACAGCCAGGGCCTGGCCTATCATGCGGCCCGCCTGGGGATCCCCGTCACCATCGTCATGCCGCGCGGGACCCCCTTCGTGAAGGTGCAGCAGACCCGCGCCCACGGCGCCGAGGTGGTGATCGAGGGCGACAACTACGACGAGGCTTCGGACGTCGCCCTGAAGCTCTGCAAGGCGCGCGACCTATCCTTCGTCCATCCCTTCAACGACCTGCAGGTCATGGCGGGCCAGGGCACCGTGGCGCTGGAGATGTTCGAGGACGTGCCGGACCTGGAGGTCCTGCCCATTCCCATCGGCGGCGGCGGGCTGATCGCCGGCTGCGCCACCGTGGCCAAGTCGCTCAATGCGAAGGTCCGTATCGTCGGCGTGGAGCCGGCCATGTATCCGTCCTTCACCGCCAAGATGCGCGGCGTGAACGGGGTGACCGGCACGGGCGGGGCGACCATCGCCGAGGGCATCGCGGTCAAGCAGGTGGGCGAACTCTCCTACGCCATCGCCCGGCCGCTGATTGACGACGTGCTGCTGATCGAGGAGCCGCACTTCGAGCGGGCCGTGGCGCTCTACTGCAATGTGGAGAAGACGGTGGTCGAGGGGGCGGGCGCCGCCTCGCTGGCGGCCCTGCTGGCCTATCCCGACCAGTTCCGCGGCAAGAAGGTCGGGCTGATCGTCACCGGGGGCAATATCGACACCCGGCTGCTGGCCTCGGTCCTGACCCGGGAGCTGGTGCGCGAACAGCGGCTGGTCAGCCTGCGGATCATCGGCGACGACCGGCCTGGCCTGCTGGCCACCGTCTCGACGGTGATCGGCCAGATGGGCGGCAATATCGTCGAGGTGGCCCACAACCGTCTGGCCCTCGATGTGCCGGCCAAGGGCGCGGAGTTCGACATCATGATCGAAACCCGCGACGCCCAGCACACCCAGGAAATCATGGACGCCCTGCGTGATCGCGGCTACCCGCCGCGCGCCGTCTGAAGGTCTAGCGAATGAAACGTCTGATCGTCGCCCTCGCCGCCGCCTTGTCGCTGGCCGCCTGTGGCAAGGCCGACAGCCAGGAGACCGCCAGGGCGGCCGCCGAGGCCACCGCCTATCTGGCGACCAATGCGAAGGCGCCGGGGGTCAAGACCCTGCCGTCAGGCCTGCAATACAAGATCGTCCGCTCAGGCCCGGCCGATGGCCTCAAGCCCGCCCCGCAAGACGAGGTCAAGGTCCACTACGAGGGCAAGCTGCTCTCGGGTAAGGTGTTCGATAGCTCCTATGAGCGCGGCGCTCCGGCGGCCATGCCGCTGGCCGCCCTGATCCCGGCCTGGCAGGAGGCCCTGCAGCTTATGCGGCCGGGCGACGAATGGGTGCTCTATGTGCCGCCGGCCCTGGGCTACGGCGAAGAAGGCGCCGGCGGCGGCGAGATTCCGGGCAATAGCCTGCTGATTTTCCGCATCGAGCTGATCGACGTGCTGCCCGGCCCGGGCCGCATCGGCCAGGGCTGACCGGTTCGCTCTTGCGCTGCACCCCGCGCCTCTGTTTGGTGGCCGCCAAACAGAACGGGGAAACGCACGGATGAGACTGACCAAGCCCAGGATCGCGCCGGTCCAGGACGCCGACCTGACCCCCGATCAAAAAGAAATCCTCGAGCCCATGGGCGAGCGGGTGCTGAACATCTTCCGCACCATGGTCCAGGCCCCGAAGGCGGCGAAGGGCTTCCTGGCCTGGGGCAACTATGTGCTGTCGCGGCGCAACGACCTTCCGGCCCGCGAGCGCGAGATCGTCATCCTGCGCATCGGCTATCTCTGCAAGTCCGGCTACGAGTGGACCCAGCACCACGCCATCGGCCTGCGCGAGGGCCTGACCGCCGCCGAGATCGAGGCGATCAAGCAGGGCGCCGCCGCCTCCAACTGGAGCCCCGCCGACCGGGCCCTGCTCAAGGCGTCCGACGAGCTGCACAACGACCAGTTCGTCACCGACGGAACATGGGCGGCGCTCACCCGCCACTTCTCCGACAAGCAGTGCATGGACGTGGTGTTCACCGCCGGCCAGTACACCCAGGTGTCGATGATCCTGAACTCGTTCGGGGTGCAGCTCGACGCCGGCCAGGTGCTGGATCCCGACTTGAAGGGCTTTTGAGCATGCGGCTCGCGGGCAAGACCGCCATCGTCGTCGGCGCCGGCCAGACTCCGGGCGAGACCCTCGGCAACGGCCGGGCCATGTCGCTGTTGTTCGCCCGCGAAGGCGCCGAGGTCCTCTGCGTCGACCGGCTGATCGAACGGGCCGAGGAGACGGCCGAGATGATCGTCGCCGAGGGCGGCAAGGCCGCCGCCTTCGCCGCCGACATCACCAAGGCCGACGATTGCACGGCGATGATCGAGGCGGCCAAGGCCCGCTGGGACCGCATCGACATCCTGGTCAACAATGTCGGCATCGGCGGGGGCGGCGACGGCCCGGCCCACCGGCTGGAGGAGGCGGCCTTCGACCGCATCCTGGCGGTGAACCTCAAGGGGACCTGGCTGTCGACCAAGGCCGCCTTGCCCCTCATGCGCGAACAAGGTGGCGGCTCGATCGTCAACATCTCGTCCCTGGCCTCCATCGCCGGCGGAAACCAGGTGGCCTACGAGGTCTCCAAGGCCGCGGTGAACCGGCTGACCACCTCCACGGCCCAGGCCAACGCCGCCAAGGGCGTGCGCTGCAACGCCATCGCCATGGGCTTGATGGACACCCCGATGGCGGTGGCCGGCATCGCCGCGTCCACCGGCCGGGAGCAACAGGCGGTCCGCGACGCCCGCAACGCGCGGGTGCCGCTGGGCGGCCAGATGGGCACTGCCTGGGACACCGCCTATGCGGCCTTGTTCCTGGCCAGCGACGAGGCGCGGTTCATCACCGGCGTGGTGCTTTGGGTCGACGGCGGCATGTCCAGCCGGATCGGCTGATCCTAGTTGCTCCCCTCCTGGGGGAGCTGTCGGCGAAGCCGACTGAGGGGGACTTTGACTCGCTTTCGCGCGCTTCAAACCCCCTCCGTCTCGTCGCGAAGAGGCGACGATCCACCTCCCCCAGACCGCGCTGCGCGCTGGGGGAGGATCTGGTCGTCCTACAGCCCGTAACCCCGAGCCATGGCGGCGGCGAAGGCGGGGATCAGGGTGAAGATGGCGAGTTCGGCGACGATGAAGCCGCGTACCGAAGCCGCCTGCTCGGCGGTCAAGGCGAAGGCGGGTTCGGCCTTCGCCGCGCGCCGCCACCCGGCGATGCGAATTGTCGGCTGCACGGACAGCATCCCCACCACGAGGAAGGCGGCGATCTTGGCCCAGAACACCCAGTTTCCGAGATAGGCGTCGGGACCCTTCACCCCCAGGAAGACGCGGGCGAACCCGACCGCCAAGATCAGGCCCGCGACCATGCCATAGTGCAGGTCGATCACGCCCAGGCGCTTGAGACTCGCGCCCGCCAGGCCGGGCCGGACCATGGCCAGTTCGAAAGCCAGGATGGCGGCCAGGGCGAAGACCAGCAGGTGGTGGACTATGGCGAGGACGAGGTCGGTCACGGGGCGACTCCAGGGCTGATCGCGCGACCTTCGCCCTATTCACTTACTATGTAAATACTACGCCTTGTCACCGGTCCGGTAGTCGCCGAAGGCGCTGTCGCGGGCGGTGAGCGCCTGGGTCACGCCCTGGCGCATCTGGGCCATGTACTCGCGCGAAGCCTTGGTGTGCCAGCCCAGGGCATGGACGTCGGTGGCCGCCCGGATGCCGGTGCGCATGCCCATGGCCTCCATCTGACGGTGCACGGCGCGCTTGTTGAGCTGGGCCAGTTCCGGGTCGACCTTGGCCACGCGGATCGCCATGGCCAAGACCTCCTCCTCAAGGCGATCGACAGGGAATGCGCGATTGGCGAAGCCCAGCCGCACGGCCTCGTTCCCATCGATGGAGTCCCCGGTCAGCATCTGCTCCATGGCCGCCCGCATCCCCATCAGCCAGGCGTGGGAATGGTTGTCGGCGGGGCTCATGGTGCGCACGGCCGGATAGCCGATCTGGGCGTCCTCGGCCACATAGACCAGGTCGCAGGAGGTCGCGAGTTCCGAACCTCCGGCCAGGCACCAGCCGTGCACCTGGGCGATCACCGGCTTGGCCAGGTCCCAGACCTTGAAGCAGCCCTCGACCACGTGGCGCGCCCACTGGCCCTGGTTTCCGGCCGTATGCCAGGGCAGCTCACCCAGGCCCGCCAGGTCGTAGCCGGAAGAGAAGCAGGTCCCGGCCCCTCGCACGATCATCACCCGCACCTCGGGATCGCGGTCGCCGGCCTCCAGGGCGCTGTAGATCTCGGCCCGTAGGGCGTTTGACAACGCGTTGCGCTTGTTGGGGCGGTTGAGGGTGAGCCGACGAACATGCGGCGCGGGTTCGTCGATCAGCAAGATAGGCTCGTCGGCCATGGCGTCCTCCCTGGACTTTGCAGGGAGGCTAGGCGCCTGCCGTGCCGGCAGTCCAGGGCGTTGCCTCAGTCCGTGAACACCACGGTCTTGGCCCCGTTCAGCAGCACCCGGTCCTCCAGCTTCCAGCGCACGGCGCGGGCCAGGACCCGGCGCTCGATGTCGCGGCCCTTGCGGATCAGGGCGGCGGGCGTGTCGCGGTGGCTGATGCGCTCCACGTCCTGCTCGATGATCGGGCCCTCGTCGAGATTGGCGGTGACGTAGTGGGCGGTGGCGCCGATCACCTTCACGCCGCGCTCATGGGCCTGGTGATAGGGCCGCGCGCCCTTGAAGCCCGGCAGGAAGGAGTGGTGGATGTTGATGCAGCGCTCTTCCAGCTTGGCCGCCAGGCCCTCGGACAGCACCTGCATGTAGCGGGCGAGGACCACCAACTCGGTCCCGGTCTCCTGGATCAGCTTCCAGATCGCCGCCTCTTGTTCCAGCTTGGTGGCGCGGGTCACCGGCATGTGGTGGAAGGCGACATCGCGCATGTCGAGATTGGCGTAGGTCTCCTTGGGGTGGTTCGACACCACCGCGGCGATGTCCATCGGCAGCTCCCCGCGCCGCCAGCGATAGAGCAGGTCGGCCAGGCAGTGGTCCTGCTGGCTGGCCAGGATCATCACCTTCTGGCGGATCCTCGGATCGCGCAGGCTCCAGCGCATGGAGAAGCCCTGGGCAAGGTCGCCGAAGTCGCCGCGCAGGGCGTCGAGATCCGCGCCGGGCGCGGCGAACACCACCCGCATGAAGAAATGGCCGGTCTCGACGTCGTCATACTGCTGGGCGTCGAGGATGTTGGCCCCGCGCTCATAGAGGAAGCTGGAGACGCGGGCGACGATGCCCGGCTGGTCGGGACAGGAGAGGGTCAGGATCATGGCGCCGCTCAAAGCCCCGACTTTGGGCTGACCGTCAAGTTCCTGCTCGCCGAGTCGGGTCATCGCTTGGAGGCGCGCCGTCGTCGGGGCTAGGGTCCGCGCCATGCCCACAGCCGAAGCCCTGACGCCCCGCGCCATCGATATCCTTGCGAGCCTGGTCTCGTTCGACACCACCTCGCGGCTCTCCAACCTGGCCCTGATCGAGTGGGTCGAGGCCTATCTGGACGGCCATGGGGTGGCGCACCGGCGGGTTCCCAACCACGACGGGACCAAGTCGAACCTGCTGGCCACGGTAGGACCCGCCGTGGAGGGCGGGGTGGTGCTGTCGGGCCATACCGACGTGGTGCCGGTGGACGGCCAGGCCTGGGTCACCGATCCCTTTGTCCTGACGCCCAAGGGCGACGGGCGGATCTACGGGCGCGGGACCTGCGACATGAAGGGGTTCCTGGCCCTGGCCCTCGCCGCCGTGCCGGACCTCGTCGCCGCCAAGCCCCGCATGCCCGTCCATCTGGCCTTCTCCTATGACGAGGAGATCGGCTGCCTGGGGGCGCCGGACCTGATCGCCATGATCGCCGCCGAGCTGCCGCGCCCGGCCCTGGTGGTGGTGGGCGAGCCGACCGACATGGTGGCGGTCAGCGGACACAAGGGCATCTCCACCTTCACCGTCACGGTGACCGGCAAGGAAGCCCATTCCAGCCAGACCCATCTGGGCGTCTCGGCGATCATGGAGGCGGTGAAGCTGATGGCCTCGCTGTCGGCCCTGGCCGAGCGGCTGGAGCGGGACGCCGATCCCGCCTCGCCCTTCGTCCCCAAGCACACGACGCTCACCATCGGCATCCTGCACGGCGGCACGGCCGGCAACATCCTGGCGCGGGAATGCGCCTTCCAGTTCGACGTGCGCTGCCCGCCCGGCCAGGATCCGCTGAAGATCCTCGAGCCGTTCTTCGCCGAGGTCGCGGCCGTGGACCTAGGCCTCAAGGCCCGCTTCCCCGAGGCGGGCGCCCGGATCGCGCAGCGCTCCGGCACGCCTGGGATGGCGGTGGAGAAGGACGGGGCGGCCGAAGCTTTCGCCCGGCGCCTGGCCGGCGACAATGGCCCGCCGCGGGTGGTGCCCTACGCCGCCGAGGCCGGCCAGTTCCAGCAGGCGGGATATTCGACGGTGATCTGCGGCCCCGGCTCCATCGACCAGGCTCACCAGGCCAATGAGTATGTCGAGCGCTCGCAGATGGAGCGCGGGGCGGCCTTCATGGCTCGCCTGGTCGATTGGGCCGCACGCGGCGAATGACCGGGCGGCGGCCGGTCAGGTCGCGGGGGTTCCAGGTCATGGCCCGGGCGATGGCCCAGGCGGAGACGCGGCGGCGGGCCTGGACCTCGCGGCGGCTCTTCAGGATGGTCCGCAGGCCTTTCAGCGAGGCCTTGAAGGCGCGCCAGACGATGTGGGCGTGGGGCCAGTTCTCGCGGCGCGAGGAGATGTAGGCCACCGCCAGCAGGTGCAGCGGCACGACGATGGGCAGCAGCGGCCAGGGGGTGTCCTTATAGACTCCGTAGAAGCGGTTTCGGGTGCCGTGGAAGACCGCGAACTCCGACTTGCGGCCGCCGGTGGAGGCCGAGCCCACATGGCGGATCACCGCCTTGGGCGCCAGGATGGTGGGCTCGCCGGCCAGTTGCAGCCGGTAGCCCAGGTCCACGTCCTCGGAATAGCAGAAGAAGAACTCGTCGAAGCCGCCCTGCTCCAGGAACAGCGCCCGATCGATCATCATCGCCGCGCCGCAGGGGGAGAAGACCTCGCCCTCCGGGATCTGGTCGGGGCACTTGGAGAGATAGCCGCCGCGATAGGGGATGCCGTAGCCGCTCATCACATCGCCCAGGCCGTCCAGCAGGGCGGGATCCTCGTCCATCAGCTGGCGCGAGGTGAAGGAGCGCACGGTGGGATGGCGCGCCGAGGCCGCCACCAGCTCGGCCAGCCAGTCGGGGGCCGCGAAGGCGTCGGGATTGAGGAAGACCAGCCATCTTCCCCGTCCTTCGCGAGCGGCCTGGTTGCCGGCGCCGGAGAAGCCCAGGTTCTCCGCGTTCTCGATCAGCCGCATGCCGGGGAAGGCCCGGGCGATCACCGCGTCGCCGGGATCGGGCGACTGGTTGTCGATAACCAGGGTCTCGAAGTCGGTGAAGCTCTGGGCGGCCAGATGCTCCAGGCAGGTGCGCAGGGTGGGCCCTGAGTTCCAGGCGATCACGCATACGGTGATAAGGGGCGCCTTTGCCTTGTCTTCCTGCGCGCGCTCGTCCATGCGGTGGCGGTTTTCCAAAGCTCCCGGACCGCCATGACGTCGATTACGCCGCTCTCGATCCCTGAAGTCCTGCTTATCACGCCCAAGCGCCATGGCGATGGGCGGGGATGGTTCTCCGAGACCTGGAGCCGCCGGGTGATGGAGCAGGCCGGGCTCGCCCACGATTTCGTACAGGACAACCAGGCCTTCAGCGCCAAGGCCGGCACCGTGCGCGGCCTGCACTTCCAGCAGGCGCCCCACGCCCAGGCCAAGCTGGTCCGCGTGCTGAAGGGCGCGATCTTCGACGTGGCCGTGGATATTCGCCAGGGCTCGGCGACCTACGGCCAGTGGGTGGGCGCGACGCTCACCGCGCAGGGCGGCGAGCAGATCCTGGTGCCGCGCGGCTTCGCCCACGGTTACTGCACGCTCACCGACGATTGCGAGCTCTTCTACAAGGTCGACGGCCAGTACGCGCCGGAGACCGAGGGCGGGATCATCTGGAACGATCCGGACCTGGCCATCGACTGGGGACTCACCGGCGAGCCGACCTTGTCGGACAAGGACAAGGTCCTGCCTCGGTTCAAGGACCTGCCGGCGGCGGCGTTCTGATCATGAGCGAGCTGGTCCGCATCCTCGACATCGAGCCCATCGACCTCGACATGTTCCGCGGCCACACCCCGGAGGGCGAGACCCGCCGCATCTATGGCGGCCAGGTGATCGCCCAGGCCCTGACCGCGGCCTACCGCACCATCGACGGGCGTCATTGCCACTCGATGCACGCCTATTTCATCCGGCCGGGCGACCCGAAGATCCCGATCCTGCTGAAGGTGGAGCGGGTGCGCGATGGCGGCAGCTTCGCGGTGCGCCGGGTGGTGGCCCTGCAGCACGGCCAGCAGATCTTCAACCTCGCCGCCTCCTTCCAGGTCCCGGAGACCGGGTTCGAACACCAGATCGAGATGCCCACCCCGCCCGGGCCCGACGGGCTGATGGACGAGGACGAACTGCGCAAGGCGGCCGGCGACGAGACCCCCCGCCGCACCTGGCCCATCGAGGTCCGCCCGGTCGATCCCATGCCGCACGGCAAGGCCCCGAAGATGGAGCCGACCCAGTCGGTCTGGTTCAGGGCCCGCGACCCCCTGCCCGCCGACGTGGCGATCAACCAGTGCGCGCTCGCCTACGCCTCCGACATGACCCTGCTGGACACCTCCCTGCGCCCGCATGAGGTGTTGTGGAGCGAGGGCCGGCTGCAGGTGGCGAGCCTCGACCACGCCCTGTGGTTCCACCAGGCCACCGACTTCAGCGACTGGCACCTCTATGTCCAGGACAGCCCTTCGGCCTCGGCCGGCCGCGGCTTCAACCGCGGCTCGATCTTCAACCGCGCCGGCAAGCTGGTCGCCTCGGCGGCGCAGGAAGCCCTGATCCGGTATCGGTGAGGGGTGATTAGATCCTCCCCTCTTGGGGGAGGGGGCGCACGTCCACCGAAGAGAGTCAAAGTCCCCCTCAGTCAGCTTCGCTGACAGCTCCCCCAGGAGGGGAGCATCTGCTCAGCGCCCGACATCCAGACATGAAAAGGCCCGCCGTGGGGCGGCGGGCCTTGGGAGTCCGAACCTGGGGGGAGCCGGGTCCGGACGGGGGGCTGACAGCGGCGGTTAGCGGCTGGCCAGGGTGTTGGCTTGGCGCTGGGCGGCGAGCGCGGTGTTGCGGGCCGCGAACTTCTCCGAGATTTCCACGCGGACGGCTTCCATGCAGCGGGCGTTGGCGACCAGGCTGCGCTGGTTCAGCGTTTCGGCGCGGCAGAACTTGCGGGCGGCGGCCTCGGCGCGCTGGTGGAAGGCCTGGACGCCTTCGGGGCTGAGGGTGTCGATGTCGGCGGCGCGGATGGTGACCGGGGCGGCGTGGGCGGCCGTCGCGAGGGCGGCGACCGGGATGATGGCGAGGGCCAGGGTGGCGACGCCGGCGAGGGTGGACTTGAACATCTGGTTTCTCCCGTTGCTGGTCGCCGCGGCGGCCGATGACCAACGAGATAGACCCGACGTTTCTCGAAGTCTTGTTAAGTCGGAGTAATGACAGAGATTTAAGAGTATTACAGGAAGTTCATTAACCTGGTTACATAAAGTTTACTTAGGTGACATCATGGGGTCACAGGCGGGCATGCGCGCTCCTTCGCCCCTTGCGGGAGAGGGTGGCCCCGCGAGAGCGGGGTCGGATGAGGGGTCGAAAGCCCTATCCGTCTGACATCGGGGTTGCAGCTTGGACGAAAGCTGGCCGGAGAGTTCCGAGAGACCCTCATCCGACCGTTCTCCGAACGGCCCCCTTCTCCCGCAAGGGGAGAAGGGACCTGTCCGCGGTTGCTAGGCCGTCTCGACCTTGAACGTCAGGCCGGCGTTCTTCTGCAGGCGATCGACCAGGCGGCCTCCAAGCGCCGCGCCGGGGGTCAGGACCCCGCCTCCGACTTCGGGGGCGTCCTTGACCAGACAGATGGCGGTCTCGGCGATCAGCTTGGAGGTCGAGCCGTAGCCCGGGTCGCGGTCGCCATGCACGCTGACCTTCACCTTGCGTCCGTCCTTGGCGATCCCGATGAACACCAGGTCGTAGAAGCCGGCGTCGCGCTCTTCCTTGCTGGGGCCCTCGCCGGGCTGGGGTCCGCCCTCGGCGCTCATGGCGAAGCTCGCCGGCGCCTTGGGGTCGACCACGCTCATCTCGTCATAGACGAAGTCCGTCCCGTACGGATGGCCCATCAGGAGGTTCGAGCGATGGACGTTCTTGGTGTTGATCGCCGCCATCATGAAGGGGCCGACCTGGGCGTCCATGTCCGGGTCGTGCTCGGGCTGGTCGCCGCGCGGCTGTTCCGGGCCGGTGAAGCCGGGGGTAAGCGCGAAGGGATTGGCCATCAAGGCCATCAGGCTGGGGTCCTTCATGATCGCGGCCATGGTCGCCCGGCCGCTGGCGGCGGTGCCGCCCGACAGGCCGCCCCGCATGGACCGCACCCGGCCCTTCACCCGCGGAACGGGTCCGCCCAGCTTCGCCTTGGCGGTCTCCTGGGCGAAGAACACGCCCAGCTCGAAGGGGATGGAATCGAAGCCCGCCGAGTGCAGGATTCGTGCGCCAGTCCGCTTGGCGGTCTCGTGGTGGGCGGCGATGGTGGCGGCCATCCAGTTCGGCTCGCCCGAAAGGTCCAGATAGTCGGTCCCCGCCTCGGCGCAGGCGGCGATCAGGGCGTCGCCGTAGAGCTGGTAGGGTCCGACCGTGGTCAGGACCGCCTTGGCCCGGTCGACCATGGCCTTGAGCGAGGCGGCGTCCTCGGCGTCGGCGACCACCAGAGGGGTGTCCTTGGGCGCGCCGATCTCGTCGCGGACCGCGGCCAGCTTGTCGGCGCTGCGCCCGGCCATGGCCCACTTCACCTCGCCGCCGACGCCGTAGCGCTGGGCCAGGTACTCGGCCACCAGCCGGCCGGTGAACCCGGTGGCTCCATAGACGATGATGTCGAACTCCGCGTCGCGGTTCATGGCGGTCCCCTTCAATTTACATTGTACGGAACCATGCCGGATTTGATCGGCCCGCGCAAACTCCGAGATCGAAAATCGGCGCTTGATCTTCCCCAAAGGAACCCGGTCATCTGGCGATGTCGCCGCGGGAGACTTGAACGCCTTGATCCAGGACGCCGGCCCTCCGGGGCGCCCGCTCTCCGCGCCCATCGTGCTGTCGTTCTCCGCCGCCGCCCTGCCGCTGTGGGCCCTGGCGGTGGCCGTGGCCGTCTATTTGCCGGCCTATTTCGCCAGCCACCTGGGGGTCAGTCTGGGCGTTATCGGGATCGCCTGGGCGGTGGTGCGGTTCCTGGACATCGCGGTCGACCCGGCGCTGGGCATGGTCATGGACCGCACCCGCACGCGGTTCGGGCGCTATCGCGTCTGGCTGGTGATCGGGGCGCCGATCCTGATGGCCTCGGTCTATGCGTTGTTCCTGGCCCCGGCGGGGATCGGGGCGGCCTACCTGATCGGCTGGCTGTTCGTGCTCTATCTGGGCATTTCGATCGTCACCCTGGGCCACCTGGCCTGGGCCGCGACCTTGGCCACTGAATATCACCAGCGCTCGCGGGTGTTCGGGATGGTGGCGACCGTCGGCGTGCTGGGCGCCGTGGCCGTGCTGATGATCCCCATCGCGGCGGGCGCCTCCGGCCGGTCTGAGGCGGAAGGCGTCCAGGCCATGGGCTGGTTCATCTTCTGGCTGGTCCCGGTCTCGGTCGCCCTGGTCTGCCTGCGCACGCCCGAGCACATCGCCCCTGCCCGGGAAGGCGCCCACCTGAACCTGAAGGATCTCTGGGCCCTGCTGGTCAAGCCCGACCTGGTCCGCCTGGTCCTGGCCCAGATGGCGCTCACCCTGGGCCCCGGCTGGATGAGCGCGCTCTACCTGTTCTTCTTCACGGACGCCCGGGGCTACACCTCCGAACAGGCCTCGATCCTGCTGCTGATCTACGTGGTGGCGGGCATCGCCGGCGCTCCGGCCACCGCGCGCCTGGCCATGAGGTTCGGCAAGCATCGCACCCTGATGGCCACCACCACCGCCTATTCGCTTGGCCTTTGCACGATCCTGTTCCTGCCCAAGGCCAGCATGGCGGCGGGCATACCGATGATGTTCTGGTGCGGCTTCATGGCGGCGGGCTTCGACCTGATGATCCGCGCCATGCTGGCCGACGTCGGCGACGAGGTGCGGCTGGACCAGGGCCAGGAGCAGATCAGCCTGATCTATGCGCTGAACACGCTGGCGGCGAAGATCGCCGCGGCCTTCGCCATCGTCCTGACCTTCCCGCTGCTGGGCTGGCTGGGATATGTGGCCGCCGAGGGGGCGACCAACACGCCGGCCGCGATCCGAAGCCTGGAGTTCACCTTCATCCTCGGGCCCATCGTCTTCGTGATGCTGGGCGGGGCCTGCGTGATCGGCTGGCGGCTCGACGCGGGGCGTCACGCCGACATCCGCCGCCAGCTGGACGAACGCGACGCCCAGTACGCCGAGGCGCCGATCCTGGAGAGCCTCACCGGCCAACCGGCCATCGCCGTCCTGGCCGAGGACGGCAAGCCCGGCTGACGTCGGGTCAGAGTGTTCTCGCGGCCAGATCCGTGACAGCGTAAGGCCAGCGGCCCGCCAGACGCGCGCGCGAGGGACCACCATGACCGGGCTGATCCTGCACCATTACGACACCTCGCCCTTCTCCGAGAAGGTGAGGCTGATGTTCGGCCTGAAGGCGCTGGCCTGGGACTCCGTCCAGGCCCCGGTGATCATGCCCAAGCCCGACCTGGTCCCGCTGACCGGCGGCTATCGCCGCATCCCGGTGATGCAGGTGGGCGCCGACATCTATTGCGACACCCAGATCATCCTGGCCGAGATCGAGGCGCGCGCCCCCAGGCCGGCCAGCGTCTCCGGGGCCGGCTGGGCGGTCAATTTCTGGGCCGACCGGCTGTTCTTCGGCGTCACCGTTCCGATCATCTTCGGAGAGCTGGGCGACGCGACCTCGCGCGAGTTCATCCTGGACCGCGAGAAGTTGTCCGGTCGGCCGTTCGACATCGCCGCCATGAAGGCCGCGGCCGGCGTCATGCGGCCCCAGTGGCGCGCCCAGGCGGCCTGGATCGAGGCGGGCCTGGCGCGTAGCGACTGGCTCGACGGCGCCGCGCCCGGGCTCTCCGACATCGCCGCCTATATGAACCTGTGGTTCCTGGCCCGCAGCCTGCCCGCCGTCGCCTATGGGTTGCTGAGCGGCCTGCCGCGCACCCAGGCCTGGCGCGACCGGGTGGCCGCCATCGGCCACGGGACCCGCCGCGAAATCACCGGGGCGCAGGCCCTCCAGGTCGCCCACGACGCCGAACCGGCCCCGCCGCCGGTTCACGATCACGCCGATCCGCAGGCCCTGGCGGTGGGCGCGCCGGTGACCGTCGCCGCCGACGACTACGGCCGCGACCCCGTCGCCGGAACCCTGGTCGCCGCCACCCCCGAACGGGTGGTCATCGCCCGCGAGACGCCCGAACTGGGCAAGACCCACATCCATTTTCCCCGCGCCGGCTATCGCGTCGGCAAGGCCTGAAGGAGCGCCTCATGGAAGACCGCATCAAGGTGCAGCTGAAGGACGGCGTGGCCGATGTCCGCCTGGTCCGCGGCGACAAGATGAACGCCTTAGACGACGCCATGTTCTCGGCCCTGATCGAGACCGGCGAGGCGCTGAAGACCCGGCCGGGCGTCCGCGCCATCGTGCTATCCGGCGAAGGCCGCGCCTTCTGCGCCGGCCTCGACATGGGCAATTTCGGCAAGATGGCCTCCGGCGAACGGTCGGGCGGCCAGTCGTCCACGGGCGAGACCCTGGTCACCACCAAGCGCACGCCCGGCGGTTCCAACCGCGCCCAGCACGCGGTGATGGTCTGGCGCGAACAGGCCGTGCCGGTGATCGCCGCGATCCACGGCGTGGCCTTCGGCGGCGGGTTCCAGCTGGCGCTGGGCGCCGACATCCGCTTCGTCACCGCCGACACCCGGATGTCGGTCATGGAGATCAAGTGGGGCCTGGTCCCCGACATGGCCGGCCTGGTGCTAATGAAGCGCCTGGTGCGCGACGACGTGGCCCGGGAGCTGACCTATACGGGCCGCCAGTTCAACGGCGAGGAGGCCCTGCGCATGGGCTTCGCCACCCGCGTCTGCGCCGATCCCTATGCAGAGGCCCTGGCCCTGGCCGCCGAGATCGCCGGCAAGAGCCCCACGGCCATCCGCGGCGCCAAGCGGCTGCTGGACATGGCGCCGGACGCCGACCAGCACGCCATCCTGCTGGCCGAGAGCCAGGAGCAGACCGCCCTGATCGGTTCGCCCAACCAGGTCGAGGCTGTGATGGCCAACATGCAGAAGCGCGCCGCCGCCTACGCCGACTGATGCTCACCCTCTACCACTGCGCCGACGCCCGCTCCTTCCGCGCCCTCTGGGCCCTGGAGGAGCTTGGTGTTCCCTATGAGCTGAAGCTGCTGCCGTTTCCGCCCAGGGTCCGCGCGCCGGAGTACCTGGCCGAGAACCCGCTGGGCACAATTCCCCTGCTGGTCGACGGGGCGACGCGGATGACCGAGTCCTCGGCCATCGTCCAGTACCTGACGGTCAAGCACGGCGGCCCGCTGCTGGTGGGCCCGGACGATCCCGCCTACGGGGCCTGGCTGAACTGGCTCTATCTGGGCGAGGCGACGCTCACCTTCCCTCAGACCCTCGTGCTTCGCTACACGCGGCTGGAGCCCAAGGAGCGGCGCAATCCGCAGGTGGCGGAGGATTATGGCCGCTGGTTCATGGCCCGGCTGCGGGCGGTGGACACGGCCCTGCAGGGCGCCGAGCACCTCTGCGCCGGGCGGTTCACGGCGGCGGACATCTCTGTCGGCTATGCGCTGCTGTTGGCGGAGACCCTGGGGCTGCACGAGCGGTTCAGCCCGGCGGTGGCCGCGTACTGGGCGCGGCTGCAAGGGCGCGACGGGTTCAAAAGCGCCAAGGCCGCGCAGGCGAACGAGGCTGTGCCGGACTGGCAAACATAATCCGCTCATCCCGGCGAAGGCCGGGACCCAGATTCATCTACGGCGCATCGTGGGTTTCACCTGGGCCCCGGCCTTCGCCGGGGTGAGCGGTGCTGTGGCGAACCCACTCCGCCAGGACATCGGAATCGGTCTCCACCGTTCGCGCCCGCATCGCCTCAAACGCCGCCGCATCCAGCAGCCGCGACAGCGCCCAGACCGCCGCGCCGCGCACCAGGGGCGACGGGTCGCCCAGCAGCCGCTCCGCCGCAGCCGTCAGCCGCGCCTCGCCCGAGTTGCCGATGGCGTAGAGGACGTTGCGCACGAAGCGGTCGCGGCCGATGCGCTTGACCGGGCTCTTGGCGAACAGGGCGCGGAAGGCGGCGTCGTCCAGGGCGGCCAGGTCCTCGAGGGGCGGCGCGCGCAGGGCGTCGCGGGCGTGTAGCCGCTGTTCGCGCGCCACCGCGGCGAACTTGTTCCAGGGGCAGACCGCCAGACAGTCGTCGCAGCCATAGATGCGGTTGCCCAGCGCCTGCCGGAACTCACGCGGGATCGGCCCCTTCAGCTCGATGGTCAGGTAGGAGATGCAGCGCCGCGCATCGAGCTGGTAGGGCGCCGGGAAGGCCTTGGTCGGGCAGATGTCCAGGCAGGCCTGGCACTGGCCGCAGGACCCGCCGCTGGGGCCGTCGGGGGTGAGCTCCAGCTCTGTGAGGATCGAGCCCAGGAACAGCCAGGAGCCGAACTCGCGGCTGACCAGGTTGGTGTGCTTGCCTTGCCAGCCCAGCCCGGCTTGCTCGGCCAGGGGCTTCTCCATCAGGGGGGCGGTGTCGACGAAAACCTTCAGCTCGCCGCCGAACTTCGCAACCATCCAGCCGGCGAGCTGCTTCAGCCGGCCCTTGATCAGCTCGTGATAGTCGTCGCCCTGGGCGTAGACGCTGATCGTCCCGCGATCCTTGCGCTCCAGGGCCGCGAGGGGGTCCGAATCCGGGCCATAGTTGGTCCCCAGCAGGATCGCCGTGCGCGCGCCGGCCCACATGGCGCGGGGATGGCTGCGGCGCTCGGCGGTCTCCTGGAGCCAGCCCATCTCGCCGTGGCGGCCCTGATCCAGGAACAGGGCGAGCCGCTCGCCGGCCGGCCAGGCCTGGGTCACGTCGGCGAACCGGCAGGCGTCGAAACCGAGCTCGACGGCCTTGGCGGCGATCAGGTCTTTGCGTGGATCAGAAGTCGAGATCGTCATAATGCGGCGCCGGCGCGAGGCCGGGCCAACGATCGGTCAGCAGGGGCCGGAAGGCCGGCCTCGATTTCAGCTTCATGTACCAGGTCTTGGTCGCGGGGAAGTCGCGCCAGGGCACGTCGCCGAAATAGTCGATCACCGAGAGGTGGGCGGCGGCGGCGAAATCGGCCAGGGAGAGGCGCTTGCCGGCCAGCCAGTCGCGGGTTCCGAGCAGGCCTTCCACGTAGACGAGGTGCTGGCGCAGGGCGTCGCGGCCCTGGCGCAGGGCGGCCAGGTCGGGCGACCCCAGCCCCAACAGCCGCTTTTCCATCTTCTCGTGCAGCAGGAAGCCGCCGACCTCGTAGTCGAACTTGCGGTCGAACCATTGCAGCAGGCGCCGAGCCTCGGCCCGTTCGGCGGGCTCGCGGCCCAGCAGCGGCGGCTCGGGATGGGCCTCTTCCAGATGATCGAGGATGGCGCGGCTCTCGCACAGCACCAGCCGGTCGCGGCCTGTCCCGATGGTCAGGACCGGGGTCAGGCCCGAGGCGTTCATGGCGATCAGTTCGGAGGGGCGTTCCCAGTAGCGGGCCGGCTCCTCGGCGAAGGCCAGCCGCTTCTCACCCAGGGCCAGACGCACCTGGCGCGAGGCCGGGTCCAGCGGAAAGTGGTGAAGGGTGCGTTCTGCGCTCATCAGGTGGCGGACTATCGCTCGTCCACGTTAAGGGCGCGTTTACCGAGAGTCGTTTCCGCGAATGCGCCGCCGTGCGGTTCGGCCGCGCCGCGCGGGTCGGGATGCATCAGGATGTCCGCGCGCGGGAAGGCTTCCAGCACGCGCTTCTCGGCAGCGACCAGCACGGCGTGAGCATCCTCGAGCGACAGGTTGGGATCGAGGTCCACGTGCATCTGCATGTGGACATAGGGGCCCGACGCGCGCGTGCGTAGCTGGTGGACGTCTGTCAGCCTCGGGTCGGACGTGACCAGCCGGACGATCCTGTCGCGGTCCTCCTGCGGGAGCTCGTGGTCGAGGAGCTGGTTGGAAGCCTCGCGGAACACGCTGACCGCGCCCCAGAGCAGGAGGGCGGTGATCACCAGGGCGGCGGCGGCGTCGAGATTGTTGACGCCCAGCCAGACCGACGCGCCGATGCCCAGCAGAGCCACGGCGTTGGAGGCCAGGTCGGTGGCGTAGTGGGCCCGGTCGCCGGCTACGGCGACGGAGGCGGTGCGGCGCAGGACCCAGCTTTGGGCCGCGATCAGGCCGCCGGTCAGGACGGTGGAAATCGCCATCACGCCGATCGCCAGCCCTTCCTGTCGCAGCTCATGAGGTTCCAGCATGTGGCGGATCGCCTCCTGGCCGATCAGGGCCGCCGAGGCGAAGACCAGGCCGGCCTGCACCAGGCTGGCGAAGGCCTCGGCCTTGCCATGGCCGAAGCGATGCTCGGCGTCGGGCGGCGCGGCCGCGTACCGCACGGCGAAGAAGGTCACCAGGGACGCTAGCAGGTCGAGGCCGGAATCGGCCATGGAGGCCAGCAGCGAGACCGAGCCGCTCGCCCGCCAGGCCACCGCCTTGATCGCCACCAGCACCAGGGCGACGGCGATCGACAGCAGGGTGACCCCTCGGGTCAGCCTGGCGGTCTCGGCGGTCGTAAGGCCTTGGGCGGGGTTCATCCCGCCTGTCTAATGCGTGCCTTCAGCCGATCCCACAGAGAATGACTCTCAACCTAGGGTCTCTATGTCGCACTAAGCCGCCTTCAAGGGTGTCGGCCCCACATAGCGCGACTGCGGACGGATCAGGCGACCGCCGGCCACCTGTTCGCGGGCGTGGGCGACCCAGCCCGCGACACGGCCCATGGCGAAGACGCAGGTGAAGGCGGACGGCGGGAAGGCCAGGGCCTCCAGCAACAGGGCGGTGTAGAACTCCACATTGGTGTCCAGGGCGCGGTCGGGCTTGTGCTCCTTGAGGATGGCCAGGGCCGCGGCCTCCACGGCCTCGGCGAACTCCACCCGCGCGGGTTGGCTGTTGGAGCCCTCGCGCAGCTTGCGCACCGCGGCCTTGAGCGCGTCGGCGCGGGGGTCGCGCACCCGGTAGACCCGGTGGCCGAACCCCATCAGCCGGTCGCCGCGGGCCAGGGCCTGTTCAATCCAATGACGCGCGTTCTCCGGGCGGCCGATCTCGTTCAGCATGTCGATGACCGGGCCCGGCGCGCCTCCGTGCAGCGGACCTTTCAGCGCGCTGATTCCGCCGACCACGGCCGAGGTCAGGCCCGCCCGCGTCGAGGCGATCACCCGGGCGGCGAAGGTGGAGGCGTTCAGTCCATGGTCGCTGACCGTGACCAGATAGGTGTCCAGCGCCTCGGTTTCGGCCTTGGTCGGAACCCCGCCCCGGGTCATGCGCAGGATGTCGGCGGCGTGGGTCAGGCCGGGATCGGGGGCGATGGGGGCCTCGCCGGCCTGGGCGCGGACCACAGCGGCGGTGAACACCGCCGGGGCGGCCATCAGGCGCAGGGCTGTGGCCAGGTCGTCGCCGTCAGCCAGCCTGGCGGTGAGCGCCCGCATGGCCTCGATGGGGCTGCGGTCCATCAGGCCGGTGTCCAGGGCCGCCACCTCGCCGAACACCTCGGCGCGGGCTGCGCCCAGGCCCTCGGTCAGGTCATCGGGCAGGTCGTCGAAGAAGCCGTCGAACAGCAGCCGGGCCACCTCTTCGAACCGGGTGCGGCCGGCCAGGTCGTCCAGCGACCGGCCGCGGATGATTAGCACGCCGCGCTGACCGTCGACTTCCGACATCACGGTTTCGGCGGCGACGACGTTCTCAAGGCCATCGGACATGGCGCATCTCCTCTTGCTTGCCGTGATATTTGCCGCCAAGCTGGATGCGTCAATCTTGATCAATATAATCAATATATGACCACCCAAACTGCCAAGACCGACTGGATCGCCGCCGACGAGGCCCGGGAGCGCCTGGGCGTCCGGCCCCAGACTCTCTACGCCTATGTCAGCCGGGGGCGGGTCCAGGTCCGTGTCGACCCCCGCGACCCTCGCCGCAGCCTCTATCGGGCCGCCGACATCGCCGCCCTGACCGACCGCAAGACCCGCAGCCGCAAGGTGGCCGAGGTCGCCGCCGGCGCCATAGCCTGGGGCGAGCCGGTCCTGGCGTCGGCCATCACCACCATCTCCGGCGGACGGCTCTACTATCGCGGTCGCGACGCGGTGACGCTTTCCGAGACCGAGACCCTGGAGGCCGTGGCCCGGCTGCTACGCGGCGGCCACGGGGTGGCGCTGAAGCGAACCGATCGGCCCAGCCCGCCGGAGGGGCCGGACATGCGCTCGCGGGCGTTCCTGGCCCTGGCCGCCCGCGCCGGGGTCGATCCGCCGGCCCGGGGCCGCAATCCCATGGCCCTGGCGGTCGAGGCCGCCACCCTGCTGGACGTGCTGACCGATGCGGTTGCCGGCCAGGTGGGCGGCGGGGCGATCGCCAATCGGCTGGCCCTGGCCTGGGGTTTGGGTCCAGGCGGAACCGGCGCAGACCTGATTCGCCGCGCCCTGGTGCTGCTGGCCGATCATGAGCTCAACGCCTCGACGTTCGCGGCGCGCGTGGCGGCTTCGACGGGGGCCTCCTTGGCGGCCAGCGCGCTGGCGGGCCTGGCGGCGCTTTCGGGGCCTCGGCATGGCGGGGCGGCGGCGGCCTGCCAGAGCTTCGCCGCCCAGGCCGCCGCCACCAGCCCGCGCGCGGCCGTCGCAGCCCTGCTGACCGAGGACCGGCTAATCCCCGGCTTCGGCCACAACCTCTATCCGCGGAGCGATCCCCGGGCCGAGGCCCTGCTGGAACGGTTCACCCCCACGCCGGACTTGCGGGCCCTGCAGAGCGCGGTCACCGCCGCCACCGGCCTGGCCCCCAATGTGGACTTCGCCCTGGTCTCCCTGGCCGAGACCCTGAAGCTCCCCAAGGACGCGCCCTTCGCCCTGTTCGCGGTCGCCCGCTGCGCCGGCTGGATCGCCCACGCCATCGAGCAAGGCCAGACCGACCAGCTCATCCGGCCGCGGGCGCGGTATGTGGGGGTGGACGTGGAGGGGGGTTAGGCCTTCCTTCCCCCGCTCATCCCGGCGAAGGCCGGGATGAGCGGAGGAGGGCGCGCTGTTCTACACCTACATTCTGGCGAGCCAGCGGAACGGAACGCTTTACACAGGGTCGACCGACGACCTCGCCAAGCGGGTGTTCGAGCACAAGGAGAAGGCGCGCGCTGGCTTCACAGCCAAGTATGGCGTCGACAAGCTGGTCTGGTTCGAAGCCTTCGAGGAACGCGAGAACGCCTTCCGCCGCGAACGCCGAATCAAGGAGTGGCGACGCGCCTGGAAGCTACGCCTGATCGAGGAAACGAACACCGATTGGCGCGACCTCTATGACGACCTCAACAACCTGCTGAGTTACTAGGCCCGGTGATGCACCGCTTCTTCCTCGGCCAGGGGCAGGTCGAGGCGGTGGACCATTTCCTTTGGGACCACCTGCCAGAACTTGCCGAGATAGCGGTCCCAGTCGCGCAGGATTCCCGCGGCGAAGGCTGACCCCGTCTCGCGGGCGTGCTCTTCCACCAGGGCCTTGAGATCCTGCTCCCAGGCGTGGGTGCCGATCCGCTGGATCACCACGCTGTCGGTGTTGAGCATGGTCTCGAAGCGGTCGTGCAGGTCGAGGACATAGGCCATGCCTCCGGTCATGCCGGCGGCGAAGTTGAAGCCCACCGGCCCCAGGATCACCGCCCGGCCGCCGGTCATGTATTCCAGCCCGTTGGCCCCACAGCCCTCGACCACGGTCACGGCGCCGGAATTGCGCACCCCGAACCGCTCGCCCGCCAGGCCCGCGGCGAACAGGCGTCCGGCCGTGGCCCCATAGAGTACGGTGTTGCCGAGGATGGCGTTGGCCTCCGGCGCCGCCAGGTGCGGCGAGGGCTTGATGACGATGGTCGCCCCCGACAGGCCCTTGCCCACATAGTCGTTGGCCTCGCCCGTGAGCTCGATGCGCAGGCCCTGGACCGCGAAGGCCCCCAGACTCTGGCCGGCCGAACCCTTGAGCTGGACCGTGAGGTGGCCGGGCGCGAGCCCGTCCATGCCGAACTTGCGCACGATATGGGACGAAGTCCGCGCGCCGATGGCCCGCGCCGTGTTCCGCACCGTGTAGGTGAGCTGCATCTTCTCGCCCCGCTCCAGCAGGGGCGCGGCGTCGCGGACGATCTGGGCGTCCAGGGTGTCGGGCACCTCGGTGCGGCCCTCGACCACGCAATAGGGCTTGTTCTGGCCGGGGTCGGCCCGGACCAGCAGGGGGTTCAGGTCGAGATCGTCCAGGTGCTCGCCGCCACGTGAGACCTGCTGCAGCAGGTCGGTGCGGCCGACGATCTCGGTCAGCGACCGGAAGCCCAGGCCCGCCAGGATCTCGCGGACCTCTTCGGCGATGAAGGTGAAGAGGTTGATCACCTTCTCCGGGCTGCCGGAGAACTTGGCGCGCAGGGCCTCGTCCTGGGTGCAGACCCCCACCGGGCAGGTGTTGGAGTGGCACTGCCGCACCATGATGCAGCCCATGGCGATCAGGCTGGCCGTGCCGATGCCGTATTCCTCGGCGCCCAGCATGGCGGCGATCACCACATCACGGCCCGTGCGCATGCCGCCATCGGCCCGCAGCCGCACGGAGTGGCGCAGGTTGTTGAGCGTCAGGACCTGGTTGGCCTCGGAAAGCCCCATTTCCCACGGCCCGCCCGCGTACTTGATCGAGGTCTGGGGCGACGCACCCGTGCCGCCGACATTGCCGGAGATCAGGATCACGTCGGCCTTGGCCTTGGCCACCCCCGCCGCGATGGCGCCGATGCCGGTCATGGCCACCAGCTTCACGCAGACCCGGGCGTCGGGATTGATCTGCTTCAGGTCGTAGATGAGCTGGGCCAGGTCCTCGATGGAATAGATGTCATGGTGCGGCGGCGGGCTGATCAGCATCACCCCCGGCGTCGCATGGCGCAGCCGGGCGATCAGTTCGGTGACCTTGAAGCCGGGCAGCTGGCCGCCTTCACCGGGCTTGGCGCCCTGGCTCACCTTGATCTCGATCTCGCGGCACTGGTTCAGGTACTCGGCCGTGACGCCGAACCGGCCCGACGCGATCTGCTTCACCGCCGAGTTGGGGTTGTCGCCATTGGGCAGGGGCTTGTAGCGCGCACTATCCTCGCCGCCCTCGCCCGAGACGCTCTTAGCCCCGATGCGGTTCATGGCGATGTTCAGCACCCCGTGAGCCTCCGGGCTGAGGGCGCCCATGCTCATGCCCGGCGTCAGGAAGCGCTTGCGGATCTCGTTGACGCTCTCGACCTCGTCCAGGCTGACCGGCCGCTCGCTGGAGCGCAGGTCCAGCAGGTCGCGGAGCTGGATCTGCGGCATGCGCCGCATGCCGTCGCTGAAGCGCTTGTAGGTCCCGTAGTCGCCGGTGTCGCAGGCCGCCTGCAGGGTGTGGATCATGCGCGCCTCGAAGGCGTGGCTCTCCCCGGCGCGGCGCGCCTTGTAGAAGCCGCCGACGGGCAGGCTGACCGCCGCCGGGTCCCAGGCCTTGCGGTGCAGGTCCACCGCCTTGGCCTCGAGACCGGCCAGGCCGATGCCGGAGATGCGCGAGGGCATGCCCGGGAAGAACTCGGCCACCAGGGCGCGGCTGAGGCCCACCGCCTCGAAGTTCAGGCCGCCGCGGTAGGACGAGATCACCGCGATCCCCATCTTGGCGATGATCTTCAAGAGCCCGCCCTCGATGGCGTGCTTGAAGTTCAGGCAGAGATCGCGGAGCGTCAGGCTGCCGGTCAGGCCACGTTCCAGGCGATCCTGGAAACTTTCCTGGGCCAGATAGGCGTTCACCGCCGTGGCGCCGCAGCCCACCAGCACGGCGAAATAGTGCGTGTCCAGGCACTCGGCCGAGCGGACGATGATCGAGACGTAGGAGCGCAGGCCCTTGGCCACCAGCGAGGAATGCACCCCGCCGGTCGCCAGGATCATAGGCAAGGCCACGCGGTCGGGACCGCAGGCCTCGTCGGTGAGCACGATGGTGGCGCAGCCGCGCAGGGCTGCGTCCTCGGCCTCGGCGCGGATTCGGTCGAGATTGGCCCGCAGGGCGTCGCCCGGCCGGCCCTCGGCCGCCGGGATCGGCATGGTGCAGTCGACCACCGCCACGTTCTTCTCGCCGATGAAGCCGAGGATGCGCTGGTACATGCCGGTGGTGAGCACCGGGCTTTCCAGCACGAAGACGTCGGTCTGGGCCTCATCCTGGGCCAGGATGTTGCCGAGGTTCTTGAACCGGGTCTTCAGGCTCATCACCGCCGTTTCCCGCAGCGAGTCGATCGGCGGGTTGGTCACCTGGCTGAAGTTCTGGCGGAAGAAGTGGCTGAGCGGCCGGTACTGGTCCGACAGCACCGCCAGGGGCGCGTCGTCGCCCATGGAGCCCACGGCCTCCTTGGCGTCCTCCACCATCGGGGCGAGGATCAACTCGATGTCCTCCAGGCTCATGCCGGCGGCGGCCTGGCGGCGGACCAGTTCCTCGCGGCCATAGGCGCGGGGTTCGGGCCCGGCGCCGATCTGGGCCTCCAGGTCGACCATGTTGCCCAGCCACTGGTCGTAGGGGTGGCGCTCGGCCAGATGGTCGATGATCTCGTCCTCGGCGTAGAGCCGGCCCTCGGCCAGGTCGACGGCGATCATCCGGCCGGGCGCGATGTGGGTCTTCCTGACGATCCGGGCCTCGTCGACCCGGCACATGCCCGCCTCGGAGCCCATGATCAGCAGGCCATCGTCGGTATAGGCCACCCGCAGGGGCCTAAGCCCGTTGCGATCCTTGCCGGCCACCACCCAGCGCCCGTCGCTGGCGCAGATGGCGGCGGGCCCGTCCCAGGGCTCCATCACCGCGTTGCAATAGGCGTAGAGCGCCTTGTGGGCCGGGCTGATCTGCTCGTCGGAGCGGGCGTTCCAGGCCTCGGGGATCAGCAGGGCCTTGGCCATGGGCGCGTCGCGCCCGGCCCGGACCAGCACCTCGAAGGTGTTGTCCAGCGCCGCGCTGTCCGACCCGCCGGGCTGGATCACCGGCTTCACGTCGTCGCCCAGTTCCCCGAAGGCGTCGGCCGCCATGCGGATCTCGTGGGATTTCATCCAGTTGATGTTGCCCTTGACGGTGTTGATCTCGCCGTTGTGCGCCAACATCCGGAACGGCTGGGCCAGCCGCCATTCCGGGAAGGTGTTGGTGGAATAGCGCTGGTGGAAGATCGCCACCGCCGCGGAGAACCGCTCGTCCTTCAGGTCGGGATAGAACTCGTCGATATGCTCGGCCAGGAACATGCCCTTGTAGATCAGCTGCCGAGCCGAGAAGGAGCAAAGGTAGAAGTCGCGGATGGCCGCGGCGGCGACGCGCTTCTCGATCCGCTTGCGGCAGAGGAAGAGGGCGCGCTCCAGCGGCTCGCCCGACAGGCCGGCGGGCGGTGAGAGCATGATCTGCTCGATCTCGGGCCGGGTGGCGTTGGCCTTCTCACCGATCACCGAGGTGTCCACCGGCACCTGGCGCCAGCCATAGATGTAGAAGCCGAACCGCAGGGCCTCGGCCTCGACGATCGTCCGCGCGGCCTCCTGAGCGCCCAGGTCGTTGCGCGGCAGGAAGACCTGGCCCACGGCGATGGCGCCCGGCCGCACGGTGTGGCCGATGCGGGCGACCTGATCGGCGAAGAAGTCCTGCGGAACGCTCAGCAGGATGCCCGCGCCATCGCCGGTCTTGCCGTCGGCGTCGACGGCGCCCCGGTGCCAGACGGACTTCAGCGCGCGAATGGCCAGCTCCACCACCTCGCGGCGCGGCTGGCCGTCCAGGGCGCAGACCAGGCCCACGCCGCAGGCGTCGCGCTCGTCGGCGGGGTTGTAGGCGTGGCCTTCGATGAGGCGCTGGCGGTTCGCAAGATAGCGCTCGGTGTCCCCACTCCGCTCATCCCGGCGAAGGCCGGGACCCAGATTCATCCGGGGCGCTTGGTGGGCTTCACCTGGGTCCCGGCCTTCGCCGGGATGAGCGGGAAAAAGGTGATCGCTCATGGGCTTCACTCCGCCGCGACCAGCGCCGGGGCGCTGACCTTGGCCTGAAGGTAGGAATGGATGGCGTCGGCGGCGTCGCGGCCGTCGCGGATCGCCCAGACCACCAGGGATGCGCCGCGCACGATGTCGCCGGCGGCGAACACGCCCGGTAGGGTCGTCTCCATGGTCTTGAAGTCGGCCTTCACGGTGCCCCAGCGGGTCACCGCCAGGCCAGGTGCGTCGAAGCCGCGCGGCAGGTCCTCGGGATCGAAGCCCAGGGCCTTGATCACCAGGTCGGCCGGCAGGTCGAAGGCGCCGCCCTCCACTTCCTCGGGCGACTGGCGGCCGGTGGCGTCCGGCGGGCCCAGGCGCATGCGCGCGGCGCGCAGGCCGGCGGCCTGATCGGCCTCGCCCAGCACGGCGCGGGGCGCGGCCAGCCATTCGAACACCACGCCTTCTTCCTCGGCGTGGGCGACCTCGCGGGTCGAGCCCGGCATATTGGCGCGGTCGCGCCGATAGAGGCAGGTGACGGACTTCGCCCCCTGGCGCACGGCGGTGCGCACGCAGTCCATGGCGGTGTCGCCGCCGCCGACCACGACCACGTCGCGGCCTTCAGCGTTCAGTTCGCCGCTCTCGAAGCCCGGCACGCTGTCGCCCAGGCCCGTGCGGTTCGAGGCGATCAGGTAGTCGAGGGCTGGGGTCACCCCCGCCGACCCCGCGCCGGGGACGATCAGGTCACGGGCGGCGTAGACTCCGGTGGCGATCAGGACCGAGTCGTGGCGCTGGCGCAGCTGCTCCAGGGTGGCGTCGCGGCCGACTTCGAAGTTCAGCTTGAACGCGATTCCGCCCTCGGCCAGGCGACGGGTGCGGCGCTCCACCACCTCCTTCTCCAGCTTGAAGCCGGGGATTCCGTAGATCAGCAGGCCGCCCGCGCGGTCGTGGCGATCATAGATCGTCACCTCATAGCCGCCCTCGCGCAGGCGCTCGGCCGCCGCCAGGCCCGCCGGGCCGGCGCCGATCACGCCCACCGACTGGCCGCGCAGGGGGCCGGCGCGCAGGGGGGCGACCCAGCCTTCCTCCCAGGCCTTGTCGGTCAGATAGCGTTCCACCGCCCCGATGGTGACGGTGCCGTGGCCCGACTGCTCGATGGTGCAGGAGCCCTCGCACAGCCGGTCCTGCGGGCAGATGCGACCGCAGATCTCGGGCATGGAATTGGTCGCCTGGGACAGATGATAGGCCTCTTCCAGCCGTCCTTCCGCCGTCATCCGCAGCCAGTCGGGGATGTTGTTGTGGAGCGGGCAGTGGGTCTGACAGAACGGGACGCCGCATTGCGAGCAGCGCGAGGCCTGCTCGGCCGCCTTGGCGTCGATGAAGTCAGCATAGATCTCGTGGAAGTCGCCTGTGCGCGCGGTCGCCGCGCGCTTGGCCGGCGTGGTCCGCTCGACGGTGGTGAATTTCAGCATCCGTTCGGCCATGGCGGCGCCTCCCGCCCGACCTGGGCGCGGCAGGTTTCTACAGAAGAACCGGCCATGGGAAAACCACATGATCCATAAATTAGACCATATAGCGAGGCGAATCGGCAGGAAGACCCTCCGACGGCCTCCTCGAAGCGGCATTTAGTACAATAATTGGATAAACGCCATATTTACCCTGTTCGCCGCCTTGTCCCACCCTGTCCCAGTAAGGAGTTCCGCCGTGGCCGATTGGATCTACGCCGTCATCCTCGGCCTCGTTGAAGGCCTGACGGAGTTCATTCCGGTCTCCTCCACGGGCCACCTTCTGCTGACCAAGAGCCTGCTGGGCCTCCCGGACGGCTTCTGGGACACCTTCAGCGTCATGATCCAGCTGGGCGCGATCCTGGCGGTGGTGGTGCTCTATTTCCAAAGGCTTTGGAGCGTGTTCCTGCGCCTGCCCAGTGATCCCCAGGCCCGCTGGTTCGCCGCCAGTGTGGTGATCGCCGTGATCCCCTCGGCCATCGTCGGCTTCGCCCTGCACGACCTGATCAAGAACGTGCTGTTCGAGAGCGCCCCGCTGATCTGCGTGTCTCTGATCCTGGGCGGGGTGGTGCTGATCGTCGTCGACCGCTGGTCGCCGCGGCCGCGCGAGAACGACGCCATGGCGCTGTCCTTCTGGCGCACGGTGGGGATCGGGCTGTTCCAATGCCTGTCGATCGTGCCCGGCGTCTCGCGCTCCGGCGCGACGATCGTCGGCGGCGCGCTGATCGGCATCGACCGCCGCGCGGCGACCGAGTTTTCGTTCTTCATGGCCATTCCGACCATGGTCGGCGCCTTCGCGCTCGATTTCTGGGAGAACCGCGACGTGCTCACCGCCGACAACCTGGGCGTCATCGCCGTCGGTTTCGTGGTCAGCTTCGTCGCCGCCGTCCTGGTGGTGAAGACCATGCTGGGCTTCATCGCCCGCTTCGGTCTGACGCCCTACGGCTGGTGGCGGATCGCGGTGGGCCTGATCGGTCTCGGCGTCCTGCAGTTCGCGGGCAGCTAGACCGCGACCGACTCCGTCAGGTCGGCGAACTGGCCGCCCTTGCGGAAACGGTAGAGATAGGTCGGCAGGATGGCCTCGACCGTGGTCGCCTCGATCCCAAGGTCCGCCAGGCCCGGATAGGCGCCGGAGACCACATTGTCGGTCTTCAGGAGCTCGACCTGGTCGGCCGTCAGCGGTGGGGCCCAGGGCGTGAAGGCGGCCAGGGGCGAGCACAGCACGCCGATCACCCGCGCGATCGGGAAGGGCAGGGGCAGGAGGATGCGCTTGCGTTCGGTCTCCTTCAGGATCAGCTCCAGGATCTCGCGGAAGGAGAAGACCGCCGGGCCGCCGAGCTCATAGGTCTTGCCGGCGTGGCCGGGCTCGGAGACCGCCTTGGCCACGGCCTTGGCGATGTCGCCCAGGAACACCGGCTGGAACCTGGTCGCCCCGCCGCCGATCAATGGCAGGACCGGGCTGATCGCGGCCATCTCACCGAACTTGTTGAAAAAGTCGTCACCGGCGCCGAACACGACGGAAGGCCGGACCAGCACGGCTTCGGGGAAGGCGGCGCGCACCGCGGCCTCGCCGGCGGCCTTGGTGCGGGCGTATTTCGAGGTCGAGGCCTCGTCCGCGCCCAGGGCCGAGATCTGCACCAGGCGCTCGACGCCCAGTTCCTTGGCGATGGCGGCGACGTTGCGCGACCCGTCCACGTGGACGGCCTGGAACTTCTGGCGGCCGGTTTCGTAGAGCACGCCCACCAGGTTCACGCAGGCCACCGCGCCCTGCAGCGCCCGGCGCACGGAATCGGCGACGCGGACATTGGCCTGGACCACCTCGATCTGACCGACGTCGCCCATCAGGCGCATGGTGTGGGCCAGATGCGGCTGGCGGACCGCGACACGGACGCGCAGGCCCCGACGGGCGAGCGCCCGCACCACCTGGCTTCCGACGAAGCCCGACCCGCCGAAGACGGTGACCAGATCCTGCATGGCGCCTGCTTGAAATCAGTGAGTTCTAGGTCGCCCGGATAGACGATGCGCGGCGCAGCCGCAATGCGAGCGATCCGCGCGGGCCCTTCAAGCGTTATGATGTGGCGTCAGGAGGATGCCATGTCTGTCATGAAGATCGGGTCCGGCGAGCCCTTCGAGGCCGTCTACGGCTACTCGCGGGCCGTTCGGGTGGAGAACCAGGTGTTCGTCGCCGGCACGACGGCTCGGGCCGCCGACCTCGAGGCCAGCGCCTATGTCCAGGCGCGCTCGGCCCTCGCCATCATCGCCTCGGCCTTGTCGGAAGTGGGGGCGCATATGGACGACGTGGTGCGCACGGTGACCTATGTGGTCGACCTCGCCGATCTGGACCATGTGGCGCGCGCCCACGCCAAGGTGTTCGGCGCCACCCTGCCGGCCGCCAGCCTTGTCCAGGTCTCGGGGCTGGCGCCGCCCACCGCCCGGGTCCAGATCGAGGTGACCGCCGTCATCTCGTCGCAAAGGGGCGTTGACCCGGCCCAGACGGCGCCCTAAGGAACGCGCCTCGCGCGATCCGGCGGATCGGGCCCAGGTGGCGGAATTGGTAGACGCGCTGGCTTCAGGTGCCAGTGGCCGTAAGGTCGTGAAGGTTCGAGTCCTTTCCTGGGCACCATCCTCCTCTCTATAGTGAGAGGACACATACTGATCCGGAGCGTGAGGCCCCTTGGCTAATTTCCTGCACGAAGGCGATCTGCCGGCGGGCGTCCTTATGGACGCCGAAGCCGTGGCGGTGGATTCCGAGACCATGGGCCTGCGGCTGGGCCGCGATCCCCTGTGCGTGGTCCAGCTCTCGGACGGCAAGGGCGACGCCCATGTGGTGCGCCTGTCGCGCCCCGACTACGACGCGCCCAATCTGAAGCGGCTGCTGACCGATCCGAAGATCGTGAAGATCTTTCACTTCGGCCGCTTCGATATCGCCATGTTCCAACTGCACCTTGGGGTCATGACCGCCCCCGTCTACTGCACCAAGATCGCCTCGAAGCTGGCCCGGACCTATACCGACCGCCATGGGCTGAAGGACGTCTCGCGGGAGCTGCTGGGCGTCGACATGTCCAAGGCCCAGCAGAGCTCCGACTGGGGCGCGGCCAAGCTCTCCGACGACCAGCTGGCCTATGCGGCCTCCGACGTCCTGCACCTGCACGCCCTGCGCGCGCGGCTGGACGCCATGCTGGTCCGCGAGGGCCGCGACCATCTGGCCCGCGCCTGTTTCGACTTCCTGCCCCACCGCGCCATGCTGGACGTGGCGGGATGGGAAGAGGTCGATATCTTCGCCCACGCATGAGGTCCTAGGTGACCGACGCCGCCATCTCCGCCGCTCCAGGATCGCGCCGGGACTTCGCCCGGTGGCGCCGGCGTTCGCGGATGATCCGGCGGCTAAGGGTCCTGCTGCCGGGGGCGATCGCGCTCATCCTGCTCACCATGGGCGGCTTCGTGGTCCACGCCACGGTGATGGGCGGGCGCGCGGCGCCGGCCGAGGACGATGAACCGATCCAGCTGGTCAATCCCCGATTCGTCGGCCGCGACGACCAGGGCCGCGCCTTCGTGCTGACCGCCCAGGTCGCGGTGCGCGACGAGGGCGACTATCAGCGCGTGGTGCTGGAGAAGCCCACCCTGATCCTGGACGAGGAGGGGGCCAATCCCACGCGGATCACCGCTAAATCCGGCGTCTACCGCGAGGACCGCCGGGTGCTGAACCTGGATGGCGGCGTCAAGATGAACGGCGCCAACGCCAATTTCGACACCGCCAGCTCGATCTTCAACACCGCCACCGGCGAGCTGGAAGGTCAGGGCCAGATCTCGGGCGTCGGATCGCTTGGCGAAATCACCGCGAAGTCCTATGGCGTGTACGACAAGGGCGAACGCTTGGTCTTCAAGGGCGGCGTGCGCGGCCAGATAAATTCGAAGTAGACTTCCACGGACTGGGTTTGGGGTGCGGGGCTTCCCACATGGGCTTCATGAGCATGAGCAAGCTTGAGATGAAACGCTGGGCCGCCGGGGCTTGCGCCCTGAGCCTGCTGGCCGCGGGGCCCGCCAGCGCGCAGCTCTCACAGGATTCCGACGCCCCCGTCGACATCACCGCCGACTCCCTCGAGGTGGTCAACACCGAATGCCTGTCGATCTGGAGCGGTTCGGCCGAGGCCCTGCAGGACCGCACCCGGCTGCGCGCCGACGTGCTGAAGACCTACAGCAAGAAGGGTCCCGCCAAGGCGGGCGGCAAGGGCGCCACCTGCGGCGAGCTCGACCGCATGGAGGCCATCGGCAACGTCTATTACGTGACCCCCCAGCAGAAGGTGCGTGGCGACGCGGCCGACTATGACGTGCCAGGCGAGCGGATCGTCATCACCGGCGACGTGGTGGCGGTGAACGGCCAGAACGTGCTGCGCGGCGAGCGCCTGACCGTCAACGTCGCCACCGGCGACGCCCAGATGCAGTCGAACTCGAAGGGCCGCGGCGGCAAGGCGCGGCCGCGGGCGGTGATCTATCCCGAGAAGCAGCAAGCGGCGGGGCCGTCCGCCCCGCGTCGCTAGGGTGCGCCCCGAACGCTTCGCCACCCTGCCGGAACTCGCCGGTGAGGGCCTTGTGGTCGACAATGTCGGCAAGTCCTTCCGTGGCCGCCCGGTGGTCAAGGGCGTGTCCCTGCGGCTGGCCCGCGGCGAGGTGGTGGGTCTGCTGGGCCCCAACGGCGCGGGCAAGACCACCTGCTTCTACATGATCACCGGCCTGATCCCGGCCGACTACGGCTCGATCTTTCTGGACGGCGAGAACATCACCGGCCAGCCCATGTACCAGCGTGCCCGCATGGGCGTCGGCTACCTGCCCCAGGAAACCTCGATCTTCCGCGCCATGAGCGTGGAGGAGAACGTCATGGCGGTGGTGGAGCTGCGCGAGACCAGCGCCGCCCGCGCCAAGGCCACCGTCACCGAACTGCTGGAAGAGCTGCGCATCGAGCACCTGCGCAAGGCGCCGGCCATCTCGCTGTCGGGGGGCGAGCGCCGCCGGGTGGAGATCGCCCGGGCCCTGGCCTCCGAGCCCTCCTTCATGCTGCTGGACGAGCCCTTCGCCGGGATCGATCCCCTGGCCATCGCCGACATCCGCGAGGTGATCGCCTATCTCAGGGGCCGCGGCATCGGCATCCTGATCACCGACCACAATGTCCGCGAGACCCTGGACATCATCGACCGCGCCTCGATCATCCACGCCGGCGAGGTGCTGTTCGAGGGCTCGCCCGCCGAGATCGTCGACAATCCCGAGGTCCGCCGCGTCTATCTGGGCGAACGCTTCGGCTGACGGTTCCCGCCGTCTGGACAAAACCGACCTGAGGTCTGTCTATGGGCGCCGCCGCAATGGGGCGGCTGGGACCCTCCTGTTTCATGCGTTCGATCAGCTTGCTGCTCACGGCCTGCGCTGTGCTTTCCGTCACGCCCGTCGCCGCCCAGGTGGCCGAGGCGCCGACGCGGCTGTTCACGCCGCGCGACCTGTTCGGCCTGGAATACGCCACCGATCCGCAGTTCCGGCCCGACGGCGGCGTGATCGCCTATGTGCGGGTGGCCAACGACATCATGAGCGATCGGGGCAAGCGCTCGATCTGGCTGGTCGATCCCAAGACAGGCGCCCAGACCCCGCTGGTGGCCGACGAGCGCTCCAATAGCCGCCCGCGCTGGTCGCCGGACGGCCAGCGCCTGGCCTATGTCGTCTCCGGCCCCGACGGCGGGCCGCAGATCCACGTCCGCTGGATCGCCAGCGGCCGCTCGGCCCAGGTCGCCACCCTGGAGCAGGCGCCCGGCGACCTGGCCTGGTCGCCGGACGGCAAGTCCCTGGCCATCACCATGCTGACGCCGGGCGAGCCGGCCAAGCTCGCCGCCCCGATGGCCAAGCCGGAAGGGGCCAAGTGGGCCGCCCCGCTCAAGGTCGAGGACCGCATGACCTGGCGCGCGGACGGCGATGGGGAGCTCAAGCCCGGCTTCAGCCACGTCTTCGTGGTCTCGGCCGACGGCGGGTCGCCCCGCCAGCTGACCTTCGGCAAGTTCGACGACAACGGCCCGCTGACCTGGAGCCGCGACGGCCGTCACGTTCTGTTCGCCGCCAACCGCGGCAAGGACTGGGAGCGCGATCCCAACGAGAGCGAGGTCTGGCAGGTGGGTGTCGCCGACGGGACGATGACCCAGCTCACCAGCCGGGTGGGCCCCGACGCCGCCCCGGAGGTCTCACCCGATGGCCGGCTGATCGCCTATCTGGGCTATGACGACGCCGCCCGCCGCAGCTACGAGAACGTCCAGCTCCATGTCATGGACCGGGACGGCAAGAACCCCCGTTCCCTGACCGCGGGCCTGGACCGCAGCATCGACGGCGCCCAGTGGTCGCGCGACGGTCGCAGCCTGGCGGTCAGCTATGACGACCACGCGGTGAAGAAGCTGGCGCGGATCGGCCTGGACGGGAAGCTCACGCCCCTGGCGCAGGGCCTGACCGGCGCTTCGCTCGACCGGCCCTATACCGGCGGCGAGTTCTCGGTGGCGCAGACCGGGGCGGTGGCCTTCACGCAAGGGGGCGTGGACCGGCCCTCGGACCTGGCGGTGACCAGCGGCGGCGGCGCCAAGCGGCTGACGGCGCTCAACACCGACCTGTTCACCGGCAAGACCCTGGGCAAGGTGGAGAAGCTGCCGACCACCTCGGCCTATGACGGCAAGGCCATCGACGCCTGGGTCGTCACCCCGCCCAATTTCGACCCGGCCAAGAAATATCCGCTGATCCTGGAGATCCACGGCGGGCCGTTCTCGGCCTATGGACCGTCCTTCTCCACCGACAACCAGCTCTATGCGGCGGCGGGCTATGTGGTGGTCTATTCCAACCCGCGCGGCTCCACGAGCTACGGCCAGGCCTTCGCCAACGAGATCGACAAGAAATATCCCGACCACGACTATGACGACCTGATGAGCGTGGTGGACGCCGCCGTCGCCAAGGGCTTCGTCGATCCGGAGCGGCTCTATGTGACCGGCGGCTCGGGCGGCGGGGCGCTGACCGCCTGGATCGTCGGCAAGACCGACCGGTTCCGGGCCGCGGCCACCCAGAAGCCGGTGATCAACTGGACCAGCCAGGTGCTGACCGTCGACGGGGCCAACTTCATGGCCGCCTATTGGTTCGGCAAGATGCCCTGGGAGGACCCGCAGGGCTATTGGGCCCGCTCGCCGCTCTCCTTGGTCGGCAATGTGAAAACCCCGACCCTGGTGGTGGTCGGCGACAAGGACCTGCGCACCCCGGTGGGCGAGTCCGAGCAATACTACCAGGCCCTGAAGCTGCGCGGCGTGCCGACGGCCTTCGTCCGGGTGCCCGACGCCTCGCACGGCGGCATCGCCATCAGGCCCTCGCAGTCGGGCGCCAAGGCCCAGGCCATCCTCGCCTGGTTCGAGCGCTATAAGAACTAGGCTGCGGGGCGCGCCCTCTTCCTCCCCCCATAGCTACGCGATGGGGGAGGAAGAGGACGGCGGAGCCGGCCGTGGCGGATGCGGCCGGTTGGGGATGCTGGCCCGCCACTTGGCGCGTAGGGCGGCGGGGCGTTCGGGGTATCGGTCCTCCAGGAAGGCCGCCTCCTCGACCCGGTCGGTGCGGAAGCTGCGGAAGTCCTGGCGCAGTTCGCACCAGCCGATCAGCAGGCGGACGGTCTGCATGTAGCCCACGGTGATCGGCCAGATCAGCCGCTCGGTGGGACGCTCCTGCTCGTCGCGGTACTTGAGGTGGATCTTGCGGCCGCTGCGGATGGCCAGGCGCACCTGGGCCATGTCCACGCGGTCGGGCTCGGTCATCCAGGCCGGCGGCACCCGGCTGGTGGGCTCCAGGGCGTAGGGGCGAAGGCGCTCGGGCACGGCGGCGGCGATCTTGGCGATCAGGTCCTCCGCAGCGCGGGCCAGGGCCGGATCGCCGCGGCCGATCACCCATTGGGCGCCCAGGACCGCCGCTTCGATCTCGTCCGGGGTCAGCATCAGGGGCGGCAGGTCGAAACCCTGGTCCAACACATAGCCCATACCGGCCTCGCCGCGGATCGGCACGCGCTGGCCCATCAGGGTGGCGATATCGCGATAGACCGTGCGCTTGGAGGTCTCCAACTCCTCGGCGACCTTGTCGGCGGTGATCGGCCCGCGCGACCGGCGCAGGATCTGGATGATCTGGAACAGCCGGTCGGCGCGTCGCATGGAAATCCGCTTCGTCATGTCCGCAGCATGCCGCCACGCTGCTGACAACATGGTGGCAGCAGACGCGCGCTAAGCCTAGGGGGTCAATTCAAAGGAGGGACCCCAATGATCACGCTCCACGGCTTCGGCGCCGGTTTCGGACTTCCGGAAATCAGCCCCTATGTCACCAAGACCGAGGTGCACCTGCAGATGGCGGGGGTCGCCTATGAGCGGGTTCAAGCCCAACGGGAGAGCTCACCCAAGGGCCAGCTCCCCTGGATCGAGGACGACGGCGAGATGATCGCCGACAGCCATTTCATCCGCCTGCACCTGGAACGGAAGTACGGGGTCGACTTCGACGAAGGCCTCTGCCCGGTGCAGCGCGCCCAGGCCTGGGCCATCGAGCGGATGATCGAGAACCACTTCGCCTGGACCACGGCCCATGTGCGCTGGCTGGTCCCCGAGAACTTCGCCAAGGGCCCGGCGCTGTTCTTCAAGGCGCTGCCGCCGGAGATGCAGGAGGACCTGCGCAAGCAGATCCAGCACGAGATCGCCGGCAATATCCGCGCCGTGGGTGTCGGCCGTCATAGCGAGGCCGAGATCCTGGGCCTGGGCGTGCGCTCGCTCGCCGCGCTCTCGGCCCTGCTCGGCGATCAGGCGTTCATGATGGGTGAGCGCCCGACCGGGGTCGACGCCGTCGCCTTCGGCGTGCTGTCGGGTCTGATGACGCCCTATTTCGACGCCCCGATCCGCGACCAGGCCATGCGGTTCGACAATCTGGTCGCCTATGTCGACCGGATGATGGCCGGGGTCTATCCCGACCATGACTGGACCCCGCTGTTCCGCGCGCCCGAGGCGGTCGCCGCGTGACAGAGGCGCGCGGGCGCCGCTCCCCCGGCGTCCGCGCGGCGACTCTTATTTGAGGGAGTTAACCAATCGGTGGGGATGGGCGCCCTAGCCTGGAGCAAGATTCAGGCCAGGAGGCGGATTTGGCGCTCGGCGCGCGTTTAGAACTTCGGCAAGGCCAGGGGCTGGTCATCACCCCCCAGCTGCAGCAGGCGATCAAGCTGCTGCAATTGTCGAATCTCGAGCTCGAGGCCTATGTCGAGGGCGAGCTCGAACGCAACCCGCTGCTGGCCCGAGACGAGACCGACCACGAGCCCGATCGCGAGGCGGCGCCGCGCGAATCGGATGACTTCTCCACCGATCAGATCCCCGACGGCGGCGCCGAGCCGCACATGGACATCACCCACGACCAGGCCTCGCCCGGCGAGGTCGCCACGGGGGATTCCGAAGCCCAGCACGCCGGCGGCGCCATCGACTGGTCCAAGGCCGGTTCGGGCGGCGGCGGCTTCGAGGACGGCGACGACTTCGAGGGCCGGCTGACCAAGGAAAAGACCCTGGGCGAGCATCTGCACGACCAGCTCTCCGTGGCGCGGCTCTCGCCGGCCGAACTCGCCGTGGCCACCGTGCTGATCGATTCGGTCGACGAGGGCGGCTATCTGCGCTGCGACCTGGTCGAGACCGCCGAACGGCTGGGCTGCGGCCTGCCGATGGCCGAATCGGTGCTGAACACCCTGCAAGGATTCGAGCCCACCGGCGTCTTCGCCCGCGACGTGCGCGAGTGCCTGATGCTGCAGCTCCAGGAGCTGGACCGCTGCGACCCGGCGATGATGGCCCTGTTGGACAATCTCGAACTGCTGGCCAAGCGCGACATGCCCGCCCTGCGCAAGGTCTGCGGCGTCGACGACGAGGACCTGCGCGACATGGTCGCCGAGCTGCGGGCGCTCACGCCCCGGCCGGGCGCGGCCTTCGGCGGCGAACCCTCCCAGCCCGTGGCCCCCGATGTCACTGTGCGCGAGGGCCAGGCCGGCCTGTGGCACGTGGAGCTCAACACCGACACCTTGCCCCGGCTGCTGGTCGACCAGCGTTACCACGCCCGGGTCTCCGGCGCGGCGCGCACCGACCAGGAGAAGGTCTTCGTGGCCGACTGCATGGCCAGCGCCAACTGGCTGGTGAAGAGCCTGGACCAGCGGGCCAAGACCATCCTCAAGGTGGCTTCGGAGATCGTCCGCCAGCAGGACGGATTCCTGGCCTATGGGGTGGAGCACCTGCGGCCGTTGAACCTGAAGACCGTGGCCGACGCCATCGGCATGCACGAATCCACCGTCAGCCGAGTGACCTCCAACAAGTACATGGCCACGCCGCGGGGCATGTTCGAGCTGAAGTTCTTCTTCACCTCCTCCATCGCCTCGTCCTCGGGCGGTGAGGCCCATTCGGCCGAGAGCGTGCGCCACAAGATCAAGCAGCTGATCGACGCCGAGCGCACAGACAGCGACGTCCATTCCGACGACGCCATCGTCGACATCTTGAAAGAGACCGGTGTCGACATCGCCCGGCGCACGGTCGCCAAGTACCGCGAGGCCATGCGCATCCCCTCCTCGGTGGAGCGGCGGCGGATGCTCAAGGAAACCGCCTAGGAGGCGCGTCTCCTACCCCCTCAAGCTCGTCATGGCCGGGCTTGTCCCGGCCACCCATAAACACCGAAGTCCGAGGCTCCTCTGGATGCGCAGCGTCTATGGGTCCCAGGCACGTTGGCCGGGGATGACGAACGTGTTGGGGTTTCAAAGAAAATCTATCTTGAGGATCACGACAGCGCCGCTACGGATGGCGCGTGATCAGCTTCCAATCCGTCGGCAAGACCTTTCCCCGCGCGCCTTCGCCGGCGCTGAAGGACGTGAGCCTCGAGGTCTCCGCCGGCGAGGTGTTCGGGGTCATCGGCCAGTCGGGAGCCGGCAAGTCGACCCTGATCCGCCTGATCAACGGCTTGGAGCGGCCCAGCGCCGGCCGGGTGGTCACCGACCGCGACGATGTCGGCGCCCTGGACGCGGCCGCCCTGCGCGCCCTGCGCCGCCGGGTCGGCATGATCTTTCAGCACTTCAACCTGCTGTCGTCCAAGACCGTGGCGGCCAATGTCGCCTATCCGCTGAAGGTCGCCGGGACGCGACGCGAGCGGGTCGGGCCGCGGGTGTCCGAGCTGCTCGACCTGGTCGGCCTGGCGGACCAGGCGGCGAAATATCCCGCCCAGCTCTCCGGCGGCCAGAAGCAGCGGGTGGGCATCGCCCGGGCCCTGGCCAACGGCCCCAGGATCCTACTGTGCGACGAGGCGACCAGTGCGCTCGATCCACAGACCACCGAACAGATCCTCGACCTGCTGGCGCACCTGAACCGTGAGCTCGGCCTCACCATCGTGCTGATCACCCACGAGATGGAAGTGATCCGCCGGGTCTGCCACCGCGTCGCCGTGCTCGACGCCGGATCGGTGGTGGAGAGCGGCGAGGTGGCCGAGGTCTTCCTGCATCCCACCCATGGCGTGACCCGCCGGCTGGTGGCCGACGCCGCGGGGCTCGCGGCCGCCAGGGTCGAGGGCGGGCCGCCCACCCTTCGGCTGACCTTCCGGGGCCAGGCGACCTTCGAGCCGATCCTGGGGCGGATCGCCCGCGACACCGGGGTCGACTATTCGATCCTCGCCGGACGCATCGACCGCATCCGCGACGAACCCTATGGCCAGCTCCTGGTCTCGCTGGTCGGCGGCGACGTGGCCGCAGCCCGCGCTCGCCTCACCGCCGCCGGCGTACGGGTGGAGGAGGCGTGATGGAGGCGCTGCTGGCCAATGTGGTCTGGGCCGACATCGGCCAGGCCCTGCTCGACACCCTGGTCATGCTGGGGGGCTCCCTGGTGTTCAGCGTCATCCTGGGCCTGCCTTTGGGGGTGATCCTGTTCCTCACCGCGCCCCGCCAGCTGCTGGCCCATCGGGCGGCCAATGCGGCCCTGTCGTTCACCGTCAACGTCCTGCGCTCGGTGCCCTTCGTGATCCTGCTGATCGTGATGATCCCGCTGACCGTGCTGCTGGTCGGCACCTCGCTCGGGGTGGCCGGCGCCATCCCGCCGCTGGTGGTCGGCGCCGCGCCCTTCTACGCCCGGCTGGTGGAGACCGCCCTGCGCGAGGTCGACCGCGGCGTCATCGAGGCGGCCCAGGCCATGGGCGCCAACCCGCGCCAGATTGTGTTCGGCGCCCTGCTGCCGGAAGCCATGCCCGGCATCCTGGCCGGGGCCACGGTCACCGCCATCGCGCTGGTCTCCTACACCGCCATGGCCGGCGTCGTCGGGGCCGGCGGCCTGGGCGACCTGGCCATCCGCTTCGGCTATCAGCGGTTCCAGACCGACGTCATGGTGGTCACCGTGCTCATGCTGCTGGCCCTGGTCCAAGGGCTGCAATGGGCCGGGGACCGCCTGGTCATCAAGGTCAGCCGGCGCTGACCCCGCCCAAGGAGTTCCGATGTTCCGCACCCTGATCCTCAGCGCCGCCGCCCTGGTGCTGGCCGCCTGCGGCCGCGAGGCGCCCCAGAGCGCGCCCGACACCCTGACCGTCGCCGCCACCGCCGTGCCCCACGCCGAGATCTTGGAGATGGTCCGTCCGATCCTGGCCGAGCAGGGGCTCAAGCTGGATGTGAAGGTGTTCAACGACTATGTGCAGCCCAACCTGCAGGTGGACCAGAAGCAGCTCGACGTCAGCTACTTCCAGACCGCGCCCTATCTGGATGAGTTCAACAAGGCGCGCGGCACGAACCTGGTCCGGGTGATCGGCGTCCATATCGAGCCGATCGGCGCCTATTCCCGCAAGCACAAGGCGCTGGCGGACCTACCCCAGGGCGCCAGCGTCGCCATCCCCAACGAGCCCAGCAACGGCGGCCGCGCCCTGCTGCTATTGCAGAAGGGCGGGCTGATCACGCTGAAGGACCCCAAGAACCCGCTGTCGACCCTGAACGACATCGCCACCAACCCGAAGGGGCTGAAGTTCCGCGAACTGGAGGCCGCGACCCTGCCGCGCGTGCTGGGCGAGCTGGACCTGGCGGTGATCAACACCAACTTCGCCCTGGACGCCAAGCTGGACCCGGCCAGGGACGCCCTGATCCTCGAGGACAAGCAGAGTCCCTATGTGAACTTCCTGGTGGCCCGGCCCGACAACAAGGACGACCCGCGGGTCCAGAAGTTGGCGGCGGCGCTCACCAGCCCCGCGGTGAAGGCCTTCATCGAGAAGACCTACCACGGGGCGGTGCAGCCTGCCTTTTAGCGCGCCAGCACTTCGGCGATCTGCACGGCGTTGAGCGCCGCGCCCTTCAGGAGCTGGTCGCCGGCCAGGAAGATCGACAGGGTGCGGCCGGTGGGGTCGGACAGGTCGCTGCGGATGCGGCCCACCGCCACGTCGTCCTGGCCCGAGACCTCGTTGGGCATCGGGTAGCGGTTGGCGGCGTGGTCGTTGACCAGCCGCACGCCGGGCGCGTCGGCCAGCCAGGCCTCGGCCTCGCCGGGCGTCACCGGATTCTCGAACTCCACCACCAGCGACATGGAGTGGGCGCGCAGCACCGGCACCCGCACGCAGGTGAAGGAGAGCCGCATCTCCGGGGCCGCCATGATCTTGCGGATCTCGGCCATGGCCTTCAGCTCCTCGCCATTGTAGCCGCTGGCGGGGTCGACCTCGGCGTTGTGGCTGAACAGGTTGAAGGCGTAGGGGTGCGGCAGGACCCGCGGGGCGTAGGCCTCGCCCGCCAGATAGGCGGCGGTGGACTGTTCCAGCTCGGCCATGGCCGCGGCGCCGGCGCCCGACGCGGCCTGATAGGTGGCGCCGATCACCCGGACGACCTTGTTGCGGGCGTGCAGCGGCTGCAGGGCCATGACCGCGATGGCCGCCACACAGTTGGGATTGGCCACGATGGCCGGCCGGGCGGCCAGCAAATCGCCGTTCACCTCCGGCACCACCAGGGCGATGTCCTCCTGCATGCGGAAGGCCGAGGAATTGTCGACCACCAGGCAGCCGGCCGCCGCGGCGATCGGGGCGTACTGGCGGCTGATCCCGCTGGAGGAAGCGAAGATGGCGATGTCCATCCCGGCGAAGCTCGCCTCGTCCAGCGCTTCGATGGCGACCTCGCGGCCGTTGAAGCTGAGGGTCTTGCCCGCCGAACGCGGCGAGGCCAGGAGGCGCAGGTCGCGGACCGGGAACCCGCGGCGTTCCAGGCAGCCGATCACTTCGCCCCCGACCGCGCCGGTGGCGCCGACGACCGCGACATTGAACAGCTTCTGGCCGGCGGCGCGGGTAGGGGCTTCGAGGGTGGACAGCATCAGGTCTCGTCTCCAGTTGAGCCGGAGGAGGGGGAGCCTGTCTTCGAAGGAAATCGGCGACCCCGTCCTGGCGGCGGGGTCCTTGGGGGTGCTACGCGGCGTGCGCGCGCCAAACCCCAGGCCCCGCGGGCATGGTGGTTTTAATCGCGCTTTTGGTCATCGAACGACGCATGGCCGCGAAATAGTTCGAACCTGGGTTGCTTGTAAACAGCGCAAAGCAGCGCAAATCCATTTCGTGGTTCGCGCGTTGTCGCTGCGCCACGTTCTTGGAGCGGACGATTGGGAGTCTTGGGGAGCCAGATGCCGCCGGCCGCCAGCGAACGCCGAAAGCCGATTTCGATGATCCTGCGCGAACTTGGCGAGCAGGACAGCCTGGCCGTGGGCGAGATCATCGACCGGTTCGGCCGCCGGGCGTTCGGCGCCCTGATGTTCGTCTTCGCCATCCCCAATCTGCTTCCCTTGCCGCCCGGCTCTTCCACCCTGCTGGGCGCGCCCTTGCTGCTGCTGTCGCCGCAGGTGGCCATGGGGATCCCGACGCTTTGGCTGCCGAAAATCATCGACGACCGCAGGATGGCGGGCGCCAGTCTCGACAGGATCTTCGGTCGGCTGCTGCCGTGGGTGGAGCGGATCGAGCGGGTTTCGCGCCCGCGGCTGACCTTCATGTTCGGGCCGGCCGGCGATCGGGTGATCGGGGTGATCTGCACCCTGCTGTCGTTCGTGCTGATCCTGCCCATCCCGCTGGGCAACCTGCTGCCGGCTCTCACGATAGGCGTTCTGGGCTTTTCGCTCTTCCAGAGGGACGGGCTTTTCGCCCTGGTAGGCTACGCCCTGGCGGCCGTCAGCGGCGCGGTTTTGTTCGTCGCCGCCGACTTGGTGATCGATGGCGTTCGACATCTCGTGAACTGGTTCGGGGCCGCTTGACACCAACCGCGCGGAGGCGCGTTGTTCTCTGCATGCAAGTCCTTGTTTCCGGCAAGCATGTCGCCGTCGGGGAGGCCCTGCGCGAGCGGGTCACCGACGAAATCACCGGTTCTATCGGCAAATACTTCGATCGCGGCGGCGCCGCGGACGTCGTGGTCAGCCGAGAGGGCCATTCCTTCAGAGTCGACTGCGCGGTGAAGCTGGCCTCTGGCCAAGCCTTGCAAAGTCACGGCCTGGGCGGAGACGCCCACGGCGCCTTCGACGCCGCCCTGGCCAAGATGGAGACTCGCATCCGGCGTTATAAGCGCCGGTTGAAGAGCCACTCCGCGGCGGCCACCGCCCGCCAGGCGGAGACGGCCTCCTATTTCGTGATCCGAGCGCCCGAGGGCGACGAGGACATGGACTGGGACGAGGGCGAAACGCCGCAGTCCGCCCATACCCCGCCGTCGGGAATGGTTATCGCTGAAACGGAAAGGCCCGTTCGCGAGATGACCGTTTCCAGTGCGGTCATGGAGTTGGACTTGACGGAGTCTCAGACAATCGTGTTTAGGAACGCCGCTCACGGCGGCTTGTCCGTCGTGTACCGCCGGCCTGACGGGAATATCGGCTGGATCGACCCTGAACGCACGAAATCCGTGAATGGGAACGCGCTGAACGGAGCCGGGGTCTAGGACCCCGGACTTCCGGGCGTTTCCGATCCCGGGACGTGATCGGGGCCATTTTGTTTGGGCGTCACACGTTATGCAGATTGGCGATATCCTGGACCGCGCCGCGATTGCGGCGCGAGCCTCCGCGCCGAACAAGCGCCAGGTCCTGGCCTTGGTGGCCGAGGTCGCGGCCCGTAATTTCGGCATCGACGCCGGGGTGATCCTCGACGCCCTGGCCGATCGTGAACTCGCGGGCTCGACCGGGGTCGGCTATGGCGTCGCAGCGCCCCACGCGCGGCTGGAGGGACTCACCCGCATGCGCGGCGTGTTCATCCGTCTGGACACCCCGGTGAATTTCGATGCGGTCGACGACCAGCCGGTGGATCTGATCTTCGCCCTGTTCGCCCCGCCAAACGCCTCGACTGAGCACCTGCGGGCGCTGGCCCGGGTCTCGCGCCTGCTGCGCCAGGGCGACCTGCGCGATCATCTGCGCAAGGCGCGCACGCCCGACGCCATCCATGCCTTGCTGGTGCAGGAGCGGCCCTCCGCGGCCGCGTGAGTGCGCTCAAGTCCCCGCCTCGCGGCGGGGACGAGCGGCGCCCCAACGACTTAGTGGACCGAGACCGGCGCCAGTTCGTGGGCGAGGGCGGCGGCGACGGCGGACTCCTTGTCGGTCAGCACAGCCAGGCGCTCGCCATCGGCGCGGTGGACCGCATAGAGGGTCTGGTTGGGATCGAGATCGAAGCCCTGGATCTGGGCCGCGGGGGTCGAGGCGATGATCTCGGCGGCCTTGATCGGCCGGACATAGACGAGATCGGGGCCGCCGAGGGCGGCGAAAGCTTCGGTCGTAAGATTGGGCGTCATCATGACCACCTCCGTAAACTCAACGCATCCGACGGTCGCAAGTTCAGCCGACCGTCTAGCTGGGCTGGATTATCCGCCGGTGCGGATGGGAATCCGCTGAACCAGCCGTTCAGGTTCCGGTCGGGTTAGGTCGATATGGAGCAGGCCGTGCTCCAGCAGCGCGCCCTCCACCATCATGCCGTCGGCCAGGACGAAGTTGCGGATGAAGCCCCGCGCCGCGATGCCGCGATGCAGATAGGCCTCCTCGCCCGCGCCTTCGCGCTTGCCGGCCACGATCAGCTGGCGGTCCTCCACCGTCACGTGCAGCTGGTCGGGGGTGAACCCGGCCACGGCCAGCGTGATGCGCAGGTTCCCGTCGCCGCGATCCTCCACATTGTAGGGCGGATAGCTCTCGGCCGCGGCCTTGGCCGCGCGCTCAATCAGGCTACGGGTGTGATCGAAGCCCAGCAGGAAAGGGCTGTCGAATACGATCGACCGGTTCATTCCAGAGTCCTCGCTCCAAGCGACTCCCCGGAACCTCGCCCGCAATCGGCGCGAAACTCCGGATGGACTCTATCTGGTGGGCGGACGACGGAATTTCAACGGCGCCGGAAAAGGCGAAGGCCCGCAGCTTTCACTGCGGGCCTCCATGGTGGAGCTAAGCGGAGTCGAACCGCTGACCTCTTGAATGCCATTCAAGCGCTCTACCAGCTGAGCTATAGCCCCGAGGTCTCGGGTCTCTGGCGGGGTCCCCGCCGAAGAGGCGCGGAACCTAGTCTGAGAGTTTGACGCGATCAACCCGCCCCGAAGGCTTTTTTTCGGGGCGGGTTGTCGCGCCTTAAGTCCTAGCGGTCGTCGTCGCCCTCGCCGGGCAGACCTTCGATTTCGGTGTCGTCGAAATCGTCCTCGTCCTCGTCTTCCAGGAACGGCACATCGGCGTCGTCCTCGTCCTCGAGGTCGTCGTCCTCGGTGAATTCCGAGAGTTGGTCTTCCGGCGCGGCGTCGGGCGCCTCGTCGTCGTCGTCGGAGATCAGGGGAACGTCGGCCACCGCCTCGTCGAGTTCGGGGGTGACGACTTCGTCCTCCTCTTCCTCGTCTTCAGCCTCGGCCTTGGCGCGGACTTGATCTTCGGCCTCCTCGGCGTCGTGATCGACCGGCGCCGCGCGGGCGCGGACACGGCGGTTGCGGACGGCTTCGTCAGGGTCGAATTCGTGGTCGCACTTGGGGCAGTGAGCCGGGCGACGGGTCAGGTCGTAGAATTTCGCTTGGCAGTTGGGGCAAAGCTGTTTTGCACCCAGTTCGGGATTGGCCAAGGGCGGGCCTCTGGACAGGGGTTCAAATGAAGCCGGCTCCCTTGCCACGCGCGGAGGTCGCTGTCAAAAGCAATCCCCTTTCCGAAACCCGTGCGAGCGCGATAGTCGAAAGTGGTCTCCGGTTTCGGCGACCATCGCGCTCGCGAAATCTAGAGGAAGTTTCGGCCTGATCTCGATCAGGCCGGGGACTCTAAGGAGCTTGGCATTCTTATGACGTCGGCAGGACTGACCGCGCATCGCGGCGGCCCGCTGCGGGGCCGCGTTCGCGCCCCAGGCGACAAGTCGATCTCCCACCGGTCGCTCATCCTGGGCGCCCTGGCGCAAGGCGTCACCGAGATCGAGGGGCTTCTGGAAGGCGACGACGTGCTGCGCACCGCCGCGGCGATGCGGGCGTTCGGCGCGCGCGTCGAGCGCCTCGGCGACGGCCGCTGGCGCGTTGAAGGCCAGGGCGGCTTCTCCGAACCATCGGACATCATCGACTGCGGCAACGCCGGCACCGGCGTGCGGCTGATCATGGGCGCGGCCGCCGGCTTCGACCTGGCCGTGACCTTCACCGGCGACGCCTCCCTGCGCGGCCGGCCGATGAATCGGGTGATGAAACCCCTGAAGGAGATGGGCGCGCGGTTCTCGGGCCGCTCGGGCGGCCGGCTGCCGCTCACCCTGCAGGGTGGGAACCTGAAGACCATCACCTACCGCCTGCCCGAACCCTCGGCCCAGGTGAAGTCGGCGGTGCTGCTGGCCGGGTTGCGGGCCGACGGCGGGGCCCGGGTGATCGAGCCCGAGGCCACCCGCGACCACACCGAGCGGATGCTGCGGGCCTTCGGGGTCAAGGTGGAGGTCGAGGACCGCGACGGCGAGCGCCATATCGGCCTGGCCGGCGGCCAGGTCCTGACGGGAACGAAGATCCGGGTTCCAGGCGACCCGTCCTCGGCCGCCTTCCCCCTGGTGGCGGCCCTGATCACCCCGGGCTCCGAAGTGACCGTGGAGGGCGTGCTTTTGAACGAACTGCGCACCGGCCTGCTCACCACCCTGGTCGAGATGGGCGCCGACCTCACGATCGCGAACCGCCGCGACGAGGGCGGCGAGCCGGTGGGCGACGTCACCGCCCGTCACTCGGCCCTGCGTGGGGTCGAGGTGCCGCCGGAGCGAGCGCCCTCGATGATCGACGAATATCCGATCCTGGCCGTGGCCGCGGCCTATGCGGACGGTCCGACCCACATGCGCGGCATCGGCGAGATGCGGGTCAAGGAGAGCGACCGCATCGCGCTCATGGCCGCGGGCCTGGCCGCCTGCGGCATCGGGGTCGAGGAGGAGCCGGAGGGCCTGATCGTGGTCGGCTCGGCGCGCGGCAACCATCCGGCCGCCGGCGGGGCGCATGTGATCACCCACGGCGACCACCGGATCGCCATGAGCCATCTCGTGATGGGTTTCGCCGCCGAGGGCGCGGTCAGCGTCGACGAGCCCGGCATGATCGCCACCAGCTTCCCCGGCTTCGTCGAGATGATGCGCGGCCTGGGGGCCGACCTCCGATGATCGAGTGTGGTCTTTTCCTTACCCGTTCACGGGGGAGGGGGACCGGCGAAGCCGGTGGAGGGGGCGGCTTCAGGCGCTGCGTTCCGTCTCGCCCCCTCCACCACGCTGGCGCGCGGTCCCCCTCCCCCGCTTCGCAGGGGAGGAAAACAGCGTGAGAGGCTCCTTCGTCATCGCGGTCGACGGGCCGGCGGCCTCGGGCAAGGGCACCATCGCCCACCGCCTGGGCGAGGCCTATGGGATGCCGGTGCTGGATTCCGGCCTGCTCTACCGGGCGGTGGGCGTGCTGGCGGCGCGCCAAGGGATCGATTTCGACGCCGTCGCCGAGGTGACCGCCGTGGCCCAGGCCCTGACGGCCGAGATGCTGGGCGATCCGGCGTTCCGCACCCGCGAGGCCGGCGAGGCGGCCAGCCGGGTGGCGATCCACACCCCCGTGCGCCTGGCCCTGCGCGAGATGCAACAGGCCTTCGCCCGCAGGCCGGGCGGCGCGGTGATCGACGGGCGCGACATCGGCACCGTCATCGCCCCCAAGGCTCCGGCCAAGCTCTATGTGACCGCCGCGCCCGAGGTTCGCGCCGAGCGGCGCTGGAAGCAGCTCAAGGGCCAGGGCGAAGCCGCGACCTTCGAAGAGATTCTCGACGACATCCGCAAGCGCGACGCCCGCGACGGCGGTCGCGCCGACTCGCCCATGCGGCCCGCCGACGACGCCGTCTTGCTGGACACCAGCGAAATGACTATAGAGCAGGCCACCGATGCGGCCCGCCGTATCGTCGAGGCGGCGCGAGCCCGCTGGGAGCAATCCTAGTCCGGCAATCCAACCGCGCCTTTCCCTCGCACGGCCGCGGGCAAATCACCGGCGTGAGTCATCACGCTATCGGTCGCAACCCTTAACCCGACACGGGGACTCCGTCCGACCGCCTTGGCGCGTGCGGGCCCTGCGTCATTTGAAGAACGAAAGACCAAAATGGCTGACGATATGAGCCTCAACCCCACCCGCGACGACTTCTCCGCCCTGCTCGACGAGTCGATGGGCGGCCGTGACTTCATGGAAGGCACGGTGGTCAAGGGGATCGTCGTGGGGATCGAAAAGGACTTCGCGATCATCGACGTCGGTCTGAAGACCGAAGGCCGCGTGTCCGTGAAGGAATTCGGCGTCGACGAGGACGGCAAGTCGCCGGTGTTCATCGGTGCGACCGTGGAGGTCTTCCTCGAGCGCGTCGAGAACGCCATGGGCGAAGCGGTAATCAGCCGCGACAAGGCCCGCCGCGAGGAGGCCTGGACGCGCCTCGAAGGCGTGTATGAGAAGAACGAGCCGGTGATGGGCGCCATCGTCGGCCGCGTGAAGGGTGGCTTCACCGTCGACCTCGGCGGCGCCTCGGCCTTCCTGCCGGGCTCGCAGGTCGACATCCGCCCCGTGCGCGACGTCGGCCCGCTGATGGGCAAGGAACAGCCCTTCGCCATCCTGAAGATGGACCGTCCGCGCGGCAACATCGTCGTTTCGCGCCGCGCCATCCTGGAAGAGGCCCGCGCCGAACAGCGCACCGAGCTGGTCTCCCAGCTGCAAGAGGGCGAGATCCGCGAAGGCGTGGTCAAGAACATCACCGACTACGGCGCGTTCGTGGACCTGGGCGGCATCGACGGCCTGCTGCACGTCACCGACATGAGCTGGAAGCGCGTCAACCACCCGAGCCAGGTGCTCGCGGTCGGCGACACGGTGAAGGTCCAGATCGTCAAGATCAACCCGGACACCCAGCGCATCAGCCTCGGCATGAAGCAGCTGCAGTCCGACCCGTGGGACGGCGTGGAAGCCAAGTACCCGGTGGGCGCGAAGTTCACCGGCCGGATCACCAACATCACCGACTACGGCGCCTTCGTGGAGCTGGAAGCCGGGGTCGAGGGCCTGGTCCACGTGTCCGAGATGTCCTGGACCAAGAAGAACGTCCACCCTGGCAAGATCGTCTCGACCAGCCAAGAAGTCGACGTGGTCGTGCTGGACGTCGATCCGTCCAAGCGCCGCGTGTCCCTGGGCCTCAAGCAGGCCATGGACAATCCGTGGGACGCCTTCATCGCCGCTCATCCGGTCGGCTCGACGGTCGAGGGCGAGGTCAAGAACGCCACCGAATTCGGTCTGTTCATCGGCCTCGAGAACGACATCGACGGCATGGTGCACCTGAGCGATCTCGACTGGACCGTGTCGGGTGAAGAGGCCATCGCCAAGTACAACAAGGGCGATGTGGTCAAGGCGCGCGTTCTCGACGTCGACGTCGAGAAGGAACGCATCTCGCTGGGCATCAAGCAACTGGCCGGCGACCCGATGCAGGGCGACACCTACCGCACCAAGCAGACCGTCACCGTCACCGTCACCGAGATCACGACGGGCGGCATCGAGGTGAAGTTCGGCGACGACGAAGCCCCGATGACGGCCTTCATCCGCAAGTCGGACCTCAGCCGCGACCGCGCGGACCAGCGCCCCGAGCGCTTCGCCGTGGGCGACCGCGTCGACGCTCAGATCTCCAGCATCGACAAGGCCGCGCGCCGCGTCTCGCTGTCGATCAAGGCTCTGGAAATGGTCGAGGAAAAGGAAGCCATCGAGAAGTTCGGGTCCTCGGACTCCGGCGCCTCGCTGGGCGACATCCTGGGCGCGGCCCTTCGCGAGAAGGCCGGCACCACGAAAGAGTAGGCCTCGCGTCCCTCACGGGATCGAAGCTGGGCGGCGGATCGGGAAACCGGTCCGCCGCCTTCTTTTTTGGGCTCCAGGCGCGCGCTGCAATTTTGAGTAGAAGTTGCTCAACCGCGTACGTCCGGTGGGGATTTTCGAAAAACCGGTCGCGGAGGAGCGGCGATCATCGGCTAAACCCGGATTGCGCCTTGAACATCCAACAGGACTCGACCATGGTCCCGCTCGCTTTCGAGCATTACCGTGGTTTTTGAGTTCGACCGCTAAGGCGATGCTCTTGTTGAACTTTCGAAGGGCCGTGGCTCCCACGCGGCTCGGGGATTCGGAAATAGGCATGATCAAGTCGGAACTGATCGCCAGGCTCGCCGAAGAGAATCCGCACCTGACCCAGCGCGATATCGAGCGCGTGGTCGGGGTGATTCTCGAGCGCATGATCAAGGCGCTGGAAACGGACGGCCGGGTCGAACTGCGCGGCTTCGGCGCCCTGTCGGTGCGCTCGCGCGACGCCAGGGCCGGCCGCAATCCGCGCACCGGCGAGGCCGTCGAGGTGCGCGCCAAGCACGTCCCCTTCTTCAAGAGCGGCAAGGAGCTGCGCGAGCGGCTCAATGCCGACGAGTAAGGGCCGACGAGTCCGCGACGCACGGTTGACCCGCGGTCGCCGATAGGCCGATCCTCCGACCCTCAGGTTCAAGAGGGTCCGACCATGAGCACGTTCTCCGAATTCCGCGAATTCATCGCGCGGGGCAATGTCGTCGACCTGGCGGTGGGCGTGATCATAGGCGCCAGCTTCGGCAAGATCGTCACCAGCCTGGTGGACCAGGTGATCATGCCCCCCATTGGACTGGCCCTAGGCGGGTTCGACTTTTCCAAGCTGCAGTGGGTGCTCAAGCCCGACGACCCGGCCACCGTCGCCAGCGAGCTGGTGGCGATCCAGTACGGCGCCTTCCTCAACACCCTCATCCAATTCGTGATCGTCGCCTGGGTGATCTTCCTGATCGTCAAGGCCGCGAACACCCTGCGCCGGGAGCAGGCCGCCGCGCCCGAAGCGGCGCATGCCCCCACCCCAAGCGAAGCCCTGCTGACCGAGATCCGCGACCTGCTGAAGTCGCGCTAAGGGTCTCGTTTCCGCCAAGCCCTTGCGGCCGGGCCGCCAAAGCCCCTATTCCGCCCTCATGACCGTGACCGCCAAGATCTGTGGCCTGACCACCCCCCAGACGGTGACGGCGGCCGTCGACGGCGGCGCGACCCACCTGGGCTTCATGTTCTTCGCCAAGAGCCCACGGAATATCGACCCCGAGGCGGCCTCGCGTCTGACGCCGCCCGCCCGCGCCAAGAACGTCAAGATCGTCGCGGTGACCGTCGATCCGGACGACGCCCTGATCGAACGGCTGGCCGAGACGCTCAAGCCCGACTTCATCCAGCTGCACGGCAAGGAGACGCCCGCCCGCGCCCGCCAGGTGGCGCTGCGCGCCGGCGCCGGCGTGATCAAGGTGATCTCGGTCTCCAGCGCCCACGACATCGACACGGCCCGCGCCTATGAGACCGTCGTCGACCACCTGATGTTCGACGCCAGGCCGCCCAGCGACCATCCACTGCCCGGCGGCGCGGGCGCGCGGTTCGACTGGACCCTGCTCTCCGGGCGGCGCTTCGAGCGGCCCTGGTTCCTGGCCGGCGGCCTGGATCCCTGGAACGTCGGCGAGGCCGTGCGACTGTCGGGCGCGCCGCTTGTGGACGTTTCCTCTGGCGTGGAGCGTGGTCCCGGACTAAAGGACCCGGCCTTGATCACGGCCTTCCTTGACGCCGTCCGCCGCGCCTGAGGTTCTTTTGAACGCGCCTTTGACCCCCAACGACTACACCGCCTATCCGGACGCCGCCGGCCGGTTCGGGGACTATGGCGGGCGCTATGTGCCCGAGACCCTGATGCCGCTGGTGCACGACCTGGACGCGGCCTATTCGGCGGCCAAGGTCGATCCGGCCTTCCAGGGCGAGCTCAAGAGCTTCCTCAAGCACTATGTGGGACGCCCCAGCCCGCTCTATTTCGCCGAGCGCCTGACGAAGCACTACGGCGGGGCGAAGATCTATCTGAAGCGCGAGGAGCTGAACCACACCGGCGCGCACAAGATCAACAACTGCATGGGCCAGATCCTGCTGGCCATGAAGATGGGCAAGACCCGGATCATCGCCGAGACCGGCGCGGGCCAGCACGGCGTGGCGACGGCGACCGTCTGCGCCCGCTTCGGCCTGCCCTGCGTGGTCTATATGGGCGCCGTCGACGTGGAGCGGCAGAAGGCCAACGTCTTCCGCATGAACCTGCTGGGGGCCAAGGTCGAACCGGTGACCAGCGGCTCGGCGACCCTCAAGGACGCCATGAACGAGGCCCTGCGCGACTGGGTCACCAATGTCCACGACACCTATTACCTGATCGGCTCGGCCGCCGGCCCGCACCCCTATCCGGTGATGGTCCGCGACTTCCAGGCGGTGATCGGGATCGAGACGAAGCAGCAGATCCTGGAGATGGAGGGCCGCCTGCCCGACGCCCTGGTCGCCTGCGTCGGCGGCGGCTCCAACGCCATCGGCCTGTTCCACCCGTTCCTCAACGACGAGTCGGTGAAGATCTTCGGAGTCGAGGCCTCGGGCGACGGCCTGGACACCGACCGCCACGCCGCGGCGATCAATGGCGGCCGTCCGGGCGTCCTGCACGGCAACAAGACCTATCTGCTGCAGGACAAGGACGGCCAGATCAACGAGGCCCACTCGATCTCGGCCGGCCTCGACTATCCCGGCATCGGGCCGGAACATTCCTGGCTCCACGACGTGGGCCGGGCCAAGTACCTGACCTGCACCGACGCCGAGGCGCTGGCCGCGTTCCAGCTCCTGGCCGAGCTGGAGGGCATCCTGCCGGCCATCGAGTCGGCCCACGCCCTGGCCCGCTTGCCCGAGATCTGCGCCGAGGTCGGCAAGGACGGGATCGTCGTGCTCAACCTTTCCGGCCGCGGCGACAAGGACGTCGAGACCGTCGCCGCCCATCTGGGACGCCAGATTTGACCAAAGCCCGTATCGAGGCCCGCTTCGCCCAGCTCAAGGCGGAGAACCGGGCGGCCTTTGTGCCCTATGTGATGGCGGGCGATCCCGACGCGGCCACCGCCGCGGCGATCCTGAAGGCCCTGCCGGCCGCCGGCGCCGACCTGATCGAGGTGGGCTTCCCGTTCTCCGATCCCATGGCCGAGGGCCCGCCGATCCAGCGCGCCGCCCAGCGGGCCCTGGCGAACGGCATGACCTTGAGGGGCGTCTTGGCCGCCGTGGCCGAGTTCCGCAAGGGCGACGACAAGACGCCGGTGATCCTGATGGGCTACGCCAATCCGCTGATCGGCTGGGGCTTCGAAGCCTTCGCCCGCGACATGGCCGCCGCCGGGGTCGACGGCCTGATCGTGGTCGACATTCCTCCGGAGGAGGCAGATCCCCTGGCCGACGCCCTGGACGCCGAGAATCTGTCGCTGATCCGCCTGGCCACGCCCACCACCGACGACGCGCGCCTGCCCATCGTCGTGCGCCGCACCTCGGGCTTCGTCTATTACGTCTCCGTCGCCGGGGTGACGGGGGTGAAGGAAGCCGACGCCGACATCGTCGCGCCCCATGTTGCCCGGGTTCGGGCCGCCTCCGGCCTGCCGGTGGCGGTGGGATTCGGCATCAAGACGCCGGAGCGCGCCGGGGCGATCGCCAAGGTCGCCGACGCCGTGGTTGTGGGGTCCGCGCTCGTTGATGAGGTCGCTTTCGCCTTGGCAATGAACGAATCTGTGACCGGACGGGTTCTTTCCAAAGTCGAATCCTTGGCTAAGGCTGTGCGCTCCGCGCGAGTCGAAAGCCTCACGGTGTAGAACCTCATGGCGATGGCTGAACAGCGAAACGACAAGGCCGGCAAGGGCGGCCCCTCAGGGCCCCGCGAGCGAGGCGGATGGCTGGCCAAGATCGCGCCCGGCGTGCGCAATCTGGTGGCCAAGCGCGAGACCCCCGAGAACCTCTGGGTGAAGTGCCCCGACACCGGGGAGATGATCTATCGCTCCGACCTGGAGGCCGCCCTGTGGGTGACCCCCTCCGGCAGCCATATGCGGATCGGCGCCGAACAGCGCCTGCGCTACACCTTCGACGACGGGGTCTATGAAAAGCTGGCCGCGCCCACCGGGGTAGTCGACGACCCGCTGAAGTTCCCCGACGTGCGCCCCTACATGGAACGGCTCAAGGCCGCCCGGAAGACCATCGGGTCGCAGGACGCCATGGTCAGCGCCTATGGGACCATCAAGGGCCAGGGCGCGGTGGTCTCCGTCCAGGACTTCGCCTTCATGGGCGGTTCGCTGGGCATCGGCGTGGGCGAGGCCTTCATCAAGGCCGCCCAGGAAGCTGTGCGCCGCGAAGTCCCCTATGTGATCTTCACCGCCGCCGGCGGGGCGCGAATGCAGGAGGGCACTCTGGCCCTCATGCAGATGGCGCGCACCACCCTGGCGCTCAACGAGGTCAAGGCCGCGGGCCTGCCCTATATCGTGGTGCTCACCGACCCGACCACGGGCGGGGTCACCGCTTCCTACGCCATGCTGGGCGACATCCACCTGGCCGAGCCCAACGCCATGATCGCCTTCGCCGGCCGCAGGGTGATCGAGCAGACCATCCGCGAGACCCTGCCGGTGGGCTTCCAGCGCGCCGAGTTCCTGGTGGAGCGCGGCATGGTCGACCGGGTGGTCACCCGCGCCGAACTGCCCCAGGTCCTGGGCTCCCTGCTCAAGACCCTCATGATGGGACGCAACGTTTCCAAAGCCGCCTAGATCGGATCTCCGCCGATGTATGATCCGATCCGCGCCTCGGACGAGGTGATCCTGCGGCTGCGCGCGCATCATCCGTCGCTGATCGACCTGACCACCGGGCGGGTGCAGCGGCTGCTGGCCGCCCTGGGAAATCCCGAGAAACGCCTGCCGCCCGTAGTCCACGTGGCCGGCACCAACGGCAAGGGCTCCACCGTGGCCTATCTGCGGGCCATCGCCGAGGCGGCGGGCCTGCGGGTCCACGCCATCACCTCGCCGCACCTGGTCCGCTTCGCCGAGCGCATCCGCCTGGCCGGGACCCTGATCACCGACGCACAGCTCTCAGACCTGATCGACCGGGTCGAGGCCGCCAACGCCGGCCAGCCGATCAGCTTCTTCGAGATCACCACGGTCCTGGCCCTGCAGGCCTTCGCCGAGACCCCGGCCGACCTCTGCATTGTCGAGGTGGGCCTGGGCGGCCGGTTCGACGCCACCAACATCTTCGACGCTCCGGCGGTCAGCGTGATCACCCCGGTGGACTACGACCACCTGGAGATGCTGGGGCCGGAACTGGCCAAGATCGCCTGGGAGAAGGCCGGGATCATCAAGGCCGGCCGCCCGGCGGTGGTCGCCCGCCAGATCGAGGAGGGCGAGGCGGTGATCCTGGCGGAGGCCGAGGAACTTGGGGCGCCGGTCACCCTGATGGGCCGCGACTTCGACGCCTGGGAGGAGCGCGGCCGGCTGCAGGTGCAGATGGAAGACAGGCTCTACGACCTGCCCGCCCCCAGCCTGTTCGGCGGCTACCAGTTCGCCAACGCCGGCCTGGCGGTGGCCGCGGCCCTGGCCCTGGGCGATCCGCGCATCGACGAGGCGGCGCTGGCCAAGGGGGTGTCCTCGGCGGTCTGGCCGGCGCGGTTCCAGCGGCTGACCGACGGGCCGATGGCGCGGCTGGCGCGGGCCCGCGGGACCGATCTCTGGCTGGACGGAGGGCACAATCCCCATGCGGGCCGGGCCCTGGCCGAGGCGGCCGGGCGGCTGGTCGCCCGCGATCCACGTCCCCTGGTGCTGGTGGCCGCCATGTTCGCCCGCAAGGACGCGCTGGGCTTCTTCCAGCCGTTCGCAGGGCTGAAACCCAAGGTCTTCACCACGACCTTCGACTCGCCCAACGCCGCGGACGCGGGCGAACTCGCCGACGCGGCGCGGGCCGCGGGGCTGGAGGCTGAGGTGGTCTCGGATGTGGAGGCGGGGCTGCGGCGGGCGCTGGAAGGCTCCGGCCCCGCGCCGCATGTCCTGATCTGTGGCGGGCTGCACTTCGCCGGCGAGGTGCTGGCGATGAGCCCGGAGACGTGGCCGTCTTAGCGCTTTTCCCTCCCCTTTATGGGGAGGGCAGATCGCGAAGCGATCGAGGGTGGGGAATTTGCAGGGTCACCCCACCCGGCTGCCGCTTCGCGTCATCCTCCCTCCCCATAAAGGGGAGGGAAAAGAAGGGTCCCTAGACCCCCGCCTCGCTCAGCCAGTCCAGAATCTTCTGCTTGGGCATGGCGCCGACCTTCATGGAGGCCATCTGGCCGTCCCTGAACAGCATCATGGTGGGGATGCCGCGCACGCCGTAGCGCGAGGGCGTGGTGGGCGAATCCTCGATGTTCAGCTTGGCCACGGTGACCTGTCCGCCCAGCTCGGTCGCGATCTGCTCCAGGGCTGGGGCGATCTGCTTGCAGGGACCGCACCACTCCGCCCAGAAATCGACCAGCACGGGGCCGGAAGCTTGCAGGACGTCCTTGTCGAAGGACTCGTCGGTGACCGTCACGGTGCTCATGAAAAGCTCCTCATAGCGCGGCCTGAAGGAACGCGTGGCCGCGACTCTCGATCCAGCCATGTAGGCGGCGTCACATCCGGTATCAACCTGCACGGCGTAGCTCGGCAAGGGACAAGGCCAACACGTTTTCTGGAACCGCCATCAGTTTCGGACCATCTGTCCAGACCAGGGCGGCCTCTATCCGTTTGCCCGGAAAGACCTCGGCCAGCACCGCGGCATAGACCGCCATCTGGGTGAGATAGGCGGGGTCGGCGTCTTCGATGCGGTCAGGGGAGGGGCGGTTGGTCTTGAAATCGACCACCAGGACCCGTTCGGGCAGCACCACCAGCCGATCGACGCGGCCGGAGATGGTCAGGCCGTCGGGCAGGGCCTTGGCCGCGCCGGCCACCGAGACCTCGGCGCGGCTCCCGGGGCCGAACACCTCGGCGAAGCGCGCGTCGCTGAGCACGGCCAGCGCCGCGGCGATCATCTCGGCCCGCTGGTCGTCGGTGAGGTCGTGTTCGCGGGCCAGGACGCGGCGGGCGGCGTCCGGCCGGCCGGCGACGGGGAGGTCGGGCAGGATCTGCAGCAGGCGGTGGATCAGGTCGCCGCGCCGGAAACGGCCCAGCCCGCCCTGGGCCGCCAAGGGCGAGGCGGCTGGGGCCGTCACGTCCTCGCCCAGCTGCGAGGGCGAGGCGTAGCGAGCATAGGCCTCGGTCCTGGCCGGTTCGGCGGTCCAGGCGGGAATGGGGTGGACCGGGGCGATATCGGCCGTCGCTGCGCCCATGGGCGTGGGGTCGTCGCCGAAGCGCAGGATCTCCATGCCGCCCGAGCGGACATGGCGCTTATGCGGCGAGACCTCGGCATGCTCGAAGGCCGCGGTGAGCGCCCCCCACCAGCCCTTGAGGTTCTCCTCCTTGGCGTTGGCCGCCACCCGGCCGCAGAGCACCAGGCGGTCGCGGGCCCGGGTCAGGGCCACATAGAGCAGGCGGTAGGCCTCGTCCTCCTCCTTGCCGGCTCGCCATTCGCGCGCCTTGGCGGAGGCCTCGCAGTCGGACGCCTTGGCGGCGCTCCACAGGAAGCCGCCGGCTTCTGTGGGCATCAGGGGCGAGCCCCGCGCCCCCCGCGCGAGCGTGGTCTCGGGCAGGAAGACGATGGGCGCCTCAAGGCCCTTGGCGCCATGGGCGGTCATCACCCGGACCTCGTCGCGGCCGGCCTCCATCTCACGCTTGACCACGATGTCGAGGCTGGCGAAAGCAGCGGCCAGGCTCTCCAGGTCGTCGACTCCGCGGCTCTCGGCGGCCAGGACCTGGGCCAGGAACTCGTCCAGCGCATCCTCGGCCTCGCTGCCCAGGCGCCGCAGCAGCCGCTGGCGCATCGAGCGGCCGTCAGCGCCGCGCGACCCCAGCAGGCGGGCGTAGAACTCGAAGGGCCGCTGCTTGGAGCCCTGTGTACGGAGATCGTCCAGCAGGGCGCGGGCCTCGGCCCATTCCGGCCGTTCGGCGGCCCGCGCTCCGAGGGTCTCCCACAGCCCGGCGGTGCGGCCCTTGGCGAGCGCATAGAGGCTGTCGTCGTCCAGGCCGCAGAACGGGCTCTTCAGCAGGGCGGCCAGGGTCAGCTCGTCGGCCGGGAACTGGACGAAACGGGCCACGGCCAGCAGGTCGTCGAAAATGATGTGCTCGGAGAGCGCCAGCCGATCGGCCCCGGCCACCGGAATCTTGCGGTGCTTGAGCGCGCGCAGAATCTCCTCGAACAGGGCCTTGCGCCGCCGCACCAGGATCAGCACGTCGCCCGGCCTGGCGGGCCGCCATAGCTTGTCGTCCTTGTCCCAGACCCGGTCGCCTCGGGCCAGAAGGGCGGCGATCTCGGCGGCGATCTTGCCGGCCAGCCGCTTGTTGGCGCTGCCCTCGCCTTCCTCGTCCAGGGGCGCGTCCCAGGCCTGGCGATCCTCGGCCGGCGCCTCGCGCTCCAGGGGCCAGAGATCGACGCAGCCGGCATGGGTCACCCTGACAGGTTCGTGGCGGATCAGCTCGGCCTCGACGCGGGGCAGGATGGCCCGCGACAACTCGGCCGGGGCGAAGGCCGCGTCGACGAAGGACAGCACCTGAGGCGTCGAGCGCCAAGAGGTCAGCAGGTCCACCCGCTCGAAGCGGAAGCCCGCGCCCCGCGCGCGGTCGCGGTGGAACTCGAACTCCTGGATCAGCAATTCGGGCCGCGCGCCCTGGAAGGAGTAGATCGACTGCTTCTCGTCGCCGACCACGAACATGTTGCGCTCGAGCCGTTCGCGCAGGGTGGGCGCGCCGGCGCCGGAGAAGAATTCCTCGGTGAGCGCGCGGACGATCTGCCACTGTTCCGGCGCGGTGTCCTGGGCCTCGTCGACCAGGATGTGGTCGATGCCGCCGTCCAGCTTGTAGAGCACCCAGGCCGCCATCGGCCGCGACGCCACCAGGTCGCGGGTCTTCTCGATCAGGTCCGAGAAATCGAGCGCGCCGGAGAAGGTCTTCTCCAGGCGGTAGGCCTCCAGATAGGCGTGGGCCAGGATGAGCGCCGCCTTGGTGTCCAGGGCCACCTGGGCGGCGCGCAGGCGCTCGCGCAGCTCGGCCAGCCGATCCTGTTCCAGCAGCAGGAAGCTGCGCAGATCCTCGCGCGCCTTCAGGCCGCTGGTCTTGGCGACCCAGGCGGCCGGTGTGCCCTCGCCCTTGGTGAACAGCGCCGCCCAGCAGTCCTCGAAGCCGGCGTCCGGCTTGGCGGCGACGGCGCGCAGCTTGCCGGCGTTGGTCTGGTCGGCCTTGCCGCCCTGGGACAGCACCTCGGCGCAGGCCAGCCAGGCGCGCTCGTCGAAGCCGTCCCGGGCCTCGGCCTCCAGATCGGCGGGATCGACCTCGCCATCGACGAAGCCGCAGACGCGCCAGACGTCGGCCACCGCCCCTTCGAGCCCGCCGGCGCGATCCAAGTAGGCGCCTAGCCGGCCCCTGGCGCTCTCGAAGGCGGCGAACATCGCCTGGAAGGCGCCGAAATCCAGGGCCACCGAGAACCGGGCATAGGCCTCGGCGACCAGACCCTCGCCGCGCAGGGCGTGGCGGGCGACGGCCTTTCGGGCCGCCGCGGCGATGGCGGCCGAGGCCGCGTCGTCCATCACCCGGAAGCCCGGCGACACCCCTGCCTCCAGGGGGAAGCGGCGCAGCAGCTTTTCGCAAAAGGCGTGGATGGTCTGGATCTTCAACCCGCCGGGAGTCTCCAGGGCGCGGGCGAACAGGGCGCGGGCCGAGGAGAGGCCGCGGTGGTCGTAGTCCTGGGGTTCGCGGCCCTCCAGCGCGGCCAGGGCCTTGCGCAGGGCGGCGTCGTCGCAGACCGACCAGCCGCCCAGCAGTTCGTAGAGCCTGCGCTGCATCTCGGCGGCGGCGGCCTTGGTGTAGGTGACGCAGAGGATGGTCTCGGGCTCGGCTCCGGCCAGCAGCAGGCGCGCCACCCGGTCGATCAGGGTCTTGGTCTTGCCCGATCCGGCGTTGGCGGTGACGAAGGCCGAGAGGCCTGGATCGGCGGCCAGGCGTTGCGGATCGGGGACGAGGGTCAGGCTCATTCGCCTTCCTCCTCGCCGCTGGTCGACCACTCGAACACGCGCGCCAGGTGGTCGTAGTCGCTCATGTGCAGCTTCACGAACTGCGGGGCGATACGCGAGACGTAGCGGCGGCCCTCGTCGAACTGGCCGATCAGCCGGGCCAGGCCCTCATAGGCGTTGGCGGCGGCGAGCGCGCTCTCGTCGCCGGGCAGGGCGCGGACCTCCTCGCGGCCGGCGGGCTTGCGGCCGGTGATCTCCAGATAGGTCAGCTCCCCGGGCTCGGGATGGCCCAGGCCCTTGAAGCCGCCGGCCTGCAGGATGGCCGCGGTCAGGGTGAGCTGCGGCGAGAAGCCGGCCTCCACCACCTTCTTCGAGGGCGCCTTGCCGGTCTTGTAGTCGAGGATGTGGCCAAAGCCCTGCGGGTCGATCTCGATGCGGTCGGCCTTGGCGGTGACGGTGAACGGCCCGCCGGGCAGGGGCAGGGTCAGTTCGCCGCTCTTCTCCACGTGGATGGCGCGGCCGTCGGCGCGGCGGCGCTGCTCCAGCTCGGCGACCCAGGCGGCGGCCTCGCGGGCCAGGGCGGCTTCCCGCGCCAGGGCCTCATGCGGCATGCCGGCGGCCTCCAGCTCTGCCAGGTACAGCGCCTCGAAGATCTCAGCGGCGCCCTCCGGCAGGGCGGCGGGATGGTCGGTGGCGAAGGTCTCGAAGGCCGCGTGGATCGCCGTGCCCCGGGCGCGCGCCTCCACCGCCTCGTCCGGACGGTCCAGCAGGAAGAGCTTCAGGATATCGCGGGCCCAGACCGCATAGGGGTCGCGGGTCAGGGCCTCGATGCGGGTCACCGCCATGCGGCGAGGGCGATCGGCCAGGGGCGGATTCGGCGCAGGGCGGCTGGCGGGCTTGTACGCGTCGGCGGCGTCCAGCGCCCGGGCCCATGCCAGGACCTCGGGGCGCCCGGGCAGGTCGATACCGGCGCCGCGCGCCAGGGTCTCCAACCGCCATAGCCAGCGCGACTTCACCGCAGGCGCGCCTTCGCGGCGCTCGGAATGCAGCAGGATCACCTCGGGGGCGCAGGCGGCCTGGGCGAAGTCGTGGGCGGCCAGGCCCACCCGGCGTTCCGGCGGCGGCAGGCCCAGCTGCTTGCGCATGGGGCGCGACAGGAAGGGATCGAGCGGCGCGCCCTGCGGCCAGACACCTTCCTCCAGCCCGGCGACGATCAGCCGGTCGGCTCGGGTCAGGCGGGCCTCGATGGCGCCCAGAATGCGCAGGCGCGGATGGGTGGCGCCGCCGGTGCGCACACTCTCCCCGGCCATCAGTCGGGTCAGCAGGTCGGCGAAGCCGCGGGGGCTGGTGGGCGGCAGGCCCTCAGACTCGTTCATCAGGCCCGAGAGCAGGCGGGCCAGGGCCTCGCCGCCGTGACCGGCCCAGAGCTCGTTCCCGGTCTCGCCGTGGGCCAGGATCTCCATGGCGTGGGCCAGGCGGCGCGCCATCTCCGACGGCGGCCGGGCCTCGTCGGCGGGCTCGGGGAATAGCTCGCGCAGGCGCCGCGACAGAACCAGGGCCTGGTCGACCTCCTGGAATTTCGGGTCCTCCCGTCGGCGGCCGAGCTGGGCTTCCAGGGCGTCCCAGGTGGTCTTGCGGGGACCGCGCAGGGCGGCGAGCTCCAGGGCCGTGCGTTGGCGCTCCAGGCTCTCGACATCGAGGCCCAGGCGCACCAGGGGATGCTTGAGGATGGCCAGCAGCACGATGGGGTCGAGCGGGTCGACCAGGGCCTTGGCCACCAGCCCCGCCAGCACGCCGCAGGAACAGCCCGACAGCGCCCAGCCGGCCGAGGAATCGGCGGCCACGCCCCAGCGGGCCAGCTTGGCGGCGACCCGTCGCGCCAGGGTCTGGTCCGGAGCCACCAGGGCCGCGGTCTTGCCGGGGGTCTCCAGGACCTCGCGCAGCAGCAGGGCGGCGATCGTGGCGGCCTCGTCCTCGGCCCGGGCAGTGACCACGGAGAAGCCGGTCAGACCCTCCACGACGGGATCGATCCCCTCGGCGTCGCCTTCGTTGCGCAGGGTCTCGATCACGTTCAGCCAGTCGGCGGTGCGCTCCGGGGGCCGCAGGGCCTCGTTAACCACCCGCAGCCGCCAGCGGCCTCGCGACTGGAACGTGGCCGAGGCGGGCCAGTCGGCGACCTCCTCCCGCGTGACCCCGGCGCGGTCCAGCAGGCGCTTCATGGCGCCCTGGGGATGCTGCTCACCGACCTCGACCCAGGCCTCCTTCGCCAGGCTGAGGTCCAGGCCCGGCAGCACCACCGCGCCCTGGGGCAGCTCGGCGATGACCCGCAACAGGTCGGCGGTGGCCGGGGCGGTGCCGGTGGAGCCGGCGGCGATCAGCACACCCTGGGGCGGGTGGAAGGTCCAGGTCTCGGCCAGCTTGCGCAAAAGGGCCACCCGGCGGCGGGTGACGTCCACCAGCCCCATGGCGGCCAGGCGTTGCGGCCACTCGGTGAGCGCGGTCTGCAGGAAGTCATGGCTGACCTTCCAGTGCTCGGCCAACTCGCCCAGCACCAGGTCGGCCAGACCGTCGCCCTCGACCTCCTCGATCTGCAGGCTGTCGAGGAAGCCGCCCAGGGCGTCGGCCAGCTGCAGGGCGGCGGCGGCGTCCAGGTCGCGGTTGAGCTTGGCCTCGTGCTGCTTGACCAGCCGGGTCAGCTCGAAGCGCCGCTGCAGGCCGCCGATGGCGGCTGGCAGATCCAGGGCCAGGTCGCCGGGTTCGAAGGGCGGCTCGCCCTCGTCCAGGTCCCCCAGGGGCCGGATTTGCGGCGGCAGCACCGCGCGCCCTCCGCCGGCGGTGATGAAGGCGTCGGCCAGCGCCCGGGCCCCGCGCCGGGTCGGGGTCAGGACCACCGCCTGGGACAGGGCCTCAGGCCCCAAGGGGCTCAGGGTGTCGAACAGGCCCTGGGCCAGGTCATGGACAAAGGGGCGGTAGGCCGGGATCGTGAACCAGCGCGGGGCGGGGCGGGAGAGAAAGGCCATGCGACGGCGAGCATACTTGCCGGTTTCGGTCCCGTCTTGCGCGTTACCATTGTCGCGAATTTGAGCTTCTGATCAGCGCCGGGATAGCCGGAGCGAGAAACCGAGTCGAATCAAGTACTTGGTAAGCAATTGATTTTCTTGACAATCGTTGATTTCGGTCTATACAGAAACCAAATGGACTGGGGTTTCTCGGTCGGCGTAGGGCTCCTGGGTTTCTCAGGGGCCTTTCTGCTTTAGGGGAAGGTCTTCATCCCACCGAGCGCAAGTTTCGGCCTCATGACCTCAAAGGCGCGGTTCTCTTGCATCGGCCTTAGAGCCTTGAGTCCAATCGGACGCGCCATTAGGTCGGCGAGTTGCAGGCCCGAAGAATTACTCTTCTTGTCGACGAAGACGGGCTCCCACTGAAGCGCCGTGAAGTCTGGGGCCTTGTATCCCCAGTTGGCTCGATTGCTCGCTACTCGGCGGAAGTGGAGTTCGAGTTCAGCGTCTTCCTTCCGGCCACGCGCTTCGAACATGACGTGGATCAAACGTCCCGTCTCTCCGACCTGCGTGAGCCTCGCCAACAGCTTCTCCATGCAAAAATGCAGGGCGATCTCGTAAGGACTCCAGGGATCTGCGTACTTCGCCATTAGCCGTGGCTTGTTGATCACCGCGGCGATGACGTCGATCGGCGCATCATGCACAACCTGATTCACCCGCTCGAGAAACGCAGTCCTGCCAGCGGAATCGACCTGCAAGAACGCGAAGTCTTTTTGCTGTCGACGGATATCTCTCTCGTGCAGAACAAGCTGATCATGCCCAACGAAGTCGAACTTAAGTTTCTGTAGGCTTGGTACAACTTCGGTCGCGTATCGATCTTTGCGAACCAGAACGCACGCCAACACAAAAATCGGGAAGTCCGGATCGATCCCGTCCAGCACTGCCGATCCGCTCTCGTCGACGAAGACAATATAGTCGGAAAACTGCGCCACCTAGATGCTCACGTCAGCCTTGCCTCGGCCTCGTCGCGCGCGGCGGGATCGCCGACGTGCATCCAGAAGGCGTCCATGGCCACGCCGAAGATGCGGCCGGTCTTCTGCAGCCGCCACCACACCGGCAGGATGGAAAACGCGCCGTCGGGCTCTTCGTCCAGCAAGCTGGGCTTCATGATCTGGAAGCCGATATTGGCCAAGGGCGCCGGATTGGCGTCGTCGGCGGAATGGGTGATCCGGCCGTCGGCGTCCATGAAGAAGCCGCGAGGCCCCTCGAAGCCTATCCCCTGGCCCTTGGGGACCAGCAGCAGCAGCATGTCCATGCGCGCCGGATCCCAGGCGGCCTTCATCTGCTCCAGCGGCGGGGTGGCGCCGTCGATCCACAGGCTGTCGATATTGGCGATGAAGATGGGGTCGTCGCCCAGCACGGCGCGGGCGGCCTTGATGCCGCCGCCGGAATCCAGCAGGGCGGGGCGCTCATCGGAGATCACCACGCGGGGATGGACGCGCCCCGCCAGGTGGGCCTCCATCTGCTCGGCGAAATGGTGGACATTGACCACGGCGGTCTCCACCCCGGCGTCTCCGAGCCGGTCCAGGACATGGTCGATCAGCGCCTTGCCGGCCACCTCGACCAGGGCCTTGGGCCGGTGGTCGGTGAGCGGCTTCATGCGGGTGCCGAGCCCTGCGGCCAGCACCATGGCGGTCTTGATCGAGGCGGTCATCGGCGCGCGCCCGGCGGAATATTGGCGTCGACCCAGCCCTTAAGCGCGGCCAGCGACGGATCGGCCAGGCAGCGGTCCAGATAGGTCCAGAGCCGGGGCATGAAGGCGGCGTATCGGGGCTTGCCGTCGCGGGTCACCAGTCGCGCGAAGATACCCAGGATGCGGGCGATGTTGAGGGCTCCGAGCGCGTGGTAGTCCGCTAGGAAGGCCTCCCGGTCGACCTGCGGGCGCAGCTCGAAATAGCGGGCTAGGGCGGCCGTCTCCCGCTCCGGCGAGACGTCGCGGCGGGCGTCGTGCAGCAGCATGGACATGTCCCAGGCCGGATGGGCGCGCACGGCGTCTTGGAAGTCCAGCAGGCCGACCCGGGCCGGACCCAGCCGCTCCGGCAGCCAGATAAGGTTCTCGGCGTGGTAGTCGCGATGGCAGAATACGCTGGCGCCCGCCGCCCCGTGGGCGCGGATCGGGGCCCAGATGGCCTCCCACTCGGCGACCACGGCGTCGTCGAAGTGGAGTTCGGGCCGCAGCTTGGGCAGCCATTCCGGCAACAGATCGCCGGCGGTCTTCAGCGCCACCTCGTCATAGTCCAGCAGCGGCCAGGCAACCCCGCCTGGCGCCTCCAGGATGCTGGGCGGCGCGGCGGCGTGCAGGCTGACCAGGGTGGCGATGGCGTCGTCATAGAGGGGCGCCTCGTCCTGGCCGGCCTCGATCAGCAGGGCGAACAGGCCGTCGCCCAAGTCCTCCAGCACCGCCAGGCCTTGGGTTGCGTCATGGGCGACGATCTCCGGCGCCGACAGGCCCTGGCCGCGCAGCCAGGCGGCGGTGGCCACGAAGGCGTCGACCCGGCCCGCCGCCAGGCGGGCCAGGGCGTTGTAGCCGGCGGCGCGGCGCGCCTCGGGCGTGGCGTCGGGCGGGCAGGGGGCGGTCTCGGCCTTCGGCGGCTGGTCCATCAGGATCAGGCTGGTCCCGTCGGCCAGATGCAGGCGCTCATAGCTGCGCGTCGAGGCGTCCCCGGCCAGCGCCACCCGCTGCGCGTCAGCCAGGCCCGCCTGCCTTAGGAACTCGGCCTTCTGGCCTTCACGTTGCGAACTCAAGCCCACGTCCTTCCCAGGCGCCGGCGGGGATCAGCCGCGCGCGGCGCGCTTCCCCGCCGTCCGGCGCGATGTCGATGACGATCTCTATATCGAGTCGGTCGGCGGGCAGGTGGCCCGCCAGACGCTCGGGCCACTCGATCACCGCGGCGCCGTCGTCAAGCGCCTCGTCCAGGCCGATCTCATAGGCCTCGTCGGAACTGGTCAGGCGATAGAGGTCGAAATGGGCGACCTTGAGTCCTTGCCCCTCGTAGAACTGCACCAGGGTGAAGGTCGGGCTGGGCACCTCCTCGGCCGGGGTGGTCAGGGTCCGGACCAGGGCGCGGGCCAGGGTCGACTTGCCGGCCCCCAGCGGCCCGCTCAGGCAGACCGCCTCGCCGGGCCTGAGCTCGCGGGCGATGGCCGCGCCCAGCCGGGCGGTGGCCGCCTCGTCGTCGAGGCGGAAGTCGCCCTCGGCCGGCAGGGCGATCATGCCAGGGCCTCGGTCGGCAGGACGCGCTCGATATAGGCCTTCAGCGCCAGGGTGGCGGTGGTGGCGTCGGGATCGATCCTGTCCGGCGGCACGGGCGGGCCGACGATCAGGTCGAAGGCCCGGCCGCGCTTATTCAGCAACTCGTGGAACAGGGTGATGTCGCGTAGCTCGCCGTTGAATCGGTTGAAGAAATGGAACAGGGTCGAGGAGGGTCCGGTCAGGTGCATCGGCACGACCGGCGCCTCGTACTTGCGGGCAAGGGACAGCGCGCTGGTCTGCCATTCCGGATCGGACAGCCGGCCGTCGGGTCCGCGGCGCGCCAGCCGGCCGGCCGGGAAGATCACCAGGGCGCGCTCGGCCTCCATGGCCTCGCGGGTCATCTGGAGGGTGAGTCGGGTGCGTTCGCGGGTGCGCTTGGCCTCCACCCACTCCACCGGGATCAGCACCTCGTCGAAGCCGGGCGACACCCGATGGGCGTCGGAATTGGCGTAGAAACAGATGTCGGGGCGGACGGCCTTCAGCGCGTCGAACACCGCGATCCCGTCGGCGATGCCGGTCGGGTGGTTGCAGATCAGGATGACCCGGCCCCTGGCGGGAACATGGGACAGGCCCTGCGTCGTGACCCGCACGTCCAGCAGCCGGGACACATGGTCGAGCGCCGCCCGGCCGGGCAGGGGGGCTATGGCCTGCGCCATCCGCCGGGCCTTGGCATAGTCCAGCAAGGCGTACAGCAACGGGCGCGCGAGGGGCCAGACCGCGCTTCCCGACAGCTTGGGCGCCCGCTCGGCGATCAGGATGTCGACGATGTGGTCGTGGCGGTCCTGGGCGGCCCGCACGACGTCGGAGGTGGTCGCGACCGTCATGACGGCAAGTGTGCCCTCCGCCCCGCGCCTACCGCAAGCGACTCAGCCGAGCACTCGCACCTGCGGCGGCCCGTCCGCCAGCCGGCCGACGATCGCGGCGCGGTCGAATCCACGGCCGCGGACCAGGCCGAGCACCGCGTCGGCCTTGTCGGGCGCGACGGCGATCAGCAGGCCGCCGCTGGTCTGGGGATCGCACAGGATGTCACGGCGCCAGTCGGACAGGCCCTCGGGCAGGCGCACGTCGCCGCCATAGCTCGTCCAGTTGCGACCCGAGGCGCCGGTGCGCACCCCCTCCCGCGCCAGGGCTTCCACGCCGGGCAGCAGGACGGGCGCCTGGGCGTCGATCTCGGCCGATACCCCGGCCCCGCGGCACATCTCCAGCGCATGGCCCAGCAGGCCGAAGCCGGTGACGTCGGTGAGCGCGCTGACGCCATCCAGGCCCGCGAGTTCCGCGCCCACGGCGTTGAGCTGGGTGGTGGAGGCGATCAGAGCCTCGTAGCCGCCGGCGTCCAGCTTCTCCTGCTTGAAGGCCGCGCTGAGGATGCCGACCCCCAGGCCCTTGGTGAGGATCAGGCTGTCGCCCGCTCGCGCGCCGCTGTTCTTCAGGAGCTTGTCGGGGTGGACCAGGCCCAGCGCCACCAGGCCATAGATAGGTTCGACGCTGTCGATGGAGTGGCCGCCGGCCACGGGAACACCCGCCGCGGCGCAGACCGAGGCGCCGCCCTCGAGGATGGCGCGGATCGTCGCCAGCGGCAGCTTGTCGACCGGCATGCCGACGATGGCCAGGGCGAAGATCGGCGTCGCCCCCATGGCGTAGATGTCCGACAGAGCATTGGTCGCGGCGATGCGGCCGAAGTCGAAGGGGTCGTCCACCACCGGCATGAAGAAGTCGGTCGTCGCCACCAGGGCCTGGCTGTCGTTCAGCCGCCAGACCGCCGCGTCGTCCGAGGTCTCGGTCCCCACGAGCAGCTGGGGGAAGATCGCCGTGGCCGGCATGCCCGACAGGATGTCCTTCAGAACGCCCGGCGCCAGCTTGCAGCCGCAGCCGCCTCCATGGGCGAGCGAGGTGAGACGAACGGTCATGGCGCTTGCGGTCCCTTGGCCAAGAGGCGAGATGGACGGGTTACAGCAGCGCGCGGAAAGAGGCGATGGGGCAGGACGGGACGCCCGCGGCGTCGGGAGGCCAGGGCGCGGCGGCCATCGGCGTCACCTCGCAGGTTGACGCCGCCAGCCTGGCGCGGTTCGACGCGATCATCGACGTCCGCAGCCCGGGCGAGTTCGCCGAGGACCACCTGCCCGGCGCGATCAACCTGCCGGTGCTCACCGACGCCGAGCGGGCCGAGGTCGGAACGATATATGTCCAGCAGTCACGGTTCCTGGCCCGGCGGATCGGAGCGGCCTATGTGGCCCGCAATATCGCCCGACACCTGGAGACGGCCCTGGCCGACCGGACGGGCGCCTTCGCGCCCCTGGTCTATTGTTGGCGAGGCGGACAGCGCTCGACGGCCATGGCCACGATCCTGTCGCAGGTGGGCTGGCGCACGACCCTCTTGTCGGGCGGCTACCGCACCTATCGGCGCAGCGTCCAGGCCCGGCTCTACGAGGCCGAGACGCCGCTGAAGCTGATCCTGCTGGACGGCCACACCGGCTCGGGCAAGACGCAGATGCTGGGACTGCTGGCGGCGCGGGGCTTGCAGGTCCTGGACCTGGAGGGCCTGGCCGGCCATCGCGGCTCGCTGTTCGGGGCCATAGCCGGCCGGCCGCAGCCCAGCCAGAAGATGTTCGAGAGCCGGCTCCTGGCGGCCCTGGACGAACTCGATCCCGCCCGCCCCATCGTGACCGAGGCGGAATCCAGCAAGATCGGCGATCGGATGACCCCGCCCATGCTGTGGAAGGCCATGGCCGGCGCCTCGCGCATCGAGATCGCCGCCCCGATGGCCGAGCGGGCCCGTTACCTCGTCAACGCCTATGGCGATATCGTCAGCGATCGCGCGCGGCTGGAGGAGGCCCTGACCCGGCTGCCGGTGCATCCCAGCGCCAAGCGCCTGGCCGGCTGGCGCGCCATGATCGAGGCGGGCGCCTTCGCCGACCTGGCCCAGGCCCTGATGGAACTGCACTACGACCCGGCCTATGAACGCTCGGCGCGCAGGGACGCCAGGCCCAGATTGGCCCTGATCGAGCTCGATACGCTCGACCCGGTGACCCTGTCGGCCGCCGCCGACCGCATCGCCGCCCTGGTCGAGATGGACCCGACGACCTAACCTCACGCCCAAGATGCGTCGGAGCCGTGCATGAAGCGCTTTCGTCTGTGGGCGATCCTGATCCTGATGGTCGCCGTGGTCGGCGGCGGCCTCTTCGCCTGGTGGCATTACGACCTGCGCTGGCGGCCGAAAACCATCACCAAACACCAGGCCGAGATCACCAAGCTGCTGGAAAGCTCGGGCTGGGTGTCGCCGGGCAATACTGGCCCCAAGCTCTACATGGTCTCGTTCCGCACCTGCCCGGACTGCATCCGCTTCAAGCAGGAGGAGTTCCCCGGCCTGCACGCCGCCAAGGTCGATACGAGGGTCATCGAGATCGCCCGGCGCGACTACAACGGTGTTTCGAAATCCAGCCCCGCCGAGCGGGCCACCGTGGCCGAGCTGTGGCTCAACCGCTCCTGGCCGCTGATGGAGCGCTGGGAATCCGTGCCCGCCGAGGCCTGGACGGCGCCAGGCATCGCGCCCGCCGACGGCGATCTGGCCCGCACCGCGGTGGTGGAGGCCGGCCGCAAGTTCGTCGACGACATGACCCCGCTGATGAAGGCCAACGGAATCAACTTCGCCTATCCCCTGCTGGTCTGGTGGACCGCTGACGGCGAGATGCGGGCCTGCGCCTGTGAGAAGCGCGAGACCTACCGCTTCGTGCGCAAGGAGCTCGGCGCGGCTCAGCCGTAGGGTTTGCCCGAGACGATCTGCTTGCTGCGGCCCTTGGTCTTGGGGCCGTGCTCGCGGTCGACGGGGGCCTTGCTGGGCCGCGCGGCCAGCAGCTGGTCCTCCAGTTCGAACAGGTCCTGGTTGGCCGGCCCCGCCTCGAAGGCGCGGGTCTCGCCGTCGACCTGATTGGGATCGCGCTGGGCGTCCTGACCGACGCCGCCGTCCGTCTCACGGGCCAGACTGGCCTGCTGAGGCGTCGGCGAGTAGCTCCGGGGATCCTGGGGCATGGTCGGCTCCTGTTGTTGGGTACAGCATCATCAACCCGCGAGCGGCATGGCCCGTTCCCCTTGAGGCCGCCGCGCGGGCGGGTTAGGCCGGGACGATGCCGTCCGCCCTCAATGCCGCCTATGACGCCCGCCTGGCGCGGGGCGACATCCGTCCCGACCCCGCCCAGGGTCCGGCCCTGGCCGCCTTGGCGCGCCTCGAGGCGGACCTGGAAGCGGCTCAACCCAACGGATGGGGCGCTCTGTTCAAGAAGCCGGAGAGTCAGCGCGGCGTCTATCTCTGGGGTCCGGTCGGGCGGGGCAAGTCCCTGCTGATGGACCTGTTCTTCGAGACCGCCCCGGTGGAGAAGAAGCGCCGCACCCATTTCCACGTCTTCATGGGCGAGGTCCACCGGCTGATCGACGCCTGGCGCAAGGGCGATCCCGCCGCGCGCAAGGCCCGGTTCGGCCAGGCGAAAGGGGACGACCCCATCGCCCCCGTCGCCGACGTGGTGGCCGCTGAGGCCCGCCTGCTGTGCTTCGACGAGTTCCAGGTCACCGACATCGCCGACGCCATGATCCTGGGGCGGCTGTTCGAGGCCCTGCTGGCCCGCGGCGTGACCCTGGTGGCGACGTCGAACCGGACCCCCGACGCCCTCTACAAGGACGGTATCAACCGCCAGCTGTTCCTGCCCTTCATCGCCCTGATCAAGGCGCGGATGGACGTGGTGGCGGTGGCCGGGTCGCACGACTACCGCCTGGACCGCCTACGGGCGGCGGGGACCTGGTTCTCGCCCAACGATCGCGACAACGAGGCCAGCTTCATGGCCCTGTGGCGCGACATGCTGGGGGTCGAGGAAGAGATCGGCGAGACCCTGGAGGTCCTGGGCCGGAAGGTGCATCTGCCCCACGCCGAGGGCGGCATGGTCCGCGCCTCCTTCGCCAGTCTCTGCTCGGTGGCGCTGGGTCCCAACGACTATGTGGCCATCGCCGAACGCTTCCACACGGTGTTCCTGCAGGACCTGCCGCGGCTCACCGCCAACCGGCGGGAGGAGGCTCGGCGGTTCGTGATCCTGATCGACGCCCTCTACGAGGCCCGGGTCCGGCTGATCGTGTTGGCCGAGGCCGAGCCCATGGCGCTCTATCCGGAAGGCGACGGGGCCTTCGAGTTCGAGCGCACCGCCTCGCGCCTGCAGGAAATGCGCTCGGCGGACTGGCTGGGCGAGCGCGACTAGGCCCGCAGGCTCGCCACCAGCTCGCGGGCATAGGGGCGCAGTTCGTCCATGCCGCGCACGCAGATGGTCAGTTCGCGCAGGGCCCAGTCGTCCGAAAGGTCCACCACCCCAAGCGCCATGGTCTTGGCCGCCCGGGCCGCAGTGGTCTGGGGCACGATGCCGACGCCGACCCCGCACTCCACCAGCCGGCAGACCGCGTCGAAGCTGCGCAGCTGCACCCGCAGGCGCAGGGGCTTGCCCTCCCGGGCCGCCTTGCTCGCCAGGAACCGCTGCAGGGAACTCGCCCGATCCAGGCCGACGATGTCGCAGTCCAGGACGTCGGCGAAGGTCACCGAGCTTCGGCTCGCCAAAGGATGGCCCGCGCCGGTGACCACGACGAAGCGGTCGGTGCGGAACGGGAAAGTCTCCAGCCGCCCCACGTCCACCGTGCCCGCCACGATGCCGACATCGCCGACGCCCTCGGCGATCAGCCCGACGATCTCGTCGGAGAGCCGCTCCTCGAGATTGACGCTGACCTGCGGGTGGTCGGCCAGGAAGCGGCTGAGCGCCTCGGGCAGGAATTCGGTCAGCGCATTGGTGTTGGCCAGCAGTCGCACCTCGCCGGAGAAGCCTCCGGCGTAGGATCCCAGGTCCTCCCGCAGCAGGGCGCTCTGGGCCATGATGGTGCGGGCGTGCTTCAGCAGGGTCAGCCCAGCGGGGGTCGCGGCGATCCCCTGGCGCGAGCGCGACAGCAGCGGCGCGCCCAGCGCCTGCTCCATGTTGCGGATGCGCGTCGAGGCCGCCGCCAGGGCGAGCGCGCTGCGTTCCGCCCCACCGGTGATGGATCCCGCGTCCACGACCTCGCAGAACAGCTTCAGATCGATCAGATCGAACCGCATCCTTCGTCTCCTGCGAAGGGAACCTACCCGAAAGACGCATTGCGCCGTCGCCAGAATAGCTCAGACTTCGGATTTGGCGAAGGAAGGTGCGCGGCGTTCGCCGTTGTTCCCGAGCCTTCGTTGACAGCCTGGGGAGGCGGCTTAAAAGCGGAGCCGCTTCTTCCTGTTCGGAAAACGGCCCATGACAGACGCTCCCCGCGCACGCCCGCTCTCGCCGTTCACCAGCATCTGGCGATGGCACGTGACCATGGCGACCTCCATCGCCCACCGGGTGACCGGATGCGCCATCTATGGCGGCGGCCTGATCCTCGCGGCCTGGGCGGTCTGCCTGGCCTCGGGGCCGGAGGCCTATGGCGCCTTCCAGGCCCTGCTCGGCACGCCGCTGGGGCTGCTGGCCATGTTCGGCCTGACCGTCTCGACCTTCTTCCACCTGGCCAAGGGCGTGCAGCACCTGATCTGGGACCTGGGCTTCGGCTACCGGCCGCAGACCGCCAGCCTCGGCGCGGTGGTCTGCATCGCCTTCGCCATCGCCGCGAGCCTGGCCATCTGGGCCATCGCCTACATGACGGGAGCGCTTTGATGAGCAGCTATCGCACGCCGCTCGGCCGGGCCCGAGGCCTGGGCGCCGCCAAGCACGGGGTCGGGGAATGGATCTCCGAGCGGGTCACCGCCGTGGCCCTCGTACCGCTGGTGCTGTGGGGCGTCTTCGCCGTCCTGCGGCTGTCCAGCACCGACTATGCCGGGGCCGTGGCCTGGCTGACGGCCTCGCCGCTGAACCCGACCCTGATGGTCCTGCTGGTGGTGGTCAGCTTCCTGCACATGCACGGCGGCATGCGGGTGGTCATCGAGGACTATGTCGAAAAGACCCTCAGCCGGACCGGCCTGCTGCTGCTCAACCTCTTCGTCTGCGCGCTCGCGGGTACGCTGGCGGTGTTCTCCATCCTGAAGGTCGCGCTGGGAGGCGCTCTCTGATCCCATGGCGAGCTATCAGTTCATCGACCACAAGTTCGACGTCGTCGTGGTGGGGGCCGGCGGCTCCGGCCTGCGCGCGGCGCTGGGCTGCGCCGCGGCGGGCCTGAAGACGGCCTGCATCTCCAAGGTCTTCCCGACCCGCAGCCACACCGTGGCGGCCCAGGGCGGCATCTCGGCCAGCCTGGGCAATATGGGCGAGGACGACTGGCGCTGGCACATGTACGACACCGTCAAGGGGTCGGACTGGCTGGGCGACCAGGACGCCATCGAATACCTGTGCCGCAACGCCCCGGCCGCGGTCTATGAGCTGGAGCACTGGGGCGTGCCGTTCTCGCGCACCGCCGATGGCAAGATCTACCAGCGCGCCTTCGGCGGCATGACCCGCAACTATGGGGAGGCGCCGATCCAGCGCACCTGCGCGGCGGCCGACCGCACCGGCCACGCCATGCTCCACACCATGTATGGCCAGGCCCTGTCCAAGGACACAGAGTTCTTCATCGAGTACTTCGCGCTCGACCTGATCATGGACGAGGGCGTCTGCCGCGGCGTCACCGCCTGGAAGCTGGACGACGGCACCCTGCACCGGTTCCAGGCCCAGCAGGTGATCCTGGCCACCGGCGGCTATGGCCGCGCCTATTTCTCGGCCACCAGCGCCCACACCTGCACCGGTGATGGCGGCGGCATGGCCCTGCGCGCCGGCCTGCCCCTGCAGGACATGGAGTTCGTGCAGTTCCACCCCACCGGCATCTATGGCGCCGGTTGCCTGATCACCGAGGGCGCCCGGGGCGAGGGCGGCTACCTGACCAATTCGGAAGGCGAGCGCTTCATGGAGCGCTACGCGCCCAGCGTGAAGGACCTGGCCCCGCGCGACATGGTCAGCCGCGCCATGACCATCGAGATCCGCGAAGGCCGAGGCGTGGGGCCGAAGAAGGACCACATCTTCCTCCACCTGGACCACCTGGACCCGAAGATCCTGGCCGAGCGCCTGCCCGGCATCTCGGAGAGCGCCAAGATCTTCGCCGGGGTCGACGTGACCAAGGAGCCGATCCCGGTCCTGCCGACCGTGCACTACAACATGGGCGGCATCCCCACGAACTTCTATTCCGAGGTGGTCACCCGGCTGGGCGACGATCCGGACAAGGTGGTTCCGGGCCTGATGGCTGTGGGCGAGGCGGCCTGCGTCTCGGTGCACGGCGCCAACCGCCTGGGCTCCAACTCGCTGATCGACCTGGTGGTGTTCGGCCGCTCGGCCGCCCTGCGCTGCGCCGACACCATCAAGGCCGGGGCGACCCAGGTCGAGCTGAAGCCGGCCATGACCGACGGCCACCTGGCCCGCTTCGACAAGTTCCGCAACGCCTCGGGAAGCACGCCCACCGCCGCCCTGCGGCTGGAAATGCAGAAGGCCATGCAGGATGACGCCGCGGTGTTCCGCACCACCGACAGCCTGGCCTCGGGGGTCAAGCGCCTGGAGGCCATCCACGCCAAGCGGCCCGACCTCAAGGTCACCGATCGCGGCCTGATCTGGAACACCGACCTGGTCGAGACCCTGGAGTTCGACAATCTGGTCGGTCAGGCGACCACCACGGTGGCCGGCGCCTACAACCGCACCGAAAGCCGCGGCGCCCACGCCCACGAGAACTTCCCCGACCGCAACGACGGCGAGTGGATGAAGCACACCCTGACCTGGTTCGACGACGCCACGGGCAAGGTCGCCATCGACTACCGGCCGGTGCACAGCTTCACCATGACCAACGACATCGCCTACATCCCCCCCAAGGCGCGGGTTTACTAGGCGCCGCCATGACCCCCGCACGCGACACCGACGCCGATTGGCGGGAGCTGGGCGCCACCCAGCCCTTTTGGGGCGTGCTGACCCATCCCGACTATCGGACGGAGAACCTCACGCCCGAGCGGCTGGCGGCGTTCTACGCCTCGGGCGTCCAGTACATCGAGGATATCGCCCAGCGGCTGGAGCACGCCACCGGCGCGCGACCCGGCGGCCGGGCGCTGGACTTCGGCTGCGGGACCGGGCGGCTGGCCGAGGCCATGGCGGCCCTGGCCGACACCATCGGCTACGACATCTCGCCCGGCATGCTGGCCAAGGCGCGCGAGCTCGGCGGCAAGGCCAACTATGTCGACCAGCTGCCGGACGGGCCCTTCGACTGGATCAACTCCTTCATCGTCTTCCAGCACATCCCGCCCTGGCGTGGCCTGGCCCTGATCGACGAGCTGCTGGCGAGGCTCGCCCCCGGCGGCCATGTCAGCCTGCACGTGACGGCCTGGCGCGAACCCCATCTCGCCCCGGCCGCGCCGCGCGGCTGGCGGCGGCTAGCGTGGCCGCTGCTGGCGCGCCTGCGAGGGGCCCCGCCGACCGGGATCGTCTCGATGTACGACTACGACCTCTCCCAGGTCCTGCGGCGGTTGAACGCCGCGGGCGTCGAGGAGGTCAGCCTGGTCTCCACCGATCACGGCGGCCACCACGGAGCGATCCTCCTAGGCCGCAAGGCCGGGGCCGCCGCCGCGGTCGCCATGCCGAGGGCCGCCGCATGAACCGGCGCCCGAACAGTAATTCGCGCAAGGAAAGCGTCTGATGGTCCAACTCCGCCTTCCCAAGAACTCCCGCGTCCAGAGGGGCGAGCACCATCCGGCCCCCGCCGGCGCGACCAAGGTCAAGACCTTCAAGGTCTACCGCTACGATCCCGAGGGGACCGAGAACCCGCGCTGGGACACCTATGACGTGGACGTCGACGCCTGCGGGCCCATGGTCCTGGACGTGCTGATCCACATCAAGAACACCGTCGATCCGACGCTCAGTTTCCGCCGCTCCTGCCGCGAGGGGGTCTGCGGGTCGTGCGCCATGAACATCGGCGGCCGCAACACGCTGGCCTGCACCCACGGCCACGATGAGGTCCCGGGCGCCCAGTGCCAGATCGCTCCGCTGCCTCACATGCCGGTGATCAAGGACCTGGTCCCCGACATGACCATGTTCTACGCCCAGTACGCCTCGATCGAGCCCTGGCTGCACACCACCACCCCGGAGCCGCAGACCGAGTGGCTGCAGACGCCTGAAGACCGTTCCAAGATCGACGGCCTCTACGAGTGCATCCTCTGCGCCTGCTGCTCGACCTCCTGCCCCAGCTACTGGTGGAACGGCGAGAAGTACCTGGGCCCCGCGGCCCTGCTGCAATCCTACCGCTGGCTGGTGGACAGCCGCGACGAGGCGACCGGCGACCGGCTGGACGACCTTGAGGATCCCTTCAAGCTCTACCGCTGCCACACAATCATGAATTGCGCCCAGGTCTGCCCGAAGGGGCTGAATCCCGCCAAGGCCATCGGCGAGATCAAGAAGATGCTGGTGGACCGGGTCGTCTGAGGCTTCTCTTCCTGGGAGGCTGAGACAATCCGAACCGTGTTCGGGAAGTTGACGCCGTCGTCACTTTTCTGCATGGGGCATCTATGAGCCAATCGGACACGCATGTGGTGATCCTCGGGGCCGGTCACGCGGGAGGCACCGCGGCCGCCCTGCTGCGCCAGTACGGCCACGAAGGTCCGATCACCCTGGTGGGCGAAGAGCCGATCCCGCCCTATCAGCGCCCGCCGCTCAGCAAGGCCTGGCTGAAGGGGGAGGCCGACGCCGATTCCCTGGCCCTGAAGCCCTTGGAGTTCTACGCCGAACACGGAATCGACTTCCGGCCCAACACGCGGGCCGTCAAGCTGGCGCGGGAGGCCAAGCAGGTCACCCTCTCCACCGGCGACGTCGTGACCTACGACTACCTGATCATCGCCACCGGCGCCCGGGCCATCAAGCTGCCGGTCGAGGGCGCGCACCTGGACGGCCTGCTGGAGCTGCGCACGGCGGCCGACGCCGAGATCCTCAAGGCCACCATCGGACCCGGCAAGCGCCTGGCGGTGATCGGCGGCGGCTATATCGGGCTGGAGGCGGCGGCGTCCGGCCGCGCCCTGGGCGCCGAGGTGGTGGTGATCGAGCGCGAGCCGCGCCTGTTGGCCCGCGTCGCCTGCGAGGAACTCTCGACCTTCTTTCTCGACTATCACAAGCGCCACGAAGTGACCTTCGAGCTGGGCGCCACGGTGGCGGGCTTCGAGGGCGAGAACGGCCATGTCACCGGGGTGAAGCTTGCCGACGGCCGGGTCATCGCCTGCGACGCCGCCCTGATCGGGGTGGGCGCGGCGCCCAATGATGAGATCGCCAAGGAAGCCGGCCTCGACACCGCCCGCGGCATCGTCGTCGACCTGGAGGCGCGCACCGCCGACCGTTCGGTCTTCGCGATCGGCGACGTCGCCCACCGTCCGATGCCGATCTACGACCGCATGTTCCGTATGGAGAGCGTGCCCAACGCCTTGGAACAGGCCAAGCAGGCCGCCAGCGCCATCGTCGGCCGAGCGCCCCCGCCGGGCGAGGTGCCGTGGCAGTGGTCGGACCAGTACGACCTGAAGCTCCAGATCGCCGGCTACGCCTTCGACGTCGACCGCATCCTGCTGCGCGGCGACCCCGCCAGCGCCAAGTTCGCCGTCTTCCACCTGAAGGGCGACCAGGTCCAATCCGTGGAGGCGATCAACTCGCCGCCTGAGTTCATGATGGGCAAATTGCTCATCGCCAACCGCAAGCCGGTCGATCTCGGCAAGCTTGCGGACCCATCCATATCCATGAAAGAGGTCACCGCATAAAAGCGGCGAAGGGGAGTAAATGGCCAAGATCACCTATGTCGAACACGACGGAACTGAGCACGCGATCGACGTGAAGACCGGCCTGACGGTGATGGAAGGCGCGGTGAAGAACAACATCCCGGGCATCGACGCCGACTGCGGCGGGGCCTGCGCCTGCGCCACCTGCCACGTTTATGTGGACGACGAATGGCTGGCCAAGACCGGCTCGAAGTCGGCCATGGAGGACTCCATGCTGGACTTCGCCGAGAACGTCGAACCCAACAGCCGCCTGTCCTGCCAGATCAAGGTCTCCGACGAGCTGGACGGCCTGGTCGTGCGCATGCCCGAGAGCCAGCACTAGGCGCGTTCCGGCTATTGGCTTCCTTCTCCCCTTGCGGGAGAAGGTGGCAGGCGAAGCCTGACGGATGAGGGGTCGATGGCCCTATCCGTCCGTCCTCCGCCCGAAGTTAGTCTCGCAGTTCTGAGAGACCCCTCATCCGACCTTGCTCCGCAAGGCCACCTTCTCCCGCAAGGGGAGAAGGGACGTTTGGCGCTTCCTGGAAGGGCATGGAACACGCAATGACGGACGCCGGCCAGAGCCGCGATCTCGCCTTCGACGCCATCGATCCGCGCTACCTGGCCTTCATCCGCGACTATCTCGGCCGCTACGGCCTGGACGCCGATCGCTTCTGCCGGCCGCTGCCGGCGAACGACGAGATGTTCTTCAAGGCGATCCTGCCGAACTACGAGCACGACGTCTCGATCGCCGGCTTCAAGTTCGTCGAGTCGACGCTTCGCCATTTCGACGCCTATCGGCAGATCGTCGACGGGGCCCTGGGCGGCTTCGCCAACCTGGGCACGGTGCTGGACTTCGCGTCGGGCTGGGGGCGGCTGACCCGGGTGCTGGAGCAGACGCTCAAACCCTCGCAGATCTTCGTCGGCGACATCTATCACGACGCCGTCGCCTGGCAGGAGGCGACCTTCGGGGTCACCGGTGTCTTCTCCGCCCCCGACCCCGGCGGATTCGAACACGCCGGCGGCCATGACCTGGTCTTCGTCGGCTCGATGTTCTCCCACCTGCCCGACGGTCTGTTCCAGCGCTGGCTGGCCAAGCTCCACGGCTTCCTGGGGCCCAAGGGCGTGCTGGCCTTCAGTGTCCATGACCAGGCCATCCTGCCGGCCGGCCACGCCATGGACCCGTCCGGCCTGACCTATCTGCGGTTCAGCGAGAGCGGCTCCCTCGACCTCGAGATCTACGGCATGTCCTATGTGACGGAGGCCTATGTCGGGGCGGCGATCGAGGCCGTCAGTCCGGGCGCGAGCTGGCGGCGGTTCCCCAAGGGGCTCTACGAGAACCAGGACCTTTATGTGGTGGGCGCCCCCGGCGTTGACCTCTCGGGCCTCAAGCTGGCCAGCACGCCGATGGGCGGGTTCGAGACCGCCACCCTGCTGCCCACCGGCGAGACCGACTTTGCCGGCTGGGCCATCGAGCGCACGCCAGGCCGCGAGATCTCCCGGGTCAGTGTCCACGTGGACGGGCGGCTGGCCTTGAGCGTGGTTCCCGACCGCGAGCGCCCAGACGTGCTCGCCGCCTTCCCCAATGCGGCCAACAGCCCGGTCGGCTGGCGTTTCCGGCTGCAGGCGCCGGCCGGCGCCATGGTCCGCTTGCACCTGGAAAGCAGTTCGGGCCTGACCGGCTACGCCTATGCCGAGGCCACGGCCCCGGCGGCCATGACCTATTCCGGCTGGTCGCGCCGCGCGCTGCGCTAGAAGCTCAACTCCGGGTGTCCCGCCGCCCCTTGGGCGGTCTCGGGCAGATGGCAGGTGAAGGTGGCGCCGGCGCCCGGTTCGCTCTCCAGGGCCACCCAGCCGCCGTGCAGCTCCACCAGCGCCTTGACCAGGGCCAGGCCCAGGCCCGGTCCGCCGCGCTCGCGGCCGATGAATCGGTCGAAGATGTGCGCCTGGACGTGGAATGGGATGCCCCGCCCCGTGTCGCTCACCTGCAGCTGGATCTCGCCCTGGGCGCGGCGCGCGGCGATGGTCACCAGGCCGTCGGGCGGGGTCTGGCGGATGGCGTTCTCGGTCAGGTGGTCGAGCGCCTGGGTCAGGCGTTTCATGTCGCCGCGGATCAGGCCGATGTCCTCGGCGTGCTCAACCTTGATGGTCACCCCGGCGGCCTCCGCCTCGGGGGTCCAGCGGCCGGCGGTCTGGCTGAGCAGGTCGGCGACCCGGACGTCGTCGAGGTCCAGCGCCATCTCGTCGGCGTCGATCTGGGCCATGTCCAGCACGTCGTCGATCGAGCGGGCGAGCTGGGTGGCGGCCGTGCGCACCGCCGCGGCGTGGCCGCGCCCGCGCTCCGACAGGTTCTCGCCCGAGCGCTCCAGCAGCTCGGAGTAGCCGATGATGGTGGTGAGCGGGGTGCGCAGCTCGTAGGAAACGTTGCCCACGAAGTCGCGCTTCAGCCGCTCGGCGTCGGCGAGCGCCGCGGAGCGGTCGGCGAGCGCGCTCTCCAGCTTGCGGGCGTCGGTGACGTCGGCGAAGGCGATCAGGGTCGCCCCGTCGGGCAGCGGGCGGCTCTGATAGACCACGATGCGCGAGTCCGAGGTCTTCACCTCGCCGGAGATCGGTGCGCGGGCCTGGGGGTCGGTGTCGGCCACACGGCCTTTCAGCTCACGCCAGAAGCCCATGTCGTGCAGGCGCGGGATGCAGAGCTCGACCACGCCCTCGAAGTCGTGGGCCAGGTCCAGTTGCGCCGGCGTGATGTTCCAGAACCGCTCGAAGGCCTCATTGTGCAGCCGCAGGCGGCCGTCGGAGCCGAACACCGCCACCGCGTCGTTCAGCTTGTCGAGCGTGGCCTGCTGCACCTGGATCAGGGCGTTGTACTGGGCCTTGAGCTTCAGCTCGCCGGTGATGTCGGAAAACAGCAGCACCACCCCGCCCATGGGGTGAGGCTGGCGAACCACCCGCAGGGTCCGGCCGTCGGGCAGGCTCCACAGGTCGTCGGGCGCCGAGGCGACGTCTTCGTAGCGGTCGAGTTCGGCGGCCTTCCACTTGTCGTAGTTGGCGGTCTCCGGCAGCCGGCGGCGCTGGCGCAGGCGATCCAGGATCTCGCCGTGGGTGGGCAGTTCGGCCAGCCAGGCGGGCTCCAGCCCCCACAGCTCGGCGAAAGCGGTGTTGTGGAAAATGAGCTTCTTGCCTTCGCCGAAGATCGCCACGGCGTCGGCGATGTGGTTCAGGGTCTCGTCGTGGGCGGCGAGCTGGCGCTTGAGCAGTTCGCGCATCTCCTCGGCCTCGGTGACGTCCTCGGTCCAGACCCCGACTCCGCCGCCTTCCAGCGGTTGGGCGGTGATCTGGAAGGCGCGGCGGCGTCCGTCCAGGCTGGTCCAGCGCAAGGTCTCGCGCTTCCGCCCCAGATTGGCGGCCTCGCTGGCGAGCGCGTCGCCCGCCCGGTCGAAGGTCGCGTTCTTGGCGGCGGCCTCGTCGAGGTCGGTCACCCCCGCCGCCGCTAGCCAGGCGCCGTTGACCCAGACCGGCGCTCCGTCGGCCGCGGCGATCCAGGCGGGGGTCGTCCGCGCGTTCAGGAAGGCGGCGAACCGCGGCGCGGTGGGTAGGCCCGCGTCCTCGCCGATGATCGCCGAGAGCCGCAGCCAGGCGAGCGCGCCGGCCGCTCGGCCTTCCACGGCCACCACGCCGGCGGGGCCGCGCACCTCGAAGGCGCAGGCCTCGCCGCGCTCGAACAGGGCGCGCAGGCGCCGGGCATGGTCGGGATCGGCCCGCATCAGCGCGGCCATGACGCCCTGGGGGTCGGCGTTGAGCAGGCCGAGCGCCGTGACGCAGACCGCCAGGCTCTCCTCGCCCGAGGCCAGCAGGGCATGGCCGTCCTGGACAGCCAGCAGGGCGGAATCGAAGGCCTCGGCCGAGGCCTGGGCGGCCTCGGCGCCCAGCTCGAGGCTGGCGATCTGCTGGCGCAGGGCCTTGATCCGCGCCTCGCCCTGCCGCCGTTGGGCCAGGGCCAGCAGGGTGGCGCAGATGGCCAGCATGACGGCGCCCGCCGCCGCGGCCAGGATGAGCTCGTGCTCGCTCATCGGCGTCCCATCGACGCCCGTCCTCGTCGACAGCGAATCATCCGATCACCATATTCCGGTCCTGTGTTTTGGGCGATGATCGCAACCATGACGGCGATCCTCTACCCCGTGGCGGCCAATGCCGAACAGGCGCTTTCGGCTCCCTTGGCGCGCGCGGCCCGCGAACGGGAGGCGGAGGCGCTCGCCGGGGAGCGCGTGGCCTTCGTCGTCGAGGCCGCCGGACCGCGGTTCGCCACCCGCGAGGCGGCGCTCGACGCCTATGCCGGACGATTGGAGGACGAGCGTCCGGGCCGAACGGCCAGCCTGCCCCCGGAGGACCGCTTCCTGCGCCTGACCGAGACGGTGGCGGCGACCCGCGCCCGCGCGCCCGCACCACTGCAGCCCAGCTATCAGGACGGCCGCCGCTGGCCGCAGGCCAAGGCCCCACCGCCCACCACCTGGCGGCTGATGGTTTCCTACTGGCGGATCGGGGCCGCGCCCACCGTCCGGCCGGAAACGCCCCAGGCGCGCCAGGCCCGCCGCAAGGGCCGCCAGAGCCTCGATCCGGAGGCCATTCGCGCCCTGACCCAGCAGCCGCTGCAGGCGGTCAAGCCGCAACAACCGCTCGACATCGGGCTTTTCGAGGCGCGCCTGCCCGAGTCGCCGCATATCATCGTGCCCGATGAGTGATCCGTACCGCGGCCGCGCGCCGTCCCTCGATGACCTGGCGGCCATCGCCGAAGCCGCCTTCGCCGCCCTGCCCAAGGGCTTCCGCGACATGGCCGGCGAGGTGGTGTTCCGCGTCGACGACTTCGCCACCGAAGACATCCTGGACGAACTGGGCATCCCGGACGCCTTCGAGCTCACCGGCCTCTATCATGGGGTCGACCTCGGCCACCGTTCGGTCTTCGATCCCAGCCCGGGCCCGTCGCGGGTGTTCCTCTATCGCCGGCCGATCCTCGACGAATGGGCCGAGCGCGGCGACGTCACCCTGGAGGACCTTGTGACCCACGTCCTGGTCCACGAGATCGGCCACCACTTCGGCCTCTCCGATGACGACATCCACGCCATCGAGGCGGCGGCGGATTAGGGATCGGGTGCGGTCCTCCTCCCCCGTAAACGCTGGGCTATCGCAATTGCCCGATGGCCGAAGCGGCACGGTGGTCAGATGCTCCCCCTCTGGGGGAGCTCCCGGCCGCATGGCCGGGTGAGGGGGACTAAAATGCCCTTCAGCGGAGGTTCGACGGCTCCGAACAGGAGTCAAAGTCCCCCTCAGGCCCTTCGGGCCAGCTCCCCCAGAGG
>NZ_JAKFEN010000018.1:0-218910 GCF_036677185.1 Phenylobacterium sp.
CCTCTGGGGGAGCTGGCCCGAAGGGCCTGAGGGGGACTTTGACTCCTGTTCGGAGCCGTCGAACCTCCGCTGAAGGGCATTTTAGTCCCCCTCACCCGGCCATGCGGCCGGGAGCTCCCCCAGCGGGGGAGCATCTGACCAATCCAGCGCTCCGACCTATCGCATAGGCGATCGTCCTGCTGCGGGGGTAGCCATGGCGCGGCCATTGTTGAGTTCCCGCAACTCGCCTTCACGTTTAGGCGCCTTGCATCGGCTCCGAAGGGGGCGTTGCATCGGACCTGGAGGCGTCGGCTTCCGTGCGGGCGCCCGTTCACGGAGGACAGATCATGGGTAAGCGTGATCCTGGCTCGGTACGCACCATCGCTCTTGTGGGAGCGGCCGGAGCCGGCAAGACGACTCTTCTCGAAGCCATGCTGTTTGCGAGCGGCGCCATCCCCCGTCAGGGCGAGGTCGGCGCTTCCAGCGTCGGCGATGCGACCCCCGAGGCGCGAGCGCGCGGCCAGTCGGTGGAGCTGAACCTGGCGGGCTTCGAGTTCATGGGCGACCGCTACGCGGTGGTCGATTGTCCCGGCTCGACGGAGTTCGCCGCCGCAGAAGACCTCGTCCTCCCCGCCGTCGACCTGGTGGTGGTGGTGGCCGATCCGCATCCGGGCCGCGCGGCCCTGCTGCAGCCGATCTTCAAGGAACTGGAGCGCCTGGGCGTGCCCCGCGCCGTGTTCGTCAACAAGATCGACCAGGCCCGAGGAGCCCTGGACGAATTCATGGCCGCCCTGGCCCCGGCCAGCGCCGCCCCGGTGGTGGCCCGGCAGATTCCCCTGATCGACAAGGAGCATGTGACCGGCTTCGTCGATCTGGCTCTGGAGCGCGCCTATATCTATCGCCCCGGCCAGCCCTCGCAGATCGTCGACCTGCCGCAGGACGTGGCCGAGCTGGAGGCCGAGGCCCGGTTCCACATGCTGGAGCAGATGGCCGACTATGACGACGCGCTGATGGAGCAGCTGCTCTCCGACCTGACCCCCAGCCGCGACATGGTCTTCGCCGACCTGGTGGCCGAGATGAACCAGGGCCAGATCGTGCCGGTGTTCTTCGGCTCGGCGTCCAACGGTTTCGGGGTGCGCCGGCTGCTGAAGGCCCTGCGCCACGAGACGCCGGAGGTCTCACAGGCCGCCGCGCGCCTGGGTCTGGACGGGCCCTGCGCCTATGTCTTCAAGACCTCCTACGCCGGCCAGGCGGGCAAGCTCTCCTACGCCCGCATCCTGGGCGGGGCCCTGAAGGACGGCGAGGAACTGACCGCGTCCAACGGCGAACGCAGCCGTGCGGGGGGCCTGTTCATCGTCAGCGGCGGGGCCACCAGGAAGGTCGATCACGCCGCGGCCGGCGACGTCGTCGCCATCGCCAAGATCGAGGCCGCCCGCGCGGGCCAGGTGCTGTCCTTCGACGGCCAGGCGCGCACGCCGCGGCTCAACTTCCGTGAGCCGCTGCACCTCTACGCGATGGCGGTGGCGGCCAAGGACCGCAAGGACGACGTTCGGATGTCGGCGGCGCTCACCAAGCTCGCCGAGGAGGACCCAACCCTGCGCGTGGTGCTCGATCCGGAGACCCAGGAGACCCTGATCTTCGGCCAGGGCGAGGCCCATGTGCAGGTGACCCTGGATCGCCTGCGCCGGCGGTTCAATGTCGAGGCGGCTGTCAGCCCTCCCAAGATCTCCTACCGCGAGTCCATCCGCAAAGGCGTCACCCAGCGCGGCCGGCACAAGAAGCAGACCGGTGGCCACGGCCAGTTCGGCGATGTGGTCATCGAGATCAAGCCGCTGCCCCGCGGCTCGGGCTTCGCCTTCTCACAGAGGATCACCGGCGGGGTGGTGCCCAAACAGTGGATCCCGGCCGTCGAGCAGGGGGTCCGCGACGCCATGCAGAAAGGCCCGCTGGGCTTCCCGGTGACCGACGTGGAGGTGGTGCTGACCGACGGTTCCTATCACAGCGTCGACTCCTCCGAGATGGCCTTCCGCCAGGCCGGCCGCCTGGCCATGAGCGAGGGCCTGGCAGCCTGCGGGGCCTATCTGCTGGAGCCGGTGGAGAAGCTGCACATCAACGCCCCGTCCGCCAGCACGTCGAAGATTACCCAGGCGATCTCCGCCCGGCGCGGCCAGATCCTGGGTTTCGCGCCGCGGGAGGGCTGGTCCGGCTGGGACGAGATCGAGGTCTGCCTGCCGCGCCATGAGCGCCAGGAGCTGATCGCCGAGCTGCGCGGCCTGACCCAGGGCCTAGGCGACTTCACTGCCGAGTTCGACCACATGGCCGAGCTCACGGGTCGTCTCGCTGAGGAGGTGAGCCGCAGCGCCGCGGCCTAGTGCAACTGGGAGGGCTCGTCCCAACCACGCTCGTCATCCTCGACCGCGCTTGCGCGTGTCGGGGACCCATACGCGCCGGGCTCACAGACAAGTCCGCTGACTCGGAGATCATGGATGGCCGGGACTTGCGCCCGGCCATGACGAGCTTGGGAGTGGGTTTTGCGGTCCGGCGCCGGCCGGGCCGGGCCTAGTGTTTGCCGCGGTCACGGCCGAAGTTCGGTTCGGCGCTTTCCTGGCCGGCGGCGATGATGCCGCGGCGGATCTCGCGGGTGCGGGTGAAGAGTTCGTGCAGCTTGTCGGCCTCGCCCCAGCGGATGGCCCGCGACAGGGCCTGGAGGTCCTCGGTGAACCGGCCCAGGATCTCCAGCACCGCGTCCTTGTTGGCCACGAAGACGTCGCGCCACATGGTCGGGTCGGAGGCCGCGATGCGGGTGAAGTCGCGGAAGCCGCCGGCTGAGTACTTCATCACCTCGGCCTGGGTGACCTCCTCCATGTCGGCGGCGGTGCCGACGATGTTGTAGGCGATCAGGTGGGGCAGGTGGCTGGTGACGGCCAGGACCAGGTCGTGGTGGCGGTCGTCCATCTGTTCGACATTGGCGCCCAGGCTCCGCCAGAACTCGGCGAGCTGGCCGGTGGCCTCCAGATAGGCCTCGTCCTGGCGCGGCTGCGGGGTCAGGATCACCCAGCGGTTCTCGAACAGCTCGGCTAGGCCGGCGTCGGGCCCGGAATGCTCAGTGCCTGCGATCGGGTGGCCGGGAATGATGAAGACGTTGTCGGGCAGGGCGGCGGCCAGGGCCTCGGCCACCGAACCCTTCACCGAGCCGACGTCGGTGGCCGTGGCGCCGGGCTTCATGGCGGGGGCGGCGGCCCTGGCGGCCTCGCCCATGGCCAGGACCGGGACGGCGAAGATCACCAGGTCGGCGTCGGCCACCGCCTCGGCGATGTCCCCCGTCACCAGGTCGGCGAAGCCCAGCTCGACGATGCGCTCGCGGTGGGCGGGACTGGCGTCGGCGACGGCGACCTGGTCGACCACCCCGCGCTCCCGGGCGGCGCGGATCACCGACGAGCCGATCAGGCCGCAGCCGATCACCGCAATCTTCGGATAGACCACGCCCATCACGCCGATCAGCCCTTCATGAAGTCGGACAGCGCCTCGACCACGGCGCGATTGTGCTCTTCCAGGCCAATGGTGATCCGCAGATGGTCGGGCAGGCCGTAGCCGCCGACCCCGCGCACGATCAGGCCACGAGAGGCCAGGAAGGCCTCGGCCTCCTTGGCGGTCTTGCCCGGCGTCTTCGGAAAGCCCACCAGGACGAAGTTGGCCGCCGAGGGTACCGGTTCGAGGCCAAGGCCGCCGAGTTGCTGAATGAGGTAGGGGCGCCAGCGCTCGACCAACGCGAGCGAGCGTTCTTGGAACTCGACGTCGCCCAGGGCCGCCACGGCGGCGAGCTGGGCCGGGATGTTGACGTTGAACGGCAGGCGGATGCGGTCGATGGCCGCGGCCATCTCGGGCGGCATATAGGCCCAGCCCACCCGCAGGGCGGCCAGGCCGTGCAGCTTGGAGAAGGTGCGGGTGACCACGACATTGTCGAATTCACGCACCAGGCTCATCCCGTCCTCGAAGGCCGGATCGGTGGCGAACTCGGCATAGGCGCCGTCCAGCACCAGCACCACGCTGGGGGGCAGGGCCGCGTGCAGGCGGCGGACTTCCGAGCCCGGGATCCAGGTGCCGGTAGGATTGGCCGGGTTGGCGATGAACACCAGCCGGGTGCGGCTGTCGACCTGCTTCAGGAGTTCGTCGACATCGATGGTGTAGTTGGGCTCGCGGGCGGTGCGGACCTCCGCCTGGCAGGCGCGCGCGCCGATCGCGTAGGCGCCGAAGCCGAACTCGCCCTGGACGATGTTGTCGCCGGGCTCGAGGAAGGTCTGGTTCAGGAGCTGGAAGATCTCGTCCGAACCGCAGCCGAACAGCAGCCGCTCGGGCTCCAGGCCATAGGTCTCGCAGAGGGCGTCGCGCAGCACCGGCGCGCGCCCATCCGGATACATGTGCAGCTGGTCGATGGCCGAGCCGAAGGCTTCGCGGGCCTTGGGGCTGGAGCCCAGGATATTCTCGTTGGCCGACAGCTTGAGGGGATGCTCGACGCCGTCGACCTTCGACTTGCCCGGCACATAGGGGGCGATGTCGAGGATGCCGGGCTTGGGCGTGGGCCGGGGCGCGGCGGCGCGGTCGATGACGATATCGGACATGGGGCTCAACGGTGGCGGACGAAGCTTGGCCCGCTCTTACACGTCGAAGGGCGCAGGCGCAGCCCCGATGACTCCGGAAAGTCGGCCCGGCGCCCGGGCCAGGCGTTCGTCGTCGGCTTGGTAGAAGCCCATCAGGGCGAAGAGCTTGAGGCCGCCGGCCTCGGCGATCAGGTCGCCCGCCACTCCGTCGCGGCCGAGCGCGTCCTCGATGGCGGCGCTGCTTCCGGGCGCGTCGGTGACCCAGAAGGTGCGGTCGTCGCCGGTGGGCTCGACCTCCACCTCGGCGACCGCGAGACTCGATTGCGCGCCCCAGGCCACCAGGCAGGGGAGGGCCGCGAACACCTTCAGCTTCGGCTCGGCCAGCAGGCGGCCCCACCAAGGCGCGTCCCCGGCCAGGGCCAGGATCGCCACGCCGCCCTGCGAGCGGGCCGCGGCCAGAGCGTCTTCGGCCTTGGCCGCCACCTTCAGCAGCGGCGCCGCGCCGAACCGCAGGCGGGCGGCCTCGACGATGCGGGAGGGATCGCGCCCGCCCCAGACCCAGAGGTGGAACGGCCCTTGTCGCGACAGGCTGTCGCCGATCAGCTCGCGCCAGATGCGCACCACCAGACTGGGCCGCGCGGCGTCGCGCGGCGTGTCCAGCAGCTTGCGCAGCAATTGGGTCTCACGGCCGGGGCGCAGCCCGAACTTGTCGCCATCGCCAGCGGCGGCCTTGGCCGCGGCCACCTGGACGGCCAGGGCGGCGCGTTCGTCGACCAGGGCCAGCAGCGCGGCGTCGATCGCGTCGATGCGCGCGCGGACAACGTCCAGCGACGGCGCAGCGGGCTTGGGATCGGCGTCGGCCATTTTGTTCCCCGAAAACGAAGTTTCGGCGCTTAGGTCATTGCGGGGAAGGGTGCAATAGGCCCGAACGCCGCAAAAAAGTTGCAGCAGAAACCGGTTGCCGTCCGGCGCCTCCGACGGGCTGCGCGTTCGCCCGCCTGGACGAGCCTCGCGACCCATGCCAGCACTTCGCGTCCGACAACGGGGAGGCCCTTCGTGCGCGCAGATCGCAGACAGTTCCTGAGCCTGGCCGGCGGGGCCGGGCTGGCCCTGGCCACGGGCTTTCCGAGCCTGGCCCAGGGCCTGGCGCCCATGACCGGCGGGGTCGCGCCCATCTCGAAGGCCGAGCGCCTGGCGCGGATGGCCAAGGCCCAGGGTCTGATGAAGGCCCAGGGGCTGTCGGCCCTGGTGGTGGAGCCGGGCGCGGCGCTGACCTATTTCACCGGCGTCCGCTGGAACCGCAGCGAGCGGATCACCGCCGCGATCATCCCGGTCGAGGGCGAGACCCTGATCGTTACGCCGCACTTCGAGGAGCCCTCGGTCCGCGAGACCCTTGCCGTGCCCGGCGAGGTCCGTGTCTGGCAGGAGGACGAGAACCCCGCCGCCGTGGTCGCTGCCTGGCTGAAGGACCGCAAGCTCGCCGCCGGCAAGATCGGGGTGGAGGAGACGGTGCGGTTCTTCGTCAGCGATGGCCTGGCGCGCCTGCTGCCGGACGCGACGATCGTCTCCGGCGCGCCCGTCGTGCGCGGCTGCCGGATGATCAAGTCGCCGGCCGAGATCGCCCTGATGCAGATGGCCAGCGACATTACCATCGCCGCCTACCGCCACACCTGGCCGAAGATCGAGAAGGGCATGACCCCCGGCGATATCGGCGCGATCATGAATCGCGCGACCGCCGCGCTCGGCGGCAGGCCGGAGTTCGAGCTGATCCTACTGGGCGAGGCCAGCGCCTATCCGCACGGCTCGGGCAAGCCCCAGATGGTGCGCGACGGCGAGGTGGTGCTGATGGACTGCGGCTGTACGGTGGAGGGCTACCAGTCCGACATCTCGCGGACCTTCGTGTTCGGTGAGCCGACCAAGAAGCAGCGGCTGGTCTGGGACCAGGTCCATCGCGGCCAGCAGATCGCCTTCGAGACCGCCCAGGTGGGCGTGGCCGCCGGCGCCGTCGACGACGCCGTGCGCGCCTATTACGAGCCGCTGGGCTACGGGCCGCGCTACCGGCTGCCCGGCCTGTCGCACCGGACTGGCCACGGCATCGGCCTGGACGGCCACGAGCCGGTGAATTTCGTGCATGGCGAAGCGACGAAGCTGGCGCCGGGCATGTGCCTCTCCGACGAGCCCGGCCTCTACATCCCCGGCGAGTTCGGGGTGCGGCTGGAGGACTGCCTGCACATGACCGCGAGCGGTCCGAAGTGGTTCTCCGTCCCGCCGCCGTCGCTGGACAATCCCTTCGGCTGAGCGGGTCAGTAGACGCGCGGCGCGGGGCCGATCGCCACCGGGCCCAGCGTCGTCTGGCCAGCTTGGAAGGTGATCGTCGCTTGGGCGACGTCGCCGGCCCCCTGGCGAGCGGCGGCCACGGCGGCGGCGGCGAGCGCCGCTTCGGGCCGGATCACGCCGGTTTGGGCCATGGCCGAGAGGGCCTGGGGCGCCTCGCGCAAGTTCACCTGCAGGGAACCGGACAACCGCCCCTCATAGCTGACCCCGAGTGTCCCCGACTGGGAGCCGACAACAGCGGGCCCTGCGGTCAGCCCGGCCTGGCGCACGGTCATGGCGCCGCCGGCCGCGGTCCAGGACTTCACCGCCGAGGGCCAGTCAGATCCCTTGAAGGCGCTGATCTTGGAGAGGCTGGAGTCCCAGACCATGGAGATCGGCTTGTCGCCGGCCATCCGCGCGAACAGGCCCGAGAGCCGGGCGGCGCCGTTGTCGACTCGGAACAGCACCGCGGCCTGGTCATCGGGGCCGGCCCGCAGGTGGGTCTCGACCTTGTCGGCGGCCGTCAAGGCGAAGGGTTGGGCGCCTGCGCCGGGCGCGAAGGTCAGCTTGCGGCCCTCGAAGGAGAAGTTGGGTGGGGTGTTGTCGAGGTGGGAAAGGCTGGCGTGCAGAAGTTCGCCCTTCACCGCCACCGGCCCGCCGATGGGGCGGATGAAGGTGAAGCCCTCAGGCGTGGCCAGCACCCAGGTCCCGAGCCCATGTACATAGGCCTGGGTCTCCAGGCGCGGCGCGGCGAGCGCCCAGCCGGATGGCTCGCGGATGCTGGCCTCAAGCAGGGTGACGTTGAGCCGGAAGGGATAGCCCGTGATCCGCCGTTCCTTCCAGGCGACCTGGTAGCCCGCGCTGCGCAGGCTCTCGGCGCCGGCGTCCATCCGCAGTCGCGTCTCGCGATGCAGGTAGAGCCAGAAGCCGCTCCAGACCACCGCCGCCAGCAGGGCCACGATGAACGGCAGGTACAGCCCCATGCGTCCGGGTTTGCGGGGCGGGTCCAGATCGGGCAGAGGAGCGGGAGGTGGGATGGGTTTTGCGCGGCGGGCCATGTCGATCGAGCGTTGGGTCTTCGGTTACGGGTCACTGATGTGGCGGCCGGGTTTCGCGTTCCAGGAGCGCCAGCCTGCGACCCTACACGGGCGACGGCGCGCCTTCTGCATCTATTCGGTGCATCACCGCGGCACCTATGAGCGCCCGGGCCTGGTCCTCGGTCTCGCGCCGGGGGGCGCGGTGCGTGGCGCGGCCTATCGGATCGCCGAGGCCGACTGGCCGGAGGTCTACGCCTATCTGCGCGAGCGCGAGCAGCCCACCGAGACCTATGTGGAGGGCGCCGCCAACATCCGCCTGGCCGACGGGCGGCGGGTGGAGACCCTGGTGTTCTTCTCCGACGTCCACCATCCGCAATGGGCCGGCGCGCTCAGCCTGGAGCGCCAGGCCGACCTGATCGCCGGGGCGAAGGGGCTGTCGGGGCGCAATGTCGAATATCTGCGCGACCTGATCGAACACCTGCGGGAGGAGGGCGTGCGCGACCACGCCATGGAGGCCCTGCTGGGCATGGTCGAGGCGCGCGAACTGGCGGCGGAATGATCTTTTCCCTCCCCTTTATGGGGAGGGCAGACCCCGTAGGGGTCGAGGGTGGGGTTTTCTGAAGCTTCCGCACAGACTGCCGGACCTCCCCACCCTGGTCGCTTCGCGACCGGTCCCTCCCCATGAAGGGGAGGGAAAAGAGCCTAGAGGTCCAGCAGCTTGGCCGAGGCCGCCTCGATCCGCTCTTCCAGCAGGCGCATGAACTCCGCCCGCTTCAGCCCGGGCGCGATGGGTTCGAGATATTCGAAGACGATGGTCCCCGGCTTGCGCATGAAGCCATGCCTGGGCCAGTGGACACCGGAATTGGTCGCCACCGGCACCACCGGCACGTTGATCTCGCGGTAGAGGGCGGCGATGCCCGGCTTGTAGTCGGCCTTCTGACCCGGATCGACGCGGGTGCCTTCCGGGAAGATGAGCAGCTGGCGCTTGTCGGCGAAGCGGTCGTTGGCGTCGCGGATCAGCTTGCGCAGGGCGGTCGAATGGCCTTCGCGGTCGACGACGATCATCCGCGCCCGGGCGGCGAACCACGAGAAGAAGGGAATCCAGGTCAGCTCCTTCTTCATCACGAAGCAGGCCTTTGGCAGCCAGGCGAACTGAGCGAAGACGTCGAACATGCACTGGTGCTTGGGCGCCACCAGGGCGGCGCCGACCGGCATGTATTGCTTGCCGCGCACCTCGACCTTGATGTCGCAGCAGACCTCCAGCAGCCAGACGACGCCTTTGCCCCACATGCCGATCAGCGTCATGGTCCAGGGACGCGGGCCCAGCAGGGCCGGCGACAGCCCGACGGCGACGAAGACGGACCACAGATAGAACAGGGCCACGAAGACGAAGGAGCGCAGGGCGATCAAATGGGTCAGCCTTTCTTCGGCCCGGCGGCGGGCTTGTCGCCCAGTTCCAGGATCGCCTCGCGGCCCAGGATCGCCAGATACTTGGTATACTCGCCCACCATCAAGCGCACCCCGCCGGACGTCCGCCACCAGCGGTGGGCGTCCACCACCGAGGTCGCCACCGGATAGGCGGTGAGCTTGGTGTCGGGCATGGCGCCGCGCAGCTCCAGCATGGCGCGCGGCATGTGGTAGTCGGCGGTGACCACGATGAGGCTGTCATAACGCAGCGAGCGGGCCCATTCCTGGGTTTCCCGCGCGTTGCCCACCGTGTCGGCGGCGTTGAAGCCCAGGTCGACACAGCAGTCGTACAGCCGCCGCACGGCGCGGCTGACGGTGCGGATGTCCTCACGGCTGGCCTGGCGGCTGACGCCGGACACGAGCATACGCCTGGCCTTGCCGTCCTGCAGCAGCTCCATGGCCGCCCCGATCCGCTCGTTGGAACCGGCGCCGGTCAGGGCCACGACGCCGTCGGCGCGCGCGGGCTCGCGAGCCGGCGTCGAGCGCGCCACCCGCTCGGTGAAGGCGAACAGCCCCACCGCCCAGATGAGCGCCAGCACCAGGAGCGCGGCCAGCGGTTTCACATCATGTCCCGGATGAGCGCCAGGGCGGTCAGGCGCGCGGAGACCGCCGCCACGGCGGCCGCGGCCAGGGGCGCCGGCGCGACGGCCAGCAGATCGATCCAGGCGATGGGCAATACGGGCGTCAAGCCGTCGCCTCCCCCCGCGAAACGCAGCACCGCCCCCATGATCGCCGCCGCGCCCGCTCCGAACAAGCCCGCCGTCGCGGCCATGCGCGCGAAGCGGATCTGGAACAGCCCGGCGATGAACCCGTCCTCGGCGCCGGAGAGGTGCAGCACCTCCACCACCTCGCGCCGCGCGGCCAGGCCTGCCCGGGTCGCGAAGGCCACGACGGCCCCGGCGGCCACGGCGATCAGGGCGAACACCGCGCCGCCGATGACCCGCGCCGCCCCGGCCGCGCGTTCGATATCCTTCATCCAGACCGAATGGTCGTCGACGATGGCGTCCAGCCCCTGGGTCTTGAGCGCGCGGTCCAGGGCCTCGCCCGTAGCCGGCGTCTCCGGGTCGAGCAGCACCGAGACCAGGCGCGGGATCGGCAGGTCCTCGAGATCGGCCGCGTCGCCCAGCCAGGGGGCGATGAGCGCCTCGGCCTTTTCCTTCTCCAGGGCGCGGGCCTCGACCACGCCGGGCACGCCGGCGAGGGTTTCGGCGGCGCGGGCCGCGGCCCCGTCGGGGGTCTCGTTGGTCTTGGGCCGGACGATGATCGTCGCCTCGTTGGTCAGATGCCCGGTCCAGCCGCGGGCTGCGCGGTCGGCGGCCAGCACCGCCAGCAAGGTCAGGCAGGCCAGGAAACACAGGGTGGCGACCACGAAGATCAGCGAGCCGTCCTTGGCGTCGGCCTCGGGCAGGAAGGGCGCCGGGCGCCAGCGTTCGGCGTCGAACTCGCTCACGCCTCGCCCCCGGCCCCGAGCTGGGTCAGGCGGCCCTCGTCCAGGTGCAGCACCGGCATGCCGGACCGCGCCACCAGGTCCTGATCGTGGGTGGCGATGAGGATGGTGGTGCCCAGGCGGTTGAGCTCGACGAACAGCCGCAGGATGCGCAGGCCCATCTCATGGTCGACATTGCCGGTGGGCTCGTCGGCCAGCAGGATGTCGGGGCGGTTGACCACCGCACGGGCGATCGCCAGGCGCTGCTTCTCGCCGCCGGCCAGGGTCGCGGGCATGGCGTGCATGCGCGAGCGCAGACCGACCCAGGCCAGCAGCTCGGCCACGTCCTGGCGATAGCTCTCGGGCTTGCGGCCGGCGATGCGCAGCGGCAGGGCGGTGTTGTCGAAGGCCGACAGGTGCTCCAGCAGCTTGAACTCCTGGTAGACCACCCCGATCCGGCGGCGCAGGAACGGTTGCTCCCTGGGCGCGATGGCCGACACGTCCTGGCCGAACAGGTGCAGCAGGCCCTTCGAGGGCCGGGCGGCCAGGAAGATGAGTTTCAACAGCGAGGTCTTGCCCGCCCCGGACGCGCCCGTGACGAAGTGGAAGGACCCGGGCGCCAACGAGAAGGTGAGGTCCTTCAGCGTCTCGGGGGCACGGCCATATCGCATCGAAACGTCATCGAAGCGGACCACGGCGGGATCGGCGTCGAACGCGCCGGCGGCATGCGTGTTTCTGGACATGAAGACCGAAATCGGCGACCTCGGTTGAGGTTGCTGGACCGTCCGATTCGACCGTCATGATAGGCCTGGGCGGCGCCACAGCGCCACCCCATCCTGAGCCTTCCTGATTTCCCAGCCCAGGAAGGGCGTTCAGCGCGCCTCCAGTTTCAAAGCCGCGGCGACCGCGTCCCACGGAACCAGCTTGAAGTTCTGCGCCTCGGCCGGCGCGACGTTGCGCCCGTCCTGGGCGATGAAGGCGCCGGTCGGGAACCTGGGGCCGAGCGGCCGGCTGGTCACCTCCAGGCCATCGGTTTCCGAGGAGCCGTCGATCCCGCGCGCGCCATCCCCCACGACTGCGAAGGATCCGATGTAGCGGTTGGACCCCTCGCGGGCGAAAACCGCATAGGTGTCGTCGCCTTGGCTCGACAGGACCAGATAGCCGCGTCCGCCCCCCAGGTCGTAGAGCCCGACGCCTTCCAGGTCGTCCTTGAGCGCCGGGTTGTCGGCCACCGTGGCGATCACGGTCCTGGCCGCGCCGGTCCTGGGCTCGGCGCCCATCTTCCAGAGCGCGATGTCTTCCTCGGCCACGTAGAGCGCGCCGGTCTCGTCGTCGGCGACGCAGCCCTCGGCCTGGGTGTCGAACTTGAAGTCGCGCACCGCCTTGGCCGCGACTTTGCCGTTCGGCTTCGCCATCAACTCCCACTGGCGCATGCGGCCGTCGGTGTCGTTGATGAAGACATAGGTCTTCCCCGAACGGCGGCTGCGGTACATGCACAGGCCGTAGGGATCGGTCAGGCCCGTCGCCTGAGGGCCGTCCGAGACGGGGACGAGCTTCCGCGTCGCGGGGTCCACGGCATAGAGCGCGATGGTGTCGTCCGTGCGGTTGCTGGCCGCCACCAGGGAGACGATGCGGCCGCCCAGCTTGAAGCCGTCGCGCAGGTCGACATTGTTCATCTTACCGTCGGGCAGGAACTGCACGACCTTGCCGTCCAGGTCATAGGCATAGAGGCCGGCCTGCTTGTCGGTGCCGATGATCAGGCTGCGCGCCGGGTCGACCGGATCGACCCAGATCGCCGGGTCGTCCGCCGCGTCGCCGCCATGCGGGACTGGCGTGGTCTCGACGACCGGCCGCACCACGGGAACGGGCGGGGCGATCGGCCCGCGCGGGTCTTGCGGTGTTCCGGGAGCGAGGCCTAGCGCCTGGGCGATCGCGGGCCAGGCGGCGAGCTTGTAATTCTGGCCGCCCTCGTTCTCGTCATCCATGGCGATCAGCAGGCCTTGCGGCCCCGCCGCGCCGGTCGCCAGGCCGCCGGCGGCCTCGACGCCCGCCAGGGAGAAGGTCCCGGCGAATTGGTGATCCTTGCCGCGGTCATAGACATTGAAGCTGTTGGCCGAGGCGTTGGAGGCGATCAGGTAGCGCGCGCCCGGACCGCCATCCTGCAGGGCTAGCCCGCCCGTCTCGCCGGCGATATGGCCCAACCGCGCCGCGTCGATGAGCTGAGGCTCGACGATGCTCTCGACCCCGGCCGCGAAGCGCCAGATCCCCACGCCCTGCTCGGCGATATAGAGGTCGCCCGTGGTGTCGTCGGCGACGCAATAGCTGGCTTCCGACGCCACATGCACGCGGCGTGCGGGGCGTGCGTCGAGCTTGCCCGTGGCGTCCGCGAACACCGTCCATTGCTCGACCTCGCCGTCCGACCCGACGACGAAGGCGTAGAGGTTAGCGTCCCGCGCGTCCCGATAGAGGCACATGCTCTCGGCCGCGAACTCGATCGGAATGGGCTTGGCGGTGATCTCGACGGCCTTGCCCGTCCGCCCGTCGAAATCGAAGAAGCGCAGGCCGTTCCGTTCATCCAGGGCGCCGAGCACGATGGCGGGCCTGCCGGCCAGCGTGATGTCGAGGCGCACGTCCACGCCCACGACCTCGCCGGCCTCGATGACGCCGACCCGGGTCCCGTCCAGCCGATAGACCTCCAGGCCCGCGAGACTGGCCGTGCCCACGATGTGGCCGCCGGCGGCGTCCTCGGGGTTGAGGACGAACGCCGCGGCGTTGGCCTCGGCCTGCGCGGTCGGCTGGGTCTGGCCCGTTGGAGTAATGACCGCCGCCGCCGGAGCCTGGGCCATGACCGGGTTCGCCGCCGCCATGGCGAGGAAAGCGGCCGCCGTCGCCAGCAGTTGGGTGCGCAGTCGATTCATCGTCGGTCTCCTCATAGGGGCCCTGTCGCCGAATTGTCGCGTGTCCGCGTCATAAGGCGATTTCGAGCGCCCGCAGAATTAATCCGGCAAGCGGTGTCTGCAAGAGAATTTCCATTCCAGTTGCAAAATAGAATATTTGTTCGTATCTTCATCTCAGCGATCGGCCAGGGCGTGCGTCGCGCGTCCCATGAGCCGGCGGTTTAAAAGGGGAGGCGGTTCCATGCGCCAGAGATTGATCAGCGCTCTGTTGGTTTCCACATGCTTGGCCGCGCCGGGCTTCGCGGCGGCCCAGACGCCGGCCGCGCCGCAGGAGCTGGAAGAGGTCGTGGTCACCGGCCAGATCACCTTCCGGGACCGCACGGAGACCGTCGCGCCCGCCCTCGTCTATGACCAGAAGTTCTTCGAGAAGTTCGAGCCGGTCTCGGTCGGCGACCAGCTGAAGCGCGTTCCGGGCATCGCCTTCACCAGCGACATCGGCGAATACGACTCGCCCCAAATGCGCGGCCTCGGCCAGGGCTTCACCCAGGTGCTGGTCAACGGGCGTCCGATCCCCGGCGCCGGAAATGACCGGACCGTCTTCGTCGACCGCATCCCTGCCGAGATCATCGACCGGATCGAGATCATCCGCTCCCCCAGCGCCGACATCGACAGCCAGGGCGTCGGCGGGACGATCAACATCATCCTCAAGAACGGCGAGAGCCTGCCGCCGGGCGTCATCGCCCGGGTCGGGATGAACCATGACGTGGACAAGAACAAGTGGAGCCCGTCCGCGGCGCTCTCGGTCTCGGGCCGCAACGCCGACGAGACGCTGCTCTACTCCTTCACCCTCGACGCCCAGCGGCGCTTCAACAACAAGCACACCATCGAAGAGGTGTTCGAGGAGGACTCCGAAGGGTTTGACGCCGAGGTCGCGAGCGGCGGCAGCGGCAATGGCCTGGTGAAGTTCTTCGACCCGGCCAACTCGGTCGCCGTGGAGCGGGTCCAGGAAGAAGACAGCCGGCGCAGCACCGATCTCTCGTTCAACGGCGACGTCACCTGGAAGCCGAACGACTCCACCAGCCTGCGCATGGACGCCTTCTTCCTGAGCACCAAACGCAAGGAGCACCAGGACACTTTCATCTTCGAGGGCGACGGCTCGCGCGGCGGGCTGGACCTCGGCGATCCCGAACACGAGACCCAGGACGCCGACATCAAGCAGGACAGCTACGGCGTGGCGGCGCTTTTCGAGACCAAGCTGGATGAGAACACCAGCTTCGAGAGCCAGCTGCGGTTCAATCAGTTCAAGGATGACAGCTTCGAAGAGACCTATTCCGAAGACGACGACCACGCGCCGCTGGACAACACCGACACCCAGGCCACCGACACGGAGTGGACCCTCGACGGTTCGTTCAAGCGCAAGCTGCCTGGCCTGGCCGAAGCGATGGGCATGGAGAGCCTGGGCCTGAAGATCGGGGCCGCGGGCAAGGCGAAGAAGCGCAATTATCATCTGGTCACCTCGGACGACCTGGACGACGTCGGCGAGGAAAAGATTTCCGACGGACGTTTCAAATACCGGGAGAAACGGTTCGACACCTTCGCGGTCCTTGAGGCGCGCCTGACGCCTTCGATCAAGGTCGAGGCCGGGGTTCGCGCCGAATACACCAAGGCGAAGCAGGACTTCACGACCGTCCTCACCAACAATGAAGACGGCATCGTCCTGACCGACCGCGGCTCGGTGTCGAGCGACGAGTTCCAGATCAACCCCTCGGCCCACCTGCAGTGGGAGATCACCGGCAACGACCAGATCCGGCTCAGCGTGGCCCGCACCGTCCGGCGTCCCAGCATCGATCAGCTGGTGCCCTCGGTCGCGCGCGAGTCGCCGGGCGACGACGACGCCACCATCGGCAATCCGAACCTGGAGTTCGAGACCTCCCTCGGCTTCGACGCCGGCTTCGAGCATCGCTTCGCCGGTCGCGGCATCCTGGGGATCAACCTCTTCCGCCGCGACATTTCCAACCTGATCGGGCTGGTCTCGACGGGTGCGGACGCCGACTCCGTCGGGGCCGGCTCGGGCCTGCCGGGCAGCCTGTACAGCTACGAGAACCTGGGCGACGCCAAGGTGTGGGGGGTGGAGTTCGACCTCTCGACCCCGCTGTCGTTCATCGGCCTGGAAGAGACCGGGGTCTTCGCCAACTACACCAAGCTGTGGTCGGAGCGGCGCGACCCGATCAGCGGCGAGGACATCCGCATCGATTACCAGCCGGAGTACGTCTACAACTTCGGCGTCACCCAGAACCTGCCGACCTGGGATGCGAGCTTCGGCTTCAGCTACCAGAAGCAGGGCGAGTCGCGCTTCGTCACCCTGGGCGAGATCGAGACCCAGCGATACGACGCCAATCTCGAGGTGTTCATCGAGAAGCGCATCGGCAAGAGCATGGTGCTGCGCCTGAGCGCCAACAATCTGCTCGACTCCGCCAGCCGGCAGACCGAGCGCGGCTATGACGGCGACGACGGCGAGGAGATCGCCGAGAACCAGCGCGCCAACGACGTCGACGCCTTCGAGGTCGAGCACGAGGAATCCTCGCCGACCATCCTGATCACCCTGCGCGCCGTGTTCTAGCGCAGAGCTTTTCCCTAGGAACGACTGCGGCGGCTTCCGCGAGGAAGCCGCCGTTTCTTTGTGCGGCGCTCGGTCGGCTAGAGCTTGACCACCTGGCCGGTGCGCGCCGAGAGGCCGGCTGCCTCAGCCAAGGCCAGGGCCGCGACCCCGTCCGCGTAGCCGACGCTCGGAGCGGCCTGGCCCGCGAGGATCTCCGCGAAGTGGTCGATCTCCAGGCGGTAGGCGTCGCGATAGCGGTCGAGGAAGAAGTTCTGGAAACGGTCGGCGGCGGCGCCGGTCTCGTTCCAGGTCTGGACCGTGCTCTCCAGCATATTGTCGGCCTTCACCATGCCCTCGGACCCGAACGCCTCGATGCGCTGGTCGTAGCCGTAGCCGCTGCGGCGGCTGTTGCTGATGACGCAAAGCTTGCCCGAGGCGGTCCGCAGCAGGGTCTTGGCGGTGTCGACGTCGCCGGCGGCGCCGATCTTGGGATCGACCAGGCAACTCGCCGAGGCGAAGACCTCCACGGGCTCCTCGCCTAGCAGCCAGCGGGCCATGTCGAAGTCGTGGATCGCCATGTCCTTGAACAGCCCGCCGCTCACCTTGATGTAGGAGACCGGCGGCGGGGCAGGGTCATGGCTGGTGATCTGCAGGCTCTCCAGCCGCCCCACCGCTCCGGAGGACAGTCGGGCCTTAAGCGCCTGGAAGCTGGGATCGAACCTGCGGTTGAAGCCGAGGAACAGCCGCGATCCGGACAGTTCGATCGTCGCGCTTCGGGCGCGGGCGAGGTCCTGGTCGATGGGCTTCTCGCAGAACACCGCCTTGCCCGCGGCCACGGCGCGGCGCGCGTAGTCCAGGTGGGTGTCGGTCGAGCTGGCGATGATGACGCCGGCCACCGACGCGTCGCCGAGCGCCGTTTCCAAATCCGTCACCCGCGCGCCGGTCTCGACGGCCAGGGCGCGGGCGGCCGCGGCGACCGGATCGACCACATAGGCCAGGGTGAGGGCGGGGTGGGCGGCGGCGTTGGCGGCGTGAATTCGGCCGATGCGGCCGGCGCCAAACAGGGCGATCTTGAACATAGGGGTCTCCGGTAAATTACAGGCGCACGCTCCGGCCGCTGCGGGCCGACTCGGCGGCCGCCTCGGCCAGGGTGAGGGCGCGCACGCTCTCGGCGAAGCCGATCTGTGACGGCGCGCCGGCCAGGACGTCGGCGAAATGGTCCAGCTCGGCCCGGTAGGCCCGCGCATAGCGGGCGATGAAATCCCGCGGGATGGGGCTCGATACCGCGCCGGCCTCGCCCCAGACCTGGACGGTGTCCAGTCTCGGATTGTCGGCCATGGCGACGCCCTGCGATCCGAAGGCCTCGATCCGTTGGTCGTAGCCGCAGCCGCTGCGCCGGGTGTTGCTGATCATGCAGAGCTGTCCCGAGGCGGTCTTCAGCACGACGCGGGCGGTATCCACGTCGCCCTTCTCGCCGATCACCGGATCGACGAGGCAACTCGCCGCGGCGAACAGTTCGACCGGCGTCTCCTCGAGCAGCCAACAGGCCAGGTCCAGGTCGTGGATCGTGAAGTCCTTGAAGAGCCCGCCGCTGGGAACGATGAAGGCGTGGGCGGGCGGGGCGGGGTCGTGATTGATGATGTTCAGGCTTTCCAGGCGTCCGATGGCGCCGGCCCCGATGCGCGCCTTCAGCGCCAGGTAGTGTGGGTCGAAGCGGCGGTTGAACGCCACCAGGAGCGGGGCGGCGCTCGCCGTGATCTCCGCCTTCGCGGCCTGCAACCTCGCCAGGTCGAGGTCCAGCGGCTTCTCGCAGAACACCGCCTTGCCGGCCCGCAGGCAGGCCAGGGTGTTGTCGAGGTGGACGTCGGTGGAGCTGGCCACGATGACGCCCACGACTTCCGGATCGGCGAGGACGGTGTCCAGCTCGGCGAGCTTCGCGCCGACCTCCTTGGCGAGCGGCGCGACGGCTTCAGGCCGAGGGTCGACCAGATAGGCCAGGCGCAGGCGTGGATTGGCCGCGGCTCCTCGGGCGTGCACGGTCCCCATGCGCCCGGCGCCCAGTTGCGCGATCTTGAAGCGGCTCGCCGCCATCTACCCGTCCTTGGAAGGAAAATTCCCGATCCAATAGAAATGGAATGATTGCGCCGCCGCGTCGAGCGGTTTGTGTTCCCGGTCGGAACGGATATTCTAACCAGAGAACGTTTGGATCGAGAGCCATGGACGAACCCATCAAGGCGCCGACGACGGCCGAAGAGCTGCGCGCCGCGATTCTCGAGCGCTATGACGGCCTCAGCAAGCGCCTGCAGCAGATCGCCCGCTATGTCCTCGATGAGCCCAACGAACTGGCGCTGGAAACCCTCGCCGTGATCGCCGAGCGGAGCGGCGTCCAGCCCTCGGCCATCGTCCGGTTCGCCAAGACCTTCGGCTATCCGGGCGCCAGCCAGATGCAGCGCCTGTTCCGGGATGGCCTGCTCTCCGGCAACGCGGCGCTGGGCTACAGCGAGCGCATCCGGAATTTCAGCGCCGCCATCGACAAGCGCGCGGCCGGCGGCGGCGTCCAGCTGCTGTCGGAGTTCATCGAGGGCAATACGCTCGCTCTGCAGAATCTGGAACAGACGGTCAGCGAGAAGGAGATAGCCGCGGCGGTCCGGCTGATCCAGAAGGCCGACACCGTCTATGTGGCGGGCTTCCGCCGCGCCTTCCCGGTGGCCTCATATCTGGCCTACTCGCTGCAGCAGCTGAACAAGCGAGTGCTGTTCATCGACGGGGTCGCGGGATTGTCGCGCCAGCAGATCCAGTCGATCGGGCCCAAGGACCTGCTCATCGCGGTCAGCTATCACCCCTATGCCGACGAGACCGTCGCCGCGGTCGAGGGCGCGGTGGCGCGCGGCGCCAAGGTCCTGTCGATGAGCGACAGCCTGGTCAGCCCGATCGCCAAGCCGGCCGACGTGGTCCTGCAAGTGCGCGAATCGGAGGTGCGCAGCTTCCGGTCCCTGGCGGCTTCCATCTGCCTGGCCCAGGCCCTGGTGATCGGCTTCGCCTTCGAGAACACCCCCAAGACCGCCGCCGGCAAGCGCGCGGCCGCCGCGAAGTCCTAGTCTCGCATCCGAGCGGATTGAAACGCAGATTGCATATGCGAACAAAATAGAATAGATGTTCCACAAGCCGGTGAAATGAAAAACCGGACCAATGTCAGGCGGCGCGGAAACATCGATGGCTCAGGACGACAAGACGCTGGACCTGCTGGCCATCGGCCGCTCGAGCGTCGACCTCTATGGGCAGCAGGTGGGCGGTCGTCTGGAGGATATGGCCTCCTTCGCCAAGTATGTGGGCGGCAGTCCCGCCAACACCGCCGTGGGCGGCGCTCGCCTGGGCCTGAAGACCGCGCTCGCCACCCGCGTGGGGGGTGACCACATGGGCCGCTTCATCCGCGAACAGCTCGAGCGTGAGGGCGTCGACGTCCGTGGCGTGGTCACCGATGAGGAGCGGCTTACGGCCCTGGTGATCCTGGGCATCCGTGACCGGGAAACCTTCCCGCTGATCTTCTACCGCGAGAACTGCGCGGACATGGCGTTGAGCGCCGGCGACCTCGACGAGGCCACGATCCGTTCGGCGCAGGCGGTCCTGATCAACGGCACGCACCTGTCGCAGGCCGGGGTGTTCGAGGCCTCGATGACCGCTGCGCGATTGGCGCGCGCCAGTCGCGGCAAGGTGGTGTTCGATATCGACTACCGGCCGGTGCTGTGGGGCTTGACCGCCCGCGACGCCGGCGAGAACCGCTTCGTCGCCCACGACGCGGTCACCGAGATCCTGCAGCAGGTCGTGCCCCTCTGCGACCTGATCGTCGGCACGGAAGAGGAGATCCATATCCTCGGAGGCTCGACCGACACGATCGCCGCGCTCAGGGCGATCCGCGCACGCACGGCCGCGCTGCTGGTCTGCAAGCGCGGGCCGGCCGGGTGTTCGGCCTTCCGCGGCGCCATTCCCGACGATCTGGATGGCGGCGTGGTGGGGCCGGGCTTCCCCGTCGAGGTCTTCAACGTCCTGGGCGCCGGCGACGCCTTCATGAGCGGCTTCCTGCGCGGATGGCTGCGCGCGCTTTCGCTGGAGCGTTGCTGCGAACTGGCGAACGCGGCCGGCGCCATCGTGGTCTCGCGCCACGGCTGCGCGCCCGCCATGCCGACCTGGAGCGAAATGCTGGCCTTCCTCGCCGAACGCGATCGGCCGTTCCGCCTGCGCGACGACGTCGAGCTGGAGCATGTGCACTGGGCCACCACCCGGACGCGCGACTATGCCGAGCTGACCGTCCTGGCGGTCGATCATCGGACCCAGTTCGAGGACATGGTGCGTGAACTGGGCGCCGACCCCGCCCGCATTCCGCTATTCAAGGGTCTCGCCCTGGACGCCGTCCACGCCGTGGCCGCAGGCGATCCGCGGTTCGGCGTCCTGTTGGATGGGCGGTTCGGAGCCGACGCCTTGGCGAAGGCCGCCGATCTTCCGTACTGGATCGGCCGTCCCATCGAGGAGCCGCGCTCGCGCCCGCTGGCCTTCGAGTCGTCGCCCGACGTGGCGACCGAGATCGCCGAATGGCCGTTGAACCATGTGGTCAAGGTGCTGGTTCCGTATCATCCGGACGACGAGCCGGAGCTTCGCGGCCGCCAGGACCGCCAGCTGCTCCGCCTCTTCGACGCCTGCCGCAAGACCTGCCACGAACTTCTGGTCGAGGTCATCCCGCCCAGCGGCATGGCGAACGACTCCACGACGGTCGCGCGCGCTCTTGAGCAGATCTACGACCTCGGTGTTCGCCCCGACTGGTGGAAGCTCGAGGCGTTGGATGACGCGGCCGCCTGGCGCAACATCGCCGCTGTCATCGAGGCGCGCGATCCGCTGTGCCGGGGAGTCGTCCTGCTGGGCCTGTCGGCGCCGCAGGAGGACCTGCTGGCGGCCTTCAAGGTGGTCGCCCCGATTCCGGTGGTGAAGGGCTTCGCCGTGGGACGCACCATCTTCAACGATGTGGCCAGGCGCTGGCTGGCCGGTGAGATCGGCGACGGCGAAGCCGTCGCCGCCCTTGCCCAGCGCTTCCAGGTTCTGGTCGACGCCTGGCGCGCGGCGCGGGCGGGCGTGGAGCGGGCGGCATGACCACTCTGCGCCTCACAGGAGCCCAGGCGGCGGTCCGCTATCTGGCGGCCCAGTTCGTCGAACTGGACGGGGCCGAGGTTCCATACTTCGCCGGCGTCTGGGCGATCTTCGGCCATGGCAATGTCGCGGGTCTCGGCGAGGCGCTGTACGGGGCGGGTGAGGACCTGCCCACCTTCCGCGCGCACAATGAACAGGCCATGGCCCACGCCGCCATCGCCTACGCCAAGCAGATGCGCCGGCGCCGCGCCATGATCTGCACCACCTCCATCGGACCCGGCGCGACCAACATGGTGACCGCCGCGGCCCTGGCCCATGTGAACCGGCTGCCGGTCCTGCTGTTGCCGGGCGACGTCTACGCCAGCCGGCGGCCCGACCCGGTGCTGCAGCAGGTCGAGGACTTCGGCGACGGCACGGTCTCGGCCAACGACTGCTTCCGGCCGGTCTCGCGCTATTTCGACCGCATCCAGCGACCCGAACAATTGCTGGCCGCCCTGCCGCGGGCCATGGCCGTGCTCACCGATCCCGCAGAGTGCGGACCCGTGACGCTGGCCTTTTGCCAGGACGTCCAGGCCGAGGCCTTCGATTTCCCGGAGAGCTTCTTCGTCCGCCGGACCTGGGCCATTCGGCGCCAGCCCGCCGATCCCCGCGACGTGGCTGAGCTGGCGGCCATGATCGATGCGGCCAAGTCGCCGCTGATCGTCGCAGGGGGCGGCGTGCTCTACAGCCAAGCCGAGACGCAGCTCCAGGCCTTGGCGGCTCGCACCGGTCTGCCGGTCGCCGAGACCCAGGCCGGCAAGGGCGCGCTGGCCTGGGACCACCCGTCCAACCTGGGCGCCATCGGCGTCACGGGCACGAGCGCGGCCAACGCGGCGGCGGAGGCGGCGGATCTCGTGATCGGCGTCGGCACGCGGCTGCAGGACTTCACCACCGGCTCGCGCGCGCTGTTCGCCCATCCCGACCGCCGGCTCGTGCAGGTCAATGTCGCGACTTTCGACGCCCACAAGCACGGCGCGACGCCGGTGGTGGGCGACGCCCGCGCCGTGCTGGACGAACTTTCCGCCGTGCTCGGCGACTGGCGGGTCCCCGACGCCTGGCGCGCACGCTGCGCGACGGGCCTGGCCGCCTGGGAGGACGCCTGGAGCGCCGCCACGGTCGCGAACGACGCGGCCCTGCCGTCGGACGCCCAGGTCGTGGGCGCTGTCTGGCGGAGCCTCCCGTCCGACGCCGTGGTGGTCTGCGCGGCCGGAGGCCTCCCCGGCGAACTGCACAGGCTATGGAAGGCCTCGCACCCGGGGGGTTACCACCTGGAATACGGCTTCTCCTGCATGGGCTACGAGATCGCCGGCGGCCTGGGCGCGAAGCTCGCCGCCCCCGGCCGCGAGGTCGTGGTGATGGTCGGCGACGGCAGCTACCTGATGATGAACTCGGAGATCGCCACCTCGGTGATGATGGGCGCCAAGCTGATCGTGACGGTCCTCGACAACCGGGGTTTCGGCTGCATCAACCGGTTGCAGCAGGAGGTCGGCGGGGAGCCGTTCAACAACCTGCTGGCCGACGCCCGCCACGAGTCCCTGCCGCAGATCGACTTCGCCGCCCACGCCGCGAGCCTGGGCGCCCGGTCGGAGAAGGTGGCCGGAATCGCCGAGCTGGAGGCCGCGCTTGGCCGGGCCCAGGCGTCGGATCGGACCTATGTGGTGGTGATCGACACCGATCCGGCGATCAGCACGGAGGCCGGCGGCGCCTGGTGGGACGTCGCGGTCCCGGAGGTCTCCGAGCGACCGCAGGTGCGCGCCGCGCGGGCGGAGTACGAGGCCAGAATGAAGCAACAGCGGACGGGGGACTGACCCATGACCATCAGGTTCGGCGTGAGCCCCATCGCCTGGGTCAATGACGACATGCCCGAGCTCGGCGGCGATACGCCGCTCGAGACGATCCTTTCCGACGCCCGCGACATCGGCTTCGCCGGGGTGGAGCTGGGCGGCAAGTTCCCGCGCGATCCTGCGGTGCTGAAGCCGCTGATGGCCGGCTACGGCCTGGACATTGTCGGCGGCTGGTTCAGCGGCAATCTCCTGACCCACAGCGTCGACGCCGAGATCGCCGCGGCCAAGGATCACCTGGCCCTGCTGAAGGCCATGGGCAGCACGGTGTTCGTCCACGCCGAGACCAGCAACGCCATCCATGGCGACAAGACCAAGCCGCTGACCGCCACGCCTCAGCTCGATGACGGACAGTGGAAGACCTTCGCCCGGCGGCTCTCCGACCTGGCCGACTATGTGACGGCCCAGGGCCTGAAGTTCGCCTACCACCACCACCTGGGCACGGTGGTCGAGCGGCCGGCCGACCTGAAGACGTTCCTGCTGCGCACCGGGACCAATGTCGGCCTGACCCTCGACACCGGGCACGCGGCGCTGGGCGGTATCGATGCGGCCGACGTGATCCGCACCCATCCACGCCGCGTCGCCCATGTCCATTGCAAGGACGTCCGCAGCGACGTGTTCCGCAAGGTGCGCGCCGAGGGCCGGTCGTTCCTGGACGGGGTGCTGGCCGGCATGTTCACCGTGCCCGGCGACGGGGACCTGGACTATGGCCGGATCATGCAGGCCCTGGCGGCCGTGGGCTATTCCGGCTGGATCATCATCGAGGCCGAGCAGGATCCGGAGATCGCCGATCCACGCATCTATGGCGAGCTGGGCCTGCGCACGCTGGAGCGGGAAGCCGCCGCGGCGGGCCTGAAGAAGGCGGCGTGACATGACCGACCTCCTCGTTCACCCCCACGCCCCGGACGCCACCGGCTGCGTGCTGGACGTCACGCCGCGGAGCGCCGGCTGGAGCCATGTGGGTTTCAAGGTCCATGAGCTGGCGCCCGACGCTGTGCTGCAAGGCGGGGAGGCGGGCCGCGAGGCCTGCCTGGTGATCCTGAGCGGCGTCGCCGACGTGGCGGTCGGCGGCCAGAGGTTCACCCGCATCGGCGGGCGGTCCAGCGTGTTCGAGGACGCCGCCCCGGCCGCGGTCTACGCCCCCGGCGGCGCGGCCTGGGCGGTGACCGCCCACTCGAAGGTCGAGTTGGCGATCTGCAGCGCGCCCGCGACGGCGTCGGGCCAGGCGCGCCTGATCGATCCGGCCGCCATGAGCCGCGAGGTGCGCGGGCAGGGGACCAACACCCGCTATGTCCGCAACATCCTGCCGGAGACCGAGCCCGCCCAGAGCCTGCTGGTGGTCGAGGTGATCACGCCCGGCGGCAACTGGTCCAGCTATCCGCCGCACAAGCACGACACCGCCACGCCGTCAGAAGAGACGGCCCTGGAGGAGACCTACTATCACCGCCTGAACCCGCCGCAGGGCTTCGCATTCCAGCGAGTCTACACCGACGACCGCAGCCTGGATCAGACCATGGCGGTCGAGGACGGCGACGTGGTGATGGTGCCGCGCGGCTACCATCCCGTGGGCGCCCCCCACGGCTACGACCTCTACTATCTCAATGTCATGGCCGGGCCGAAACGGGAGTGGATCTTCCGCAACGACCCGGCTCACGACTGGATCGCCCGGAAGCCCTGACCGGCGCTCGAGAAATGGAAGAAAACTTCCATACGATATAGAAATAGAATAGTTTGTTCGGAGTCGGGCCGCAGAGTCCGATCCCACGGGGGAACGACCGCCATGAAGGCCCTGACCTCGATATTCGCGCCGGGCGCGGACGCCCCGCCGCTGACCGACCCTGGCCAGGTGGACACCCTGTACCGCCGCCACCGCTTCCGGATCATGGTGGCGATCACCCTGGGATACGGGCTGGTCTACACCTGCCGGCTGGCCCTCGGCGTGGTGAAGAAGCCGCTGATCGACCAGGGCGTCTTCACTCCGACGGAGCTGGGCCTGATCGGCTCGGCCCTGTTCTACGCCTACGCCTTCGGCAAGCTGACCAACGGCTTCCTGGCCGACCACGCCAACATCAAGCGCTTCTTCGCCTTCGGGGTGCTGATCTCGGCCCTGTGCAACATCGGCATGGGCCTATCGACGACGCTGTGGATCTCGGTGGTGCTGTGGGGCCTGAACGGCTGGTTCCAGAGCTACGGGGCGCCGTCGGGCGTGGTCGCCATGGCCCAGTGGTTCTCCAATCGCGAGCGTGGCCGGTTCTACGGCATCTGGAGCACGGCCCATTCGATCGGCGAAGGCCTGACCTTCGTGGTGGTGGGCGGCGTCGTGGCGGCGTTCGGTTGGCGCTACGGCTTCTTCGGCCCCGGCGTGATCGGGGTGCTGACGGCGATCGGCATCTATCTCTGGGTCCAGGACCGACCTCAGACCATGGGCCTGCCAAAGGTCGCGGACTGGCGCAACGACCACTGGAACGGGGAGGGGGCCAAGACCGTCTCGGCGAGCACCTTCCTCACCCAGCTCTCGATCCTGAAGATCCCGGCCGTCTGGACGCTCGCGGTCGCCAGCGCCCTGACCTACGTGACCCGTTACGCCATCAACAGCTGGGGCGTGCTCTACCTGCAGGAGGCGCGGGGCTTCTCCCTGACCCTGGCTGGAACCATGCTGATGGTCAGCACCCTGGCGGGCATCGCCGGCGCGATCGCCTACGGCTTCATCTCCGACAAGTGGTTCGGCGCCCGTCGCCCACCGGCCAACCTGATGTTCGGACTGCTGGAGCTAACCGGCCTGCTGATCATCTTCTACGGACCCAACACCTTGCCGGTCCTGACCCTGGGCATGGTCCTGTTCGGCCTGGGCCTGACCGCGCTCGTCACCTCCCTGGGCGGCCTCTTCGCCACCGACATCTGCCCCAAGCGGGTGGCGGGCGCGGCCATGGGCGTGGTGGGCGTGTTCAGCTACATCGGCGCGGCGATCCAGGAGCAGGTCTCCGGCCATCTCATCGAACAGGGCATGACCATGGTCGGCGGCGTGCGAACCTATGACTTCGGTCCGGCCATCCTGTTCTGGATCGGGGCCTCGGTGGCCTCGCTTGCCCTGGCCACCTGCCTGTGGCGCGTGAAACTGAGGGATTGATGAGCTCACCGTCCGACCTGGTCTCCACCATGATCGCCGCCGCCAAGGCCGCGGGCGACCGCTTGCGCCTCGACTTCGCCGAGATCGCCAGCCTGGAGGTGCATCTTAAGCAGGGCCACGGCGACCCGTTCTCCATCGCCGATCTGCGGGCCGAGGAGACGGTGCGCGCCATGCTGGCCGCCGCCTATCCGGCTTACGGCTTCCTGGGCGAGGAAGGCGGCCTGGTCGAGGGCGAGGACAAGGCCAACACCTGGGTCGTCGATCCGCTGGACGGGACCATGAACTTCCTCATCGGGCTGCCGATCTTCGCGGTGAACATCGCGCTTGCCCGGGAGGGCCAGGTCGTGGCCGGTGTCACCTATCAGCCCATGACCGGGGAGATGTTCTGGGCCGAAAAGGGCAAGGGCGCCTTCCTGAACGGCGAACCCATCCGGGTCTCCAAGCGCGCCAGCCTGGGTGAGGCGGTGATCGCTGTCGGTATCCCCTTCGCCGGCAAGCCGCGCCACGCCCAGTTCGCCCACGAGATGTCGCTGCTGACCCCGCGCGTCGCCCAGGTCCGGCGGCTGGGGGCCGGCGCGATCGACACCGCCTATGTCGCCTGCGGCCGGTTCGACGCTTACTGGGAGCAGTCGGTCAGCGCCTGGGATATGGCCGCGGGCGCGATCCTGGTGACCGAGGCCGGCGGTCTGATCACCGACACCCTGGGCCGGCCGCTGGACCTGATGAACGGCACCTGCCTGGCATCGACGCCGCAGATCCAGGCCGACCTGCTGGCCATCCTCCAACCCATCGACACCGGAGCCGCAGCGTGAACACGGCGTTCCCCATCGGACGGCGCGGCCTTCTCGGCTCCGCGGCGCTGACGGCGGCTTGGGCCTGGGCGCAGCGGGGCGTCGCCGCCGTCATCGGCTATCCGCGAGTCGTCCAGGGCCCGATGGTCGGGCACGCCGGACCTGGTCACATCACCATCTGGGCGCGGGTGAGCGGCGACTTCGAGGTCGAGGTGGAATACGCGACCGACCGGAGCTTTGCGCGGTCCAGGTTCACGGCGCCGGTCAAGGCCTCGCCCGCGGGCGACTTCGTGACGGTGCACAGGATTGAAGGTCTCACGCCGGACACCACCTACCACTACCGGTTCCGGCTCGGCGGCGTCGCCGACCGCTTCCAGCCCCTGCCGTTCAAGACCAAGACCGCCCCCGCCGGCCTGAGCGACTTCCGCGTCGCATTCGGCTCCTGCGCGCGGCTGCAGTTCGACAGCGAGCAACGGGTGTTCACGGCCGTGGCGGCCTACGAACCGGATCTCTTCCTCTGGCTGGGAGACAACATCTACGCCGACAGCGACCAGCCGGAGATCCTCGCCGACACCTATCGCCGGCAGCGCGGTGTCGAGCGGCTGCAGCCGCTGCTGCGCAGCACCCCCAGCCTCGCCATCTGGGATGACCACGACTTCGGCTACAACGACTCCGACCGCCGCAGTCCGTTCAAGTCGCGCGCCCTGGAGGTCTTCCGCCGCTACTGGGCCAATCCCTCCTACGGGACATCGGAAACGCCGGGTGTCTTCTTCCAGCACAGCTATGGCGGGGTCGACTTCTTTCATCTGGACGGCCGCTACCACCGCGACCCGGGCGACATGCCGGACGGCCCCGGCAAGACCATGCTGGGTGAGGGGCAAAAGCGATGGCTCAAGGCGGCTCTGAAGACCAGCCGCGCGCCGTTCAAGATCCTGGTGTCCGGTGTGGGCTGGTCGGTGGCCGAGCGGCCAGGGGACTCCTTCGCCAGTTACCAGCACGAGCGCGACGAGCTGTTCGACTTCATCCGCGACGAGAAGATCGAGGGCGTGGTCTGCCTGTCCGGCGACACCCATGTGGGCGAGCTGAACTGCATCCCGCGGTCGGAACAGGGCGGCTACGATCTCTACGACCTCGTCTCCTCGCCCCTCGCCCAGACGCCCAATGACAAGTGGCAGGACCAGGTCCCCGAGGCCCGCATCCGCCCGCTATTCGCCAAGACCGCGAACTTCGGCCTGCTCGAGTTCCGTATGAATGGGGCCACGCCGACCCTGACCTACAATCTGTACGACATCCTGGGCGCGCCGGTCTGGAAGCCCCTGGTGCTCACGCCGGCGGACCTGCGCAACGGCGTGTCCACTTGGCGCGACCGCATCGATCCCAGGGAGTTGAAGCGGCTGGAGCGCTATCGCGCCGGCGGCGCCTATTACGGCCCGGGGTCTCGCTGAGCCGGTAGCCACGATAGGCGCACGCGCAGCCCGCCCATCGGCGAACGATCCAGTACGATCGCGCCCTCGGTCGCTTCGACCAGGTCGGCCACGATGGCCAGGCCTAGGCCATGGCCGGGACCCGCCTCGTCCAGCCGGCCGCCGCGGATCAGGGCGCTTTCGGCCCGGCCCTGGTCGATGCCCGGGCCGTCGTCCTCGATGGTGAGAACGCCGTCGGAGCCGGCGATCCGCACGCGCCGGCGGCCGTGGCGCGCGGCGTTCTCGATCAGGGCGCCGAGGATCTCGGTGAGCGCGTCCTCGGACAGCGGGAGTCTCAGCTCGGCCGGCAGGTCGATCTCGAAGGCCCGCCGCGAACCGTCATCGGTGCGTTCGATGACCCCGACCAGACGCTCGGCCACCGCGGCGGGCGCGGCATGGCCGTCGCGGGCGCCGTCTCGGGCGGTCGCGGCCCGGGCGCGGGCCAGTTCGGACTCGAGGGCGGCGGCGACCGCGGCGATGGCGCGGTCCAGGCCGTCGGCCGCTGCTGGGGCGCCATCCTCGCGGGCGCGGCGGCTTTGGGCCGACAGCGCCGCCAAGGGCGTCTTCAGGCTATGGGCCAGGTCGGCTGCGCGCCTGCGCGCCCGGGCCAGATCCGCCTCGCGGGCGTCGGCCAGCGCATTGATGGCGCCCACGAGAGGTTCGATCTCCCGCGGCGCGCCGGCCGGCAACCGCGCGGACGGACTTCGCCGCAGCCGCTCGAGATCGGCCCTGAGCTGGGTCAGGGGCCGAAGTCCGAGCCGGACCTGGACCAGGGCGGCCACCGACAGGACGGCCCAGAGAACCGCCAGGAAGAAGGCCAGGTCGCGGCCGAACTCCCGCCGCGCCGCGCTCAACGCCGCCTCGTCGGTGGCCACCTGCACCAGCACCTGCGGACCCGCGCGGTCTGGGCGCACCGTGCGCTCGACGAACAGCAGTCGGGCGCCGAACGGGCCGGGGCCGACTCGCGCGCGCCAGTCGCCGGAGGGCGCGCCGGCCGAGACGGGCAAGGCCTGGTCCCACAGGGAGCGGGAGCGCAGGCCGCCGCCGCCGCCGACCTGCCAGTAGCGTCCGCCGGCGGGAGCATCGAAGCGCGAGTCGACCGGACGGGACGCGGCGACGGGAACGCCGCCGGGGCCCAGGCTCAGGCCGGACACCAGGACCAGGGCCGCGCGGGTGAGCTCGGCGGCCTCGCGGCGTTCGATGTGCCGTTCGAACAGCCAGGTCATGGCCAGCCAGGCCACCGCCAGGGCCGCCAGGATCGCCACCATGGCCCCGGCCATCAGCCGCAGATGGAGCGACCTCGCCTTCAAGCGCCGGTCCCGGCCAGCAGGTAGCCGAACCCGCGGCGCGTCTCGATCACGCCGGGCCCCAGCTTGCGGCGCAGACGCGTGACCAGCGCCTCGATGGCGTTGGCGTCGCCGCTCTCGGCCGCGCCGTAGAGGTGCTCGGCGAGCTCGCCGGCGGAGACCGCGCGGTCCGGCTGGTGCGCCAGGCAGTCCAGCAGGCGGAACTCCAGCGGCGACAGCCGGACCGGCGCCCCGGCGACGGTGGCCGACATCCGCCGGGTGTCCAGGCTGAGCGAGCCGACCACGATCACCGGCGAGGTGCGGCCCGCCGAGCGGCGGACCAGGGCGCGGAAGCGGGCGACAAGTTCCCCCATCTCGAAGGGCTTGGCCAGATAGTCGTCGGCCCCGGCCTCTATGCCTTCGACCTTCTCGGTCCAGTCGCCGCGGGCCGAGAGGATCAGCACCGGAAACGCGCGGCCGTCGGCCCGCCACCGGCGCAGGACCGACAGGCCGTCCAGTCGCGGCAGGCCGAGGTCCAGGACAACGGCGGCATAGTCCTCGACCCCGCCTTTGAACGACGCGTCATCGCCGTCACGCGCCAGATCGACGACAAAGCCGGCGGCGGACAGCGCGCGCGCCAGGTCTGGACCAACGTCGGGATCGTCCTCGACGACTAGGGCGCGCAATCAATCGTCCTCAACCTTCAGGACCGCGCCCGTCTTGGCGTCGATCTCAACCTCCCGGACCCGGCCGTTGCGGGCGAGGATCTTCAGATCATAGATCAGCCGGCCATCATCGTCTTCGAGTTCGACCTTCAGGACGTCGCCAGGCACCTCTCGCCCGGCAATGGCGAGGACGCGGGGAAGCGACAGGATCGCGCCTTGGGCCAGGGCGGCGCGGGCGGCGTCGTGATCGTGCTTCTTGCTTTCGCCGGAGAGGGCAGGCCCGGCGACTGCGCTGAGCGCGAGGGCGGCGGCGAGGGTCATGGAAAGAGGAATGTGCTGGGTCATGAGGGCCATGTTCCCACGAGCTGGCTGACGTCCCGCTGACGGCGTGCGGCGCCCGGATGTCAGCCTGGGAGGACGACAAGGGGGACGAGAGGGCGCCAGCGCGTCCATTTTGGGGGACCGCGCCGATGATCAAGACTTTCAGCCTGCTCGCCGCCGCCGCGTCGATCCTGGCCGGCCCGGCCATGGGCGCGACGGCCACCGTCGACGCCTATCCCGCCGCCTTCTTCGCCTCCAGCCAGCCGTCCTCCGCATTCGACATGATCGGCCGGCTGCCGGGCTTCTCCTTTGACGGCGGCGACAGCGAGGTGCGCGGCTTCTCGGGCGCGGCCGGCAACGTGCTGATCGACGGCAAGCGGCCCTCGAGCAAGCAGGAGAGCCTGGAGGCCGTACTTCGCCGAATTCCGGCCGGTGCGGTGCAGCGGATCGAGCTGATCCGGGCCGGGGCCGCCGGGATCGACATGCAGGGCCAGGCCCTGGTCGCCAATGTCGTGCGGCTCCCGATCGCCCAGGCGCAGGGGCGGGTGGAGGCCGGCCTGGAGACCTTCCGCCACGGCGGCGCGGCGCCCAGCCTGGCGGTGGAATATTCGCGCAAATCCCCCGACCGGCTCATCGAGCTCTCGGCCTCGGCGGCGCGCGAGGTCGAGGATGAGGCGGGAGAGGGACCGCTGCTACGCTTCAGCTCGTCCAGCGACCTGGAGCGCGCCGGCCGTTTCGATGAAAACCAGGCCACCGATATCGTCGAGGCGGCGGCGGGATACGAACGCCCGGTCGGCGGCGGCAAGTTCCGCGGCGACCTCTCGGTTCGCCGCGAACGGACGGGCGCCGATATCCTGGAGACCGCCACCTTCCCCGAGCCCGCCCGCAGCGTGGTGGCCGAGACGGAGATCGTCACGGAGGGCGAAGCGGTCGCGCAGTACGATCGCGCGCTGGGGTCCTGGCGTTCGGAACTGCGCGGTCTTCACCATCAGTCCCGGTTGAGGTCGCGCGACGTGGAGGTGGAGGACGGCGAGACCAGCGTCTCGAGCCTGCGCTCCATCGCCCGTGAGAGCATCGTCCGGGGGGTGATGCGCCGAGAGGGGCCGGCCCTCGGCCTGGACGTCGGCGGCGAGGCGGCGCTCAACGTGCTGGACAGCGCCAGCCACCTTTCCGAGAACGGTGTAGCCATCGTTCTGCCCAGTGCGACGGTGCGGGTCGAGGAGCGCCGGGCCGAGGCCTTCGCGACCATGACCTGGCGACCGTCGCCGACCCTGGCCCTGGAGGTTGGTTCGCGGTTCGAGGTCTCGGAACTCAGCCATGCGGGAGACGCTCAGCTCACCAAGTCGTTCGCCTACGCAAAGCCGAATGCCCTGGTCACCTGGTCCCCGACCGCGCGCGACCGTGTTCGGCTGGAGCTGGCGCGACGGGTGGGACAGCTCGATTTCGAGGACTTCGTGAGCTCGGCCTCGCTGACCTCCGACACTGTCACCGCGGGCAATCCGGACCTCGTGCCCGACCGGACCTGGCGCGCCGCGTTCGCCTGGGAGCGCCAGGTCGGATCGGCGGGTTCGGTCGTGCTGACCTTGCGGCGTGATCTCATCGAGGACGTCGTCGACCGCATCCCCATCGCTGGCGCGGGCTTCGCGTTCGACGCTCCTGGAAATATCGGCAAGGGCCGGCGCACGGAGTTCGAGATCAACGCCAAGCTGCCGGTCGACCGCCTCGGCGTCGCCGGTGGGCTGGTCAGGGCCGACGTCGTCTGGCGGCGCAGCCGCGTGACCGACCCCGCCACTGGCCTCGCCCGCGGCATCTCCGACGAGCCGGCTGTGGAGGGCGCGGTCAGCTTCAGCCAGGATCTTCCTTCCTGGCGCGCCCGGTGGGGCGTCGAGGCCACGATCGGCGAGACCGAATACGAGTTTCGCTTCGACGAGGTCGAGCGGGAACGGATCGAGACACGCTACGATCTGTTCGCCGAGTATCGCCCATCGGCCGCTTGGCGGATGCGCGTGAAGGTCGAAAACCTAGGCTCCGGGAAGGCGGAGCGTCGCCGCGAACGCTACCAGGGCCTTCGTGGCTCGGCGCCGCTTGGGCGCATCGAGGCCCGCAGCCTCGACTCCGGGCCTTCGATCGGGGTGACCCTGGAGCGAACCCTGGGCGGCTAGCCTTGAGCCAATCTAAAGCTTGATCGACTTAGCGTCTCATGCCCTGCCAATGGATCGGCGGCGCAGGAATCGGTTACGGTGATGTCGTGGAGGTCGGGACAATGGCTGCGTGTGCGGGAACTTCTTGCGTTGCCGCCGCGAATACCGTCACCCATGCTATGGGGGTGGATAGAATAACCCCACAAAAACAATCTTTTGGTCCTGAGCGTCCGATCCAGCCGTCATGATCCTGACCTGTCCAGAGTGCGCCACCAGCTATTTCGTGGACGATTCCAAGATCCCCGAAGCCGGCCGCACCGTGAAATGCGCCAACTGCGGCGCGCGCTGGACCGCGCAGCCGGAGCCGGCGGCGCTCGACCTGGAGGTCACCGGCGACGAGGGCGCGGTCGCCCGCGAACCGGCGTCCCCGACGCTCCCGGCGGACGAGACCCCGATCAGCGAACTGCCGGGCGAGATCCTGCCCAAGGTTTTCCGCGCCAAGGCCGACACCGAGCGTCGGATCCGCGAGGCCGCCGCCACGGGGATCATCTGGGCGGGCCTGGCCGCGGCCCTGCTGGTGCTGCTGGCGGTCGCCTTCGTGTTCCGCGTCGACGTCGTGCGCATCTGGCCGCGCACGGCCAGCGCCTACGCCTTCGTCGGCCAGCCGGTGAACAGCCTGGGCCTGGTGATCGAGGGCGTGCGGTTCGAACCCTCGCTGCAGGAGGGTCACGCGGCGCTGTCGGTCTCGGGCATGATTCGCAACATCCAGGACGGGCCGGTGGTCTCGCCGCCGATGCGCATCAGCCTGCTGGACGAGCACGGCAAGGCGGTGGTGACCAAGATCGCCCGGCCCGCCGACGCCAAGATCCCGCCCGGCGAGACCCGCCACTTCGCCATCGCCCTGCTGGACCCGCCGGTCACGGCTCGTGTCCTGGAAGTGGCCTTCGCCCCGCCAGAGCCGCTGAAGAAGGTGAAGGTCAACCAGGGCGATCCCCCGAAGGCCGCGGTCGCCCATGGGGCGCCGGCCCTACGCCATGCTGCCGACCCGCCGGCGGTGACCCGGAGCCTGACGCCCGCGCCGGTCGAGGCCCAGCCCCTGCCACCTGGTTCGCCGGACGCCCTCCAAGCCCATGAGTGAGCTTCTATCGGAACCGGTGGTCCTGCTGAGCGAGGCCGAGGTCGCGACGCGGGTGGAAGCCCTGGCGGCCGAGATCGCGCCGCGCATCGACGACGACACCGTGGCGGTCTGCCTGCTGACCGGCGGTCTGTGGTTCGCCTCGGACCTGACCCGGGCCCTGTCGAGGGCCGGCCGCAACGTCCGGTTCGACGCCCTGTGGTTGGCCTCCTATGGCGACGAGCGCGCCAGCCTCGGCCGCTGCGAGGTCCGCGCCGACCTGCAGCGTCCGCTGGCGGGCCGCACGGCCCTGATCATCGATGACGTCATCGACACCGGCCTGTCGCTCTCCGAGGCCCAGCGCCTGGTCACCGACGCCGGCGCGAGCCGCGCGCTCACCGCCGTGTTCGCCAGCAAGCCGTGGCCCACCCCGCGCGCGATCGTCCCGGACTTCGTGGCTTGGCACGCCCCGCCCCGCTTCCTGGTGGGCTATGGCATGGACGCCGCCGGAGCCTATCGCGGGCTGCCGTTCATCGGCGCCCTGGATTGATCCGACCGGTCTAGACGGGCTCGGGCGCTCGAATCTCGCATCGAGCGGCGACAGCGTGCATCAGGCTCGCCGGCTGGATCGGCTTGGGATGGGCGTCGTCGAAGCCGAGGCCGATCAGCCGCTCGCCCTCGCCGGACATGGCGTCGGCCGTCAAGGCGATCACCGGGGTGTCGGCGCGTCCGGCCTCCCCCGCCCGGATGCGCCGCAGCGCTTCGATTCCGTCCATGCGCGGCATGTGCACGTCCATCAGCACAACGTCGAATTGGCCCTTGCGCAGGGCCGCGAGCGCCTCCAGGCCGTCATCGGCCATGGAGACCCGCGCGCCGGTCGCCTCCAGGATCGCGCGCGCCACGGCCTGATTGACCTTGTTGTCGTCGACGACCAGGATTTGACGGCCGCTCAGGCCGATGAGCTGGGTCTTAGCCTCTCCGACGGCGGGCGCCCCCGCCGCGGCCAGGGGCAGGCGGACGCGGAAGGTCGAGCCCCGGCCGGGTTGGCTCTCCACGGTGATCTCGCCGTCCATCATGTTCACGAGCTGGCGGCAGATCGACAGCCCCAGGCCGGTGCCGCCGAAGCGACGGGTGGTCGAGGTCTCGCCCTGCGAGAAGGCCAGGAACAGCCGGTCCTGCTGTTCCTGGGTCATGCCGATCCCGGTGTCGGCCACCGTGAAGGCGACGCCCCCGTCGGCGTGCGGCGCGATGCGGATATCGACCGTCCCGCTCTCGGTGAACTTCAGGGCGTTGGAAATCAGGTTGAGCAGGATCTGGCGCACGCGGACAGGATCGCCGGCCAACCAGGCGGGCGTCCTCGGATCCACGTCGAGCACGAGTTCGACGCCCTTCTGTCGCGCCGTTTCGCTCCATAGCAGGTAGAGTTGGCGGCCGACCTTGCCCACGTCGAACCCGACGGATTCCAGTTCCAGCTTACCGGCCTCGATCTTCGACAGATCGAGGATGTCGTTGAGAATCGCCAGCAGGCCGTCACCCGACTGGACGATCATCTCGAGATAGTCCGCCTGCTGGCGGCTGAGCTTCGTGGCCGCGAGCGCGTGGGCCATGCCGAGGACGCCATTCATCGGCGTGCGCAGTTCGTGGCTCATCATCGCCAGGAAGGCCGACTTGGCGCGACTGGCTTCCAGGGCTTCGGCCTGAGCCTTCTCCAGGGCGCTGGCGTTGGTCCGGACGGCTTGGGCGGCGTCGACCACATAGGCGACGAGGCCGAACAGGGCGAGGCCGACGAAGACTAGGTCCCAGCCCTTCAGGCCCCCGAAGATCATCGGCGCGACTATCAGCGCGACGAGGGGAAACGGAACGATGCAGAGAAAGGCCGCGCGGCTATGGACGGCGTATTTCAGCGCCTCGATCAGTATGCCGAACAGGAGGATGATGGCTGCGAGGCGCATGGGCCCGTCGCCATAGATCCAGCTCAGGCCGGCCATGGCCGACCAGCTTGCGCTGAACATCACTGGCGGCGCGAAGCGCTCGAGGCGGGGCGCGCGACGGGCGCCGCCGCGGCGGGCGGACCTTGCGTAGCTGACCAGCAGGATGGCTTCGAGCGCCAGGTTCACGGCCAACCAGGCCGCCGCCGCGCGCCAGTCGAAACTGACCCACAGCAGGATGCCGGCGAGGCCGGACACCAGCAGGCGGGCCGCCGATCCGCGCTTGCTCATCCTGAGCGTCGCGCCATTGAGACCTTCATCGAGCACCTCGTCCCAACGCACGCGGGGGCTCTCCTTCATCCAATCGCCGTCAATCATGGTGAAGTTTAGGTTCATGAAGCGTTAGGGCGGACGCCGACCCCGCATGGGGACCGGCGTCGAGAGGCCCCTACTTGAGCACCATGGCGAGGGTGAACAGGATCGCCGAGAGGATCGGCGCGACCGCGCGGACGTGGTTCCACATCGTCCAGACGTCGAGATAGCGCGGCCACAGCGTCGCCAGCTGGGCGGCGTCGGCGGCGGCCAGCTGGTTGTTCAGCGGCACGTTGAAGACCATGGTCGAGGCGAAGCAGCCGAGCAGGTAGAGCAAGCTGGCGACCAGGATCAGCCAGCCGCCTGGTCCTTGCCACCAGAATAGCGCCCCGCCGGCAAGGACCAGGCAGATCAGGGCCGTGCCCATCCAAGCCAGCATGAAGAGGGGATTGATCACGGTGATATTGATCATCCGCATGGCGGCGGTCCCCTGTTCGGCCGGTATGCGGGCTAGGGCCGGCATGATGAAGGTGGAGAAGGCGTAGAAGATCCCGCCGACCACGCCGCTGCCGATCGCGGCCGTGAAGACCGCTGTGGTCAGGACACGTTCAAGCATGGGTTCCTCCCCACACGCCGGTGGCCGCGGTCTGGCGCACATACTCGGAAAAGTCGCGCGGTTCGCGTCCGAGCGCCTGGCGCACGCCATGGGCGATTTGGGTATTGCGGCCGTCGAGGATGGTGGTGAGCAGGTAGAGGACCAGGTCGCTCATTTCGGCCGGAACCTGGGCTTCCTCGAGAGCGGCGCGGTACTCCTGCGCGGGGATGGCGGCGAAGGTGATTTCGCGCCCAGTGGCCGCCGCGATCTCCGCCACCACGTCCGCGAAGGTGAGCGCGCGGGGGCCGGTCAGTTCGTAGAGCCGGTGCGAATGGCCCGGCTGGGTCAGGGCGGCGAAGGCGACGTCGGCGATGTCCTCGACGTCGATGAAGGGCTCGGGCGCCGGGCCGACCGGCAGGGCCAGCTCGCCTTCCTGGAGCGGTTCGAGGAAGTGGGCTTCGCTGAAGTTCTGGCTGAACCAGCTCGCCCGCAGGATGGTCCAGTCGGCGTCGGTCGCCTGCAGGGCCCGTTCGGCTTCCTCGGCCTCCGCCTCGCCGCGGCCCGACAGCAGGATCAGCTTCCGAGCGCCGGCCGCCAGGGCCTGGGCGTAGAAGGCCGTCAAAGTCTCCAGGGCGCCCGGAACCGAGAGGTCGGGCTGGAAGGCCACATAGACGGCGCTGACGCCGTCGAGCGCGCTGGCCCAGGTGGAGCGGTCTTCCCAGTCGAAGGCCGGGGTCGCGTTGCGCGATCCGATGCGCACGGGACGGCCCGCGGCGATCAGCCGTTCCGCCAGGCGGCGACCGGTCTTGCCGTTGCCGCCGGTGATCAGGGTCAGAGCGTTGTTTTCCATTGTCATATCTCGCCTGCGCGTTAACATGAGGAAGTCTCATATTTGAGAAAGTGATAAACCCTCATATTTTGACGTCAAGAGGATTTGCGCGGGATGGCGGATATGGATCTGGAGGCCGGGGGACAGCGCCGGGCGCCCGCGCAGCAGCGCAGCCGCGAGCGGCTGGAGCGCATACTGAGGGCGGCCACGGAGTTGATCGCGGCCAAGGGCAGCGACCAGCTGAAGATGAGCGAGGTGGCCGAGCGCGCCGGGATCTCGATCGGCTCGCTCTACCAGTACTTCCCCGAGAAGAGCGCGATCATCCGCACCCTGGCCGAGCGCTACAACGCCGAGAACCGCCGGTGCATCCAGGAGGCCCTGGTGGGGGTCCGCGACCTGGAAGGGTTGAAGGCGGCCTATCTCGGGCTCATCGACCTCTATTACGAGATCATGCTGGCCGAGCCGGTGATGCGCGATATCTGGTCGGGCATGCAGGCCGACAAGCAGCTCGTCCTGTTGGAACTGGCCGAGAGCCGCGCCGCCGGGGCGATGCTCGCCGAGGTGATGGCGCGGGTCCACCCGGACGCCGATCCCGAAAAGATCGCCACCTCGGCCTTCCTGACCTGGCACCTGGGCGAGGCGACCATGCGCCTCGCCATCTCCCTCGACCGCGCGCAGGGCCGGGCCCTGGTGGAGGCCCACAAGCGCATGACCCTGCGCGAGATCCTCGAGCCCTAGCGGGTGGTCGCGTTGATCTGCGCTCGGACCACCGAGGCCGGCACCACCGGGATCTCATGGTCGGCGAGCGGCTGCATCCAGGCCTTGCGGCCCATGGCCGCGGCCACATAGGGAGCGAGTTCCCGGGCCTTGCGGGCCTCGCGCTCGGCGACCTGCGCCTTGAAGCCGCCCATCACCTCGGCGGCGAACAGCTCCAGCGACTCGCAGATGTGGTCGTGGCGGTTGCGGCCGGCCTGCTGCAGGAAGATCACCTGGTCGACGCCGGCGTCCTGGAAGGCTGTGATGTGCTCGCGGATGTCGTCGGGTGTGCCGATGCCGTTGGCGTTGCGCTCAGCCATGCTCCGGGCGGCGATGATCTCCTCATCGCTGTTGGCGCGCGACTTCTGGAAGTCGGCGAACAGAGTCGAGCGGCCGGGCAGGGCGTCGTGGGCCACCAGGGCGTTCACCGCATAGCCGAAGAACTCGAAACCCTCCTGGCCGCGCCGAATGGCCTCGGCTCGGTCGTTGTGCACGGAAAAATTCGAGACCATGGCGATGTTGGCGTTCACGCTGTGGCCGATGGGGACGCAGTCCTCGGACTTGATGATCCCGTAATAGATGTTGGCCCAGTTCCGCGCCTCCTCCGGATCGACGAAGGAGAAGGCCAGCGCGCCCAGCCCCTTGGAGGCGGCGATCTTGATGGTGTCGCGGTTGGTGCAGGCCATCCACATCGGCGGATGCGGCTTCTGCATCGGCTTGGGCACAACATTGCGGCAGGGGAAGGAGAAGCCCCGGCCCTCGAAACCGGGATAGGGGTCCATCACCATCATGTTGGCGATCTGCTCGGCCGCCTCCAGGGCGAGCGCCCGCTTCTCCTTGGCCGGGATGCCGAAGCCGCCCAGCTCCAGCCGCGTGGCGCCCTCGCCGATCCCGAAATCGAGCCGGCCGTGGGAGATGATGTCGAGCGTCGCCAGACCCTCGGCCGTGCGGGCGGGGTGGTTGTAGTTGGGGATCACCTGGCGGATGCCGTGGCCGACCCGGATGGTCTTGGTGAGCGCCGCGCAGGCGGCCAGGAACACCTCGGGCGCGGAGGAATGGGAATATTCCTCCAGGAAGTGATGCTCGACCTCCCAGGCGTAGTCGAAGCCCAGCCGGTCGGCGAGCACGACCTGCTCCAAGGCCTGGTGGAACAGCCGCGCCTCGTCGCCCTCGTTCCAGGGCTTGGGAAGCTGGTGCTCGTAAAAGATCCCGAAGCGCATCTCCGACCCTCCCGTCCGCCCTCGGCACGATCGCGCCGGGTTGGTTGGGCCCTACTTCCTGCGCCCTCGCCCGGTTTGGCAAGGGGCGGCGGCTAGAGCCAGGGGGCGGCGGCCTCCTTGGCCAGCATATCCTCATAGGTTGGGCGTGGCCGGACCACGGCGTGGTCGGCGCCCTTCACCAGCACCTCGGGGGCCAGCAGGCGGCTGTTGTATTCGCTGGACATCACCGCCCCATAGGCGCCGGCGCTGAGGAAGGCCACGAGGTCGCCGGCCTCAAGCGGCGGCAGGGCGCGCTCGCGGGTGAAGGTGTCGCCGGTCTCGCAGATCGGCCCGACCACGTCATAGACCACCGGGGCGCCGGGGCGCGGCTTGACCGGGACGATCTCGTGATAGGCGTCGTACATGGCCGGCCGGATCAGGTCGTTCATGGCCGCGTCCAGCACCGCGAATTTCCGGCCCTCCGGGCGCTGGTGGATGTGCAGCACCCGGGCCAGCAGCACGCCGGCGTTGGCGGCGATCATCCGTCCGGGCTCGAACGAATAGGCCACGTCCAGCCCGTCCATGGTCCTGGCGATCATCCGCGCATAGTCGGCGGGGGCGGGCGGGGTCGGTTGGTTGAAGTATGGGACGCCCAGGCCGCCGCCCAGGTCGAGGCGCTCGACCGCCAGCCCCTCGCCGCGCAGGCGCTCGACCAGGCCGCGCATCTTGGCGAAGGCTTCGGCCATGGGCGCCAGGTCGGTGATCTGGCTGCCGATATGGCAGGTGACGCCCACCGGCTTCAGGCCGGCGTTGTTGGAGGCCTTGGCGTAGAGCCGCTCGGCCTCGGAGAATGAGACGCCGAACTTGTTGTCGGCCTTGCCGGTGGAGATCTTGGCGTGGCCGCCGGCCGAGACGTCGGGATTGACCCGGATGGCGACGACGGCGCGGGTTCCCAGCGACTGGGCGACCCGGCTGGCCAGTTCCAGCTCGGGCTCGGACTCGACATTGATCTCGCTGACACCGGCCTTGAGCGCGAAGGCGATCTCGCCCTCGGTCTTACCGACGCCGGAGAAGACGATCTTCTCGGGCGGGACGCCGGCGGCGAGCGCCCGGCGGATCTCGCCTTCCGAGACCGTGTCGGCCCCGGCGCCCAGCCGGGCCAGGGTCTTGAGGACGGCGACATTGGAATTGGCCTTCACCGCGAAGGCCAGCAACGGATCAGCGCCGTGCTCGCCGCGGATCCCTTCGGCGACCAGGGCGTCGCGCAACACCGTGTAGTGCCGCTCGAGCGTGGCCGTCGAATAGACATAGACCGGCGTGCCCACGGCCTCGGCCAGGGCGCTCAGGGATACGTCCTCGCAGAAGAGCTCGCCCCCGTGGAGCTCGAAGTGGTTCATCTGGGCCGGGCGTAAGGATCGGGGATGGCGCCTTGCGGGGCGCTCGAGGTGGCGCTGGGCGCGGAGTCGATCGGCTGGGTGCGCGGCGGAACCGGCGCGTCGTCGCGATTGCGTGGATCGACCGTGCGGATCGCGCGGCCGGGATCGGACCCGGCGTCCGCGCCGGAGCCCTTGCCCATCAGCGGGCCGGGACGCTCCAGGGCGCCCATCTTGCCGCAACCGGCCAGGGCCAGGGCGCCCGTCAGGGCGGCGATCGCCGCTACTCGAAGGGTCATCACAGCTTCTCCTTCCAACGCGCGATCTGGGCGCGAACCTGTTCCGGCGAGGCGCCGCCGTAGCTCTTGCGGCTGGCGACCGAAGCGGCCGGCGTCAGCACGTCGAAAACGCCGGCCGTGATCCGCGGCTCCAGGGCCTGGAGCTCAGATAGGGGCAGGGAGGACAGATCGCAGCCGAGCGACTCCGCCTTTTTCACCGCCGCGCCCGTCACGTGGTGGGCGTCGCGGAACGGCATGTCCAGTTCGCGCACCAGCCAGTCGGCCAGATCCGTCGCCGTCGAATAGCCGGCGCCGGCCGCCGCGGCCATCTTCTCGGCCACGGGCTCCAGGTCGGCGATCATGCCGGCCATGGCGGCCAGCGAGAGTTCCAGGGCGTCAAAGGCCTCGAAGGTGGGGACCTTGTCCTCCTGCATGTCCTTCGAATAGGTCATCGGCAGGCCCTTCATCACCACGGTGAGCTGGGTGAAGGAGCCCAGCAGCCGCCCGACCTTGGCTCGGATCAGCTCCGCGGCGTCGGGGTTTTTCTTCTGCGGCATGATCGACGAGCCGGTGGTGAAGGCGTCCGAGAGCTTCACGAAGCCGAACTGCGGCGTCATCCAGATCACGATCTCCTCGGCCAGCCGCGACAGGTGGACGGCGCAGATGGTGGCCGCCGCCAGGGCCTCCAGGGCGAAGTCGCGGTCGGCGACGCTGTCTAGCGAATTGGCGGTCGGGGCGTCGAAACCCAGGGCCTGCGCCGTCGCGTGGCGGTCGATGGGGAAGGGCGAGCCGGCCAAGGCCGCGGCGCCCAGGGGGCATTCGTTCATCCGCGCCCGGGCGTCGGCGAAGCGCGAGGCGTCGCGGCCGAACATCTCCACATAGGCCATCAGGTGGTGGCCGAAGGTCACCGGCTGGGCCGGCTGCAGATGGGTGAAGCCGGGCATCAGGGTGGCCGCATGCGGCTCGGCCTTGGCCAGCAGGGCGGCCTGCAGGTCGCGGATCTGGGCGCCGGTGCGGTCACACGCCTCGCGGACCCACAGGCGGAAATCGAGCGCCACCTGGTCGTTGCGCGAGCGGGCGGTGTGCAGCCGGCCGGCCGCCGGGCCGATCAGCTCGCGCAGCCGCGCCTCGACGTTCATGTGGATGTCTTCGTACTCGTCGCGGAACGGGAAGGTCCCGGCGTCGATCTCGGCGGCGATGGCCTGGAGCCCGCCCTGGATCGCCGCCTCGTCCTCGCTTGAAATCACGCCTTGCTTGCGCAACATCGCCGCGTGCGCCCGCGACCCAGCCAGGTCCTGGGACGCCAGGCGCTTGTCGAAGCCGATGGAGACGTTGATCGCCTGCATCAGTTCGGCCGGTTTGGACGTAAACCGTCCGCCCCACATGGCTTGGCCATCTTGGGTCTTATTCGAGGCAGGCGAGGAGTTGTCGGTCATATGAGCGAGCGTTCGGATGAAGGTGCGGCCGGCGGCCCCAAGATCCCGCTGCGGTGGGTGCTAGGGGGCGTCGCCGTTCTCGGCGCCGCCGCGGTTCTCTACATCATCGGTCAGGCTTCCATAAACCCCCAGCAGGAAACGAACCTGAAGGGCTTCGCCAAGGGCGAGATGGCCAAGTTCGCGCTTCCGGTCGAGGCGGCCCCGCCGCCGGCGGCCGGCTTCCTCGACGCCAAGGGCCAAACCCGGCGCATCGCCGACTTCCGGGGCAAGGTCGTGGTGGTCAATATGTGGGCGACTTGGTGCGCGCCCTGCGTCATCGAGATGCCCACCCTGGCCAAGCTGGCCAAGAACTACGAGGGCAAGCCGGTCGAGGTGGTGGCGATCAGCGTCGACCGGCCCGACGACGAGGCCAAGGCCCGCGCCTTCATCGCCAAGCACGCGCCGCTGGCCTTCTATCACGATCCGAAGATGGCTCTGCCGTTCGCCTTCAAACCCGCCGCCGTGGGCATGCCGACCACCGTGATCTACGGCGCCGACGGGGTGGAGCGGGGCCGGCTGGCCGGGGACGCCGACTGGTCGGGCAAGGAGGCCAAGGCCCTGATCGACAAGGTGTTGGCGGAAAGTTGAACAGGCGCTGCGGTTGACCGGCGTCCTGGCCCATGGCCAGACTTCGGCCCAATCGGCGCTTTGGGCCTGCTGACGTTCTTCTCCCCACGCATTCCGCGCGGAACCGAACAGCCCGCTCCCCAGACGACTGAGATGGACCGGGCGACCGGCGATCCTCGTCGCGAGTCCGCGTGGAACACTGAGTCAGGGAGACGAGAAGGACATGGCCACCGGTACGGTCAAGTGGTTCAACGCCACCAAGGGCTTCGGCTTCATCCAACCTGATGACGGCGGCAAGGACGTCTTCGTCCACATCTCCGCGGTCGAGCGCGCGGGTCTGCGCAGCCTGAACGAGGGCGACAAGGTCAGCTACGAGGAGAAAGAAGAGCGCGGCAAGACCGCCGCGGTCGATCTGAAGCCGGTCTAGCCGACCTCCACGATCTGACGAATTGGGCGGACGCCGGACTCGCGAGGGGCCGGCGTCCGTTCTGCGTTTGAGTGTCGAGAGTGCGACATTGTGGCGCGCCCCTTCGAGCGTCCAGGCCTTCTACGGCAAGGCTCTGTTTACGGCTTTCCGGCGTCATGGCCGGGTGGGATCGAGAAACGACCCCGCAGGGGGAACGGGGCGCCCATGGAAGCTGAAGCCGCGGACGGCGAAGCCGCCGGTTGGTTCTTCGAAAACGCGCTCGACGCTTTCGTCGTCGTCAGCCATGGCAAGGTCGCGTCGGCCAATCCCGCCTGGCTCGCCCTGTCCGGCTGGTCGCAGGCCGAGACCCTCGGCCGTCCCTATGGCGAACTGCACCATCCCGATGAGGCGGAGATGATCGCCGCCCACGTCGTGCGGCTGAAGCGCGATGGCGCGGCGATCTTCGACCATCGTATCCCGGCGCCCAACGGGGACTGGCTGTGGGTGCGCACACGGGCCAAGCGAGCCGCTGACGGCCGCGCCCTGCTGGTGATCCAGGACATCTCGGCCGAGCACCAGATCGTCGAGAACAAGGAAAAGCTGGGCCGCGTGGCCGAACTGCTGGGCGAGACGGCCGGGGTCTATGTCTGGCGCTTCGACGCCGACACCTGCGAATATGATCTCAATCCCCTGGACACCGCGCGCGCCGATGACTCGAGCCTGCTGCGCATGGCCGAGGCGGCGTTCAAGGACCGGATCCACGCGGACGATCGCGACCATGTCGACGAGCTCTGGAGCCAGGTCGTGCGCACCGGCGACACGGGCATGGTCACCTATCGCCACCAGGCCGAGAGCGGCGACTGGCGCCGGTTTCGAACTGCCTGGCGCGGCGTGCGCGCGCTGCCGTCCGGCGACTGGGAGGTGCTCGGCATCACCCAGGACGTGACCGAGTTGGCCGACGCCCGGGACGCGGCGCTGGGCGCGGTCCAGGCCAAGACCGAATTCCTCGCCAATATCAGCCACGAGATCCGCACGCCGATGAACGGCGTGATGGGGGTGCTGCACATCCTCAAGAACGAAGCCCTGTCCGACGCCGGCCAGGTCCTGGTGGACGAGGCCCTGGCTTGTGGCTCGACGCTGGCCCAGATGCTCAGCGACATCATCGACTTCTCGAAGATCGAGAGCGGCGCCCTGGAACTGGCGCCCGAGGCCCTCGATCTGTCGCGGGAAGGCGATGTGGTGATCGGGATGTTGCGCGCCGACGCCGACGCCCGCGGCCTCTCGCTCGCCATTGAGGCGCCCGAGACCCTGGGCTGGGCGTCGCTCGACCCCGTGCGTCTGCGCCAGATACTGTTCAACCTGGCCGGCAACGCGGTGAAGTTCACCTTGCAGGGCGGGGTGCGGATCAAGCTGGCGACCTCCGGCGAGGGCGAGGCCCAGCGCCTGAGGATCGAGGTCGCCGACACCGGAGTCGGTATTCCCCTAGAGGCTCAAGCCAGCCTGCTCGACCGCTTCCAGCAGGCCGACGGCTCCAGCACCCGCCGGTTCGGCGGCTCGGGCCTCGGCCTAGCGGTGACCAAGGCCCTGGCCGAGCGCATGGGCGGCGGCATCGGCTTCAGCAGCATCGAGGGCGTGGGCTCCACCTTCTGGATCGAGATCGCCGCGCCGGTCTGCGGGCGCCCGGCGCCGATCACCGCCGACCGCTGGCTCGCCGGCCTGCGCATCCTGGTGGTCGAGGACAACGCAACCAACCGCATGGTGGCCTTGCGCATGCTGACCGAGCTGGGGGCCGAGGTGGAGATCGCCCGCGACGGCGCGGATGGGGTCGAACAGGCTGCGGCCAGTTCCTACGACCTCATCTTCATGGATATCCAGATGCCGGTGATGGATGGGGTCGAGGCCGCCCGGCGCATCCGGTCGCTTCCCGGCCAGGCCGGGGAGACCCCGATCGTCGCCATGACCGCCAACGTCCTGCCCGATCAGATCGAGACCTATCGGCGCGCGGGGATGGACGGCCACGTGGCCAAGCCGATTTCGCCGGCCGCCCTGCTGGCCGAGATCTCCCGACTGGCGGCGGATCTCGCCCCGGAACAGGCGGCCTAAGGCGCGCGCTAGGCCAGTTCGCGCTGGCGGGCGCGGGCTCCGCCGGCGTCGGTCTCCGTCAGGGTGCGCAACAGGTTGACCAGCGAGGCGCGGGCCTCCTGCGGCAGGCGTTCGAAGGCCGTCAGCAACTCCAGGGCGCCCGGGGTGCGGATGCGGCTGAGCATGTCGATATCGCCGCCGATCTCGGCGCCTGACGTGTCGAGCACGTCCATCAGGTCGACCACCCGGCAGCGTAGCGCGCGTGCGATCTGGACCAGCCGGGAGAATGAAATGCGGTTGGCGCCGTTTTCGTACTTCTGGATCTGCTGGAAGCTGACCCCGCACTGTTCGGCCAGGGCTTCCTGAGACATCCCGATCGTGCGACGGCGTATCCGAACCGAGGCGCCAAGGGCTACATCCATCGGGTCCGGTGTCTTGTTCGAGAGCTCCGCGTTCATCGTCGTCTCCTCACCCGAAACGTCCGCGGTCTGAACGAAGCGCGCCGGGGATCGCTTAGGATTCGATGAAGTTAAGGCTCATATTTCAACTTTGAAAAGTGCGCTCATCGTCTCAGGCTTGACCATAGACGAGCATGTTCAGCGAACATGTTTCTTGGACTAGCTGGATGTGGCCGTCTTGCCCCCAAGCGAGAGCAACGAAGTCTTCGCCTCGCCTGACGCTATCTCGGCGACATCTGCCCCGTTTAGGTGGGGTTTCTCAAGGCCGTCGTAAAAATAGTGAACCGGCACCTCAAGCGCATCGGCGAGCCGCCAGATCATCGAGGCCGAAATCCGATTGGCGCCGCACTCGTACTTCTGGACCTGCTGGAAGGTCACGCCGCAAAGCTGTCCCAGTTGACGCTGGGTAAGGTTCAATTCCCGCCGCCGGTGGAAAAGGCGTTTGGCCAGGTGAAGATCTATGTTGTCGCGCATGGTTTTGCTGCGGTGTTGTGTTCAAGGGTTTCGGTCAAGACAGGTCAGAATGGGACGCCTGCCGTCTTCCACATAACGACAGGCAAGTTGCGAACCATCCGACTCAGGTTGAAGGCGTTCCCGGACCGTCCATTCCTTGCCGGCGCCTCACCGATCAGGGTGGCGGCGCAAGCATAGGGCCATTGGATGTCGTTCTTCGCCTCGCCCCGTCTGCCGGGTGGCCGACACTTATGGCGTGAGCTTGGGTGAACGCCGGCTGAACCGTCAGCATGGCGCGCGCGACTCGAGTTAAGGTTGAGTCCGTCCTAATACTTCATAATCGGGGTCGCGCCCCCTGGAATTCGTCGCCGAATGACCCCGTTTTCGGCCCGCGACTGGTCGCGGATCGACGCTCGCGACCTCGAGGCCCGCTCCCGGTTTCGGAGGTGGGCCTTCCGCGTTGCGATGCCAGGATGGGCGAAGGGCGCGGCCGAGGCGGGATGCTCGGCCAGGGAGGTCGTGGTCGACCTGCCCCAAAGTCGTCACGCCCAGACGGCATAAGGCGCGAGATCGTCGCATCGCCAGGAGTTCGCGCCATGACGCGGTTAGCCGCCCTCATCCTCGTCCTAGCTGTCACCTCGACCGGGAGCGCCGCATCGGCTCAGACCTGTTTGAGCGTGCTGGGCTGCGCGGCCAAGTCCACGGGAACGTCGGCTGTCACGCCGCCTAACCTTGCCGTTGGCCCGACGCCTGGAACGCTGGAGGCGGCTGCCGGACCCACCCTGTCGGAAGGCGGCGCGGCGCTGCTCTACGACAGCCTTGGCAATCTTCGCGCCATCCCGGGTGCGGCTCGAAGCGATCCGAACCCAGTCACTCCAAGTGCGCCTGACCTGGTCACGAAGAGCCCGTCGATCAGCCCAAACGGGGCCCCCGCCGCCAGCGATCCGCGCGCGGCGCGCCTGCAGGCCATTCCCCAAGGTCCGGACTGATCGGCATCCGCCACTACGTTTCCGTGCGGAGAGGCTGGGCCCTTTCGCATTGCTCGCACCCCGGACACCTTCGACCGGCGTCGCATCGCCATGCCCGCCCCATCTAAAGTCGCCCACAACCCTGAGAATCTGAAATCAGGACAGCCGCGATGAGCGACGGCCTACGAGGCGGCTTGGACTTGGCGCGGTGACCGCCGGCGAACGGTCGCCCCGACCATGCCGAAGCCGACAATCATCATCGCCCAGGTTGCGGGCTCCGGGATGCCGCCCGGGCTGAGCGTGACGGATAGGTACTCCGTGTGGGGACCGCCGGGGCTGATGCCTCGGATTAGCGCGTCGCCATATTCGCCATAGCGGACGATTTCGACGGGTCTAGTGATGGATGGGAGCGCGCCCCGATCGATCTCTCCGAGGCCCCTAATTCGAACGTCAGGGCCTTCAAAATTGAATATGTAGTAGAAGTATTCGCTGTACGCGTCCGTGGCTTGTTCTATTGAGAACGAATAAAATTCTGTGAGATCGAAAACCACCTCCACAGGAGGACGGTAAATTTCCACGAGTTCGTCGTTTTCGTCGTAATAAAAGCAACCGTCCCAGCTATCTGGCAACGGGCAAGGCTCTTGCCCGGTGAACCTGCCCCGCGCGTACTGAATTGGCGACGGACGTCCTGACGAGGCGTCCCAGCTGTAGGTCCGCGTCAGGCCGTTTTGCTGGAACTCCAGCCCGCTTGTGTTGTATCGAAGCTCCATGGACCAGCCGTTCCAGTCGGGGTCATCATTGTAGTCACCCGATATGGTGGCGATCATCACGGTGGCGTCAGCAGCGCCGGCACACAGAAGCGCTGCCGCAGCCAAGCTCGATGCAAGAAGCTTGATCATCCTGAAATCTCCCGAAGAGGCCCGACCTTTCGCGACCAATGGTAGCGAGTCAAGGTAGACTCGCCCGACAAGAGAGTCGGCCGCTCTACGCTGTCCAAGCCCCTCAAACCCAACGCAAGACCGACCAGCCCCAGATGGCCACGAGCCTGGCCGCCTTCGAATTGGTAGACGGGATTAAGCCGCGCCAGGTTCCGTTCTGGCCGGGGTGATGTCGCCCAGCGCCGGGCGCCGCTTTCGTCTCAGGCCTACTCTACAAGTGGCAAGAGGCCCGACTTGATCGCCCGACAGATTTCGATGGCGGCCCGGAAGGGACTCGAACCCCCGACCTTCGCTTTAGGAAAGCGCTGCTCTATCCGGCTGAGCTACCGGGCCTTGCCGATCGAGACGAGAACTGGCGAATTTCGCGGCGTCGCGACGATCTAGCAGACCGATGCCACGTTCGCCGTCCGGCGCCAAGCCGGGCCACTCGGGTGGGATGAAACTGCGGATTGCGCGTCGGCACGACCTAGGCGATGGATAGAGGTCCGTCGAACGGTTGGGAGCTACACAGTGCAGGGCAATAAGCCAGTGGTGCCGGGATGGGTGATTGCGCTCGTGATCGCGCTGATGTCCGGCGGGGCCAGCGCCCTAGCGGTTTGGTTCCTGAGCGAGAGAGCCACCAAGGGCGGATAGACGCCCGCGCGACCGCAGTCCTTTACACGGCGGAAAACATTCGCGGTTAGGCTGGCGCCATGACCGATCCCATCGTCCGCACCGAGCGACGATCGCTGGTCAGGCAGCGGACCCTCCTGCGCGGCCGGATCTGCTATGGCCCCCGCCACGTCATGTCGGTCGATTGCGGCATCCGGAACCTGACCATCCGCGGCGCCATGCTCCGCGTCCCCGCTGACCAGGCGCTGCCGCCGAGCTTCGCCCTGCTGCATGTCAGCGACGCGGTCGCCTTCGACGCGCGCCTGACCTGGCGGCGCGGCGAGATGCTGGGCGTGCGCTTCGAAGGCCGCCACGATCTGCGCGGGCCGGTCGACGAGGAGTTCCGCGCCCTGCGCGCCATCTGGGCGGCGCTGGCCTCGGCCTGACCCGGGCTCTTCGGCTATTTGGCCGACTGCAACGCGTCCCAGGTCTGGCGAATCTGCGCCAGGCTTTCGAGGGTGGAGGTGGCGACGTCATGGCGGCCGTCGAAGGCCACGCCGCTCAGGTCGCCGCGGCGCCAGCGCAGCCGGGCCTCATAGACGATCCCGCCATCGAGCTGCAGCAGCATGAAGCGGCCGGGTAGAGGATAGATCTGGGCGATCTTCAGGCGCGCCCCGCCCTGGCTCACATCGACGATGTGGCAGTCGGCCCACAGGCCGTTGTTCGTCCCATAGAAGGCGCGCGCGCGAAAGTTGGCGGCGACGCGCGGGTGGGCTCTGCGTTCATGATAGTCGAGGGCGTGGGTCACGAAGCTTGACTACACGGGAACGGTTTAGGCCCCCTTAAGTTGGCGTGCGCGTATTGCCGCAGGGCGAGCCTCGCCAATCCGCGGGCGATCGGCCTATCTTCCGCTCCGCGCGGCCGGGTCGGCGGCGGATGGGGGACCCATGGCGATCTTGCGGTATTTCCGGCTGCTCTATGTCCAGGTGCTGGTCGGCATCGCGCTTGGCGTGGCGGTCGGAGCCCTTTGGCCCGACGTGGGGGTGGCGCTCAAGCCGCTGGGCGACGGCTTCATCAAGCTGATCAAGATGGCCGTGGCGCCGGTGATCTTCTGCACCATCGTCTCGGGCATCGCCCGGATGGGCGACATGAAGGCCTTCGGCCGGCTGGGCGCCAAGACCCTGATCTATTTCGAGGTGGTCTCGAGTTTCGCCCTGGTCCTGGGGCTGGTGGTGGGCAACCTGGTCAAGCCCGGCGCGGGCTTCAATATCGATCCCGCGACCCTCGATCCGTCGGTGGCCGCCGGCTATGTCGAGAAGGCGGCCCACGGTCAGAGCCTCCCGGACTACGTGCTCTCCCTGATCCCCGACGCCTTCTTCGCGGCCTTCGCCAGCGGGAACCTGCTGCAGGTGCTGGTGATCGCCGTCCTGACCGGGTTCGCCTGTTCGCGGCTGGGGGCGTTCGGCGACAAGGTGGCGGGCGTCCTGGAGGATGTCTCCAAGGTGTTCTTCTCGCTCATCCAGGTGGTGGTGCGGCTGGCCCCCATCGGCGCCTTCGGGGCCATGGGCTTCACCATCGGCAAGTACGGCCTGGCGGCGTTGGTGAAGCTGGGCGCGCTGGTGGCGACCTTCTACGGCACCTCCCTGCTGTTCGTGCTGGTGATCCTGGGCCTGGTGGCGCTGGCCAGCGGGTTCTCGATCCTGAAGTTCCTGGCCTATATCCGCGAGGAGCTGCTGATCGTGCTCGGCACCTCGTCGTCTGAATCGGTCCTGCCGCAGATGATCGACAAGATGCAGCGGCTGGGCGCGGGCAAGACCACGGTCGGCCTGGTCATCCCCACCGGCTATTCGTTCAATCTGGACGGCACCAACATCTACATGACGCTGGCTACCCTGTTCCTGGCCCAGGCGACCAATATCGACCTGTCGCTGACCCAGGAACTGAGCCTTCTGGGCGTGGCCATGCTGACCTCCAAGGGCGCCAGCGGCGTCACCGGGGCGGGCTTCATCACCCTGGCCGCCACCCTGGCTGTGGTGCCCGACATTCCCATCGCCGCCCTGGCCCTGTTGGTCGGGGTGGACCGGTTCATGAGCGAGTGCCGGGCGCTGACCAACCTCGTCGGCAACGGGATCGCCACCCTGGTGATCGCCCGCTGGGAGGGGGACCTGGACCGCGAGACCCTGGCCAGGGAACTCACGCGGGGGCCGAGCGCCACCCCCGTTCCGCCGCCCGTGGCCGCCGCGACGGCCGACTAGCGTCACACGTCAACCATTGGGAAAGTCGATCAACTGCAGATTGACTTGCGTTGTGGGATTACACTGAGCAAGCTTCGACTCAACCCACGCGTAAGTTAGGAGGGTCGGTCATGGTGCGGGCGGCGGCTCTTCGGGAACGCGGCGATGCGACACCCGACCCGCTGCTGACCCTGGTCGAGACGATCGAGGACCTGTCCTCGGCGAGGACCATCGACCAAGTGGCCGCCGTGATCCGCTCCGCGGCCCGCCGCATCTCCGGCGCCGATGGTGTGGCCTTCGTGCTGCGCGACGAAGGCAAGTGCTTCTACCTGGACGAGGACGCCATCGGCCCGTTGTGGAAGGGGCGGCGCTTCGACATGTCCGAATGCATCTCCGGCTGGTGCATGCTCAACGCCCAGACCGTGGTCATCCGCGACATCTACCAGGATCCGCGCATCCCCCATGACGCCTACCGGCCGACCTTCGTCAAAAGCCTGGTCATGACCCCTGTTCGTCCCCGTGACCCCGTCGCGGCCATCGGCGCCTATTGGGCGAGCGAACGCCAGCCCACCGAGGACGAGATCGCCAAACTGCAGATCATGGCGCGGGCCACCGCCACCGCCCTGGACAGCGCGGTGATGTACGCCTCGCTGTCGGAGACCCTGGAGCGGCGGAAATTCCTGCTGCGTGAGCTGGACCACCGCTGCAAGAACACGCTCGCGGCCGTTCAGTCGATCGCCGACCAGACCCTGCGCCACGCGCAATCGCCGCGCCATTTCGCCGAAGCCTTCAACGGCCGGCTGGGCGCGCTCTCCAAGGCCCATGAACTGCTTACCCGGGAGGAATGGGGCCGCGCGCCCCTGGGCGATGTCCTGGCCCAGACCTTGGCGGCCTTCGGCGGTGTGGACGGCGAGCGGATCAAGGCCGGCGGGCCGCCCATAAGGCTGGCCCCCGAGACCTCGGTGGCCATGCACATGGCCTTCCACGAACTGGCCGTGAACGCCGCCAAGTATGGAGCGCTGAGCCGCGACACCGGACGGCTGGAGGTGGCCTGGGTGGTCGAGGCGGACGATGGCCGGCCGACGCTCGTGCTCACCTGGACCGAACGCGGAGGACCGCCGGTGACCGCCGAGCCCCAGCGCGGCTTCGGGTCACGGCTGATCGAACAGGGGATCGCCCGCGACCTCAACGGCGCCGCGGTGATCGATTTCGATCCGCAGGGGGTCGTCTTCCGGCTGCGCGCACCGCTGTCGGACCGGATGTCGCGCGCATGAGTCATCCTCGGGTGATCCTGGTGGAGGACGAGCCGCTGGTGGCCCTGATGATGGAGGACCTGCTGACCGACCTCGGCTGCGAGATCGCCGCCTCCTTCGGCTCCCTGTCGCCGGCCCTGGCCTGGCTCGCCGCCCAGGTGCGGTTGCCCGACGGCGCCGTGCTCGACGTGAACCTGGGCGGCGGCGAGACGGTCTTTCCCCTGGCCCAGGCCCTGCGGGCGCGGGGCGTGCCCTTCGTCTTCGCCACCGGCTACGGCGTCCTGCCCAGCGAAGGCTTTGACGAGGCGCCGTTAATTCTTAAGCCAGTCGACCCCGGTAAGCTGATCCCCGTGATCAGGGCCTTCGGCGCCGCCGCCTGAGGCCCAGGTAACCGGCGGAGTGTTTTCAGTGGGGCGTCGAGCGCCAATCTACTCGCCATCGGCAGGGGGCGTCCTCGTGGCGCGCCGAACCCTGCTCACGGGCTTGGCCGGCCTGGCGGCGACACCCGCCTTCGCGGCGATCCCCGGCCAGTCCTGGCTGGACTATGAGGCCCGCCTGCGCGCCCGCCTTGCTGACGCCGGCGCCTTCGATCCCATCGCCGAGCGCGAGATCCTGCGCCTGACCAACGCCGTCCGCGCCGAGCGCGGGGCGCCGGCCTGCGCCTGGAGCGATGAGCTGGCCCTGGCCGCCCGCGCCCATGCGGGCGACCTGGCCGCCCGCGCCTATGTCGAGCATGTGAGCCCGGAAGGCTTCGATCCCAGCCACCGGGTCAGCATCCTGGCGCGCCGGATGATCGGCTCGGCCAGCGAGAACATCGCCTACCGCCGCGCCGGCACGCCGACCACGGCGGCCGAGCTGATGGCGGTCTGGCGCAAGAGCCCGCCCCACTGGGGCAACCTGCTGCGGCCGACCCACGCCCGGGTCGGGATCGGGGTGGCGGTGCGCGGCGACCGCACCTACGCCGTGGGGCTCTATTCGCGGCCGGACGGGGAGCTGGGCGCGCCGGTGCCCTTCCGCCTGGGTCGCGTGGCCGACCTGGCCGGGGCGGTCTCGCAAGCCAGTCCCCATATCGACGGCTTCGCGGTCAGCAACCCGGTCGACACCACGACGGTCCCGCAAATGGCCGAGGGCGCCGCGCCGGTCCTGGCGCCGGGCGTCTATCAATTGCGGCCGCAGCGGCGGCTGGACGCGCGCCGTTACCAGGTTCTGTGGGGCCCGATCTTCGTCCGGGTCTGAGTCAGTCCAGCAACGCGTCGAGCTCGGCGCGGATGCGCGTCCAGGCCGCCGCCGTGGGATCGATCAGCTCGAAATGTCCCGAGGCCGGCAGGTCGATCACCGTGGCCGGGTCGCCGGCCTTGGTCGCCGCAGCGCCATAGGCCTGGCCGAAGCGGCTGGGCACGATGGGGTCCAGGTCGCCGGAGACGATCACCTGGTGCGCCCCGAGCGGCAGCAGGCGGGGCGGGGAGGTGTCAGCATAGACATCGCCAAGGCGGCCTGGAGCGTCGACCAGGGCGTCGATCGTGCCGGGGCCTCCGCAGGCGTCGGGTCCGTCGGCATGATAGGCCTCCAGGTCGATGATCCCGGCCAGGGCCACGGCGCCGCGCAGCTTCAGGGGTTTGGCGCCGTGGAGCGGGCTGGTCCTGGCCAGGAGCAGCCGGCCAAGCGCCCAGATCGCCAGATGGCCGCCCGCCGAGTGGCCGGAGACCACCACCCGATCGAGGTCGAGATGGTGCGGCCCGGCGAGGGCCCGGAGGTGGTCGACGCCGTCCGCCACGTCCAGGAACGTGCCGGGATAGCCGCCGCCGGCGTGTCCGATCCGGCGGTACTCGATGTTCCAGACCGCCTTGCCGGCGGCGCGTAGGTCGGCCGCGGCGTAGTCCATCAGTTCCAGCCCCGGCAGGTCGGCGCGCCAGCAGCCGCCGTGGATCAGTACGACCACCGGATGCGGCCCCCCGCCCTGGGGCAGCCACAGCTCGCCGAACTGCAGGGGATCGGCGCCATAGGCGATGCGCAGGTCCGCCGGGAGCCGCCCGCGCGCCAGCAGGTCGAGATAGCCGATCGGCGCGGCGGCGACCTCGCTCACGGATTGCCCGCCAGGCCGGCGGCTACCTCGGCGACCATGGTCCGCAGCCAGATCGAGGCGGGGTCGGTCTGGGCGGTGAGGGGGTGGAACATGTATTCCTCGAAGCTTCCCGGATCGATCGGCGGGGCGAGGATCTCCAGGCCCAGCGCCTGCGCCAGCATGACGATCTGACGGCGCGGCACGACCGCGATCAAGTCGGAAAGCGAGACCATGTGCAGGGCCTGCAGGTAGGAGGGCGCGGTGAGCGCGATGCGCCGCGCGACCCTGTGCTCCTCCAGCCAGGTGTCGATGGGATCGACCCGTTGACCGTAGCCCACCACCGCCACGTGTCCGGTGGCCAGGAAGGTCTGAAGTTCGCCAAGTCGCGGCAGGGCTGGATGGCCCTTGCGTGCGGCGATGGTGTCGGTGTCGCGGAACAGGGTGCGGCGATGGAAGCCAGGAAAGTCGTCGTCGGCGCAGGCGATGACCAGATCGATGTTGCGGGCGAGGTCCGGGGTCATCTGGCCGGGGCCGCGCCAGGGGCGCACGTCGAGGCGCACGCCCGGCGCCTGGGCCGCCACCCCGGCCACCAGCGGCGGCAAGATCAGGTCGAACACATGGTCCGGCATCATCAGCGAGAACCGCCGCTGGCTGGTCGCTGGCTCGAAGTCCTCGGCCACGAACAGCCCGCGCACATGGGCCAGGGTTTCGGCGAGCGGCGCGCGCAGCGCGTGGGCGCGGGGGGTGAGCTCCATGCCGGCTCCGACCCGGACCAGAAGCGGATCGTCCATCATCTCGCGCAGGCGGCGCAGGGCGTGGCTGGTGGCTGGCTGCGACAGGCCGATCCGCTTGGCGGCGCGGCTGACGCTGGCCTGGCTGAGCAGGGCGTCGAGGGCGACCAGCAGGTTGAGGTCGAGAGCGGCTAAATTCATGGCGTGAACTTCAAATATACAATCAATCGATTGGACGAATTATATCCACGGAGCCTAGGATCTGTCTCGCCCAGACATCTTCGAGCTCGCCGCCGGACCGGCGGATCCGCGCCCCCATCGGAGCGTGGCGGAGCGCGTCCGGGCCGGAGACACATTGCATGACCGACCCATCCCCCGAACCACGGGCCCTGACCCTGCGCGTCAACGGCGCGCGCCGCAGCCTGGCGGCCGAGCCCTGCGCCACCCTGTTGGACGTCCTGCGCGACGGGCTTGGACTGACCGGAACCAAGAAGGGCTGTGACATGGGTGCCTGTGGCGCCTGCACCGTCCTGGTCGACGGGCGGCGCATCAACGCCTGCCTCACCCTGGCGGCGATGCAGGAGGGCCGCGACATCGTCACCATCGAAGGCCTGGCGACCGGCGAGGCTCTGCATCCGATGCAGCAGGCCTTCATCGCCCATGACGCTCTGCAATGTGGCTACTGCACGCCCGGCCAGATACTGTCGGCGGTGGGCTTGCTCGCCGAAGGCCGGGCGACCGACCTGGCCGAGGTCGCCGAGCAGATGAGCGGCAATCTCTGCCGCTGCGGGGCCCATCCCAACATCCTGGCGGCTGTCGCCGAGGTCGCGGGGCTCCGGGCATGAGGGCCTTCGACTATCTGCGTGCGCAGACCGAGGGCGAGGCCCTCGCCGCCGCCGCCCGGGACGGCGGCGCCTTCATCGCCGGCGGCACGGACCTGATGCCGCTCTGGAAGGCCGGCGTCGCCGCGCCCGGTCGGATGATCGACATCGGCCGCCTGCCCCTGGCGGAGGTGACCGCCGGCGACGGCGGCCTGATGCTCGGAGCCACGGCGCGGCTGGCCGATATCGCCGACCATCTCGAGGTTCGCCGCCGCCATCCCGCCGTCGCTCAGGCTATCGAGGCCAGCGCCTCGGGCCAGGTCCGCAACATGGCCACCGTGGGCGGCGCCCTGTTGCAGCGGACCCGGTGCGCCTATTTCCGCAGCGGGATCACGCCTTGCGAGAAGCTGGAGCCGGGTTCCGGCTGCGCCGCGGTCGCCGGGGAGAACCGGCTGCACGCCATTTTCGGTGGCGGCCCTTCCTGCGTGGCGACCCACGCCTCGGACCTCGCCGTCGCTCTGGTGGCCCTGGACGCCCAGGTCCGCCTGCGGAGCCTGGCGGGCGAGCGGGTGCTGCCGCTGGAGGCGCTCTATCTGCCGGCCGGCGAGAGCCCCACGCGGGAGACCGTCCTGGAACAGGGCGAGATGATCGCCGTGGTCGACGTGCCTGACGCTCCCGGCCGATCCCTCTACCTCAAGGTCCGCGACCGGGCGTCCTTCGAATTCGCGGTGGTGTCGGTCGCCGTCGCCCTTGAGGTGACCAATGGCCGGATCGTTCGGGCCAGGATTGCGGCCGGTGGCGTCGGGACCATCCCCTGGCGCCTAAGCGCCAGCGAGGCGGCCCTGACCGGCGCCGAGGTGGGGGAGGCGGCCTATCGCAACGCGGCGGCGCTGGCGGCGGACGGAGCCCAGCCCCTCACCCACAACGGATTCAAGATCGAACTTCTGAAGCGCACGGTGTTCCGGGCGCTCGTCCAGGCCGGAGACCAGGCATGAACCCCTCTCAATCCGCGCCGCGCCTCGAGGCCCGTCTGAAGGTCACCGGCCAGGCCCGCTATTCGGCTGAGACCCAGATTCCGGGCCTGCTGCATGCGGCCCTGGTGACCGCGCCCATCGCGCGCGGCCGGGTGACGTCCATCGACGCCTCCCGGGCCGAGAGGCTCCCCGGCTTCGTCGCCATCATGACCCATGAGAACGCCGAGCCCCTGGCCCGCGCCGCCGCCGTCCTTCACCTGCAAGAGCCCGTCGTGCGCTTCGCGGGAGAGCCGGTGGCGGTGGTGATCGCGCGCAGTCTGATCGCAGCGCGGCGCGCCGCCGCGCTCGTGGAAGTCGCCTATGAGGCTGAACCCGCCGCCACCGACTTCGACCTGGCCCTTCCGGACAGTTACGCCCCCAGGACCGCTGGCCGCACGCCGACCGACAGCCTGCGCGGCGATCCCGAGGCCGCCCTGGCCCGTGCCCCGGTGAGCCTCGACCTGCGCTACGAGACGGCGGCCAACAACCATCATCCGATGGAACCTCAGTCGGTGATCGCCGACTGGGGATCGGATTTGCTCACCGTCTACACGACCACCCAGGCGGTTTTCGCCCACCGCGCGGCCATCGCCGGCGCCTTCGGCCTCGAGGTCGAGAAGGTGCGGGTGGTCTGCGAATATCTCGGCGGCGGTTTCGGCGCCAAGGGCGGGGCCTGGTATCCCGGCATAATCCTGGGGGTCCAGCTCGCGCGGCATGTCGGCGCGCCGGTTCGGCTGGAGCTCACGCGGGCCCAGATGTTCACCCTGGTGGGACGCCGGCAGGAGACCCGCCAGCATCTGCGCCTGGGGGCCGATGGCGACGGTCGCCTGACCGCCATCGCCCTCGACACCGTGGCGCCGACCTCGACCTATGCTGAGTACGCCGACGCCGTCGCGACCACGGCGCGGATGATGTACGCCTGCCCCAATGTGGCGACCACGCACCGGCTGGTGCGGCTGAACGCGCCGCAGCCCAATCCCATGCGCGCGCCGGGGGAGGGGCCGGGTAGCTTCGCCCTGGAATCGGCCATGGACGAGCTCGCTCATGAACTCAGCCTCGATCCGCTGGAGCTGCGGCTGCGGAACTTCGCCGAGCGGGACCAGAACGCGGGCCTGCCCTGGTCCAGCAACGGCCTGCGGGAGTGCTACCGGGTCGGCGCCGAGGCCTTCGGCTGGGCGGGCCGGCCGCTGGCTCCGGGCGCGATGCGCGATGGCCGCTGTGCGCTCGGCTGGGGCATGACCGCGGTCTGCTACCCGGTCTACAGCATGGCCTCGGCGGCCAGCGTGACGCTCGACGCCGAGGGTGGGGTCACCGTCCGCTGCGGCACCCAGGACATGGGCACCGGCACGATCACGGTGCTGGGCCAACTCGCCGCGGCGATCCTGGACGTGCCGCTCGCCCGGGTGCGGGTGGAGATCGGCGACACCCTGCTGCCCGAGGGCCCCTATTCCGGCGGCTCCATCGCCACGGCCAGCTTCACGCCTGCCGTGGAGGCCGCGGCTCGCGACCTGCGCACCCGGTTGATCACCCTGGCGTCCACCGACCCGGCGTCCAGCCTGCTGGGCGAGGCGCCGGCCGAGCTCGCCCTCCAGGACGGCCATGTGCGCAGCCTGACCGGTAACCGCTCGGAGTCGCTGGCCGCCCTGGCCCGCCGCGCCGCGCCGGGCGGCCTGGAGGCCTTCGCCCAGACGACGCCCGACCCCGACCGCCCCGTCAGCGCCTTCGGCTTTGGGGCGGTGTTCGCCGAGGTGGCCGTCGATCCGGAGCTGGGCGAGGTGCGGCTGAAGCGCCTGACCGCCGCCTATGCCGCCGGCCGCATCCTCAACCCGCTGCTGGCTCGCAGCCAGTATGTGGGCGGGCTGATCGGCGGGATCGGCATGGCTCTGCACGAGCGCACCGTGGACCACCGGGCCTCCGGTCGGGTGCTGGGTGACAATCTCGCCGACTACCTGATCCCGGTGCAGGCCGACATGCCGGCCTTCGACATCCACATGATCCACGAGGACGATCCGCACCTGGCGGGTGGGATCAAGGGCATCGGCATGCTGGGCACGGTGGGGACCGCCGGGGCCATCGCCAACGCCGTCTTCCATGCCACCGGCGTGCGGATCCGGCGCCTGCCGATCCGGCTCGAGGATCATCTCGTTCAAGCTTGAACGAAAACGCCCGGCGCGAGCGCCGGGCGTCCGAAATTCGATGGAGGTCCGCGCGTCTTAGGCGGCGACGGCCTTGATCAGGCTCTTGTTCAGGATGCCGATGGCCGCGTCGCGGTCGATGCGCTCGATGGCCGCGACTTCCCGGGCCATGCGGTCCAGGGCCGATTCATAGAGCTGGCGTTCCGAATAGGACTGTTCCGGCTGGTTCTCGGCGCGGTGCAGGTCGCGGACCACCTCGGCGATGGAGATCAGGTCGCCGGAATTGATCTTGGCTTCGTATTCCTGGGCGCGGCGCGACCACATGGTGCGCTTCACGCGGGCGCGGCCCTTGAGGGTGGTGAGCGCCTGGTTGACCACATTGCCCTCGGCCAGCGAGCGCAGGCCGGCGGTGCGGGCCTTGGCGGTGGGAACCCGCAGCGTCATCTTCTCATGATCGAAAGTGATGACGTAGACTTCGAGCGAATAGCCGGCGACTTCCTGGGTTTCGATCCCCTGCACCTGACCCACGCCATGGGCCGGATAGACGACATGATCGCCGATGGAGAATTCCAGACCGCTCTTGCTCATTCGCTCAAGTCCTTTCGACTTGGCCGAACCCGTTAAGAGATCTTAACCATTGCGCCACAGGACAAAGGACACCCTCCGCGAAAACCGCGCGGCGCCTTACCCCTGTGGAAACGGATTAGACCTCTAAGACACCCTTCGCCTATGCAAGGCGTACGTCGGCCGGGACGGCTCTTCTGCAGAAACGACGCAGCGCGCGTAAGCGCTCTCGCCACGTCATCTGTGACGATAGCATAAAATTCAGCCGATTGAAAGGCTTGGCGCCCTGATTCCGGGCCGGATCAGGCGAGATCAGGAGCCGCGGCCGGGCTTTTCGCTGAAATACTTCTCGAACTTACCGGTTTCGCGCTCGAAAGCCTCCGCGTCCGCGGGAGGTGTTCCCTTGACCGTGATGTTCGGCCAGACCTTGGCGTAGTCGGTGTTGATCCGCAGCCATTTGGAGTCCGGCTCGTCCTCGGTGTCGGGCTTGATGGCGTCCACCGGGCACTCGGGTTCGCAGACGCCGCAGTCGATGCATTCGTCCGGATTGATCGCCAGGAAGTTCTCGCCCTCGTAGAAGCAGTCCACCGGACAGACCTCGACGCAGTCCATGAACTTACATTTGATACAGGCGTCGGTGACGATGTAGGTCATCGCGGAAATTGAAGCTCCGGCCGCTCTCTCGGGCCGCGGTTTTTCCGGCTCCGGCCCGACATTGTCAATGGCGAGCGCCCACAGGATATCTGCAAGGCCCGATAGCGGCCGCTCAGTTTGCCGGGGTGAGGCGCAGAACCCGCTCCGTCGCGGCTTCCACCGCCGGGCGGGAATAGCTCAACGGCACGTACTGGCCCGTGACCCACAGCGGGAAGAGATCGTCGAAATGCGGGCTCTCCGGATCGCCGGACTGGCCGGGCGTGTTGATCGCCATGCTGTTGTCCCAGGCGCCCACGTCGAGAACCATCCGGAACGAGGCGCCGGAGATCACCCGATAGTCGGCGGGCCGCCAGGCGGCGGCCAGGGGTGACAGGCTGGTCCCGGCCATGGGGGCGGGTCCCGCTGTCAGGGCCTCGCGCTGGGCGGCGGAGGCGAGCGGCGCCAGGGCGTGCTCGAAGCGGGCATGGTGCAGCCGGCCCCAGGCCCAGGTTTTCGGATCGGGACCCAGCTTGCCGGCCACCTCGTCATGGGCCGCGATCAGGCTTTCACGCAAGGCGGAGTCGCGGGCGGCGGCGTCCAGGCTGGCGTCGGGGTGCTCCAACAGATCCATCACCGCGGCGATGTCGCCGTTTCCCATGATGGCGCGGGCGGCCTGCGGCGTCGCGCGGGCCACCACCGCCTTGCCCAGGTGCTTTCCGATCCAGACCTCGTAGAGCGCGGCGCCGGCGCTATCGGCGGTGGTTCGATGGTCCCAGCCGCGCAGCAGGGCAAGGGCGGCGGTCAGCCTCGGGTCATCGGACGTCAACGGCGCGAGCACCGCCAGCATCCGCCGCGAGGTGATATCGTAGGGATCGGTCTGCAGGGCCATGGCGTCGGCCAAGGTGAGCTTGGGCTTGGCGGCCAGCACCTCGGTGATCCGCGCCATGCGCGCACCGTTGGTCCATTCGAACCCGACCTTGCGCTCGGCATAGGGATAGCCGTCAGGCAGGTTCATCTGGTTGGCCGAGGCGAACCAGCCGGCTGGCGGATTGTGCGCGCTGGGCAACTCGTCGATCGAGAGGAAGCCCTTCCACTCGTAGCGCCCGTCGCCGGGGACCGGCAGCAGGCCGTCCCAGCCCGGCCGCTGCGGAACCTTGCCCGCCGCCACCCAGCCGATCTCGCCCCGGGTGTCGGCATAGACCTGGTTCTCCGAGGGCGCCCCCCAGTTGGCCAACGAGCCCTTGAACCCATCCCAGGTCTTGGCGGTCATATAGCCCATGGAGCCGAAATAGGCCGAGGTCCCGGTTTCGCTCCAGACGCTGCGCAGGGCGAAGGCGCGGCCCTTGGCGGCGTCCTCCTTCAGCACGGGGCCATGGCGGGTGAACTTCAGCGTGACCTTGCGCGGCAGGGCCTCGCCCTTGACCGCGATCTCCTCGACCACGGACCGCATCGGCTCCCACCCGTTCCCATAGCGATAGGTGTCGCCACGGGTCTCGTAGACATAGAGGTCCTCCTGGTCGGCCGGGAAGATGGTCAGGCCGAAGGCGATGGTCCCGTTGTGGCCGATGGAGACGCCCGGCAGGGCAGGCTCCCCCGCGCCGATCACCGAAAAGCCCGGCGCCTCCAGATGCACGATGTAGCGCAGCGACGGCGCGCCATGCTCGCGGTGTGGATCATTGGCCAGGATCGCCCGGCCGGTGGCGGTGCGGTCGCCGGAGATCGTCCAGTTGTTGGAGCCGACCGCCTCGGGCGGGATCTCAAGCATGGCGGTCTTGGCCGCTGCCCCCGAAAACTTCACGCCGCTGGTCCCGAGTTGGTATTCGTCCAGCACGTCGGCGGGGATATCGCAGGGATCGAGGCCCTCGGGGACCTTGGTCTCCCATTTTGGCTCGAGGTGCTTGTAGAGCCGAGCCGCCTCCAGGCCGGCGGCGCAGGCGATGCGGGCCCGGGCCACCTCGTTGGGGACGTTGCGGGTCAGGCCATGGCTGCGGATGCGGACCACGTCCTCCGGCTTCCAGAGGTCGGGGGCGGAACCGGCGATGGCGAACTCCATGGGCAGGGGTCGCTTGCCCGCCCGGATCTCCCCCACATAGGCGTTGAGCCCGGCCGTGAAGGCCTCCGTATTGTCCTTCGCGCCGGGACCATAGGCCGCCCACTCCGGCGCCATGTCGCCGCGATAGAGCAGGAGCCGCGCGGCCCGGTCCTGGGCCACGAATGAGGGTCCGAAATCCCTGGCCAGCAGCCCCAGGCCGCGCTTGCGCCACAGGTCCACCTGCCAAAGCCGGTCGCGGGCGACGTTGTAGCCCTGCAGGAAGAAGGCGTCGCGGACGCTGCCGGCATAGATGTGGCTGACGCCCCACCTGTCGATGCGGATCTCCGCGGGCTGGGCGAGGCCGGCCACGGCGCGGGGCTCAATCGGCGGCTCCGCCGCGGCGGTCGTCGAGACGAGGGCGGCGAAGGCGGCGGCGAGAATCGATTTCATGGGTTCAGGCGTCTCCGGCCCGCGGCGGCCGGCCGAACTCGCGTTCCAGCAGCCGCGCGAAATCGATGGTCGTGCGGTCCTCCAGATAGGGGCCGATGATCTGCACCCCGATCGGCAGGCCCGAGGCGGCGCGGCCGATGGGCGCCGCGGTGGCCGGCAGGTGGCCCAGGGTCGCCATGCCGGCCCAGGCGAGCTGGTCGAAATAGGGTGTGGGCTTGCCGTTGATGGTCAGGGTCCGCTTGGCGGGGTCGGCCTCCTCGACGTGCGGGAAGGCGCTCGTGCCGAACACCGGGGCCAACACCACATCGAAGGTCTTGAAGAGCTCGGCCCACTGGCGGCGGACGAAGGTCTGGGCGTCCAGCAGATCCATCCAGGCGTGGGCGGAGATGACGTCTGGTCGCGGCGGCCCGCCGCGCGACATGGTGGCGCCGAGGATGCCCATATAGACCTCGTGCGACCTGGCGAGGTCCGGCAGCAGGTCGCTCCGTCGCGTCACCTTCGCGCCCTGGCGGTCCAGGTGGTTGGCGAGCTCCGTCAGGGCGTGCTTCACCTCCCGGTCCAGGGCGGCCAGCGGATGGCTGTCGAGGATCAGGACGCGGTAGTCGGCCAGCTCCGCGTGACGCGGAACCGGCAGGTCGAGCAGGTAGCCGGTGGCCTCGTCGCCCACCGGGCCGGCCAGGACGTCCAGGGCCAGCTGTAGGTCCTCGGCCGTGGTGGCCAGGGGGCCCAGCACCGCGATGGGCGTGTCGCCGCCGTCGAAGCCCGGCGGGGCGTGGCCGCGCTGGGGCACCAGGTTGTAGCTGGGCTTGTGCCCATAGACGCCGCAGAACGCGGCTGGGACCCGGATCGAGCCGCCGATATCGGAGCCGAACTCGAGCGGGACCATGCCGGAGGCCAGGGCCGCCGCTGCGCCGCCGGAGGAGCCGCCAGGCGTGCGGGTCAGGTCCCAGGGATTGCTGGTGCGCCCATAGACGGGATTGACGCTCTGCCAGTCCGACAGGCTCACCGGGATATTGGTCTTGCCCAGGATGACCGCGCCCGCGGTCTTCAGGCGCTGGACGCCGACGGAATCGACATTGGCTTTGAAGCTCTTGGCCTCCTCGAAGCCCCAGGTGGTCGGCAGGCCGGCGACATTGTGTGATTCCTTGACCGTCATGGGCAGGCCCAGCAGCGGGCGGCGTTCGCCCCGCGCCAGGGCCACGTCGGCGGCCAGGGCCGCCTCGCGCGCCCGGTCGAAATCATGGACCACCACGGCGTTGATAGGTCCGTCGCGATCCTCGATGCGTTCGACGGCGGCGTCGAACAGCTCCAGGGCGCTGACGTCGCGCCGGACCAGGGCCTCGACCAGCTCGCCCGCCGAGGCGTGCGAGGTATCTCGGATCAAGGTCTCGGACATGCTGGCCTCCCTTTTCCCGAACGAGACCATCCGTCGGCGTTGGAGTCTAGCCGCTGGGCAGCGCCGAATAGAGCGTGCGCGCCTCGGCGGGCGGGCCCCGGCGTTCGCCCAGGGCCTCGACGGCCACCGCGGTCAGCTTGCCGCCAACGGCGAAAACCAGCTGGTCTCCGACCCTCACCGGCCGCGCGCATTTGTCGATGCGGCTCTCGGCGCCGGCGCGGGTGAGCCGCACCTTGCCCTCGTCGACGAACTTGGCGGCCAGCGACCGGGTCTTGAAGAACCGGGCCCGCCAGAGCCAGACATCGGCGCGGCAGCCTTCGCTCATGCGCGCACGGCCTTGGCCTTGCGCCGGCGGCGCGGACGCCGGGCGGGGACCGGCCGGTCCTTGAGCGCCGCCAGGGCCGCGAACGGCGAGCCGGTCGGGGCGTCAGTCTTGGCGGCGGGCTTGTCGCCGCGGCGGCGCCAGGCGACGGGCTCGCCCGGCTGGACCTTGGCGGTGGGGGCGAAGTTCAGCCCCCGCAGGATCGCCGCCATCTCCACCGCGCTCCAGCCCAGGGACTCATGGGCCTGGTCGGTCAGCAGCGAGCCCTGGCCCTGGCGCGGGGCGGCGCGTAGCAGGGCGTCGAGTTGCTCCAGGGCCTCGACGGGAACCGCGTGGCCGCCCACGGCGCGCAGGCCGAAGGCGGCCAGGGTGGGGGCCGGTGGCGGCGGATCGGGCAGGGCGCCGACCTTGTCCATGGACGGCCGCCAGTCGGAGCGGGCCAGGGCCTGGGCGAAGGCCCGCGACGGCGGGTTCAGCAGCGCCGGCAGATAGAGGCTGAAGGCGCCGAGCTTCACCCCCAGGCCCTTCAGGGCCCGGCGCTCGACCTGGGAGAGGCCCTTGGCCTCGGCGCGCACCACGGCGCGGTCCAGGATCCCGCCGGCCTCGATCAGCCGATAGGCGAGGCCGCGGGCCAGGCCCTTGACCATGCCGGTCTCCACCGCGGTCTCCAGGCGATGCAGGGGCGCCAACCTGCGCCCGGCCTCGGAGGCCAGGAAGGCTTCCAGCCGCCGGGCGGCGCGCTCACGGGCCGCGGCCGGACCAAGCTCGCCATAGAGCCGCACCCGCGGCGCGAACCGCGTCCCGCCGGAGATCGCCCCGGCGGCTTCGCCGCGCCACAGCACCACGCCGTCGGGGGTGACCGCGAAGGCCTCATCGGGTTCGGCGGCCAGCTTGCCTAGCCGCTTGGCGATCTCGGGGCCCACGGCGGCGACGGCGGCGGCCCGCAGGGCCTTCTCCTCCAGCACCGAGGACCCCTGGGCCGGTTCGAACGCGACCCCGGTCAGGCGGCCCACATACTGGCCCTCGACCACCACCTCGCCGTCGGCGCTGACCCCGGCCAGCATCTCACCGCGCACGTTCAGCGCCCGCATCAGGGCGCTGGTCCGCCGGTCGACGAACCGGGCCATCAGCTTCTCGTGCAAGGTGTCGGAGAGGCGGTCCTCCAGGCGCCGCATGCGGTCCTGCCAGTGGCCGGCGTCGGCCAGCCAGTCGGGGCGGTTGGCGACATAGGCCAGCGTCCGCACGCTGGCCAGCCGCGCGGCCAGGGTGTCGATCTCGCCGTCGGTGCGGTCCAGGTGATGGTGCTGGGCGGCGATCCAGTCCTGCGGGATCTTGCGGTCGCGCGTGGTCAGCCAGCCGAAGAACTCGCGCACCAACCGCACATGCTCCTCGCCCGAGGTCTTGCGGAAGTCCGGCGTCTGGCAGACGTCCCATAGCCGGGCGAGCGCCTGGCGGTCGCGGGCGCAGCGCTCGACCACTTCGGGCTCGCCGGCCAGGATGCGCAGGGTCTTCTCGTCCAGGGCCTCGGCGGCGAGCTTCAGGCCCTCGCGCTCCGGCGGCCGGGCCAGCGAGTCCAGCAGCCGGGGCAGGGTGGCGAAATCCAGCCGGGCGTTGCGCCATTCGGCGGCCACCGTGGCTTCGAACCGGTGCTCCTGCACCGCCTCGACAAGGTCGGCGTCCATGTCCTCGCATTCGCCGGTGACGCCGAACGTGCCGTCCTTCAGGTAGCGGCCGGCGCGGCCGGCGATCTGGCCGATCTCCTGGGGATGCAGGTAGCGGGTCCGACGGCCGTCGAACTTGCGCAGGCCCGCGAAGGCCACGTGGTCGACATCCATGTTCAGGCCCATGCCGATGGCGTCGGTGGCCACCAGGAAGTCGACCTCGCCCGACTGGTAGAGGGCGACCTGGGCGTTGCGGGTCCGAGGACTGAGCGAGCCCATGACCACGGCGGCCCCGCCGCGCTGGCGGCGGATCAGCTCGGCGATGGCGTAGACCTGGTCGGCGGAGAAGGCGACGATGGCGGACCGCCGGGGCAGGCGGGTCAGCTTCTTCGACCCGGCATAGGTCAGGGCGGAGAACCGCTCGCGGGTGACGATCTCGGCGTTCGGCAGCAGGCGCCGCACCAGGGGCGCCATGGTGGCCGCGCCCATCAGCATGGTCTCGGACCGGCCCCGCGCATGCAGCAGGCGATGGGTGAAGACGTGGCCGCGCTCGGGATCGGCGCAGAGCTGGATCTCGTCCACCGCCAGGAACTCGACCTCGCGCGACAGCGGCATGGCTTCGACGGTGCAGACGAAATACTGGGCCCGCGGCGGGACGATCTTCTCCTCGCCGGTGATCAGGGCCACGGCGCGTGGCCCACGCAGCTTGACCACCCGGTCATAGATCTCGCGCGCCAACAGGCGCAGGGGCAGGCCGATCATGCCCGAGGCGTGACCCAGCATCCGTTCGACGGCCAGGTGGGTCTTACCGGTATTGGTCGGCCCCAGCACCGCCACCACTCTCGGCGGCGCCGCGCCCGAAGGGCGATCACTCATATATCGAAGGTGGGATGGGAATCGCCGCTCGGCAAGCGGCGCCGCGCCGCATGTCCCGCTTCAGGCGAAACATGCGGCGGGCGAGGGCGTCAGCCCTTCTTGGTCGCGGCCACGTAGTTGTCGATCACCCGGTCCAGCACGGTCAGCGGCGTGCCGCCGGCCAGCAGGCCCGCGTCGTGGAACTTGCGGATGTCGAACTTGCGGCCGAGCGCCTTCTTGGCGCGCTCGCGGGCCTTCAGCCAGGTCATCTTGCCGACCATGTAGCTGGAAGCCTGGCCCGGCCAGACGGCGTAGCGCTCGATCTCGGTGATGGCCGCGGCCTCGTGGTCGCCTATGCTGTCCTGATAGAACTTCAGCGCCTGCTCACGGCTCCAGCGCTTGGAGTGCATGCCCGAGTCGACCACCAGGCGCACGGCGCGGAAGATGGCGTCGTGCAGCATGCCGATGTGGCCCAGCACGTCGTTGTCGTACATGCCCATCTCGACCGCCAGTTGCTCGGCATAGAGCGCCCAGCCCTCGCTATAGCCCGAGAAGCCGATCACCTTGCGGATCAGCGGCAGGTCGCCGGCTTCGTTGTTGAGCGCGAGCTGCAGGTGATGGCCCGGGCTTCCCTCGTGATAGGTCAGGGTCGGCAGGGTCCAGGCCGGGACTTCGGCGGTGTCGCGCAGGTTGATCCAATAGATGCCGGGGCGCGAGCCATCCAGGGACGGGGAATTGTAGTAACCGCCCGGCGCGCCGGCCTCGATCGCCGTGGGCACGCGGCGGATTTCCAGCGGCGCCTTGGGAAGCTGACCGAACCAGGCGGGGAGCTTCTTGGTGACGATCCTCATCTGCTCGTTCAGCTTTTCCAGCAGCTCGGCCTTGCCGGCGTCGGTGTTGGGATAGAGCTGCTTGGGATCGGTTCCCATGACGCGATAGCGCTCGCCGACCGTTCCCTTCGAATAGCCGGCCTTCTTCATCAGGACATCGGCCTCGGCGCTTAGGCTCTTCACCAGCTCCAGGCCGGTCTTGTGCACCTCGTCCGGGGTGATGTTGGAGGTCGTGTATTGCTTGAGCGAGACGGCGTAATAGGCCTCGCCCTCCGGCAGGCGCCAGCAGCCGGCGTCGTGCACGGCCTTGGCGCGCTGGTCGGTCAAAAGCGCGGCCTGGCGGGCCAGGGCCGGGCGGACCTTCTCGGCATAGAGGCCCTCGGCCTGGGCGGCCCAGTCGCCCTCGATCTTCTTCTCGCCCGTGCGGCGGACCAGGCTCTTGACCACGGGCGCGTCGGCCGGGGCGTTGGCCAGGAAGGCGTTCAGCTGGGTCAGGGCCTTGTCGAGCGCGAAGTCCGGGGCGAACACGCCCAGGCCGGCGTCGTGGCGCGCCACCTCGGCCTCCTGGTCGAGCAGCCGGCCGAAGGCCTCCATCCGCGACATGTAGGCGTCGGCGTCGGACTTGGTCTCGATGACGTGCTGGTTGTCGAGGAAGTCCGGCATCTGCTGATAGGAACCGGTCAGCTGGGACAGGACATAGGGCGCGCCGGCGCCCTGGCCGCCGTAGTTGAACTGGCGATTGCCCTCGTCCGAGGTCGCCAGGGTGAACTCGACGGTGTCGTAATTGACCGCGTCCATGCCGGTGAGCTGGCCGCGGTCGATGGCGCGCAGGGCCTTGAGCTGCTCGGCGTTGTTGGCCTTGTTCTCGGCCAGGGCCGTCATGGAGAAGTCCGAGAGCTCCGACTTGGTCCAGGCCAGGACGCCCTTGTCGATGCCCAGAAAGGTCGGAACCTCCGGCTGGCGACGGAAGGTCTCGGCCATGGCCTTATCGAAGAAGGCGTACATCTTGGCCGCCTCGCCCGTGGGGGCGGCGGCGAGGGCGAGCTTTGGCGCGGCGGCGGCCAGTCCGAGGGCGGCGGCGCCCGAAAGCAGTTCACGACGGCTGTGCATAGGAGAAGGGTTCCCAAAGGAGTTTGGGGCGCAAGCTATGGTCGAGGCTGCCCGCGGGGCAACGCGGTGGCGGGTTAATTCGCCGTAATGCGCGCGCCGCCCTAGTCCAGGGTCCGCCGATAGCGCGCCATGGCCAGCGCGGTCACAACGCAGACGAAGGCGACCAGGGCCAGCAGCTCGCGCCACATGTCCTCGATCCCCTGGCCCTTCAGCAGGGCGCCGCGCACCACCCGCAGGAAGTGGGTGACCGGCACCGCCTCGCCGATGGCCTGGGCCCAGGCGGGCATGCCGCGGAAGGGGAACATGAAGCCCGAGAGCAGGATCGAGGGCAGGATGTAGAAGACGCTCATCTGCATGGCCTGCAGTTGCGAGCGCGCCAGGGTCGACATCAGGAAGCCCAGGGCCAGGGAGCCGACGATGAACAGGCTGATCCCCAGGGTCAGCCCGAGCCAGCCGCCTAGCATGGGCACGTCGAACAGGAAGCGGGCCAGCAGCAGGATGATCACGGTCTGGACGACGCCCACCACCACATAGGGGGCCAGCTTGCCGACCATCACCTCCAGCGGCTCCACGGGGGTGGCCAGCAGGCTCTCCATGGTGCCCCGCTCGGCCTCGCGGGTGACCGAGAGCGCGGTCATCATCACCAGGGTCATGGAGAGGATGACCCCCAGCAGACCCGGGACGATGTTGTAGGCGGTGATGGCCTCGGGATTGTAGCGGCGGTGGACGACGACTTCGAAGGGAGCCTTGCCCATCGCCCGGGGGCTCAGGGCGCCTTTAAGGTCGTTGACGAGGGCCTGGTTGGGCAGGGCGGCCAGGGCCGCCACAGCGGCGCCGGTGGCCGAGGGGTCGGCGGCGTCGACCTCGACCAGGATCTGGGCCTTGTCGCCCCGCGCCACGCGCCGGGTGAAGTCGCCGGGGACGGTGATGGCGAACTGCACGTCGCCGCGCCGGACCATCTCGTCCAGCTCGGCGGGCGAGCGCGCCTGGGCGACCAGGTCGAAATAGGCGCTGTTGTGCAGGGCCGAGGTGATCGAACGGGCGAAGACGCTGTCTTCCTGCACCAGCAGGGCGGTGGGCAGATGGCGCGGCTCGGAATTGATCGCATAGCCGAACAGCAGCAGCTGGACCACCGGCAGGCCCAGCATCATGGCGTAGGTGACCCGGTCACGGGTGAGCTGCTTGAACTCCTTGACCATGACCGCGAAGACCCGCGTTGGGGAGAAGCCGTTCATCGGAAATTGTCCTCCGACTGGTCCATCAGCCGGATGAAGACGTCCTCCAGGCTGGGCTCGACCTGCGTCCAGCGGAACGGTTCGCGGCGATAGGGGGCGATGGCGGCCTCCAGGGCCGCGCGGTCCGTGCCTGAGACGTGCAGGGACTGACCGAACGGCGCGGCCATCTCGACCCCGTCCCGCTTGGCGATCTCGGCGGCGAGCCGGTCGATGCCGGGGCCCTCGCCGTTGAAGGTGACGAGCTGGGTGTCGGCGATCACCTGGTCGGCCGTGCCGCGGGCGATGAGCTTTCCGTAGGCGATGTAGGCGATCTCATGACAGCGCTCGGCCTCGTCCATGTAGTGGGTGGAGACCAGCACGGTCAGGCCCTCGGCCGACAGCGCGTGGATCTCGTCCCAGAACGTGCGCCGAGCCTTGGGATCGACACCGGCGGTAGGCTCGTCCAGCAGCAGCAGCTTGGGTTCGTGCAGGGTGGCGGTGGCGAGCGCCAGCCGCTGCTTCCAGCCGCCGGAGAGCGAGCCCGCGAGCTGGCCGCGCCGCTCGATCAGGCCCAGGCGCTCCAGCGCCCGGTCAACCCGGTCCTTGCGGTGGTCGAGGCCGTGGACGCGCGCCGAAAACTGCAGGTTCTCCTCGAGGCTCAGGTCCTCGTAGAGCGAGAATTTCTGGGTCATGTAGCCGGCGCTACGTTTGATCAGGTTGGCCTGTGTGATGATGTCGAGGCCGAGCGCCGTGCCCTCGCCGCTGTCGGGGGTCAGCAGGCCGCAGAGCATGCGCAGGGTGGTGGTCTTGCCCGAGCCGTTGGGGCCGAGGAAGCCGCAGATCCGGCCTTCCTCCACCTGCAGGGATACATTCTGCACGACGTGCTTGTCGCCGAAGCTCTTGTTCAGGCCGCGGACGTCGATGGCGAGGGTCATTTGCCGGCGCCGATCGGTTCGACGTCCACGGGCTGGCCGGGATTGAGCCGCGCCGAGGGCCTGGCCTCCACCAGGTAGACCAGCCGGTCGCGGGCGTCGCGGCTGTAGATGATCGGCGGGGTGAACTCGGGCCGCGGGCTGATGAAGGTGATCTTCGCCGTCAGTCCGGCCTTGCAGCCGTCGCAGGTGAAGGCCACCACCCCGCCGGGGCGATAGGCGGCGATGTCTCGCTCGGGGACGAAGAACCGCAGCTTGATCCGGTCGTCGGGCAGGAGGGCGACGATGGGCTGGTTGGCGGGCGCCCATTCGCCCTGCTGAAAGAACACCTCCTCGACCCGAGCCGCGCCGGGGGCCAGGGGGGCGATGTCGGTCAGCCGTGCGTCGGCGGCGCCGAGGACAGCGCCGGCCTGCTCGACCCGGGAGTCGGCGGCGCGGATCTGGTCGTCACGAGCGCCCAGGGCGGCGGCCTGCCGCTGGCGGCGCGCGGCGGCGAGCTGGGCGGCCGCCGCGTCATGGGCCGACTGGGAGTCGTCCAGCCGGGCCGGGGCGTAAATGCCTTGCCGCACCAGGGGCCGGATCCGGCGCAGGTCGGCGGCGGCGTCACGCAGACGCGCGTCGGCCGCGGCGATGTTGGCGTCGAAGACGGCCAGCTCCACGGCGCGCTGGCCCTTGCGGACGTCCTGGGCCTGGGCTCGGGCGGTCTCGACCTCGGCCTGGGCCTGGTCGCGCTGGGCCTTGAGCTGGGCGGGGTCGACCACGAACAGCCGCTGGCCCGCGATCACCCGGTCGCCCCGCTGGACGAAGACCTGGTGGACGCTGCCGGCCACCGGCGCGGCCAGATAGAGCGGCTCGCCCTCGACATAGCCGGTCAGGGCCTTGGGCTGGGAGAGCCGGGGTGCGACCCAGATCACGGTGATGACGGTCGCGGCGGTGAGGAGCAGGCCTCCGACCAGCAGGCGTTGCGGCTTCATGGTTGGGCCTCCGGCTGGACGAGCATGCCGCGCAACCACAGTTCGGCGTGCTGCCTGGCGAGCGCCGGTATGTCGAAGGGCTCGGCCCCGACCGGCTCGAAGGTCTCGCGCCAGATGACGCCCACCAGCATGGGGGAGACAAGAGAGAGGGCGTACTGGCGCGGATCGCCCGGCCGCAGCTCGCCGCGGGCCTGGGCGGCGGTGATCGCCAGGGTCATGGCGCCAAGCGCCGGGCGGATCAGGGTGTCGTGCCAGGTCCGCGCCAGTTCCGGGAAGTTGCGTGACTCGCCGATCACCATCTTGACGATGCCGCCGATGGGAGTGGTGGCGATCATCTGGCCCAGGACGCTGACCGCGCCCCGTATGAGGTCGGGAAAAGAGTCCGGATGTGCTGCGATATTGGCCTGGATCAGACCTAGGTTGGGCGCCACGCCCATTTCGACCACCGCGCGGAAAATGTCTTCCTTGGTGGCGAAGTAGAGATAGATCGCCCCTTTCGAGACCCCCGCGCGGGCGGCGATATCGTCCAGGCGCGCCGCGGCGAAGCCCTTCTCCGAGAAGATCTCGAAGGCGGCCGTGACGATCTCGTCGGGCCGCTCCGCCTTGCGTCGCTTGAATTTCGGTCCGCCCGCGGGAAGCATGTCGCGGCCCCTAATAACTGACTGGTCAGTTATTAATATGCGCGAACCGAGTCCTGTGCAAGGGGTTGCTGGAGCGTCGGCCGCCGTTAACTACGGTCAAGCTGAGCCAACTCCCCGCCGCAACCATGTCACCAAACGGCCGTTTTAAGGCGTCAGCACGCACCGACGCCGGAGAGATCCGAAGGCCGGATTGGCGTGCTGAGACCCTTGAGGGAGAAAAAGATGAAGACCAGGAAGACGAACGTGGTGGTGATGGGCGCGTTGCTGTTGGGCGCGCTGAGCCTCGGCGGCTGCGCCACCAAGAAGTACGTCAATGAGCAGGTCGGCGTTGTCGACACCAAGGTCGCGGCCCACGAGACCCGGATCGGCGAGCTGGACCGGACTTCCCGTGAAGCGCTGGAACGCGCGGTCGCCGCCGGCAAGCTGGCCGAAGGCAAGTTCATGTACACCGTGGTCCTGTCGGACGACGCGGTGAAGTTCCCCCTCGACAAGGCCAGCCTGTCGCCGGAAGCCGAGGCGCGGATCGCCGCCCTGGCCGAGCGCCTGAAGGCCGAGAACCGCAATGTCTATGTCGAAGTGCAAGGCCACACCGACGCCACCGGCACCAACGCCTACAACGAGCAGCTGGGCGCCGACCGGGCCGAGGCCGTGCGCCGCGCCTTGAACAAGCAGGGCGTCGCCCTGAACCGGATGTCCTCCATCTCGTATGGCGAGGAAGTTCCGGTGGCGCCCAACACCGACCGCGCCGGCCGTTCGGCCAATCGCCGCGTGGTTCTGGTGGTGCTGAGCTAGCAAGTCGGGAGGCCCGAGGTGCGGGCCTCCCCGCTTCCGCGGCGGCTTGGAGATTCGCGGTTAACGTGAACAGGGGAACCTGCGGAACACGGCCGAAACGAACCGTGACCGAATCGGCGACTCCGCTCGATTCAGCCTTTGTTCCCTACAAGCTATTGTATCTCAAAGGCCCCGAGGCACAAACGCGTTCCGGTCCCGCTTGCGGTTTTTTGGCCTTCCGGGCCCAAGATGACCGCTTCCGTGGCCGGTCCGCCTTGACGCCGGACGCAGCCTTCGCCTATATCGCCGGCTCTCGCGCGGGTCCGCCCGCCGCATCCTTATTTCTCGCGTAGGTCAGAAGCCATGTCGCGTCGTTGCGAACTCACCGGTATCGGCCCCATGGTCGGCCACAATGTGAGCCACTCGAATATCAAGACCAAGCGTCGGTTCCTGCCTGCGCTGGCGCCCGCCACGCTGCAGTCGGACGCGCTGGGTCAGACCTTCCGCCTGCGCATCACCAACGCGGCCCTGCGCACCCTGGACTTCCGGGGCGGCCTGGACGTGTTCCTGATCAAGGCCCGCGACGAGAACCTCTCGCCGCGCGCGCTGAAGATCAAGAAGCAGGTGAAGGCCAAGCTCGCGGCGCAAACCGCCGCCGCCTGAGCCCAAGCTCATCGGATTTCGAAAGGGCCGTCCCTCGGGGCGGCCTTTTTGTTTTGACGTGCGCCCTGGCGCGTGGAGTGCTTGGGCCTATGTCTGCGTCGAGCAGACCTGGAGAGGCGTCGCCATGATCCCAAGCAAGACCGTCGCGGCCCTGGCCGCGCTCATCGCCCTGGCCGGATGCTCGCCGAAGAGCGAGCCCGCCGCCCCCGCCGCACCGCCGGCCGCCGCTCCGTCCGCCGACGTCTTCAATTTCAAGATCGGCGCACTCGATGCGACGGCCCTGAAGGATGGCGTGCTCCTGGTTCCCAATGACGGCAAGACCTTCGGGATCGGGCGGCCTGCCAGCGACGTCACCAACCTGCTCAAGGCCGCCGGACAACCGACGGATATCCTCAACCTCAGCATCCAGCCGCTGCTGGTGCGCGGCGAGGGCAAGGTCCTGTTGTTCGACGCCGGCGCGGCCGGGGTCTCGTGGGCGCCCCAGGCCGGCAAGCTCTCCGCTTCGCTGGCCGCGGCCGGGGTCCAGCCCGCCCAGGTCACCGACATCTTCATCTCCCACAGCCACGGCGACCACATCGGCGGCCTGGTGCTGGGAAGCGGCCTGCTGGCCTTCCCCAACGCCGCGATCCATATCTCCGCCCCCGAGTGGCAGGCGATGCAGGCCGACGCCAGCCTCGCGCCGACCGTCGCCGCCATCGCCCCGAAGGTCGCGGCCTTCCAGCCCGGCGCCGTCATCCTGCCCGGCCTGGTGACCGCCGTCGCGGTGAAAGGCCACACGCCGGGCCATAGCGCCTACGAGATCGCCTCGGGCGCGGAACGGCTGCTCTATATCGGCGACGCGGCCCACCATTTCGTCGTTTCGGTGCGCAAGCCCGACTGGACCATCGACTATGACGGCGACGCCCCCACCGCCCAGGCCAGCCGCCGCGCCCTGTTCAAGCGGGCGGCGGACGGAAACCTCCGACTCTACGCGCCGCACTTCCCGTTCCCCGGCGTCGGACGTGTCCGCGCCGAGGCCGACGGCTTCGTCTGGGTTCCGGAATAGGCGAGGGCCCTACGGCTTCCAGTCGAACGCCAGCAACAGGGTCCGCTGGGAGCTCTGAAAATTGTCGTCGGAAAGCAGGTAGAACCGAATGGTCCCGTCCTTGGCGGGGACCGCCGCCAGGGCCTCGAAATTGTCGACCGTGAGCGGCCTGGCCAGGTCCATGCGGGCGACCTCGGCCTTGTCGTCGCGCACCACCAGGCTGACCCGGCTGCCGCGCACGGGGTCCCAGGCGCGAAGCAGCCAGGCGGTGCGGCCCTGCGGCAGGCGGGCGACCGCCACCAGGCCGGACTCCGGCGGCTTGGCGATGACCGGACCTGGCGTGCAGCTGGTCGAGACCCGGCAGGTCCAGGTCTGGCCGCTCTCCTCGGCCCCGGCCACATAGGCGTCGGCGCCCGAGGCGGGGTCCGGGCCAAGGGCTTCCAGCCCGCCGTTGTCGGGGAAGGCGGCTTCCGGCATGGGCGCCGGCCGCGGCGGGCCGCCGGCGGCGGGATAGAGCCAGATGCGATGGCGCTGCTCGAAGCTCACCAGCAGGTCGCCGCCCGCCAGCAGGGCCAGGCCCTCGGAATCGCCCTCCTGCTTGCCCTGCAGCGGTTTGCCGTCGGGATTGGTCAGGGCCGCGACACGTCCGTCCGTCAGACCGGCCAGCCGTCCGGCCTTGTCCAACACCAGCCGGGCCTTGATCAGGTCGCCCTCGTCGCTGACGGAGGTCACCGCCCCGCCGGCGCCGATGGCCAGGTCGGACAGGCCGTGGAAGCGCGCGGTGTCGGGCGAGGACAGCACCAGGCCGCCGGCGTAGCGGAAGGCGCCAACGCGGTCCTGGTCCGGATCCTGCGGGTTCAGGGCGACCGCCGTGGCGGCGATGGCGATCCCGGGTCCCGCCGCGACCGGCGAGGCTGGCAAGGTCACGGGCTGGGCGCAGGCCGAAAGCGCGAGCGCCGCGGCCAGGACCAGTCCCGATCTCACGCGACGGCTCTCCGCACTTCCTTGAAGGTCGAGCGCCGGGCGGCGGGTCCCTGCGGCCCCTGGGTGTTGGGCGGCGGCTGCAGCAGGTTGGCGTTCTTGCGGGTGACCCGGCGGACCTCCTCGTCGAACAGTTCGGCCAGCTGATCGACGATGGCGCCGGCCAGCTGCTCCACGTCGACAATGGTCACGGCGCGGCGATAGTAGCGGGTCACGTCGTGGCCGATGCCGATGGCGATGAGCTGGACCGGGCTCTTGGCCTCGATCTCGCCGATCACCTCGCGCAGGTGGCGCTCCAGGTAGTGGCCGGAGTTCACCGACAGGGTCGAGTCGTCCACCGGCGCGCCGTCGGAAATCACCATCAGGACGCGGCGCTGCTCGGAGCGGCCCATCAGCCGCTGGTGCGCCCACATCAGGGCCTCGCCGTCGATGTTCTCCTTCAGCAGCCCCTCGCGCATCATCAGGCCGAGATTGCGCCGCGCCCGGCGCCACGGGGCGTCGGCGGCCTTGTAGATGATGTGGCGCAGGTCGTTCAGCCGGCCCGGCTGGGCGGGCTTGCCGGCCTTCAGCCAGTCCTCGCGGCTGGTCCCGCCCTTCCAGGCCCGGGTGGTGAAGCCCAGGATCTCGGTCTTCACGCCGCAACGCTCAAGGGTGCGGGCCAGGATGTCGGCGCAGACCGCCGCCACCATGATCGGCCGACCGCGCATGGACCCGGAATTGTCGATCAGGATGGTGACCACCGTGTCGCGGAACTCGGTGTCTTCCTCCTCCTTGAAGGCCAGCGAGGCGGTGGGATCGGTGATCACCCGCGTCAGGCGCGCCACGTCCAGGATCCCTTCCTCCAGGTCGAAGGTCCAGGAGCGGTTCTGCTGGGCCATCAGCTTGCGCTGCAGCTTGTTGGCCAGGCGCGAGACCACGCTGGAGAGGCTGGCCAGCTGCTGGTCGAGATAGGCGCGCAGCCGGGTCAGCTCCTCGGCGTCGCACAGCTCCTCGGCGGCGACCACCTCGTCATGGGCGGTGGTGAAGATCTTATAGGTGGCCTGCTTGCCCTCACCCTTCAGGTCGGGACGGGCCGGCTGCTCGCCGTCGCCCATCTCGGGGGGCTCGTCGCTGTCCTCGGCGTCGGAATCGTCGTCGGCCTGCATGGCCTGGCTGTCGGCGTCCTCGCTCTCGCGATGGGTCGCTTCGCTGTCGTCCATGGAGGTCTGCTGCGGCGACTGGCCCTCGCCGTCGCCCTCGTCGCCATCATCGCTGGCCTCGCTCTCGCCCTCGTCGCCCTCTTCGTCCTCGTCGGACTGGTCGGGGGCGTCGGAGAGGTCGTCGCCCATGGAGAGGTCGCGCAGGATGGTCCGGGCGATGCGGGCATAGGCCTTCTGGTCGTGGAAGGCGTCGGCCAGCTTGTCGAGATCGGGGCCGGCCTTGCTCTCCACCTCGGCGCGGAACAGGTCGACCAGGGCCTTGGCCATGGCCGGCGGCGGCTCGCCGGTCATCCGCTCGCGGGCCAGCAGGCCCACCACGTCGGCCATCGGCGGATTGGCCAGGGCCTCCAGCTGGTTCAGCGGTTTCTTGGCCCAGGCATGCTCGTGCACCGCGCGCAGGTTGTCCTTGACCCCGCCGAGGGCGTTGGCGCCGACCGCCTCGATGCGGGCCTGTTCCAGGGCGTCATAGACCGGCGCGCCCAGGGCCGAGGCCGGCCGCGCCTTGTTGTGGGCGGCGACATCGTGGTGGGCGATGCGCAGGGCCATCTGGTCGGCCAGGCCGCGGATGCGCGAGGCGTCGGCCGGGGTGAGGTCGCGCGGGGGGTGCGGCAAGACCGCGCGCTTGCCGGTGAGTTGCGGCCCCTCGCCGGAATAGACGATCTCCAGGTCGGGCATCTCGGCGAGCGAGCGCGCGGCGTTGGCCAGCGCGCGCTTGAATGGCTCGATAGGGCTTTCCGGATTCTTCGCCATGGTCCTATCGTCATAGCGCGCAGGCGATGGGGGAGGGAAGGGTCCCGTGGCGTCAGTGTCGCACCCTGGTGGAACGTCACACTCCATTTACACATTCACGCAAGGGTTGCGATGAGTCCTAGCGCATTGATTGGGAGAGAAGTTTGACCGCGGTGGCCTGTCTGAGAGTGGCCGTCGAAGCCGATCGCACCGGCATCCCCGCGGCGACGTTGGGCCCGCTGGTGGCCAAGTTCGCTTCGGCCTATCTCGAGAGCCGCTGGCTGTGGCCGCGCAAGTTCGCGCCGCTCACCCATTACTCCTTCCTGCTGACCGATCCCGGCTCCGACGAGATGAACGTGGAGGAGCTCGCCCGGCTGTCGGACGAACTGCAGATCAAGCTGTTCGGCGAGGCCGAGGATGGCGAGGTCGGCCTGCTGCTGTTCGAGGGGCCGCCGGAGGCGGTGACCGCCTTCGCCGCCCTGGACGCCGCCACCGTCGCCCGCGCCATGACCGATCCCAGCCTGCTGCCGCCTGGCGGCCGGCTCAGCCGGATCGAGACCGCCGAACAGACGGCGGCGCGCGTCGCCAAGGAGGCCCCGCCGAAGCCGAAGGTCTCTCGGTCGAGCGGCCCGGGCTGGGTCGAGCAGCACGTGATGATCGGCCAGGACCCGATGGCCGACGCGGGGGAACTGCTGAAGCAGGCCCTGCCGCAGCTGGTGGGTCTGCAGGGGATCTATTTCACACCGCGCGGCCTCTTCGTCGGCGACGTGGTGAGCTCGACCCCGGGAACCGCCCGGACGCACCTGACCCTGGTGGAAGGCGCCGACCACATGCCCCGCGAGCCGGAGGCCTTCGATCGCGACTGCGTCGAGGCGGCCCTGCGCTATCTGGAGCCGCCCGGCGTCACCGGGATGCTCTACCTGCCGATCTGCTATTCCAACATCATCCGGTCCAGCTCACGGGCGGACTACGAGACCCTGCTCCAGGCGCTGCCGTCGGACCTGCGACCGCAGCTCGCCGCGGCGGTCTACGACGTGCCGCGCGACCCGGCCTTCACGGCGCTTCGCCAGCTTCGCACAACGCTGGAGCGCTATTTCATCAAGATCGACCTGCGCACGCCCGACCCCGGCTTCGAGGTCGAGAAGCTGCCGCACGAGGCGGTGACCAGCGTCACCCTGGTCCTGCCCGAAGGCGACACCAGAACCCGGCTGGTCGCCCTGCGCCGCTTCGCCGAACGGCTGCCGCTGTTCAAGCAGAAGCGGATCTGGGCGGCGGTCACCAATGTCCGCAACAAGGTCGAGCTGGACGCCTGCATCGCCTTTTCCATCCCGTTCGTCACCGGGCCGGCCATCTGCCGCCTGCAGACCGAACCGGTCGGCGGGCGGATGCAGGACATCCGCGCGCTGCCGGTCCTGGCGGCTTAGGGTTCCACCCCACACACGTTCGTCATGGCCGGGCGCAAGTCCCGGCCATCCATGACCTCCGGGCCAGCGGATTGTCTGCGGCGTCTATGAATCCCCGATACGCGCGGAGCCTGTCCTCGGACCGGGCCAAAGACCGGGCCCGTGGGCGCGGTCGAGGATGACGAGTTTGGGAGCGGCCTCTAAGCCACCCGCACCCGAGCCGTGCTTTCCGGCAGGTCTTGCCCGAACGCCCGCTGGTAGAACTCGGCGACGGTGCCGCGCTCCAGCTCGTCGCACTTGTTCAGGAAGGTCATCCGGAACGACAGGGCCAGGTCGCCGCCGAAGATCTCGGCGTTCTGCGCCCAGGTGATCACCGTCCGCGGGCTCATGACCGTGGAGATGTCCCCGTTCATGAAGGCGTTGCGGGTCATGTCGGCCACGCGGACCATGGCGGCGATGGTCCGCTTGCCCTCGGGATTGTCGTAGTGGGGCGACTTGGCGAGCACGATCTCGGCTTCCACGTCGTGGGCCAGGTAGTTCAGCGTGGTGACGATCGACCAGCGGTCCATCTGACCTTGGTTGATCTGCTGGGTGCCGTGATAGAGGCCCGTGGTGTCGCCCAGACCAATGGTGTTGGTCGTGGAGAACAGGCGGAAGAACGGGTTGGGCCGGATCACGCGGTTCTGGTCCAGCAAGGTCAGCTTGCCCTGGGCCTCCAGGATGCGCTGGATCACGAACATCACGTCCGGACGGCCGGCGTCGTATTCGTCGAACACCAGGGCCACCGGCCGCTGGATGGTCCAGGGCAAGATGCCTTCGCGGAACTCGGTGACCTGCTTGCCGTCCTTCAGGACGATGGCGTCCTTGCCGACCAGGTCGATACGCGACACGTGGCTGTCCAGGTTCACCCGGATCAGCGGCCAGTTGAGGCGCGCGGCCACCTGCTCGATGTGGGTCGACTTGCCCGTGCCGTGATAGCCCTGGACCATCACCCGGCGATCAAAGGCGAACCCGGCGCAGATGGCCTTGGTCGTCTCCGGATCGAACTTATAGGCGGTGTCCAGATCGGGCACGTGGGCGTCACGCGTCGAGAACGCGGGCACGGTCATGTCGCTGTCCACGCCGAAGGCCTCGCGAATGGAGACCTTCCTGTCCGGGACCAACGCGATCAGCTTGTCGTCTTGGGTATCGGCGAAAGAAGTCATGGCGGGCTTCGATTACAGGGTTACGCGGTCAATGCAAACGGCAGTTTGCGGGCTCAAGGCGACTTCAGCCTCCGGTGTGGCTCAGGCGCTTTCCGCATCCTGCCGCAGCTTCCGTGGGGTCAGTCCCCACCAGGCTTTGACCGCGCGGGAGAAGGCGCTCTCCTGGGAATAGCCCAGGCGCCGCGCCAGTTCCGCCAGCGACAGGCGCGACTGGGTGAGCAGGAGCATGGCCTCGCGCATCCGCGTCTCGTCGCGAAGCTGCGAAAAGCTGACCCCGGCCTCCGCCAATCGCCGTTGCAGGCTGCGGACCGACAGGCCCAGTTCCCGCGCCGCGGCCGAGGCGGTGGCGGTCTCGAACCCAGCGCGGCGGATCACCGCCTGGACGTGGGCGCAAAGGGCTTCGTCGCGGTCCTGGTCGCGCAGCAGGCCCTCGGCATAAGCCATGTTCAACTCCAGCAGCCGCGGGTCGGCGCCGGGGATTGGCCGGGCCAGATCCTCCCGCGCGAAGACCAGGCCGGCGCGGGGCCCGAACTCCACCGGAAGCTCCAGGAAGTCCTCGTAGACCGCTCGCGGGGCCGGGGCGCCTGTCATCAGCACAACCCGCCTGGGCCGCACGCCCGATCCGTTCAGCCCGGCCCGGCGGCCGGCGGTGGAGCCCAGGACCGACTCGACCTGCAGGCGGTGGACTTCCACCGGGCTCGCGGCGGGGACATAGCTCAGCCGGAGGCCCTCGGCCTCCTGGGCGGCGTGGTAGACGCCGCTGTTGCTGACCAGCTGCTGGTAGCGGAGCAGCCGGGTGAGCGCCTCGCCGACCGTGGCGCTGTGGGCGCCGATGATCGCCACGACGTTTGTGGCCTGCACCGGCAGGCCCGCGCCCACCTTGAGGCCGAGCAGGGGATCGGGGTGCAGCACGGCCGCGCGCCGCCATAGCCGGCGCGCCGAGGCCACGTCGACGCGGGAGTCGCGGGCCACGAAGCCCGCCTCGAAGCCGCGCAGGCCATGGGTCAGGGCGCGCCGGTCCAGGCCCTCGCGGACTAGGCCGTCGAGGGCCGCGTTCATCCAGCCCGCCATGATCGTCGAGGCGCCACGCATGAGCCGACTAGAAGCCATGCGCCAGCCAGAGCCAAGTCCCGTGGCGCGTGATGTCAAATCTTCGGCGCGCAGGGCCAAGCCGACCGGCCTAGGGTGAGCCTCGAACCGGAGGAAACGTCATGGGCCAGGTCGCCGAGATCGTCGTCACGCAGCAGGAGAGCGGCTTCGGCGCCCGGATCGAGGGCGTGGACCTGTCGCGGCCGTTGGCGCCGGCCGCCCTCGCCGCCGTGAAGGACGCCTGGGCCCGTCATTCGGTGGTGGCCTTCCCCGGCCAGCCCCTGTCGCTGGAGGCGCTGGAGGCCTTCACCCAGACCATCGGTCCGTTCGGGGTCGATCCCTTCATCGCCCCCATGCCCGGCCACCCGAACGTCCTGGAACTGCGCCGCGAGCCCGACGAGAAAGCGACCAATTTCGGCGCGGGCTGGCATTCCGACTGGAGCTTCCAGACGACGCCGCCGGCCGCCACCCTGCTGCGCTCCCAGGTGATCCCCCCGGTGGGCGGCGACACCTTGTTCGCCGACTGCTCGCGAGCCTATGAGGCCCTGTCGCCGGTGATGAAGAAGATGCTGGAGGGGGTGCGGGCGGTCCATTCGGCGACCCGCGCCTACGGGACCCAGGGGATCTTCGCCAAGGAGACCGCCAAGCGGACCATGGAGATCATCGTCTCGCCCGAAGCCGACAAGACGCTCACCCATCCCCTGGTGCGCACCCATCCGGTCACCGGCCGCAAGGCGCTGTTCGTCAGCCCGGTCTACACGGTGGGGATCGAGGGCATGGCGGTGGCCGAGAGCCAGGCGATCCTCGGCTTCCTGTTCGCCCACATCGTCCAGGACCAGTTCGTCTACCGCCACAAATGGGAGCAGGACATGCTGCTGATGTGGGACAACCGCTGCACCGTCCACTTCGCCGAGGGCGGCTATGACGGGCACCTGCGGGTCATGCACCGCACGACGGTCGCGGGCGACGTTCCGGTCTGACGGCTAACCTTTCGCGGCGAGCCGCGCCGCCAGGGTCCGGGTCCGCCGGGCCACCGTCCAGATCGCGCCCAGCACGATGGCGAACAGCCCGACCATCAGGGCCTCGCCCCGCCAGCCCCACAGGGGTTCGAAGGCGGCCACCGCGCAGGCGGCGGTGAGCGCGGCCATCCGGTGCGGCTTGGCCATCGGGCCGGAGAAGTCGGCCGCGAAGCCCAGGCCGCGTCCCAGCTCGCGGACATAGGCGGTCAGCACCGCCAGCACCGCCGCGGCCCAGCCGAGGGGGGCGGCGAACACCATGCCCGAGGCCGCGGCGCAGTATCCGGCCCCCAATAGGAACAGGGCGTCGGCGATGCGGTCGGGCAGCTCGCTCCAGATCGGGCCGGACGTGCCGCCCTTGCCGTGTTCGACGGCCACCATGCCGTCCAGCAGGTTGCAGAGCAGCCGCAACTGGATGCAGACCCCCGCCCCGATCAGGTGCGCCCCGCGCGACAGGCCCTCGGCGAAGCCGGCGGCGATGAACAGCACCAGGCCCAGCACCGCGAACGCCACGCTGCCGGCCGAGATGGCGTCGGGACTAACCCCGGCGCGGGCCATGGCCGCCGCCAGGCCCTGGGCCCAGGTCGGGTCGGGTGTCTTCAGGGGATCGGGCGCGGCGCTGGTCATGGGACGGCCTTGGTCCTTCCGCCGCGGAGATTTAGGCCATCTTGGCCTTGCGCAGGACCTGATAGGCCTTGATCACCCGCTGGAGCTTGTGTTCGGCCGAGCGGTCGCCGCCGTTGCTGTCGGGGTGGCAGCGCTTCACCAGCTCGATGTAGCGGGCGCGGATCTTCGGGGCGTCGGCGGAGTCCTCGAGGTCGAGGTCGGCCAGGGCGTTGCGCTCCAGCTTGCCGATTCGCCGGGTTTCGGGTGTCACCACGCGGGCGTTGGGTCCGCCGCCACCGAACAGGTTGAACGGATCGCGATAGCCCTGGCCCTTGCCGAAGTTGTGGCTGGCCGCCGCCGATTCGCGGGAGAACCGGCTGGCCTTGAACTCCCAGGTCGGGCGGTCGCCGGCGGCGCTCTGGGCCTGGCGCTGACGCACCTCGCCCTCGCTCATCCCGGCGAAGAAGTTCCACTGGCGGTTATATTCGGCCGCGTGGCCCTGGCAGAACCAATAGTGCTCGTTGAGCATGTCGCGGGATTTCGGCGCGCGCGCCGTCGCGGCCAGGCGGCACCCCGCATGGTCACAAGCCCGTTCCCCGGGCTTCAGCGCATAGACGTCGTCATCGGCCTGTGCGGCCTCTTCGGGGGTCGGCGGACGCACCCGGATGTCGACGAACTTAGGCTTGTATTGAAACGCGCCGGCCATGACCCAAGTATGAGGCTCCTAGAGTCCCTTTCAAGAATTGAACTTGATGCCGATGGGCGCCATATTTGAGACCATCCACGACAAGCTCACCGCGGCGTTCTCGCCCACCCGCCTGGAAATCCAGGACGACTCCGACCGGCATGCCGGCCACGCGGGCGCGACACCAGGGGGAGAAAGTCATTTTAACGTATTGATCGAGGCTGCGGCCTTCGCTGGAGCGCCCAAGGTGGCGCGCCAGCGTATGGTCTACAAGGCCCTGGCTGAAGAATTGAACGGGCCCATCCACGCCCTTTCGGTCAAGGCGCTGGCTCCCGGAGAGCCGAGCTAGAATTATTTCCTGGTTCGCCGGACTGCGGCGGCCCGCCTGGGGAGGCGACATGAAGACGACAATGACCGTCAATGGCGAGGCGAGGACGCTCGATCTCGATCCGCGCACGACGCTGCTGGACGCCCTGCGCGAGCACCTGCAGCTCACCGGCTCGAAGAAGGGTTGCGATCACGGCCAGTGTGGCGCCTGCACCGTTCTGGTGGGCGGGGTGCGGATCAATTCGTGCCTTAGCCTGGCGGTCATGCACGACGGCGACGAGATCACCACCATCGAAGGCATCGGGACCGAAGCGGCTCTGCACCCGATGCAGGTCGCCTTCCTGGACCAGGACGCCTTCCAGTGCGGCTACTGCACGCCGGGCCAGATCTGCTCGGCGGTGGGCATGCTGAAGGAGGCTGCCGACAACTGGCCCAGCCAGGCGACGGACGACCTGACCGGCGCCATCTCGCTCACCGACGGCGAGATCCGCGAGCGGATGAGCGGCAACATCTGCCGCTGCTCGGCCTATCCCCAGATCCTGGCGGCGATCCGCGACGTGGCGGGAGACGCCGCATGAGGCCCTTCACCTACGAACGCGCCGCCGACGCCCTATCGGCCGTGAAGGCCGTGGCCTCGACCCCGGGGGCCAAGTTCCTCGCCGGCGGCACCAACCTGCTGGACCTGATGAAGCTCGACATCGAGCGGCCGACCCATCTGGTGGATGTGGGCCGCTTGCCGCTGGCGGGGATCGAGGCCGCCGACGGGGGCGTCCGGCTGGGCGGGGCGGCGACCAACAGCCAGGTGGCGGCCGACGCCACGGTGCGGGCCCTCTATCCTGTCCTGGTCCAGGCCATCGTCTCGGGCGGCTCGGGCCAACTTCGCAACAAGGCCACGGTGGGCGGCAACCTGCTGCAGCGAACCCGCTGCGCCTATTTCTACGACACCACCAAGCCCTGCAATAAGCGCCAGCCCGGCTCGGGCTGCGGCGCGCTGGAGGGCCTCAATCGCAACAGCGCCATCTTCGGCGCCAGCGACCATTGCATCGCCACCCACCCCTCGGACATGGCCGTGGCGCTGGCCGCGCTCGGCGCCAGCGTGGAAATCCTTTCGCCGGACGGGTCCTCGCGGACCCGCGCCGTGCAGGACCTGCACCGCCCGCCCGGCGACACCCCGCAGATCGAGACCGACCTCGCGCCCGGCGAACTGATCACCGCCGTGATCCTGCCGCCGCCGCCCAAGGGCGGGCAGGCCTACGCCAAGGTCCGCGACCGGGCCTCCTACGCCGGGGGGCTTGCCAGTGTGGCTGTGGCCGGCGGCCAGGTGGCTTTCGGCGCCGTGGCCCACAAGGCCTGGCGCGCCGAGAAGACCGAGGCGGCGCTGGCGGCCGGCGCTTCGCCCGCCGAGGCCGTCGAGGCCGAGTTGGCGAGCGCCCGGGCCAATGGCCGCAACGCTTTCAAGATCGATGTCATCCGCCGGCTGACGGTGGCGACGCTCGCCGAGCAAGGGAGGGGCGCATGAGCTCCGTCAAGGATTGGGCCGCGCCCAACCCCATCACCGAGAACCGCGGCGGGCTGATCGGCAAGGGGGTCGATCGCTATGAGGGCAAGCTGAAGGTCACTGGGAACGCCCCCTACGCCTATGAGGTCGAGGCCCCGTCGCCGCCCGCCTATGGCTATCTGGTGACCGCGCCGATAGCACGCGGCCGGATCACGCGCATCGACACCGCCGCGGCGGAGGCTTCCCCCGGCGTGCAGTTCGTCTGGACGCATCACAACGTCCCGGCCCAGGCCTCGCGCGGCAGCCGTGCCAACCCTCGCAGCCAGCGGGCCTCCAATCCCGCCCTGGTGGGCGACCGGATCGAGTATTTCGGCCAGTCGGTGGCCTTCGTCGTCGCCGACACCTTCGAGAACGCGCGGGCCGCCGCCAACCTGGTGGAAGCCGAGTACGCGGCCGAGCCGGCGGTTGTGGATTTCGTGGCCAGCCTGGACCAGGCTGACCAGCCTCCGGGCGAGGAAGATGTCCATATCGGCGACTTCCCGACCGCCTACGGATCGGCCCCGGTGACGATCGACGAGACCTATGTCAGCCCGGTCCAGAACCACGTGCAAATGGAGCCCGTGGCGACGCTCGCCTGGTGGGACGGCGACAAGGTCACGGTCCACACCTCGATCCAGATGGTGAAGGGCGGCCAGCATGCCTTGGCCGAGACCCTGGCCATCCCGGGCGACCGGGTCCACCTGCTGACCCGCTATATCGGCGGCGGCTTCGGCGGCAAGGGCCAGCCCTATGACGACCTGATCCTCGCCGCCCTGGGCGCGCGGGAGCTCGGGCGGCCGGTGAAGATCGCCTACACCCGCCAGCAGATGTTCCACGGCACCATCCACCGGCCGGCGGTGATCATGCGCGTGCGCCTGGGCGCCGAACCGAACGGCCGGCTGACCGCCTTCGCGGTGGAGGCGACCACCCACTGCGCCCGCAATGCGATCTTCACCGAGCACGCGGCCAATTTCTCGCGCAACCTCTACGCCGCGCCCAACCGGCTGACCGGCCATCGTCTGGTGAAGATGGACCTGCCGGGGGCGGGCCCCATGCGGGCGCCGGGCGAGGCGCCGGGCATGCTCAGCCTGGAATGCGCCATGGACGAGTTGGCCGAGAAGCTCGGCATGGACCCCATCGAGCTGCGCATCCGCAACGAGCCCGACGTGGACCCGGAGACCGGCAAGCCGTTCTCCATCCGCCAACTGGTCCAATGCCTGACCGAGGGCGCCCAGCGGTTCGGCTGGGACCGCCGCAATCCCAAGCCCGGCCAGGTCCGCGACGGGCGCTGGCTGGTGGGCATGGGCATGGCCTGCGCCATCCGCGGCAACTTCCTGCTGCCGGCCAAGGCCGGGGTGCGGATCGACGCCGACGGGACCATCACGCTGCGCCAAGGCATGACCGACATCGGCACCGGCACCTATACGATCCTGGCCCAGATCACCGCCGAGACCCTGGGCGTCTCCATGGACAAGGTGAAGGTGGAGATCGGCGACTCCGAGTTCCCGCCGGCGCCGGGCTCCGGCGGCCAGTTCGGGGCCGCCACGGCGGGCTCGGCGGCCTATGAGGCGGGCATGAACCTGCGCCGGGCGCTGACCGAACTGGCGGTGGGCGACCCCAACTCGCCGCTCTATGGCGGACCGGCCGAGTACGTCACCTTCGAGAACGGCCTGATCGGCATCGAGAACCGCACCGAGGGCCTGGCCGCCCTGGTGGCCCGCGCCGCGCCCGAGGGGGTCTATGTGGAGGGCTCCATCAGCCCGGCCGCCGACGCCCGCGACTATTCCCAGCACACCTATGGCGCCCACTTCGCCGAGGTGGGGGTGGACACGGTCACCGGCGAGGTGCGGATGCGCAAGATGTTCGGGGTGTTCGCCGCCGGCCGCATCCTCAACGCCAAGACCGCCAAGAGCCAGGTCACCGGCGGCATGATCTGGGGCGTCGGAACGGCGCTGACCGAGGGCAACGCCGTCGACCCGCGCTATGGCTCGTTCATCAACCAGGACATGGCCGGGTACCTGGTGCCCAGCCACGCCGACATCGTCGACCTGGACGCCATCTTCCTGGACGAGGCCGACGACAAGGCCAATCCGATGGGCATCAAGGGCGTCGGAGAACTGGGCATCTGCGGGGCGGGCGCGGCGGTGGCCAACGCCATCTACAACGCCACCGGCGTGCGGCTGCGCGACTATCCGATGACCCCGGACAAGGTGCTGGCCGGGATGATGGCCAAGGGCTTCTAACGCCGCCGGGCCGTCCGTGGCGGCGTCCCGCGATAGGCCGAGGGCGTGACCCCGTGGGCGGCGCGGAAGGCGGCGGTGAAGTGGCTATGGCTGGAGAAGCCCAGGTCCAGGGCCAGGCCCGCGATGTCCTCGGTCTCCGGCAGCAGGGCGAGCGCGCGGGTCAGGCGCAGCCTGCGCTGGTAGCGGCCGATGGGCGTGCCCTCGGCGCGGTGGAAGATCTCCGACAGATAGACCGGCGAGACCCCCAGGGCCCGGCCGATCCGGGTCAGCGACAGGGGCTCGGAGGCCTGGGCCAGCATCTCCTTGACGGCGGCGACAAGCCGCAGCGGGCGCGGGCCCAGGGGATCGGCGCGGGACGGCGCGCCTAGCGCCGAGCACAGCAGGCGCAGGGCGGCGTCCTCGATGCTGAGGCCATCCTCGCCCTCGCCGCGCATCAGGGCCGCGGCCAGCCGCTGGGCGGTGTGCGACGCCGGGATGGTCAACTCGTCGAACCGGGCGAGGCTTTCGCCGACCAGCTCCTCCAGGTGCTCCTCGGACAGGGTGAGGATGATGGCGCGCACGTCGTCATCAGCCAGCCGGCGGTCGCGGGAGACCAGGCCCGGCGAGATCATGAGCACCTGGTTGGGATCGCAGATCGCCTCGCGCCGGCCGGCCTTGAAGGAGAAGGTGCTGGCGATGGGGATCAGGATCTGGCGCTCGTCCGAGAGCACCTCGGCCGTCCAGTCGGCGGTCAGGCCGTGGGCCGTGGCGATGTCCACGCGCAGTGGCCCGCCTTCGATAAGACGCCGCCGCGTTTCGTGGAAGGCGTCGGGGCAGGGGCGCTGGTTCACGGGGCGAACATGACCCCCGGCGCAGTCCCGGCGCTATCGGAAAATTCAGGTCGGCGAACCTGAAGAAGCTGAAAGCCCGTGGCGCCCGCGGCCGCTAGGCTCTGCGGCCCGAGACGCCAGGAGGACCGCCCATGGACTCGAAAATGCTGAGCCTGTTCCTCGCCACCGCGGCGGCCTTCGTGGTCCCCGGCGTGGCGCGGGCTGGGCCCGAGGACGACCGCAGGGCCGTCGCGGCCCTCGACCTGGCCTACCAGGCCGCGGTGAAGCGCAATGACGCCGCGGCCATGGACGCGATCCTGCACGACGACTTCACCCTGGTGCTGGGCGACGGCCGCACGGTCTCGCGCGACGACCTGCTGAAGGAGGCCCGGGCCGGTTCGATCACCTATGAGCAGCAGGACGAGGATCCCGGCACCCAGGTGGTGCGGATCTGGGGCGACACCGCGGTGGTGACCGCGCGGCTCTGGGTGAAGGGCGTCAACGAGAAGGGCGCTTTCGATCGCCGCCTGTGGTTCAGCGACACCTATGTGCGCACGCCCGAGGGTTGGCGCTATGCCTTCGCCCAGGCCTCGCTCGCCCTGCCGAAGTAGCCAGGGCTAGGTCGCCGCCTTGAGGACGGTGGTCTTGTTGACCCGAAAGGGAATGCTGAACGTGGCGAGCCCGGGGACGCCGAACTCGGCGACATAGAGGGTGGTCAGCCGCGCGACCTTGCCGGCGGCGATGGTCTCCGTCGTGAGCGTGACGGTGACATCGGTGTTGGCGGTGGTGTCCAGGTGGCTCGTCACGATGGCCTGCGCCGCGGCTTGGGTGAGCTGCGGATCGATCAGCAAGGCGCGGTTGGCCCGCTCCATCGCGCTGCGGACGCTGGAGAGCCTGTGCTGCGTCCAGCCGAACTGCATGATGCCCAGAAGCAGCATGATCATGACGGGCGCCACCAAGGCGAACTCGACGGCCGAGGTTCCGCCCTCGCTCGCCGCGGCCCGAAATGCTCTCCGAAGCCTAGCGGACACGGACCACCGTCCGATCGGTGACTTCGCGGCCATCGCGATGCAGGGGCGCCGTGGCCGAGAGGGTGACATAGACCGCCGGCGGGCGGCTGGCCGGACAGAGGCTGGCGCAGGCCACCACGACCTCGCCGCAGCGGCAGGCCCGCGCCGTCACGATGACGCCCGTCTCGGGCCTGTTGCGCCAGTTGGACCGGGCCAGGGTGGCTGCGACCGCGTCATCCGATCCGCCGTTCATGTAGTAATGGGCGCCAACCTCAAGGGCGCTGCGCATCTCCTGGCGACCCTCGGCGAATTGCCAGACGGCGAAGGATGCTGCCGCCAGCAGGGCGATCGCCGGCGTTATGAGCGCGAACTCGATGGCCGCCACGCCGCGGCGGTCACGATGGAAGGCGCGAAGGAAGGTGCTCATGCCGTCAGCCTCACGAGATTGAGCAGGGGAATAGCGGTCATGCCGAAGGCGCTGCAGTCGACGCCGACGGTGGCGTTCCCCGTCCATTGGATGATGCGCGCCACGACCTGGGTGCAGCCGTTCTGCCCGGAGAAATTGCCCTGGTAGTCGACTTCCTGGGAGGCGTAGTAGATCGCACCGGTCATCTGGGAGCTGGCGTCGCCGAGGAACTTGTTGCTCCCGCCCACGGTGTTTCGGTCACCGAAGAACAGGATGCCCGAATAGGCGCCGCTGGCCGGCGCGGTAAGGTCCACATGGGCCGAGCCGTTCATTTTCACGTAGCCGCCGTTCGTCGTGTAGATGGTCACTCCCGAGCCGGTGACGCTGGCGGTGGCGTTCACCGTGAAGTCGCCCTCCACGTAGTAGACGCCGGGATTGAGGGTCAGGTTTCCCTTGGCGGTCAGGCCGCTGCAGTAGCGGCCGGGGTTGAGCGTCCCATTGTTCGGGACCGGCTTGCAGCTACCGCTGGGCGTCGGCGCGGGCACGTTCTTGTAGGGGTCGGCGACCGGCGTCTGCTCGGTCATCGGGGCGTCGCACTCGCTCATGGTCAGGCCGGTGGTGGCCGTGACTCCGCCTACGGCGATGACGCAGTCCGTGGACAGCTTGGCCGAGCCCTGCACATTGACCGCGTTCGCGGCGACTGAGTTCGACATGACGCTGCAGCCGTCCAGGGTCAGGATCGAACTGCCGGAAAACTGCGCCGCCGCGCCGGCGGTCGGATCCAGGGCCAGCAGGCAGGCGCTGGCGGCGGAGTTGTAGGTCGCCACGGCGCGGCTCGACAGCGTCACGTCGTTCTTCAGAAAGAAGGCGCTGAAGTATCGAGGCGCCTGGTCGCGCAGGATCACCTCGACCTGGCCACCGCCATTCTGAGCCGTCCGGGTCACCTGGATCGTGCCGGGCCCGATATCGAAGCCGTTGTCGCTGACGGTAAGGTTGGCCACCGCCTGGATTTCGGCTTCCGACGAGCCCGACCGATCCTCGATCGCCGCCGCATAGGCCGCGGCGTCCGCCGCCGACTGCATCGCCTGATACTTGAAGTACCAGGAGGTGGTCTCGATCCCGAGGGCCGATCCGCCGATCACCAGCGGCAAGCCCAACGCGAACAGGACGGCGACGTTGCCGCGCGTATCCCGAGCGAACACCTTGCGTGTCGACATCTCCGCCCCCGATTTCAGTTCGTGAGCGCAGCATGCCGGACCGTGCTAAATCCTGGCCTAATCGAATGAGTTAATTCGAAGAAAACCCGAGAATCCCTTAAGCAAACGCGGAGTCGCGCGCCGCATTAAAGGTTGTTATAAAAAATGGATTCAGCGTGTTTATTGTAACCCGAAGTCAAATACTCTGGTTATTTGGCTAAACCATAGGTTTGGTTTCGCCTCGGCTTACCATCCGAGGTCGCGGATCAGAGAACCTTGGCGCGGAGCTCGCCGAGAATCCGGGCCAGGTCGCCCTCGCGAAACGGCTTCTGCAGGACCATCGAACCCTTGTCGACGTCGCGCAGGCCGGCGTCGCCGTAACCGGTGGCGAAGGCGAAAGGCGCACCTTTGGCCCGCAGCAGGTCGGCGAGGGGAAAGATCGGCTGTCCGCCCAGATTTACATCGAGGACCGCGCAGTCGAGTTCGGCGGTGTTGGCCAATTCGATGGCCTCGTCGAGCCGCGAGGCGGGACCCACGACCTTGCAGCCCAGGTCTTCCAGCATGTCCTCGATCAGCATCGAGACCATCATCTCGTCCTCGACTACGAGGACGCGGAGGCCCGCCAGATCAGGAATTTCGCTCATTCTCGCTCCCAAACCCCGGAATTCTCCGGCGTCACCACAAGAGCCGCGCCGAGCGGATCATAGTCAAGTCCGCGCGCCGGGGCGAGGCTGTCCGACGGACGACACCCCCAGCATCGCCCGTCGGACCAGAATCGCAGTTCCTCGCGATCCACTGTGACGATTGAAGGCTTTCTACCAGCGCGTGTCTGTCGCCTTCCCGACCGTTAGAGTTCAACGGTGTCCTGGGGCGGCGAGATGCGCAGGCAGGTGATCTGATTTCGTTCGCGCTTGACCACCTGGAAGCGATGGCCATGGAAGGTCCAGGTCTGGCCGACCTTGGGGATGGTCTGGGCCTCGTGGATCACAAGGCCGGCCACGGTGACGGCGTCGTCGTCGGGCAAGTTCCAGTCGAGCGCGCGGTTCAGGTCGCGGATCGCCACCCAGCCGTCGACCATCACCGATCCGTCCGGCTGGGCGCGCACGCCCTCGAGCGCGTTGTCGTGTTCGTCCTCGATCTCGCCGACGATCTCCTCGAGAATGTCCTCCAGGGTGATCAGACCCTGCAGGGAGCCGTACTCGTCCACCACCAGGGCGAAGTGGCTCTGGCGCTTGAGGAAGGCGTTGAGCTGATCCTTCAAGGTGGTGGTCTCGGGGATGAACCAGGGCTCGCGGACGATGGCCGGGATGTCCAGCTTCTCGAAGGCGGCGTTGGAATCGGCCATGGCCACCAGCAGATCCTTGGCGTGCAGGATGCCGATGATGTTCTCGGTGTCGTTGCGATAGAGCGGAACGCGGCTGTGGCCGCTCTCCAGCATGGCCGCCACGATCTCGCGCGACGGCAGGTCGGCGTCGATCATCGAGATCGACTTGCGGTGGACCATCACCTGGGTGACATCCATCTCCGACAGGTCCAGCACCCCGCCCAGCATGCGGCGGTCGCGGCTCTCCACTAGGCCCTCGGAGTGGTGGTACTCCACCGCGCCGCGGATCTCCTCGTGGGCCGCCAGGACGTCGGTCTCCATGGAGAGGTTGATGCCGAAGGGCTTGAGGGTCTGACGCACGACCCACTGGGCGCCGTTGGCCAGCGGCCCGAAGATACGCACCACCCAATAGGTCGGGATCGAGAGCGCCCGAGCCACGTCGTCGGCGCGGGCGATGGCCAGGGATTTCGGCAGGATCTCGCTGAAGATCACGATCAGCACGGTCATCACCGCGGTGGCGATCAGGGCCCCGATCGGACCGGGGAAAGCTGTGGAGAGGGCCAGGGTGGTCAGCGCCGAGGCGCCGATATTGATGACGTTGTTGGAGAGCAGGATCGCCCCGATCATCCGTTCCTGATCGGCGATGAGCACGTTCACCCTACGGGCGGCGCGGTCGCCCTCGCGCTCCAACTGGTGCATCCGGCCGCGGCTGGCCGCGGTCATCGAGGTCTCGGCGGCCGATATCAGTCCCGAGAGGCCCAGCAGGACGACCAGGACCGGCGCTAGGCCGGCGAGGATCGCGACGATCACGGGGAAGCTCCTTCGGAGATCAGGAAGTCGTGGACGGCCTGTGCGGAGACATCCTTGGCGACGAACGCATCGCCCAGCGCGCGCGCCAGGATGAAGGTCAGCTTGCCGCCCTCGGCCTTCTTGTCCTGGCCCATGTGGCGGACCAGCGCCTCGGCGGCGAAGGGCGCGGCGGCGACGCCGGCCAATCGGGTGGGCAGGCCGGCGGCGGCGATGGCCGCCTCGGCCCGCTGGGCGTCCTGGCGCGCGCAGAGCCCCTGGGCCGCGGAGAACCGGAAGGCGATGGCCGAGCCCGCCGCCACCGCCTCGCCGTGCAGCAGGCCCTCGCCGAAGCCCGTCTCGGCCTCCAGGGCGTGGCCGAAGGTGTGGCCGAGGTTCAGAAGGGCGCGGCGGCCGACCTCCTTCTCGTCCTCGGCGACGATCTCGGCCTTCATCTCGACCGAGCGGGCGACGGCGTAGCCCAGGGCCTCGGGATCGCGCGCCAGAACCTTCGGTCCATGCGTCTCCAGCCATTCGAAGAAGGCGAAGTCGCCCAGCAGGCCGTACTTGATGACCTCGGCGTAGCCGGCCCGCATCTCGCGGTCCGAGAGGGTGGCGAGCACGTCGAGGTCGGCCAGGACCGCCAACGGCTGGTGGAAGGCGCCGATCAGGTTCTTGCCCCGGGGGGTGTCGATGGCGGTCTTGCCGCCCACCGAGGAGTCCACCTGGGCTAGCAGGGTGGTGGGGATCTGCACGAAATCGATCCCGCGCTTGTAGATCGCCGCGGCGAAACCCGCGAGATCGCCGACCACGCCGCCGCCGAAGGCAGTGATCACGTCGCCGCGGTCCAGCTCCAGGGCCAGCAGCCGGTCGCTGACCTGCGCCAGCCCCTCCCAGCTCTTGGTCGGTTCGCCGGGCGGCATGACGATGGGATGGCAGGCTATGCCCGCCGCCTCGAAAGCCGTGGTCAGGCGCGCGCCGTGCAGGGCCCAGACGGTCTCGTCGGTGACCACCGCGGTGCGCGGGCGCTTGAACAAGGGCCGCAGGCAGGTTCCGGCCTGGTCCAGCAGGCCGCCGCCGATGATCACGTCATAGGCGCGGTCGTCCAGGCCGACGCGGACGGTGCGGCTCATCGGGGATGGTCCTGTAGATGGGCGGTCATGGCCTGGATCACCTGGTCGACCGTCACATGGTGGGCGGCGTCGCCGGTCTCCACCACCACATCGGCCTCGGCATAGAACGGATAGCGCTCGGCCGCTTGGGCCTGCAGCACCTCCAGCGGGTCCTTGCCGGAGATGAGCGGTCGATTCTCCTTGCGCGACACCCGCCGGGCCAGGACGTCGAGGTCGGCCTTCAGCCAGACCGAGATCGAGCGGGACTTGATCAGCGCGCGGGTCTCGGGGTTCATGAAGGCCCCCCCGCCGGTGGCCAGGACATGAGGCGGGTCCTCCAGCAGGCGGGCGATCACCCGGCGCTCGCCCTCCCGGAAGGCGGCCTCGCCCAGGTCGGCGAAGATATCGGGGATGGAGCGACCGGCCGCGGCCTCGACCTCCGCGTCGGCGTCGCGGAACGGCAGATCGAGCGCGTTGGCGAGCCGGCGGCCCACGCTCGATTTTCCAACGCCCATGAGGCCCACGAGGGCGATGGTCCGGGCGCGCAGCGGTGTGTAACGGTCCATGAACGGCGAAGGTCTACACGAGCAGGGCCCCTCGCGCCAACTTCAGGCGTTGAGTTAGGTTGAGGTGGTGATGGCTCGAAGGCTCATCGGCATGGCGCTCGGCGCCTTCCTGGTCTCCGGCGCGGCGAGCGCTCAGGAGGTGGCGGTCACCCCCTTGGCCGCGCCGGACCATTTCTCCACCGCGGGACGGGACACGGGCTTGGGCCCGAACCTGTGGCGCGGAACCTCCGCCGGCATCGCGCGCACGGTGATCGTCCTACTGGCGACCAAGCCGCTGTCGCCAGCTGGCCGGGGCCTGGCCAGCCGCGTGCTGGCCACCGGCGCCACGGGGCCCGAGGGCGTCGGCGAGGATGCGGGACTGGCCGGGGCGCGGGTCTCGGCCCTGCTGGCGCAGGGCGCCGTGGCCGAGGCCAGCGCGATCCTCGACCGCTCGTCCGGCCTGGACCGCTCGCCCGAATTGGCCCGGGCGGCGGCCGAGGCGGCCCTGCTGGCCGACGCGCCCGATCGCGCCTGCACCATCGCCGCGCAACTGGCGACCGGCCGCGACGACATCTACTGGCTGCGCCTGCGCGCCTATTGCCAGCAGCGGGCGGGGGAGGCGGGCGCGGCCCAGCTCACCTTCGATCTCGCCCAGAGCCAGGCCCGCGACGCGGCGTACGGCCGGCTGATGGGGGTGAAGCTGGCCGGCGGGGGCGATCCCGGCCCGGCCTCGTTGCGCAACGGCCTGGACTACGCCCTGTCGCGCGACCTTTCCCTGGATCTCAGCCAGGCCAAGGCCTCGCCTGCGGTCGCCGCGGCGCTGGAACGCGGCCAGGTGGTGACGACGCCGGACGATCCCGTGCTGGCTGACGCCGTCAGCCTGGCCAAGGCCGGACAGGCCGACGCCGCAACCCTGGCCCGGCTGATGGATCGCGCGGCGGCGGCCGACGCCAAGTCCCGCCCCAAGGCCCAGAACGCCGCCCTGATCTTCGCCGCCCTCGGCGCACCCGCCGATCCGAAGGCGCGCGGAGAGCTCGCCACCTATACCGGCGCGGAGGCCAAGGCCTCGCCCTCGCGGATGCTGGCCCTGGACTTGGCGGCCGAGCGCAAGCTGATGGGCGAGACCGCCTTGCTGGCCCTATGGCTCTCCGCCGACGCCGGCGCGGCCGGACCGCCCACGGGCGACCGGGTCCGCATCATCCGCGCCCTGCAGGCGGTCGGGTTGGACGAGGACGCACGGGCCTATGCGGCCGAAGGCCTGGCGGCGCAGCGATGAGCGGCGCGGGGTGGGCCGAGGCGTTCCTGGAGATGATGGCCGTCGAGCGGGCCTCGGCCCGCAACACCCTCACCGCCTATGGCAAGGACCTGACCGACGCCCAGGCCTTCCTTCGAACCCGGAGCAGCGACTTGGCCGCCGCCTCGGCCGAGGACATCGAGAGCTATTTCGCGGCCCTGAGCGACCGGGGCCTGTCGCCGGCCACCGCGGCGCGCCGCCGGGCCGCCGTGCGCCAGTTCTACCGCTTCGTGCTGGGCGAGGGCTGGCGGACCGACGATCCCGCCCGCCGGGTGGAGGCGCCCAAGAAGGGCCGACCCCTGCCCAAGGTGCTGAGCCGCGCGGAGGTGGACGCCATCATCGCCTCGGCCGGCGCTCGCGACGGGACCCAGGGCCTGAGGCTCGGCTGCATGGTGGAGCTGGCCTACGCCTCGGGGCTGCGGATCTCGGAGCTCACCGCCCTGCCGCTGGCGGTGCTGGCCCGCGACCCGGCCTATCTGATCGTGAAGGGCAAGGGCGGCAAGGAGCGGCTGGCCCCGCTGAACGCAGCGGCGCGCGCGGCGGTGAAGGCCTATCTGGAGGTCCGCAAGGGCTTCCTGCCCAAGGGCGACGCCGCCAATCCGTGGCTGTTCCCGTCGCGCGGCAAGGGCGGGCGCCTGACGCCGCGGCGGTTCGCCCAGCTGCTGGATGAGGCCGCCGCCGACGCCGGGATCGATCCGGCGCGCGTCAGCCCCCACGTCCTGCGCCACGCCTTCGCCACCCACCTCCTGGAGGGCGGCGCCGACCTGCGGGTGGTGCAGAAGCTGCTGGGCCACGCCGACATCGCCACCACCCAGATCTACACCCATGTGGCTGGCGACCGCCTGGCCGAGGTGGTGGCCACCAAGCACCCGCTGGCCAAGAAGAGCTGAGGGCCACGGAAAAGGCCGCCCGCGGGAGCGGGCGGCCTCTTGTCTCGAAGGGCGGCTAGCCGGTGATGCGGTAGCGGCCGTCACGGTCCGGGCAGACCCGGACGTAGCGGTACTCGTCGCCGCGGATCGGCGCGGGCGCCAGGCGGCACCGCTGGCGGCTGTAGTAGCTGTAGTCGTACTGGCCCGAGCGGCGGCCGCGCTCGTAGCGGCTCTCGCGGTACGGGATGGTCTGGTCGTAGCTGTAGTAATAGCCGGTGTCGTCGCACTTGGCGTTCTCGTGGGCCCGGCCGATGCCGGCGCCGATGGCCCCGCCGACCACGGCGCCGAGCACCGCGCCTTCGGTGCGGGCGTTGCGCGCCGCCACGTTGGAGCCGAGCGCAGCGCCCGCCAGGGCGCCGAGCAGGCCGCCGGCCACGGTGCTGTTGTTGCTGCGGCGATCCCGGCAGGGATCGACATAGGTCCCCGAATAGGACGCATCGCGGCCATAGTCGCCGGCGGCCCAGATCGGCGGCGGGCCGTAGCGACGCTCATAGGCGCCCATGCCGTGTTGGCGGTCGTAGGTGCGGCGGTCGGCTTCGTAGCGGCGAAGCTCGCGGTCGTAGTCGTCGCGGCTCGACCACCTCACGCTCCGATAGCGGTCGCTCCAATAGGAGTCGTCCCAGGCGGGGGCGGGACCGTAGACGCGGACATAGGCGCCGGGGCCATAGCGGGCGTCATAGCGGGCGCGTTCGCGCTCATAGGTTTCGCGGCGCTCTTCATAGCTGGCGCGAGCCTGTTCGTACTGTTCGCGCCGGTCGGCATAGTCGGCGCGGTCGTTCTCGTAGGTGCGCAGGTCGCGCTGGTACTGCTGGGTCGGTTGGTACTGGGCGAACGCCGGCGCGGCGGTGGCCAGGGCGGCGGTCGCGACAAGGGCGATCTTGAGGGCTCTCATGGTGGACTCCTGATGTCAGGCGCTAGGCGCGCCACTCTCTGAAGGGGAGCCTCCCGCCAGCCTCCCGCCGGACGTGGGTTCGGTTCGACCTCGGCTGCCAAAACGTTCCTCTAGGGCAGAGGTTGCACGGCGCGCCCCGGGGCCCGTCCAAGGCGATGAAACCACAAGCTGCTCGCCGGACTTGTTAGGCTGAAGGTTCCCGCCTAATTTCCGCCCCTTCCGCAGACGGAAGCGAAACAGAAGATTCCTCGAATGGCCGCGCACTACCTCGAGTTCGAGCGCCCTATCGCCGACCTCGAAGCCAAGATCGAGGAGCTCTCGAAACTGTCCGAGACCACGGGCTCCGGCGCCCTGGACGGCGAGATCGAGGCCCTGCGCGCCCGCGCCCAGGACATGCGCCGTCAAGCCTATTCCAAGCTGGACGCCTGGCAGAAGACCCAGGTGGCGCGCCACCCCGAGCGGCCGCACTTCGTCGACTATGTGGGCGGGCTGATCGAGGAGTTCGTGGAGCTGCGCGGCGACCGCAAGTTCGCCGACGACCAGGCGCTGATGGGCGGGCTGGGCCGATTCCGCGGCCAGCCGGTGGTGGTCATGGGCCACGAGAAGGGCCGCGACACCGTCACCCGGGTGAAGCACAATTTCGGCTATGCGCGGCCGGAGGGCTACCGCAAGGCGATCCGGCTGATGGAGATGGCCGAGCGGTTCAACCTGCCGGTGATCAGCTTCGTCGACACGCCTGCCGCCTATCCGGGCGTGGGCTCCGAGGAGCGCGGCGTGGCCGAGGCCATCGCGCGCTCGACCGAGAAGTGCCTGATGCTCAACGTGCCCATGGTGGCGGTGGTCACCGGCGAAGGCGGGTCGGGCGGCGCTCTGGGCATCGCCTGCGGCAACCGGGTGCTGATCCTGGAGCACGCCATCTATTCGGTGATCCCCCCCGAGGGCGCCAACTCCATCCTGTGGCGCGGCGCGCGGACGGCCGAGGAGGCCGCCAAGGCGATGAAGATCACCGCCCAGGACCTGATCGGCATGAAGATCGTCGACCGGATCATCCCCGAACCGCCGGGCGGCGCCCATTCCGACAAGGAAGCCGCCATGAAGGCGGTGGGCGATGCGGTGGCCGAGGAGCTGGAGTCCCTGGCCTCGATGAATGTCGAGGCCCTGCGCAAGCAGCGCTCCGACCGCTTCTACGCCATCGGGCGCTCGGGCCTGCAATAGCAAGATCGTTGCGCAAACGGCTTGCCTGACGCCCCGGCGCCGGGTTCATTGTCTTCCAAACAGCTGTTTGGGAGAACGTCATGGCCCTGAAGACCCGTTTCACCGAGCTCGTGGGCGTCGAGCATCCGATCGTCCAGGGCGGCATGCAGTGGGTCGGCCGGGCCGAGCTGGTGGCCGCCGTCGCCAACGCCGGCGGCCTGGGCTTCATCACCGCCCTGACCCAACCCACGCCGGACAAGCTGCGCGAGGAGATCGAGCGCTGCCGGAGCCTGACCAAGAAGCCGTTCGGGGTGAACCTCACCATCCTGCCGGCGATCACCCCGCCGCCCTATGCCGAGTACCGCCAGGCGATCATCGACTCAGGCGTCAAGATCGTCGAGACCGCCGGCAACAAGCCGCAGGAACACGTCGACGAGTTCAAGAAGCACGGCATCGTCGTCGTCCATAAGTGCACCTCGGTGCGCCACGGCCTGTCGGCCGAACGGATGGGCGTGGACGCCATCTCCATCGACGGCTTCGAATGCGCCGGCCACCCCGGAGAGGACGACGTGCCCGGCTTGATCCTGATCCCCGCGGCGGCCGACAAGATCAAGATCCCGATGATCGCCTCGGGCGGCTTCGGCGACGCGCGCGGCCTGGTCGCGGCCCTGGCGCTGGGCGCCGAGGGCATCAACATGGGCACCCGCTTCATGGCGACCAAGGAAAGCCCGATCCACCAGGCCATCAAGGAACAGATCGTCGCCAATGACGAGCGCGCCACCGACCTGATCTTCCGCACCATGCACAACACCAGCCGGGTGGCGAAGAACGCCATCAGCCAGCAGGTTGTGGCGCTGGAAAAACAGGGCGCCAAGTTCGAGGACGTGCGCGAGCTGGTCGCCGGCACGCGGGGACGCAGCGTCTACGAGGTGGGCGACAACGACGCCGGCATCTGGTCGGCCGGCCAGATCCAGGGCCTGATCCACGACATCCCGTCCTGCGAGGAGCTGATCCACCGGATCGTCGCGGAGGCCGAGGAGATCATCAACAGCCGCCTGGCGCGGATGGTCGGCCACCGCCAAGCCGTGCCCGCCTGACGCCAGGGGTGACGGCGACACCCCAAGGCAAGGCCAACATCTCCCTGGTCGTGGAGGCGTTGTACGCCGTCGCGGCCGAACCCGACCGATGGGAGCAACTGGTCGAGGCCCTGGGCGGGGCCTCGGCCGGCGGAGCGGCCCGGGCCGACGGCGCCGCACGGATCGCGGGCCTCGCGCCGGCCGAACCGGCCGCCGCGACCCAGGCCGGCGTGGTGCTGATCGGCCCCAGCGGCGGGGCCATAGCCTGGAACGCTGGGGGCGCGGCCGCCTTCCAGCAGCGGCTGGGCCTGGTCGAGGCCCGGGGCCTGCGGTTCTTCAATCCCGCCAACCACGAGGCCCTGGACGCGGCGCGGCGACGGCTGCGCGAGGCCGCCGGCCGCCAGGTGATCGTCAAGTTCACCCAGGCCGACGACGAGGCCCCGCACTTCGCCTATGTGATCCCGGCGCGGGCCCTGCCGGTGGCCTTGGCCGCCGACCTGCCGCCGCTCGGCGAGCTGGGGGAGGGCGCGGTGGCGGTGCTGTTCCCGGCGGTGGAGACCACCGACCGGCTGTGGGCCACCATGCGCGACAGCTTCGGGCTGACCCCGGCCGAGACGCGCGTGGCGGCCCGGCTGAAGGATGGCCTGACCCTGAAAGAGGCCGCCGACGACCTGGCGATCAGCGTCAACACCGTGCGCAACCAGCTCCGCGCGGTGTTCGACAAGATGGGCCTGAACCGCCAGAGCGAGCTGGTGCGGGCCCTGACCCAGCTGGGCTCGCTCTCGGGCGCCTTCGGCGAGGAGGCGCCGGCGGCGGCGATCTCGGCCACGGAACGCGGCGCCCTGGCCACCGCGCCGCCCATCCGGTTCTTCCAGCTTTCCGACGGGCGCCGGCTGGCCTGGCGCGACTATGGGGATCCCCAGGGGCGGCCGGTGCTGGTGTTCCATCAGGGCCTGGGCTGCAGCATCCTGCCGCGAGGCTCCGATGTGCTGGCCCGGGACCTCGGCCTGCGTCTCATCGCGCCGGAACGGCCCGGCGCTGGACGCTCCGACCCGCGACCCAACTTCACCATTCAGGGGGTCGGCCGCGACATGGCGGAACTGGCCGCCGGTCTGGGGCTCGGCCCGGTGCGGATCGCCGCCTTCATGTCGGGCGCGGCCTTCGCCCTGATGGCCGCCGCCGAACTTGGCGCGGGCGTCGATCGCGTCCTGCTGGCCTCCGTGCGGCCCTCGGGCCAGATGATCGAGACCGAGCACGACGCGGGCCATCCGGGAGTGTTGTTCCGCCGGCGGATCCTGCGTAACGCCTGGCTGGCCGACACCCTGTTCGCCCTGATGCGGATGCAGCTCAACCGCCGGGGGATCGAGCGCTTCGTCCGGGCCGCGGCGTCGGCGCCCAGCGACGCGGCCTATCTGGCCGCGCATCCGGGGGTGATGGATTTCATCGTCGACTATATCGGCGAGTCGTTGGCGGTGACCCATCGCGGCATCGCCGACGAGGTCCGTTGCGCGGCCAGGAGTCCCGATCTCGATCTCTCGGGCCTGTCGGCGCCGATCAGCGTCTGGCACGGCGCCGACGACGCCATGACCAGCATCGACCAGGTCAAGGCCTGGCTGGGAGAGCGGGTGGGCGAGACGCGGGTCTTCCCGGCGACCGGCCACTTCCTGCCGCACAAGCACTGGCCCGAGGTGCTGGGCTGGCTGGCCGAGGACTAGGGGCCAAAACAAAACCGCCGGCGTCCACGCCGGCGGTTCCGTTGCTCTCCAGCTAGGCCGCCCGCGCGAAGCGGACGACCCTCTAGGCCCTAGAAGCGGGCGGTGAGGCCCACCTGATAGTAGCGACCGATGAAGTCGTAGGTACCGTATGCATTGGCCGAGTTCGTGGCGCCCCACGGCGGCTCCTTGTCAGCGACATTGCGCACGATGAAGCGGAGCTTGAGGTTGTCCATGCCGACGCCCATCCGCTCGGCGAGATTGTCGAGCTTATAGGTGAAGGCCAGATCGTGGAGGATGTAGCGCTTCACAGTCAGCGGGAGGCGCGTCTCCGGAGTGAAGTCGTTGTTGAACTCCGACTCCCCGATGTAGTTCATCGTCCAGATCACCGAGAACGGGTCGCGCAGATAGGCGCTTTCCAGCTTCCAGCGGAAGTCGGCGTTGCCGATCTCGTTCTTGTCGTCATTCAGGTCGAAGCCGAGGCCGGTGACCGAGGTCTCCTGCTTGTTCACGTGGAACAGGTCGAAGTTGAAGTTCAGGCTGCCCGGATTGCCGCCCAGCCAATCCTGCATGTCCGACAGGTCGGCGAGATTGACGTTGTAGTCGATTCCCAGGGTGAAGCCCTGGAAGTGGGTATAGCCGGCGTTGATGAAGCCGGTCTGCGGGCCGATTGACGTAACACCCGCCCCGTTGCTCTCGCCGTTGGTCAGGATCTGGCCCTGCCGTGCGGCGGCCAGGGTGGCGTTCCCGCGCAGGAAGCGGTTGCAAGCGTCGGCGGGCGGGTTGGGCGAGTCGTAGCAGACCTGCAGGATCGAGGTCAGGTTGAAGTTCGAGATGGCGTTGGTCAGGTCGATATTGACCCAGTCGAACGAGACCGCCAGCCCAGGAGCGAAGGACGGCTGATAGACGAAGCCCGCCGACCATTGCTCGGCGATTTCGTTTTCCAGGTTCGGGTTGCCCGAGGTGTTGCCTTGGGCGGTCGCCGCCTGGATCTGAGAGGTCAGTGAGAAGTTCGCCGGTAGGCCCAGCGCTTGGAACGCCGCCCGGCAGTTGGCCGTGCGCGTCGCCGGGTTCGGACCGGTGCCGATGTTCCGGAAGTCGCACGGGTCGGTGGCGGTGATGAAGCTGGTCGCGTTCGGCAGGTTGACCTCGGTGATGGCCGGGGCCCGGAACGAACGGCTCTTCTGGGCGCGCAGCAGCAGGTCCTCGACGGGGTACCACCGCAGACCGTAGCTCCAGGCCTTGTCCTCGCCGGCCTGGCTGTGATCGATCTTGCGGTAGGAGCCCTCGATCTCCAGGCGGTGGAGGCCCGGCAGGGTGAAGTCGCCGCCGAAGATCGGCGCCAGGCCCTCGACGTACATTTCCTTCGTGTCGAACTTGCCTTGCAGGTTCGAGATGGCGGCCGAGCGGCCGACGCCTAGTTCCTGCGGAGCGTTCGGATTGAAGTCTGACTTCTCGCGGCGATACTCGTAGCCGACATTGAAGCTCAAAGGTCCGGCCGGCAGGTCGATCAGTTCGCCGCCGAAGTTACCTTCATAGACCGTCTGCAGCAGCGCATAGTCGCTCTGGAAACGAACGCCGATATAGTCGAGCGCCGCTTGGCTGGGTGAACCTAGGCCGAACATGTTCAGCGGGGCGCAACCCGCCGCCCGCGCCACGGGGTCGCGGCACACGACGGCGCCGCTGGCGTCGCGAACGGCGTCGATCGCCTGCAAGAAGCGGCTCTGGATGATGTTCGGGCTGGTGAAGCTGCCCTCTGAACGGCCGAAGTTCGCCGACACGTTCCAGTAGAAGGAGCGGTCGAGCAGGTCGAAGTCACCTTCGAGTCCCGCCACCGTGCGCAGGGTGTCACCCTCGGCTTCGGTCTTGTTGTTTCCGATATCGACCGAGGCCCGCGACAGGAAGAAGATCGCGTCACCGGGCGAAGCCGCGTCCGCGGGCAGGGCCGTGGGCTGGGACAGCAGGGCCGCGCGAGTCGCCGCAGGCAGGAACGGATTGGAGGTCGAGAACCGCAGCGAGGCCGAATTGCCGCCGAACAGCGGGGCGTTGTAGATCGGTTGGTTGAACGGCTCGACGGCCTTGAACGAGCTGTAGAACAGCTCGCCCTTCACCCGAACGCGCTCCGTGATGTCAAAGCGGGCGAAGCCCGTCGCCACGTGGCGGTCGACCGGCGACTGCAGCGAGCTGAGTTCCCCGAGATTCAGCCCGTTACCGCCAGAGGCCACCGAGCCCGAGTAGAACGTGCCGGCGCTGTAGGGGATCAACGCGCCGCCCGGGCCGAACTGCGCCGTCACCCGTTGGGCCGGATTGGTCGGATCGACGATCGTGAGCAGACCCGAGAGGGCCGAGCTGCCGGTGCGGAAGGGCAGGCCGCCCGTGGTGGTTTCCGGAATGCGGCGATTGAGGATGATGATCGCGCCGGGGATCGCGTCAGACCCGCTGGTGTTCTGCGGGTTGGCGGCGAAGGTGAGCTGGCGCGCCGTGACCGGGCGATCGACAAAGCCCAGCGGTGACGTCTCGTTGTACTCGTAGCTACCGGCCAGGTTCAGGCGGCCGTCCAGCAGATTCGTGCCGGCCGTGATCCGGGTGCGCCACGACTCGGCGTCGCCCCGCTCGGAAACGCCGTACTGGCCATCGAACTCAAGGCCTTCGAACTCTTGCTTGGTCTTGCTTGGTGATGATGTTGATGACGCCGGCGATCGCGTCCGAACCGTACACGGCGCTGCCGCCGGCTTGGATGGTTTCGATGCGGTCGACTAGGCCGGTCGGGATGACGTTCAGGTCGACCTGGCCCCCGGCGCTGGCGCCGGTGAAGATGGAGGCCGGGTTGCCGCCCACGAAGCGGCGGCCGTTCACCAGGGTCAGGGTGCGGTTCGAGCCGAGGTTGAAGATGTTGATGAAGTTCCGGCCAGTGCCGAAGGAGCCCTGGTCGCCGATCGGGCTGATCGGGATGCCAGTCGAAGGCAAGTCGTTGAGCGCGTCGGCGACGTTGGTGTAGCCGCGTTCGTCCATCGCAACGCTGGAAATGATCTGGATCGGCTGAACCGAGGTCAGGTCGGGACGACGGATGCGCGAGCCCGTGACGATGACTTCATCGACGTCCACTGCGGCGGCGCGGTCGGTCGTCTGGCTTTGCGCGAACGCTGTGCCCGGCAGGACCAGGCAGGTGACGGCTGCCGATCCGAGCAGCATGGTGCGAAGGAGGTTGTTCATATGGCTTTTCATCTTGGCCCCCCGGCCTTTGGATGAACGAGAGGTCGCCGGATGGGTGCTCCGACGCCGCGTTTGATTTCACCGTTTGGCGCGCCCAGCCGATTTCATCGACGCCATGAGGCGAGGACGGTCGTGGATCGCGTCGCTACGGGAGTGCCGAACCCTGTCACGCAGGTGTTACGCCGGCAACGGCAGGTGGTGGCGAGCCTCGCTGTTTCCGCACTTTAATTGCACTAAATGTGGCGACTGCGTCGTTCCAGCAACACAGGAGCGCCATGATCGGGCCAATCCATGCCCCCGGTTACGTTACGTGCAGAGGGGGATACTCGCGCCCGGCCGCCAGAAGCGAGCGCGCCGATCGGTCTGGCTAGACGAGGGCGGCGAGCGCCGCGCCGAGCTCGTCGACGGCCTCGGGCGTCGTGGCCCAGGAGCACATGAAGCGGACTGAGCCGTCGAGGAACCGGTAGGCGAACCAGCCGCTCGCGTGCAGGCAGCGCAGGGTGGGCTCGTCCATCTCCACGAAGACCGCGTTGGCTTCCACCGGATGGCGCAGGGGGAAGGGCATGAGGCCCGCCAGGCGCCTTGCCATGGCGTTGGCATGCGCCGCCCGCTCGACGAAGGCGCCGCCCTCCAGCATGCCGATGAACGGCGCTGCGTAGAATCGGCCCTTGGAGGGAAGCTGGCCCGCCTGTTTCAGCCGCGCGTCGAACCGGTGGGCGAGCTTGCGGTCGAAGATCACCACCGCCTCGCTGGGGCTCATCCCCGCCTTGGTCCCGCCGACCACCAGGATGTCGACGGGAAGGTCCTTGATCCGGGTCAGGTCGAAGCCGGCCGCCGCGGCGTTGGCCAGCCGCGCGCCGTCCAGATGCACGCCCAGGCCCTTGGCCTTGGCGGGCGCGATCAGCGCGGCCAGGGCTTCGTGCGAATAGACCGTGCCGTATTCGGTGGCGTTGGTGAGGGACAGGGCGGCCGGCGACTGGCGGTGGGCGACGTCGCGCTCGCCGAGCGGCGCGGCCAGCGCCGCGGGGTCGATGCGCCCGGAGGCGCCGGCCAGGCCGACCAGGCCCAGGCCCTGGCCGAAGAAGCCGGGCGCTCCGGTCTCGTCGGTGCAGACATGGGCGTGCTCGTGGGCCAGCACCGCCTCGAACGGCCGGCACAGGGCCGCGAGCGCCAGGGAATTGGCCGCCGTGCCGGACGCGACGAACCGCACCTCGGCGTCGGCGTCGAGCAGCCTGCGCACGGCGTCGGCCCCGCGCGCGCTGATGGGGTCGGACCCGTACCCCGGGGTGAAGCCGGAATTGGCGGCGACCAGCGCCGCCATCGCTTCGGGGGCGGCGGGCGCGGTGTTGTCGGAGGCGAAGTCGTAGCGGGCCATCGGACCAGGGTTCTAACGGGCTTGGCCGCAAAGTGGGAACGGGTTTCGCGCGGCCCCGGCGGCGTTCACCAAACAGCGGGGAATTTCTGCTTTCTTCACGGGACTCGCGGCATCGTCTCCGAGGGAGCGCTGGATGGACGTCGCACGAGTACCGGATCTCAGTTCACGGCTTGCGGACCTGGTGCGCACGACTTCGCGCGGGATCATGCTTTGCGACCGCGACGGGCGGATCGAGTGGGTGAACGACGGTTTCGTGGAGCTCAGCGGCTACAGCCTGGACGAGGCGATGGGCCGCCGGCCGGCGGACCTCCTGCAATGCCCGGAGACCGACCCCCAGACCATCGCCCAGATGTCGGCCGCCCTGGCGGCGGGGGAGGGGTTCCGGGTCGAGATCCTCAATCGCGCCAAGAACGGCCGCACCTACTGGATCGACCTCGACGTCCGGCCGAGCTTCGACGCCCATGGGGTGCGGATCGGCACGGCCTCGGTGCAGACCGAGATCACCGCCGCCTACGAACTGCAGGCCCGCTTGCACGCCACGACCGTTGCGCTGCGCCAGGCCGGCGCCTTGGCCCGGCTGGGAGGCTGGGAAGTCGACCTGAAGGAGCGCGTAGTGCGCTGGAGCCCGGAACTGGCCCGGTTGCTCGGCCGGCCAAGCCTGGTGGAGTCTCATATCGACTCCCTGGACCTCTATGAAGCCAGCGACCGTAACCGGATCCGCGAGCATCTTCAGCTAGCCGTCCGCACCGGCCAACGGGTCGATTTCGAATCGCCGGCCATCACCGGCGCCGGCGAGCGGATCTGGCTGCGGGTGATCGGCGAACCCGAAATGGTCGACGGCCAGTGCGTGGCCCTGCACGGCGCCAGCCAGGACATCACCGCCCAGCGGGCGGCCATGGCCGAACTGGCCGAGTCCGAGCGCTTCGGGCGCGGGGTCATCGATGGCTTGGCGGCCATGCTCACGGTGATCGACGAATCCGGAGCGATCATCGCGGCCAATTCCGCCTTCAGGAAGCTGGGCGCCGAAATCGTCCAGAGCAACGTCTATCCCATGGGCCGCAACCTGTTCGCCGTCCTGGCCCGCCTGCCGGGCGGGCATGGCCGGGCGCTGGAGCGCGGGGTCCGCGCGGTGTTGGACGGCCGCAAGGAAAGCTTCGTGCGGGCCTATTCCGCTCAGTCGGGCGAATGGTTCCGGATGACCGCGGCGCGCTTCGCCGGCGAGGGCCCGGTGCGCTGCGTGGTGATCACCCAGTCGATCGAGGACATCAAACGCTCGGAGCGGCGACTGAAGGTGGTGAACGCCCGGCTCAAGCGCGCCCGCGACGAGGCCAACGCCGCCAACACCGCCAAGTCCGCCTTCCTGGCCACCATGAGCCACGAGATCCGCACGCCCCTGAACGGGGTGCTGGGCATGGCCCAGGCCATGGCCCGCGACGAGCTGCCCGAGCGTCAACGCGAGCGTCTCTCTGTCATCCGCCAGGCCGGCGAGACCCTGCTGGCCCTGCTCAACGACCTGCTGGACCTGTCGCGCATCGAGGCCGGGCGCCTGGAGCTGGAGGACGGCCTGATCGACGTCAGGACCCTGATGCAGGGCGCCGAGGCCACCTTCACGACCCTGGCCACCGAGAAGGACGTCTCCTTCGCCCTGGTCGTGGCGCCGGAAGCGGCCGGCGTCTGGCGCGGGGACCCCACGCGGGTCCGCCAGATCGTCTACAACCTGGTCTCCAACGCCGTGAAATTCACCGCCCGCGGCGAGGTGGCCGTCTCGGTCGTCCACGACGGGACCAACCTGATGTTCGAGGTTTCCGACACCGGGCCGGGCATCGCCGCCGGCCGCCTCGGGGCGCTGTTCCAGAAGTTCGTCCAGGAGGACGCCTCGACCACGCGGCGCTTCGGCGGCTCGGGTCTGGGCTTGGCCATCTGCCGCGAGCTGACCGGCCTGATGGGCGGCGATATCTCCGTGCGCTCCACGGTGGGGGAGGGCTCGGTGTTCACCGTGCGCCTGCCGCTAGTCCGCGCCGAGGGTCAGGCGCGGGCCGTCCCGGCCGACGAAGCCGAGCCGGCCGCCGACATGGGCGAGCTGAGGATCCTCGCGGCCGAGGATAATCCGATGAACCAGCTCGTCCTGAAGACCCTGATGGCCCAGCTCGGCGTCGAGGTCCGCTGCGTGGACGACGGCCAGGCCGCTGTCGCCGCCAGCGCCGCCGAGGCCTGGGACGTGATCCTGATGGACGTCCAGATGCCGGTGATGGACGGCCCCACCGCCACGCGCCTGATCCGCCGGCGGGAGCTGGACCTGGGCCTGAAGCGCACGCCGATCATCGCGCTGACCGCCAACGCCATGGCCCATCACCAGGCCGAATACCTGGCCGCCGGCATGGATGTGCTGGTGCCCAAACCCCTGGAGCTGGACCGCCTGCTCGCCGCGATCCAGACGGCGCTGGAGGATGGGGCGGCTTAGCCAAAACGCTCGTCATCCTCCGGTCGTCCCGAAGGGCGATCCGGGGGACCCAAGCCGAATTCGCCTTGTCCTGAGAGTCAGCTTGGGTCCCCCGGATCAGCCTACGGCTGACCGGAGGATGACGAGCTTGGGGATCAGACCCCGCGTCCCCATTCCCGCACATCGGCCACGAAGAGGTCGGGCTCCTCCATCGCCGCGAAGTGGCCGCCGCGCGGTTGGTCGGTCCAGCGGACGATATTGTAGGCCCGCTCGGCCCAGGCGCGCGGCGGGGCGGTGTAGAGCGGTTCGCCGGGGAAGTTGGCGAAGGCGGTGGGGGTTTCGCAGCGCTCGCCGTCCGCCAGCGCCACGCCGCCCTCTTCCAGGAAGCCGCGATAGTACCAGGCGCCGGTCGCGAAGCTGTCGGTCATCACATAGATCATGATGTTGGTCAGCAGCCGGTCCTTGGGATGGGCCTGGTCGAAGGATTTCTCGCGCAGGTCGGACCAGTCGTGGAACCGTTCGGCGATCCAGGCGGCCTGGCCCACCGGGTTGCCCGCGCCCATCCAGGCCAGGGATTGGGGCTTGGAGGCCTGCAGGCGGAAATAGGCGCCCATCAGGTCCATCATCGCCCCCTGGCGGGTGATCCAGGCGATCTCGGCCTCGTCCTTCGGCCCGCCGAAGGGGCGGAAGGCCATCATGTTCAGATGGATGGCGGTGACATGATCGCTGTGCTCGCGCCCGAGCCAGGAGGTGACCATCGCCCCCCAGTCGCCGCCCTGGGCCAGGTAGCGGGGGTAGCCCAGCACCTGCGTCATCAGGGTGTCGAACAACCGCGCGGTGGTCCGCTGTCCGATCGGGCGGTTTGGCTTCGAGGAGAAGCCGAAGCCGGGCAGGGACGGGATCACCAGGTCGAAGGCGTCCTCCGCCCGGCCGCCGTGGCGCGACGGGAAGGCCAGCTTCTCGATCGCCCCCCAGAACTCATAGTGCGAGCCCGGCCAGCCGTGGGTCAGGATCAGCGGGCGCTTCCCGCCGGCCTCGCCGACCACGTGCAGGAAGTGGATGTCGTAGTCCTCGACCCGAGCGGTGAACTGCGGATAGCGGTTGAGGTCGGCCACCGCCGCGCGCCAGTCGTAGCGGTCGGTCCAGTGGGCGCAGAGGTCCTTCAGATAGGCGCCGTCGCAGCCATAGGCCCAGCCATCGGGAACCTGCGGAATCGGCGGCCAGGGATAGGCGCGCACCTGGTCCAGTACGGTCTGGACTTCGGCCTCGCCCCAATGGACCTCGAATGGCTTGCTCATGGCGTTCCCCGATTTTGCGGGGCAGTTGGGCGTCTTGCCGTGGGAGCCGTCAAGCGCCGGGGCGCAGACCCTTGGCGAGCGCGCCGTTCATGTGGCGATGCAGGCCGCGCGCGGTACCAGCCGGCAGCTTGCCGGCCAGCTCCAGCCCGACGGCGCCGTGGGCGGCGGCCCAGAACATGCGGCCGATCTCCTCCGGATCTCCGGCCAGGATGCCCTCGGCGATCAGGTCCTTCACATAGGAGGTCTGGGTCGCCCGCGCGCGCAGGGCGGCGGCCACCAGGTCGGGGTAGTTCTCCTCGTGCGGCTGGTTGAGGTCGAACATGGCCTTGTAGGTCTGGGGATGCTCGAAGGCGAAGGTCACATAGGCCTCCCCCACCGCCGCCCCCTTGGCCCGCACGCCCCTGGCCGAGGCGTAGGCGCCTTCCAGGGCGTCGGCGAAGCGGTTGAAGCCATTGGTCCGCACGGCGGCCAGGATGTCTTCCTTGTCGGCGAAGTAGCGGTAGGGGGTCATGGGGCTGACCCCCAGCTCGGCGGCCAGCTGGCGCATGGTCACGGCGTCCGGCCCCTTCTCGGCGAACAGCTTCTCGGCCACCTGGCAAAGGCGTTCGCGGAAGTCGGCGACATCGGACTCGGACAGGACGCGGGGCATTTATGGACTCAGGCAAAGAAATCGCTTGCTCAGGCCTAGCTCTTACGTAATAAATTTACAACGTAAAAAGGCGAGATGGAGCGCGACACGATGGCTGCCTGGGACATCCTGGTCGATCGCAAGGATCTTCGCCGCATCGAAATGCGTCCGGCGCCCGATCCCGCGCCACTCGGCGAGGGCGAGGCGCGGCTGGAGGTCGAGCGGTTCGCGCTCACCGCCAACAACATCACATACGGCATCATCGGCGACAGCTTCGGCTACTGGAAGTTCTTCCCGGCGGCGGACGGGCTGGGTCGCATCCCGGTCTGGGGCTTCGCCAAGGTCGTGGAGTCCAGGGTCGCCGAGGTCCCGGTCGGCCTGCGCCTGTTCGGCTACCTGCCCATGTCGACCCACTTCACGGCCCGGTTGACCAAGGGGCGGCACGGCTATGTCGACGCCGCGGCCCACCGCGCCGAGCTGCCGCCCACCTACAACGCCTATGCCGAGGCGCCCGCCGACGCCCTGGACGACCATCGAGCCTTGCTGCGGCCGCTGTTCATGACCTCCTGGCTGCTGGACGACCTCCTGTCGGAGGATGCGGACATGGCCTCCCTGGTGCTCTCCAGCGCCTCCAGCAAGACCGCCATGGGCCTGGCCAGCCTGGCGCGGAAGCGCGGGGTGGAGGTTGTCGGCCTGACCTCGCCCGGCAATGCTGATAAGCTCGCGGGGTTCGGTCTCTACGACCGGGTCGTGACCTATGACCAGCTCGATGGACTGTCGGCCAAGGCGCCGGCCTCCTATGTCGACTTCGCGGGAAATCCGCAGGTGACCCGCGCGGTGCACACCGCGCTGGGTGATGGACTGACCCGCAGCCTGATCGTCGGCGTCACCCATTGGCAGGACGGCGGGGCGGCGGGCGATCTGCCGGGCCCGACGCCGACCCTGTTCTTCGCGCCCGACCAGATCCGCAAGCGCGCCGCCGAATGGGGCGCCGGCGAACTGGACGCCCGGTTCGACACGGCCTTGCGCGGCTTCGTGGCCGAGGCCGACTGGCTGAGCCTCACCCATCACACCGGCCCGGACGCCCTGATGGCGGCCTATGCCGATGTCCTCGAGGGCCGCGCGCGGCCCGACGAGGGCCACATCATTCGACCGGTCTAGGCCGGCCAAAAGCGGGAGACGCACCATGGACGGCGACGTTCGCATCAATCCCTATCTGTCGGGCAATTTCGCCCCGGTCCGCAGCGAGGACGACTTCGACCTGGAGGTGGTGGGCGAGATCCCCGCCGGCCTGAAGGGTACGCTCTATCGCACCGGCCCCAACCCGCAGTTCGACCCGCGCGGCGACTATCACTGGTTCAGCGGCGACGGGATGATCCACGCCTTCCACGTGGAAGACGGCAAGGTGACCTATCGCAACCGCTATGTCCGCACGCCCAAGTGGGAGCTCGAGAACAGCCAGGGCCGGTCGCTGTTCGGGTCGTTCGGCAATCCGATGACCACCGACCCCATGGCCATGGGCAAGGACAGCGGCGTGGCCAACACCAATATCGTCCACTATGCGGGGCGGCTGCTGGCGCTGGAGGAGGGCCACATGCCCTTCGAGATGGCCGAACGCACCCTGGAGTCCAAGGGATACGTGGCCGACTATCGCGGCAAGGTCACGGCCCACCCCAAGGTCGACCCTAAGACCGGCGAGATGATCTGGTTCGGCTATGGCGTCGGCGAGATGCCGTTGTCGGCGGGGATGAGCTACGGGGTCACCGACGCCGCGGGCAAGGTGATCCGCCGCGACGACTTCCAGGCGCCGTTCGCCGCCATGGTCCACGACTTCATGGTGACGGAGAACTACGTCCTGTTCCCGATCCTGCCGCTCACCGCCAGCCTGGAGCGGGCCATGAGCGGCAAGCCGGCCTTCGCGTGGGAACCGGAGAAGGGCGGGCGCGTGGGCGTCATGCGCCGTGATGGCGACGTCGCCTCGATCCGCTGGTTCAATGTCGAGGCCTGCTACGTCTTCCACCCGATGAACGCCTTCGAGCTGGACGGAAAGATCATCGCCGACGTCATGCGCTACGACAGCGCCCCGCTCTTCCCCCTGGCCGATGGGTCGCCCGGACGGAAGACCGCCGCGCGCCTGGTGCGCTGGACCCTCGACCTCGACGGCGGCAGCGACGCGATCAAGGAAGAGGCCCTGGACGACCTCGACGGCGAGTTCCCGCGGTTCGACGAGCGGCTGTCGGGGTTGGGCTATCGCCACGGCTGGTATGCCGCCGATCCGACCAACGCCAAGACCATCAAGCAGACCGCTATCGCCCACCTGGACCTCAAGACCGGCAAGCGCCAAGTCTACGCGCTGAACGGCGGCGACATGACCTCCGAGCCGGTGTTCACCCCGCGCTCGGCCGACGCGCCCGAGGGCGACGGCTGGGTGACCGCGGTGGTCTGGCGGGCCGGCGAGGATCGCAGCGATTTCCTGGTGTTCGAGGCCCAGGACATCGCCAAGGGCCCGATCGCCGTCGCCAAGCTGCCCCGCCGGGTGCCCTTCGGCTTCCACGGCAACTGGGTGGCCGGCTAGGCTCCACCCCTTGCCCGGAGCGTCCTGGGACACGATGGTCGCGCCATGACCACGCCCCAGGACGCCATCCGCGCGCGCCGCAAGCTGACCAACAAGCTGATCGCCGCGCACGACGCCGCGCGCCTGCGCCCATTCCTGGCGCCCGACATGAACCTGATCTCGGGCGAGGGCGGGCTACTGATCGGGGTGGACGCCGTGCTGCAGGCCTTCGCCGCCCAGTTCAGGGATCCGAGCTTCGTCACCTATGTGCGGACCACCCGTGACGTGACGCTCGACGCCGAGGGCGTTCGCGCCGCCGAGGCGGGCGACTGGGTCGCCACCTGGAAGGACGCGGGCTCCTCCGGAACCTATCTGGCGGTCTGGAAGAAGTCGGTCGGCCAGTGGGTGATCGAGAGCGAGACCTTCGTCACGCTCATCTAGCGCTGCTCCAATTCCGCTCATCCCGGCGAAGGGGAGATCCGTCAGCGCTGCAGCGAGAACTCAACTGGCGTGGAGACTTCGATCCGCTCGCCGCGCACCGAGTGCGGGGCGCCGGGGAAGGGATTGGAACGGTCCAGCATGGCCATGGCCTCGGCGTCGAGGCTGGCGTGGCCGGAGCTGCGCACCACGTCGCCCGTGAGCAGACGCCCCTGGCGGTCGACAGCGAAGGCCACCTCGACGATCCCTTCCTCCCGCCGCATCCGCGCGCGCTTCGGATAGGTCTTGTGCGCCTCCAGCCAAGCGCGGAGCTGGGCGGCGTAGTTCAGGCTCTCGCCGCGCGGCGCGTCGAGGTCGAGGCCCTCGCGGGTCCCGACCCGCTGGGCGACCGGGGCGGGCCGATGCGCAGGCGCGGCTTGGGCTGGGCTGGGCGGAGCCGCCGGCGGCGGCTCCGACTCCTGGGCTGGCGGGGCCGGCGCCATCTCAGGTACGGGAAGGCTCGGCGCGGGCCGCCTGGGGAGGCTCTCGGCCCGCGCCGAGGGGGCCGGGGTCGGGGTGTCGCCACCTCGGACCGCGACCAGTTCGGCGGTCATGATCAGCTCCTCGCGCATCGGCGGGGCCTGCGCGCCCGTGCGCATCACCAGGGCGATGAGCGCCAGGTTGAACGCCGTGGAGGCCAGGCCCGCCAGGAGCCGGATGCGGGCGGAGGTCACGGTCAGAAGGTCCGGGCTAGGCTGACCTTGAAGGTCCGGCCCTCGGCGTCCAGCGACGACAGGTGACGGCGGAACTGCTTGTCGAGCAGGTTGTCGACCGCCAGCCGCACCTCCAGGCCTTCCAGCGTCCCCTCCTGGGCCTTCCAGGTCAGGAACAGGTTGTGCACCCCGTAGCCGCCGGTGCGCAGGGACGGCGTGGCGACCTCTTCCTGGTCGGCGGCGAACTCGCCGCGCCAGCCGAGCGTGATCCCGCGCTCGGCGAGGCGGTAGCCCACGGTGAGGTCCAGTTCGTCGGCTGGGATGGTGTTGAGCGGCAGGCCGGTGATCTGGTTGTCGCCGTCGATCATCGCCAGGCCGGCGCGGGCGAAGAGGCCCCGGGAGGCGTATTCGGCCTCGATCTCGATGCCGCCGAACCGCGATTCCCCGACATTGACGAAATAGGGCGCGCCGGCCGTGCCGCGAGTGATCAGGTTGGAGACGTCGTTGCGGAAGGCCGTGGCCTTGACCCGGACGGCGTCGCGCGGGGTGAAGACGCCGTCCAGCGAGAGGGTCGCCCCGACCTCGAAATTGTCGGACTCCTCGGGCTTGAGGTTCAGGTTGAAGTTCGAGGCTGCGGCGCTGGTGCGGCTGTAGATCTCGTCCAGCACCGGCATCCGCACCGTGCGCGCCACCGATCCGAACACCGAGACCTGGTCGGTGATGGCGTACATGACCGCGAGCTTGGGCGAGGCGGCGGTGTCCTCGACCACCGTGCGGGTGGTGACGCCGGCGCCGGGCTTCAACCTGGTCTTGTCGACGCGGACGCCGGGAATGATGGTCAGCTTGTCCGACCAGATCAGCTCGGCCTGGGCGAAGGCGCCGTACTTGTCCATGTCGCCTTCGGGATGGGTGGCCGCGCCCGGCGTGATCGTCCCCGCCGCGGTGGTGCGCGGATTGCGCCGCTCCTGCTGGTAGGCCTGCAGGCCGACGAACAGGAAGCCCGTCCAGTCCGGACCGATATCGAAGCGGGAGGTGTTCTCGATCCGCGCCTGGCGGGTCTTGTAGGAGAACTCCGAATAGGTGACGCCCGGCAGGAAGGTGGTCTCGCGCTGCTCGACCTTGGAATTGGCGAACGAGATCTGGGCCTTGAGATCGAAGAGCTTGCTGCCGCCGAAGTCGTTCTCGTAGCCGATCACCGAGGTGACGTCGTCGACCTTGCGGCGCACCGGCGTGGTCCCGAAGGCCTCGGCCTGGTCGTAGATCTGGACGCTGTCGGAGAGCCAGTTCTGGTAGGAGGCCCAGAGGCTGTGGCCCTTGTCGCCGCCGAAGTTGTAGCGGCCCTTCACCAGATACGAGTCGGACGTGGCGTTGGAGGGGATTACGGTCCTGCCGTCGCCGCTCTCATAGTGGTCGGCCCGACGGGTGGTGTAGACGGCCAGCAGGTCGAGGTTCCCGGCCGGCTTCACGGCCGCGATGGCCGAGCCGAACCGGCCGTTGGAATTGGTCTCGTAGCCGCCGCGCAGGCGCAGCGCGAACCGGTCGCCTTCGGTGAGGAAGTCCGAGGCGTCCTTGGTGGTGAAGTTGATCACCCCGGCCAGGGCGCCCGCCCCGTAGAGGGTGGAGGAGGCAGGTCCGCGCAGGACCTCGACGCGCTTGTAGAGCTCAGGCTCGGTGAACAGGGCGCCCATCCGGTACTGCTCGTAGAACTTCGTCACCCCGTCGATCTGGGTGAGGATGCGGCTGTCGGAATCGGCTAGGCCGGTGCCCAGGCCGCGGATGTTGAAGCCCTGGCCCAGCGCGCTGACCCCGCCCACGGCGCTAACCCCTGGGATGGCCTCCAGCAGGTCGCCGACTGTGGTGGCCTGGGCCTGGTCGATGTCGTCTTGATCCAGGGCCGTCACGGCCTGGGGCGTGTCGATGGCGACCTTCTCGGCGCCCGCCGAGACCACGATGCGGCCGAGGGAGAGCTGGGCGGCGGCCCCGCCTTCGGTCAGGGGCTTGGGATGGGTCGGCTGGGCCTCGACCGCGCCGGCCGCCAGCAGGCATGCCGTCCCCGCCAGCAGCGCCGCCCTGTGTCGCCAAACCGATCCGCCCATCTGGTCTCTCCAAAAGTGAGTGCAAATGCGAGTCAATCGCATATCATGCGCATGACGCCCCCAAGGCGACCGGCGAAGGGGTGAATGACCCATTGCAAAGACAATTGCAAGTGAGTCGCAATTGCACTAATCGACTCCATCAATGGAACAGGGAATGCGACCGATGAACCGACGAAGGATGGGCTGGATCGCCGGGGTGGGCCTGCTGGCCCTGGCCGCGCCGGGGGCGGCGCTGGCCCACATGCCGTATCTGCTGCCTAACCTGTTCGACACGGTCGAGCGCGACCACGTGACGGTGCAGGCGAGCTTCACCGAGGAGCCCTTCGTCCCCGAGGTGGTGATGAAGTCCGAGGCCTTCCACGTCCTGGGCGCGAACGGGCGGACGCCGATCACGGCGGTGACCTACCTGCGCGACCTGGCGGTGTTCGAGGCCGCGATCCCGGCCAAGGGGACCTTCCGCATCTCCTCGGGCGAACGGTTCGGACGTAAGGGCAAGATGTTCAAGGCGGCCAATGGCCGATGGGAGATGACCGGCGAGGGCGCCGAGCGTCCCGCGGGCGTCGAACTGGTCGACGTCCAGAGCATGACCCTGGCCGAGGTCTATGTGAGCCGCGGCGCGCCGACCAGCGAGGCGCTGGCGGTGACCGGCAAGGGCCTGGAACTGAAACCCATCACCCATCCCAGCGCGATCTTCGCGGGCCAACCGGCTCGGTTCGAACTTAGCTTCGACGGCAAGCCGGTCTCCGGCGCCGATGTCGAGGTCTATCGGAGCGCCGGGACCTATGACGGCCGCAAGAAGCTGGACGGCGTGATCCGGACCGACGCCAAGGGCGGCTTCGCGCTCACGCCGCCGGACGCCGGGACCTATCTGGCCCTGATCCGCCATCGCACCACGGCCCCGGCCGGGGCCGAGACCCCCTACCGCAGCTACAGCTACACCCTCACCTTCGAAGCCACCGAATAGGACGACCCATGACCGCCCTGCGCCTTCCCCTCGCCATGACCGCGGCCCTGCTGGCCCTGGCCGCCACCTCCGCCCAGGCCGCGCCGCACGAGCACTCGGCCTTCATCGCCGACTATGACCTGGACAAGGACGGCAAGGTCACCGCCGCCGAGTTCAAGACCGTCCGCGATAAGCGCTTCGCCGCCATGGACGTCTCCAAGGACGGCGGCCTCGACGAGGCCGAGTATGTCGGCGAATACGAGGGCCGGCTCAACGCCCAACTCGCCGCCTCCACCGAGAGCGCCGAGCGCAAGGCCGAGGAGCGGGTCCGCCAGATGCGCCAGGCCCATGTCCGCTTCGGCGTGCTCGACAAGGACAAGGACGCGAAAGTCTCTGCCGCGGAATACGCCGCCTCGGGCGGCCGCGCCTTCGCAGAACAGGACGGTGACAAGGACGGGGTGATCACCGCCGGCGAGAAGAAGGCCGGCGCCTAGCCGCGCCTATTTCGCCGCCGCCAATGTGTAGACCTGCAGGCTGGCCGGCGTGGTCGGCGCCAGCAGCACCTGGGCCTGCAGGCGGCCCCTCTCGCAAGCATAGCTGATCCTCCCGGACATCGCGGTCTCGGCCGCGATGTCCGGGGCCGGTTGGCAGGCGCCAAGTTCGGCCTTGAGCTGGCCGAGCTCGGCGTTGCGATGGGGCGCGTCGCTGTCCAGCAGGAGGTTCATGGCGAGCCCCTCCCTGGCGGCCATCACATCGCCGACCGCGTAGATCTTCGCGACGATCGCGGCGGCTTGGGTCAGCGCCGGGCTCGGCGGCGTCATCCGCGCCGGGAAGGCCCCGGACTTGACCAGCAGGATCGCGGCGTCGCGCACTGCGGGCGAGGCGCCGGCATAGGTGCGGTTGGCGAAGGCGAAGACCCCCACCCCGCGCTCGGGCAGGAACAGGACGTTCGATCCATAGCCCGGCAGGCCGCCGGAATGGGTGAAGTGCGGCCCCAGCACGCAGTCGGCCAGGACGATCATCCCCATCCCATAGACCCGCGCCCGGTCGCAGGCGGCGGGGTCGGTCTTGTCCGAGCGAGGGACCAGGGCCGGGAAGTTCGAGCCCTGGACGATCTCGCGCACCGAGCCGCGCTTCAGGATCGCATCCTCCGCCCCATCGCGTGGCGGCCAGGCGCTGAGCACCCAGGCGACGTATTTCGCATAGTCGTTGGCGCTGACCGCCAGCCCGCCCATGGCGCCGAACACGCCGGGACCGAGGGTCGGCTCCTCTACCCAGGCCTCGTCCTCCCAGCGATAGCCGACGGCCAGGCGTTCAACGGGGACCTTGCCAACATCGTAGGTCGAGGCGGTCATGCCCAGCGGCCGCAGGATCCGCGCCTGGATATAGGCGTCATAGGGTTGCCGCGAGACATTGGTGACCACCCGGCCGGCGAGCGCATAGCCGAAGTTGGAATATTCCATCGCCATGGCTGGAGGCCGGGAGAACGGTACGCCGGCCTTCAGGAAGCGGGAGAAGTCGGTCTCGCTCATGGGGAGCTGACGGTCGCCCCAGGGGTCGTCGGTGACGAAGCCGCCGGTGTGGTTCAGCAGGTCGCGGACGCGGATCTTCGGGCTGTCGGTGGTGGGGTATTTCAGGCCCTTCAGTTCCGGGACCAGGGTCTCGGCCGGGGCGTCCAGGGAGAGCTTGTCCTCATCGCGCAGCTTCAGCACGGCCAGCGCCGTGAAGTTCTTGGACATGCTGGCGATGCGGAAGACGCTGTCGGGCGTGACCGGCCGCTTGGCGACCGTGTCCTGCACCCCCATGGATTTCACATAGGCCAACTGGCCGTCGACCACGACGCCGAACACCAGGCCCGGCACATGCCGCTCGGCGGCGAACGCCTGGAAGATCGGATCGAGCTGGGCGAACGCCGCCGCGCGGTCCGGCGCCGACTGGGCGGCCGCGGGCGTGGCCAGAACCGCCGCCATGAACAGTCCCGTCAGCAGCGCGCGCATTCTCAAGTCCTCCGCCCGAAGCGGTGAGACTAGCCGAACAACTTGCGGAGGAAACCGCGTTTCGGCGGACGGGGCGGCGTGTCGCCGGAGAGGTCGGGCACGCCCAGCTTCCTGGAGACCAGCACCTCGATGTACTCGGCCTGGATGCCGCGGGAGGCGTCGTCGATGGTCCAGATGGTGGTGGAGAGGCCGCTGGCGCGGTCCCAGTAGGCGGCGATGTCGTAGCCCCAGTCGACGGTGACCAGCGAGCCGTTCGGATCCATCGGATTGCCGTGGAAGACGGGCTCCAGCAGGTGCTGCACGGTCCCGTCGGCCTTGCGCCCCGCGCGGCGGACCGAGGGCTTCTGCTTGTTCACGATCGGCACCGTGCAGATGTGCAGCCCGCCGGGCTTGAGGGTGCGGGCGATCTCGGCGAGGGCGCGGTCGGGGGCGAAGACGTGCTCCAGGACGTCCTGGGTGACCACCAGGTCGAAGCTCTCGTCGGTGAAGGTCTGGGCTTCCAGATCCTGAGACGTCCAGCCGCCCTCGGGCGGGCCGGATCCCCAGGGGATCGTCGGGTCGTACTGGCTGGCCACATAGCCCGGCGCCTCGGCCAGGCGGCGGCTGGCCGCCGTGCAGGGCGAACTCTCGTGGATCGCCAGCTCACGCCAGTTGGGCCGCAGCTCCGTCAGGACGGAGAACAGCGCCCGCTCACGCGGCTGGGCGTTACAGTTCAGGCAGAGATAGTGGTCACGCAGCCATTCGTCCCGAGAGGCGAAGGTCGAGGCCTGCTCGCAGACCGGGCAAAACCCCTCGACCCTCAGGACGTAGCCGTCCTTGTCCGCCATCTAGATCAGCGCGCCGTGGCAGTGCTTGAACTTCTTGCCCGACCCGCAGGGACAGGCCTGGTTGCGGCCGGTCTGCTCCCAGCCGTCCGGCAGGGCCGAGACGGGCAGGGCCTGGCGCTGGTCGGCCGACAGCCCGTCGGGCAGGGCGCCCATCATGGCCGCGTTCTCGCCGGTGAGCGGATCCAGGTGCACCTCGGTCAGGCCGGTGAGCTGGGCGGGCTCCGGTTCGGCGAACTGGAACTCCACGGTCATCAGCCAGCGGGTGACGTTCTGGCGCAGGTCGACCAGCAGCTTCTCGAACAGGGAGAAGGCCTCGGTCTTGTACTCGTTCAGCGGATCGCGCTGGCCGTAGCCGCGCAGCCCGATGACGTTGCGCAGGTGGTCCAGGTGCATGAGGTGCTCGCGCCACTGCATGTCGATCATCTGCAGCAGGAAGCTCTTCTCGATGTTGCGCATCTGGTCGGGGCCGAGCATCTGCTCGCGCTCGGCGGCGCGGGCGTCGGCGGCCTTGGTCAGGCGCTCCTGGATCTCCTCGTTGGCGATGCCGTCCTCGGCCGCCCAGGCGGCGATCGGAAGGTCCAGGCCCAGCAGTTCGCGGGCGCGTTCTTCCAGCCCGACCACGTCCCACTGCTCGGCATAGGCCTTTGGCGGCAGGTGGCGTTCCACCAGGTCCTCGATGGTGTCCTGCCGCATCTCGCCGATGATCTCGGAGAGGTCGACGGCGGTCATGAACTCGGCGCGCTGCTCGAACACCGCCTTGCGCTGGTCGTTCACGACGTCGTCGTACTTCAGCAGGTTCTTGCGGATCTCGTAGTTGCGCTGCTCGACGCGCTTCTGGGCCGTGGCGATGGCGCCGTTCAGCCACTTGTGGGTGATCGCCTCGCCTTCCTGGACGCCGAAGGTGCGCATGATCGAGTCCAGCCGGTCGCCGGCGAAGATGCGCAGCAGGTCGTCCTCGCAGGAGAGGAAGAACTTCGAGTGGCCCGGGTCGCCCTGACGGCCGGTCCGGCCGCGAAGCTGGTTGTCGATCCGCCGGCTCTCGTGGCGCTCGGTGCCCAGCACGAACAGCCCGCCGGCCGCCAGCGCCTGTTCCTTCAGGCCCGCGATCTCGGCCTCGATCTCGCTCTTGCGGGCGATGGCGGCTTCTGGGGTCACCTCGATGCCGAGGCCGCGCTGTTCCTCCTGCCACTTCAGGACGCGCATATCGATATTGCCGCCGAGCTGGATGTCGGTGCCGCGGCCGGCCATGTTGGTGGCGATGGTCACCGCGCCGGGGATGCCGGCGTCGGCCACGATCAGGGCTTCCTGCTCATGGTAGCGGGCGTTCAGCACGTTGTGCGGAATGCCTTTGATGGTCTTGCCGTTCTGCTCGAACTTGTGGGCCTTCAGCAGTTCGGAGAGTTGTTCCGACTTCTCGATGGAGACGGTGCCCACCAGGATCGGCTGGCCACGGGTGTGACAGTCCTCGATCTGCTTGAGGATGGCGTCGTTCTTCTCGCGGGCGGTGCGATAGACCTCGTCGTCGTCGTCCTTCCGCGCCACCGGGCGGTTGGTCGGGATCTCCATGACGTCCATCTTGTAGATGTCGCCGAATTCCTGCGCCTCGGTCGACGCCGTGCCGGTCATGCCCGACAGCTTGGCGTAGAGGCGGAAGTAGTTCTGGATGGTGACCGAGGCCAGGGTCTGGTTCTCGGGTTGGATATGGGCGCCTTCCTTGGCCTCAATGGCCTGGTGCAGGCCCTCGGACAGGCGGCGGCCCTGCATCATGCGGCCGGTGAACTCGTCGATCAGGATCACCTCGCCGTCGCGGACGATGTAGTCCTTCTCGCGCGAATAGATCACGTTGGCGCGCAGGGCCTGGTTGACGTGGTGCACCACCGAGACGTTGGCCGCGTCGTAGAGGCCGGTGGTCTCTTCCTCCAGATGGCCGCCGGCCAGGAGGATCTCCTCGATCTTCTCGGCGCCTTCCTCGGTGAGGATGACCTGCCGCTGCTTCTCGTCGAAGTCGTAGGTGGTTGGGTCCTTGATGAGCTCCTTCACCAGGACGTCGATGGTCTTGTAGAACTCGGACCGGTCTTCGGTGGGGCCCGAGATGATCAAGGGCGTGCGCGCTTCGTCGATGAGGATGGAGTCCACCTCGTCGACGATCACGAAGTTATGGCCGCGCTGGACCATCTCCTCGGCCTCGTAGACCAGGTTGTCGCGCAGGTAGTCGAAACCGAACTCGTTGTTGGTCCCGTAGGTGATGTCGGAGTTGTAGGCGGCCTTGCGCTGCCCCTGGCTCAGGCCGTGGACGATGGTGCCCACCGAGAGGCCCAGGAACCGGTAGACCTGGCCCATCCAGTCGCCGTGCAGCTGGGCCAGGTAGTCGTTGACGGTGATGACGTGGACGCCCTTGCCGGGCAGGGCGTTCAGATAGACCGGCGCGGTGGCGACCAGGGTCTTGCCCTCGCCGGTCCGCATTTCCGAGATGCCGCCCTCGTGCAGGACGATGCCGCCGACCAGCTGGACGTCGAAATGGCGCTGGCCCAGCACCCGGCGCGCGGCCTCGCGCACCACGGCGAAGGACTCTTCCAGCAGCTGGTCCAGGGTCTCGCCCTTGGCCAGGCGATCACGGAATTCCTGGGTCTTGCCGCGCAGTTGCGCGTCGGAAAGGGCGTGGATCGCGGGTTCCAGGGCGTTGATCTTGGCGACGCGCGCCGCCATCGCCTTGACCTTGCGGTCGTTGCTGGAGCCGAAGAACCGTTGGAAGATGCTCAAGGGAAAATATTCCGGATAATGCGGGAGGGGCCCGGCGCGGCTCTTTAAGCCCTTCGCCTGCCCGGAGATTCCGCTCTTTTCAGGGCGCGCGAGACTTAAGCAGCGCCCCCCCAAGTGTCAACGCGGCGACTGCTCACACGCGAACACGAAAAAGCCCTCCCGGTGAGGGGAGGGCCGATCCGATCAGCGAGGCTGAAGAGCTTAGTTATAGACCTCGAACAGGCCGGCCGCACCCATGCCGCCGCCGATGCACATCGAGACCACGGCCCACTTGGCCTTGCGGCGCTGGCCTTCCTGCAGGACGTGGCCCGCCAGGCGCGCGCCGGTCATGCCGAAGGGGTGGCCGATGGCGATGGAGCCGCCGTTGACGTTGTACTTCTCCGGGTCGATGCCCAGGAAATCGCGGGCGTAGAGGCACTGCGAGGCGAAGGCCTCGTTCAGCTCCCACAGGTCGATGTCGGAGACCTTCAGGCCGTGGCGCTCCAGCAGGCGCGGAATGGCGAAGACCGGGCCGATGCCCATCTCGTCAGGCTCACAGCCGGCGACGGCCCAGCCCTTGAAGGCGCCCAGGGGCGACAGGCCGGCCTTCTCGGCGGCCTTGGAGTCCATCAACACCACGGCGGCGGCGCCGTCGGAGAGCTGGCTGGCGTTGCCGGCGGTGATGAACTTGCCCTCGCCGCGCACCGGCTGGAGCTTCTGAAGGCCTTCCAGGGTGGTGTCGACGCGATTGCATTCGTCGCGATCGACCACGTAGTCGACGACGCTTTCTTCCTTCGTCTCCTTGTTGACGACCTTCATCTTGGATTTCATCGGGACGATTTCATTGGCGAATTTGCCGCCCTGCTGGGCCGCGGCCATGCGGCGCTGGCTTTCCAGGCTGTACTCGTCCTGGGCCTCGCGGCTGACCTTGTAGCGCTCGGCCACGATGTCGGCGGTGTCGATCATCGGCATGAAGATGGCCGGATATTCCGAGACCAGGCGAGGATCGACATTGTCCTTGCCGGCGCCGCCGCCGGGGATGCTGATCGACTCCACGCCGCCGGCCACCACCACGTCGGCGCCGTCGTTGCGGATATAGTTGGCCGCCGTGGCGATGGTGTTCAGGCCCGACGAGCAGAAGCGGTTGATGGTCACGCCAGAGGTGGTGATCGGCAGGCCGGCCAGCAGGCCCACCTGGCGGCCCAGGTTGCCCGCGCCGTGGGCCACATTGCCCATGACCACGTCTTCAACCGACGCCTTGTCGAGGCCGGAGCGCTCGACCGCGTGCTTCACCGCATGAGCGCCCATCGACATGGTCGGCGTCATGTTGAACCCGCCACGGCCGGACTTGGCCAGGCCCGTACGGGCATAGGAAACGACTACGGCTTCACGCGTCATGGAAATATCCTCCCTGAAAATGTAGAGCCCCCGACGTTCGTCATGGGGTTTGGCGCCATCATGGATCGGCGGCGACCTTTGCATCCCGGGCATGAAATGGCTAGGGACGGGCGGGCCCTCCAGTCCGGTTTTTGCATTCGAGGTATGGTCCCCATGGCGCACCCGGCCACCCGTCGCGCTCAGCACACGCTCAGCGCCCTCGCGGTCATGTTGATCGCCAGCTTCATGCTGGCGGCCTGCACCAGCCAGACCGGGGCCGAGCGACCGCCTGAGCCCGGCGACGCGGCGGTGGCCAAGGTCGACGGCAAGACCGTGTGGACCTCCGACGTCAAGCGCGAGGCCGTCGCCCAGGGCCTGATCGGCGAGGGCGAGCCGCTGGACGCCTCCTCCGACCTGTTCCGCCGGGTGCTGGACGAGGTGGTCGACCAGAAGCTGCTGGCCGCCGAGGCGCTGAAGCGCAAGCTGGACAAGGATCCCATCGCCCAGAAGCGGCTGGCCGCGGCGCGCGAGCGCATCCTGGGCGACATGCTGGTGGAAAGCGTGGTCTCCGACGCGGTCAACGACAACGCCATCCGCGGCCTCTACCAGGAGCAGCTGAAGCTGGCCAAGCAGTCGGAGGAGATCCGCGCCCGGCAGATCTTGGTGGCGACCCAGGTGGACGCCGAGGCGATCAAGAAATTGCTGACCACCGGCGCCTCGTTCGAGGCCCTGGCCATGGAGCGCTCGACCGACGCGGCCACGCGCTTCAACGGCGGCGACCTGGGCTATTTCACCACCGACGTCATGCCCGAGGCCTATGAGGCCAATCTGAAGACCGCCAAGACCGGCGAGGTGGTCGGTCCGTTCGCCGTCGATGGCGGCTTCGCGGTGGTGAAGGTCGAGGACCGCCGGCTGGAGCAGCCGATCACGCTCGAGTCCGCCCGGCCGCAGATCGTCCGCTTTCTGACCTATGACCAGGTGCGCGACCTGCTGGAGAAGCTGCGCAGCCGCGCCAAGATCCAGACCCTCATCCGCGCGCCGCAGGACGTGCCCGGCCAGCCCAAGGAGCCCGCCGACGCGCCCAAGGCCGCGCCCGCCTCCTCCGTCGCCCCCAAGGCTCCTCCCGCCAAGGCCGCCGCGAAATGACCCGTAAGCCCGTGAGCAAGTCCGCCGCCAAGACGGCCAAGAAGCCCTCCGCCAAGGCGCGGGACGGCGCCTCGATCCCTGCCGAGGTGGTCGAGACCATCGAACGCGCCCTCGACCCGCTGACCAGCGCGCTGAAGCGCGCGGCGCTGAAGCGGGCTGACAAGCAGGCCAGCCAGTTCACCGAGAAGCCGGCGGTCGAGGTCCCCGTCGCCAAGGGCGCCCTGCCGGTTTCGCCGCTCGCCGTGCCGTTCCCCAAGATGCCGCCGATCCCGGGCGTCCAGCTCGCCACCGGACGGGCGGGATTCTATAAGCACGACCGCGAGGACCTGCTGGTCATGCGGTTCGCCAAGGGTACGTCGGCGGCCGGGGTCTTCACCCGCCACGGCATCGGCTCGGCCCCGGTCGACTGGTGCAAGAAGCATCTGGAGATGACCAAGGGCGCCGACGTCCGGGCCCTGGTGGTCAACGCCGGCTGCGCCAACTCCTTCACCGGCAAGCCAGGCGCCGACGCGGTGCGCCGGGTGGCCTCGGCGACGGCAAAACGCTTCGACTGCCGCCAGCGCGACGTCATGGTGGCCTCCACCGGCGTGATCGGGGTGCTGCTGGACGACGGCAAGATCACCCACCGCCTGCCCGAGGTGGAAAGCCGGCTGACCGACGACGGCTGGGCCGGGGCGGCCAACGCCATCATGACCACCGACACCTTCCCGAAGGGCGCCTATGCCGAGGCGACGATCGAAGGCGAGAAGGTACGCATCGCCGGGATCTGCAAAGGCTCGGGCATGATCGCGCCGGACATGGCCACCATGCTGGCCTTCGTGGCCACCGACGCGGCGATCTCGCCCACGGCGCTGCAGACCCTGGCCAGCCTCTATACGCGGACCACCTTCAACTGCGTGACGGTCGACGGCGACCGCTCCACCAACGACACCCTGCTGCTGTTCGCCACCGGCCAGTCCGGCGCTCCGAACATCGCCCGCGCGGGCGACAAGCGCCTGGCCGACTTCCGCGACAAGCTGGAGGCCGTGCTGCTGGACCTGGCCCTGCAGCTGGTCCGCGACGGGGAGGGGGCCTCCAAGTTCGTCAAGATCACCGTGAGCGGCGCCGAGAGCCCGGCCTCGGCCCGCAAGATCGCCCGCACGATCGCCGAGAGCCCCTTGGTCAAGACCGCCTTCGCCGGCGAGGACGCCAACTGGGGGCGGATCGTCATGGCGGTGGGCCGGGCCGACGAACCCATCGACCGCGACCGGGTCAGCGTGAAGTTCGGACCCCTGGTCGCCGCCCAGGACGGCCTCATCTCGCCCACCTATGACGAGGCCAAGATGAGCGCCTACATGAAGAACCAGGAGCTGGAGGTCGCCGTCGACGTCGGCGTCGGCAAGGGCTCGGCCACGGTCTGGACCTGCGACCTGACCAAGCAGTACGTGGCCATCAACGGCGATTACCGCTCCTGAACCGGCGCGCTTGCCAGGGCGCCCCCCTCTGGTAGCTTCCGCCCCCCAGGCTTATCGGAGCGGGCATGAAATTTGTGGCGGGGGGCCTGATCGTGGCCCTGATGGCGTGTGGCGTGGCTCAAGCTGAAAAACTGACCCCGGAACGGGTGTTCGCCGATCCCGACCTGTCGGGGCCCATCGCCCGCGGGGTGAAGGTCTCGCCCGATGGCTCGGCCGTGACCTATCTGCGGGCCAAGGCCGACGACCAGCGGATGACCGACCTGTGGATCGCCGACGTCAAGGGCGGTGACCCGCGTCTGCTGATCGACGCCCGCACCCTGGCCCCAAAGGACAAGGTGCTCTCGGAGGCCGAGAAGAGCCGCCGCGAACGCCAGGGCGTCCAGACCCGCGGCGTCGTGGACTACGCCTGGGACGACCAGGGCCGCTTCATCCTGGTCCCGGTCGAGGGCGACCTCTTCCTCTACCGCCTGGAGGGCGGGCAGGTGGCCCAGCTCACCGCCACCCCCGGTGACGAGATCGACGCCAAGGTCTCGCCCAAGGGGTCGTTCGTCTCCTTCGTGCGCGACGACAACCTCTTCGTCATGGCTTCCACAGGCGGCGCCGAGCGGGCCCTGACCACCGGCGGCGAGGAGCTGAAGAGCTGGGCCACCGCCGAGTTCATCGCCCAGGAGGAGATGAGCCGCCCCACCGGCTATTGGTGGAGCCCGGACGAGACCAGGATCGCGTTGACCTTCGTCGACCAGACCGGCGTCGACGTGGTCGAACGGCTGGACGTCAACGCCGTGGGCGCCGCCGTCGTGCGCCAGCGCTATCCGCGGGTGGGCCGGCCAAACGCCAAGATGGACCTCTATGTCGCCGATGTGGCCACGGGGGCTCGGACCAAGGTCGACCTGGGCGCGGAGACCGACATCTATCTGGCTCGCGTCAATTGGGCCAAGGACGGCAAGACCCTCTATGTCCAGCGCCAGAGCCGCGACCAGCGGAAGCTGGACATCCTGGCGGTCGATCCGGCGACCGGCGCGGCCAAGGTCATCCTCACCGAGACCAGCCCGCACTGGGTCGATATCACCGATGACTTCAAGCCGCTGAAGGACGGGACCTTCCTCTGGTCCTCGGAGCGGTCCGGGAACCGCCACCTCTACCTCTACAAGGCCGACGGGACCCTGCTGCGCCAGGTGACCCAGGGCGCCTGGCCGGTGGACGTGCTGGAGGGCGTCGACGAGGCGCGCGGCGTGGCGATCTTCGGGGCCAGCAAGGACTCGCCGGTCGAGCGGCGAATCTATGAGGTGTCCTACAAGGCGCCGGCCGAGCCCAAGGCGCTCACCTCCGGCGGCGGCTGGTGGCGGGTCGACGTGGCCCAGTCCGGCAAGGCCTTCGCCGCCACCTACCAGGACCCGCGCACCCCGCCCCAGACCGGCTTCCACAAGGCAGACGGGACCCGCGTGCGCTGGATCGAGGAGAACCGGCTCGCCGCCGGCCATCCCTACCAGCCCTATGCCGCGCGCCTGCGCGAGCCGAGCTTCGGGACCATCAAGGCCGCCGACGGCCAGGACCTCTGGTGGTCGATGCGCACCCCGCCGGGCTTCGATCCGGCCAAGCGCTATCCGGTGATCGTCCAGGTCTATGGCGGTCCCGCAGGGGCCCTGGTCTCGAAGGTCTGGAAGTCGCCCGAGGACCAGCTGCTGCTGGAGGCCGGCTACATCCTGTTCAGCCTGGACAACCGCGGCACCCCCAACCGCTCCGTGGCCTTCAAGACCGCCATCGACCGCCGGATGGGCAAGGTCGAGGTGGAGGACCAGCTGGCCGGCGTCGCTCACCTGACCTCGCTGCCCTATGTCGATCCGGCCCGCATCGGGATCACCGGCTGGTCCAACGGCGGCTACATGACGATGATGGTCCTGACGGCGGAGAACTCGCCCTATGCGGCGGGGGTGGCCGGGGCGCCGGTGGTCGACTGGTCGCTCTACGACACCCACTACACCGAGCGCTACATGGGCACGACGGCCGACAACGCCGCCGGCTACGTCGATGCCGAGGTCACGGCGCGGCTCGGCAAGCTCAAGCCCGGGGTGCTGATGATCATGCACGGCATGGCCGACGACAACGTCACCTTCGACAACTCCACCAAGGCCATGGCGGCCCTGCAGGGGATGGGAACAACCTTCGAGCTGATGACCTATCCAGGCCTGCGCCACCGCGCCGGCTGGACCCAGGCCAACCGCCTGCACCGCGCCCGGACCACCCTGGACTTCTTCGAGCGCAAGCTGAAACCGACGCCCGCGCCCTGAGGACTCAGATCCCCATCGAGGCCATCCAGCCCCGAAGGCCGTTGGTCTGGACGTCGCACGACCCGCCGGCCTTGCCGCCGAAGTCGGCGAACAGGTCGCCGCAGCAGCTGGTCGCCTTCACGCAGACGTGGGGGATCACCTGCGACCGCGGCACCTCGTACTCATGCATCAGCCAGGCGATCAGCGCCGCCGAGGTTGCGCCCTGCGCCGTGGTGATCTTGTCGCCCGGCGCGGCGACGTGTTCGATCCCGATGGACCGGGCGTTCATCGCCGACGAGCCGGCATGCCAGGCGCGATCGCTGTCGTTGACCATCTGCACCAGCGCCCCGTCCCGGCCGATGATGTAGTGGGCCGAGGTCCGCGGCGTCCCGTGCTTGAAGTGGCTGATCGTGCCCTCGATGTTCCGGGACGTGGTGTAGTGGACGACGATGTGGTCGATGTCGGTCCCGTTGCGGCTCGACTGGTGCGAGGTCGGCTCCCAGCGGTCGACCTTGGGTTTGCTTGGCGCGTCGTCGTCGCCGCATTCGCCGCAGACATCATCCGGCGCGCCAGGGATCGAGGAGCTTTGCAGCAGGGCCTCGGCCTGGCTCAGCAGGTTCAGGACCTTCTCGGAATAGGCGCCGTCCTGCGCCCAGATGGGCCCGACGAACTCGATGAAATCCTCGGCGTCGCCCGCCTTTGAACGCCAACCCTTGTAGGGCGCGCGCTCGAGAAACGCCCAGTATCCGTCGATGAACTTCTCGGGCGAGGCGAAGGCGCAATAGTCGTCAACGCCATCGTGGGCGGCGTAGCTGATCTTGGTCGCGAAGGGCTCCATCGCCTTGCGATATTTCATGCCGGCGAAGTTGTTGTGCTTGGTGGCCAGGTCGGAGCCGCCCCAGCCGGACTCGAGGATCCAGCTCGCCAGGGTCACGCCCTTCAGGTTCGGGAACTCGGTCGTCCTACCTTTGTAGATTTCGATGAGTTCAAGCAGTTTCTTGCTCGGATTGGGCATGCCCATGCTCCACGTTTCCGGCGTGCGTCCGCCATGGCTTGAGATATACAACCTCAAGCAGATCATTTTGTCATCGTAACTTAAAGGCAATTTCGTTCAGCTGGCGGGTGTGTGACGCGCGCGCAGCACAGTGCGACGCACGAACAGCGCCGTCGCTTTCAGCGATCCGATGGCGGACGGTCTAGCGGGCCTCGATCTTGTAGATCGCGTTCTCGACGTCCGAGGTCACATAGATCGCGCCGGAGGGTCCAACCGCGATCCCGCCCGCCAGGGGAAAGGGCTTGGTGACCAGGCCGAGCGGCAGGTCCTTCGCCACCACCTTCACCGTGCCGGTCTTGGGATCGATCGAGACCACGCGTTTGGCGCCGACCTCGAGCACGGCCAGGCGCCCGTCCGGCGCCAGGGCCACCGCCTTGGGCAGGTTGAGGTCCCTGGCGACCACGGTCTTGGCGCCGGTGGCCAGGTCGACGCGGGTGATGCGGCCGCCGGCCACCTCGGCCACATAGACCCCGCCGTCCGGCCCCAGGGCCAGGCTGGCCGGCGCCGCGAGCCCGCCAGCCAGGGTCGTGCGCTGGTCGCCCTTGGCCTTGACCAGGTCGCCGCTGGCCAGCTCGGCCACCAGGATCGAGCCGTCGGCCAGCTCCAGGGCGTCGGCGGGCGACTTGAAGCCGTGCAGCACCGAGAGCGCCTCGCCGGTGCGGCGGTCATAGACCAGCACCGCGCCCGTGGGGGCGCTAGCCAGCAGCACTCGTTCGGCGCCGACGCTGACCCCGGTGGGATATTCCAGCTTGCTGCCCTTGGTGTGCACCCGGGCGATGTCGCGCACCGCCCCGCTCTGGCCGTCCACTCCGCGATAGGAGAAGACGTCGGCGACAAACAGGCTCTCCTTGCCGCCGTCGCTGGCCACCGCGATGTCGGCGGGGAAGGCGAGCGCGCCCTTCATCACCTGGCGCACCGCGCCGGTGGCCGGGTCGACGATCTGCAGGCCGTTGTCGGCCATGTTGGAGACCACGATCTGGTCCTTCGCATCGATGGCGAAGTTGTCGAGGGCGGTGGAAAGCTGCGCCACCTTGGTCTTGGCCCCGGTCCTGATGTCGATCCGGATCAGCTCGCCCAGGTGGGTGTCGATGGCGTAGAGGTTGTCCTTGGAGTCGAACTTGGCGGCGGCCGGGGTGTCGAGACCGTCGGCCACCACGACCATGTCGCCGGTGTCCGGATTGATCTTCACCACCTGGCCCTTGAACCACAGCGGCCCATAGAGCCAGCCGTCGGGGCCGGCGGCGAAGCTGTTGAAGCCGCCCATGCCTTCCCGGATCATCCGCCGCGGCGCCTTGCCGGCGGGGTCCAGCTCCCACAGGGCGTCGCCGCCGAACACCTGGGCGGCGAACAGCCGCTTGCCGTCGCGGCTGAAGGTGATGGAGTTGATGCTGACGAGATCCTTCTCCAGCACCTCCACGGGGCCGTCGCCGCGGCGGCTGTAGACGATGTTGTCGGAGATCGCGGTCCAGACCACCTGGTCGCCTGGTCCGAACGCCATGTCGTCGGCCATGCCCTGCGGCGGGCCCACCAGGACCTTGGCCTTACCCGTGGCGAGGTCGACGCTGTAGAGGCTTTGGCCGGCGACGCTGCCGGCATAGAGCTCGCCCTTGGGGCTGAAGCGCAGGCCGTGCACGCCGTGGAAGTCGGAGCCCGGAACCAGCCGGGTCACCTTGGCGTCCTGCGCCGAGGCCCCGTTCGCCGCGGCCAGGCCGGCCAGCAGCGCCACGCCCTTGAGAAAGCCCATCCGTCCCGCCCCCGTCTTGTTGTTGGGGACGAGATTGGCCCTCAGCGCGGGGCGGAGCAAGCGTGCCTAAGGCTATCGCCACGACACCCACTCCCAGGTTCGTCATGGCCGGGCGCAAGTCCCGGCCATCCATGATCTCCGAGTCAGCCGATTTGCTGGCAGGCTCGGCGCGTATGGATCCCCGACACGCGCGTCGCGCGGCCGGGGATGACGATCAAGGCGGGGGCGTTTGTTGTGCCGATCCTTACTAGTCCAGCGGGGTCCAGCGCTTGGCCGGGGCCGAGCCGCCGTCGCGCTTGGGGCCCTTGAAGGCCGCCTGGCTGATGGGCGTGGTGGAGGCCCGTTCGCCGCTCTTGCGGACATTGTGCGGGTGGCGATCGCTATTACCGCCGCCGCCGCCGCCGCCGCCCTGGCCCTGACGCTGGCCACCGCCACCGCCGTTGGGCCGGTTGCGCTGGGCGCGCAGGCCGCCCGGCAGGTCGCTGCGGCCCTGCGGCTTGCGCTGGCCGCGGTCGCCGTTGTTCTTGCGGCCGGCCTCGGCGCGCTCGGCGGCGACCTCGGGCATGGCCTGGGTCATGACGTGCAGGCCCCGGTCGTTGCGGCGGTCCTCGGCCGGGATGGTCTGGCGCGTGACCTTCTGGATGTCGCGCAGCAGGTTGCGTTCGTCGTCGGCGCAGAAGGCCACGGCCGTGCCGTCGGCGCCGGCCCGGGCGGTCCGCCCGATCCGGTGGACGTAGGATTCCGGCACGTTGGGCAGTTCGTACTGGACCACGTGGCTGACCGCGTCGATGTCGATGCCGCGGGCGGCGATGTCCGTGGCCACCAGGGCGCGGACTTCACCGGCCTTGAACGAGGCCAACGAACGTTCGCGCTGGCCCTGGCTCTTGTCGCCGTGGATGGCCGCGGCCTCGACGCCGGCGGCTTCCAGGGACTTGGCCACCCGGTCGGCGCCGCGCTTGGTGCGGGTGAAGACGATGACGCGCTTGAACTTCTGTTCGGCGAACAGCTCGCAGAGCAAGGCGCGCTTCCGCGCCGTCTCCACGAAGATCACCTTCTGCTTCACGCGCTCGACCGTGGTCGATTCCGGCGCCACGGCGACCTTGTGCGGATTGGGGTTCAGCAGTTCGCCGGCCAGTTTGCCGATCTCGGTCGGCATGGTGGCGGAGAAGAACAGGTTCTGCCGATCCTTCGGCAGGTACTTCACGATGCGGCGGATGGGCAGGATGAAGCCCATGTCCAGCATCTGGTCGGCCTCGTCGAGGACGAAGATCTCCACGCCGCCGAGCGTGATGGTCTTCTCGCCCAGGTGGTCGATCAGGCGGCCGGGGGTGGCCACCAGCACGTCGACGCCGCCGGCCAAGGCGCGCATCTGGCCGCCGTACTTCACGCCGCCGAACACCACGGCGACAGAGACGCCCATATGCTTGCCGTAGGTCTTGAAGCTTTCGCCGATCTGGGTGGCGAGTTCGCGGGTGGGGGAGAGCACCAGCACGCGGCAGCCGCGGCGGGGCGCGGGCTTACGGTCGGCGGCGAGGCGATGCAGGATGGGAAGGGCGAAGGCGGCGGTCTTGCCGGTGCCGGTCTGGGCGATGCCCAGCAGGTCGCGGCCGCTCATCACGCCCGGGATGGCTTGCGCCTGGATCGGGGTGGGAACCGTATAGCCTTCGTCGGCCAGGGCCTTCAGGAGGGATTTGTCCAGGCCGAGGTCGGTGAACTTGGTCAAAACGATAATCTTTCACGTATGCGCCAATCGCGGCCTCTCGGCTTTGCCAAGGGTCGCGGGGTCGCGGGTCAGTTTGGGGAAAGCCCCCGCGTGGCGGGGCGATCTATGCGATCTCTTCAGGGCGCTCGACAGGCTAGGTTCGACTTAGAACCCATCACGCGACTGGAGCGCCGATAGCGCCGCGAATGTTGCGGTGCAGCGGGGGGATGCCGGTTGTGGCCTCGAAAGTCAAGCAAAACCACGGATAGAGCTTGGCGGGAGCAGCCCGGGGGCCGCTCCCGCCGCGCCCTTCGTCTAGGCGAAGATGAAGTCGTCAGCATCCAGGCTGGCGGCCGAGACCCCGGTCAGGGTCACAGATCCCGTCCCAAGCGTGATGACGGCTTCGCCGTCCACCTCGGTGATGGTCAGGGTGGCGAAGGTCAGGCCGGCCACCGAGCTCAGGTCGATGCGGTCGCCCGCGCCTGCACCGCCTTCGAAGTCGGCGATCGTGTCGTTCCCGGCGTCGGCCGAGAGCACGAAGACGTCGTTCCCGCCGTTGCCGGTCAGGACGTTGTCAGCCGAGTTGCCGACGATGGTGTCGGTTCCGCCGCCGCCCTTGGCGTTCTCGATGGTGGCGCCGTAGGCGATGCTGATGTTGTCCTTCATCAGCGGGCTGGTGACCCCGGCGATCTCGATCCAGCTCTCGCCGCCGTTGATGCCCTCCACGCCGTTGTTGTAGATTTCGAAGAGCAGAGCCGAGCGCGCGGGCAGGCCCGCGGCGGCGTTGTTGGCGTTGATTTCCGCCAGCGTCAGGAATTCCTCGATGCCGCCCGCGCTACTGAACGAGCCCGGATTGAGGTCGATGAAGGACGGGGTGTCGTAACCCGACAGGTCCAGGGTGTCCTCACCGCCGGCGTCCCAGATCGTGAAGATCGGAGCGATCTTGTTTTCGGCGATCTGGAAAGCCGTGCGGTTGTCCAGGTCCGAGCTCCAGTTGAAGCCGTAGGTCGTGTCGCCGGTCCGGGTGGTGGTGTCGACGCCGTAGAGCTTCTGGATCGCCAGGATGTCGTGGACGCCGGGCGTGGTGGAATAGGCGAACCGCATCAGCGACCAGTCGATGTGCTGGGCGCCGGTCTCATAGGCGTCCCAATAGGACATGACGCTGTACTGCCGGCTGTCCTGATAATAGTCCGCCAGCTCGTAGCTCAGCGGCACGCCGTCTCCGGCGTCGTAGTCGCCCGGATGGGACAGGCCCAGGGCGTGCCCGATCTCGTGGGTCAGGGTCTGCATGCCGTAGAAGCCGTCCAGCAACTGCACGCCGCTGACCGGTCCCGGATTGATCCAGACGTCGCCCTGGATGTGCTGGTACTGGGCGCCGTAGTTCGTGCCGTGCGGGAGGTAGGCCCAAGCCTGGCCCGGTCCCGTGGTCGTGGTGGCGAAGGACATGTCCCAGCCGCCGGCGCCCTTGGCGTCTTCCTGGAACCTCAGAGGGATCAGGTCGTCCCAATAGGCCAGCGCCTCGCGGGTGCCTTCCTGTTGGGCGGCGGTCATCGGCGCGTAGCCGTACTTCTCGGCCGCGCCGTGCGGGTTGTTGTAGACGCCCGTGGTGGTCGGACCGCTGTAGAAGCCATAGGTCAGCACGCCGTCGGCGGTGGCCTTCACGTCCCAGGAGAAGCCCGAGCGGGTGATCTGAGCGGCGACCTGTTCCGGCGTGAAGATCGGTAGGTCGCGAAGCGTGCCGCCCGCCAGGGGGTCGGCCGAGGCTTCATAACGGAGGTCGGTTTCGAGCGGGTGGTCGGATTCCAGGGTGACCGCCGTTCGCGGGGTCGTCGGTTTTGCCATTTTACAGCCCTATCAAAAGCTCACGAGGACAGGTCGGCATCTCGGATGGGTTATACAGTTCTCGCCGGTTGTATTATTAAGAACTGTTAGATTTAATGCCCCATCTCTACGGTAAAGCTTCCGTAGTTGCAGACCATTGGTGAGTCATCAGCGCATGGGTCTTTCATTCGGGCAAGATTGTTCAGCGAAGTTTCGGAGTGTGATCCACAATTGCGTCGCGGGCGCGATCCGAGGGATGCCTGACCTCCAGCTTCACCACGCGCCGGCTCTCAAAGCCCGCGCTATGCCGGTTGCATTTCGCGCGCGAGGCGGCGAGGAAGCGGCATGGCCAAACCCATGCTGTTCGTCGCCGCCGCCGCCCTCGTGGATTCCGAGGGCCGGGTGCTGATCTGTCAGAGGCCGCAGGGCAAGCAGCTTGCCGGCCTCTGGGAGTTTCCCGGCGGCAAGGTCGAGCCCGGCGAGACCCCCGAGGAATGCCTGATCCGCGAGCTGGACGAGGAGCTGGGGATCAAGGTCACCCACGCCTGCCTGGCGCCCTTCGTGTTCGCCAGCCACGGTTACGAAAGCTTTCACCTGATGATGCCACTCTACCTCGTCCGTCGCTGGGAAGGCTTTGTGACGGCCAGGGAACACGAGGCCGTCGCATGGGTGAAACCCGCGAAACTCGCCGACTACCCGATGCCGCCGGCCGACGCGCCTTTGGTGGCCTGGTTGCGCGACTTGATCTGAAATTCCTGCTCACCGACACCCGCGGCGCCACCATGGTGATCTACGCGGTCGTGGCCGGCCTGGTCTCGATGGGCGCGCTCAGCGCCTTCGGCGCCTATGACGGCGAGATCACCGACATGGTGCTCACCGCCTCGGACGCGGCCCGCGCCTTCCTGGGCGGCTAGGCCTGCCGGGCGTTTCCTTGACGCCCGGTCCGACCGCGCCTAGCCTTCCACCGTCCCAATGACCGGAAAGGAGGGGTTTCGACATGAGTGTCTTCGTCCGCGCCCCTCGCCGCGCCGCCCATGGGCTCGCCTGATATCCAGGCTCCTCCGGCGGTCGCCTGACCAGGCTTTCCGATCCAAGGATGTCCAGCATTGCTCGACACTTACGGCTGGAGCGACGCCCTCCAGCGACTCTTTCATGACCATGCCGCCCGCGGACTGATCCCGGGCCGCGTCACGGTCCAACAGCGCGGCCACTACGGTCTCGCCATCGAAACCGGCGACGTCGTCGGCGAACTGTCCGGCCGTTTCCACTTCGAGGCCGAGGCCACGGGCTATCCCGTGGCCGGCGACTGGGTGGCCGTTACTCCGCCCGTCGACGAGGGCCCGGTGATGATCCAGGCCCTGCTGCCGCGCTCCACCAGCTTCATCCGCCGGGAGGCCAACGGCGGGCGAGCCCAGGTGGTGGCCGCCAATATCGATCTGGCCCTGCTGGTCGCCTCGCTCAACGCCGACCTCAATCCGCGGCGGATCGAGCGCTATCTCGCCACCGCCTGGGAAAGCGGCGCCCGGCCGGTGGTGGTGCTCACCAAGGCCGACACCTGCCAGGACGCCGGACCGCTGATCGAGGAAATCAAGGCGGTCGCTCACGGCGTCGAGGTCCATGTGGTCTCAGCGGTGACCGGGCAGGGGATCGCCGCCCTGGCCGCCCTGCTGAAGCCAGGTGAGACCGCCGTGCTGCTCGGCTCCTCCGGGGTGGGCAAGTCGACCCTGGTCAATGCGCTGGCGGGGCGGGAGCTGATGGTCACCCGGGAAATCCGCGAGGACGACGCGCGCGGTCGCCATACCACCACCCACCGGGAGCTGGTCCTGCTGCCCAGCGGAGCCCTGGTCCTGGACACGCCGGGCATGCGCGAACTCGGCCTCTGGAACGCCGACGCGGGGCTCGCCGCCACCTTCGGCGACCTGGAGACGGAGGTCCAGGCGCTCGCGGCGCACTGCAAGTTCCGCGATTGCGGACACGGCGCGGAACCGGGCTGCGCCGTCCGCGCCGCCCTCGAGAGCGGTGAACTCGATGCGGAGCGCTGGGAGGCCTACGGCAAGCTGCAGCGCGAACTGGCCCACCTCGACCGCAAGGAGAACCCCGCCGCCGCCTCCCAGGCCCGCAAGGTCTGGATCCAGCGGGAGAAGTCCATGCGCCAACGGGCCAAACACCGCGAGACGGACGAATAGACTCCCGGCAGCCTGGGGTCATGCGCCAGGCCCTGCACACCCTCGACGCGCCCACCTCGGGCGCCGGCCTCACCGACATCACGCCGGGCGTCGCCGCCTGGGTCGAGGCGCAAAGGATGGCCGCGGGCCTGCTGACGGTGTTCTGCCGGCATACCTCGGCCTCGCTGGTCATCCAGGGGGTCGACGCCGACATGAAGGCCGATCTGGAGGCCTTCTTCGTCCGCCTCGCGCCGGAGGGGGAGGGCCTCTACACCCACCTTACGGATGGGCCGGACGACATGCCGGCCCACATCCGTGCGGCGCTCACCCAGACCCAGATCGCGGTCCCGGTGGTCGGCGGCAGGCTGGCCCTGGGCAAGGGCCAGGCGATCTATGTGTTCGAGCACCGCCGCGCGCCGCAGCGGCGCCAGGTCCTGCTGCACCTGATCGGCGAATAGCAAGAGGCCCGCGGCGTCGGGAGCACGCCACGGGCCTCTCGGACCGACCTTCCCCGTCGGCCTATTCGGCGGCGATGACGTCTTCCGACAGGCCCAGCCGCTGGGCGACGCCCGCGCCATAGGCGGGATCGGCCCGGCGGAAATGCTCGACCTGGCGGCGCTGGATCGCTTCGGGGACCGGGGCCATGGCGGCGGCGATGTTGTCCATCAGCAGCGCCTGCTGTTCCGGGCTCATCAGGCGGAACAGGTTCCCCGGCTGGGTGTAGTCGTCATTGCCGGTCCGGTGGTTGAACCGGTCGGCGTCGCCGGCGATCCGCAGGGGCGGCTCAGCGACGCTCGGGTCCTCCTTCGGCCCGCCGAACGAGTTGGGCTCGTAATAGGCGTCCGTGCGGCCGGGCGCGTCGAAGCGCATGGCGCCGTCCATGTGGTAGTGGGCGACCGGCGCCTTCGGGCGGTTCACCGGCAGGGCTTCATAGTGGGTCCCAACCCGGTAACGGTGGGCGTCGGCATAGGCGAACAGCCGGCCCTGCAGCACCTTGTCCGGCGAGAAGCCGATTCCCGGCACGATGTTGGACGGGCTGAACGAGGCCTGTTCCACCTCGGCGAAATAGTTGTCCGGATTGCGGTTCAGCTCCAGGAGGCCGACCTCGATGAGCGGGAAGTCGGCGTGCGGCCAAACCTTAGTCAGGTCGAAGGGGTCGTAGGAGGTCAGCTCGGCCTGCGCCTCCGTCATGATCTGCACGCAGACCCTCCAGCGCGGATAGTCGCCGCCCTCGATGGCCTCGAACAGGTCGCGCTGGGCGCTCTCGCGATCGGCGGCGATGGTGGCCGAGGCCTGGTCGTTGGTGAGATTGCGGATCCCGGCCAGGTTCTTGAAGTGGAACTTGACCCAGTGGCGTTCCCCCTCCGCGTTGAGCAGCGAATAGGTGTGGCTGCCGAAGCCATGCATGAACCGGTAGCCGTCCGGCTGGCCGCGGTCGGAGAACAGGATCGTAACCTGGTGCAGGCTTTCCGGGCTGAGGCTCCAGAAGTCCCACATGGCGGTCGGCGAGCGCAGGTTGCTCACCGGATGGCGCTTCTGGGTGCGGATGAAGTCGGGGAACTTCATCGGGTCGCGGATGAAGAACACCGGAGTGTTGTTGCCCACCAGGTCCCAGTTGCCTTCCTCGGTGTAGAACTTCAGCGCGAAGCCGCGCACGTCGCGCTCGGCGTCGGCCGCGCCCCGCTCGCCGGCCACGGTGGAAAAGCGCAGCAGCACCTCGGTCTCCTTGCCGACCGCACCGAACAGCTTGGCCTTGGAGTAGCGGCTGATGTCCTGGGTGACCCGGAAGGTCCCGTAGGCGGCCGAGCCCTTGGCGTGGACCACCCGCTCGGGGATGCGCTCGCGGTTCTGGTGCGCCAGCTTCTCGATCAGCTGGTAGTCCTGCATCAGGAGCGGGCCGCGCGACCCGGCGCTAAGCGAGTTCTGGTTGTCGGGAACCGGGGCCCCCGCGGTGGTGGTCAGTCGCTCGGTCATGGCAATTCCTCCTGAAGTGAAGGCCAGGGTCTGCCTCGCGCCTCATCAGGTCCAATCAGTTCACAAGCCTTGGAGATCAGGCTAGCTTATCGCCATGCCCACTCTGCGACAGCTCCGCTACCTCGCGGCCCTGGCCGAACACGGCCATTTCGGGCGCGCCGCCGCCGCCTGCCACGTGACGCAGCCGGCGCTCTCCATGCAGATCAAGGAGCTGGAGGCCGAGCTCGACCTGCCGCTGGTGGAGCGCGGCCGGGCCGGGGCGGTGCTCACCGAGGAAGGCGTCGAACTGGCCGAGCGGGCGAGGGCCCTCAATGCCGGGGTGAAGGACCTGGAGGACTTCGCCCGCGAGCGGCGCGGCGACCGCGCCCAGCGCCTGGCGCTCGGGATCATCCCCTCGGTCGCCCCCTATCTGCTGCCGCGGCTGCTGCCCCTGCTGCAGGCGGCCATCCCCGGCCTGGACCTTAAGGTCCGCGAGACCCAGACGGCGGTGCTGATGGCCGAGCTGGCGGGCGGGGAGCTGGACGCCGTGATCGCGGCCCTGCCTCTGGCCGGCGACGGGATCGAGGCGGTGGGCCTGTTCGACGACGCCTTCCTGCTGGCCAGCCCCGCGGACGATCCGGTCGCGGCGACCTCGCCGCGCGACCTGCCGCCCGATCGCCTGCTGCTGCTGGAGGAGGGCCACTGCCTGCGGGACCAGGCCCTGGGCGCCTGCGAGCTCAGCGACCTCTCCACGTTCGGGGCGACCTCGCTCACCACCCTGGTCCAGCTGGTGGCCCACGGCCAGGGCGTGACCCTGCTGCCGGCCATGGCCGCCGACGACCTGGCCGACCCGCGCATCGCCCTGTCGCGCTTTTCCGACCCCCAGCCCAGCCGCACCATCGCGCTCGCCTGGCGCACGGCCTCGCCGCGCAAGCGCCAGCTCAAGGGCCTGGCCGCGCGCATCGTCGAGCAGGCCGCCACATGAGCGACTGGCTGGCCGATTTCATCGCCCGCGAGGCGCTGCCGCCCGCCTTTGGCGAGGTCGCGGCGCGGGTCTGTGCGCCCCTGGCCGAGGCCATTGTCGGCAAGCGGGTCGCTGGACGTCCGTACGTCGTCGGCCTGTGCGGGGCGCAGGGCAGTGGGAAGTCGACCTTGACGGCCATCGTGCGTCGCATGCTGGAAGAGCGCGGCCTGAACGTCGCGGCCCTGTCCCTGGACGATCTCTACCTGACCCGGCTCGAACGCCTGGGCATGGCGCGGGACGTCCATCCGTTGTTCGGCGTGCGGGGCCCGCCGGGGACCCACGATGCGGCGCTGGGGCTCGCGACCCTGGACGCTCTCGCCCGGCCTGGGCGCGTCGCCATCCCAGCCTTCGACAAGGCCGCCGACGACCGCAGGGCGCCGGAGGACTGGCCGATCTTCGAAGGCCCGGCCGACGTGGTCCTGTTCGAGGGCTGGTGCGTCGGAGCCCGCGCCCAAGCCGACGAGGCCTTGGTCGAGCCGCTCAACGCCCTGGAACGCGACGACGACCCGGACGGCGTATGGCGGCGCCACGCGAACGCGGCCCTCGCCGGACCATATCAGGAGCTGTTCGCGCGGATCGACCTGCTGATCCTGCTGGCGGCGCCCGGCTTCGATGCGGTGTTGGCCTGGCGTCGCGAGCAGGAGGCCAAGCTGCGGGCGCGCCTGGTGCGGGAGGGTGGCGGCGGTCGGGCGATGGATGACGCGCAGGTCAGCCGTTTCATCGCCCACTACGAACGGCTCACGCGCTGGATCCTGGTCGAAATGCCGGCGCGCGCCGACATCGTCCTGGCGATGGATGCCGATCGGCGGGTCGGCGCCATGCAATTTTCACTTGCGCCATGAGCGAAGTTGCATCGACAGGTTTAGTCGGGATCGCGTAGGCTTTGGCTTGCTCGGCGCGCAGTTGCGCCGCTCCGGGGGGAGTTCATGAAACGGCTTATCGCGACGCTGGTCGCCTGCATGTTGATCAGCGCGTGCACCACCACCCATACCCAGGTCATGGCCAATCCCGTGAAGCCCGCGGCGGGCGCGCGGATCCTGGTGGTCGACCCGGACATCCAATTGGGCCTGCTGACGGCGTCGGGCATGACCGAGCCCAAGGCCGACTGGACCGAGCAGGCGCGCGCCAATATCGCCGCCCAGCTCGAGAGCGAGATGAAAGCCCGCGCCTACGCCTACCGCCTGCTCGATCCCGATGACGCCATGGCCGGCCGCTCGGGCCAGCTGATGCGCCTGCACGGCGCGGTCAGCGCCTCGATCCAGGGCTACGGCTACGCCTTGCCCACCAAGAAGGGCGCCTTCGACTGGACCCTGGGCGAGGGGGCGCAGGCGCTTGGCGCCGCCCAGAGCGCCGACTATGCGCTCTTCGTGCGCGGGGTCGGGTCCTATGCCAGCGGAGGGCGTGTGGCCACCGCCGTCGGCATGGCGATGCTGGGGGTCAGCGTGCCGCTCGGCAGCCAGCAATGCTTCGTGACCCTGGTGGACCTGAAGACCGGCCGCGTGGTCTGGGCGAATTTCACGATCGCCGGCCCCAACGCCGACATGCGCGAAACCGCCGGCGCGAGCGCTCTGGTGAAGGCGCTGCTCAAGGACGCGCCGCTCTAGACCATGCGTGGGAGTCGTCTAGCCCTCATCGCCGCCGCGGCGGCGCTCGCCGTCCTGCCGCAAGCCGCCCAGGCCCAGCGGGCCGCCGGGCTGCGCCCCGACTCGACGTCGCTGGAGGGCGGGATCTGGGGCTCGGCCGACAAGGCCGAGGCGGCGGCCAGGACCAAGGCCGACGTCAACCACGACCCGGCGCTGAACGCCTACGTGCGCGGCGTCACATGCAAGGTCGCCGCCGACCACTGCCCCGACTTGCGGGTCTATGTCCTGGACCGGCCGGCCTTCAACGCCCTGGTGGCGCCGAACGGTTATGTCGAGGTCTGGTCGGGCCTGATGCTTCGCTCGACCGACGAGGCCGAGTTCGCGTACGTCCTGGGCCACGAGTTCAGCCACTTCGCCCAGAACCACACCCTGGTGGCGTATAACGCCGCCAAGAGCCGCGCCAATATCGCCCTGGCCGCCAAGGTCGCCATCGCCGTGGTGGGTGTCGCGGCCGCCTCGGGCGCGACGACGGCCAGCGAGGCCCAGTCGATCATGGACGCGACGGGCAACCTTATCGACGTTGTCTATCTGGCCGAGATCGCGGCCTTCTTCCGTTTCTCGCGTGAGCAGGAGGCGGAGGCCGACCTGCTAGGCCAGAAGCGCGCGGCGATCGCAGGCTATGACGCGCGCTCGGCGGCTCAATCCTGGCGCAGCGTCATGGCCGAGACCCAGGCGTCGGACTTCAAGCGGGTTCGCGAGAGCCGGTCGCGGACGAGTGTCTTCGAAAGCCATCCCCTCGAGGCGGAGCGTATCGCCGCGCTGGACAAGCAGGCCCCCAGTCTGCCGGCCTCCAGCGACCGTGGCCGCGAACGCTATCGCGCGGCGATCCGGCCGCACCTGAGCGCCTGGCTGCGCGACGATCTTCGCCGCCGGGATTTCGGCCAGACCCTGCACCTCATCGATCGCCTGGCGGCGGGCGGCGAGGACCTCGGCGTGCTGAACTACTACCGTGGCGAGGCCTACCGGCTGAGGCGCGGCGACGGCGACCTGGGACGGGCCCGCGACGCCTATCTGGCGGCGGCCGCCCAGCCCGACACGCCGCTGGCCGCCTGGCGCGAGCTCGGCGACACCCGCAAGCGCGACGGCGACGCCGCCGGCGCGCGGGCGGCCTACGAAACCTATCTGGCCAAGGCGCCCCAGGCCGAGGACGCCTGGCTGGTGCAGGACAGCCTCACCAGCCTCGACAAAGGATCATGATCATGCGGAACGCCCTGCGCGCCGTCCTGCCGGCGCTCGCCGTCCTGTCGCTCGCCGCCTGCGCGACGATCACGCCGGCCCCCGCCGGGCCGCTGAAGGTCGGGTCGGGGGCCAATGTCACCCTGGGCCGCCAGTGGTCGGATATCAGCCTGGTCATGCCAGGTCGGCACAAGAAGGTGCGCGTGCTGTCCATCGACGGCCCGCTGCTGAACCGCCTCTATCTGACCGATGGTCTTGCGCCGGGCGACTATCTGATCAAGCCGCTGGCCAAGGAGCGCCCCACGCCGTTGGTCCGCGCCGACATATCTGCGACCGAGCGCATGGAGTTCGTGACCGACAGCATCAGCGCCATGGACTACCAGCGGGTGACGCTGGCGAAGCCGCGACCGGCCAAGCTGGGCGAGGCGTCCGGCGTCCGGTTCGATGTCAGCGCTCAGACCGCCGAAGGGCTGGAGATCAAGGGCGTCGCCGCCGTGGCGGAGACCGGCGGCAAGATCTACGTCATCCTCTACCTCGCGCCCGCCGAACACTACTTCGCCGCGACGCTGCCGGAAGCCGAGGCGGTCATGGCCTCGGCGCGGGTGGGATGATCCGGTAGGACGCCGGCCCGACCTGGAAACGCCGCGGACGGGTCGTCCGCGGCGTCGGCTCGTCAGGGGCCCTAGGCCGCCGGTTGGGCGTTCAGCACTTCGGTCAGATGCTGGCGCAGGGCCGGGTCCTTCTGAACCGCGGCCGAGATCTCGTTGTACTTCTGCGGGGTCAGGCCGCTGGCCTGGACCGCGGCGCCCATCTTGGCGATCATTTCCTTCTGGACGGCGACCTTGGTGGGGCCGTCGGCGCCGACCATCTTGGGGCTGTACTCGGCGTTGAGCTTGGAGACCTCGGTCATGGCGCCGCCGAAGGCCTTCAGCTCGTCGTCGGTGAACCCGCCGACGGCCGGAGCCGCGGCCGGCGCCGGGGCGGGCGTCTGGGCCTGGGCGATGGAGGCGCAGGCGAGCGCCGCGAAGAGGCCGGCGGCCAAGATGGAAGTCCGCATCGATGAATGCTCCTTGGTTTGGGTCGGTGTGGATAAAACCCACCCGCGGTCAAAATGCGACCCGAATGTGGTCCCGATCCATGACAGTGCGGCGAATAGCCCAGGTCTTAGGCAGGGCGCCGCAGCCGAACCGCAAGCCTCGCGGGAAGCCGGCCGCGAGACAAGTTTAGCGGAGCATCCTCGACGCCAGCGCGTGGAACTCAGTGATCGCGCCATAGACGCCAAGGCCGATCCCCTGGGCGAGCTGCTCCAGCTCGAAGATGTTGTGCGCCAGGAAGATCATCACCGAGCCGTCGGTGGGATCGGCCTGCCACCAGCCGCCATAGGCGCCTGGCCAGCCGACCGTGCCGACACCGCCCTTGCACCGGGTCACCGCGGCGTTTTCAGGGTCCATCACCACGGCGACGCCCAGGCCGAATCCGTGGGCGGTGAAGAGCGGCAGGCCGAAGTTCTCCGCCCTGGCGCGCTGGTCGTCGGTCAGGCGGTTCGAGGTCATGAGGGCCAGGGTCTCCGGCGCCAACAGCCGCACGCCGTCCACGGCGCCCTGGCCTACGAACATCCGCGCGAAGGCGAGATAGTCGTCCAGGGTCGACCACAGCCCCCCGCCGCCGGAGACATTGGCCATGTCGGCCGGCCGCTCGGCCAGCAGGGCGCCGGCGTCCTTGGTCCCCAGCGGGCGGGGGAACAGGCGGCCCGCCGCGTCGAAGCCGTACATCTGCGCGCGCCGTGAATGCTTGGCGGCCGGGACGGTGAAGCCGGTGTCCTTCATGCCCAGGGGCGCGAAGATCCGGCGCTGGAGCACCTCGTCCAGCGGCGCGCCCTCGATGCGCGCGATCAGCAGGCCGAGCAGGTGGGTGGAGTGGCCGTAGTGGAAGCCCGCGCCGGGCTGGTCGACCAGGGGCAGGGCGGCCAGGGCGGCGATCCAATCGTCGGGCGCCAGGTGGCTGTCGATGTCGCTGCCGAGCGCGGCGAAATAGGCCTTGGCGATCGGACCGGCGTGGAAGTCGCCATAGGTCAGGCCCGAGCGGTGGGTCAGCAGGTCGTCGAAGGTGATCTCCCGCTCCGCCGGATCGGTCTCGTCCAGCGGCCCGTCGGGCGTGCGCAGGACGCGCATCTGCGCGAACTCCGGCGCCCAGCGGGAGATGGGGTCGTCGAGGGTGAAGGCGCCTTCCTCGAACAGCATCATCGCCGCCGTCGAGGTGATCGGCTTGGTCATCGAGGCGATGCGGAAGATCGCGTCGCGCTCGAGCAGCTCCGTGGCCTCCATGTCCCGCCAGCCGACGGCGGCGGCCTGGACGACCTTGCCGTCGCGCCAGACCAGGGTCGCGGCTCCAGCCAGCTCGTCGGCGTCCACATAGGCGCCGATGGCGGCGGCGATCGGGTCCTGCGCACTCATCACGGCCTCACAAAAGATAGGAAAATTATAAAATAGACTTCCTATAAAATATGCAATGGCCTAGTTTTCGATTCGATGGCAACCGACGCCCCAAGCGAGACGGCCCGCGGGCGGCCCAAGGGCGACAAGCGCGCCCGCACCCGGGCCAGGCTCATCGACGCCGCCCGCGACCTGACCCGCGAGAAGGGCTTCGAGCGCACGACCCTGGAGGATGTGGCGGCGCGGGCCGGCATGACCACCGGGGCGATCTACGGCAACTTCAAGAACCGCGACGAGCTGTTCATGGCCACGGCCGAGCGGCAGTGGGCGCCCATCCGGCCGGCCTTCAAGCCGGGCTCCAGCTTCGCCGAACTGATGGCCGCCATGGCCGAGGCGGTCATCGCCGCCCTTCCCGAACGGCGCGTGGCGGCGCCCGGGGCGTTGCGGTTCCGGGCCTACGCCCTGACCCACGAGGAGGTCCGGGTCCAGTTCCGCGACGCCATGGCCAAGGGCTACGACTCCGGCGCCGGCTGGCTAAGGACCGAGTTCGACGAGACCGAGCTGCCGATGCCGGCGGACACCTTGGTCCGGGTCATCAACGCCCTGACCGAGGGCCTGTTGTTCCAGCGGTTCCTGACCCCCGAACTGGTGCCCGACCAGGTGATCCACGCCGCCTTCGCCGCCCTGGCGGGCGAACGGACCGCCTAGCTCTCCTCGCGGGGCAGGGGGGTCTCGACCACGCCCAGGGCGTCGGCCAGGCGCATCTTGGCCGAGCCGGGCTTTAGCGGCTTCTGCTGGCTGGGATCGGGCGACCAGCCGGTCAGGGTGAGGATCTCGAAGGTGGCCGGGATCCGGCCATCGGGCTCGGCGAAGCGCTCGACATAGAGCTCGAAGGCGCGCGCCAGCACCGCGCGGGTCAGCGGTTTGGGGTGGCGTTCGGCCAGGACGCTGGTCTCGCCCATGGCCCGCAGGTCGGCCAGTAGCTTCAGGGGATGGGCGTAGCGGACCGTGACCCGGTCGACATCGGCCACCGGCAGGGCGAAGCCCGCCCGCTGCAGCAGGCCCGCGGCGTCATAGGCATCGGCGAAGGGCGAGACCCGCGGCCCGGCCCCGCCGGTCAGCTCGGCCTCGGAGTCCAGCAGGCAGCGGCGCAGTTCGGTGAGCGTCGCCCCGCCCAGCATGGAGCCGATGAACAGGCCGTCCGGCTTCAGCGCCCGGCGAACCTGGATAAGCGCGCCGACCACATCATTGGTCCAGTGCAGGGCCAGCGTCGAGACCACCAGGTCGAGGCTGCCGAAGGCGAAGGGCAGGCGCTCCTCGTCGGCCACCAGCCGCGGTCCGGTCCGGCCGGCCAGCATCTTGGCCGACAGGTCGGCCTCGATCAGCAGGCCCACGCGCGCCTGGGCGTCGCTCTGGGCCAGGGCCTCGCGGAAGGCGCCCGTCCTCGACCCAAGGTCGACGGCGCGCGGGAACTCGCGCATGATCGCCTCGAGGCGGACCACGGCGTCCTCGGCGGCCCGGCGCTTCAGGAAGTCCGCGGTCGGATAGGCCGACGCGGCGCGATCGAGGCGGGTGCGCAGCAGGGCGCGGTCGAAGAGGCGGGGCGGAACGGACATTGTCTCTGCAAGATGATGACGCGGAGGGCCGATGGAAACCGGGCCTGCGTGTGGAGGCCGCGGTTCGTACCGCGCTGGACCTCATTTTCCCACCGCAATCCCTCGACGCCGGGCCGCTGCCGCAGTCGCCGGGCTTTTCCGCCGAGGCCTGGAGCCGGATCAGCTTCATCGACGGCCCGCTGTGCGACGGCTGCGGGACGCCGTTCGAATACGATCAGGGGAAGGGGGTGCGTTGCGCCGACTGCCTGGCCAAGCCAAGGGCCTTCGCCCGCGCCCGCGCCGCCTGCCTCTATGACGACGCCTCGCGCGGCCCGATCCTGCAACTGAAGCACGCCGACCGCACCGACCTGGCGCCGCTGTTCGCCCGTTGGCTGTCGCGGGCGGCCCGCGACCTGCTGGCCGAGGCCGAGGCCATCGCGCCTGTGCCGCTGCATCCGAGCCGCCTGCTGGGCCGGCGCTATAACCAGGCCGCCGAGATCGCCCGGCCGCTCAGCCGCCTGGCGGGCGTGGCCTATCTGCCGGACGCCCTGGTGCGGCTGCGGGCCACCGGGACCCAGGGCGGCAAGTCCGGCTCCGGCCGGCGGCGCAACGTGGCCGCGGCCTTCGGCGTGCCGGCGCGCCGCGCGTCCCAGGTGGCGGGCAAGCGCGTCCTACTGATCGATGACGTCATGACCACGGGCGCCACTTTGGAAGGCTGTTCGCGGGCCTTGCTGGCCGCCGGAGCCGCCTGCGTCGATGTGGCGGTCATCGCGAGGGTGAAAGAATCCGCGAACCGCTCCATATGAAGCCCTTAAGATTCCTCTGCGTTCATTGAGCCATGGCCCAGATCACCATCTACACAAAGCCGTACTGCCCCTACTGCATCCGCGCGGTTTCGCTGCTGGAGAAGAAGGGCGCGCCCTTCACCGAGATCGAGGCCGCCTTCGATCCCGCCAAGCGCCAGGAAATGATCCAGCGCTCCGGCGGCCGGGCGACCTTCCCGCAGATCTTCATCGACGAGCGCCACATCGGCGGCTGCGACGACATGATGGCCCTGGAATATGACGGCAAGCTGGACGCGCTCCTCGCCGCCTGAGCTTGAGCCCGGCGCGCGTCTGACCTAACGCTCATGCCATGAGCCTCCGCGTCGGACTGATCCAGACCCGCACCCCCGCGACCCACGCCGCGGCCCTGGCCCATGTGGCGCCTCTGGTGCGCGAGGCCGCGGCCCAGGGCGCGACCTTCGTCGCCACCCCCGAGGGGACCAACATCCTGCAGCGGGACAAGGCGGCCCTGCTGCCGCAACTGACGCTACTGGAAGACGATCCGGTGGTCGCCGGCCTCCAGGCGCTTGCGCACGAACTTTCGATAGGTGTGTTGATCGGCTCGGCCCTGGTCAAACGCGAGGACGGCAAAGTGGCCAACCGATCGGCGCTGATTTCACCGCGCGGTGAAATCACTGCGACATATGACAAAATCCATATGTTTGATGTTGATTTGCCCACCGGGGAGACGGCGCGGGAGAGTGCGGTCTACGAACCCGGCGACCGGGCGGTGGCGGTGCAGGCCGGCGAAATGAAGCTCGGCCTCACCGTCTGCTACGACGTCCGCTTCCCGGCCCTCTACCGCGCCCTGGCGCTCGCCGGCGCCGAGGTGATCGTGACCCCCGCGGCCTTCACCCGGCCGACCGGCGAAGCCCACTGGGAGATCCTGCTGCGCGCCCGGGCCATCGAGACCGGCAGCTTCGTCCTGGCCCCGGCCCAGGGCGGCTTCCATGAGGACGGCCGCGGCACCTACGGTCGAACCCTGGCCGTCGGCCCGTGGGGCGAAGTGTTGGGCAAGCTGGATCACGACGAGCCCGGGGTCCTGGTGGTCGACCTGGATCTGACCGCTGTGGCCAAGGCCCGCGCGGCGATCCCGGCGCTGGCCAATGCGATGGCCTTTGAAGCCCCTATATCTATCCTATGATCCGCTACGCCCTGGCCTGCGAGGCCGCCCATGAGTTCGAGGGCTGGTTCGGGTCGTCGGACGATTTCGACGATCAGCTGGCCCGCGGCCTGGTGGCCTGCCCGATCTGCGACTCCAAGGCGGTGGCCAAGCAGATCATGGCTCCCAACGTGGCCGGCACGAAGAAGAACACCCCCGACCTGCCCTCGCCGATGCGCTCCATGGTGATGGAGGCCATGGGCCAGGTGCGCCGGCACGTCGAGGAGAACTTCGACTATGTGGGCGACGCCTTCGCCGGCGAGGCCCGCGCCATCCACGAGGGGCGCTCGGAGGACCGCGGCATCTATGGCGAGGCCACCCCCGCCGAGGTCAAGGCGCTCACCGAGGACGGGGTGAGGATCGCCCCGCTTCCGCCCGCCGCGCCGAAGAAGTCGGAAATGAACTGACCTGACCGGAATCGCTGCGCGGCCGGACGAGTTCTCCTCTCCACCCGTCTTCCGCGGGGAGAGGAGCCGATAGTCGGCGTGCTGCGGCTCGCGGACGAAGCCTCACCATGGCCGTTGCGGTTGAAACGGCCGCCCCATAGGGTCGCTCCACCTCGCTTGGAGTGCTTCATGATCCGTCTGTTTTCCGCCGCGGCGTTCGCGGCGTTGGCGCTGGCCGGCCCGGCCGCGGCCCAAACCGCCCGCCCCGACCAGCTCGCTTTCCGCGACCTCTACAAGGAGCTGATCGAGATCAATACGACGCTCTCCTCGGGGAGCTGCACCGCCGCGGCCGAAGCCATGGCCAGCCGCCTGAAGGCCGCCGGCTTCGCCGACGAGGACCTGAAGATCGTCGCCCCGCCCGAACGCCCCAAGGACGGCGCTTTGATCGCCACGCTGAAGGGAACCGACGCCAAGGCCAAGCCGATTCTGCTGCTCGCCCATATCGACGTGGTCGAGGCCAATCGCGCCGATTGGGAGCGCGACCCGTTCAAGCTGGTGGAGGAGGGCGGCTTCTTCTACGCCCGCGGCGCCGGCGACGACAAAGCCCAGGCGGCGATCTGGACCGACAGCCTGGCGCGCTACAAAAAGGAGGGCTTCAAACCCCGCCGGACCCTCAGGATGGCGCTGACCTGCGGCGAGGAGACCCCGGACACCTTCAACGGCGTCCAGTACCTGATCGCCAACCACAAGGACCTGATGGACGCCGAGTTCGTGCTGAACGAGGGCGCCGGCGGACGGCTGGACAAGGACGGCGCCCGCGTCTCCCTGGGCATCCAAGCCGGCGAGAAGGTCTACCAGGACTACACCCTGGAAGTGACCAACAAGGGCGGCCACTCGTCCGTGCCGGTCCGCGACAACGCCATCTACCACCTGTCCTCCGGCCTCGCGCGGCTGGGCGTCCATGATTTCCCGGTGAAGCTCAACGACGCCGTGCGCGGCAATTTCGAACGCATGGCGGTGATCGAGGGCGGGGAGTCCGGCGCGGCCATGGCCGCGGTGGCCAAGAACCCGGCCGACGTCGCTGCCGTGGCGAAGGTAGCCCAGGATCCCGGCCGCAACTCGATGATGCGCACCACCTGCGTGGCCACCATGGTCACCGCCGGCCACGCGCCCAACGCCCTGCCGCAGCGGGCGCGGGCGAATGTGAACTGCCGCATCCTGCCGGGCGAGGGCGTTGAGGATGTGCGTCAGACCCTGGTCAAGGTGCTGGCCGACGACGCCATCAAGGTGACCACGGTGGGCGTGCCGAGCCCCGTCTCGCCGCCCCCCAGCCTGGGCAAGAACATCACCGGTCCGGTGGAGCAGGTGTCCAAGAAGATGTGGCCGGGCGTGCCCCTGGTCCCGGTCATGGCCACCGGCGCCACCGACGGACGGTTCCTGAACGCGGTGGGCATCCCGACCTACGGCCTGTCGGGCCTGTTCGGCGAGCCGGAGGGCAATGGCGCCCACGGCTTGAATGAAAAGATGCGGGTGCGCTCCCTCTATGAAGGCCGCGACTTCCTCTTCGAGGTGGTCAAGCTTTACGCCAACCAGAAGTAGGCGAGACCAAGATGGTGGCGAAGATCGGTCGGACGCTCGCGGACTCGACCCCGCATTGGCCTGAGCGGCCCTCGCCGCCGAAGGGCGCGCCCAACATCCTGGTGGTGCTGTTCGACGATGTCGGTTTCTCGGATTTCGGCTGCTACGGCTCGCCGATCAGGACGCCGACCATCGACGCCATCGCCGGGCAGGGGCTGCGCTACACCGGCTTCCACACCACGGCCATGTGCTCCACCACGCGGGCGGCCCTGCTGACCGGGCGCAACCACCACTCGGTGGGCATGGGCTGCCTCGCCAACTTCGATTCAGGCTTCCCCGGCTACCGCGGCAAGATCGCCAAGGAGGCCGGGACCCTGCAGGAGATGCTGCGGGCCAACGGCTATGGGACCTACATGGTCGGCAAGTGGCACGCGACGCCGCTGACCGAAACCGGGTCGGCGGGGCCCTTCGACGGCTGGCCGCTGGGCCGGGGCTTCGACCGCTACTACGGCTTCATGGACGCCGAGACGGACCAGTATTCGCCCGAGCTGGTGCGCGACAACACGCCGATCGATCCACCGGCCACCTATCCCGAGGGCTATCACCTGACCGCCGACCTGGTGGACCAGTCGATCCGCTATGTGGCCGACCACGTGGCCGATGCGCCCGACAAGCCCTGGCTGCTGTGGCTGGCCTTTGGGGCCTGCCACGCCCCACACCAGGCGCCCAAGGAGATCATCGAGAGCTATGACGCGGTCTTCGAGGGCGGCTGGGACCTGGAGCGCGAACGCCGCCTGGCGCGGCAGAAGGCCCTAGGGATCGTGCCCCCGGACACGCGGCTTCCCGACCGCAACGACGGGGTGAAGGCCTGGGCCGACCACAGCCCCGACGAACAGCGGATATTCACCCGGCTGCAGAGCGCCTTCGCCGGCATGCTGGACCACGCCGACCGCCACCTGGCGCGGTTGGTCGCCTTCCTCGACGAAGCGAACCTGCGCGACGACACCCTGATCCTGGTGCTGTCGGACAATGGGGCGAGCCAGGAGGGCGGTCCCTTCGGCTTCGTCAACGCCATGGGCCCCTACAACATGAAGCCCGAGCCGGTGGCCGAGAAGCTGGCGCGGATCGACCTGATCGGCGGGCCCGACAGCCACTCGAACTTCCCGCACGGCTGGGCCATGGCCTCGAACACCCCGCTGCGGCGCTACAAGCAGAACACCCACGGGGGCGGCATCCGTGACCCGCTGGTGATCTCCTGGCCCAAGGGCATAGCCGCGCGCGGAGAGCTGCGGCCCCAATTCGCCCACGCCAGCGACTTCACCCCGACCCTGCTCGAGCTGCTCGGCCTGACCCCGCCGGACAGCATCAACGGCGTGGCCCAGATGCCGATGGAGGGGGTGAGCTTCGCCCCGTCCCTCGCCGATCCCGCCGCCCCGGCCCGCCGCCGGGCGCAGTATTTCGAGATGTTCGGCCACCGCGGCCTCTGGAAGGACGGCTGGAAGGCGGTGGCCTACCACCCGCCCGGCCTATCGTTCGACGACGACCGGTGGGAACTGTTCCACCTGGACGCCGACTTCTCCGAGACCGACGACCTGGCCCAGGCGCAGCCTGAGAAGCTCGCCGAACTTCAGGCGCTGTGGTGGAAGGAGGCCGAGGCCTGCAAGGTCCTGCCGCTGGACGACCGTTTCGCCCAACGCTTTGCGGAGAACGCCGCGCGCTATTCCGGCCCGCGCAAGCGCTTCGTGTTCCACCAGGGCATGGGCCACCTGCCCACCGACTGCGCCCCCGACGTGCGCTCGCGCGACTACCGCATCGTCGCCGAGGCCAGGATCGAGCCCGGCTGCGAGGGCGTGCTAATCGCCCACGGCGACGCCACCTGCGGCTATTCCCTGTTCGTCCGCGACGGGCGTCTGCACCACACGATCAATATCGGCGGAAGCCGGGCCACGGTCAGCTCCGAGGCGCCGCTGGCGGCCGGCTGGCGCAGGCTGGGCGTCGTCTGCAAGCAGGGCGATGGGCGGACCTTCACCCTGACCGTCGACGACCAGGCGGCCGGCCAGGTCCATACCTATCTGGGCTTCGCCACCCTGATCTCCTGGTCGGGCCTGGACATCGGCCGCGACCGCGGCAGCGCGGTCGGGGACTATCCTGCGCCCTTCAGCTTCACCGGCAAGCTGCGCAAGGTGACCGTGACCATGGACGGCGAGCAGGACCTGGACGGCGAAGCGGTCGGCCAGGCGGAGATGGCCCGGCAATAGCGCCGCGACTTGTGGTTGATTGGGCGACCGCTCCTGGGCCAACATGCATGTCTCGGGGGAGCTGTTCATGATCGCGCGACGTTTGGCGGCCTTCATCCTGGCCGTATGTGCGACGCCGGCCTTCGCCGCGCCGCTGGAAGTCTATGGAAAGCTGCCGTCCATCGAGGACGTGACGATATCGCCGGACGGCGCGCGCCTGGCCTTGATCGCCACCAACGGCGAGCAGCGGCGGATCGTGATGAAGGATCTCGCCACCGGTCAAGTGACCGGGATGATCGTCGGCGAGGCCAAGGTGCGCGACTTGCGCTGGGCGAGCTCCGATCACCTGCTCATCACCACCTCCACCACGGCGAGGATCCAGGACGTCATCGCCCCTCGGGGTGAATGGCGCATGCTGTTTTCGTACGACGTCAAGACGCAGAAGATGCGGCAACTGCTGCGTGACGCCGACAATGGACTGAACGTCCTGGCCGGATCGTTCAGTGTGCGCATGGTCGACAATGAGCCGCTGGTCTTTGCCGAGGGCTGGCGGTTCGACAGCACGCACCGGGGCCGCATCGCCCTGTTCCGTATCGAGCTGAAGCGCGGCGAATCCAAAGTCGTGCACGGCGGGTTTCCCGGCACCCGCGACTGGCTGGTGGCGCAGGACGGCGAGGCCTTGGCCGAGAGCGGCCAGGATCCCGCCAGCGGCCGCTGGCAGGTCCGCATCAAGGACGGCGCCGCATGGCGTGAGCTGGCGGGCGGCACCGCCCTGCACGGCGGTGTGTCTCTGATGGGCCTGGGGCGGGGCGCCGACACCTTGCTGGTGGGCACCCAGGACGACCAGGACCTCGCCCTCGTCCGCGAGTTGCGCCGCGACGGGACCTGGAGCGAACCGCTGATCCCGGGCGACGCCACGCCGGTCCGCGATCCCGCCACCCACCAGTTGATCGGCCATAGCGAGCGGGTCGGCGACGACCTGCGCTACACCTTCTTCGATCCCCGTGACCAGCGGACCTGGCGGTCGGTGGAAGCCGCCTATCCCGGCGAGGCCGTGCACCTGATCTCCTGGTCGGCGGACCGCAAGAAGCTCGTCGTGCTGGTGGACTCCAAGACCGAGGGGCCGGACTACGCCCTGGTGGACCTGGGGGCGAAGAAGGCCACCTGGATCGGCGGGCTCTACGAAAACCTTGGCGCGGGCGACGTCGCCCCGGTCCGCCCGCTGAAGTTCAAGGCCAAGGACGGCCTGGAGCTGTCGGGCTATCTGACCACGCCGCTCGGGCGTCCGGCGAAGGGCCTTCCGCTGGTCGTGCTGCCGCACGGCGGTCCAGCGGCGCGAGACACCCCGGTCTTCGACTGGTGGGCTCAGGCCTTGGCGTCGCGGGGCTATGCGGTGCTGCAGGTCAACTTTCGCGGATCCGATGGTCTAGGCGCCGACTTGCTGACCGCCGGCTATGGCGAATGGGGCCGTAAGATGCAGACCGACCTGTCGGACGGCGTGCGTCACCTGGCGGGCCAGGGTGTCATCGATCCGAAACGGGTATGCATCGTGGGGGGAAGCTATGGCGGCTATGCGGCCCTGGCCGGTCCCAGCCTGGACCCCGGCGTCTACCGCTGCGCCGCATCCTTTGGTGGCGTCGCCGACCCGAAATCGATGGTCGAATGGTCACGCGACAAGAGCGGGGTCGCCGCGCGCCGCTACTGGCTGCGGTTCATGGGGGCCAAGGACACCAACGATCCCCGCCTGGCCGAGATCTCTCCCGTCGTCCAGGCGGCCAAGGTCGACACCCCCATCCTGCTGATCCACGGCCGCGACGACACCGTCGTGCCGTTCCAGCAATCCCGCCTAATGAACGATGCTCTGATCAAGGCCGGGAAATCCGTCCAACTCGTGTCCCTGCCGGGGGAGGACCACTGGCTCTCGCGGGGCGAGACACGGCTTGCGATGCTGAACGCCGTCGTCGCCTTCCTGGAGAAGCACAATCCGCCCAACTAGGCGGGATCGCGGTCCCTTGTGTGGCGTTGAGGCCACACTACATCGGGTCATGCCGGCGTTGCGCTTGATCAAGGCGATGCCTGCAAATCCGCCTATCCAGGGGACGCCATGAACATCGATCTCTATTCAGACCGCGCCAAGCAGGCGATCCAGTCGGCGCAGAGCCTCGCGCTCGCGAGGCGCCATCAGCAGCTCGCGCCTGAGCACCTGCTGAAGGTTTTGCTTGAGGAAAAAGACGGCCTGAGCCGCGCCCTGATCCAGAGCGCGGGCGGCCGGCCCGAAGCCGCCGACACGGCCGCCGACACCCTCCTGGCCAAGCGGCCCAAGGTCGAGGGCGGGTCGGGCCAGCTCTATATGACGCCGGAAGTCGCCCGCATCTTCGCCGACGCCGAGGCCGGGGCGAAGGCCGCCGGCGACGCCTTCGTCACCACCGAACGGCTGCTGATCGCCATCGCCAAGGAAGGCGGCGACGCGGCCAAGGTTCTGGCTGAGTCCGGCGTCAAGGCCGGGGCGCTGGAAGAGGCCGCCACGGCCATGCGCAAGGGCAAGACCGCCGACTCGGCCTCGGCCGAGGAGGGCTATGACGCGCTCAAGCGCTATGCGCGGGACCTGACCCAGGCCGCCCGCGACGGCAAGCTCGACCCGGTCATCGGCCGCGACGAGGAGATCCGCCGCACCATCCAGGTGCTGAGCCGCCGCACCAAGAACAACCCGGTGCTGATCGGCGAGCCCGGGGTCGGCAAGACCGCCATCGTCGAGGGACTGGCCCTGCGCATCGTCAATGGCGACGTGCCCGAGAGTCTGAAGGAGAAGCAGCTCCACTCCCTGGACATGGGCTCGCTGATCGCGGGCGCGAAGTACCGCGGCGAGTTCGAGGAGCGGCTGAAAGCGGTGCTGAACGAGGTCACCGCCGCCGAGGGCTCGATCATCCTGTTCATTGACGAGATGCACACCCTGGTCGGCGCGGGCAAGTCGGACGGGGCCATGGACGCCTCAAACCTGCTCAAGCCCGCCCTGGCGCGCGGCGAGCTGCACTGCGTCGGCGCCACCACGCTGGACGAGTACCGCAAGCACGTGGAGAAGGACGCCGCCCTGGCGCGCCGCTTCCAGCCGGTGTTCGTCTCCGAGCCGACGGTGGAGGACACCGTCTCGATCCTGCGCGGCCTGAAGGAGAAGTACGAGGTCCACCACGGAGTGCGCATCTCCGACGCCGCCATCGTGGCCGCCGCGACCCTGTCGCACCGCTACATCGCCGACCGCTTCCTGCCCGACAAGGCCATCGACCTGATCGACGAGGCCGGCAGCCGGGTGCGCATGGCGGTGGATTCCAAGCCCGAGGAGCTGGACGAGATCGACCGGCGCATCGTGCAGCTGAAGATCGAGCGCGAGGCCCTGGCCCGAGAGACCGACGCGGCCTCCAAGGCCCGGCTTGAAAAGCTGGAAGAGGAGCTCGACGACCTGGAAGGCCAGTCGGCCGAGATGACCGCCCGCTGGCGCTCGGAAAAGGAGAAGGTCTCCTCCGCCGCCCAGGCCCGCGAAGCCCTGGATCGGCTGCGCGCCGAACTGGTGACCGTCCAGCGCCGCGGCGACCTGCAGCGTGCGTCGGAGATCGCCTATGGCGAAATCCCCGCCCTGGAGCGCCGTCTCGAGACCGAGGAGGCCGCCGCCGCCGAGGATCCGATCAGCCCCGAGGTGGTCGACGCCGAGCAGATCGCGGCCGTCGTCTCCCGCTGGACCGGCATCCCTGTCGAGAAGATGCTGGAGGGCGAGCGCGACAAGCTGCTCAAGATGGAGGACGCCCTGCGCGGCCGCGTGATCGGCCAGGAGGAGGCGCTGGTCGCCGTCTCCGACGCCGTGCGCCGCGCCCGCGCCGGGCTGCAGGATCCCAACCGGCCCATCGGCTCGTTCCTGTTCCTGGGTCCCACTGGCGTCGGCAAGACCGAGCTCACCAAGACCCTGGCCGACTTCATGTTCGACGACGAGGCCGCCATCACCCGCATGGACATGAGCGAGTACATGGAGAAGCACTCGGTCAGCCGGATGATCGGCGCACCCCCCGGCTATGTCGGCTACGACGAGGGCGGGGCGCTGACCGAGGCGGTGCGCCGCAGGCCCTATCAGGTGGTGCTGTTCGACGAGGTGGAGAAGGCTCACCCCGACGTGTTCAACATCCTGCTGCAGGTGCTGGACGACGGCCGCCTGACCGACGGCCAGGGCCGAACGGTCGACTTCCGCAACACCATCCTGATCATGACATCGAACCTCGGTTCCGAGTTCCTGGCCAACCAGGCCGAGGGCGAGGACGTCGACGAGGTCCGGCCGATGGTCATGGACGTGGTCCGCCGCCACTTCCGGCCGGAGTTCCTGAACCGGATCGACGAGATCATCCTGTTCAAGCGCCTGGGCCGCGGCGCCATGGACGACATCGTCAAGATCCAGCTCACCCGGGTGGAGAAGCTGCTGGCCGACCGGCGGATGTCCATCGCCCTGGACGCCGCCGCAACCCATTGGCTGGCCGAGAAGGGCTACGACCCGGTCTATGGCGCCCGTCCGCTGAAGCGCGTGATCCAGAAGGATCTGGTGGACCCCATCGCCCGCAAGCTGCTGGCCGGAGACCTGGAAGACGGATCGGTCATCCAGGTCGGCGCCTCGGCCGACGGCCTGGAGATCGGCAAGGCCAAGGTGCACTAGGCGCGCACGCTGAAATGGCGAACGCCCCGGGATCACTTCCGGGGCGTTTTGCTGTCGGCTACCAGCAGCGCCTCACCCGCACATAGCCGCCATAATAGGGGTCCCACTGCGAGTAGGTGCGGCAGCTCGAACGCCGATAGCGCGGAGCATAGTAGCCATAGACGGGCGGGCGGTAGTAGCGCCGCTCATAGTAGCCGCGCGGATAGTAGTCCCAATCGTAGTAGCGTCGGTCATAGTAGCCATCGCGATAGTAGTAGTCGTTGCGATAGTACCCTCGGTCACGGCTGCCGGACGCCAGGGCCGCCCCGATGGCCAGGCCGGCGATGCCGGCGGCTATGGCCGCGCCATCGTCGTTGTCATGGTGATAGCGGCGGCGGTCGGCGGCGTCCGCGCCCGTGGCCAGGGCGCCGGCGAAGGTCAGGACCGCCAGGCCGGTGGCGATAAATTTGCGCATCTTCGCCTCCGTGCGGATTTGCGCGTCCCTCGGAAGGTTAACGCGCGAGCCCGTGGTGGAGGTTCCGCGAAACTACAGATCGACGCCCACCGGCTTGCCGCCGCGGATCTCGATGCGGCGCATGATGGCGATGTCGGGCCCCTTGCCGGGCGCGATCGGCTTGGCGACCGTGATTACGAACCAGGCGCCGTTGGCGAGGCCGGAGAACGCGAAGCGGCTGCCCGCGTCGCAGACCGTCCGCTTGACGAAGGCCGAATAGTCGCCGCTGGGCGCAGAAGGGGTGCGGGCGCGCACGTCGGCCGCCGGCAGGGCCGCGCGATCGGGCGACAGGTAGAGGATACTCATCCGGCGCCGGGTCCAGGCGGTCTCCGGGGTCAGCACCACGCCCGCGCCAGCGCAGCTGTAGCGGACCGGGCCGGCGCGATAGGTCAGCCGGCCATCGACGCGGCCGGGGCCTGGCACGGCCGACCAGGAGAAGTCGCCGGCCCGGAAGCCGCCGGCGGCCGGCGGCGGCGCCCTGTCGCGAGGCGGCGGCGGGGGCGGCGGGGGACCCAGGGTGGGCGCGCAGGCGGCGACCAGGACGAGGGCGGCGAGGGCGGAGGCGAGAGGTCGGAACATGGCGGGCGCACCATAGGCAAGCCGAGGGCTGCGCGCCAAGGGGCTTCCGCGATCAATCCTCGCCGGTCACCCGGCCGCGGTTCGACTTGATGCCGCCGCGCCGGACCTTGGCGTCCACCCGGCGGATCTTGGAGGCCTTGGTCGGCTTGGTCTTCTTGCGCGGCGGCGGCGGCGGCTCTGCGGCCTTGCGGATCAGCTCCAGCAGGCGCGCCAGGGCGTCGGCGCGGTTGCGCTCCTGGGTGCGGTGGGTCATGGCCACCAGGACCAGCACCCCGTCTTGGGTCACCTTGCGCCCGCCCAGCTTCATCAGCCGGATGGCCACATCGTTGGGCAGGGACGGCGAACCGCGCACGTCGAAGCGCAGTTCCACGGCGGTGGAGACCTTGTTGACGTTCTGGCCGCCGGGGCCCGCCGCGCGGATGAACCGCTCGATGAGTTCGTCGTCCGACAGGCTGATGGTGGGGGTGACTTCGATCACCGGCTTTTCCGATTCCCTTTTCCGACCTAAGCTTAGCCCATGCGCGCCGCGATCTTCATGCACGTAACGCTTTGCACCACCCAGGCCGGGCCGGTGGGAGACGTCGTGCGCTGAGGACCAGCGTCGCCTTCGAACACCAGCCCCGCCGGCGACGGACGGGGCTTTTTCTTTGGCTCCGTCTCACCCGGCTTCAAGGAGAGACGAGATGAGTCAGGACATTGAGGTCCGCGCCCGCGAGCCTGAGGACGCCGCCGACGTCGCCGAACTGCTGAATCAGCCCAAGGCGGTCTGGGGCACGTTGCAGACCCCGTTCACCAGCGTGGACGAGCGGCGAAAACGGATGGCGGCCCTGCCGGCGGGCCACACCAATTTCGTGGGCGTGATCGAGGGCAAGGTCGTGGGAACCCTGGGCATGAACCGGCTGGAGGGACGGCGCGCGCATGTGGGCACGATCGGCATGGCCGTCCACGACGCCTATGCCGGGCGAGGGATCGGAACCGCCTTGATGGCCGCGGCGGTCGACCAGGCCGACAAGTGGCTGAACCTCAAGCGCATCGAGCTGTCGGTGTGGGTCGACAACACCCGCGCCATCGCTCTCTACGAGCGGTTCGGCTTCGAGCGGGAAGGGGTGCTGCGGAGCTACGCCTGGCGGGACGGGGAGTACATCGACGCCTTGTGGATGGGGCGGCTGCGGCCTTGATGAAACACCGCTCATCCCGGCGAAGGCCGGGACCCAGGTGGCATGGTCTGACGCGGATTCTATGGGCTGAGAGCTTGTCCCGCCCACGTCGGCGCTAGGAGATCTGGGTCCCGGCCTTCGCCGGGATGAGCGGAATTGAGAATGCCCTTAGGTCCGGCAGGCGGCGCAGCGGCCGCGGGCTTCCAGGGTGATGCTGGCGACCTCGTAGCCGGCGGTCCGGGCCGCGGCGAGCTGGGCGGTGAAGTCCGGCTCGAACTCCTCGGCCGCCCCGCAGCAGTCGCAGATCAGGAACGCCGCGCGATGGCTCTGGCCGTCGATGCGGCAGGGGACATAGGCGTTCAGGCTCTCGATGCGGTGGGCGAAGCCCAGACGCTCCAGGAACTCCAGCGCGCGATAGACCGTGGGCGGCTTGGCGGGCTCACCCTGGGCGCCGAAGGCGGCGATCAGGTCATAGGCCTTCTGCGGCGCATTCGATTCCAGCAGCAGCTCCAGCACCCGACGGCGCGGGGCGGTGAGGCGTTCCTGGGTTGCGGCGCAGCGGCTCTCGGCCGCGCCCAGGGCATGGCTCAGCGCGTGGCCTCTCAGACCCGGATGCGCGCCGTCGGCGTGGTGACACTCTGCTCCCATATTCATCAGCTAACCACCTCCTGGCTGGTTCGCAACCATGGCCGCTTGACGGCAGGTTATGTTATCTCATAACAGGGGATGTTATTTCGTAACAGGGCCGCTGGAGCGCCGCCCTGGATTGCAGGATCGCCGCATGCCCAAGACCGCCCTGTTCGCCGCCGCCGGCGTCCTCGCCCTGATCGCCGGCCCGGCCCTGGCGGCCGACGCCGCGCCGCGCGAGGTCTCCGAAGTGGTGGTCACCGGCGCGCCCTATGTGGTCTCGATGGACTCCACCACCACCGCCGTCAACGTGGTCAAGCGCGACGACCTGGACACCGCCGCTCCCGGCGGCTTGGGCGATGTTCTGTCGGGCCTGCCCGGCGTGCGCTCCACCTTCTTTGGCCCTGGCGCCAGCCGCCCGGTGATCCGCGGCCTGGCGGGGCCGCGGGTGCTGGTCCTGACCAATGGGGTCGGCATGATCGACGCCTCGGCCCTGTCGCCAGACCACCAGGTCGCCACCGATCCGCAGGAAGCCGAGCGGATCGAGGTGCTGCGCGGGCCTTCGGCCCTGGCCTATGGCGGCTCGGCGATCGGCGGCATCGTCAACATCATCGACGACCGCATTCCCAGCAAGGTCGTGGACGGCGTCCATGGCCGGATGCTGGCCTCGGCGTCCAGCGTCGATGAGGGCCAGCTCGCCTCGGCCGCCTTCAAGGCCGGGATCGGCGACTGGGTGTTCAGCGTCGACGGCCTGCGCAAGACCGGCGAGGACTACGAGATCCCGGTGGGCCAGATCTCGCGCCGCCTCGCCGCCGTCGAGGGGCTGCCCGAGCCCGAGCGGTCAGGAACCAAGGTGGTCAACAGCGCCGTCGAGCTCTCGGCCTATGGCGCGGGGGTCTCCTATGTGGGCTCGCGCGGATATGGCGGCCTGTCGATCAAGAAGACAGACACCACCTACGGCATCGCGGCCGAGGAAGACGTGACGATCGGGCTGGAGCAGACCCGCGTCGACGCGCAGGGCGAGATCGATATCGACCTCGGCCCCTTCGACAAGGTCAAGCTGTCGGCTGGCTGGGCCGACTACACCCACACCGAATTCGAGGGCGACGAGGTGGGCACCACCTTCCTCTCCGATGGCTGGGAAGGCCGCGCCGAGTTCGTCCAGCCCGAGCGCAACGGCTGGCAAGGCGCGGTGGGCGTCCAGGCCCTGCTGCGCAATTTCGACGCCATCGGCGAAGAAGCCCTGATCCCCAAGACCAAGATCACCGAGCAGGGCGTCTTCACCCTGCAGCGGCTGGACCGGGACAGCTGGGGCGTCGAGGGCGGACTGCGGCTCGACCGACGCCAACTCGACAGCGTCGCGGGCGAGCGCGACTTCACCAACATATCGGCCTCGGCCGGGCTGTTCGTGCGGCCGGCGAAGGGCTGGTTCCTTGGACTCAGCGCCTCGCGAACCAGCCGCGCGCCCACCGAGGAAGAGCTGTTTTCCGAAGGCGCTCACCCCGCCACCCAGCAGTTCGAGGTCGGCGACGCCACCCTGGCCAAGGAGATTTCCTACGCCCTCGACGCCACGGTCCATTATTCCGCCGGCCCCTGGTCGGTCGACGCCCACCTGTTCGGTGTGAAGTACGACGGCTTCATCGACCTGGAGGCCACGGGCGTCGACGACCCGGATTCCGGCTTCCAAATCTACAATTTCGTGCAGACCGACGCGGAGTTCTACGGAACCGAGTTCGAGGCCTCCTACCGGCTGTGGGAAGACGGTGATCGCAACTTCAGCCTGGAAGGCGCCGCCGACTATGTGCACGGCGAGACCGACCTGGGACCGGCCGTGCGGATCCCGCCCTGGTCGGTGACCGGCCGGGCGGTGTTCGAGGGCGGCTGGTGGACCGGCAAGCTGGAACTGCGCCAGGTCGGCGAGCAGGATCGCGTGGCGGCCTTCGAGATTCCCACCGACAGCTACCGGATGCTGAACGCCTCGCTGGTGATGCGGCCGTTCGCCGACAAGGGCCTGAAGGTCTTCGTCGACGCGCGGAACATCAATGACGCCGAGGCGCGGGAGCACGCCTCATTCCTGAAAGACCTGGCGCCCCTGCCCGGACGGAGCTTCCGGATCGGTGCGGGCTACACCTTCTAGGGCGCACGGCGGCGCTTGCCGCGGGGATCTCGGCGCCTGGGGCGTCGAGGTGGTTTCAGAAGCCGCTTCGCCGACACAAAAAATCCCTCCCCGGCGGGGAGGGATTGATTGTCTCGCAGGGCCAGGAGCCTCGCCTTGAAGCCCTAGGCTTCCTCAGTCTCGTTCGAGGCCGAGCCTTCGCCGCCCTCGAAGCTGCGCGGGGCGCGGCGACGCCGGGCCTTGGGCTTGTCCTCGGCGGCGACCTCCTCCACCGGCGCCTTGGGCGCGGCGGCCCGCGGCGGCTTGGGGGCCTTCAGGAAGGCCGGGGCGTGGCTCTCACCGCCATCGTCGTCGCGCAGGACCGGAGAGGCCTGCTCTTCGCGCGCGACCAGAGGCGACGCCTTGGGCTCGACCACCGCCAGGGGATCGCGGTCCGGACGGTCGGCGCGGTCGCGGTCGCGTTCGAAACGCTCGCGGCGCGGCGGACGGTCGTCCTGGGCGGCCCGGTCCTCGCGGGGACGTTCGTCGCGCGGCCGATCATCCCGGGGACGATCGTCACGCGGGCGGTCATCCCGGGGCCGGTCGTCGGCGCGAGCCGGACGGTCGTCGCGTTGTTGCGGTTGGCCGTCGCCGCGGGGGCGATCGTCGCGGTCACGCCAACGGTCGCGGCCGCGGTTCTGGCCTTGACCCTGGCCTTCGAAGCGGTCGGCGCGCGGCCGATCGTCGCGCTGGCGGTCATCCCGGGGCCGATCGTCGCGTTGACGGTCGTCGCGGGGGCGTTCGTCGCGCCAGCGTTCGCCGCGCGGTTGTTGGCCCTCGCTGTCGCCGCCTTCGGGGTTGTCGCCTTCCGCCTCAGCGGCCGCGGCGTCCGCGGCTGCGGCGGCCTGGGCGCCGCTCTCATCCTCGAAATCGATGTCGAATCCGGAGGTGATGCTGTCGCGGCCCAGGATATCGCTGGCCGGGCGGGTGGGCTGCATGGCCCGAACCACCCGGAAATAGTGCTCGGCGTGCTGCAGGTAGTTCTCCGCCAGCACCCGGTCGCCGGCTGACGATGCGTCGCGGGCGAGCTGTTGGTATTTCTCGAAAACGTGCTGGGCGTTGCCGCGCACCTTCGCGCCTTCCGGGCCGTTCGAATCGAAGGCGCGGTTGGCGTTCTGCTGCTGTGGCTTACCGCCACCACCACCGCCGCCGCCGCGATTGCGGCCGCGCTGGCGCTTCATACCCTTGAAATCTCTCATTCTTTGTGATCATCCCGCTGCGCCCCGGCTATGCCGGCGGCGCGCGGTCTATCCTCTCGCCTTGGGTCGGACGCCATCGTCCGAAATCCGTGTTGAAGACGTGTGTGTTCCCCGTCATCCGCCCTGTCATCTAGGCGCGTGACACGCAATTCGCGCGCCTGCCGAAGCGTTTGTCCGTTCCGGTTTTCAGAACGTCCGAAACCCGGCGAATTGGGTGGAGACAGGACAAAGACTTAGCGATTCAAACGCGAGTTTCCAAGGGGTTTTTCGTACCGACCACCACGCGGTCATGCAGCGACAGGTCCTTGATGGTCCAGACGTCGCTTCCGCCGGCCTCCGTGAACAGGGCTTCGACGGCGTCTTTCTGGTCGTAGCCGATCTCCACGGCGAACATTCCGCCGGGCTTCAGCACCCGCAGGATCTCCGGGGCGAGGCGGCGATAGTGGTCCAGGCCGTCCGGCCCGCCGTCCAGGGCGATCCGGGGTTCGTGGTCCTTCACCTCGGGCTCGAGGGTTTCGATCACATCGGTGGCGATATAGGGCGGGTTGGAGACCACCACGTCGAAGCTGGCGTCGCCCAGACCCGCGGTCCAGTCGCCGCGTAGCAGGGCCAGGCGTGAGGCCAGGCCCAGATTGGCGGCGTTCTCCCTGGCCACGGCCAGGGCCTCGGCGGAGACATCGACCCCCAGGCCCTTGGCGGCGGGCCGCTCGGCCAGGATCGACAGGATGATCGCGCCTGACCCCACGCCCAGGTCCAGGATGCTGAAGGCCATCTGCTCGGGCCAGCCCTTCAGCACATAGTCGACGATCACCTCGGTGTCAGGCCGCGGGGTGAGCACGTCGGGGGTCACCGCCAGCATGATCTTCCAGAAGCCCTTGCGGCCCAGGATGTGGCTGACCGGCTCACGACGTTCGCGGCGGGCCAGGTAGTCGGCCAGGGTCGCCTCCTGCTCCTCGGTGAGCGGCCGATAGGGATCGGAGACGATGTCGGCCCGGGTGGCGTCGGCGGCGGCCTCGACCATCAGGCGCGCGTCGATGACCGGGCCGGGCAGCCCCGCGGCCTCCAGCCGCGCCTTGGCGCTCTGCCAGGCCTGGAGCAGGTTCAGGCTCATGCCGCGGGCTCCGGCTCGGTGCAGGCGTCGCCCACGGTGAGACGGCCGCCGTCGGCCACGTGGACATAGATGCCCAGGTTCATGTGGCCGTAGTTGTCGAACAGGGCCTTGACCACATCCATGTCGCGTTCGGCGGTCGTGGGATCCACATGGGTCGCCGCGCAGCGGACGATGGGTTTGAACACCTTCACCCGGGCGAAGCCGACCATCAATTCGCGGCCGGCCCACTCGTTCTCCACCCAGGCGGGCCAGCCCTCCACATAGACATTGCCGCGGAAGCGCAGCGGATCGACCGGCCGGCCGATCCTGGCCTCAAGGTCGCGCACCGTGGCCAGATTGATGATCGAGACATGGCCCAGTGGGTGGTCCATGAACCGGTGGCCCGGCGCCTGGACGACGCGAAGCGGCCCTTGGGCCTCCTCGCCCAGCAGTCCGCCCAGCCAGGCCGTGAAGGCGGCTTGGCCCGCCGCGTCCGACATGGCGCCGGCGAAATCCGGCTGGCCCGGAGCGGTGGCGCGCAGGGTGTGGGTCGCCTCGTCATAGGCGGTGCGGGCCTTGGCGACCTCGGGAATGGCCGCCAGGACGGTGAACTTCTGCTTGGAGATATGGCCGGGCGCCGCGGGGTCGAAGCCCGACGGCCCGTTCTCCACGGCATAGAGCCGGTCACAGGGGAACGGCCCGCCCAGGGTCAGGTCGGCGTGGTCCAACCGCTCCGGGGTGAACCCCTTGACGGGATGGCGGTAGAGGGCGGCGATATGACCGGTCATGGCCCCTGGTAGCCGCAATCCCGGCCGATCCACAAGTTCAAGCTGCGCGGCGGGCAGGTTCTGCAAACCCCGATCGTTGAGTCTCCAGGAACGGCGCGGGAACTTGGGTGGTCGGGCTGTGGCGTCGCAAAGGGCCCCCAAGCTTGGACTGCAGGGCCGCCTTGGGTTGGATCGGAAACCGCGCCGGGGCCTTGGCCCTGACAGTCGCGCCCTGGACCGACGGCCAGCGCCAGGCCGAGCGGCGGCGCAGGCGCTCCGGCGTCAGCCGAACTCGTCTTCCAAGGCGGCCAACCGGGCGGCCTGATCCTCGGCGATCAGCGGATTGATCACGTCGGCGAGGCCCTCGCCCTCCATCACCTTGGCCAGGTTGTAGAGGGTCAGGTTGATGCGGTGGTCCGTCACCCGGCCCTGTGGGAAGTTGTAGGTGCGGATGCGCTCGGAGCGGTCGCCGGAGCCCACCTGGCTCTTGCGGGCGTCGGCGCGGGCGGTGTCGAGCGCCTCACGCTGCTGGTCGTAGAGCCGGGCCTGCAGCACCTTCATGGCCCGCGCCCGGTTCTGGTGCTGCGACTTCTCCGACGAGGTGACCACGATGCCCGTGGGCAGGTGGGTGATGCGCACCGCCGAGTCGGTCTTGTTGACGTGCTGGCCGCCGGCGCCGGACGAGCGGTAGGTGTCGATGCGCAGGTCGGCGTCGCGGATGTCGATCTCCACGTCCTCGACCTCGGGAAGGACCGCCACGGTGGCGGCCGAGGTGTGGATGCGCCCGCCGGCCTCGGTGTCGGGCACGCGCTGCACCCGGTGCACGCCGCTCTCGAACTTCAGCTTACCGAACACTCCATCGCCGTTGATCGAGGCGATGATCTCCTTGTAGCCGCCGACCTCGCCCTCGGAGACCGAGTCGATCTCCACCTTCCAGCCCTGGGCCTGGGCGTAGCGCTGGTACATGCGGAACAGGTCGCCGGCGAACAGGGCCGCCTCGTCGCCGCCGGTGCCGGCGCGGACTTCCAGGATGGCCGAGGCGTTCTCGTCCTTGTCCTTTGGGGCCAGCAGCAGGGCTACCTGGCGTTCCAGCTCGGGCAGGCTGTCGTTCAGCTTCTGGAGTTCTTCCTGGGCCAGGCCCGCCATCTCCGGGTCGCCGGCCTTGGCCATCTCCTCCAGCTCAGGCAGCTCGTCGCGGGCGCGCGCCACGGCCTTGACCGCCTCGACCACGGGTTTCAGCTCCGCGTGCTCCTTGGAGAGCTTCACGATCTCGGTCCCGTCGGTGGCGGCTTCCATCCGCGCCTCGATCTCGCGGAAGCGGTCGAGCACCTGGTCCAGTCTGGCCTGGGGAAGTCGCACGGGGTTTGATCACCGATGGAAAATGGGAGGCTTCCTCTAACGCTCCCGCGCCAAGAAGCCAAACACCCCGGCAAACGAAAAGGCCCCCGCCGCGAGGCGAGGGCCCTCAGGTTGCTTTCGCGAAGTCGCTTAGGCGCGGACGCCGGTCAGCGGGGCGTTGCCGAACGCGCCCAGCTTCACGTTGCCGGTCATGCTGTCGCCGGCCACGGTGGCCGAGAATTCCAGCGTCATGGGCATGGGTTGGGTGATCGAGGTGGACCAGGTCAGCGTATCGCCGTTGACCTTGCCTTCGATGGTCTGCTCACCCATGCGGCCCTTGGTGGAGCCTGTGAAGGTGTCACCGCTGGTGGTGATGGCCGCCTCGACTTCCTGCGCGCCCATGGGCGAGTTGATGGTGATCTTCCAGTTGCCGTCCGCGGACATGGTGTCCCTCCCTGATTAGGCGGAGGCCACCTAATCAAGCCCTTGCGCCGGGCGCAAGAGTGACGCGGGCGTCATTTTCATGTCATCCGTGCAATGTTCGGATTTACGCGGCTATTCCGCCGCCTCGAGGGCTTGGTCCTGCGCCTTGAGTTCGGCGGCCTTGGCCTCGACCAATTCGACGATGTGTTCGACCATCGCCTCGTTGTCCATCTTATGGTGCGCCTTGCCGGCCATGTAGACCATGCCCGCGCCCTTGCCGCCGCCGGTGAAGCCGATGTCGGTCATCAGGGCCTCGCCCGGCCCGTTCACCACGCAGCCGATGATCGACAGGCTCATGGGCTGGGAGATATGCGCTAGCCGCGCTTCAAGGGTCTCGACCGTCTTGATGACGTTGAAGCCCTGCCGCGCGCAGGACGGGCAGGCGATGATGTTGACGCCGCGATGGCGCAGGCCGAGCGACTTCAGGATGTCGAAGCCGACCTTGATCTCCTCCACCGGATCGGCGGCCAGGCTGACCCGGATGGTGTCGCCGATGCCGGCCCAGAGCAGGTTCCCCATGCCGATGGCCGACTTCACCGTTCCGTTGCGCAGGGCGCCGGCCTCGGTGACGCCCACATGCAGCGGGCAATCGATGGCCTCGGAGAGCTGCTGATAGGCGGCCACGGTCATGAAGACGTCGGAGGCCTTCACGCTGATCTTGAACTCGTGGAAGTCGTGGTCCTGCAGGATCTTGGCGTGGTCGAGCGCGCTCTGGACCATGGCCTCGGGGCAGGGCTCGCCATAGCGCTCCAGCAGGTGCGGCTCGAGGCTGCCGGCATTGACCCCGATGCGCATGGAGCAGCCGTGGTCCCGGGCGGCCTGGATGACTTCGCGCACGCGGTCCGGGTTGCCGATATTGCCGGGATTGATCCTCAGGCAGGCCGCGCCGGCCTTGGCCGCCTCGATGCCGCGTTTGTAGTGGAAATGGATGTCGGCGACGATCGGGACCTTGGACGCCTTGACGATGGAGCTCAGGGCCGCGGTCGAGGCTTCGTCCGGGCAGGAGACGCGGACGATGTCGGCTCCCGCCTCTTCCAGCTGACGGATCTGGTCGATGGTGGCCGCGGCGTCGGCTGTCAGCGTATTGGTCATCGACTGGACGGTGATCGGCGCGTCGCCTCCCACCTCGACGTCGCCCACCCGAATCTTGCGCGAGGGACGGCGCGCGACGGCGCGCCAGGGACGGAGGTGGGTGTGATCTTGGGCGGTCATGGCGGGCGGAAAATAGGGCCTTTCGCGCCAAATCCCAAGCCCGCCGCCGCGTTGATCCGGCGGCGGAGAAAAATCTGCGGCGCAAAATGTCGGGACCGGGGCGGTCGCCGTCGTCCTCCGGGCGATCCCCGGGGCGCGACGCCCTTCCAACCAGGAGCTCTCCATGACCGACGCCGAACAGATCCGAACCCTGCTGCAGGTCCGCGCCGCCGCTCTCCATGCCCGTGACGCCTCCGCGGCGGTCGCGACGCTCGCCGACGAGGTGGTGAACTATGACCTCGATCCGCCCCTGGCCCATGTCGGCGGCCCGGCGCGGGCTCGCGCCAGCCTGGACCAGTGGTTCGCCACCTGGCGCACGCCGATCCGCAACGAGCCGCGTGACCTTCAGATCGCGGCTTCAGGCGATCTGGCCTTCGCCTTCGGCCTGATCCATCTGGCCGGGACCAAGATCGATGGCGAGGAGGTCGATCTGTGGTTCCGCTCCACGGTCTGCCTGCGGCGCGTCGACGGCGCCTGGCGGATCGTCCACGAGCACAGCTCGACGCCCTTCTACATGGACGGCGGCTTCAAGGCCGCGATCGATCTCAAGCCCTAGGGAAAGACCTCAGGACCCTGTCGGAACCCGGGGGCGTCTCGTTCGTCCTCGGTGCGACGTCCCGGCGAAATAGCCGCGCTAGAGCGCCAGCTTTTCCAGCGCCGCGGTCGGGGCCGGCATCAGGCCCTTGGACTGGCCGCCGACGAAGACCTGAACGGCGGCTGGGTCGGAGACCTCCACCGTCAGGCCCTTGAGCGCTGGGGCGCGATAGGCCTCGCCCGCCGCGAGCTGGCGGGCGAAATAGACCGCTCCGTCGGCGCCGCGCACGATCAGCGAAGTTGATTTGCGAGCCTGGAGGGTCACCACCGACAAGCCGGGCTCGGCGCCGTAGACCGTTCCGCTGGCGGCGAAGGTGGCCGGCAGGGACTCGGCCGGGACGACCGGCTGGGCGTCGGGATTGGCCTTGGCCGCCTGCTTGGCGGCGATCACGGCGTCGGATGAGCCGCCGGCGGCGGTGGCGTCAGCAAGGCCGGGTGTCTCATAGGGCGCGGGCGTCGTGGATTCCACGGGCGCCGGCAAGGGCGCACCGAGGGAGACAGGCCCCGTCGGCGCGGCGGCGGCCGGGCTGACCGCAGCCGTTTGCGGGGCGGCTGCGGCGGGGGGCGGCTGCTGGTCGCTCATCGCGCGCTGGGCGACGTTCCACAGGACGATGGCGCCGATCATCAGGGTCCCGACCACCAGGACCAGGGTCAGGCGCGGGTCTTTCTCGTTGCTGACGCCGACCGGTTCGCGCAGGGCGGTGTCGGGGGTGGGTTCGTCCAGCTTGAACCGATCGACCGCGGCTTCGCCGTCCAGCCCGAGCGCGTTGGCGTAGGCGCGGACATAGCCGATGGTGAAGGGGCGCGACGGAAGCTGCTCCAGCCGCATCTCCTCGATCGCCGCCAGATAGGCGCGGCGGATGCGGGTGATCTCGGCCAGCGCCTCCACGCTCAGCCCGCGGGATTCGCGAACCGCCTTCAAGGCCGCGCCGATATTCGGGCCGCTGCTCAAGGTGGGCATGTAGGATTCAACCGGACCGGGATCAACAGGCCCATCGCTCCGCAAATGCAGATCCGTAACCCGGCCAGTATCGAGCGCCATGGCTACCCGAAGCCCCTTCTCTCATCCGCGACCAGAGGCGCGCGAAGACAGCCCGATCTGATGGCACACAGTCTTTAACAGTCTGTTGCGAATACCAGTTTTGGCCCCAAAATTCAATGTGCTATTGCGCCGCGGCAAGGCCGCGAAACGGCTTCCCCAGCGCATCGACCGGCCGAGTTCTGGCGGTGAATCGGGATCGAAATGTGACCAATTGCCAAGCTCGCCCGGCCGCCCGGTCAGATGGCGAGGTACAATTTTCGCGCGAGGGTCTCGATCTCGTTGCGGATCGATCCGGCCGAGCCCTTGATCAGCGCCGAGACTCCCCGGCGGGCGGCCTCACGGTCGCAGGACAACACCATCTGCTTGACCGGCCCGATCCCGGCCGGCGGCATGGAGAGCCGGTCGAAACCCAGCGCCACGAGAACGAAGGCCTCCAGCGGCCGGCCGGCCATCTCGCCGCAGACGGAGACGGGCGTGCCGGTCTCGGCGCAGGCCCGCTGGATCGCCTCCAGGGCGCGCAGGGCCGGTGGCGACAGGAAGTCGTAGCGGTCGGCCACTCGCGGGTTTCCCCGGTCGGCGGCGAACAGGTACTGCATCAGGTCGTTGGTGCCGACGCTGACGAAGTCGGTCATCGGCAGCAGGGCGTCCAGGTGCCAGATCAGGGCCGGGGCCTCGATCATGGCGCCGACGTCCAGGCGCGAGGGGGCCGGCCGTCCGCGGCGCTGGGCCCAGGCCACCTCGTGGTCGACGAGGGCGCGGGCGGCGCGGAACTCGTCGACGCTGGCCACCAGGGGGAACATAATCCGCAGCGGCCGGCCGCGCGAGGCGGCGATCAGGGCGCGGAGCTGCAGGCGCAGCAGTCCTGGCCGGTCCAGCCCCATGCGGATGGCGCGCCAGCCCAGGGCCGGGTTCTCCTCGCGCTCGGCCTCCATGTACGGAAGGATCTTGTCGCCGCCGAGGTCGAGGGTGCGGAAGGTCACCGGCATGTCGCCGGCCGCGTCCATCACCCGGCCGTAGAGCGCCGTCTGGGCGTTGAAGCGCGGCATCTCCTCGGCGACCATGAACTGGAACTCGGTGCGAAACAGGCCGATGCCCTCCGCCCCGGTCTCGGCCAGGATGTCGAGGTCGACGTCGAGGCCGGCGTTCATCAGCAGGGTGATCTTGGCGCCGTCGCGGGTGAAGGCCGGTGTGTCGCGCAGCTTGGCGAACTCGGCGCGCCGCTGCAGGCGGACTTCGAGCCGGGCCTTGAAGGCCTTCACCACGTCGAGGCGCGGACGCAGATAGGCCTCGCCGGTCTCGGCGTCGACGATCACAGCGTCGCCTTCCGAAACCCGGTCGCGCAGGCCCGAAAGCCGGCCGACGCAGGGAATATCCAGGGCGCGGGCGACGATGGCCGCGTGGCTGGCCGAGGAGCCTTCCTCCAGCAACAGGCCTTTGAGCTTGGTGCGGTCGTATTCCAGCAGGTCGGCGGGGCCCAGGTTGCGGGCGATCAGTATGGCGTTCTCGGGCAGCTCCCGGGCCGAATGGGCGTCGCCTGACAGGTGGCGCAGCAGCCGGTCGGCCAGGTCTTCGAAGTCGTGCAGCCGTTCGCGCAAATAGGGGTCGCGGGCCTGGCCGAGGCGTGCGCGGTGCTCGGAACGCACCCGCTCCACGGCCGCCTCGGCGGTCAGGCCATTGCGCACCGCATCTTCCAGGCCGCGGTTCCAGCCGCGGTCGTGGGCGAACATCCGGTAGGTGTCGAGCACCTCGTAGGAGACGTCGGCCAGCAGGCCGTGCTGGCCGTCCAGCATCTCGTCGATCTGGGCCTGTAGGCTGGCGACGGCCGTGTTGAGCCGGGCCTCCTCGGCGACGACGTCGTCGGCCAGCAGTTGCGAGGGCGCCACCGGCGGTTCGTGCAGGACCGCCACGCCCAGGGCCAAGCCGTCGGCGAACTTGGCGCCCTTCAGCCGCTCGGGTTTGTGCGGGGCGAGTTCGACGCCCTTCAGTTCGCCCTCGGAGATCAGCTCGCCGCCGGCCACCATCTCGGCCAGGACCATGGCGACGATCTGCAGATCCTCGACCTCGTCGTCGACATAGACCCGTTCGGTGCGGTTCTGGACCACCAGCACCCCGATGGCCCGGCCGCCGCGCAGCAGGGGCACGCCGAGGAAGGCGTGGAACGGGTCCTCGCCGGTCTCCGGGCGGTACGAGAAGGCCGGATGGTTCGGGGCGTCCGACAGGTTGAGAGGCCGGCCCAGGCGCATGATCTCGCCGACTAGGCCCTCGCCGGGCTTCATGCGGGTGACGTGGACGGCTTCGGGATCGAGGCCTTCGGTGGCGAACAGCTCGATGTCGCCGGCCGCGCGGCGCATGTAGAGCGAGCAGACTTCAGCCACCATCGAGCGGGCGATGATCCGCACCACCGTGTCGAGGCGCGCCTGCGCGGGCCCGCCCGACGCCAGAGCCTCGCGGATCTGACGCAGTAGGCTCCGCTGCCCCCGGATGGCGACGCCCTGCAAGGCCATCGGCCGTTTCTCTCCCTCGTTCAGTCCGCTCCTAGCAGCTTTGGATGTCGGAACGGAGATGGAAAAGCGGTCCTAGCGTCAACGTGAGACGCGACCGAGCAGTTCGATCAGCTCGCCAGCCTTTTTGCGCTGTTCCTGCACATCGCCGCTGATGATGGCCCCTTCGATGCAGTGACTCAGGTGGTCCTTCAGCATCTCGGCCTCCACCCGCGACAGGGCCGCGCGCACCGCCTGCAGCTGGGTGAGGATGTCGATGCAGTAGCGATCCTCCTCCACCATGCGCGCGATCCCGCGCACCTGGCCTTCGACCCGGCTCAGGCGGTTGAGCAGTTTGGGCTTGTCGTCGCGCTTCATCCGAATGTCCTCTCGCCGCGGAAATCATACCCTCCCAGGGTAATTGCAATATGCCCTATGGGGGTATATGTGGCTAGGCGAAATCGAGAACCAGCGGAGGTCGCGCCATGTCGCATCATCATCACGATCACGATGCCGACGGTCATACCGCGCACCTGGCCATCGATCCGGTCTGCGGAATGAGTGTCGACACCACGGCGGGCAAGCCATTCTCCGAGCACGACGGCGCCACCTTCCACTTCTGCTCCGCCGGGTGCAGGACCAAGTTCATCGCCGACCCGGATCGCTACCTGTCGCCGCGCGAGTCCGATCCGCCGGCGCCTCCCGGGACCATCTACACCTGCCCCATGCACCCCGAGATCCGCCAGGAGGGGCCGGGCGCCTGCCCGATCTGCGGCATGGCCCTGGAGCCTGAGGTGTTCTCGGCCGACGTCGGACCCAATCCGGAGATCGCCGACTTCAGCCGCCGGTTCTGGGTGGGGATGGTGCTGACCGCGCCGCTGCTGGCGCTGGAGATGGGCGGCCACCTGGGTCTATCCCTGCCGATTCCGCATGACTGGGGGCCATGGCTGCAGTTCCTGTTCGGTACGCCGGTGGTGCTGTGGGCCGGGGGGCCGTTCTTCGCCCGCGGCTGGGCCTCCGTGGTCAGCCGCAACCTCAACATGTTCACCCTGATCGCGCTTGGAACCGGGGTCGCTTGGTTGTTCAGCACCCTGGCCTTGCTGGCGCCGGGCCTGGTCCCGGCCGCCTTCCGGGACGCGCACGGAACACCGCCACTCTATTTCGAGGCCGCCGCGGTGATCGTCGTCCTGGTGCTGATGGGACAGCTGCTGGAACTGCGAGCCCGTGAGCGTACGTCCGACGCCTTGCGCGCCCTGATGGACCTGGCGCCCAGCACGGCGCTGCGGGTCCGGGACGGCCGCGACGAGGAGGTCGAGGTGGGCGACATCCATCCCGGCGATTTGCTGCGGGTCCGTCCGGGAGAGAAGATCCCGGTAGACGGCGTGGTGGTCGAGGGCCGTGCCGCGGTCGATGAGAGCCTGATAACGGGCGAGTCCATGCCGGTGACCAAGGCGCCGGGCGATCCGGTCACCGCGGGCGCCGTCAACGCCACCGGCGGCTTCATCATGCGCGCCGAGCGGGTCGGCGCCGAAACCGTCCTGGCCCAGATCGTCCAGATGGTGGCCGCCGCCCAGCGCAGCCGCGCGCCGATCCAGCGTCTGGCCGACCGGGTGTCCGGGTGGTTCGTGCCCGCCGTCGTCGCCGTGGCGGCGATCGCCTTCGCCGCCTGGGCCATGATCGGGCCCGAGCCGCGGCTGGCCTACGCTCTGGTCGCCGCCGTCTCGGTGCTGATCATCGCCTGTCCCTGCGCGCTCGGCCTGGCCACGCCCATCTCGATCATGGTGGGCGTCGGGCGCGGCGCGCACGCGGGCGTGCTGATCAAGGACGCCGAGGCCCTCGAGCGGCTGGAGAAGGTCGACACCCTGGTGGTGGACAAGACCGGCACCCTCACCGAGGGAAAGCCGAAGGTCACCGCCATCCGGCCCGAGCCGGGCTTCGAAGAGGCTGAACTGCTGCGCCTGGCCGCGAGCCTGGAGCGCTCCAGCGAACACCCCCTGGCCCGGGCCATCGTCGCCGCCGCGAAGGGGATCGAACTGTCGGAGGCGAGCGCGTTCGACTCGCCGGTCGGCAAGGGTGTGCTCGGGCGCGTCGACGGGCGCGACGTCGTCATCGGCAGCGCGGCCTTCCTGGGCGAGCAGGGTGTCGCCGCCGCCGCGCCGCAGGCCGACGCCCTGCGGGCTGAAGGCGCCACCGTGGTCCTGGTCGGCCTCGACGGGCGTTTCGCCGGGCTTATCGCGATCGCCGACCCGATCAAGAGTTCGGCCGCAGCGGCCATCGCCGCCCTGCACAAGCGCGGCGTGCGTATCGTGATGCTGACCGGCGACAACGCCGTCACCGCCCGCGCCGTGGCGGCCAAGCTCGGTATCGACGACGTCCAGGCCGAGGTCTCCCCCGCCGACAAGTCCGAGGCGGTTCGGAAGCTGAAGGCCGAGGGCGGCGTGGTCGCCATGGCCGGCGACGGCGTGAACGACGCGCCCGCCCTGGCCGTCGCCGACGTGGGCGTGGCCATGGGCGCCGGGGCCGACGTGGCCAAGGAGAGCGCGGGCGTCACCCTGCTGGGCGGTGATCTGGCCGGCCTTGACCGCGCCATCCGGCTTTCGCGGGCGACCATGGGCAACATCCGCCAGAACCTGGTCTTCGCCTTCGCCTACAACCTGGCGGGCGTGCCCCTGGCGGCGGGCCTGCTCTACCCCACCTTCGGCCTGCTGCTCTCGCCGGCCATCGCGGCCCTGGCCATGTCGCTGTCCTCGGTGAGCGTCGTTGGCAACGCCCTGCGGCTGCGAGCCCTGAAGCTCTAGCGCGGCGGGCCGCGGGCGCCCATAGTCGCGCCCAAGAACAAGCTGCGTCTGGGGAGGCGACGATGCGTAAGACCTGGCTGCCGTTCGCGGTGGGCGTTTTGCTGATCCTGGCCGGGTCGTTGCTGGCCCACGCGATCCAGACCACCGGCGGCGTGACCGTCGAGGACGTGCGCTTCCCGGGCGACAAGGGCACGACCCTGTCGGCCCTGGTCTACACCCCGCCGGGCGCCAGCGCGACCAAGCCGGCGCCGGCCGTGCTGGTCAGCCACGGCTATATCAACACCCGCGAGATGCAGTCGGCCTTCGCGATCGAGCTGGCCCGACGCGGCTTCGTGGTTCTGGCCATCGACCAGTCCGGCCATGGCTATTCCACCGGCATCGTCGGCAGCAACGACTTCGGCGGTCCCGCGGCCCTGCGCTACCTCAAGAGCCTGCCCCAGGTGGATCGTGGCAATATCGGCCTGGAGGGCCACAGCCTGGGCGGCGGCCCGGTGGTGGGCGCCGCGGCCTCGGATCCGGACGGCTACAGGTCCGCGGTGCTGGAAGGCTCGACCCCGGCCATCGGCGCGGTGTTCGGCAGCCAGGCCAAGGCCGAACTGCGCAATCTCGCCCTGGTGTTCGGCGGCTATGACGAATTCGCGCCGTTGATGTGGCAGGTGGAGCGGGGCTCCGACGTCGCCAAGTCCAAGGCCCTACAGGCCCTGTTCGGGACCACGGCCCCGGTGGTCGAGGGTCGGGTCTATGGCGACCTCAAGGCGGGCACGGCGCGGGTTCTATACAACCCGGCCATCACCCATCCCTGGGAGCATTTCTCCGTGGCGGGCGTGGCGCCGGCCGTCGACTGGTTCCAGCAGACCCTCGATGGCGAGGCCAATCCCCTGCCGCCGACCGAACAGATCTGGATCTGGAAGGAGGTCGGCACCCTGATCGCCTTCGCGGGCCTGGTGGTGCTGCTGCTGGGAACCTTCCAACTGCTGTTGGCCGCCCCGTGGTTCTCGGGCCTCGTCCAACCGGCCGCGCCCGCGGCCGAGACGCGGGATCGCCGCTGGTGGATGGCCTTCGTCCTGACCGCGTCGATCCCGGCGATCACCTACCTGCCGCTGATGTTCGTCGGTCAGGCCTTCCTGCCGATCCCGGGCTTCCCGCAGTGGGTGACGAACCAACTGCTGGTCTGGGCCCTGGCCAACGCGGTCATCACCCTGCTGCTAGGCCTGGTGCTGAAATCCGCCAAGCCCGCCTTCGCCACCGACTGGTTGAAGAGCGCCGCCATCGCCGTGGCCACGGTGGCGGTCGGCTACGCCTCGCTGGCCCTGGTCGATGCGCTCTGGCACGTCGACTATCGGTTCTGGGTGTTGGGCCTGAAGCCGCTGGACGGGCTGCATCTCACCTACGCCCTGGCCTATCTGCCGCTGTGGACGGCCTTCTTCCTGGTCGCGCTGCGGGCCTTGCACGCCAACCTGGGACGGAAAGGGGAGGGGAAGGGCCAGTACCTGACCGCCGCGCTCGCCATGTGCCTGGGCTTCATTGTCCTGCTGAGCCTCCAGTACGCCAGCCTGTTCGCCACCGGCGTCCTGGCCATAGACCAGCCGCTGAACACCATCATCGGTATCCAGTTCGTGCCCCTGCTGGCCATCGTGGGGGTGATCGCGGTCTTCACCTACCGGCGGACCAATTCCTACGTCCCGGGCGCCCTGATCTGCGCCCTATTCATAACCTGGTATGTGGTCTCCGGTACGGCGACCCACTGGTCGCCGGACTTCCAGCTACCGATCCCGGGACGCGGCTAGGGCCTGCCGGACGCCTCGCCGGCGGTCAAGGCTCGGACGTCGACGGCGTCCATGGGGTGACGACATAGGCGCAGCGCCGCGCCCCCGCCAGGATGTGCTCGGTGCGTTCGACCTTGGCCGGGGCCAGCAACATCTGGAACAGGGCCAGCTCCGAACGGCAGAATCCCTGGCAGGCGCTAGCCGCCGCGCAGATCGGGCAATGGTTTTCGATCAGCAGATAGGCGCCGTCCTCGCGCCGGCTCCACTCGGCCATGTAGCCCTCGGCGGCCCGGATCTGGGCGAGGCGGTCCAGGCGCGCCTCGAGGGCGACGGCGCCCTCCAGGGCCTGGCGATAGCCGACCTCGGTGGCCGCCTCGCGGCGCTTGATCAGCCGGTCGAGCCCCTCGTCGCCGAACTCGCCGCGCACGGCCTCGATCAGCTCGACGGTCATCTGGGCGTGGGTGTCGGGGAAGCGCTGGTTTCCCAAGGCGGTCAGCGACCAGGAGCGGCGGGGCCGGCCCACCCCCATGCGCTCGGTGACGTGCTCGACCAGGCCCTCGGCGGCCAGGCGTTCCAGGTGCTGGCGCGCGGCCTGGCGGGTCACGGCGACGGCGGCGGCCACGTCCTTGGTCTGGACAGGCCCCCTGGTCTTGAGTTGCAACAGGATCTGGTCGGATGTCGTGTGCATTTGACAATCAACGTATTGCAAAATTTACGGGCCAGGTCTACCTCGGATTTGTAAACTCGGAGATTGTCAAATGATGGCAGGGGCGCGGGCGGACGGAAGCTGGGCCGATGTGCTGGGCGACGGCCGTCTGCCGCGCTTCGTCCTGATCTGCCTGGGCGTCTGGATCAGCGCCGCCGACTCGCTGGTCACCGCGACCATCATGCCCAGCGTCGGCGCCGACCTTGGCGGCTACGCCTATTTCGGATGGGCGACCGCGGGCTTCCTGCTGGGCTCGGTGCTGGCTGGCGCCAGCTCGGGCCTGCTGGCCCTGCGCTTCGGCCTGCGCCGCGCCACGGCCGCCGCGGCGCTGCTCTATGCAGCGGGCTGCGCCATGAGCGCCGCCGGCCCCGACATCTACAGTTTCCTGATCGGCCGGGTGCTGCAGGGGCTGGGCGGCGGCTGGGTGGTGGGCTTCTGTTCCGTCGCCATCGGCCTGATGTTCCCCGACCGCCTGTTGCCGCGGGTCTATGCCGCCGTCACCGGCATCTGGGGGATCGCCAGCCTGCTCGGCCCGCTGATCGGCGGCGTCTTCGCCGACCTGGAGGCCTGGCGCTGGGTGTTCTGGCTGTTCGCCGTCCAGGCGCTGGGCGTGGCCTGGGCCGCCTGGGCGCTGCTGCCGGCCGACGGCGAGGCCGGCGATAGCCGCGTGGCCTGGCCGCAGCTCGGCCTCATCGCCGCCGGGGTCGGCGCCATCGGCCTGGCCGACATCGTCCACGACTTCGCCCGGTCCATGGGCCTGACGGCCCTGGGCGTCGGCCTGCTGATCGCCATGGTCGCCCTGGACGGCCGCGCGGCCGTGCGCCTGCTGCCCAAGGGGTCGGGCGACCTGCGGACCATCGCCGGTTCGGGCTTCGCCGCCATGTTCCTGCTGACGGCGGCCTCGATGGGCTTTTCGATCTATGGCCCGGCGATCCTGCAAACCCTGGCGGGCCTCTCCGCGCTGGGGGCTGGCTACATCATCGCCGTCGAGGCCCTGGCCTGGACGGTGCTTGGCCTCGCCGTCGCCCACCTGACCGGGCCCTGGCCGCGGCGGCTGATCCGGGCGGGGGCGGTCATGGCGACCCTGGGCGTCATCGGCAGCGCCCTGGTCTTTCCAGGGGGTTCGGTTCCCGGGGTCGTGCTGGCCGGCATGTTCCTGGGCGGCGGGTTCGGCCTGTCCTGGGCGTTCATGAGCCAGCAGTTGCTGGCCAGCCTGCCCGAGGGCGACGAGCGCGCGATCGGCGCGGCGGCCATGACCACCGTGCGCCTGACCGGCTCGGCCGTGGGGGCGGCGGCCTCGGCGGCGGTCGCCAACCTAGTCGGGTTCTCGGCCGGCCTATCCGAGGCCAGCGCCGTCTCCGCGGGCCTCTGGGTGTTCGTGGCCGTGGCCCCGGTCTCGATGCTCGGCGTCTGGGCCGCCTGGCGGCTCAGCGACGAGCGATCAACAAAGCCCCAAGCATGATCTGAGATAGAGCGTCGATCGCGTCGGCGCGTGGCATCCTGCCATTGGCCGCGGCCTGGGAGAGGGCGTCGGCCGCCCCGATGATCCCCAGCAGCAGCGCTCGGCCGCCGGGCCGCGGCAGGTCCGCGAACCGTGACAGGGCCTCGCCGTAGAGATCCACATAGCCCTCGCGCAGGCTGTCGCGGAATCCCTCCATCTCCTCGCTGGCCGAGAGCGCCGCGGCGATAGCGCCGAACTCCGGACCGGCGGTGAGCACACAGTCCACATAGGCCGCGCTGAGGATCGCCACCACGTCCTCAAGGGTCCGGGCCTGGGCCTCCAGGGCCGCCTGCACCGCCTTGGCCTGGCGGTCGTCATAGTCCCGGTAGAGGGCGATCAGCAGGCCCGCACGCGTGCCGAAATGCTCATAGGCGATGGGCTTGGTCACGCCGGCCTGCTCGGCCAAATGGGCCAGGGTGAGCGCATCGGTGCCCTGGGCGCGCACGATAGCCGAGGCGGTCTCCAGCAGCTGGGTCCGCCGCTGCTCCTTAGGCATGCGCTTAGCCGGCACGAAGGTCCTCTCGAAGCCGCTTGACGGCGTGACCGCTCCGCCTATGTTACTAATCGTAACTTACGGATCGTAATATGTCAGCAGTTCTAGCGGAGGCGCCCATGACGGCCAAGTCCCTTCAGATCGCAGCGATCACCCCGGCCCAGGCCAAGGCCTTCGGGGGCCTGGTTCCGGACCTGATCCGCGCCACCGGCCCGGTCAGCTACGACTATCAGTTCGGCGCGGGGAGCGGCCTGCTGGACCGGGTGGTGCTGGCGTCCTGGCCGGTCGCCGACACCCTGTTCGCCGCGGCCTGCACGACGGTGGCCACGGACGGCGAGGAGCTGCTGGGCTTGGAGCTCGGTTTCGAGGGGCCGAACTTCTACCGGTTCAAGGACAATCTCGTGGCCCTGGCGGGCAGGCTGATCGCACAGGGCGTCGTCACCTTCGACGAGCTGAAGGGCCTCGGTGACCGGGCCGAGACGGCGAGCTATCTCAACGCCCATGTGCCGGAGGGCGTCTACTATCTGCACGCCCTGTCGACGCCGGAACGCCATCGGGGCAAGGGCGCCGGCAAGGCCCTGCTCGCCGCCGCCATCGATCGGGCCAGGACCGCCGGCTATCGCGAACTGCAGCTGGACGTCCTGGCCGACAATCCGGCGGTGGGCTTCTACCAGGCCAACGGCCTGCGCATCCTGGCCGAGACCCGCTCGCCCGAGCTGTCCCGCGACCACGGCTTCCCCAGCGAGCTGCGCATGGCGGTGACCCTGTGACGCCGCGCATCCTGATCGCCGGGGGTTATGGCCTGGTGGGCGGCCTGATCGCCCGCCACATCCGCGCGGCGGGCCACGGGGTCGAGCTGATCCTGGCCGGCCGGCGGCCTGCGGAAGGCGAGGCCCTGGCCCGGGAGCTCGGCGCGGCCACGGCGCATCTCGACGTGGACGATCCGGAACCCGGCCTGGCGGCGGTCGGTCCCGTCGACCTCGTGGTGGCGGCGCTGCAGGACCCTGGCGACGCCCTTCTGGCCGCGACTCTGGGCGCGGGGGCCGCGCACATCGGGATCGTGCGGACGGCGGAGACCATGGCCTCCAGCGCCATCGCCGTCTGCGCCGCCGCGCCCGCGCGGCCGGCCCTGATGCTAGGCCATTGGCAGGCCGGGGTCCTGACCTTGGCGGCCCAGGCCGCGGCGCGGGCCTTCGCCCGGATCGACCGTATTGAGCTCGCCGCCCTCTATGACTATGCCGATCCCATCGGTCCGATGACCGCCGGCGACAGCGCGGGCTTCGTCGGCCGCGCCTTGATCCGCCGCGGCGGGCTCTGGACCAGTGTCGACGCGCCGGAGGCGGTTCGCCAGGTCGCGCGGCGGGGCCAGCCGGACTTCGACGCCATGCCCATGGGGGTGCTCGACGTCCCCAGCCTGGCGGCGGTGACCGGCGCGCGGGATGTCCGCTTCGACCTGGGGACTGGCGAGTCGCGCGGGACCCAGGCCGGCCTGGCGGCCTCGCACGACCTCTTCATCGACATCACCGGCGAACTCGAAGGCGGCGAAATCGTCACACGACGCACCACCGTCACCGACCCGCGCGGCCAGGCGCACCTGACGGCCCTGGGCGTGCTGGTTGGCGTCGAGCGTATCCTGGGCCTGGACGGCGGACTGCCGCCGCCTGGCGGCCTGGCCTTTCCGGAGAGCTTTCTCGACGCATGGGCGGCCTTGAGGCGCTTCGAAGCCTTCGGGGTCCGCATCGAGACGGAGACCACCCCATGACCGGGATCATGCGCGCCCTGACCCTGACCCTGACCGAAGGCCGGATGGGGTTGGGTGAGGCTCCTATTCCGGTTCCGCGCCCGGGCCAGGTCCTGGTGGAGATCAAGGTCTCGGCGGTCAACGAGATGGACGTCCAGGTTCGCGCGGGGGGCTGGAAGTCTCAGGTGAAGCGGTTCCGCAAGGTCGGGCCGGTGCTCACGGGGTTCGAGTTCGCCGGAGTGACCCGCAGCGACGCCGGCCGCATCCGGACCGGCCAGCGGGTGATCGGCTATGTCCACGTGCTGAGCGGCCCGCGCGTCCATGCCGGCCATGCCTGTATCGACGAGAACGACCTTCAGGCGGTCCCGGCGGACATGGGCGATGAGGACGCCGCCGCCCTGGTGGTCATGGGCCTGACCGCTATCGAAATCCTGGAAGGTCTGAAGCGTCTCGACGCCGGCCGGCGCTGCCTGGTGATCGGGGCCGCGGGTGGTGTCGGGGTCTATGCGGTCCAGCTCGCCAGCCGCCAGGGCGCAGAGGTCACCGCGGTCTGCTCGGCAGCCAACGCCGACTGGGTCCGATCCATGGGCGCCGCCGACGTCCGGCCCTACGAGAGCCAAGCGCGATACCGGCCGGGCGATCGATTCGACCTGATCGTCGACTGTCCGGCCAAGTCGTCGTTCCGGGAGGCCGCACCCTTCCTGGCCAAGGGCGGGATGTATGTCAGCACCAACCCGCTCGCCGATCCCATGGGTTTCGTCCGCTCGGCGGTGTCGTCGCGCAAGGCGGGCTATCTGATGATGCTGACCACCACGCCGGCCAAGCTGTCGCGGCTGATCGAACTGCGCGGGCAGGGGGCCTTGCGCCCAGCCATCGACAGCGTCTTCGACCTGGAGGACGCCGACGCCGCCTTCGACCGCTTCGCCGCCCGCGGCAAGCAGGGGCGGGTGCTGCTGAGGATTTCGCCCTAGAGCTGGTCCAGGCCGAAGCCGGCGTGCAAGGCGCGGACGGCCAGTTCGGTATAGGCCGCGTCGATCAGCACGCTGATCTTGATCTCGCTGGTGGAGATCACCTGGATGTTCACGCCCTTGTCGGCCAGGGCCTTGAACATGGTCTTGGCCACGCCGGTGTGGCTGCGCATGCCCACCCCGATCACCGAGACCTTGGCCACGTCCTCGTTCACCTGCACGTCGTCGAAGCCGATTTTCGGCTGGGCGGCGCGGACGATCTCCACGGCGCGCTGGGCGTCGCGCTTGCCGACGGTGAATTCCATATTGGCGGTGTCGGCGGTGCGCGCGTGGCTCTGGACGATCATGTCCACATTGACGTTGGCGTCGGCCAGGGCGCCGAAGATCTCCGACGACACGCCGGGATGGTCGGGCAGGCCGAAGAGGCTGATCTTCGCCTCGTCGCGGCTATAGGCGACGCCGCTCACGATCCGCTTTTCCATGATCTCTTCCTCGTCGCACACGATGGTGCCTTGGCCGGGCGCTTCGCCGGGCTCGACAAAACTGGACAACACCCGCACCGGCACGTTCTTGGCCATGGCGAGCTCGACCGAACGGGTCTGCAGCACCTTGGCGCCCAAGGACGCCATCTCCAGCATCTCCTCGTAGGAGATCTTGTTGAGCTTGCGGGCCTTGCTCTCGATGCGCGGGTCGGTGGTGTAGACCCCGTCGACGTCGGTGTAGATATCGCAGCGGATGGCCTTCACCGCCGCGGCGATGGCCACGGCGCTGGTGTCCGAGCCGCCCCGGCCCAGGGTGGCGATGCGGCCGTCGCGGGTCACGCCCTGGAAGCCGGCGATCACCGCCACCTCGCCGGCGTCGAGCGCGGCGGAGAGCTTCTCGGGCGGGATGTCGTCGATGCGGGCGCGGCCGTGGGCGTCGTCGGCGATGATCGGGATCTGCCAGCCCATCCAGGAGCGCGCCGGCAGGCCCATGTTGCGCAGGGTCATGGCCAGCAGGCCCGCCGTCACCTGTTCGCCCGAGGCGACCACGGTGTCGTATTCGTCGTCGGACGGGTTCAACCCTTGCGCCGCGGCGCCCGCGCCGTCGGTCCAGGCGACCAGCTCGTTGGTCTTGCCGGACATGGCCGAGACCACCACGGCCACGCGGTGCCCGGCCTCGACCTCGGCGGCGACCAACCGTCCGACGCGCCGGATGCGCTCCAGGTCGGCCACGGACGTGCCGCCGAATTTCATCACCAGCCGGGACAGGGCGAGAGCTCCGTGTGAGGGATAGGGCTGCGCCTCATAGCGGCGCGCGCCGCAGGGGGCAATGTCTGCCTTTCACGCCGGTCAAAACCCTGCATTCCGGCAAGATGTCGCCCGCCATCGGGCCAACGTCGCATGGGGACTAGCGCGCCGCGCCGCGCGGGTGGAAAAGGGCGGCCATGACCGCCGCCGCCACCTCCATCGACCCGGAAGAGGTCGAGCGTTTCTCCCGCATCGCCGCCGAATGGTGGGATCCGCGGGGCAAGTTCGCGCCCCTGCACAGGTTCAATCCCGTGCGCCTGGCCTTCATCCGCGAACAGGCCCTGGTCCGCTTCGGCCGCGACGCCGCCGCCCGCAAACCCTTCGAGGGCCTGCGCCTGCTGGACATCGGCTGCGGCGGCGGCCTGCTCAGCGAACCCATGACCCGGCTGGGTTTCGCGGTGACCGGCGTCGACGCCTCGCCGCGCAATATCGGCACGGCCGCCGCCCACGCCGACGAGCAGGGGCTCTCCATCGACTACCGCGCCTCCACCGCCGAGGACCTGCTGGCCGCCGGCGAACGCCCCTTCGACCTGATCCTCAACATGGAGGTGATCGAGCACGTGGCCGATCCACGCGCCTACCTGCGCGACTGCGCGCGGCTGCTGGCGCCGGGCGGCCTGATGATCGTGGCCACGCTGAACCGCACGTTGAAGGCCTTCGCCCTGGCCAAGGTGGGAGCCGAATACGTGCTGCGCTGGGTTCCGGCCGGCACCCACGACTGGAACAAGTTCCTCAAGCCCGAGGAGCTGCGCGGCTTCCTGGAAGGGGAACCGGTGGCGGTGCAGGGTCCGTTCGGCGTCGCCTATGATCCTCTGGGCGGGCGTTGGTCCCGTTCGTCGGACTGCGACATCAACTACATGATGACGGTCACCCGCGACGTGGCGTAAAGAGCGCCCTCAAGGGGAAGTATCCATGCCTTCGATACGCGTGCTGAGTCACGCCTTCCGCGCCTGGCGGCGCAATATTAAGTGGGCCAAGCACGAGCCCGAAACGCCTTACCTCGCCGACCTGCTATCCGGATCGCCGGTCTGCCTGCACGTGGGCGCCAGCGACGGGCGCCACTCCTATGTGATGACCCAGGTCGCCCCCGACGCGCGCATCTACGCCTTCGAACCCTCGGCCTTCACCTTCGAGGTGCTGAAGCTTTGCCTGAAATGGCACGGGATCGCCGACCAGGTGACGCCGATCCACGCCGCGGTCTCCGACATGCCCGGCGAACTGCTGCTGGTGACGCCGAAGAAGACCTCCGGCCGCATGGGCCGAGCCTACGCCTTCGTCGCCGAGGCGGCTCCCGAGGGCAAGGTTCGTCCCGACCTGGAGGACACCGGGGTCGAGATCCAGCCGACCCCCGTGGTCACCCTGGACGACTATTGCCGGCAGCATCGGGTGACCCGAGTCGATTTCATCCGGATGGACATCGAGGGCGCCGAGCAGAAGGCGCTGAAGGGCGCCGAGCACGTCATCGACCGCGACCTGCCCCACGTGCTGCTGGAGATCCACCCGATCATGCTGGAGAGCCGGTTTGGCGGCTCCGCCGATGCGGTGGTCGATCTGTTCCGCTCGCGCGGCTACCGGATGTTCGCGCTGAACGGCGACCGGCTCGAGGAGCGCACCACGGTGGCGCCCGACGTGCCGTGGAAGGACTACTTCTTCGTCCATCCCTCGCGCGCGCCCAACCTCCCGGACGGCGTCTTCAAGGCCCGGATGGCGGCCTGATCCGCGGTCGAGAAGCGGCTCGCGTGAGCCGCTTCTCGTGGGCGATCAGTCCGGGAACTGGATCAGGGCGTCGAACGTCTCGCCCCGCCGCATCGCCTGGAGCGGCGCGGTGTCGGCATAGACGATCTCCTCGATCACCTTGCCGTCGCGCAGGGTCAGCTTGTCGACGCCGCGCCAGGTGACGACATGCTCGCCGTACCGGTTGGAGCTCTCCCACTCGATCACGATCACCTCGCCGCGCGAGGTCCAGTCGATGAGCTTCCAGGTGAGGTCCGGCGCATTGGCCTTGGTCAGGTCGTTGAGCTTGCCGATCTCGCCGCCCCGGATCACCCGGCTCGCGAAGGGGTAGTACAGCTTTCCGTCGGCGTGCCAGAGCGCGAGAAACGCCTGGCCGTCCTTGGCGGCCCAGGCCGCCGCGAACCTGTCGACGAACGCCTGCTTGTCGGTCTCGTTCATTGCTATCCTCCGATGCGATGCGCGAGCCATAGGCTGGGTCCGGGCGATCGTCTGGCGCGATACGGACTCAACCTGTCAGCTGATACGCCCGGTGCTCGCCGCGGCGCCTAGCGTGGTCCGGCGCCGCGTCCTACCCTCAGCTGAACAACGATAAGGGAGAAGGTCGCCGATGCTGGCTCTGATGATGGACCGGGCGCTGAGCCTGCCGTCGATCCTGGAATACGCCGCGACCTATCATGGCGACCGCGAGGTGGTGACCCGTACGCTCGAGGGGCCGATCCACCGCTACAGCTATGCCGACGCCTTGGTCCGCGCCAAGCGCATGGCCAATGCGCTCACGGCCCTGGGCGTGAAGCCCGGCGACCGGGTCGCGACCCTGGCCTGGAGCACCTATCGCCACTTCGAGCTCTACTACGCCGTCTCCGGGATCGGGGCGATCCTGCACACCATCAATCCCCGGCTGCATCCGGACCAGGTGGCCTGGGTGGCCAACCATGCCGAGGACTGCGTCCTGCTGTTCGACATCAGCTTCGGCGAGCTGGTGGGCGAGCTGGCGCCCAAGCTGCCGCTGGTGAAGACCTTCGTGGCCATGACCGACCGCGAACATCTGCCGGCGGAAGCGCCTGCCGGGACCCTGGTCTACGAGGAGCTGATCGAAGCCAATTCGCCGGACTTCGACTGGCCGGAACTGGACGAGCGGCAGGCCTCGGGCCTCTGCTACACATCCGGGACCACCGGCAATCCCAAGGGCGTGCTCTACGGCCATCGCTCAACGGTGCTGCACGCCATGGCCCTGGTGGCGCCCGACGCCTTCGATCTCTCGGCCCGCGACGCGGTCCTGCCCTGCGCCCAGATGTACCACGCCAACGCCTGGTGCACGCCCTACGCCGCCCCCCTGGTCGGGGCCAAGCTGATCCTGCCCGGACGCCACCTGGACGGGCCGTCGGTCTGCGAGCTAGCGGTGGCCGAGCAGGCGAGCTTCCTGCTGGGGGTGCCGACCATCTGGGTCGGTGTGCTCGATCACCTGGACAGGACCGGCCAGAAGCTCACCAGCGTGCGCAATGTCGCCATCGGCGGCTCCGCGCCCACAGCGAGCCTGATGCGCCGTGTGGAGGACCAGCTCGGGGCCACGGTGCGCCAGATCTGGGGGATGACCGAGACCAGCCCCATGGGGGTGATCAACACCCCGCTGCCGCGGCACGCCGCCGAGGACGCCGACGCCGGCTACGCCCGCAAGCTGAAGCAGGGCCGCGGCATGTTCGGGATCGATCTGCGGATCATGGGCGACGACGGAACCGTCCAGCCGCGCGACGGGGTCAGCGTCGGCGCCCTGCAGGTGCGCGGCCCGTGGGTCTCCTCGGCCTATTACAAGAACGACGGCGCCGAGGTGTTCCTGGAGGACGGCTGGTTCGACACCGGCGACATCGCCACCATCGATCCCGAGGGCTATCTGCGGCTCACCGACCGCGCCAAGGACGTGATCAAGTCGGGCGGGGAGTGGATCTCCACCCTGGACCTGGAGGACGCGGTCTCGTCCCACCCGGCCGTGGCGCTGGCGGCCGCCATCGGGGTGCCGCATCCCAAGTGGGACGAGCGCCCGCTGCTGCTGGTCACGCTGCGGCCGGGCCAGAGCGTCGACCCCGAGGTGTTGAAGGCCCATGTCGCCGAACGCGTGGCCAAATGGTGGACCCCGGACGAGGTGCGGATCGTCGATGAACTTCCCATCGGACCGACCGGAAAAGTGCTGAAACGCCAACTGCGTAACCAGATCGCCACCCTCTCCTGAAACAATCTTGGCCGGGAGCGAACCTGGCTTGCGATTCCGCGTTCAACTCCCACGTCTAGAGGGCAGGATCTGGGAGTTGCGGCTGTGGCGCGTAAGAGACCCAAGGGCGTGCTTTCCATGGGCTGGGCCGTGATCGAGGCGGCCGCCGCCGGACGAACGGAGCACGTTCCAACCTCCGACGACTATCCCGACACCGTGGTGCGCCGCATGCATTTCCACGCCGGCGCGGGCCTTGGCTGGAAGATCTCGGCCCTCACCACCCCGAGGACGAAGACCGCGCCCTGGAAGATCGTGGTGGTGACCGGGGCCCCGTCCTGGGCCGAGTACTGGGCGCCGGCCCTGGCCGCCCTGCCGCAGGACCGGGAGATGATCGTGGTGGACCGGCCGGGCTATGCCGGCTCCGAGCCGGTGGAATATGTCGGCGACATCCGCATCCAGGCCAGGGCGCTCGCCCCGCTTCTGGAGGCCAGGTTCGGCCAGAGGGTGCTGCTGGTCGGGCAGTCCTATGGGGCGGCCATCGCCTCCCTGATGGCGGCCGAGAACCCGCGCAAGGTGGCGGGCCTGGTCCTGCTGTCAGGCTATTTCGGCGAATCCGGCCCCACCGCCCGCTGGCTGCTCGACGTCGGCTCGCGCCTGCTGAAGTTCATCCCCCGCGATCTCCGCCACGCGGTGATGGAAGTGACCAACCAGCCGACCCAGCTGGACGGCATGCACGCAGCGCTCGCCCGCCTCCGGGTCCCGGTTCATGTGGTTCACGGGGACAAGGACGATTTCGCCCCCATCGAGATCGCCGAACGGTTGGTGTCGCAGACCCGCACTCGGCGCCCCATGCGCTTCGCGCGGGTGCCGGGCGCGACCCATTTCATGAACGAAGGGCCTACCGAGACCCTGTTGCAGCATATCGAGGCCTGCATTCCGCAGCCCGTCGTCCTCAAGCTGCCGAAGCTGCCTGGCCTGCCGAAACTATCCTCTTTCGGCTGGTTCAAGCCCCGCCCGGAGCGGCAGCGTCAGACCGCCGCACCGGCTTGAAGGGAACCTCCGGGCGCATCCCCTCGTTGTGCCCACGGTTGGCGGGGTAACCGAGGGAACATCTCAATGACGACCAAGCTTCTTCTGGCTGGCGCCGCTTTCGCCGTGCTCGCCTTCCCGGCCATGGCTCAGGCCCCGGCGGTTGCGCCCCCTGCGGGAGCCACGTCGGCGACGAGCGCCCTGCCGCCGGCCGCCACGCCGCCGGTCAATCCGGACCCGACCGCCGGCGCGGCGTCGAGTTCGGTCGGCGCTTCGGCCCAGGCCGATACCGGCACGGCCGCCAATACCTCGGCCACCGAGGCCGATCTGAAGACCGGCGCCACGGTCACCGACTCGACCGGCGCGGAAATCGGCAAGATCTCCAAGGTCACCAAGAAGGCGGACGGCAAGGCCCAGGTCACCCTGAGCGCCAACGGCAAGACCGTTTCGGTTCCGGCCTCCAGCCTCTCGGTCTCCGGCGGCGCCCTGGTCTCGAGCGCGTCCAAGGCCGACATCTGGGGTCCGAAGTAGACTCCATTCAGCGAACGAAATCCAAGGCCCTGGCTCGCGCCAGGGCCTTTTTCGTTTTCGCCGAATCCGGGCTTCGCCACGGAAAATCTCTTGGCCCGCGCCATCTGAACAGCGATAAGGTTGGCTCGCGAATGCTGCGGCCATACCGCGACTTCGAGAAATCAGCCCCCTGGGGGCGCCGGTTAGGGGAAACGCCGTCATGAAGGCCGCAGTGCTGCGCGAAGTGGGCAAGCCGCTTCAGATCGAAGACGTCCAGATCAACAAGCCCGGCCCGCACGAGGTGCTGATCCGCACTAAGGCCGCCGGCCTTTGCCATTCCGACCTGCACTTCATGGAGGGCTCCTATCCGCATCCGCTGCCGGCGGTGCTGGGCCATGAGAGCGCCGGGGTGGTCGAGGCGATCGGCTCGGAAGTTCGCACGGTGAAGGTCGGCGACCACGTCATCACCTGCCTGTCGGCCTATTGCGGCCACTGCGAATCCTGCCTGACGGGCCACCTGTCGCTGTGCGTCTCGCCCGAGACCAAGCGCGGTCCGGACGACGAGCCGCGGCTGTCGACGGCCAACGGCCCGATGATCCAATACCTGAACCTGTCGTCCTTCGCCGAGCAGATGCTGATCCACGAGCACGCCTGCGTGGCGATCCGCAAGGACATGCCTCTGGACCGCGCCGCCCTGATCGGCTGCTCGGTGATGACCGGGGTGGGCGCGGCGATCCACACCTCCAATGTCCGGCCGGGCGAGACCGTGGCGGTCATCGGCCTCGGCGGGGTCGGCCTGGCGGCGGTGAACGGCGCGGCCATCGCCGGCGCCGGCCGCATCATCGCCATCGACATGGTCGCCTCGAAGGGCAACCTGGCCCGGGAGTTCGGCGCCACCGACTTCATCGACGCCTCCCAGACCGACGCGGTCAAGGAAGTGATCGAGATGACCAAGGGCGGGGTCCACCACTCGTTCGAGGCCATCGGCCTCAGCAAGACCGCCGAGCAGGCGTTCAACATGCTGCGCCGGGGCGGCACCGCCAACGTCATCGGCATGATCCCGGTCGGCCAGACCATCACTCTGATGGGCGCCGCCTTCCTCGGCGAGAAGCGTATCCAGGGCTCGCTGATGGGCTCCAACCGCTTCCCGGTCGACATGCCCCGGCTGGTCGACTTCTACATGTCGGGCAAGCTGAAGCTGGACGAGATGGTCTCCCAGCGTATCAAGCTGGACCAGGTCAACGAGGGCTTCGCCGAGATGAAGAAGGGCGAGCTGGCCCGGTCGGTCATCGTCTTCGACTGATCGAATTCGACAGAAAGAATATGGAAAAACCCTCCGCCTTGGCGGAGGGTTTTTTGTTTTCGGATTGTCGATTTGGAACAATCGTCATGGTTAAGTCATTGTTAACCCTAGAAAAACCTGTGAGGGAGTGAAACCCCCGAGCCCGCCGGGGGTTCCCCATCCTGCGGTGGCGTCGCTCGAAGGGGACTTCCCAAAATATGTCACGGGACCACGACGAAGAAATACTGGCGGTCGCACGCCTGTGGGAGGAACGGTTCGGCGAACCGCCGCCCATCCTCACCGATCCGGACCTGATGCGCTCGGTGATGGACGGCACGTACGACGAAGCAGCGTAGGGACTACTCGACGAAGAAGCCCAACAGGGCCGGTCGCACATAGGCCTCCATCAGCCCGGTGACGTCGCCGGGCTGGTTGCGCCAGTCCAGCGCCAAGGAGGCGTTGAACACCACGAGCACGAGTTGGGCGGCCAGCAGCGGATCCACCGCCCGGACCGAGCCTTCGGCCACGCCGTCGGAGATCAGGCCCGCGAACGAATGGCCGATCTGCTGGAAGCGGATCAACACCCTGCGGCGCATGGCGTGGGGCACGGCGGCCAAGGCGGGGTGGCGGAGCATCCGGCCGCCCTCGGCCGAGGCCTGGTGCATCGCCAGGGACACGGTGGCCAGCCACAGGCGCTCCCAGCCTGTCGTGCCGACGGCCAGGGCCCGGCGCTTGGCGTCGTCGACCAGTTCGAAGGTGCGGGCGAAGCAGGCGGCGGCCAGCTCATCCTTGTCGGCGTTGTGGTGGTAGAACGAGCCCTTGGTGACCTTCAGCTCGGCCGAGATCTTGTCCACCGAGGCGCCGCGATAGCCCTCGCGGTTGATCAGCTTGGTGGCCGCCACCAGGAAGCGGTCGCGGGTCACCTCGTCGTTCTGCGCAACGGGCGAGCCCAGGGGCAGCAGGGGCAGGTCGGGCCAGACCTGGCCCTCGCCGGCCAGGCCGTCAATCATCACGTCGGCGACGCGGGCGGCGACCCGGCCATAGTCCTCGGGTTCATAGCTGTCGAGCCAAGTGTCGGACCAGGTGAGCTGGAACACCACCAGCCGCGAAAGAGCCTGGCGCCGCGCCGGGGTGATCCACGGCATGTCGGGGCTCTTCATCAGCCGGCCGATGCGGATATAGAGGCCGGTGAAGGCCTCGATCAACGGCTGGTGCTGTTCGCCCTCGATCAGGGAGATCTCGCTGAAGGGCGCCAGGGGGATCTCCTGGCCCAGCGCCACCCGGCGGCGGGTCTCGTAATAGGCGGTGACGAAGGCGCGCAGGCGCGCGGCGGGCGTGGTCTGGACCTCGGCCTGCTCCAGCATGGCGTTGAACCGCGCCATGGTCTCGTGCAGCACCGCGGCGGCCAGATCTTCCTTGCGCTTGAAATAGTAGGTCAGGCTGACCGGATGCAGGTCCATCCGCTTGGCCACGGCCGCCAGGGTGAAACCGCTGACCCCGTGGTCGTTGAAGACCTTGGTGGCGGCGGCCATGATCGCGTCCCGTTTGGCCGCGTAGCGCGCGCGGGCCTTGGGCTGGACGGCTGCGGTCAAGTTGGATTCTCCGCCGAAAACATCACAAGAAGCGCGACCTTAGTTCGGCGCGATCCGGGTTGAAAGCTACCGCAACGGGAAGTCGCTCCAGGGGCGCCGGCTTCGCAACAGGTCGTTGTGAAGCCCCGACCCAGGGTTGGCGGGTTGGCGCCCGATTGGCTTCCGTCGAGGTCTTCGTGGTTCGATACAGCCTTCCCAGCGCCGCGGGACTTACGCACGCTTGGCTTGCATCCGAAACCGTCAGATCGGCCCTGGGCGCGGCGCAAGCAATCCGGAGACCATGCGCGCGAGGGCCGGCACAGTGATCGGCTTGCGGGCGATCAGGGCGTCATCGACGCCTTCCAGGGCCAGGGTATCGGCATAGCCGCTGCAGAACACCACCGGCAGGCCGGGACGTAGGGCGCGCGCGCGTCGGGCCACTTCGGCCCCGTTCATCTCCGGCATGGCGTAGTCGAGCACCAGGGCGTCGGGCGCCTCGCGCGCCAACGCCACCAGGCCCGAAGGACCATCCGCCGCCTCGAAGACCTGGAAACCCTGGAGGCGGAGGCCATCGACCAGGACCTGGCGCACAGCGTCGTCGTCGTCCACCACCAGCAACCGGACACCGGCCGCGCCTTCTGGGCTTCCGTTGAGCTCAGTCTTGTCGATCGCGGGCGATTCGGTCGCCGATGGTTCCGCCAGCGGCAGCCGGATCCGAATGGTTGCGCCGGCGCCAAGAGTGCTTTCGATCCCGACCTCGCCGCCGCACTGGCTCGCAAACCCATAGACCTGGGCGAGGCCGAGGCCAGTGCCCTTGCCGCGTTCCTTGGTGGTGTAGAACGGCTCAAGCGCCCGTGCGAGCGTCTCGTCCGACATCCCCACGCCGCTGTCGCGCAGCCAGACGGCGATGATCTCCGGGCTGTCGCCGGTCGCCACCTCGCGGGCCACGCCCAGGGTCACCTCGCCGCCATCGGGCATGGCGTCTCGCGCATTGATGGTGAGGTTGATGACGGCCAGTTCGAGCTGGTCCGGGTCGGTCATCGCCCAGGCGCCGTCCATCGGCAGGTCAAGTTTCAACGAGATGGTGGGGCCAAGGGCCTGGGCGAAGATCGGCGCGGCGTTCCGAAGCGCTCCACAGACGTCGATCGGCCGCAGGTCGAACCGTTGCGTGCGCGAGAACGCGAGCAGCTGGTTGGTGACCTTGGCGCCACGCTCGGTCGCCTGGCGCGCGCCGTCGATGTACTTCCGCCCAGCGTGGTCCGGGTCCAGCTTCTTGTCGAGCAGGTGCAAGGCGCCGTCGATGGCCATCAGCAGGTTGTTGAAGTTATGTGCGACCCCGCCGGTTAGCCGCCCGATCGCCTCCATCTTCTGGGCTTGCATCAGCGCCTGCTCGGCCTTGAGACGCTCGGCCGTCTGCGCTTCGAGGTCCCGCAAGGCGGTCTCCAGCGCCGCGGTCCGTTCGCGTACGCTGTCCTGGAGGTCCCGGTTTTCAAGGCGTAGCTGTCGCGTGGTCAAGGCGCGCGCGAGGACGTGCACAATGTCCCCGACCTTGAACGGTTTGAGGACATAGTCGAGCGCGCCGGTCTTCATCGCCTCGACGGCCGTGCCGATCGTGCCCTCGCCGGTCATGATGACGCCGACGATCGCAGGATCACGCCGACGCGCTTCGCGCAGCAGCTCGAGGCCGCTCATCCGCGGCATGGTGAGATCGGCGAGCAGCACCTCGAACGGGCTCGCCTGCAAGGCGTCGAGGGCCGCGTTCACATCGGTGAGCCCAACGGCCTCGTACCCTTGGAGACGCAGCGTCTGGCAGAGCGCGGCCACGATCGCCGGATCGTCGTCGACAATGAGGATGCGGGGTTGATGCGGAGCGGACACCGTCACGCGCCGCCCGCCATTCGGAGCTCACCCGCCAGCGCGGCCGGACAGTGCCGCGCCAGGGCCTCGCGGATTTCGCCGAGTTTGGGCGGTTTGCTGAGCACCTGGTCCACGTGCGGAGGGAGATCGGCCTCGGCGATCAGGCCCTGGCCCCAACCGGTCAGCAGCAGCACCGGGGTTGAGGGCGAGAGGGCCTTTATCTCCGCCGCCACCTTGCGGCCGTCGACATAAGGCATACCCAGATCGGTGATCACGGCGGCGAAGGCTTCACCGCGGGCTTGGGCTGCGCGGAAGGCCTCGATCCCGGCTTGGCCGTCGTTGGCGATGACGATGAGGTGCCCGTCGGTCTGGAGCGCATCGCCCAGCGCCTTCAGCAGCACGGGATCGTCGTCCACCAGCAAGAGGCGCAGCCGCGGAAGCGGCGTCGCCGGGCCCGCGCTCTCGGACGCCGCGGCTGGTATGTTGGCCGGCGCCGGGAAGCTCAGGCGAGCGGTCGTGCCGGTCCCGGGCGCGGAGCGGATGTCCATCTCGGCGCCGTGCCGCTGGACGACACCGTAAACCATCGCCAGCCCCAGGCCGGTGCCGCGCTCGCCCTTGGTGGTGAAGAAGGGCTCCAGGCATTGCAGGCGCGTGGCCTCGTCCATGCCGACGCCGTCGTCCTCCACCTCGACCTCGACAATGCGGGCGCCTCCGCCGGCAGCGGCCACCTTGGTCCGCAGGGTCAGCGTGCCGCCGTTCGGAACCGCATCGATGGCGTTCAGGACGAGGTTGATCAGCGCCTCGCGGATCTCGCTCTCCACGCCCATGACCAGGGGCAGATCGGCAGCGAGCTCGGTTTGTACTTCAACGACCGTCCCTCGCTGCATGGCCATGTCGCTCCACCGCGCCTTGGTGAGGTCCATGACCTGCTGCATCAGCTCGTTGAGCTTCACCGTCGTCAGGGCCAGCTGCGGTTCGCGCGGACGGTAGAATTCCCGCATTCGCGCGATCGTCTGGGTCACGTCCTCCACGGCGCGCTGGATGACCTGCAGGTTTCCGCGGGCGGTGGGGCTGAGGCCGGTTTCCGTCTCGAGCATGGAGTCGGTGTAGAGCGCGACCGGCGAGAGCGCATTATTGATGTCGTGGGCGATACCGCTGGCCATCTGGCCGAGCGCACGCAGGCGCTCCTGCTGCATCACCGCCTGCTGCGACTGGCGTAGGTCGTCGTAGGCGTGCTGCAGGGCGTCGTAGAGCTGGGCCTGGTGTATGGCGAGCGCAGCGTGCTCGCTCAGCTGTCGCAGAAACTCGCACTCGCCGCTCACGAATCCCTGCGCCTGGAAGCGCGCCACGACCAGGACGCCGAAGACCTTGCTTTCGATCTGCAGGGGCGCGGCGACCAGCGAGCGGAGGCCGCCCCCGGCAAGCCGCTTGGGGAACGGGAAATCCAGATCGGCGATGTCCGGTTCATAGACCAACTGGCCTTGCACACAGCGCGACAGGCCGTTCTCGTCGATGTCGACCCGCGCCCGCACGGGCATCGCCAGGTCGAGGGCGAGCGGCTGGCTGCCCACGCCGACGGCCGCGACCGTCAACACCCGGTCCAGGCCGTCATAGAGGCACAGGCATGCGAAATCGGCCGGCAGCTGGGCTTCGATGCTGCGGACCACGACCTGGAGGATACTCTGGACATCCTGGCGCTCGCCGATCGCGCGGGTGACTTCGTCGAGCAGAGCCAAGCGTTCGAGTTGGGTTCGCAGCTTGGCGTCCGCCTGCTGGCGTTCGGTGATGTCCCGAACGAAACCGGCGAAGGTGACCGCCTCGCCCGTGCGGATCTCCGTGATCGCGAACTCGACCGGGAACTCATGACCGTCCCGATGCAGCGCGGCGATCTCGATGCGCTTGTTGAGGAGGGATGTCGCGCCGGTGGCGAGGTAGCGGTCCAGTCCCTGCCGGTGGGCCTCGCGATAGCGCTCCGGCATGATCGTCGCCTCGACGGTCTGGCCCACGGCCTCATCACGGGTCCAGCCGAAGACCTGCTCCGCCTGCGGGTTCCAGTCGGTGATCACGCTCGCGCTGTCCATCGTGACCACCGCGTCGAGCGCCGTCTCGACGATGAGGCGCATGCGCTCCTCGCTTGCGGCGAGAGCGTCCTGGGCGCGCTTCTGTTCGGTGACGTCGGTCGAGATCCCGAACACGCCGTAGGTTTGGCCGGTGTCGTCCCGGAGGGGAGCCTTCACCGAGATGTAGGCGTGGGACCCGTCGTCCTGGGGCGCGACCTCCTCCTCCGTGAGCGGCGCATCAGCCGCGGCGACACGCGCATCCATCGCTCGGAAGGTCTCGGCGATCTCCCTTGGGAAGATGTCGTGGTCCGTCCTGCCGACCATCGCGTCGCGGTCGACGTGGAAGATGTCGGCGTAGCGGCGATTGACCATCAAGTACCGCCCCGCGAGGTCCTTGACGTAGATGACGGCCGGGCTGTTCTCGACCACAGCTTCGAGCAGTTGCTGGCTTTGCCGGCGCGCTTTCATCTCCGCTTCGAGTTCGGCTGTCCGCTGCAGCACGCGCTGATCCAGCTCCGCGTTCAGCCGGGCGAGCCGGGCTTCCGCAAGGATGCGCTCGCGCGTCTCGCGCGAGGCCATCTGCATCACCGTGAGGAAAAGGACCAGGTAGCCCGAGATCCGCCCCAGGTGGGCGACCATCGCCTGCCCGTCGTGGGGCGCTCTCGAATAGAGCATGACGATATTGGCCGCCGCCAGGGTGGCCGCCATCCATGCGACCGGTCGCAGCAGCGGGTCGGCCGAGCGAGTCCGCCAGGCCGCCGCACAGACCGCCGCCCAGAGCAAAGGCGCCGCAATCAGCGCCGGGCGGGTGATCCCCAGCGGCCCGGGCGGCAGGTAGGTCGGAGCGAGCTGGAAAACGGCGAACAACGCCGCCGCCAGGGCGACGATCGCCACGGCGTATCCGCCGAGGCCGACGCCGCCGCGCCGGAGCAGAAAAAGGGCCGCCGCGATTGAGAGCGGCAACAGGTGTGTGGACGGCGGCCAGGTCGCGGGCCGCAGGACACCCTTCGCCTGCGCGATCACCGCCAGCGGTCCGGACCACTCGACCGTCACCAGGACATGGACGAGGTTCAACACCAACGTCGCCGTGAAGCCGATGGCGACCCACTTTGGGAATGGCCGCGCGGACTGAACCCCCATGTCCCACAGCAGCAGCGCCAGGATCCCTGACAAAAACGCCAGGCCGGTGTCCAAGATGGTGTGGAGGTCGGGGTAGTCCGCTCGGCCGACCGCCAGCAGCGCCCCGCCAATGAGAAAAAAAGCGACCAGCACGACGCCCGCGGCGCGGGGCAGAACCACGGCGTCGGAGGTTTGCGTCATGCCGTCCAATCCAAGTCGCCCGAAGACTTCCGCTGCGTCGACCCCGCAGTGGCTGGGACCACCTTGCGCGGCCGGAACACGTGGACACTGCAATGGTGAAGTTCGACAACTCCAGAGCGTATCACAGTAACGGCTGGCGCCTATTGGAGATGGCCGGGCGCCCAAATTTGATTGCGTGCACGCGGCGCTGGTCATCACGCGTGGAGCGCGCCATCGCCTCGCGGACACCCGCAGCGGAGGCTGAACCCAGGCGGTCGCCTGGGAGAAGGCCGCACAGCGCCTTCATGAGGACGTGGAAATGATCGGCTTGGCCAGGCGCCGCCGGGCGCACGCCGAAGTCGCGCCCTAGCGGCGCAGGCCCACGCGGTCGGTCTCGGCCAGGGCCAGCTTCTGGGTGTCGGCTTCCTGCTCGGCTTCCTCGCCGCGCACCATGCGGTCGATGCGGTTCTTCTGGGCGCGGAAGGCGGCGAGTTCGGAGCCGGCCAGGACCGTACCCTGAGGCACCTTGGCGCCGACGGGGTTCACCCGCTTGCCGCCCTTCCAGATCTCATAGTGCAGGTGAGGGCCGGTGGAGGCGCCCGTGGAGCCGACATAGGCGACGACCTGGCCCTGGCGGACCCGCGTGCCGGGCCGCACGCCCTTGCCGTAGCGCGAGAGGTGGGCGTAGCCGGTCTCCCAGCCGCCCGAGTGGCGGATGCGCAGCCAGTTTCCGTAGCCACCCCAGCGGCGCGCCTCGACCACCACCCCGTCGCCCGAGGCGACGATGGGGGTGCCGGAGCCGGCCCCGAAGTCGATGCCCTGGTGCATGCGATTGAAGCCCAGGATCGGGTGGCGGCGCATGCCGAAGCGGCTGGTCATCCGCGCCCCGTCGACCGGGGTGCGCAGCAGGAAGCCTTTGATGTTCTTGCCCGTCGCGTCGAAGTACTGGACCTCGCCGCCGGCCCGGTTGAAGCGGTAGAATTCGATGCCCTTGATCGAGGCGTATTCCAGCTCGCCGGTGCCGATGGTGCGGCCGCTCTCGGTGACCGTGCGGTCGAAGACCAGGGTGAAGTCGTCGCCGGGCTTCAGGTCGCGGTCGAAGTCCACCTTGTGGGCGAAAAGCTTGACCATGCTGCCGACCATCGAGGGGTTGGCGCCCAGCCGCGAGGCGCTCTCGTAGAGCGAGCCGGTGATCTCGCCGCGGGCGACCATCTGCTCGTCGCGGATCTTCTCCTCCATCTCGCGCAGGCGCATGGCGCCGTCGAAGGTGCGAGACAGGGTGATGGAGTTGGCGGGGCCCGTGCGCAGCGACAGACCGACCAGGCGGGCGGGGCCACGCTGGCCGCGCGGGTGGGCGACGGCGGCGTCGAAGGCCATGCCGGCCTTGATGTGAACGGTGTCCATGGCCTCGCCGAGCGCCTCGACGGCCTGGCGGGCTTCATCCGGGGCGACCCCGGCGCGCTGGACGGCGTCCTCGAAGGTTTCGCCGCGCTGGATCTTGACCGGGATGCTCTCGGGCCGGGTGAAGCCCGGCTGGGCCTCGGCCTGGGTGAAGGCGGCATGCTGCAGGGCCGCGATGGCGGCGGGGTCGAGCGGCGGCTTGGCGGGGGCCAGGCTTTCCGTGGCGGTCAGGCGCCAGCCCAGGGCCAGGGCGGCCAGGCCGGCCACGCCGACCATCAGGCGAGGCGTGACGCGGAAGGTCGGACGTCGCGGATCGAACTCTTGCAATCTAAGCCCCCACAATACTGACGACGCCCCCGGCCCGGATCGCGAGCCTTCTAGACGGGTGTCGAAAACGATGCGTCCGGCGGCAGGGTAGCGTGTCCCGGGCCTCCACATCGTCAACGGGTTTGGTTAATCCCGGGTAAGTCTTTTCCGTGATTGGCGCGACGGATTCGCACGGCCGTTAGAGCAGACCCAGGACCAGTTCGGCAGGACGGCACAGCGCCGCACCCTTGGGCGTGGTGACGATCGGGCGGTTCACCAGGATCGGGTCCATGATCATCGCCGCGATGATCGCCTCGTCCGAGGTCGAGGGATCGGTGAGCCCCATCTCCACGGCTCGCGTGCCGCGCTCGCGCAGGATCTCGCGGGCGCTGACCCCCATCTTCAGGGTCAAGGCTTCCAGCTGCTGGCGGCTCCAGCCCGTGGTCAGGTACTCGACGACGGTGGGCTCCAAGCCCTTGTCGCGCAGCAGGGCCAGGGTGTTGCGCGAGGTCCCGCAGTCGGGGTTGTGATAGATGACGATGTCGCTCATCCGACCCTTCTAGCCCGCCCGGCCTACCAGGTGAACCGCCGAGACGCCGCCGCGACCGTCGCGCTGTCCGTGTCGAAGGCCATCACGTCCGCCGGTCTGGGCGGCGGCGGCTTGGCGTCCGCCGGCCAGGTCTCGGTGGTCGTGGCGTAGCGGACCTCCACACCGCCCGGGCCGCCGGCGCGGAAGGCGACGGTCACGCCCTGCGGCGCGCTCTGCCACCGGACCCGGGTCCATTGGCCGGCCTTGTCCAACGCCTTCACTGGCCGGCCGTTCACGCTCACGCTGGTCAGCGCCGTCGAGGGTTTCAGATCCAGTGCGGCGATCCGAGCGCCGGGCGGCAGGGTGAGGCTCAGGCTCTTGGCGCCGTCGGGTCCGGCCGTGAAGGCCAGGGTGGGACCGGCCACCTTGACGGGCTTGGCCGGCGCGACCCGCAGCTCGCGCCGATAGATGAGCGGCAGCTTCTCCCTGCTGATTTCGCCGCCGTCGGCGGTCAGGACCTGGCTGGCCCAGGGCGTGATGTCCGGCGTACGGCTGACCCGCAGGGCGCGGTTGGCGTCGAGGTCCACATAGTAGAGCACCTGGCTCGCCCGTGGATGGCGCGTGCTCCACGGCGGATCGTGGCGCACCACGGCGACCACCACGAAACCCAACAGCAGGATCGCCAGGCCCAAGGTGCGGGCGTTCTTCTCGTTCTCCAGGGGCTGGACCAGGGGCCAGATCACCATGGCCGCCAGCCAGACGATCAGGGCCAGCAGCTCGGGCAGGTCCAGACCCTGGAAGATGCCGTGGCCGAAGCCCAGCAGCCAGCTGAGGGCGAAGGCCCCGAGCGCCGCGATGAGCGTCAGGCCCGCCCCCGACCGGCGGGCGCCGAGCGCGCTCAGCGCGGCGGCCGCGGCGCCGATTGTCAGGGGCCAGGCGACCAGGAAGCCGGCGGGGGCGGCGACAACCTGCAGCCCGGCGGCGGCGAGCAGACCGCTGATCAGCAGGCCGGTCCAGGCGCCGGCCACGCCGGTCGGTCGGCCGAAGCTCGCCAGGGCCAGCACCGCGCCCGCGGCGCCCAGGCCCGCGCCGATCGGGTCCCAGCCGGCGAAGATCGAGCATCCCAGGCCCGCGGCCAGAGCCAGCACCGCGGCGGCCAGTCGCATGCGTCCGCGTCCGGCCGCCGCCGCGGCGGTGACCAGGGCGCCGACGCCCAAGATCAGGACGGCGATCTCCCAGCGGTTGATCTGGGCCAGCAACACCCGTTGCTCCATGAAGCCGAAATCGGCGCCGGTCGCCCGGCGACCCAGGCGCAACAGCGCCGCGGAGATCGCGATCAGGTAGAGGGCCGCGCCAAGGCCCTTGGCCACGTCGAGCCAGGGCAGGGCCCCGGCGCGCCGCGCCTGCCAGACGCCTAGGCCGAGCAGGATGACGGCCAGGGCCAGGACCGCCCAGCCGGCGGGCTGGGGATAGGCCAGGATGTGGTCGCCGAAGGTGTTGGCGTAGACCAGGTCAGGCGCCTTGCCGGGCAGGGTCTCGGCGAAGGCGAGTTCGCGGGCCGCCGAAAGGGTCTGCACGCCCATGTGCTGCAGCGAGCCCTTGTCGAGGTTCGCCGGCGTGGAGGTGGGAGAGTGGTAGTCGAACTGGCGGCCGATGAAGGCGTAGTTCAGCCCCGGTACGCCGGCGGCCTTCGACACCGTGAAGTCGGTGTCGTTGGGCATCTGTTCGTACAGGAACACGGTCAGGGACGAGGAGGCCGGAGAGACCGCCGTCCTGCGGAAGAGGTCGATCACCTGGCCGTTCTGGGGGCCGGTCTGGAACATCTGCGCCCGGCCGCCGCCGCCACGCGCCTCCATGTTGATGACGAAGCCGATGCGCTTGGCCAACGGGTGGTCGGCGAAGAAGGCCTCGGCGCCCAGCAGGCCCGCCTCCTCGCCGTCGGTGATCAGCAGGACCACGTCGCGGGCGGGCCGGCCCCTGGTCTTCAGGGCGCGAACGATCTCCAGGGCTGTGGCCACGCCGGTGGCGTCGTCGGCCGCGCCGGGGGAGCCCGGGACGCTGTCATAGTGGGCCATGATCGCCAGGGCCGGGGCGGTGCGGTCGGCGCCGGGCAGGACGCCGATCAGGTTCTCCACCCGGCCGCCGACGACATAGACCTCCTCGCCGAATTCGTGGCGGGCCGCGGCGTCCGCGACCTGGACCTGGGTCTCCAGGCCGAGCGCGGTCATGCGGCGGAGCAGGTAGTCGCGCGCCTTGGCGTTCGCTTCCGAGCCGATGGGGTGCGGCGTCCGGGCGATGGCGACCACGTCGGGCAGGGCGCGGGCGGCTGAAAACTCGGCCTGGGGCGCGGTGATCGGGGCGGGCGGCGGCGTCTGCTCGAAACGCCAGGCCAGGCCCAGGGCGACGGCCAGGCAGACGGCCAGCGCGATCAGTCTTCCCACGGCCCCGCCTCCCCAGCGATATCAGTGGGGCGCAACCTAGCCGGTCCTTGCGGCTAAGCGAAGCGGGAGGGCGGAGTGTGAGGCGATGCGGTTCAGCTTCCTCCTCTCCACCCGCCTTTCGGGGGGAGAGGAGGCGAATGCTCGCCGCCTCAGGGCGCGGACTGGCAAAAGAAAACGCCCGCCGGAAGGAGCGGCGGGCGTTCGGGTCTTTCAGAGGTGTGGGCGGGGCTCTCAGGCCGCGACCTGGCCCTCTTGCGGGTCGCGCAGCACGTAGCCGCGGCCCCAGACGGTTTCGATGTGGTGCTTGCCGTCGGCGGCCGCGGCCAGCTTCTTGCGCAGCTTGCAGATGAACACGTCGATGATCTTCAGCTCGGGCTCGTCCATGCCGCCATAGAGGTGGTTCAGGAACATTTCCTTGGTGAGCGTCGTGCCCTTGCGGAGCGAGAGCAGCTCCAGCATCTGGTATTCCTTGCCGGTCAGGTGGACGCGGCTGTTGTTCACTTCGACGGTCTTGGCGTCGAGGTTGACGGTGATGTCGCCGGTCTTGATGACCGATTGGGCGTGGCCCTTGGAGCGACGGACCACCGCATGGATCCGGGCGACCAGCTCATCCTTGTGGAAGGGCTTGGTCATGTAGTCGTCGCCGCCGGCCCCGAAGGTCTTCACCTTGGTGTCGATCTCGGCGGTGCCGGACAGGATCATGATGGGGGTGTTGATCTTCGCCACCCGCAGGGTGCGCAGCACGTCCATGCCGCTCATGTCGGGCAGGTTCAGGTCGAGCAGGATCAGGTCGTAGTCGTAGATCTTTCCGAGATCGACGCCCTCTTCGCCCAAATCCGTCGTGTAAACATTGAAGCCTTCGGACTTCAGCATCAGCTCGATGCTCTGCGCCGTGGCGCTGTCGTCCTCAATCAATAGTACGCGCATCTGTTCCTCCTCGAACGGTAGCGCTAGTTTCCCTGGGAATCTGGGAATCCGCCTCGACCCTCGCCGTTAACTTGCCAGCGAGTTAATTTAAGACCGGTTAATAGTGAAAGGCCTCTGCCAGAATCGTTAACTCGTTTTGGGAATCGCCAGCAAGGGCGGGCGTTGGACAGGGAGTCGCAGGGGCGTTGAATCTTTCGTGATTGGACATCGTTAACGAATGAGCCTTCCGGCAAAGCTTGCGATTTTAACGCGTGCGCGGGGTTGTACGGGCCCGCGGCGAGGCAATCTTCATCGCGGGTTAACGGCGTTGGGCGGATTCTCGACTTGCTCAACTCCGCCCTGGGATTCCAGCCTTTGCGTAGCCTCGTCGCCGCCGTCGAGCGGATCGATCCCCTGACCGTCTCCGGCCGCGTGGCGGCCGTGAACGGCCTGTTGATCGAGGCCCGCGGCGGATTGACCCGACTGGCCGTGGGCGCCCGCGCCGAGATCGAACGCCGCGCCGACAAGCCGCTGGCCGCCGAGGTGGTGGGCTTCCGCGAAACCCGCGCCCTGCTGATGCCCTTCGGTCCGGTCGAGGGCGTGGCGCCCGGCGCCGAGATCCGCATCGAGCCCATGGGTTCGGCCGTGCGTCCGACCACCGCCTGGCTCGGCCGCATCATCGACGCCTTCGGCGAGCCCATCGACGGCAAGGGGCCCCTGCCGCAGGGCATCGTCCCCTACGCCCTGCGCGCGGCCCCGCCGGCCGCCCACGCGCGCGGACGGGTCGGCGCGCGCCTGGACCTGGGCGTGCGCTCGATGAATGTCTTCACCACCTGCTGCCGCGGCCAGCGCCTGGGCGTGTTCGCCGGCTCCGGGGTCGGCAAGTCGGTGCTGCTGTCCATGCTGGCCAAGGAGGCCGACTGCGACGCCGTCGTCGTGGGCCTGATCGGCGAGCGGGGCCGCGAGGTTCGGGAGTTCATCGAGGAGACCCTGGGCGAGGAGGGCCTGAAGCGCGCCATCGTGGTGGTCGCCACCTCCGACGAACCGGCCCTGAAGCGCCGCCAGGCCGCCTATATGACCTTGGCCATCGCCGAGTTCCTGCGCGACCAGGACCTGGAGGTCCTCTGCCTGATGGACTCGGTCACCCGCTTCGCCATGGCCCAGCGCGAGATCGGCCTGGCCGCCGGCGAGCCGCCGACCACCAAGGGCTACACCCCCACGGTCTTCACCGAGCTGCCCAAGCTGCTGGAGCGGGCCGGACCGGGGCCGGTGCGCCCCGACGGCACCACGGCCGCGCCGATCACCGGCCTCTTCACCGTGCTGGTGGACGGAGACGACCACAACGAACCCATCGCCGACGCCGTGCGCGGTATCCTCGACGGCCACATCGTCATGGAGCGGGCCATCGCCGAGCGCGGCCGCTTCCCGGCGATCAATGTGCTGAAATCGATCAGCCGGACCATGCCGGGCTGCCACGCCCCCAACGAGCGCGAGATCGTGAAGCTGGCTCGCCAGTCGCTCTCGGCCTACGCCAACATGGAGGAGCTGATCCGCATCGGCGCCTACCGCGCCGGGGCCGATCCGCAGGTGGACCGCGCGATCCAGCTCAACCCGGCGCTGGAAGCCTTCCTGGCCCAGGACAAGGACGAGAGCTCGACCATCGACGAGAGCTTCGAGGCCCTGTCGCAGATCCTGATGAGTGAAGCGACATGAGCTGGGCCCAATCCCTGATCAAGCTTTCGACCTATGAGGTGGAGGTGCTGCAGAAGCGCCTGGCGGAGATCGCCGACCGGCGACTGCAGGCGGAGATGAAGCTGGTCCTGCTCGAGGCCGAGGGCGAGGCCGAGGCCGAGAAGGGCCGGCAGGACGCCGAGCACGGCTGGTACCAGCTGGGCTTCCTGGAAGGGCTGCGCACCCGCAAGGCCCTGGCCCAGGCCGAGATCGACCGCATCGCCATCGAGGAGGAGGGGGCCCGCGACGCGCTGGCCTTGGCCTTCGAGGAACAGAAGAAATACGAGCAGGTGGCCGAGCGCATGCGCCTGGCCGACCTCAAGGAACGCGCCCGGCTGGAAACCGCCGCCATGGACGAGCTCGGCCTGCGCCGGGCCGCGGCAGGCGGGCGGTGACCCTCGATCGGCGGATCGTGCTGGGAGGCGGGCTGGCGCTCGCCGCCTGCGACCGCCGCGCCGACGCCCAAACTCCGATCGCGATCCCGTCCCTGCGCAGCGCCGCGGCCTTCCCGGTGGGGGTCTGCGTGCAGGAGGAACAGCTGGGCGATCCGAGCCTCGTGCCGCTGATCGCCTCCCAGATCTCCCAGCTCACGCCCGAGTGGGAGATGAAGATGGAGTACATCGTCAAGGACGACGGTTCCTTCCGCTTCGAGGCCCCCGACCGCATCGCCGCCTTCGCCAAGGCCAACGGCATGCGGCTCTTCGGCCATACCCTGATCTGGTACGCCCAGGTCCCCGGCGCCTTCGAGCGGCTGGACGGCAAGCGGATCAAATTCGGCGACGCCTATCGCAACTACATCCTGGCCGTGGCCGGGCGCTATCGCGGCCAGGCGGTGGGCTGGGACGTGGTCAATGAGGCCGTGGCCGAGGACGGGAACGGCTGGCGCGACAGCCTGTGGTCCCAGAAGCTGGGCAAGCTGCAGCACATGGTGCTGGCCTTCCAGCACGCCCGCGAGGCCGATCCCGACGCAGTGCTGTTCCTCAACGACTACAATCTCGAGAACATCCCGAGGAAGCGCGCCACCTTCATGAAGCTGGTCGAGGCCCTGCTGAAGGCCGGCGCCCCGATCGGCGGGGTGGGAACCCAGACCCACCTGGCGGCCGACCTGGCGCCCGGCGAGCTCACCAAGGCCCTGAAGGATTTGGCGAGCCTGGGCCTGGCCGTCCATCTGTCGGAGATGGATGTGTCGCTGACTCGTTCGCGCGGGGTGCTGAAGGACCGCGCCAAGCTGCTGACCGGCCAAGCGAGACTATACGCCGAGGCGGCGGAGGCCTTTTCCGGCCTGCCGGCGGCCCAGCGGTTCGCCTTCACCCACTGGGGGCTGCGCGACAAGGATTCGTGGCTGAAGCGGGAGAACCCGGCGGACGCGCCGCTATTGTTCGACGATGCGGGCCGGCCCAAGGCGGCCACGACCGCCTGGATCGGCGGGCTCAGGGCCTAGGGGTGCGGGCCTGCTCGGCCTCGGTGGCCTGGCGGATGGCGTGCAGGTCGTCGCTGAGACGGAACAGGGCCACATAGAGCTCGCAGAACGAGCGCCACAGCAGCACCAGGGCGGCCACCACCAGCAGACCGGCCACCAGGACCGGGACGGCCAGGATCACGCCGATCCAGCTTTCCTCGCGCAGGGCCACGCCGACCGCGGCGCCCACCATGCCGAAGGCCACCAGGGCGATCACCCCCAAGCCCGACCAATAGATCAGGTGGATGACCTGGTTGGTCATCAGCTTCTCGAAGGTCAGCAGGTCCCAGAAAATGGTCCCGCCCGGGCCGTTCCGGTTCTTGAAAGCAGGTGGCCGCATTCGTCATCCAACGCTCGGCGACGGACGATCGTCACCCTGGGGCCAAACCGCTACCAGCCGCCACGCCGGGCTGCAACGGGGCAGACGTCGCGGGCGACCTGACATTTGTCGCCCATTGCGTGTTAGCCTCCGCGTCATGGGAGAAGAAACAAGAACCATAGACATCGCCGACTGGCGCCTGGAACCCATCTCCGGCTCGGATCGCGAGCTTGTCGAACAGATCAGCCTGCCGCCTGAGCAGGAGGAGTTCGCAGGCTCGCTGGACGAGGTGTTCGGTCGGCTGAACGAGCCCGACGCCGTGGGCCTGGAGCAGGGCTTCGCGGTGGTCGCGCCCGACGACCGGGGCGTGGTGGGCTTCTTCGTGCTGCGCGAAGGCCTGCGCCGCCCGCCCTGGGCGCCGCCCGGCACGGTCAGCCTGCACAGCTTCCGGGTCCGACCCGGAATGCAGCGCCAGGGGGTCGGGCGCCGCTGCATCGCCCTGCTGGAAGACTGGTTCGCCCGTGAGCGGCCCGTCCAGCCCAAGCTCATGCTGGCGGTGAACGCACGCAACGAGGCTGCCATCGCCGCCTACCGGAAGATCGGCTTCGTCGACACCGGCCAGCGACACGAGGAAGGCGACAGCGCCCAGTTCATCTTCGTCAAGCCGCTGGCCTGAGCCGGCCTAGATCGAGCCCACGGTCTTCAGCCGGGCCTTGGGATGGATTTCGTTCTGGCTGAGCACCGGGGTCTGGCCGCGGAAGCGCTCGATGATCGAGCGGACATAGGGGCGGATCTGCGGGCTGGTCAGCAGCACCGCGCTCTCGCCGGCCAGGGCCGCGCGCTCGAAGCTCTCGCGAACCCCGCGGATGAAGTCCTGCAGACGTGACGGAGCGAGCGCCAGCTGCTTCTCGTCGCCAGTCCCGATCAAGGCGTCGGCGAAGGCGTTCTCCCACTCGGCCGACATGGTGATGATCGGCAGGGCGCCGTCATCGCCGCGATGGGCGAAGGAGATCTGGCGGGCCAGGCGGGAACGGACCTGCTCCACCAGCAGAACGATCGACTGGGTGTGCGGGGCGGCTTCGCCGACCCCTTCCAGGATGGCCGGCAGGTCGCGGATCGAGACCCGCTCGCGCAGCAAGGCCTGCAGGACGCGCTGCAGGGTGGTGGCGGTGACCACGCTGGGGATCAGGTCCTCGACCAGCTTCTTCTGTTCGCCCGGCAGGTCCTTCAGCAGCTTCTGCACCTCGGCGTAGGAGAGCAGGTCGGGCATGTTCTCCTTGAGGATCTCGGTCAGGTGGGTGGTCAGCACCGTGGCCGGGTCGACGATGGTGTAGCCGCGGAAGGTGGCCTCCTCGCGCAGGTTGTCGTCGATCCAGGTGGCGGGCAGGCCGAAGGCCGGCTCGCGCATGTGCTCGCCCGGAAGCTCCACTTGGCCGCCCGAAGGGTCCATGGCCATGAGCGCTCCCAGGCGCACCTCGCCCTGGCCGCCCTCCATCTCCTTGATGCGGATCATGTAGCCCTGGGAGGGCAGGCGCATGTTGTCGAGGATGCGCACCGCCGGCATGACGAAGCCGAAGTCGGCGGCCAGCGTCCGGCGCAGCGCCTTGATCTGGTCGGTGAGCCGGCGGCCCTCCATGTCGTTGATCAGCGGCAGCAGGCCGTAGCCCAGTTCGATCTTGATCTCGTCGATGGCCAGGGACTGGCTGATCGGCTCGTCCTCCGGCGCGACCGGGGCGGTGGTCGGCACCAGTTCGACGGCGTTGTAGGCCGCCTCCTGCGCGTCCTGCGATCGGCGCCAGGAGAGGTAGCCCGCGCCGGCGGCCAGCGCCGCGAAGGGGATGATCGGCATGCCGGGGATGAAGGCGATGACGCCCGCCGAGGCGGCGACCATGCCCAGCGCGATGGGGTTCATGGCCAGCTGGGTGACCAGGGCCTTGTCGGCCGAGCCGTCGACGCCCGCCTTGGAGACCAGGAAGCCCGCGGCGATCGAGATGATCAGGGCGGGAATCTGGCTGACCAAGCCGTCGCCGATGGTCATCAGGGTGTAGGTGGCCGCGGCCTGGCCGAGCGGAACCTTGTGCTGGACGACCCCGATCAGGATGCCGCCGATGATGTTGATGGCCACGATGATCAGGCCGGCGACGGCGTCGCCGCGCACGAACTTCGAGGCGCCGTCCATGGCGCCGAAGAAGGTCGATTCCTGCTCCAGCTCCTTGCGGCGCGTCTTGGCTTCGTCTTCCTCGATCAGTCCCGCCGACAGGTCGGCGTCGATGGCCATCTGCTTGCCGGGCATGGAGTCGAGGGTGAAGCGGGCGGCGACTTCGGCGATCCGGCCCGAACCCTTGGTGATGACCACGAAGTTCACGATCACCAGGATGGCGAAGACGATCACCCCGATGACGAAGTTGCCCCCCATCATCAGGTTGCCGAAGCCCTCGATGATCTTGCCGGCCCCGTGGGCGCCTTCGTGGCCGTGGCCGAGGATCAGCCGGGTCGAGGCGATGTTCAGCCCCAGCCGGTAGAGGGTGGTGACCAGCAGCACCGTCGGGAAGGCGGTGAACTCCAGCGGTTTCTTGATGAGCAGCGAGGTCATCAGGATCAGCACCGAGGTGATGATCGAGATGGCCAGCAGCATGTCCAGCAGGAACGGCGGGATCGGCAGGATCAGCAGGATGACGATGCCGATGACGCCGACGGCCATCGCCACCTCGCCCTTCATCAGCCAACCCAGCATCTGGCGCGGGCTGGGCCGTTCGGCGACGTATGATCCTGCGTTGGCCATGGATTAGGCCGCGCTCGCGCCCATCTGCGGGGCGGGCACGGAGACGCCGGCCTCGGTGTATTCCTTCAGCTTGTTGCGCAGGGTGCGGATCGAGATCCCCAGGATATTGGCCGCATGGGTGCGGTTGCCCAGGCAATGGCTGAGGGTGTCGATGATCAGCTGCTGCTCCATCTGAGCCACGGTCTGGCCGACGAAGGCGCGGGTGACGGCTTCGGCGGCCACGGCGGCGTGGGACGCCGCGCGGCTGGCCATGTCCGGCGGGGCCAGGGGCTGGCCGTCGGGCAGGCGGATGGCGGTCTCCTCGATCTCCGGACCCGACGCCATCAGCACCGCGCGGTGCATGGCGTTCTCCAGCTCGCGGACGTTGCCGGGCCAGCGATGTCCGGCCAGGCGGCGCTTGGCCTCGGCCGAGAGCGGCCGCTCGGGCGCGGCGTTGGCCTTGGCGTACTTCTTCACGAAGAACTCGGCCAGCGCGACCACGTCGCCGGGGCGCTCGCGCAGGGGCGGCAGGCGCAGGTTCACGACGTTCAGGCGGTAGAGCAGGTCTTCCCGGAACGTCCCGTCCTTCACGGCCTGGGCCAGGTCGCGGTTGGAGGTGGCCAGGATGCGGATGTCGACCTTGACCGGCCGCGAGCCGCCCACGCGATCGATCTCGCGTTCCTGGATGGCGCGCAGCAGCTTGGCCTGCAGGCGCGCGTCCATCTCCGAGATTTCGTCCAGCAGCAGGGTCCCCCCCGAGGCCTCCTCGAACTTGCCGATCCGGCGGGCCACGGCGCCGGTGAAGGCGCCTTTCTCGTGGCCGAAAAGTTCGCTCTCCAGGAGGTTCTCGGGGATGGCGGCGCAGTTGACCGAGATGAACGGCCGGCTGGCGCGCCGGGACTTCTGGTGGACGTAGCGGGCGACGACTTCCTTACCCGACCCGCTCTCGCCGGTGATCAGGATGGAGGCCTCGGACGGGGCGACCTGGTCGGCGACCGCGAGGATGGCGGTCATGGCCGGATCGCGCACGATCATCGGCTTGTCGTCATCAGACACCGCGGCCAGGACGGCGGCGATCATCTCGGCGTCCGGCGGCAGGGGAATGAATTCCTTGGCGCCCGCGCGGATCGCGTCGCCGGCCTTCTTGGCGTCGGCGTCGACGCCGCAGGCCACCACCGGCACCCGGATGCGTTCGGCCTCGTTGGCCTCGATCAGGGCGGCGATGTCCAGCTCATAGTCGACCAGCAGCAGGTCGGCGCCCTGACCGGCGCGCAGGGCGTGGGTGGCCGCGGCGATGGTCTCGACGTGACTCACCTTGGCGCCCGCCGCCATCGCCATCTTCACGGCGGTGGAGAGCTGTCCGTTCAATTTACCGACGACCAGAAGCCGCATACTCGTATCTCCCTTCGACGCTCAGGCTTCAGGCCTGGGCGTCGCCGTCCTTGATGATTTCCGTCATGGTCACGCCCAGGCGGTCGTCGACGATGACGACCTCGCCCCGGGCGACCAGGCGGTTGTTGACATAGATGTCGATGGCCTCGCCGACCTTGCGGTCCAGGTCGAGCACGCTGCCGGACTGGAGCTGGAGGAGCTGGGCGACCGACATGCTGGCGCGGCCGAGCACGGCGGAGATCGAGACCGGAACGTCGTAGACGGCCTGCAGATCGGTGCCGGTCTTCTCCTCCATCTCGATGGACATCTCGGCCATCGGGGCTTCGGAAGGCGCGAATTCGTCGAGCTTGAGTTCGGTGTCGGACATGGCTGTCAGCTCTCGCTTCCGGGAATGAGGGGTTCGGCGTGCAGGCCCTCGGCGGCGAGCGCCGCGTCGAGAGCGGCGGCCACGCGGGCGGCGGCCGCAGCGGGGTCGAACGCCGCCGCGCCGTCGCCGAAATCGAGGGTGAAGGCGGCGGGCGCCATGCCGGGCGCCGAGCGCACCTGGATCGCGCCGCCGTAGCCGATGGCCTGGGCGGCCTCTTCGAGCACGGCCTGGAGGTTCTCGGCCAGGTCGGGGGCGGCGGCGACCATCAGGCGCGGCGCGGCCTCGATCTCGCGGGCGAGGTTCTCCATGGCGGCTCGGATCGGGGCCTCGGGGAACTTGGCGAGCGCCGCGTCGGCGATGGCCTTGCCGCAGGCGAGCGCCAGCTCGGCCGAGCCTACCCGGTGGTCATGGGCCACGCCCGCCAGCTTGGGTAAGGCGGCGCTGACCGATGCGGCGACACTGGAGAGCGCCTGGGCCTGGAGGGCGGCCATGGAGGCCAGCGCCTGGGCCTCGCCCTCGCCGAAGGCCAGGGCGCGGACCTGCTCGACCTCTTCGATCGTGAACAGGCGCTTGGGCCGCGGCGGGGCGTAGGCGACGTCGCCCGCGCCGTCGAACACGGTGTCGAAGCCGAACCTCTGGTGGGGTGCGTCGGCCATCAGTAGATCAACTCATCGTCGCCGCCGGAGCCGGCCAGCATGATCTCGCCCTTGGCGGCGAGGTCCTTGGCGACCTGGACCATGGCCATCTGGGCCTGGTCGACGTCGCGCAGGCGCACGGGGCCCATGCTCTCCATGTCCTCGCGCATGATCTTGGCGGCCCGTTCGGACATGTTGGAGAAGAACATCTCGCGCAGGCCGTCCGAGGCGCCCTTGAGCGCCAGGGCCAGCTGGTCCTTCTCGCAGCCGCGCAGCAGGGTCTGGACCCCGCCGGGATCGAGCTTGCTGAGGTCCTCGAAGACGAACATCAGGGCGCGGATGCGCTCGGCGCTCTCGCGGTTGCGTTCCTCCAGGGCGGCGATGAAGCGCGCCTCGGTCTGGCGGTCGAAGGCGTTGAAGATGTCGGCCATCATCTCGTGGCTGTCGCGCTTGGAGGTGCGCGCCAGGTTGGACATGAACTCGGTCCGCAAGGTCTGTTCGATCTTGTCCAGGATCTCGCGCTGCACCGGCTCCATGCGCAGCATGCGGGTGACGCATTCCAGCGCGAAATCCTCTGGCAGGGCGGCCAGGACGCGGGCGGCGTGCTCGGACTTCACCTTGCTCAGCACCACCGCGACGGTCTGCGGGTATTCGTTCTTCAGATAGTTGGCGAGCACGGCCTCGTTCACGTTGCCGAGCTTGTCCCACATGGTGCGGCCCGCCGGACCGCGGATCTCCTCCATGAGGGTGTCGACCTTGTCCGCCGGCAGGAAGGCGGCCAACAGGCGTTGGGTCTGTTCGAACGACCCCATGATCGCGCCTGCGCCCGACATGCCGGAGATGAAGTCCACCAGGAGCTGCTCGACCACCGATGCCGAGACGTTCCCGAGGCCCGCCATGGCCTGGGAAATCTCCTTGATCTCCTCCTCGTCGAGCTGTTGCCAGATGGTGCCGTGATCCTCGCCGAGCGCGAGCAGGATCACCGCGGCCTTTTCGGGGCCGCTCAGCCGGGCTGGATCGCTGATGGTTTTGAGCCTGGCGTTCATGTGGTCTCATGCAGCCAGGTGCGCAGGAGCGAGACCGACTCCTCCGGATGGTTGTCGACGAACTCGGCGACCCGCTTGACCGAGGAGGCCTTCACCTGGCCCTCGATGCGGGCGATGTCGATGCGCTGCTCCAGTTCGTTGCCGGGGCCGGGCAGGGCCAGGGGCTGGCCGGTGTTGGGATCGACCTGGACCTGCATCTGCTGGCCGTCAGTGGTGGTCACCACCCGGGTCATGCCCGGGCCGGCCGCGGTCAGATGGGACAGGGAGCGGCCGCCGCCACCGCCCCCGCCGCTGTTGCGCAACAGCGGGCGGACCACGAACAGCATCATCAGGATGGCGACGAGGGCCAGGATCGCCAGCTCCACGGCGCGCATGATGTCGTTCTTGTCGAAGCCCATCAGCGGATTGGCCGCTTCGGTGCCGCCGGCGTCGGCGACGGTGGGGAAGCGGACATTGACCACCGTGACTTGGTCGCCACGGTCGGCGTTGTAGCCGACGGCGGTGCGGACCAGCTGCTCGATACGGGCCATCTCCTGGGCCGAACGCGGGGTGTAGGCGCCGGGCTTGCCGTCGGCGCCGGCGGCCGTGGCGCCGTCAATGGCCACGGCGACCGACAGGCGCTTCACCTGGCCGGGCTCGTTGACCTCGGTTCGCGTGGTCTTGGAGATCTCGTAATTGGTGGTGGAGGTCGTGGTGGCGCTGGTGGAGCCCGTCAGGCCCTCGTCATTGGCGCCGGCGCCGCTGGGGATATTGGCGCTGGCCGAGACGCCGCCGTTGGCGTCGGCCGCGTTCTCCTTGGCGCTCTCCTCATTGGTCGATTCCGAGCGGATCACCTGGCCGTCCGGATCGAAGGTCTCCTGCTGGACGGTGACCCGGGCGAGATCGAGATCGGCGGTGACGTTGACCCGGGCCTTGCCGGTCCCGACCACGCCCTCGACCAGACCCTTGACGGTCTTGGCGATGCGCTGCTCGACCTCGCTGCGGCGGCCGTCGGCGGCCTGGCCCGCGAAGCCGTCCTCGCCCGCCGAGAGCTGCTTGGCGTGCTGGTCGACCACGGTGACGCGGCCGGGCTTCAGGTTCGGCACGGCGCTGGCGATCAGGTTCTGGATGGCCTGGACCTGGTCCTGGCTGGGCTCGCGCCCGCCCACGCCCAGGGTGACCGAGGCCGAAGGCTGCTCGGCCTCCTCTTCGAAGAGCTGGCGCTTGGGCAGGACCAGGTGAACGCGGGCCGAGGCCACGCCGTCCAGGCTCTGGATGGTGCGGGCGAGTTCCCCTTCCAGGGCGCGCTGGCGGTTGAGCTGCTGGACGAAGTCCGTCTGGCCCATGGTGTTGCCGCCGTCGAATATCTCGTAGCCCACCGAGCCGGAGGTCGGCAGGCCCTTGCCCGACAGCATCAGGCGCGTCGCGGCGACCTCGTCGCGCGGGACCATGATGGTGGAGCCGTCGCCCTTGACCTCGTACTTCACGCCGCCCTGGTCGAGGGCCGCGGTGATCGAGCCGGCTTCCTTCAGGTCGAGGTTCGAATAGAGCAGCGCCTTGGGCTCGCCCAATCCCATGGTCAGGGCGAACAGCGCCGCGGCGACGCCCGCTCCGATCCCCAGGATGGCCGCCAGCCGTCCGATTCCGAACTTCTGCAGGGCGGCGACGAAGCTATTCAACGCGGGCGTCCTTCCCGAGATACGCGGGACGAACGCTGAAAGCCGCCCGCCGCTAGGCAGGATTTACCCAGTGCTTGGTAAACGACGCGTTTAAGGTCGTGGTGAAGGCTGCGGCAAATCGTACTGAATTTATTCAGTAACCTTTATTTTCGCCTCGGGCGGAGCGGGCCGGCGTTCATGAATTCCAGCCCGTGGGCCCGAATCAGCCGCTCCAGGGACTGAGGACACCCCAGAACCACAGCACCACGGCGAAGGCGGAATAGAGCAGCACCGTCACCGAGAAGGCGAGTTTGCGCAGTGGCGTCCAGGAGTCCACCCGCCGGCCGCCGCGCCAGATGGCCGGCAGCAGGAGCAGGGTCGCCAGGGTCAGGGCCGCGGCGACCAGGGCGCAGGCCGAGGCGATGAACAGGAACGGTCCCGGCCAGCCGTACATCACATTGGCCACGTCGCCGGTCCGCGAGAGCCAGAGGCCGAACAGGATCAGCATGGTCAGCCACAGGGCGGCCTGGATGTTCTGGATCAGGCTGGCGCGGCTCTGCACCGGGGTCTCGCGGAACTCCCGGCGGTTGCGCAGGAAGATGCCGGCCAGGGTCGCGGCCGCCGCGACGCCGGTGAGGATCGCCAGGGTCAAGGCCGTGGAAGGATTTTTCCAGAATCCGGCCCGCTCGAAGGTCTGGCCGCCGCCGCCGGTCTGGAAGCTCTGCGCCCGGCCGTCGGACATGGAGAAGGCCAGCCGGTTCGCATCGGTCGTGGAGATGAAGCGGCCCCCGGCGAGATCGCCGTCCGGAACCCAAGTGTGCGCGCCGTTGAAGCCGGACGTCACCAGCCGTCCGCTGTTGTCCACCCGCACGGTCATGCCGGTGGTCACTAGGCCGACGATGGACTCAAGGCCGCGATAGGCCCGGCGCGTGCCGACGAAGTAGCCCTCGAAGTCCCGCGCCCGATCCTTCAACGCTTCGGAGCCCGGGCGCGGATAAACCTGCGGCGGTGTGTAGAACTGGCCGACCACCTGGTCGGCGAGCCCGTGGGCGAGGTCGCCGCCGGTGTCGGTGTTGGTGCTGACGAAGATGCCGAGCCTGAGGTCGGGGACCACCACCATGTTCGAGTGGAACGACAGGGTGCCGCCGTCGTGGCCGAAACCGCGGCGGCCTCCCTGCAGGTTGTAGTCGATGAATCCGTGGCGCCAGCCGTTGATCCCGGCCGGGGTCTTGCGCAGCGGGGTGCGGAAGGCCTGCGCCGCGCCGGGGCCATAGATGGTCGCGCCGTCGATCACGCCGCCGTTCAGCAGGAGTTGCATGTAGCGGGCCATGTCGCCGGCCGTGGACGAGGCCGAGCCGGCGGGGGCGATGTGGCCGATATATTCGAACGGCCGCGCCTCGAAGCCGCTAGGCGTCCAGCGGTAGCCCTGGGAGATCTGGCCGGCCAGGCGATCGGGGATGGCGCCGGCAATGCCGGCCTTCGGCTCGTGCGGCTCACGGAAGCTGGTGTTGCGCATGGCGGCCGGCAGCAGGATGGATTCCTCGATCAGTCGCTCGAAGGGCTTGCCCGAGACGTAGGACACCGCCTCGCCGGCCAGGGCCGCGCCGTAGTTGGAATAGCTGGAGACCTCGCCCGGCGCGCGGACCCGGCGCGGACGTTCCTGCCGCAGGTACTCGTCCATCGACCGTTCGCGGGCGAAGCTTCGCTCGAACAGATGGCCCAGGGCGCGGTCCTCGAAGCCCGGCGAGTGGTCCATGAGGTTGACGATTCGCACCGGCGTGCGGAAGCCCTGGTCGCGGATCTGCAGCTGTTCGGGCAGGTAGAGATTGACCGGGGCGTCCTTGCGGATGCGGCCGGCCTCGATCTCCTTCATCAGGGCGATCCAGGTGAAGGTCTTGGAGATCGAACCGATGCGGAACAGCGTCGCGTCGGGATCGACCTTGCGGGCGGGGCTGAGGCTGGCGAAGCCGTAACCCTTCTTCAGCACCACCTGGCCGTTCTGCACCACCGAGACGGTGACGCCGGCGATGTGGTCGCGGGCCATGGCGCTGCGCACAACGCCATCGACGAAGGCCTCGAGCTCGGCCGGGGGCAGGGTCTCGGCGGGGCCCAGGCGCGCGCCGCTGGCGGTGACCGGCAGGGCGGCGACCACGCCGATCGGCGCCGCGGACGTCGCC
>NZ_JAKFEN010000019.1:0-222061 GCF_036677185.1 Phenylobacterium sp.
CGACTTGGCCCCGCCCGTCTTCGCCAGCGTAAACGTGATCGCCGCCGTCAGCGTCGTCTTGCCATGGTCAACGTGACCAATCGTGCCGATGTTGCAATGCGGCTTGTTGCGTTCGAACTTTTCCTTGGCCATCGGGGTCCTGCCGGCGTTTGAGGTTTAGTTGGAGCGGGTAGCGGGAATCGAACCCGCATATTCAGCTTGGAAGGCTGCTGCACTACCATTGTGCTATACCCGCCGAAGATGCGCGGCGTCGCGCCAGTCTCCTTGAACAGTTCGCTCCGAGGCGTGGTGGGGGAAGTAGGACTCGAACCTACGAAGGCGTACGCCAGGGGATTTACAGTCCCCCCCCTTTGCCACTCGGGACATTCCCCCAGCGCGCTCGGAACCATATCGAAAGCCTGGACAAAAGTTCCGTCGCGTGAGCGAAGGAACCGTCCGGCCCCCAATTTGGAGCGCGTCTTATAGTGTCCTCATCCCGCGAACGCAACGCGCCCTGGAAGGCTGGCAAAAAGGGCGGTCCCAGACCCTTCAACCGCAAGCCCGACAACGTCTCGGACGACTGGCTGTGGGGCTGGCACGCCGTCAGCGCGGCCCTGGGCAACACCGCCCGGGAGCATCCGATGCGCCTTCTGGCCACCGCGGAACGGGCCAAGGAGATCGAGCAGAGATTCGGCCGCCAGAAGATCCTGGAGATCCTCGACCCCCAGGCGATCGGCCATAACCTGCCCGCCGGGGCGGTCCACCAGGGGGTGGCGCTGCGCATTCCGCACCTCCAGGCCTGGGGCCTGGACGCCTTCGAACCCAAGCCTGGCGCCGTGCTGCTGATGCTGGACCAGGTGACCGATCCGCAGAACGTCGGCGCCATCCTGCGCTCGGCCGCGGCCTTCGGGGCGAGCGGCGTGATCTTGCAGGACCGCCATGCCCCCAAGCTGGCCGGGGCATTGGCCAAGGCCGCCGCCGGGGCCGTGGACACGATCCCCTCGGCGCGGGTGATCAATCTCTCGCGGGCCCTGGAAGAGCTGGCCGAGCTGGGCTGGCGGGCCGTGGGCCTGGCCGGCGGGGCGGACAAGACCCTGGAACAGGCGCTCGACGGAACCCCCACCGTGCTGGTGCTGGGCTCCGAGGGCGAGGGCCTGCGCCGGCTGGTGGCCGAGCACTGCGACGACCTTGCCCGGATCGACATGCCCGGCGGCTTCGAAAGCCTGAATGTGTCGGCCGCCGCCGCCGTCGCCCTGTACGAAGCCGCCCGTACCCGAAGCTAGGGCCTAGTTTTTCGCAACCGCCCGGCCATAGGCGGTTGCGGAGGCCGGCGCGCTGTCGCATTCAGGGCGCGATGTTGGAAACCCTATTCGCACCCGGCGCCTTCGCCGCCTTCCTTTCAGTCCTGATGATCGACCTGGTCCTGGCCGGCGACAACGCCGTGGCCGTGGGCCTGGCCGCCGCCGCCCTGCCGACCGATCAGCGCCGCAAGGCCATCCTCTGGGGCCTGGCCGCGGCGGTGACCATGCGGATCGGCTTCGCGCTGATCACCACCCAGCTGCTGGGCATTGTCGGCCTGCTGTTCGCGGGCGGCCTGCTGCTGCTCTGGGTCTGCTGGAAGATGTGGCGGGAGCTGAAGGAACAGGCCGAGCCCGAGGAGGCCGCCGCCGAGGCGGCCATGGACGACGACCCGTCGACCGAACCCTCCGCCGCCATGGCCGCCAAGCAGCCCAAGACCTTCAAGGCCGCCTTCATCCAGATCCTTGTCGCCGATGTCTCCATGTCGCTGGACAATGTCCTGGCGGTGGCCGGCGCGGCGCGCGAACACCCCGCCATCCTGGTGTTCGGCCTGCTGCTCTCCATCGCCCTGATGGGCATGGCCGCCAGCTTCATCGCCCGCCTGCTGCACCGCTATCGCTGGATCGGCTATGTGGGCCTGGCCATCGTGCTCTACGTGGCCCTGCACATGATGTGGGAGGGGCACCAGGACGTGGTGCGCGACCTGGGCCAGGCCGCGGCCTACAACGAGATCGTCCCCGATTTCATGGACATCAAGCCCAAGGCGCCCGCCGCCCACTAGCTTCGGCTTGCGGTGGGCCCCCGAATTCCTCGACAATGGGTCGGTGACAAAGCTCATCATCGATTGCGATCCGGGCGTCGACGACGCCGTCGCGCTCTTCCTGGCCTTCGCCTCGCGTGATCTCGAGATCCTCGCGGTGACCACGGTGGGAGGCAATGTCGGCGCGGACCTGACCGCCCGCAACGCCCGGATCATCCGCCAGATCGCCGGCCGCGAGGACGTGCCCGTCCACGCGGGTTCCCCACGGCCCCTCTTCCGCCCGCCGGTCGAGGCCGACCATTTCCACGGCGAATCCGGCCTGGGCGACCTCAAGGTGTTCGACCCCTCCGCGCCGCTCGCGTCGGGCCACGCCGCCGATGTCATCATCCAGACCCTGATGGCCCAGCCGGCCGGCAGCGTGACCCTGGCGGTCACCGGACCGATGACCAATGTGGCGCTCGCCTTCATCCGCGAGCCGGCGATCGTCGGCCGCCTGGCCCAGGTCGTGGTCATGGGCGGCGCCCGCACCGAGGGCGGCAACATCACCGCCTCGGCCGAGTACAACATCTATGCCGACCCGCACGCAGCCCAGGTGGTGTTCGCCTCGGGCTGCCGCTGCGTGGTCCTGGGCCTGGACGCCACCCATCAGGTGCGCGCCACCGCCGGACGGGTCGCCGCCCTCCGCGCCCTCGGCACGCCGGCGGCCCTGGCGGCGGCGCAGGTGATCGACTTCTCCAACGGCATCGAGCGCGACATCGTGGGCGGCAAGAGCGCGCCGCTGCACGACCCCTGCGTGATCGCCTACGTCCTTGCGCCCCAGCTATTCACCGCCCGGCCCTGCAGGCTGGAGGTCGAGACCGGCTCGGCCCTGACGCTGGGCCACACCGCCGTGGACTTTCGCCTGGACGATCCGGCCGCGGCCACGATCCAGTGGGTGACCGAGGTCGACGCCGACGGGGTCTTCGCGCTGCTGAACGAGCGGCTCGCCGGCCAATGACCGGCCCCGCCATCACCGTCGTCGGTTCGGTGAACCTGGACCTGGTCGCCACCGGCAAGGCCCTGCCGGCGCCGGGCGAGACGGTGACCGGCGCGGTGCTCGCGCGCCATCCCGGCGGCAAAGGCGCCAACCAGGCGCTTGCGGCCCAACGGCTGGGCGCGGCGGTCGCGCTCATCGCCCGGGTCGGGGAGGACGCCATGGCCGACGAGGCCCTGGCGCTGCTGGCGGCGGGCGGGGTCGATCTGTCCGGCGTCGCGCGAGACCCGCTGGCCCCCACCGGCGTCGCCCTGATCGCGGTCTCGGAGACCGGCGAGAACCAGATCGTGGTGGCGTCCGGCGCCAACGCCGCCTTTACGCCCGAGCGCCTGGGTCCGCTGCCGGCCGGGGCCCTGATCTGCCAATTGGAGATTCCGCTCGCCACCGTGGAGAAGGCGGTGGCCCAGGCTGAAGGCTTCGTCTGCCTGAACCTAGCCCCGGCCGCGGCGATCCCGGACGCCCTGTTCCAGCGCGCCGACCTGATCGTGGTCAATGAGACCGAGGCGGCGTTCTACGGCGACCAACTGCGGCAAGCGCGCGGCCTGGTGGCCTTGACCCTGGGCGGACGCGGCGCGGAGCTGCGACGCGGCGGCGAGCTACTGGCCTCGGCCAGTCCGCCCAAGGTCGAGGTGGTCGACACCACCGGCGCGGGCGACACCTTCGTGGCGGCGCTCACCCTCGCCCTGTTGGAGGCGCGCGCCTTGCAGGCCGCCCTGGCCTTCGCCTGCGCCGCCGGCGCGCTCGCCACCACTCGAGCCGGCGCCCAGCCCTCCCTGCCCCCGCGTTCCGAGGTCGAGGCCCTGCTATGACCCGCCACGTTCCCGAACTCAGCCTGAAGGCCTTCACCCATGGCGACGCCGCCGAGCGCGCCCGGTTCTCCGACGCCCTGATGGCGGGTCTTCAGGACTACGGCTTCGTCATCCTGAAGGACCACAACGTCCCGGTGGAGCTGCTGAACCGGGCCTATGGCCTGGCCGAACAGGTCTTCGCCCTGCCCGAAGCCGAAAAGCGCCGCCACGCCAAGGGCCTGCGCGGCTACACCCCGTTCGGGGTGGAGCACGCCAAGGACAATCCCCACGCCGATCTCAAGGAGTTCTGGCAGATCGGCCGCGAGCCGCGCCCGGACCTGGCCGAAGTGCTGCCGCCCAATGTCTGGCCCGATGGCGCGCCGGAATTCAAGGCGACCTTCTCGGCCCTGTTCGCCGGCCTGGACGAGACCGGCGCCCTGCTGCTGCGGGCGCTCGCCCCCAGGCTCGGCCTCGACGAGGGCTATTTCGATCCCCTGGTGGCCGATGGGACCTCGATCCTGCGGGTGCTGCACTATCCGCCGATCCCCGGCGACGCCGACCCCGAATGCGTCCGCTCCGCGGCCCACGAGGACATCAACTTCATCACCATCCTGGTGGCCGCCAAGGGGGCGGGCCTGCAGCTGCTGGACCGCGACGGAACCTGGCTGCCGGTGGAGACCGCCCAGAGCAATCTGATCGTCGATAGCGGCGACATGCTGCAGCGCCTGACCAACGGGGTGATCCCGTCCACAACCCACCGGGTGGTCAATCCCGAGGGGCCGAACGTCAGCCGCTATTCCATGCCGTTCTTCATGCACCCCACCTCGGCCACCTCTCTGGAGGTCCTGCCCTCCTGCGTCGGCGAGGGAGCGAAATATCCGCCGATCACCGCCGGCGCGTTCCTCGACGAGCGGCTGAAGGCTATCGGCCTGGCCAAATGAGCGAAGTCTACGAGGTCCAGGCCCGCGCCGAGCTGGCGGCCTGGAAGCGCAAGATCCTGAAGAAGCCGGGCGTCCTGGGCGAGGCCGCCCGCGCCGTCCAAGGCCGCATCAATCGCGCCATCCCGGAGAAGGTCCATGCGGTGATCACTGGGGTCATCGAGCAGATGACACGCGGGATCATGACCGGCTCCGACATCACCACGCCGGAACCGCTGATCGGCGCGGGCCTGGAGGAACGCGAGGCGCGGGTCCGCGAGAAGATCGCGCTCTACCGCACCACCGCGGCGGCCGAGGGCGGGGTCGCGGGGGCCGGAGGCTTCCTGCTGGCGGCGGTCGACTTCCCGGCCCTGATCGGGCTGAAGATCAAGCTGCTGTTCGACATCGCCGCCCTCTACGGCCACTACGGCGAGCGGCCGGCGGAACGGCTCTACATCCTGCAGATCTTCCAGCTGGCCTTTTCCAGCCCCGGCCACCGCCACGCCATCTACGACGCCATGACCCGGACCGGTTCGACGCCGGTCTCGCTGGAGGACTTCGACTGGCGGAAGTTCCAGCAGGAGTACCGCGACCACATCGACCTGGCCAAGCTCGCCCAGCTGATCCCGGTGATCGGCGCGCCGGTGGGCGCCATCGTCAACTTCGCCCTGGTCGACAAGCTGGGCGAGACCGCGATGAACGCCTATCGGATGCGCCGGTTCGAGGGTCGCTAACGTCCTTCTCCCCTTGCGGGAGAAGGTGGCAGGCGAAGCCTGACGGATGAGGGGGGCTCCTAGGCGTCCTGCGTCTCCTGCACGACGAAGCCCTTCCAGGTGTTCATGTAGTCGAGGAAGGCCGGGCCCAGGCCCTCGGCGCGCAGGTGCTCGCGGGTGACCGGCAGGGGGACGGGCCGGAAGGCGGCGTCGGCCGCCTGCTTCGGGAAATCGTGGTGCAGAATGGCCGCGCGGCCGATGATGACGAAGTCGGCGCCGGCCTCCAGGCAGGCCGCGGCCTCGGCCGGGGTGGTGATCTTGCCGGCCACGCCCAGGCGGACGGCGCCGCGCGGAAGGTCGGTGAAATAGGACATGAGGCTGGCGCCCTGGAAGGCCTCTTCCACCGGCTCCTTCCTGTGGTCCCACAGGGACATGTCCAGATAGTCGATCTTGCCCTCCGCCATCAGTTGGCGGGCCAGGTCGACGATGTCGGCGAGCTGCAGGCCGAAGCGTTCCGGCGACAGGCGCAGGCCGAGGTTGAAGTCCGGCCGGCAGCGGGCGCGCACGCCGTCGATGATCTCGTGGATGATCCGCGCCCGGTTCTCCGCCGAGCCGCCGTAACGGTCGGTGCGCTTGTTGATCTCCGGCGAGAGGAACTGGCAGAGCACATAGCCGTGGGCGCCGTGCAGCTCGACGCCGTCGAAACCCGCCTTCTCCGAGCGCACCGCCGCGGCGATGAAGTCCTCGATGAGCCCCGCGACCTCGGCCTCGGTGAGCGCGCGGGCGCCGAACTCCGCCTCGTCGGACGGACAGACCGGCGCCTCGCCGATCAGGTCCTTGGGCGAACGCATGCCGGCGTGGTGGAGCTGGACCACCGCGATGCTGCCGGCCGCCTTGATGGCGCTCGCCAGCCGGGTCAGGCCCTCCAGATGCTCGTCGCCGAACACCCCGAGCTGGCCCGGGAAGCCCTGGCCGATCCGCTGGACGTGGGCCGCGCAGGTCATGGTCAGGCCGAACCCGCCCTCAGCCCTCATGGTCAGCCACTTGAACTCGTCGTCCGACAGCCGCCCGTCGGGGTGGCTCTGCAGGTTGGTCAGGGGCGCCAGCATGAAGCGGTTCTTCATGGCCGGGCCGCGGGCGAAGGTCATCGGCTGGAACAGGTTGGGCAAGGCGGTCTCCTGGGAGGAATTCAAACGGCGGCCTCGATGGCCTTGGTCACTTCGGCGATGCGGACGTCGTTGCGGCGGTAAAACGTCCATTGCTTGATCTTGGTGGGCGTCACCAGGCCCGCCTGGATCAGGACGCGCATGTGTTCGCTGAGCGTCGGATGGCTGATGCCCAGTTTGTCGGCCAGATAGACGCCGCACACGCCGTCGGCGATCAGGTCGCCATGGATCTGGGGCGGGAAGTTCCCGACAGGGTCCTTCAGCCACTCCAGGATCTGCAGTCGCCGCTCGTTGGCGAGCGCGCGGAAGATGTCGGCCAATTCCATTTTGGGACTTTGCCAATCGACGAAGTTATGTCAAGCCTTGCCGCCTCCCAGCGACGGAATGTCCGATGCCCGCCTTTCCCTTCGTCACCCTCGACGTGTTCACCGACACCCGGTTCGGCGGCAATCCGCTGGCCGTCTTCACCGACGCCCGCGGCCTGACCGACGCCCAGATGCTGTCCCTGGCCGCGGAGATGAACCTGTCGGAGACCACCTTCATCCTGCCCGCCGAGGATGCCGCCAACACGGCGCGGGTGCGGATCTTCAACCGCACGGCCGAGATGCCCTTCGCCGGCCACCCGACCATCGGCACCGGCTGGGTGCTCTCCCAGATGGGTCGCGGGACGGACCTGCGCCTGGAAGTTCCCGCCGGCATCGTCGGGGTGACCGTGACCGAGCACGGCGCCACCATCGCCGCGCCCCAACCGCTCTCCCTGGGCGCCGAACTGCCGGTGGAGGTCGCCGCCGCCTGCGCCGGAATCGCGCCCTCCGACATCGTCACCACCGGCCATCGTCCGGTTGAGGCCACGGTCGGCGTCAACTTCATCTTCGCCGAGGTGACGGGCGGGGCCCTGACCCGCGCCGCGCCGGACCTGGCCGCGTTCCGCAAGGCGGGCGACGGCGACCCCGACTTCGGCGACCGGCTCTCCCTGCACCTCTACGCCCGCAACGGGCGGTCGATCCGGGCGCGCATGTTCGCTCCCAATTCCGGCACGGTCGAGGACCCGGCCACCGGCAGCGCCAACGCCACCCTGGCGGCGCTCCTGCTGTCGCTCTCCGGCGAGGCGAGCGGCGCCTGGGACATCGTCCAGGGCGTCGAGATGGGCCGTCCCTCGCGCCTGCGCGCCACCGCCCATCGCGCCGAGGACGGCGTTAGGGCCACGGTCGGCGGCGGCTGCGTCCCCGTCCTGCGCGGCGAAGCGACCCTCTGAGCGGCATGCGCAAGCCCCTCGACCTTCTGGCGGTCACCCTGATGATCGCCCTTTGCGTCTGCTGGGGCTTCACCCAGGTGGCCGTAAAGCTGATCGCCGACGACGTGACCCCGATGATGCAGATGGGCGTGCGCTCGGCCATCGCGGCGGTCGTCCTGGGCGCCATCACCTGGCGTCGCGACGGCGCGCGGATCTTCACCGACGGCACCCTGCCCTCCGGCCTGCTGGTGGGCTTCCTGTTCGCGGTGGAGTTCCTCTTCATCGCCCAGGGCCTGACGCTCACCAGCGCCTCGCACATGGTGGTGTTTATCTACAGCGCGCCAATCTTCTCGGCCCTGGGCCTGGCCCTGCGCTTCGCCGAGGAACGGCTGTCGGCTCTGCAATGGACGGGCGTGCTCATCGCCTTTGGCGGGATCGCGCTCTCGTTCCTGGGCGGCGGCGAGACGCTCGGCGCCACGATGCTGCTGGGCGACGCCTTCGGTCTACTGGCCGGCCTCGCCTGGGGCCTGACCACCGTGGCGATCCGCGGATCGAAGCTGTCTGACGCCCCGGCCGTGAAAACCCTATTCTACCAGGTGGCCTTCGCCGGCGTGGCGCTGATGGGCGTCGCGGCCTGGACGGGCGAGTTCCACGTCAACCTCACCTCGGAAGTCCTGCTGAACATGGGCTACCAGGCGGTCGTCGTGACCCTGATCAGCTACGTCGCCTGGTTCTGGCTGCTGACCAAGTACCTGGCCTCGCGCCTGTCGATCCTGTCGTTCCTGACCCCGCTGTTCGGGGTGATCTTCGGGGTGGCCGTGCTGAACGAGCCGCTGGAGCCGTCCTTCGTGGTCGGCGCCATCCTGGTCCTGGCCGGGGTGTCGCTGGTCAGCGGCGCGGAGCTGCTGCGCGACCGCTTCGCGCGCGCGGCCATCCCTTAACTCGTCATCCTCCGGTCGTCTGAAAGACGATCCGGGGGACCCAAGCTGACTCTCAGAGTGTGGCGGGCTCCGCTTGGGTTCCCCGGATCTCGCTTCGCGAGCCCGGGGGATGACGAAGGCTATGGGCTACTGTCCTTCCGCCCCGCCGAAGCGGGCGATCCAGTCGGCGACCTGTTCGTTCTCGACCTTCTTGAACAGCACCTCCGGCGCGGCGACCTTGCGGCCGGCGGGCAGGATGTCGAGGGCCGAGCTCCCCGTCGGCCAGGCGCCTGGGAACGGCTCGCCGACGGCGAGCGCGATCTTCTCCGCCGCGAAGGGGATGAAGGGCTCGGAGACCTTGGCGAACAGGGCGACCAGGTTGAGGCCGGTGCGTACGGCCGTGGCCGCCCGTTCCGGATCGGTCTTGATCGCCGTCCAGGGCGCGGCCTCGGTCAGGTACTGGTTGCCCAACACCCAGAGCTGGCGCAGCGACTGGCACGACTTCCTCATCTCGATGGCGTCGAGGTTCTCGGTCAGCTCGGCGAGCTTGGCGCTCACGTCGGCCTGGAGCTTGAGTTCGAGTTCGCCCGGCGCGCCGCCTTCAGGGACCACGCCCTCGAAGCGGGTCTCGGTGAACTTCAGGATGCGGTTGACGAAATTGCCGAGCACGTCGGCGAGGTCGGCGTTCACCTGGGCCTGGAACTGCTCCCAGACGAAGCTGGCGTCCGAACCCTCCGGGGTGTTGGCGGTGATCCACCAGCGCCAGTAGTCGGGCGCCAGCAACTCCAGGGCATGGTCCATGAACACCCCGCGCTGCTGCGAGGTCGAGAACCGGCCGCCATAATAGTCGAGCCAGTTGAAGCCCTTGAGCCGGTCGACCAGCTTCCAGGGGGCGTTGTTGGCCGGCCGCCAGGAGCCGTCGGCCTCCAGCCGCTCGTTGGAGCCGATCAGGGTGCAGGGGAAGCCCACGGTATGGAAGGGCACGTTATCCTTGCCCATGAACTGCACATAGGTGACGTCGGCCGCGGCGGGGCCGCGCCACCAGCGCTCCCAGTCCGAGTCCGGCGCCGGGCCCCTGCTCGCCTCGGCGGCCTGGGCGTCGGCCCACTCCCAGGTGGCGGCGATATATTCGATGGGGGCGTCGAACCAGACATAGAAGACCTTGCCGGCCAGGCCCTCGATGTCGGGCAGCTCGCCCTTGGGGTTGGAACCCCATTCGAAGGCGTTGACCGGCACGCCCCATTCCAAGTCGCGGGTGATGCCGCGGTCCTGCAGGCCTTCGTCCAGCCACTTGAGCGCGATGGAGGTGACCAGCAGAGGCCAATCGCCCTTCTTGCCGTCGATCCAGGCGCGCAGCTTGTCGGAGAACAGGCTCTGGCGCAGGAACAGGTGCTTGGAGTCGCGGATCTCGATGTCTTCCGAGCCCGAGATCGCCGAGCGTGGATTGATCAGGTCGGCGGGGTCCAGCACCCGGGTGCAGTTCTCGCACTGGTCGCCGCGCGCCGCGCCATAGCCGCAGTGCGGGCAGGTCCCGATCACGTAGCGGTCGGGCAGGAAGCGCTTGTCGAACTTCGAATAGACCTGCTGGGTGACCCGCTCCTCGATGAAGCCGGCCTCCCAGAGGCCCTGAGCCAAGCGCTGGGTCAGCCGGTGGTTCTGCGGCGAGGACGAGCGGCCGAAATGGTCCCAGGACAGACCGAACCTGCGGCCCAGGTCGTGCTGCACCTGATGCTGCTCGGCGCAGAAGCTGGCCGGGTCCTGGCCGGCCTCGGCGGCGGCCAGCTCGGTGGGGGTGCCGTGCTCGTCGGTGGCGCAGATATAGAGGGTCTCATTGCCCCGCGAGCGCTGGAACCGCGCATAGACGTCAGCCGGCAGCATGGAGCCCGCCAGAGTCCCCAGGTGCTTGATCCCGTTGATGTAGGGCAAGGCCGAGGTGATCAGGATGCGGGACATGGGGACTCTCGAAATGGGGAGGAGCGGCGGCTTATAGGGCGCCCCATCTGGTTCGCCAAAGCGCTCGCCGCAAGGCCCGATGCAATCGCCGCTGGTCTTTTAGATGGTTAAGCTTCAATCTGACCTTGCGGAAGGCGGCGCTTCGCCAACGAAAACAACAGGCTGCCTCCGAGGAAAAGGGAGAGACGCATGTTGAAAGGTGTCAATTGGATCGCCGTCCTGGTGGCGGTGGTCCTGCTCGAGGCCCTCGGCTATCTCTGGTACGGGCCGCTGTTCGGGGAACGGTGGATGGCCGCGTTGGGCAAGGAGCCCGACATGTCCAACACGGCCGTGACCATGAGCCTGGGCGTGGTCAATACGATCATCATCGTGCTGGGGCTGTCCTGGCTGCTGCGCCGCCTGGGCGCGGGTTCGCTCAACGCCGCCCTGATGGGCGCGCTGGCCGCCTGGTTCTTCTTCGATTTCACCACCATGGCCATCGACTATCTCTACATCCAGCTCAGCGCCGAACTGGTGCTGATCAACATGGGCTACCAGCTGGTCGCCTATCTAGTCGCCGGAGCCGTGATCGGGATCATCAAGCCGAAAGCGGCCTAGCCAACGGCCCCAGCGCCTTTCATTCGCGCCCGCGGCTCGCCTATAACGTCCCCTCCACCGGGGATGGAGAGCGGGATGCGGGGATGGGTGACGGCGCTGGGGCTCAGCGCGATGCTGGCCCTGGCGGGTTGCGGCCAGCAGGGCGGCGGCGACAAGCCGCAGACCCTCAAGATCTACAACTGGTCGGACTATATCGACCCGGCGATCCTGGCCGACTTCACCAAGGAGACGGGGATCAAGGTGGTCTACGACACCTTTGATTCCAACGAGATCCTCGAGACCAAGGTGCTGCAGGGCCAGACGGGCTACGACATCGTCACGCCCTCCAACCACAATGTGCCCCGCTATATCGCCGCCAAGGCCATCGCACCGCTGGACAAGGTCCGGCTGACGGGCGCCAAGAACCTGTGGCCCGACGTCATGGCCCACATGGCGCCCTTCGATCCGGGCGCGAAGTACGCGGTCCCCTACATGTGGGGCACCATCGGGATCGGCTACAATGTGGACGCCGTGGCCAAGCGCTTGCCCGGCGTGAAGATCGACAGCTGGGCGGTGGTGTTCGACCCCGAGAACCTCGCCAAGCTCAAGGACTGCGGCGTCTACTACCTGGACGCCTCGGAGGACATGTACGCGGTCGCGCTCAACTACCTGGGCAAGGACCCCAATTCCAAGGATCTGGCCGACTACCAGGCCGCCACCGACCTGATGGTCAAGGCCCGGCCCCATGTCCGCAAGTTCCACTCCTCGGAATATATCGAGGCCCTGGCCAACGGCGATATCTGCGTGGCGGTCGGCTATTCCGGCGACGTCCTGCAGGCCAGGGACCGCGCCGAGGAGGCCAAGAACGGGGTGAAGCTCGCCTATGTCATCCCCAGGGAAGGCAGCCAGGTCTGGTTCGACGTCTTCACCATCCCGATCGACGCGCCGAACCCCGACGCTGCTTACAAATTCCTCGACTACATGCTGCGGCCCGAGGTGATCGCTAAGGCGTCGAACTTCACCCAGTACGCCAACGCCAATGCGGCGGCGACCAAGCTGGTGGACCCCGAGGTGCGCGACAATCCCAACGTCTATCCCACCCCCGAGGTCTTCAAGCGGCTGTTCGTCACCAAGGACAAGGACCAGGCGTTGCTGCGGGAGGTGACGCGCATGTGGACCAAGGTCCAGACGGGGCAATGACCGAGCGCTCTCGCCCGCGCCTGAACATCGGCGCGGTCCGCTCGACCTTCGCGCCCTGGGCCGATCCGGCGGCCAAGCCGCTGGTGCGCTTCGAGAACGTGGTCAAGCGCTTCGACGGGGAGACCGCCGTGGCCGGGGTCTCGCTGGACATCTACGAAGGCGAGTTCTTCGCCCTGCTGGGCCCTTCGGGCTGCGGCAAGACCACCCTGATGCGGTTGCTGGCCGGGTTTGAGGACCCGGATGAGGGCCGCGTGACCCTGGCCGGCGAGGACCTGGCCGGACACCCGCCGCATCGGCGGCCGGTCAATATGATGTTCCAATCCTATGCCCTCTTCCCCCATCTCAGCGTCGAGAAGAACATCGCCTTCGGCCTGCGCCAGCAGGGTCTGGCCAAGGATGAGATCGCCGCCCGGACCGCCGAGATGCTGACCCTGGTGCGGCTGGAGGGCCTGGCGCGTCGGAAACCCCACCAGCTCTCAGGCGGCCAAAGGCAGAGGGTGGCCCTGGCCCGCGCCATCGCGCCGCGGCCCAAGATGCTGCTGCTGGACGAACCTTTGGCCGCCCTGGACAAGAAGCTGCGCGAGGAGACCCAGTGGGAGCTCATGGCCCTCCAGCAGAGCCTGGGCATGACCTTCCTGATCGTCACCCATGACCAGGAGGAGGCCATGGTCACCGCCGACCGCATCGCGGTGATGCGAGAGGGTCGGATCGTCCAGATCGGCCGTCCGGCGGAGGTCTATGAGGCGCCCAATTCCCGTTACGTGGCCGACTTCATCGGCGATGTGAATCTTTTCGAGGGCAAGGTGGAGCGCGCCGACGGACAGTCGGTGCGCCTCGCCAGCGACGAGGCGGAGGGCGGCTTCGAAGCCGTCGAGGACGATCGCCTGCCGCTGTCATCCACCGCCTGGCTCGCTGTGCGGCCCGAGAAGATCCAGGTGCATCTGGACGCCCCGCCGCCCGGCCCCAACCGGCTGTCCGGCAAGGTCGCCGACATCGGCTATCTGGGCGACTGGACCACCTATCTGGTCGAGCTGTCCAACGGGCGGACCCTGCGCGCCGCCCGCGCCAACGCCGCGCGGTTCGTCGAGCGGCCGGTGGACTGGGACGACCAGGTCTGGCTGACCTTCGCGCCGGACGCCGGCGTGGTGCTGACCCAATGAGCGTTCGGCGCGACAGGACGGGCCTGGCCGCGCTCGCGCCCTTCCTGTGGCTGGGTGTTTTCTTCCTGTTTCCGTTCCTGCTGGTGGCCAAGCTCTCGCTTTCGGACACCGCCCTGGCCATGCCGCCCTACGCGCCGCGGATGGACTGGGCCCAGGGATTGGCCGGGCTGCGGAGCTTCCTGGGCGCCCTGGACCTCGAAACCTACGCCCGGCTCACCTCGGACCACCTCTATCTGGTGAGCTATCTCTCCAGCCTGAAGTTCGCGGCGGCCGCCACCGCGATCCTGCTGCTGCTGGGCTATCCCATGGCCTACGCCATGGCCCGCTGCTCGCCGGCGGCGCGCCAAGCCCTGCTGATGGCGGTGATCCTGCCGTTCTGGACCAGCTTCCTGATCCGGGTCTATGCGCTGATCGGCATCCTCAAGCCCGAGGGCCTGCTCAACGCCGCCCTGGCCGCCGTCGGCCTGGGGCCGGTCGCCCTGCTGAACACCGACGCCGCCATCTATATCGGCCTGGTCTACGCCTACCTGCCCTTCATGGTCCTGCCGCTCTACGCGGTGCTGGAGCGCCAGCACCACGACCTGCTGGAGGCCGCCGCCGACCTGGGCTGCACGCCGCTGCAGGCCTTCTGGCGAGTGACCTTCCCCCTGTCCCTGCCCGGCGTCGGGGCGGGCGCCCTGCTCTGCTTCATCCCCATGGTCGGCGAGTTCGTGATCCCCGACCTGCTGGGCGGCTCGGGCACCCTGATGCTGGGCAAGACCATCTGGACGGAGTTCTTCGCCAACCGCGACTGGCCCGCCGCCTCGGCCGTGGCCATCGCCCTCCTGGCCACCCTGGTCATCCCCATCGCCCTCTACCAGCGCCAACAGGCGAAGCTGGTGGGACCGTCCCGATGAAGCGCGGGCTCACGGCGTTCAACCTCGTCTCGCTGCTGGTCGGGTTCGCCTTCCTCTACGTGCCGATCGTCCTGCTGGTGGTCTATTCGTTCAACGCCGGCCGGCTGGTGACGGTGTGGAGCGGCTTCTCCACCCGCTGGTACGCCGCGCTGTTCCGCGACGAACAGCTGTTGGACGCGGTCTGGGTGACCCTCCGGGTGGGGCTGGTCTCGGCGACCCTGGCGACGATCCTGGGGACCTTCGCGGCGGCGGCCCTGGTTCGCGCCGGGCGATTCAAGGGCCGGACCCTGTTCTCCAGCATGGTCTATGCGCCCCTGGTCATGCCAGAGGTCGTGCTGGGCCTGTCGCTGCTGTTGCTGTTCGTGGCCTTCGGCCTGCCGCGCGGCTTCTGGACGGTGGTGATCGGCCACGCCACGGTGACGCTCTGCTACGCCACGGTGGTGATCCAGGCCCGGCTCGCGGCCTTCGACCGCCAGCTGGAGGAGGCCGCCCAGGACCTGGGCTGCCCGCCCTTCAAGGCCTTCTTCCTGGTCACCCTGCCCAATATCGCCCCGGCGGTGGCCGCCGCCTGGATGCTGGCCTTCACACTGTCCCTGGACGACCTGGTGATCGCCAGCTTCACCTCCGGCCCCGGCGCCACCACCCTGCCCATGCGGATCTACAGCCAGGTGCGACTGGGGGTGAACCCGGAGATCAACGCCGTCTCCACCCTGCTGATCGGCCTGGTGGCCACAGGGGTGATCGCCGCCTACCTCATCCAGATGCGCAAACGCCAGGACGCCTAGAGCGGGGCCACGCGGTCGAACCACGGCCGCGCCTGCTCCAGTTGCCCGGCCAGGCGGAACAGGCCCGCCTCCTCCCCCATCCGGCCGACGAACTGGATGCCGATGGGCAGGCCGGCCGCGCTCCAGGCCAGGGGCACGGTCATGGCCGGCTGGCCGGTGTTGTTGAAAGCCTGGGTGTTGGGCATGAAGGCGAACAGCCGCGGGGTGTACTGGCGCAGCTCCTGCGTCAGCCAGCCGATGGGGATGGCCGGGCTGCCCAGGGTGGACAGCAGCAACACGTCATAGCGCTCGAACAGCCCCGCCACCGCCCGGCCATAGGCGTGGATCGCCGCCAGGCCGCGGACATAGGTCGATCCCGCCACGCCCTTGCCGCGCTGGTACATGGCCCAGGTCAGCAGCTCGACCTCGTCCTCGGCGATGGGCCGGCCGCGCCGGTCGCCCTCGGCTTCCAGCGTGGCGGCGATACTGGCGCCGATCACATCGCCGGCCGCCTGCTGCATGGCCGCCAGATCGCCCGGCACGGTCACTTCCTCGACCACGTGTCCCAGGCCCTCGCAGAGCCGCGCGGCGTCTAGCACGGCCGCCTTGCATTCCGGGTCCAGGGCGTCCGAGGCTAGGGCCGCGGTGGTGAAGCCGATGGCCAGCTTGCCCGGCTCGCGCCCGACCTCGCCGGCGAAGGGCCGTTCCGGGGCGCTGAGGAAATAGGGATCGCCCGGCTGCGGTCGGCACACCGCGTCCAGCAGGACGGCGGAATCGCGCACCGAACGGGTCACCGCGTGCTGGATCGATGCCCCGCCCCAGCCCTCGCCCATCGGCGCGAAGGAGACCCGGCCGCGCGAGGGTTTCATGCCGAACAGGCCGCAGGCCGAGGCCGGGGTGCGGATCGAGCCGCCGCCGTCGCTGGCGTGGGCCGCGGGCACGATCCCCGCCGCCACCGCCGAGGCCGCCCCGCCCGACGAGCCGCCCGGCGTTCGCGACACGTCCCAGGGGTTGCGGCAAGGCCCCAGCAGGGCCGGCTCGGTCACCGGCATCAGTCCGAATTCCGGGGTGTTGGTCTTGCCGAAAATCACCAGCCCCGCCTGCTTGTAGGACGTGACGATGGCGCTATCGGCGGTCGCCAGCTGGTCCTTGAACACCGCCGAGCCGGAGCTGGTGGCCGATCCCGCCAGCTGGGCGCCCAGGTCCTTGAGCAGGAAGGGCACGCCCGATAGCGGCCCGGGGGTCGGATCGCGCTTCACCTCCGCCCGGCCCCATTCGGTGAGGTCCATGGTCACGGCGTTGACCGCCGGATTGACCTCCGCCATCCGCGTCACGGCGGTCTCCAAGAGCTCGGAGGCGCTCACCTCGCCCTTGGCGACCAGCCCGGCCAGGCCGACAGCGTCATGCTTGCGATAGTCCTCGAACTTCATGGCGGTCCTCCCGGCGTTTTGGCCAAGGGACCACAGCCGAGGCGCGGGGCCAACGCGGACCTTGCGTCACCCTAGGCCTTCGCTTCATAAGCGGGCCGTCCAAGGGCCGGATTAGCTCAGCTGGTAGAGCAGCGGTTTTGTAAACCGAAGGTCGCGGGTTCGAGTCCTGCATCCGGCACCATGGAACGCCAGGCGGCTCTCGCCTCGAACTCAACCCCCGAAAACGCCCGTCACGGGAGCAAAACGCGCTTCGGGGCCGTCCCACGAGTTGAGTGGGTTTGACCCTCCCGCGAGCGTGGGGAAAGGTCGCTCGGTTGGAGGCGCCCGATGTTCAAGATCCTATTGCCGCTCGCGGCCGCGGCCGCGGCGTTCCTGTTCAGCGTCGGCAACGCCAAGGCCGCCACGTCTGCGTCGAGCCAGTCGCCCGCGCATCACCAGGGGCTGCGCCCCTAGGCCGACGGCCCTCGGAAGCGCCACGCCATCTCCCAGGCGTCGTGCGGAATCGCGATGGCCAGTAGAATTGCGCCGACGATCACGCCGACGGTGAATACGAGCGCCATGTCTTCGTAGCGGCGCGAGAATCTGGGGACCATGTAACGCTCGGCGGTTCGGACTGCGGATCGCAAAGGCCTAGCGCCCGATCGCGACACCTGCGTTCCAGATTTGCGACAATTTATTCAGTCGCTCCGACCAGCAACAGCTCGACCTTGTAGGTCTTGGCGCTAGGTTAGGCGCTGGGCAGACGACGAACTGGGGGGGTGAGTCGAGGTTGGAACGGCCACAGATCCAGGAAGAACCGGTTGAGGAGGGGCGCGACACCGCGTCCCGGCGGCTGGTCGACGGCCTGGACGAGGCGCTCGAGGCGCTGATCGCCGAGGGCTACGAGATCCGCTGCATCTTCACCTCGCCCGAGGGTGCGGCGCGGCTGTTCCTGGAGGCCGGCGAAGACGCCATCAACCTGGACAGCGATCCGGACCAGGACCGCGCCTGGTACGGCCCGTTCGAACTTAGCCCGACCACCGAAGGCGAGACCCTGATCCTGTACTGTCTCGGCGAGGAATGCTGGTTCAAGACCCTCGAAGGTCTCTGAGTCCCGCAACGGCGGCGATTGTCGCCAAATCTCCCGATCCCCAGAGCGCGAATCCCTGCAAGACCCGGCGCAACCCCGGGTTGGCACGCCCATTGCGAAGCTCGCTCGTGAATCTAGATCACATCCCTTTTGGAGACTCCATATGAACTACTTCGGAAAGGCCCTGGCCGTATCCGCCCTCGCGGCGGTGACGACCCTGGCCGCGACCGCGGCGAACGCCGCGATCGTCATCAAGCCCTTCGGCAGCTACCAGTCGGCCCTTAATCCCGGCGAGACGCTGGTTACGAACTTCAACAACCCTCTCGTCCTGGCTCCCGGCTTCACCATCGGCGGCACCTACTCGCTTCGGACCGGCACCACCGCCCAAGGCGCCGCCCCGGCGTTCGGTCCTCTGGATCCCGCCGATGACGACCACAGCCGCTATCTGAGCGTGCGCGCCGGCGAAGTGGCCCAGTTCACCGCGCCCTACGTGTCGCGTCTGAGCTTCTATGTCGGGTCGCTGGACGACTACAACTCCATCACCTTCCACCTGAAGGGTGGCGGGACCCAAACCTTCACCGGCACCGATCTCGGCCTGGTGTCGGGTGCGGCGAACGGCAACCAGACGGCCGCGAACACCAACGGTCGCTTCACCTTCTGGTCCGACACCGCCATCACCGGCTTCGACCTGGCCTCGAACAGCAACTCGTTCGAAGTCAGCAACATCGGCTCGGCGGTCCCGGAACCGGCGACCTGGGCCATGATGATCATCGGCTTCGGCAGCGTCGGCGGCATGGTCCGCAGCAGCCGCCGCCGGCAGGTCGCGGCGTTCGCCTAAGTCTTAGTGCCAGTAGCGTACCAGTAAGCGTAAGCGTAAATAGCGCCGTCGGTCCCCTGGGCCGGCGGCGTTTTTCGTTGAGGCCCGTCGCCGTCGCGGGCATGAGGAAGGCCCGCCCTGACCGGAGCTCCCGTGGCCGACAAACCCATCGAGGTCTTCATCGACGCCGACGCCTGTCCGGTGAAGGACGAGGTCTACAAGGTCGCCGCCCGCTATGGGCTGAAGACCTGGGTGGTCTCCAACGCCTTCATGATGATCCCCCAGTCGCCCACGATCGCTCGGGTGATCGTCGACGCCGGACCCGACGTCGCCGACGATTGGATCGCCGAGCATGTGGCGCCGGGCGACGTGGCAGTGACCAACGACATTCCCCTGGCCGAGCGGGTGCTGAACGCCGGCGCCCACGCCGTGGCGCCCAACGGCAAGCCGTTCACCGAGAACTCCATCGGCGCGGCCATCGCGCAACGGGCCCTGATGGAGCAACTTCGCTCCACCGGCGACATCCTGGGCGGCCCGAAGCCCTTCGACCGCAACGACCGCTCGCGGTTCCTGCAGGCGCTGGATGAGATCATCCAGAAGGAACGCCGCAAGCGCGCCTTGCAACGCCGCGATCCTTGACTAGCTTCCCATCGAATTCATTGCAGAGGTTTGGCTCATGATGCGCGCGGCGACGATCTTAATGGGGGCCTGCGCCCTGCTGGCCGGCTGCGGCCAGAAGACCGAGACGCCGCCCGCCGCGGCGCCGCAGGAGCTGACCGCCGAACAGAAGGCCGCCATCCTGGCCTCCCTGCCCGCCCCCTACAACACCGCCGACCTGGCGAACGGCAAGAGCAAGTTCGGCCTCTGCAAGTCGTGCCATACCATCGCGCCGGGCGGGGCCAACATGACCGGCCCCAACCTCCACGGGGTGTTCGGCCGCAAGGCCGGGTCGGTGGCGGACTACAAGTACTCCGACGCCGTCAAGAACGCGGGCTTCGTCTGGGACGCCGAGCACCTGGACAAGTGGCTGGCCGAGCCGCGCACCTTCCTGCCCGGCACCAAGATGAGCTTCGCCGGCCTCAAGGAGGCCAAGGACCGCGTCGACCTGATCGCCTATGTGAAGATCGAGTCCGGCTACACGGCGCCGTAGGTCGAGTAGCCTCGCCCTCCCAATTGCTCCCCTTCTGGGGGAGCTGTCAGCGAAGCTGACTGAGGGGGACTTTGACTCTTGTTTGTGGGCTGCAACCCCCTCCGTCACGTCGCCGAAGAGGGCGACGCGCCACCTCCCCCAAATCGCGCTGCGCGCTGGGGGAGGATCTAAGGAAGCCCTACTCCGCGGCGTTGGCGGCGCGGGTCTGCTCGGCGTCCTCGAAAGCCTCGATGCGCCGGGCGGTGGCCTGGGGCGACTTCGTGAAGCGGGCCAGCATATTGTAGAACACCGGCACGATGAACAGGGTCAGCATCGTCGCGAAGATGGCCCCGAAGAAGATCACCACGCCGATGGTCTTGCGGCTCTCGCCGCCCGCCCCGCCCCAGACGATCAGCGGGATTGAACCCGCCGCCGCCGAGATCGAGGTCATGATGATCGGACGCAGGCGCAGGGAAGCGCTCTCGATCACCGCCTCGCGGATGGTCAGGCCGTCGTCGCGGAGCTGGTTGGCGAACTCGACGATCAGGATGCCGTTCTTGGCGGCGATCCCCACCAGGATGATCAGTCCGATCTGGCTGTAGGTGTTGATGGTCGAGCCGGCGATCAGCAGGCCGAACAACCCGCCCAGCGCCGCCACCGGCACCGTGAGCATGATGACCGCCGGGTGGATCCAGCTCTCGAACTGGGCGGCCAGCACCAGGAAGACCAGGATCAGGGCCATGCCGAAGGCCAGGCCGACGGCGCCGCCGGCCTCGAGGAAGTCGCGCGCGGACCCGCCCCACTTGATCTGGAACCCGGGCGGCTGCTTGGCCACCTCGGCCTCGAAGAACTTCACGGCCTCGCCCACCGGATAGCCGGGGTTGAGCTGGGCCGAGAGCGAAATCGCCCGCAGGCGGTCGACCCGGGACCGGTCGGGCGTATCGCCACGGACCTTGGTGGTCACCACAGCGGCCAGCGGAACCTGGGCGCCGCTGGCGGTGCGGACATAGAGGTTCTCCAGGTCGGACTCCGTCTGGCGCCGCGCCCGGTCGGTCTGCAGGATGACGTCGTACTCCTGGCCGTTCTTGATGTAGGTCGTGATCCGCCGCGAACCGAACATGGTCTCCAGCGCCCGCCCGACGGCCTGGGCCGAGACGCCGAGGCTGGCGGCCTTCTCCCGGTCGATCTCAACCAGCACCCGCGGGCTGGTCGGCTCGTAGTCCAGGCGCGCGCGGGCCAGGCCCGGATTGCTCTGGGCCGCCGCCAGGATCGGCCGGATCCAGCGTTCGATGTCGGCATACTCGTTGCCGACCACGATCAGGTCGACGCCGCCGCCGCCGCCCCCGCCGCCACCGGGGCCGCCGCGTTGCAGGCCCCCGCGCACCGAGGCGATGGCCCGCACCGAGGTGATCGAGGAGAATTCCCGGTTCAGCTGGGCGGCCAGCTCATTGGAGGTGATCCCCGCGTCCTCGGCCAGGGCCGCGTTGCCGCCGGCGGTGTTGAAGGAGTTGTTGCCGAAGCGCGGCGCCGAAAGGATGTAGCGCTGGATGACGCCTTCCTTCAGCAGCTCCAGCAGGCGGGCCTCGACCTGCTTGGCGGCGACCTGGACATAATCGTAGCCCGCGCCTTCCGGCCCGTTGATGCTCAGCTCGACCCGCCCGCGATCCTCGTCGGGCACCAGCTCCCGTGGCAGGGCCGTAAAGAGCCCGAAGGCGCCCAGGGCCAGGACCAGCACCAGCCCGCCGGCCGCGAACGACGCGGCGCGGCGGCCCAGCAGGGCGTCCAGCGACGCGTGATAGGAGTTGCGGAGCTGGTGCATCGCCGCATCCACCCGCCGGGCGATGAAGCCCTGCCCGTGGGCGGGCCGTAGCAGCTTCGAGGCCAGCATCGGCGACAGGCTGAGCGCCAGCACGGCCGAGAAGGCCACGGCCGCGGCGATGGCCACCGCCAGTTCCACGAACAGCTTGCCGATGTAGCCGGGCAGGAACATCAGCGGCGCGAAGACCGAGATCAGCACGATGGTGGTGGCCACCACGGCGAAGAACACCTGCCGCGCCCCACGCTGGGCCGCAACGATCGGCGGTTCGCCTTCGTCGATCCGGCGCTGGATGTTCTCAACCACCACGATGGCGTCGTCCACCACCAGGCCGATGGCCAGCACCAGGGCGAGCAGGGTCAGCAGATTCAGCGAGAAGCCCAGCGGCGCCAGGACGATGAAGGTGGACAGGATGCAGATCGGCGCCACGACCGAGGGGATCAGGGCCGCGCGCCAGGTTCCGAGGAAGACGAAGTTCACCAAGGCCACCAGGGCGAGCGAGATGCCCATGGTGATCCAGACTTCTTCAATGGCGTGCTTGGTGAAAACGGTGAAGTCCACCGCAACTTCCAGCTTGGTGCCCCTGGGCAGCGACTTGTTGATCTCGGGCAGTTCGGCCCGCACGCCCTCGGAGATTTCCAGGTCGTTGGCCTGAGACTGGCGGGTGATGGCGATGCCGACCTGCTCGCGGCCGTTCGAGCGGAACATCCGCCGCCGCTCGTCTGGGCCTTCCTCGACACGGGCTATGTCGCCCAGCCGGGTGACGTAGTCGGCGCCCGGCGCCGGCGTGACGGCGGCGTTGGCCGTGGCCCCGGTCGTGGCCGTGGCCGTGGCCGTGGCGCGGGAGCTGGAAGAGACCACCGGCAGGTTGGCGAACTGTTGCGGGGTGGTGTAGCCGCGGGCCACGCGGATGGTGAAGTCCTTGGACGGCGCTTCCAGGGAGCCGGCCGGCAATTCCAGGTTCTGGGCGTTGAGCGCGGTCTCGACATCGTCGACCGTGATTCCGCGGGCCGCCATGGCGTCGGCGTCGAGCCAGATTCGCATCGAGTAGAGCTGGCTGCCACCGACCCCGACATTGGCCACGCCGGGAATGGTTGAGAACCGCTCCACCAGATAGCGGTTAGCGTAGTCGGAAAGCTGCAGCCTGTTCAGCGTCGTGGAGCTGAAGCTGATGAAGATGATCGGCTGGGCGTCGGCGTTGGCCTTGGCGATCTGCGGCGGGTCGGCCTGCAGCGGCAGGTTGGCCGAGACCCGGCTGACGGCGTCGCGCACGTCGTTGGCCGCGTCATCCAGGTCGCGGTCCAGCCGGAATGAGATGTTGATCCGCGACTGGCCGTCTCGCGACGAGGAGTTGACGCGGTCGATCCCCTGGATGCCGGACACCTGGCGCTCGATCACCTCGGTGATCCGCTCCTCGACGACCTCGGCCGAGGCGCCGCGATAGGTGGTTGAGATCGAGACCACCGGCGGATCGACGCTGGGCAGCTCGCGCACGGTGAGCGAGGCGAACGACGCCAGGCCGATCACGCAGAGGATGATCGCGGCCACCGCCGCGAACACCGGCCGACGGACGGAAATGTCCGACAGCATCATGGGGCGGGCCGCGCGCCCGGCGGGCGTGCTCTCGCCTGGCCGTCCGCCGCGGCCAGCATCGGACGAACTGGTTGGCCGGGCTGCAGCTTGTTCAGGCCGTCGGCCACCAGGCGGTCACCGGCGTGGACACCGTCGAGGATCTCCACGAAGCCGTCCTGCCGCGCGCCGGTGCGGACCGGCCGCTGCTCGGCCGTCATGCGCTCGCCCTGGCCGTTGAGGACATAGACGAAGGCGCTGTCGCCCTGCACCGAGAGGGCGGCCTCCGGGATGGCCAGGCCCTGGCGCTGGCCGCGGGCGATGGCCACCCGCATCATCATGCCAGGCTTCAGCCTGCGGCCGGGATTGGGGAACTCGGCCCGGGCGGTGATCGCGCGCGTGCGTTCGTCGATGCGGGTGTCCAGCTTGGCGATCCGCCCCTGGATCGTCTCGCCCGGATAGGCGTCGGCCTTGGCGTGGATCGGCTGGCCCTCACGGAGCGAGGCCAGGTAGCGATCCGGAATCTCGAAGTCGACCCGAACGGTGCTGATGTCGTCCAGGGTGACGATGGCCGACCCCGGATTGATCAAGGCCCCGGGCGCGATGTCGGACAGGCCGACCACGCCGGCGAACGGCGCGCGGATGGTGCGATCGGCCTGGCGGGCCTGGGCCGCCTGCACGTCGGCCCGGGCGGCGAGATAGGTGGCTTCGCGCTGGTCGAGCGCGGTCTTGGAGGCATAGCCCTGCCCCGCCAGGGCCTTCCAACGGTCGAAGTCGCGCTGCGCCTGGACCAGGCGGGCCTGGGCCTGGGCGAGGCCCGCGTTCTGTTCGGTGTCCTTCAGCTCGACCAGCACCGCGCCCTTGGCGACCGCCTGGCCGTCGCTGAAACGCACGCGGTCGACCAGCTGGGTCGCCGCCGCGGTCAGGGTCACGGACTGGCGGCCCTTGGCCACCCCGATCACGTCGATGGAATCCATGAACACCCTGGACTGGACAGCGGTCACGCTGACCGGCGCGGGACCGCCCATGCCGCCGCCCATGCCGCCGCCGCCCTTGCCCCTAGGCGCCCCGCCGCCCTTCTGGGCGGCCATCGCCGCGCCCGGAGGACCGCCCGGCCCCTCCTTCTTGCCGAGGGTCAGCTTCCAGCCTCCGGCTACGACCATGAGGGCGAGGACCAGGATGGCGCCGACGAGGAAGAAGTGGCGTCTGATCAAGCGACTGGAACTCCGGGAGCCTCGAAATGGGGGCGGAAAATCTATTAATCTCCGCTGGTCTTAGGGCGACCACATAGGCGCCGTCCAGTGACAGAACGATGGCTCTGCGTGTCTGCGATGAAATAGAGGGCCAAGCTCCGGGCAAGTAGGCAGTCCGGCCGCCTCCGGATGCCTAGGGATGCTGACGTCGCAAAGAAAATGGGCGCCCCAAGGGGCGCCCACATCGCCGATAGACTTGATCTCGACTCAGGCGTCGTAGCCGGGGAGCGCCCGATCGAGTTGGCGCAGGGCGCCGGGCCAGGCGAGGCCGCCGCCCAGGCCGCGCGACAGCTGCTTCGCGACCTCGTCCTGGGCATGCTCGGGGGCGAACAGCACGTTCTCGCGACCGGCCGATAGCGCCATGACCTGCTGCTTGCAGGCGCGTTCCAGATAGAACATGCGAATCCAGCAGTCGGCGGCGCTGGCGCCCACGGCCAGCGTGCCGTGATTGCGCAGCAGCATGACGTGCTTGTCACCGATGTCGGCCACCAGGCGCTCGCGTTCGTCGAGGTTGAGCGCGATGCCTTCATAATCGTGATAGGCCAGCATGGTCCGCACGATCAGCGCGTGCTGGGCCAGCGGCAGCAGGCCCTCGGACTGGGCCGAGACCGCCACGCCCTGGTCGGTGTGCAGGTGCATGACGAAATGGGCGTCCTCCCGCGCGGCGTGGATGGCCGAGTGGATGGTGAAGCCCGCTGGATTGATGAAGTACGGGGTCTCCTGGAGGAGGTTCCCGTCCAGGTCGATCTTCACCAGGGACGAGGCGGTGATCTCCTCGAAGTACATTCCATAGGGATTGATCAGGAAGTGATGCTCAGGCCCCGGGATGCGGGCGGAGATGTGGGTGTAGATCGCATCGTCCCAGCCGTGCAGGGCGACCAGCCGGTACAGGGCGGCGAGATCCACCCGCGCCTGCCACTCTTCGGCGCTGACCTTGCCCTTAAGCGAACTCACGCCCGCGAGCGAACCATCGGCCATGGCGGCCTCCCTGTCTGAACTTTGGGCGGCAGGGTCGCGCCGCGGGATCGTAGCGTCAAGGTGCAACTTCAAACGCCTGTTCGAAACCGCCTCACCGCGCTTCACGGAAAATTTCGTTAACGAATACTGCATTTCTGCAAGTATGAGATCCGTCTGATTTCGGTATTCGATGCGACAACGGCAGAGCTTGTTTCGTCGACAGGCGGAAGATGGTTTCGACACTTCCTAATCTATTGTAACGCGTTCCTCATTCAACAGAGTCGGAGGCTAGGATGTCTCGTAGCTTGCTTATGGCGACGGCAGCCGCAGCGCTGCTCTTCGCGGGCCAGGCGGAAGCGACCACCTATGTGTTTGAGACCGTCCTACTGGGCGCCAATGAGGTTCCCGTCGCGGCGACCCCGGGAACGGGTTTCGCGCGCGTGACCATCAATGACGCGCTCGACACCATGCGGGTCGAGGCGAATTTCTCGGGACTGCTGGGCACGACCACGGCCGCGCACATCCATTGCTGCGCGCCGGCGGGGACCAATGTGGGCGTCGCGACCCCCACCCCGACCTTCCCGGGCTTCCCGGGCGGCGTCAGCAGCGGGACCTATGACAACACCTTCGATATGACGAACCTCACCAGCTACAACGGCACGTTCGTCACCAACAACGGCGGCACGGCGGCGAGCGCCTTCGCGGCGCTGTTCGGCGGCATGCAGGCCGGCAACGCCTATTTCAACGTCCACAGCACGAGCTTCCCGGGCGGGGAAATCCGCGGACAGCTCAGCTATGTGCCCGAGCCTGGGACCTGGGCCTTGATGATCGCGGGCTTCGGGATGGCGGGCGCGGCGCTGCGCCGGCGGGCCCGACCGCTCGCAGCCTGACGGGCCGGGCGGACGGTTCCCGATCTCAGCCCGTCCGCACCCGCGCCACCGCGTCCAGCCAGCGGGCGTAGGCCTGCTCGCGGCCATGACCGTCCAGCGTGGGTTCGAAGCGCTCGGTCTTGGCCCGAGCGGCGGTCGCCTCCTCGGCGTCGGCGTAGATCCCCGCGCCGATACCCGCGAACAGAGCCGCGCCCAGGGCGGTCATCTCCTGGAAGCTGACCCGGCCCACCGCCACACCGGTGAGGTCGGCCAGGCGCTGGCTGAACCACTTGCTGCGCGCCATGCCGCCGTCGATCCGCAGCTCGACCTGGGCGCCGAAGGCGCCGGGCGCGTCGGCCCGCATGGCCTCGATCAGGTCGCGGGTCTGCAGGGCGCAGGCGTCGAAGGCGGCCTCGGCGATCTCGGCCAGGCCGGAGTCCCGCGTCAGGCCGAAGATCGCCCCCCGCGCGCCGGCGTCCCACCAGGGCGCGCCCAGGCCCGTGAAGGCCGGGACCAGCACGACGCCGTGGTCTTCCTTGGCGGTCTGGGCCAGGGCCTCGACACCTGAACCGCCGCCCGCCACACCCAGGCCCTCGTTCACCCACTGCAGGGCCGCGCCGGCGATGAAGATCGAGCCCTCCAGGGCGTAGGTCGCCCGGCCGTTCAGCCGCGCGGCCACGGTGGTCAGCAGCCGCGAGCGCGATGGCGCCAGGTGCTCGCCGGTGTTGACCAGCATGAAGCAGCCGGTGCCGTAGGTGGCCTTCATCTCGCCGGCCCGGATACAGCCCTGCCCCATCAGCGCGGCCTGCTGGTCGCCGGCGACGCCGCGGATCGGCACGGCCGCGCCCAGTAGCTCGGCCTGGGTCGTCCCGTAGTCATCGGCGCAGTCCAACACCTTGGGCAGCAGGGCCGCGGGCACGTCCAGCATGTCCAGCATCTCGGTCGACCAGGCCTGGGCCCTGAGGTCGAACAACAGGGTGCGCGAAGCGTTGGTGGCGTCGGTGGCGTGGACCGCCCCGCCGGTCAGCTTCCAGATCACCCAGGTGTCCATGGTGCCGACCAGCAGTTCGCCGGCCTGGGCGCGGGCCCGGGCGCCGGGAATCGCCCCCAGCAGCCAGGCGATCTTGGTCCCGGAGAAATAGGGGTCCAGCAGCAGGCCGGTGATACTGGTGACCTTCGGCTCCAGCCCCGCGGCGCGCAGCCGCTCGCAGGTGGGGGCCGTGCGGCGGTCCTGCCAGACGATGGCCTTGTGGATCGGCTTGCCCGTGGCCTTGTCCCAGATGACCACCGTCTCGCGCTGGTTGGTGACGCCGATGGCGGTGACCTCGGACATCGACCGTCCGGCCTTCTCCACCGCCTCGCGCAGCACCTCCACGCAGGTCTCGAAGATCTGCTCGGCGTCGTGCTCGACCCAGCCGTCCTCGGGATAGAACTGCTCCAGCGGGCGCCCGGCGTCGGCCAGGGGCGCACCCTTGGCGTCGAACAGTATGGCGCGGGTCGAGGTCGTGCCTTGGTCCAGGGCCAAGATCAGCGGATCGGCCATCCTCGTATCGCTCCCTCAGGCGCCCACGACCCTTAAGGGCCTCTCATGGTCAGAGCCTTCTAACCATGTTTTCATTCAGCCTCAGCAGATTCGCCAGCTTGGGCGCCGGGAGTTCCGAGTTTGAGCGTGGCCGCGAAAGCCGACGAGATTCTGGGCCTGGCCAAGAGCAAGGCGCCCGCCGATCGCGAACGCCTGCTGCTGGCCATCGTCGACCTGTGCGACGCGGGCGAAGGCGCCCAGGCGGTGATGAAGGCGCCGCCGATCCAGGCCCTGCTCAACTCCATCTTCATGAGCCTGGTGGTCGAGGCCGAGCGCGATATCCGCGCGCGCCTGGCGGAGAAGCTGGCCGGCGCCGACTGGGCGCCGGTGGCCCTGGTCAACGTCCTGGCCCTGGACGACATCGAGATCGCCCGTCCAATCATCGCGGGCAGTCCGGTGCTCAAGGACCACGACCTGGTTCGGCTGCTGGTCGAAGCCACCATCGAGCACCAGATCGAGGTGGCGCGACGGCCCAATCTGGGCCCGCCGGTGGTCGCCGCCATCCTGCAGCAGCAGGAGCCGGCGGTGCTGACCGCGCTGGCCGGTAATTTCACCGCCCAGGTCAACACCCACGACATGAGCCGGCTGGTCACCGCCTCCGAGCGGATCGTCGCCCTGCGCGCGCCGCTCTCGCATCACCCGGCCCTTACCGACGATCTGGCCCGGCAGCTCTATATCTGGGTCGGCCAGTCCATGCGCCAGGCCCTGGTCGCGCGCTTCCGCCTGGACGGCGCGGCCCTGGACGCGGCGCTCGGGGCCGCGGTCCGCGAGGCCCACGGCGGCCTGGCGTCGCCGTCCGGCGAACTCGTCGTCCGTCGCGAGGGCGAACGTGAAGAGATGGAGGAACAGCTTCTGGCCAAGCTCAACGCCGCCGGCCAGCTGCGTCCCGGCTACCTGCTGCGCGCCCTGCAGGACGGCAAGCTGTCGCTATTCGTCGGCGGCCTGGCGACCCTGGGCCGCTTCGACCCGACCCAGGTGCGGCGGGCCCTGAACTCCGACCGGCCCGAATTGCTGGCCCTGGCCTGCGCCTCGGTGGATATCGACCGCAGCGTCTTCCCAACCATCCTGGAGCTGGTCCGCAAGCTGAACGGCGGGCGTCCCGGCGGTGGGGACGAGGCCGCGCGCCGGGCCGGAGGCGCCTTCGGCCCCCTGGGCGCCGACATCGCCGGCGCCGCCTTCCGCCAGGCCGTCACGCCGCGGTGACGCGCCAGGTTTACGACCCTGGTTGACGGAATGGGCGATGCAGGAGCTTTTGACCGCCGATGTTCAAAGCTGAGCCCTTCATCACCCGCCTGGCCTTCACCGCCAGCGACCGGCCCGAGGCCCAGGAGGCATGCGCGGCGCTGATCGCCCGCTATGGTCAGGCGTCGCCCGCCGACGCCCAGGCGATCGTGGCCCTGGGCGGCGACGGATTCATGCTGGAGACCCTGCACGAGAACCTGACGAGCGACCGGCCGATTTACGGCATGAACCGCGGCTCCGTCGGCTTCCTGATGAACGAGTACAGCGAGGACGCCCTGCTGGAACGGATTAACGCCGCCGAGCGCGCCGTCATCCACCCCCTGCAGATGGTGGCCATCGACGCCCACCATCGCGAGCACCGGGCCGTGGCGATCAATGAGGTCAGCCTGCTGCGCCAGACCCGGCAGACCGCAAAGCTGCGCATCTCCATCGACGGCAAGGTGCGGCTGGGCGAACTGTCCTGCGACGGAGCCCTGGTGGCCACGCCGGCCGGCTCGACCGCCTACAACCTCTCGGCCCACGGCCCGATCATCCCCCTCGACGCCCGCGTCCTGGCCCTGACACCGATCAGCGCCTTCCGCCCGCGCCGCTGGCGTGGCGCGCTGCTGGCCCACACCGCGCGGGTCAAGTTCGAGATCATGGAGGCCGACAAGCGCCCAGTGAGCGCCGTGGCCGACAATCTCGAGGTCCGCGACGTCCTGGAGGTCCGTATCGCCGAGGATCGCGACGTCGCCCTGCACATGCTGTTCGACGCTGGCCGCAGCCTGGAAGAGCGGGTGTTGGCGGAGCAATTTTCCGTTTGATATCAATCAGATTCACGCTCCATTCGTTGTTAACGGATGCGCCTTAGTCTGTTGACGACTGTTTAGGAGGCGCCTCGTGAGCCAGCAGAATCCGGGCCAGGTCATTCCCGCCCCCACCAATCTTCGACTCAAGGTTGGCGGCCGCTTCGGCGCGATCGACCCCAGCGCCATCGCCAAGGCCGAAGCGGCGCTGAAGAGCCTGTCGGGGAACTTCTCGCAATGGCTCGCCGACGAAGTGGTCAAGCTGGACGCCGCGCGTCAGACCGTGCGCGCCCAAGGCGTTTCGCCCGAGACCATGGAAACGCTCTATCTCCGCGCCCACGACCTCAAGGGCCTGGGGACGACCTACGAATTCCCGCTGATCACCCGGATCGGGGCCTCGCTCTGCCGGTTGATCGACGACAAGGACAAGCGCCTGACCGTCTCCATGCCCCTGGTCGACGCCCATATCGACGCGATCAAGGCCGCCGTCCGCGACGACATCAAGACCGACGAGCATCCGGTGGGGAAAATCCTCATCGAGGAGCTGGAACGCAAGGTCATCGAGACCGGCGCCTGACCCGCCCGGGGCGACCGCCTCACATCACATTGGAGAGCGGCTCGGCCACGTCGCCGTAGCCGGCGTCCGGCGGCAGGACCAGCACCTTGCCGCCCGGCCCGTCCTGGATCTGCGGCTCGACGGTGACCAGCGTGCGACCGACCGCCCGGGCGATGCAGTCGCCGGCGCTGCCGGCCTCGGCCAGCAGCTGCACGTTCATCCGCGTCGGAAAGATCACCTTGCGCTCCCCGGCCGCCGCCAGGCGCAGCACCTCCTTGGGCTCGATCCACTCGGCGTCGACGGTTTCGTGTCCGTCGCAGGCGGCGAGCTGATCGGCCGGGGCGTCGGCCACATAGAACCAGGTGTCGAACCGCTTCGGTGTCAGCGGCGGAGTGATCCAGCGGGCGAAGACGGTGAGCGCGTTGAGGTCGAGACGCACGCCCAGGTCCTTCACCACGTCCAGGAAGGCGGTCTCCCCCTTGTCCACGGCGCGGCGCACGTCCATCGGACAGGCCTCGCCGCCGATCGGCGACCCGTCCAGTCGCGCGCCGAACAGGATGCCGGCCTCCTCGAACACCTCGCGGATGGCCGCGATCCGCAGGCCTCGCTGGTCGGCGTCGAAGTCGTCCCAGCCCAGGACATGGTTCGCCCACGCCGGGTCATGGTCGCCCGCATGGCTCTTGCCGCCCGGGAACACCAGGGCGCCAGAGGCGAAATCGATCTGGTGGTGGCGCTTGACCATCAGCACTTCGAAGGTCGGATCGTCGCGCAGCAGCAGGATGGTGGCGGCGGGCTTGATGTCCTGGGTCATGACGCCAGCTTGAAAGCCCCGGCGCCCGCGCGCAAGTCTGACCCTAGGTCAGGCGCTCTGTTCGGCGCGGAACGACTTGCGGGTCTCGCTGGAGATGCGGTCCATCTTCTCCAATAGGTAGTCCACGTCCTCGCGCGACGCGGCCGTGGGCTGGGTCAGGAACCGCTGCAGCATCTTCTCCTGGAAGCGCTCCCGATCGCGCGCGCCGCCGTCGAACTCCATGGAATGGAAGGTGTCCACGCCCGAGCGGAACGCCGGATAGAGCCGCGCCGGCAGGCCGGCCCGCTCATAGATCGCCCGCAGGCCCAACGGGCCGGCGTCGTGGATCATCAGCCAGGTTCGGTGATGCGGCACTCCGGCCAGCTCGGCCAGGCCCCATTCCAGGAAGGTCATGTGGCCGTGCGCCATGCCCCGCAGCAGCAGCGAGGCCGACAGGCGCTGGTTCTTGTTCAGGTGCGCGACGAAGGCCCTCACGTCGCTGGTGCGGCCGGCCTGGTCGACCAGGTCGATGGTCGCCCGCTCCTTGGCGCCAATGGCGATCTGCAGGGCCAGTTCCGGCGAGACGGCGTGGTGGTTCAGCAGGTGGTCGCGCACCGCGTCGCCGACCATGTCGATCAGCCGCTCGGTCACCGAGACCGGCAGGGCGTCGCGATAGGCGACCGCCGCCAGCACGCGCTCGGACTGCTCGAAGCGCTCGATCACCCGCTGCAGGGTCAATTCGGCGAAGTCGGCGTTGTCGTTGGCGCAGGCGGCCTCGACGGCCCGCTCCACGCCGTGCTCGACGATGGCGGCGGTGACGGCCTGCGACACCCTCGGCCGCTTGGCGATCACCACCTGGCGGACCGGGCCGCCCAGGCGGATGATCTCGGCGAGATCCTCATCCGTGAAGGCGGGCGAGGCGCCCAGGATCGGCAGGGCGACGCTTTCCACGTCGCGGGCCAGGGTCAGGGCCACGTCGCGGGGCACCACCGAGGAGTTCTTCAGGGTCACGGCCACGGCGCGACGCACCAGTTCGGCCGCGTCGGCGGCCATTACCCGCAGGATTTCATGGGCTTGGGTGCGCTCCTCGTCGGAGAGGGTCGCGGTCTCGATCGAGCGGCACAGCCGGTGCGCGGCGACGGCGCGCTCGTCGGGCGTCGCACCCTTCACGAGCGTGCGAATATCGTCGTCCGTCAGCGCCGCACGCGTGGTCGCCATCTCCGCCTCACCCCAACTCGGAACCGAAGGCTCCGAGCGCCATAGTGGACGGTTAGGCTTAATGATCGGTTGCCCTGGAAGGTGTGGATTGGCGGGCGGCGTAAACCCCTCGCAAACCCTGCCGCGACTAGACTTGCGGTTCGTCGCCGAGGAGCTCGATTTGATGATTGGCCAGACCGAGCAGACCCCCGAGCAAATCCGGGACCACGGCGGGCTTTCGGTCACCCAGCAGGCGCTCGACGCCCAGACCGCCCTCCTCCCCTATGCGCTCGCCGTGTTCTCGGTCAGCCTGCCGGCCTATGTCTGGGCCGGCTCCCACGCCGAGAACGCGGTCTGGATGAGCGGGACTTTCGCCATCTTCGCCGCCGCCTGGGGCGCCTTCTACGCCGTGGTGAACTGGCTGAAGCGGCCCGAGGCCCGGACCAATCTGGCGTTGCGCGGACGGCTCCAAATCCTAAGCGGCCTGCTATGGGCCGCCGCCGTCGCCCAGATGTCGGCCTTCGCCGACGGAGCGGGCCTGGCGCGGGAGCCCTTGCTGCTGGTGTCCCTGGCCGCGGCGATCGTGGTGATCTTCTTCGCCGCGTCCTGGCTGCCCAGCCTGCTGATTCTGGGATCGGCGGCGGTGGCCGGTCCGCTGTTCTTCCTGTTCTCCAGGCCCGAGACGCGTGAGCTGGCCAACATTGCCTGGGGGGCCGTGGCGCTGGCCATGGCGCTCGCCCTCATCGTGAATCGCATCCTGCGCAGCCAGTTCGCCCTGGCCGTCGACCGCGAGGTGCTGATCGCCGACCGCGCCGGGATGGTGGACGCCGCCAACAAGCTGGCCCGCTCCAAGTCCGACCTGGTGGCCACGCTCAGCCACGAGATCCGCAACGGCTTGACCGGCGTCGCCCACGTGCTGTCGGCCGCGGTCGGCCACAACGGGCGTTCGGCGCCCTCGCGCGAGCAGCTCGCCGCGGCCCTGGATGCCGCCAACGACCTGATCTCGGTGCTGAACACCACGCTCGATTCCGAAACCGCCGAGGCCGGACGGCTGTCGGTGGACACCCGGCCCTTCGATCCGGTCGCCCTGATCCGCGACCTGGTGCTGCTCAACCGGCCCAACGCCTCGGCCAAGGCGCTGGAGATCAACCTGCACGTCTCTCCCGAATTGGCCCTGGCCGAGCGTGGCGCGGCGATCGCCGACGTGCACCGGGCCCGCCAGATCCTCGCCAACCTGCTGGGCAACGCGCTCAAGTTCACTGTCCGCGGCCGCGTCGAGGCGCGGATCGAACTGGCGGCCTCCGGACGCCTGGCGGTCGAGATCGCCGACACCGGTCCGGGCCTGGCGGTCGACGAGCTGGAGCGGGCCTTCGAACCCTTCAACCGCATCGAGCGGACCAGCGCCGGCACTTCCGGCGCGGGGCTCGGCCTGTCGTTGTCGCGCCAGCTGGCGCGGCTGATGGGCGGCGATCTCACCGGCCACAGCGCGGTCGGGGTCGGCTCGTGCTTTCGGCTCGAACTGCCCTACGACGTCAACGCCCTGCCCGACCGTGACGGCCAGCCGCCCGAGGCCGCCGCCCCGGTCGCCGTGGAGCGCCACGCCCTGCGGGTGCTGATCGCCGAGGACGACGCGCTCAACGCCGCCATGCTCCGCGCGGTGATCGAACAGCTGGGCCATCAGGTGGTGCACGCCATCGACGGCCGTCGCGCCGTGGACCTGTCCAAGGTCTGCGAGTTCGACCTGCTGATGATCGACGGCCGGATGCCCAACATGGACGGTCCCGCGGCCATCGCCGCCATCCGCGGCCTGGACGGCCCGATGCGCCACGTGCCGATCGTCGCGGTGATCGGCGGCGACGCCGCCGAGGCCATGGAATGCACCCAGGCCGGCGCCGACGCGGTGCTGCGCAAGCCGGTCAGCGTCGGGGCGGTGGCCCGCGCCGTGGCCGACGCCATCGCCGTGGAACGCGAGGAGCCGAAGGTCCGCGTCGTCGCCTGAGACCCGGCTCCGCCGAGCGCCCTTGAGACACCCCTCCCCAGCGGTCACTATGGCCGAAAAGGTCGGGAGGGATGTGCGTGGTTCTCAAGGGTCTGAAGGTCGTCGAGTTCGCCTCCTACATCGCCGCGCCCGGCGCCGCCGGGGTCATGGCCGACTGGGGCGCGGAGGTGATCAAGGTCGAGCGGCCGCAGGGCGACCCGATGCGCCACGTCTTCGCTGACGCCAAGAGCGAAATCTCGATCAACCCGACCTTCGACCTGGACAACCGGGGCAAGCGCGCCGTGGTCCTGGATATCGCCAAGCCGGAAGGCCGCGACGCCCTGGCCCGGCTGGCGGCCGAGGCCGACGTCTTCCTGACCAACGTACGACCCGCCTCGCTGAAGCGCGCGGGGCTGGACGATGTGACCCTGCGCGCGGCCAATCCACGCCTGGTCTATGCGGTGGTCACCGGCTACGGCCTGGAGGGGCCGGACGCCCACCTGCCCGGCTTCGACGTCACCGCCTTCTGGTCGCGGGCCGGGGTGGCGCGGATGCATGCGCCCAAGGGCCAGGACCCGCACATCCTGCGCACCGGGGTCGGCGATCACATGACCTCTCTGGCCACCGTCTCGGCGATCCTGGCCGCGCTCTACGAGCGTGAGCGGACGGGCGAAGGCCGGCTGGTGCAAACCTCGCTGCTGGCCACCGGGGTCTATGCGGTCAGCTCGGACCTGGCGGTGCAGTTGGCCCTGGGCAAGCTCGCCTCCAACCGCCCGCGCAGCGATCCCTTCGATCCCGTGGCCAATTTCTACAAGAGCCGCGACGAGCGCTGGTTCGTGCTCAATCCGCGCGGCGCGTCCAAGGACTTCGCGCTGATCACGCAGGCCTGCGGCCGGCCGGAGCTGGCGGCGGACGAACGCTTCGCCTCGGGCAAGCTGCGCCGGGTGAACAACCGAGCCCTGGTCGCCGAGTTCGACGCGGCCTTCGGCGCCCTGGACTTCGAGGAGATCGCCAGCCGGCTCAACGCCGCCGACCTGGTCTGGGCCCCCGTCCAAACGCCGGCCGAGGTCGCCGCCGATCCGCAGGTCCAGGCCGCCGGGGCCATTGTCGAGGTGGAGGACGGCCACGGCGGAACCTTCCGCTCGCCGGCCGCGCCCGCGCGCTTCCCAGGAGCCGATTCAGACCGGCGCCCCGCCTCGCCGGGCCTGGGCCAGCACACCCACGAAGTCCTCGCCGAGCTCGGCTATTCGCCAGGGCAGATCGAAGCGATGGTGGCCGCCGGAGCGGCGGTCTAGCTCGACTTGTCGCGGGCCTCGGCCAGGACGCGGAGCATCTCGCTGGAGAACATGGAGCCGCTCAGCCGCGAACTGACGCTGGCGCCGGCGTCGTCGCGGGACTGGGAGCCGCGCAGGATGATCTCGACCAGGGCGTCCTGATCGCGCTGGACCGCGCTCTGGCGCGCTGAGGCGTACTGGATGAAGCCGCCCTGGGGCTCCGGCGTGGCGACCGGGCGATCCACCGCGGCGCCCGAACCCCCGGTCTTGGTCAGGTTGGCGTAGACCTCGGCCACCGTGGCCGCCCGACCGTCGCGGTAGAAGATCGCGCGGTTGGCGCCCGCCGCGTCGGGGAAGATGCTGGCGGCGCTGGCGCCCGGCCGGGTGCGCATGGCCTCGATCAGCCGCGCCGAACCCTGCGGGCCCAGGAAGTGCGCGGCGTAGAGCTCACCCGCCGTCGGCGTGCGGCCCGTGCGGCCCTTCAGATAGGAGGCATGGTCCGAGGTCAGTTCGCCGGCCATCAACGAGGCCGCGTGCGGGTCCATCCGCAGGTCCATCACCGCCTTGCGCGCCTCGGCGCCGCTGACGCGGTAGCGCCCGTCCGAACCCTTCTGGATCAGCTCGGCGTATCGGGCGTAGCCGTACTTGGCCCCGTGCTGCTTGAGGGTTGAAAGCCAGGTCTGCTCGACGAATTGGAACAGGCCCGCGGCCGAGGAGCTCGACGCCTTGGCCTTGGGGTTGTAACCGCTCTCACGCGCGGCCGTGCCCATCAGGAAGCTGAAATCCACGCCCGTCGCATTGGACGCGCGTTGGATCGCGGCTTCGACGACGCCCCGGATTCCATGGATGGCCATGGTCCCTGGTTTGCGCCGACATGGTTAACGCCCCGCTAACCATACCGCGACCAGATCGCGCACTATTCCGGCGCGAAAGCGTCACCATTCGGCTTCCCCAAGGTCAAGGTCCGGCCACGATCCCGGCGCGACCCTTTGTTTCGGCGACGAAACAAACAAGGGAGGTCTCCATGGTCATCCGTCAGGCTCTGCCGGTTTTCGCGGGCCGCACAGGATCGGGACGCAGGCGCTCACCGAAGGTGACGATGGCGATCGCCGCCTCGATCGCGGTGCACGCTGGGCTGGTGGTCTATCTGGCCGCCAAGACCTGGACCCCGCCGGAGGTGGTCGAACTGCCGGAGGGACCGATCATCGAGGTCCAGACCGTGACCCTGCCCAAGGCGCCGATCGAGGCGCCGAAGCTGACTCCATCCGCCATCCAGCCCCGCGTATCCGTGCCGACACCCTTCCCGACCCCGACGCCCATCCCGATCGAGCCGACCCCGCTACCGCAGCCGATCCAGCCCGATCCGCCGATCCTCACGGCGCTGATCCCGACGCCGACGCCGGTCAGCCAGGTGATCCAGCCGTCCTGGCTCAGCAAACCAGGCGCTCGGGAGTTCGCCCGGTTCTATCCGGACTCGGCCTTGCGCCGGGAAGTCGGCGGCCTGGCCATGTTGAGCTGCACGGTCAGCGCGGCGGGCACGCTGGGAGGATGCCAGGTGGTCAGCGAGACCCCAGTGGGCGAAGGCTTCGGCCGCGCCGCGCTCCGGCTCGCCCCCTACTTCAAGATGCGGCCGCAAACAGCCGACGGACAACCCGTGGACGGCGGCCAGGTGCGCATCCCCGTGCGGTTCGGCGTGGGGTGATCGGCCTGGACACGCGGTCCCCGCTTCGTGCTAGAGGCGGGGACCCGTCACCTTCAGGATCGCCATGAAGCTTCCCTTTCCATCCTTCCTGGGCCGGGCGTTCTTCGGCGTCCGCGACGCCGAGACCTTCTTCAAGCACCGCGACGCGCTGATCGGAGAGTTCGTCCATCCCGCGGGCGTGTTCGCCGCCGACAACCTGATCACCTGGGGCAAGACGCTCGGCTTCCTGCGCGACCCGGCCTTTGGCGAGGCGATCAACCGCAACACCCGAACGGGACCGGAGCGCGGCACCCTGTGGCGGATCTCGACCCTGGTCTGGGCGGCGAAGCAGACCTCGCACCTGGACGGCGATTTCGTCGAATGCGCCTGCTATCGCGGCAGTTCGGCGCGCACCGTCGCCGACCTCGTGGACATCTCGGCCCGCCGCTATTTCCTCTACGACCTATTCGAGCACGACGAGGCCATGCCGCACCACTCCATGGCGGAGCATTCGGCGACGCTCTACGACGAGGTGCGCGCCCGCTTCCCCGAACCCAACGTGATCATCACCAAGGGCCGGGTTCCTGACAGCCTGGCCCAGGCGGCGCCCGAGCGCATCGCCTTCATGCACCTGGACCTCAACAACGCCGAGGCCGAGATCGGCGCCCTGGAAGTCCTATGGGATCGAATCCTGCCCGGCGGCGTCCTGGTGCTCGATGACTTCGGCTGGGCCCCCTACATCGCCCAGCACGCCCTGGAGACCGAGTGGTTCGCCAAGCGAGGCCACGCCATCCTGGAGATGCCGACCGGCCAGGGCCTGGTGATCAAACACGCCTAGTAGCTCTTGGGCAGGCCCAGCACGCGTTCGGCGATGTAGTTCAGCACCATCTCGCGGCTGATCGGCGCGATGCGGGCGATCATGGCCTCGCGGAAGTAGCGCTCCACGTCGTACTCCTTGGCGTAGCCCATGCCGCCATGGGCCAGGACCGCGGCTTCGCAGGCGTTGAAGCCTGCCTCCCCGCCTAGGTATTTGGCCGCATTGGCCTCGGCGCCGCAGTCGCGGCCGGCGTCGTAGAGGGCCGCGGCCTTGAAGGCCATCAGATTGGCCGCCTCCAGCTCCACCCAGGCCTTGGCCAGGGGATGGGCGACGCCCTGGTTCTGGCCGATGGGCCGGCCGAAGACGATCCGCTCCTTGGCGTAGGTCGCCGCCCGCGCCAGGGCCGCGCGGCCCAGGCCCACGGCCTCGGCGCCGAACAGCACCCGCTCGGGGTTCAACCCCTCCAGCAGGTAGTAGAATCCCCTGCCCTCCTCGCCGATCAGGCTGTCGGCGGGGATCTCCAGGTTGTCGATGAACACCTGGTTCGACTCCACCGCCTTGCGGCCCATCTTGGGGATCGGCTTGGCCTCGATCCTGGTGCGATCGAAGTCGATGTAGAACAGGCTCAAGCCCTGGGTCGACTTGGTCACCTGGTCGCGCGGGGTGGTGCGCGCGATGATCAGCATCTTGTTGGCGCGCTGCGCCGAGGTGGTCCAGGTCTTGCGGCCCTGAAGGACGTAGCCGTCATTGGTCCGCGTGGCCTTGGTGGTCAGGCTGGTGGTGTCGAGGCCCGCGTCGGGCTCGGTGATGCCGATACACATCTTGTCCTGCCCGGCGATCAGCCGGGGGATGTGGCGGCGCTTCTGCTCGTCGCTGCCGAACTTCACGATGGGCATGGGGCCGAAAATGTTCAGGTGCAGGGCGCTGGCGCCGGAGAACCCGGCCCCGGACTGGGCGACCGCCTGCATCATCACCGCCGCCTCGGTGAGGCCAAGGCCCGAGCCGCCCAGCTCGACGGGCATGGCCGCGCCCAGCCAGCCGGCCTCGACCATGGCGGCGACAAAGGCCTCGGGGAACTCGCCGGTCTCGTCGGTTCGGCGCCAGTAGTCGGCGTCGAACCGGGCGCAGAGGCGCCCGACGCTCTCGCCGATGGCCTCCTGCTCCTGCGTCAGCCAGAACCCGGTCATTTCGCCTCCCCAGTGACGCCGAACCGCGCAGGATCCAGCCGCTGGGCATAGGGCGCGGCTTCCCCTTCCGTCACGCAAGCCGCGATGATCCGGGCCGCCAGGGGCGCCAGCAGCCAGCCGTTGCGCCGCGCGCCCACCGCCAGCAGCACCCCGTGATGGCGGCCACGCCCGACCATGGGCAGGCCGTCGGCGGTGGCCGCGCGCACGCCGGCGGCGGCGCTGAATTCCGCGCCGGCGATCTGGGGGAACAGCCGCGCGCCGGCCGCCAGCAAGGTAGAAACCTCCGCTGGCTCGACCTCCCGGTCGTCGCAGCCGGGTTGCATGGTGGCGCCGATGGTCATGGCGCCCGGGGCGGCGGTGACATAGGCGCCCTTGCCGCGCACCACGATCCCGTCATAGGCGCAGGCCCGGCTGCGCAGGATGTGACCCTTGATCGGACTGAGCGCCGAAAGTTCGGGCGCGACCACGGCCAGGTCGCGGGCGGCGCCGGTGGCGACCACCAACCAGGTTCCGCCCTCGAAGCCGCGGGCCGCCGTCTGGCGGAACACTACTCCCGCCGCCTCGCAGGCCGCGCGCAGGGCGGCCAGGGCGACGCCCGCCTCGATCCGCCAGTCCTCGCGGATCAGGACGCCGCGGCCCCAGGCCGGGGCGAGGCCGGGCGCGAGCCCCTCGAGCGCCTGGCGGGAAAGATCGGCGGGATGCAGGCCTAGCGACCGCAGGCCCGCATCGGCGCGCGCCAGGAAGTCGGTTTCGCCCACCGCCACGGCGCCGGCCCGGTCGACCACGATCCCGATCCGCGCCTCCAGGGCCGGCCACAGGTTGCGGGCGGCCAGCATCAGGTCCAGCTGCGGCGCGGCGGCGGGGTCGAGCACGCACTCGAAGGCCGGCGCCAGCATGCCGGCGGCCACGCCCGAAGCGTTGTCCAGCGGGCCCGCGGGATCGAACACCGTCACCTCGGCCCCGGCGTCGGCCAGGGCGAGCGCCGTGGTCAGCCCCAGGGCGCCGGCGCCCGCCACCGTGATCTTCACCCGCTTGGCCATGCGCCTAACCAGCCGTCTTCGCGTGCGAAATCAAGCTCGGAACGAAGGGCGCCCGCCGTTCGCACGGCGGGCGCCAGGTCGTCGGAGCGCAGACCGCGCCTATTCAGCGGCGATGGAGATCGCCCGGCCGCGGTCCTTGAAGTTGATCTCCTGGAGGTACTTGATCCCCTCCTCGGCGATGTCGTCGCCGACCATCTTGTCGCCTTCCGCCTTCAGCTCCTCCATGTCGACATAGGTCGCATAGAAGGACCGGGTCCGATCGGTGATCAGGCCGGCGTTGAGCAGGGTCTTGATGAGCACCCGGAAGATGTTGGTCTGGCTCTTCAGGCGCTCGCGGCGGCGGTCGTCGTTCTGGATCAGGACCACCATCTCGGCGCGGACCCGGTCGGGATCGAGGCCGAAGTCGGCATAGACGCCGGCCTGCTGGTTGGGCGAACCCATGTTGAACAGCAGCGACTGGAAGCAGTGGGCCGCCCAGTCCTCCACCATTTCCCGCTCGTCCTTCGTCATCTTGGGGATGGTGCGGTCGGCCCAGATCTTCCCGAACTTGTGGTGGAAGGCCTCGTCGGTCATCACCAGCTGGAACAGCTTCTTGGCCAGCGGATCGCGGTTGAACTGGAAGCCGGCGGCGAAGGCGCCCATGGCCAGGCCCTCGACCAGCATCTGCATGCCGATGATCTTCTTATAGACCTCCGGCGCCTCGATGATGTCGACCAGGAGCTGCTTCAGCACCGCGCCGCAGGGGCGGGGGCGGCCCCAGCGGGCCTTGATGTACTTGGCGAAGGCCGTGACGTGGCGGGCCTCCTCGCGGGTCTGGTTGGCGGCGTATTCCTGCGCGCCCTGGTCCTTCAGCACGTGGCAGAGGCTAGCCGACAGGTTCAGCGCGCCCTGCTCGCCATGCAGGATCGAGGAGAAGTTCCACAGCGCCATCTCATTGATGAACTTGGCCTTCTGGCCGGTCTTCTCGAGGTGATCCAAGACATAGGGCACGCCGAGCGACATGATCTGGTCGTCGGGCAGCAGGGCCTCGTTCTCCATGTCCCAGGGGGCGGAGAAGTCGATGTACTTCGGGTCCAGCGGATCCCAGAAGTGATCGTGCGTGGCCGAGATGATCTTGTCGAACGCCGTCGAGCGGGCGTTGTAGCGATCGAGTTCCAGCATGGACTCGAAGTCGTTCGGAGCCACCGCGTCATACATGACGTCTTTGGTGATGTTGCCGTCGGCCATTCTCTTCCTCCCGGTACAGCAACCTGGAGGAGATTCCGGTGAACGGCGTTTGGATAGGCCCCGACTCCGCCGGTTAAATCAGTCCCGCCGGAACAACACTTCCAGGCCCTGGATCACGTCTTCCATCAGCGGGGTCTGAGCCCCCTCCCCGCCGGCGAGGGTCATGGAGGCCGCGCCGTGGCCGCAGGCCCAGACGGCCAGGGCCACCTTGTACACCTGCTCCTCGGTCCGATCCTGCTGGCTGGCGGCGTGGCCGATCACCTGGACCAGCACGTCGAAGGCGCGGTCTCGGGCGGCGCTGACCTCGGGCTCGGCCAGGATCTGCGGATCGAACATCAGGCCGTAGACCCCGGGCTGGCCGCGGGCGAAGCCGAAATAGGCGAGCGCCGAGGCGCGGATCGGCGTGCCCTCCGGCGAGGCCGCCGCATGGCTGAGCGCAGCCTCCAGCTCGCCGAAGCCCTCGGCCGCCAGGCCCGCCAGCAGGGCGTTCTTGCTGGCGTAGTGGTGATAGACCGAGCCCGCCGCGATGCCGGCCCGCGCCGCCAGGGCCCGCAGGTTCAGCTTGGCGATGCCGCCCTCGCGCAGCAGGGTGCGGGCCTCATCCAGCAGCTGGATGCGCAGGTTGCCCACATGGTAGCCGCGCCGGCGGCCGGAATCGGCGTCAGCCCAAGGCATCAGGCGGCCTCGCCCTGGCTGGGGCCGGCCAGGTCGCAGACCAGGCCCGGCAGGAAGACGAAGGGCCAGGCCACCAGGGCCAGGTTGGGCAGGAACCAGCTCGGGTCGAACTCCCGCAGGATCGCCCAATAGGCCACGGCCATCAGGCCGGCGACCACCGTCAGGGTCAGGGAGATCAGCGCCAGCGGCCGCCAGGCTGGATCGCCTCGCCGCGACGCGCGCACCGCCATCAGGCCGGTGACCGAAAAGGCCAGGTCCAGCGGGAAGAACGACCAGTTCCAGGCCACCACCCTCGGGTTGTCGTAGCCGGCGTACATCAACTCGGCCGGGATCGCGATGACGCCGGTCTGGCTCAAGAGGGCAAGCGACCAGTAGGCCAGGAACAGGAGATCGGTGATCGCCAGGCTAAGGGCGAGGCTGCGGCTCATGGTCCAGGCTCCGGCCAATGACGGGTCGCATTGTCCACCGCGTCGCCGGGCGTTGTCGAGACCCGGCCCGCGTCGAACTAACCGCTGATAACACAAAACCGCGTCGCTAGCCTTTGGGCGACCAGAACACGCGAAGGGACATTCATGCCCGCCGACTACGAGGTCACCATCCTGGGCGCGAGTTTCGCCGGCCTGTGCATGGCCTGCAGCTCAAGGCCCGGCGGAATAGGCGACGGCCGCGCCTTCCATGGCGTAACGCGCGTATCGAAAGTCCCGGATGGCGGCCAGCCGGCCGTCGGCCCAGTCCAGCAGGATGAAATAGGCCACGGCGAGCGTCCCGGGCTCGAAGACCAGAGCCGCGGGCCGCCCATCGACGGCGCCGACCGCCAGCCGGACCGGCGAGCCACGCTCATAGTTGCCGAAATAGCTGCCGACATCCGGGCGCCCCGTCATGCGGACGTGGTTGACCAGCTCCAAACGGACCTCGTCGGCCAGCATGTCGCGCAGGCCGTCGAAATCGCGGGCGTTGAAGCGGTCGACATAGCCGCGCAGCCGCACCAGATCGGCGGCGGTCAACGGATTGCTCGCACGTCCCGGCTCGGCGGCGAGCCGGCGCAGGCGCGTGCGCCCCCGATGCAGCGCCGCCTTCACCGAGGCAAGGCTCGCGCCCTCGATCTCGCAGATCTCGGCCAGGCTGTAGCCCAGCACGTCCATCAGGATGACAGCGCTGCGTTGGGCCGGCGGCAGAGCCATGAACGCGCGCAGGCTAGTCGACGCGGCGACCACCTGCGGCGCGGCGGCGCTTGTCTCGTCCAGCACGATCTCCGCCCGCCGCGAACGGCGGCGCAGGATGTCGTGCGCCGCGTTCTGGGCGATCCGGAACAGCCAGCCCTCTGGATTATCCAAGGCGGCGAGGTCCGGCTTGGCCTGCAGCGCCTTGGCCATGGCGTCTTGCACAGCGTCCTCGCCGTCGATCACCGAGCCGGTCATGCGCGCGCAATAGCGGTGCAGTTTCGGCCGAAGTTCGACCAGCAACCGATCGAGGTCTGCGGTTGGCGGTCGGGCGTTCGACAGGGGCGCGTTCAAGGAACCTCCAGGGACTCTCCAAAGATGGAGACGCGCGGGCCAGCGCGAAGGATTCGCCCGCCGAGAATTAGTTTGCCCAGAGAATCCTCGGGCGTCGCGGCGACGTCTTGTTGATGAACCGGACGCCGAGGTGGCGGCCGGGACAGAGGAACTCACCGATGAGCAACGTCCCGATGCTGAAACTCCATACCGTCGCCGGCTCGCCCAATGGCCGCAAGGTCGAGGCCGTGATCGCCCACCTGGGCCTGAAGGTGGAGATCCTGCGCCACGATTTCGGAGATCTCGCCTCTCCAGCCTTCAAGGCGATCAATCCCAACGGCATGGTCCCCGTGCTGGCCGTCGAGGGGTATCGTCTCACCGAGTCCAACGCGATCATGCAGTACCTGGCCGAGATGGCCGGCGACGAGCGGCTCTATCCGCGCGACGCCCGGGGCCGCGCCGAGGTGGCCCGCTGGCAGGCCTGGGAGCTGGTCCATTTCAACCGGGCCTTCGGCGCCCTAGCCTTCGAGATCGTCGCCAAGCCGTTGCTGAAGCTCGGCCCGGCCGATCCGGTTGCGGTCGCCGAGGCCCAGGTCGGGCTCGCCCGTTTCGCTCCGGTCCTGGAGGCGCACATGAAGGACCGCAGCTTCCTGCTCGGCGACAACTTGACGATCGCCGACTATTCCGTGGCCACCTTCGAATCGTACCGGACGATCACGCCCTTCGACTGGTCGCCGTTCCCAGCGGTGAACGCCTATCTCGATCGCGTGCACGCGACCGAGGTGTGGCGGCGGGTCTCGGCCAAGCCGGAACCCGTGGCGGTCTAGGCCGCCTGCGCCGCGTCCCGGGCTTCCAATACCGCCTGCAGGGCGTCGAACAGCCGGCCGACCTCGATGGGTTTGGCGACGAAACCGTCCATGCCGGCCGCGGCGTACTCCGCCACCTGATGGGCCATGGCGTTGGCGGTGAGCGCGATGATCGGCGTCCGCGGACGGTCCTCGGCGGTCTCGCGGGTGCGAATGATCCCGGTGGCCGTGGGGCCGTCCATCTCGGGCATCTGGACGTCCATCAGGATGACGTCCCAGATCTCGCGGCTCCAGGCCTCCACAGCCTGGGCGCCGTTGTCGACGATGACCGGATCGATGCCGATTTGTTGCAGCAGGGTCTTCAGGACGAGCTGATTGACCGCATTGTCCTCGGCGGCCAGCACCCTCAGCGGCGGGGCCTGCGCCTCGCCGTTCGAGGGCGCGGTCTCGCTTGGCGACGGCGGCGGAGCGGGCAGCGGCACGCTATCGCCGATCCTCGCCAGGGGCAGGCTGACGACGAAGGTCGTGCCCGCGCCGGGGGCGCTGGAGGCGTCGACCACGCCGCCCATCAGGCTGGCGAGTTCGCGGCAGATGGCCAGGCCGAGGCCGGTCCCGCCATAACGGCGCGTCGTCGAGGCGTCGGCCTGCTCGAACTTCTGGAACAGACTGGCCAACCGCTCGGCTGGTATGCCGATGCCGGTGTCGGCCACGGTCAGCCGCAGGGCGTCGCCGGCGCGGTCCACGGTGACCCTCACCTCGCCGCTCTCGGTGAATTTCAAGGCGTTGGAGACCAGGTTGTAGAGGATCTGCCGCACCCGCGTGGAATCGCCGCGATAGACTCCCTGCGCCCCGGGGGCGATGGCCAGGTCGAAGGCTAGGCCCTTCTTGCTGGCGATAGCGCTGAAGGCCGCATGCGCCCCGCGGGCCAGCTGCGCGACGTCGAACGGCGCCTCCTCCAGCTCGAACTTCCCCGCCTCGATCTTCGACAGGTCCAGCACGTCGTTGAGGATTGCCAGCAGGGTCTCGCCGGACTGGCGGATGACGTCCAGCCGGTCGCGCTGACGCTCGGTCAGGCCGTCCATGGCCATGGCCTGGGCCATGCCCAGCACCCCGTTCAGCGGGGTGCGGATCTCGTGGCTCATGGTGGCGAGGAAGGTGGACTTGGCGCGATTGGCGGTCTCGGCGTCTTCCTTGGCCTGCAGCAGCGCGCGCTCGGCGGCCTTGCGTTCGGTGATGTTCTGGAGGGCGCCGATCAGGCGGTGCGGCTGGCCTCTCTCGTCAAGGATCAGCTGGCAGGCGCCCTGCACCCAGACCTCCTTGGCGTCGCTGCGCACCACCCGGTATTCCGGGCGATAGGGGACGCCTTCGTTCAGGTGCCGGTCCCACTCCTGCATGACCTTGGCGCGGTCGCGCGGATCTATGGTGCCGAAGATGTCGGCATAGAGTTCATCGAAGGTCTTCGGCTCGGAGAAGAAGGTGTCCTCGCTGCCGGTCTTGATCAACTCGCGGCGCGCCCAGTCGACCTCGTAGACGTGGAGCTCGGCGATCTCCATGGCCAGGGTCAGCCGCTCCTCGGAGCGCCGGGTCTCGTCCAGGGCCTCGACCATGTTGGTGATGTCCAGGCTGACGGCGACCATGCCGCCGACCTCGCCGCGCGCGTTCCACCAGGGCGCCAGCTCGATCTTACTCCAGACGACCCGGCCGTCGGCGGCGGTGGCCGGGAAGCGCTCATTGCGTATGGTCTCGCCCGCCAGGCAGCGCTCGTAGCTCTTGCGATGGTTCTCGGCCCAGGGCGACACCTCATAGAGCGAGCGTCCGATCACCTGGCCGACCTCGTAGCCGATCCGTCGCGCCCAGGCGGGGTTGCAGCAGACCACCCTCAGGTCATGGTCGGTCAGCACCACCGTCCCCGGCAAGGCGCCGAAGATCGCCCCCATGGTCGCCGACAACTCGGCGTTCTCGCGCTGGATCGCCTCGCGCGCCCGGGTCGCCTGGGCGCGGTCCCACTCGTCGGCGACGAACTCGGCCAGATCGGCCAACCGGTTGGCCAGGCTTTGGTTGAAGGCTCGCGGCTCCAAACCCGTGACGCCCAGGACGCCGGCGCAGGCCCCGTCCGCCAGCAGGATCGGCGCGCCGGCGCAGAACCGCACATGGGGCGGGCCCACTACGGAGGGAGAATTACAGAAGCGTGGATCGAGCCGGGTGTCGGGGATCCACAGCAACTCCCCGCTGTCCAGGATGATGTCGATGGCCGCGGGCCGGCCCTGAACGACCTTTCCCTCCGGGTCGCGATTGCTCCAGAAGGCGTCGCCATTGACCAGGACGATCCGGGAATCGACGGCGCCGAACAGGGTCTTGGCCAGCCGCGTGGCGCGATCACAGACCGCCTGGGAGATATCCAGGCCGAACGGACGCACGTCTGGTGTCGCCGCCCCCTCGCCCGACATCCGCACTCCCCGTGTTTTTCTTCTCGCTGACGGAGACTGGAGCGTGGTCGAACAAGGTTAAGGTCGAATTTAGCCCGGCTCGCGCGATCCGCGGCCTAGCGGCGCACGCCGGCCGTGGCGGCGGGCCAGGACCATTCGGCGAATTCCGAGGGATGGACGAACTCCGGCCGGAACCACGGCCGCTCGCGCGCGTCGAAGATCGAGACCAGCCACTCGGCCACCCGGGCCACCCGCGCCGACTTCATCGCCTCCCGGTGATGGCACAGCCAAAGGGTCGGCGAGGCCAGCGGCGGGATGTCCAGCATCACCAGATCGGGGGCGAGCGGCAGGATCGCCGTCGGGATCGCCCCTATGCCGGCGCCGCGCCGGATCGCCTGCAGCATCGCCGTCGACGAGTTGAGGATCAGCGCCGGGGCCGCCAGCTCCATGAAGGCGTTGGTCTTCGGATCCCAGCGATCCCGCGCCTGGGCGGCGTGATAGACGAACCTATGGCCCGCCGCCGCATCCAGGCGCGTGGGCGCGCCATACGTATCCAGGTACTCCCGGGCGGCGAATAGGGCGTAATGCAGCGTGGCGAGCGGCTTGGCGGTCATGTCCGTGGCGCCGCCGGCGTCGCCGAGCTGGATCGAAAGGTCGACGTGCCCGTCGACTGGATTGTCCGGGTGAAAGCCGCAGTCGATCGCCAGCCGGATCGCCGGATGCTCGCGCATGAAGTCGGCGACTTCCGGCCCCAGGATGTAGCCCCCGATGCCTTCCGACACCGCGATCGTCACGTCGCCAGCGTTCGGATTCTCGGCGTCGAGGACCAGCCGTTCGATGTCGCCGAACGCGCGCTGCATGGTGAAAGCGCGGTCGAAGACCAGTTCTCCAGCCCGAGTCAGGGTCACCCCGCGCAGGCCGCGATTGAACAGCCGAGCGCCCAGACGGGTCTCGAGATCGTCGATCCGGCGGGTGATCGTCGGCTGGGTGGTGCGCAGGCGGCGCGCTGCGGCGCCGAAGCTGCCGGTCTCCGCGGCGGCGACGAAGGCTTTGATGTCGTCCCAGTCCGCGCGGCTCGCGCCCCGACCGTCCATCCGCACACCCGTCATATCCGTGGGGCTCTCATACAGACTTCGTGGCTCCACGGTTGCGGGAGCACGCCCTAAGGAATGATAGCTTCGCAAAGACCGGGCGTCGACAAATGCCAGTCAATCGTCTGCCGCACGCAAGACGGGCCATGGCCGAACTGGGCCTTCGCTTGGCGACGGACGAGGATATCGCCGAGGGCCACGCCCTGGCGGAACACCTGATCGGACCGGCGATCGCCTCCCTCGACACCATGCTTCGGGTCCAGGCGCGCACCGGGTGCGCCACGTTCGCGATGCGCTCGCGCGACGGCCAGTTGATCGGCGCGCTCGCGGTTATCCCGCTCTCCGCGGCGGCCTGTCCCAGCCTGGCCCGGGGCGATTTCGACGGCTTGTCCCCACCCGACGCGATGCTGGCGCGACCTGGCGAGGCGGCCAGGGCCTTCTATGGCTGGGGGATGGCCGGACTGACTCCGCGAAGCCGCGCCGCGGTCATCGTCGGCGCCATGAAATTGCAGCGCGAGGTCTATGGCGCCCTTCCATTCTACGCCCGGGCCGCGACGTCGGAAGGCGAGCGCGTGCTGCACGACCGCATGGGCGCGCGCGCCCATGCGGGGGGATTGGTGTCGGCGCCGCCCTGGCGCGCCAACGATCGCCTCACGCCCAGAAAGGCCGCCTGATGAACGCCAATGTCCGTCTGCCGCTGGAAGCGCGCGCCGCCACCGAGATCGACGAGGCCGAACTGGTGGTCACCGTCTGCCGGACCCTGGACGACCTGATGCAGGCCGTGGCGGTGCGGACGCTGGTCTATATGGGCGAGCAGGCTTGCCCGTATCACGAGGAGTATGACGGCAACGACTTCGCCGGCGCCACCCACCTGGTCCTACGCCGGAATGGAGAGCCGATCGGGACCCTGCGCATCCGCTGGTTCGCCGACTTCGCCAAGGTGGAGCGGGTGGCGGTGCGGCGCGAATACCGGCGCGGCCGCGCGACGCTGATGCTGATCCTGGCCGCCAAGCGGCTCGCCGAGAAGAAGAACTACCGCACGATCCTCGGTTACGGCCAAGTGCGCCTGATCCCTTTCTGGGAACAGTATTTCAACGCCAAGATCCGCGAGGATCGCCGCAGCTTCGTGGTGTCGGACCACGACTATGTGGAGATGATCGTCGAAGGCGTGCCGCCGCCCGACGCCTTGACCCTCGACAGCCCTGCCCTGGAGCTCTTGCGCCCGGAGGGCGCCTGGGACCAGTTCGGCGTGCTGGACCGCTCGGCCGCGCGTCCCGCGGCCAACTTCGGGGCGCTCAGCCAATGAGGTGCGGTCCCTCCGTCCTGGTCTGCCTGGACCTCCAGCGTGGCCGGGCCACCGCCGGAGCCGGTTGCGAGGGCGCCGAGCGCGCCATCGAGGCCTGCCGCCGGGTGCTGGACCAGGCCCGCCGCCGGCGCTGGCCGGTGCTGCACGTCCACCGCCGCGAGGCGACGCTGGAGGCCGGGCGGCCCATCGCGGGCCTGGAACCCCTGCCCAGCGAGCCGGTCTATCTACGCAACGGCCCGTCGGCCTTCTCGCACCGCGGCTTCAGCCAGACGGCGGGGGCCTATGGCGGTCCGCTGGCGCTGATCGGGTTTTCCCTGTGCGACAGCGTGCTGGCCACCGCCTTCGCCGCCGTCGACCGGGACCTGTCGGTCGAGGTGGTGCGCGACGCCGTGGCGCTGGGCGCCCGCGACGAACTCGCCCTGCGCCAAGCCATGGCCGCGCCGCTCGCATCCCTGTCGCCGATGGCCCGCATCATCGATTCCCATGAGCTTTTTGTAGAGGACGCCGGGGCGCTCGCCGCGGCCAACGCCCCATGACCTTCAAGACTCCCTCCGAGACTCGCGGCCGCCCCATCCGTTCGCAACCGCTTCGCGGCGACGCCAGGCCGCGGTCCGATGAGACCGAACAGTTGTTGCAGATGGCCAGCCTGCTGGGCCCACGCGACCTGGCCGCCCTGTCATGCATCATCCATCGGGCCGGCGAGATATGCGAGAGTCACGGCGAGGAAACGGCCCTCGCGGTCCTCGACCAGATTGGCGCCATTCTTCAGGATCGCGCCCCGAACGCTTGAATTCCCTCAACAAGCGAATATTAACCCTGCACTGCGGCGCAACGTCCACTTCACCATAAAGATGTGGCGGCCTAGCTTGCCGCTGTGTCAAATAACAGTGTGCGCAAAGTGCAGCGGCGCGATGAGGACGTTTCGGTGAACGAGAACGGCGAAGACCAAGGCCCAGACCCGATCGATGTGGCGGTGGGCCACCGTATTCGGGTTCGACGCAAATGGCTGGGCATCTCGCAGTCGACCCTGGCCGACCATCTGGGGGTCAGCTTCCAGCAGGTCCAGAAGTACGAGCGCGGCGCGAACCGCGTCTCGGCCTCGATGCTGGTGAAGATCGCCCAGAAGCTGGACACCTCGGTCGGCGAACTGGTCGGCGAGACGGCCAGTTCCCAGGGGGACGAGAGCCTGTTCGAGAAGCTGGCCGTGCCTGGCGCGGTGCAACTGCTCGAAGCCTTCGCCAGCGTCCAGCAACCGGCGCTGCGCACCGCCATTCTCAACCTGACCCGCTCGCTGATCGAGGAAACCGAGGACGGCGCGGCCACGGTGCGCCGCGCCCGCTAGCGCTTCGCCGAAGCCGGGGCCGCGAAGGCCAGGTGGTGTAGGACCACGCCCGCCGTCACCGCGACGTTCAGGCTGTCGAAGCCGTCCGCCATGGGAATCCGCACGGTCCTGGCCCGCGCCAGCAGAGGCTCCGACAATCCAGCCCCCTCCGCGCCCAGCACCACCGCGGCCCGGGGCGGTCGCGAGAGCTGCGCCAAGGTCGTCGCCCCACGCGGGCTGAGCGCCACGGCCTCGAAGCCCTGACCTTCCAGCAGGCCCAGCAGGTCCGCCCCCGGCGCCAGCCGCGCGAAGGGCGTGGTCAGGGCCGCGCCCACTGAAACCCGGATGGCCTTGCGGTAGAGCGGATCGCAACAGTCGGCGTCCAGCAGCACGGCGTCCGCGCCGAAGGCCGCGGCGTTGCGGAACAGCCCGCCCATATTGTCGTGGTTGGCGATAGCGCTCAGCACCAGAACCAGGGCGCGCTCCGGCAGGCCGGCCAGCAATACGGCCGGATCGGGTTCGGCGACGCGGGTCCCGAGCGCCAGGATGCCACGATGGATCGGGAAGCCGACCACCGCGTCCATCACCGCCTGGCCGGCGGCATAGACCGGGACGTCGTCGGCGATCGCCGCCAGGATCTCCGACAGGCCCGCCACCCGCTTCTCCGCGATCAGCAGCGACACGGGCCGGTGCAGGCGCGAGCGCGCCAGCACCCGCAGCACCACCTCGCCCTCGGCCACGAACAGTCCCTGGCGACCCACCAGGTCGCGCTCGCGCACGTCGCGATAGGCGGCGACCCGCGGGTCGTCCGGATCATTGATGGGGACGATCTGGGCTACCAGATCTTCACCCGATCGGCCGGCGCCAGATAGAGGCCCTGCCCCGGCTTGACGTCGAAGGCGCCGTACCAGGGGTCCTGGTTGCGCACGGTCTGGGCGCGGTACATGCCCGGCGAATGGACGCCGGTGAGCACCGCCCGCCGTAGGGCGGCTTCCCGGTACTTGGAGCGGTAGTTCTGGGCCCAGCCGAAATAGAACCGCTGGTCGGCGGTGAAGCCGTCGATCACCGGGGCCGGCGCGCCCTTCAGCGACAGGTGATAGGCGTCATAGGCCGTGGCCAGGCCGGCGAGGTCGGCGATGTTCTCGCCCAGGACCTGTTCGCCGTTGAGATGCAGGCCGGGCAGCGGCTCATAGGTGCTGTACTGCCGGGCCAGCGCCGCGCCCCGCGCCTTGAACTGGGCCATGTCGGCCGGCGTCCACCAGTTCTTCAGATTGCCCCTGGAGTCGAACAACGCGCCGATATCGTCGAAGCCGTGCACGATCTCGTGGCCGATCACCCCGCCGATGGCGCCGTAGTTCACCGCGGCGTCCGCGTTCGGATCGAAGAAGGTCGGCTCCAGGATCGCGGCGGGGAAGATGATCATGTTCTGCATGGGCATGTTCAGCGCGTTGACGTCCTGCGGCAGCAGGAACCATTCGTCGCGGTCGACAGGCTTGGAGAGCTTGGCGACATTGCGCCGGTACTCGAACAGGCTTCCCCGCTCCCAATTGCCGTAGGCGTCGCCGCGCACGATCCGCAGGCCCGAATAGTCCCGCCATTTGTCGGGATAGCCGACGCCCACCTTGAAATTGGCCAGCTTCTCCTTGGCCCGGGCCTTGGTCTGCGGGCTCATCCAGTCCAGCCGATCGACGCGTGCGTCGAAGGCGACGAGCAGGTTCTTCACCATGTCCTGCACCTGCGCCTTAGCGTCAGGCGAGAAGTGCCGCTCGGCATAGAGCTTCCCGACGGCCTCACCCAGGGCCAGGCTGGTGTTGTCCACCCCCCGCTTCCAGCGCTCGCGCTGCTGGGGCGTGCCCGAAAGCGCCGTGCCGTTGAAGGCGAAATGCTCGTCGACCAGGGCCTGGCCCATCAGCGGGGCGCCCCGCTCCACCGCATGGAAGGCCAGATAGTCCTTCCAGGCCGCGATCGGCTGGTCGCCGACGAGCTTGGCGAGACCGGCGATGGCGCTCGCCTGCCAGGCGCCGAAACGCGGTTGGTCGGCCAGGCCCGCGGCGGCGAGATAGGCGGTCCAGTCGAGGCCCGGCGCCTTCGCGGCGAGTTCGGCCCGCGTCCAGACCGTGTTGGCCTTGGCCACGTCCGAGGTGGCGTCCACGGTCCAGTGCGCCTTGGCGATAGCGGTCTCCAGGGCCAGGACCCGCGCCGCGCGCCGGGGCGCGTCGTCATAGCCGGCCAGGGTCAGCATCCTGGCGATGTGGTCCTGGTACTTGGCCCGCAGATCCTTGAAGCGCGGCGTGTCGCCCAGATAGTACTCGCGGTCCGGCATCCACAGGCCGCCCTGCATCAGATAGGGCCGGTACATGGAGGTGTCGTTCATGTCCTCGGCGACCCACAGGCCAAACAGCCGGTCGGTCTGGAAGTCGGTGGCGTTCAGCGCATCGACATCGGCTCGTAGGCCCGCGCCCAGTTCGCGCGACAGGTCGGCGCGGGTCTTGATGGCCGCGATCCGATCGAGTTCCGGCTTCAGCGGGTTGAGCCCCGCGGCCTCGATGGCCGCCTGGTCCATGAAGCTCGCATAGTAGTCGCCGATCTTGCGAGCCTCGGAGCCTTCGGCCCCCGGCGCCTTGGCGGCGTCCTCGATGATCGCCCGGGTCCGCACTCCGGCGATCTCGGTGAGGATGCCGAAGGTGTTGTAGCTGCCGCGGTCGGCGGGGATCTCGGTGGTCTTGGCCCAGGTCCCGTTGGCGTGCTCAAAGAAGTCGTCGCCGGGGGCGACGGCCTTGTCCATGCCGGCCACATCGAAGCCGAAGGTCCCGAATTTCGGCTGCGGCTTGGGCGTCTCGGCGACCGGGGCCGGAACGGACTGGACGGGCGGGGTCGGCGCGGGGGCGGTGGCGCAGGCGGCGAGCAGGACGGGCGCGCAGGCCCCCAGCAGGACGGACTTCCAAGTGTTCATTGCGGGCTCCCAGGGCGCGGCGCTCTCGGGCGCCGGCGGCGTTTGGGGCCTTTCATACACCGCGCGCGGGCGGTGGCGCGGGGCGGTGGATTAAACTTCCGTCATGTCAGGCGCCTGTCAGCGCCGGACATCCAGGCTGTCGCTGGCGACCAGGGCCTCGACCTCGGCGCGGGTGGCCAGGTTGAAGTCGCCGGGGGTGGCGTGCTTCAGGGCCGCGGCGGCGATGGCGAACTCCAGCCCCGCCCCCTCCTCCAGCCCGGCCAGTAGACCGTGCAGGACGCCGGCCGCGAAGGCGTCGCCCCCGCCGATCCGGTCGATGATGGGGTTGAGCGGCCGGCTCTCGGTGCGCCAGGTCCGCTCACGGGTGAAGACCAGGCCCGAGATGTCATGGTGGTTGACGGTGTGCTGCACCCGGTCGGTGCAGGCCATCCGCTGGAGTTTGGGGAAGGCCTCGAAGGCGGCGCTAGCCGCCCTGCGGCGCAGGTCGCCCGTGCTCTCCCCCGGCTGGGCGGCGGCGAAGCGGGAACCCAGCACCAGGGCGATGTCGCGGTGGTCGCCGAACACCAGGTCGGCGTGGCTCAGCATCTCGCCCAGGATGGCCGGCGCGTCGCCGTTCCAGGCCTGCCAGAGGCTTGCCCGGTAGTTGCAGTCCATGGAGACCTTGACCCCCAGCCGGTGGGCGGCCCGCACCGCGGCGATGGCGGCGTCCGCCGTCTGCTGGCCGATGGCCGCGGTGACGCCCGAGACATGCAGCCACTCCGCCCCGGCGAGGGCCACGTCCCAGTCGAGACTTCCCGCGCCCAGGGCGAAGGCCGAGCCGGCACGGTCGTAGAGCACCTGCGAGGCGCGCTGAGCGGCGCCCGGGGTCAGGAAATAGAGCCCCTGGCGGCCCGGCGTCACCGCCACCCGCGAGACGTCGACCCCGTAGCGGCGCAACTCGTCGATCCCGGCCCGGCCCAGCGCGTTGTCGGGAGCGACCGAGAGCATGGCCGCCTCGTGCCCCAGCCTGGCCAGGGACACCGCCACATTGGTCTCGGCCCCGCCGAAGCAGACCTTGAGGCTGGGCGACTGCAGCAGCAGCTCGGCGTCCGGCGCCGAAAGCCGGATGAGGATTTCCCCGAAACAGACGACGCGGCCCACGCTGGCAGTCTCCTTGAACAAGGCGGCGCGCCGGTCATCCCGGCGCGCCGATACAGTGGTCTTCTCGGGGAGAAGGCGCCTAGTAGGTGTAGCGGACCCCGACCAGGAACTCACGGCCGGTGTGGTGGTAGAACGAGAGCCGGTCAGTCTGGTCGTTGAACTGATCCTGGAACTCGTCGGTGAGGTTCACGCCCTCGACGGTGAATTTCAGGTTGTCGTTCCAGGTGTAGGTGAACGAGGCGTCGACATTGAAGGTCTCGTTGGTTCCGTCGAAGGTGGTGCCAGCCTCGGCGCCGGGCACGCGGGTCAGGTAGCGGCTGCGGTAGCTGGCCGAGACCCGCGCACTGACCTTCTCGTCCTCATAGTAGAGCGTGGCGTTGTAGGCCTTGCGCGACAGGCCGGTGATGTCGTTGGTCGCCACCACCGCGCCGGCGGCGTTCAGATAGTCGATGGACGACTTCACATAGGTGTAGTTGGCCAGCAAGCCGAGATTGGCGAGCGGCCCGGGCAGAAAGCTCAGTGGCTGCTGGAAGCTGATCTCATAGCCCTCGAGGTCGCCGCCGGGGGTGTTGCGCGGGGTCGAGAACTGCCAGAGCGCGGCGGGGCTGCAGCCGGGCGTCGAGCCGCAGGCGGCGGTCGCCACGCTGTCGGGGATGCCGAACGGATTGCCGGTGAAGGGAATTCCGGTCGACAGCGTCTGGACGAAGCTGTCGACCTTCTTCTTGAACAGCGCCACGCTGATCAGGGCCTCGGGCTGATAGTACCATTCGAACGACAGGTCGTAGGCGTCGGCCCGGAACGGATCGAGATTGGGGTTGCCGGCGGTGACCGAGCGGGTGGTGCCCGACACGCTGACCGTGGCGCCCGGCGTCAGGTTGCCCAGGTCGGGCCGCGACATGGTCTGGGCCGCGCCGAACCGGATCAGCAGGTTCTCCATCGGCTCCAGCACCGCGTTCAGCGACGGCAGGGTGTCCTCATAGGTGCGGTCGACGGTGATCGGCACCGCCGCGCCCGATAGGAAGGTGTAGCCCGAGGCGCTCTGCTGGGTCTGGACATGGCGGACCCCGATATTGCCGCGGAACGGCATGCCGGCGATCTCGGTCGACCAATCGACCTGCACGAAGCCGCCCTTGTCCTCCTCCGACACCCCGCGATTGTTCCCGAGCGCGGGTTCGCGGCCCAACCGCCAGGCGCCGCCGAAGGCGGTCGGATCGTTGAGGTTGAAGGCGGTCGCCGCGGCGAAATAACTGGGCGACACCCATGATGTCACCGTGCCGGCCGGCGCGCCCAGCCCGCTGGTCGGCAGGTTGACGGTCTTGGCGTAGCTGGAGAGCGCGATGGCCGCCACCCCCGCCGGGATCACCGGCTCCTGGTTGGCGCTGGTCCCGTTGGAACGGCGCAGTTCGGTGCTTTCGAACTCGTAGCTTTTCCAGTTCAGGCCAGCCGAGAACTTGAAGATCTCGTTGGGCTCGAACTCCACCTCGGCCTGGACGGTGTCGTAGACATTGCTGGCGGTCTGCGGCCGCATGCGCACCTGGGTCAGGGTCCAGGCGCTAGCGTCGGCCAGGTTGGCGTTGCCATAGGTCAGCAGCGGGGCTCGCCCCTGGCTGTAGTCGTAGCGGTAACCGTCGACGTTGAACTGGTCCCAGATGATCGTGGTCTGGACCGGGTTGTCGTGGTCGGACTTCGAATGGCCGGCCAGGGCGTGGACGCGCAGGTTGTCCGAGAACTCGTGGGTGAAGTCGAGCGAGTACTGGGTGAAGGTGGTCGTCAGCTCGTCGTAGCGGTCCTCGACCCGCAGATCGACATCGTTGAACGTGCCCGCCACCAGGGTGTTGTTGGCGTCGATGGTCGAGGCCGTGACATTGGTGTCGGCGATGCCGCAACTCGTGGCCACATTGGCCGCGGTGCAGGCGCCGTTGACGCTGAACGAGGGCACTTCCAGGAACTGTTCCTCCCGGTTCCCGTCCAGCTTGGCGTAGAGCAGGTCGAAGGTGAGCTCGGTCCGATCGCTCGGCTTCCATTGCAGGGCCAGGGTGGCGCCCAGCCGGTCCTGTTCCTGGTCGTAGCGATCGTAGCGCGGGATTCGGGGGTGATAGGCCGCGTTCACCGCCGCGGCCGCCGGGTTGGCGGTGGTCGGCAGACCCGCGGCGTTCGGCAGGGCGTCGAAGCCCGGCGCGACGTTGGTTCCCCGCGCCCAGCGCACCGTGGACGTACCGACATCCAGCAGGGTGCGCTTGTTGTAGGCCACCGACAGCAGGGCGCCGAGGGTGTTGTCGGCCCAGGTGTTGGAGATCATCGCGGCCATGCGCGGCGAAGTCTTCTCGGACAGGCCGTTGTAGCTGGCCTGGGCGGAAGCGGCGAACTTGAAGCCGTCATAGTCCAGCGGCCGGGCCGTGCGCAGGTCGACCGTGGCGCCCAGCGAACCCTCCTCGGTCTGGGCCGAGGCGGTCTTCTGCACGGTGATCGAGCTGAACAGGTCAGAGGCGAAGATGTTGAAGTCGAAGCTGCGGCCGCGGTTGGTGCCGCCCGAAGCGTCCGTGCCGCCGGCGGTGGTCAGGGCCTCCATGCCGTTGATGCGCACGCGGGTGAATTGAGGGCTCAGGCCGCGCACGGTGATCTGACGGCCCTCCCCGGCGTCGCGGGCGAGCGCCACGCCGGAAATTCGCTGGATGGATTCCGAAAGGTTCAGGTCGGGGAACTTGCCGATATCCTCGGCCAGGATGGTGTCAGCGGCGACGGAAGAGTCGCGCTTGAGGTTCAGCGCCTGCTGCAGGCTGCCGCGGAAGCCGGTGACCACCACCTCCTCGACCTCCGAGGTCGCGTCCTGCGCGGCGGCGGGCGTGGCCAGACTGAGCGCCGTCACCGAGGCGCCGGCCAGCAGCCAGCGCGACATCGTCCAAGTCCGACCCATGGCATCCTCCCTCGAGGGACCGCCCACCGCGCCGACTTGCGGCATATCGGATCGACGCATCCTTGATTGTTACCTACATGACACCGGTGTCATTGTGCAATGCAGCGTTTGACACCGGTATCATCGAAGGGTAGCCACGAATCCGTCACACCCGCAATACCACTCGCCCGCTTGTTGGGCACGAGACGCCCAAACTGTGACCAGGACGCCGCGGTGGGCCGTTGAACCCAGGTCGTCCGCTGCTAAGCTTGCCGGGTGACGGGCCCGGCGATCATCCTGCTGAACGGATCTTCCAGCGCCGGGAAGAGCGCCCTCGCCCGCTCTCTGCAGAAGCGCCTGGATCCGCGGCCGGTGATCGTGAGCCTCGACGCCTTCGTCTTCGGCCTGATGCCGCCCAGCTGGCACAACACGCCCCACGGGACCTATTTCACGCACGAGGCAGACGGCGCGACGCCCCTCCACCTGGGCCCCGGCGCCCAGGCCATGGTCCGGGCCTTCCACAAGTCGGTCGCGGCGCTCGCCGACTGCGGCCTCTCGGTGATCGTCGACGACGTGCTGTTCGAGCCCTGGCTGCTAACGGACTGGCTGGAGGCGACCGCGGACCGCGAGGTGTTCTTCGTCGGGGTCTGCTGCGAGCTGGCCGAGGCCGAGCGGCGGGAGATCGCCCGCGGCGACCGCCAGCCCGGTCAGGTGCGCAGCCAGTTCGACCTGGTCCACGCACACGGCGACTATGACTTCAGCGTCGACACCACGAACACCATACCCGGCGCCTGCGCGGACCAGATCGTCGCCGCGATTGGGGCCCGAAGCGGCCCCTCGGCCTTCGAGCGGCTGCGGGGCTAGCGGGCCAGCCAGCCGCCGTCGACCGGGACGATCGCCCCGTGCATGTAGTCGGCCGCGCTGGACGCCAGGAACACCGCCGCCCCGCCCAGGTCTTCCGGCCGACCCCAGCGTCCGGCCGGGATGCGGGCCAGGATATCGCGGCTGCGGCCTTCGTCGGCGCGCAGGGCCTCGGTGTTGTTGGTGGCGAAATAGCCCGGCGCGATGGCGTTCACATTGATGCCCTTGGCCGCCCACTCATTGGCCAGCAGCTTGGTGAGGCCAGCGATGCCGCTCTTGCTGGCGGTGTAGGAGGCCACCCGGATCCCGCCCTGGAAGGACAGCATCGAGGCGACATTGACGATCTTGCCGCCTCGCCCCTGCTCCACCATCCGTCGCCCGACCGCCTGGGTGAGGAAGAAGGTGGTCTTCAGGTTGACGTCCATCACCGCGTCCCAGTCGTCTTCGGTGAAGTCCAGCGCGTCGTTGCGGCGAATGATCCCGGCGTTGTTGACCAGGATGTCGACCCCGCCCAGGTGCTCGACGGTCTCGGCCACGATACGCTCGATCGGCTCCAGGCCGCCGAGGTCGGCGGTGATGTCATGGAAGCGCCGGCCCTTGGCCTCGACGGCGAAGCGGGTGTCCACGGGGGGCGTTCGGCCCACCGCGGCGATGTCGGCGCCCGCGCCGGCCAGGGCCTCGGCTATGGCCTGGCCCAGGCCGGTGTTTGCTCCGGTGACGATAGCCGTCTTGCCGGAAAGATCGAACATTTGCAACGACATGGGGCGCCTATTTCAACTGGCAGATGTCGAGGACGTGCATGTCGGTATAGTCCAGGTTCTCCCCGCCCATGGCCCAGATGAACCCATAGTTGGAAGTCCCGGCCCCCATGTGGATCGACCAGGGCGGGCTGATCACCGCCTCGTCGGCGCCGACCACGATGTGGCGCATGGCCTCGGGCTCGCCCATGAAGTGGAAGACCTTATCGTCCCCCTCCAGGTCGAAGTAGAAATAGATCTCCGAGCGGCGATCGTGCAGATGCGGCGGCATGGTGTTCCAGACGCTGCCGGGCTTGAGGAAGGTCACGCCCAGCAGCAGCTGGGCGGTCTCACAGACCCCTGGGATGAAGTACTGGAAGATGGTCCGCTCGTTGGACTGCTCAGGCGTGCCGCGCTCCAGGGGATTGGCCTGGGAGATGGCGATCTTGGTGATCGGGCAGGCCTTATGAGCCGGGGTCGAGGCCAGGTAGAACTTCGCCGGGCTGGCCGGATCGGCGCTCTCGAAGACCACGTCGTTCGAACCCATCGGCACATAGAGGCCATCGCGCGGCGCCATGTCGAAGGCCTGGCCGTCGACTGTGATCTTGCCCGCCCCACCGACATTGACCACGCCGAGCTCCCGGCGCTCCAGGAACGGATGGCCCGCGGCGCTGGCCGGCTCGGTCTGATCGGGCAGCTTCACGGCCTTGGAGACCGGGGCCGCGCCGCCGATCACGAAGCGTTCGTTGTGGCTGTAGTTCAGGCTGACGGTGTCGGCCGCGAACAGGTCCTGGACCAGGTAGCGGTCGCGCAGGGCCTCGTTGTCGGCGCCCTTCATCATGTCCGGATGGGTCGCGTGGAATGTCTTCTTGAACATGGTCGGGTCCTTGGTCAGGCGCTGAGCGCCATGGGGGCGGCAGGCTGGCGATCCAGCCGGTAGGCCCGCTTGGGAAGGTTGTAGGCCAGGTCGACGGCCAGCTCGCGGGCTTCGCCCTCGTCCAGGCGATGCTCGGCCACCAGCTTGGCCAGGAAGCCGCAATCCACGCGCCGGGCCACGTCATGGCGGGCCGGGATCGACAGGAAGGCCCGGGTGTCGTCGTTGAAGCCGACGGTGTTGTAGAAGCCCGCCGTCTCGGTGGTCTGTTCCCTGAACCGGCGCATGCCCTCCGGGCTGTCATGGAACCACCAGGCCGGGCCCAGCTTCAGGATCGGATAGTGGCCGGCCAGGGGCGCGAGCTCGCGGGCATAGGCGGTCTCGTCCAGGGTGAAGAGGATCACCGAGAGGCCGGGCGCATTGCCGAACCGGTCCAGCAGCGGCTTCAGCGCGCGCACATAGTCGGTGGAGGTGGGGATATCGGCGCCCTTGTCGCGGCCGAAGCCCGCGAAGACCCCGGCGTTGTGGTTGCGGAACGAACCCGGGTGGATCTGCATGACCAGGCCATCGTCCAGGCTCATCGCCGCCATCTCGGTCAGCATCTGGGCGCGGAACAGCTCGGCCTCGGCGGGTCCGGCCCGCCCGGAGACGATGGTCTCGAACAGGGCCGCGGCCTCGGCCGGGGGCAGGTCGGCGGTGGCCGCCGTCGGATGGCCGTGGTCGGTGGAAGTCGCCCCGGCGTCCTTGAAGGCCGCGCGGCGGATGCGGTGGGCCTCCAGATAGCCGCGCCAGGAATAGACGTCCTCGCCTGACAGTTCGGCGAACCGCTCCATGGCCTGGCCGAACTGCTCGTGCTCGACATCGATCACCGGGTCGGGGCGATAGGCGGTGATCACCTGGCCGCCCCAGCCGGAGTCGCGGATCGCCAGGTGATGCTTGAGGCTGTCCGACGGGCTCTCGGTGGTGGCCAGGGCCTCGATGTTGAAGCGGTCGAACAGGGCGCGCGGCCGGAATTCCGGCGTCGCCAGCTTCTCGTTGACGGCGTCGAAATAGAAGTCCGCCGTCTCGGGTTCCAGCCGGACCTCGAAGCCGAACACCTCGGCAAACACGTGGCCCAGCCACATGGCCGAAGGCGTGCCGCGGAACAGGTGCTGGTTGGCCGCGAAGATCCGCCAGGCGGCGCGCGGGTCGGCGCTGCTCATGCCCGAACGGTCGGGCACGCCCAGGCTCTCCAGCGAGATCCCCTGCGAATAGAGCATCCGGTAGAGGTAGTGGTCGGGGGCCAGCAGCAGCTCGGTGGCGTTCGGGAAGGCCGCGTTCTGCGAGAACCAGACCGGGTCGGTGTGGCCGTGCGGGCTGATAATCGGCAGGCCGCGGACCTCGGCGTAGAGCGCACGGGCGATGGCGCGTGTCGCCGGCTCGACCGGCAACAGCCGGTCGTCGTTCAACTTCAGGGACTTGGCCATCAGCGGCCTCTTTTCGGCGTTTCCGGATCGCGAGCCTGACGCTCGATTGGCCTCAAGGTAACCGGTGTCATTGTTAGGGGCAATGAACTTTCGGCGCCGGCCTATCCGATGGCCGGCCCTACCCCACCTTGGCGCTGGAGGCGCGGACGATCAGTTCGGGCTGGATGTCGGGCTGGACCTTGGGTTTGTCGCGCAGGGGGTTGGGCACCAGCATTTCGCCGGCGATGCGGCCCATGTCGCGCAGGGGCAGGCGCACCGAACTCATCGGCGGCCACAGCCGGCTGGCGATGGACGAGTCGTCGAAACCCACGACCGAGACGTCTTCGGGGATGCGCAGACCCGCCTCGCGGGCGGCGGTGTAGACGCCGGTGGCCATTTCGTCGTTGAGGCAGAACACGGCCGTCGGTCGGGCCTTCAGCGCCAGCAGCTCCTTCGCCGCGCCGACTCCCGACTCGTAGGTGTAGCCGCCGACCTTCACCAGGGCCGGGTCCAGCGACAGGCCGCGTTCGGCCAGCCCGGACTCGAAGCCCTTCCGCCGCTCCACCGACGACCGGAAGCTGGTGGGGCCCGAGATGAGGGCGATTCGGGTGTGACCCAGGTCGGCCAGGTGGCGGGCGGCCTCGGCCGCGCCCTTGCCGTCGTGGCTGACCAGCATGCGGCCGGGTTCGTCCAGGGCGACCGAGCCGATGCGGACATAGCGCACGTCCAGTTCCTGCAGCAGGGCGGCCAGGCGCTCGTCCTCGGACACCGGCGAGGGCAGCACCACGCCGAACAGCTTCTGGCGCTCGATGAACACCCGCATCTCGTCCAGCAGGCGCGGGCTGGTCCGGTCCACCGGGCGCACCACCAGCTCGAAGCCGGAGCCGGCCATGGCGTCCAACAGGCCCTGCTGATGGCTGACCGTGTGCTGGGGATTGGGGTTGTCGTAGATGAGCCCGACCAGGAACGAGCGCCGGAAGGCCAGGCCCCGGGCCTGGGGATCGGGAGCGTAGCCAGTCTCGCGAATGATCGTCTGGACGGCCTTGCGGGTGTCTTCCTTGACGAAGGGGCTCTCGTTGATGACCCGCGACACGGTCTTCTTGGAGACCCCGGCCATGCGCGCCACGTCATTGATCGTCGGGCGGCGGGAGGAGCCCTCCATACCCGCCGGCCTCGGTTTCGTCCCTGCCTCGCGCGCCGCCACGGGTGTCTTCTTCCGCAATGTACCTGGGGATGTTCATAGCCTGCGCCCCGTCGCCGCAACAAGTGACGCTTGCGTAAGTCATGACACCGGTATCAATTTATAGACCATGACCGACATCGCCACCATCCTACGCATCGATCCCCGCGACGATGTCGCCACGGCCCTCGTGGGCGTCGCCGAGGGCGATTCCGTGGGCGGCGTGACCGCGCGCGCGGCGATCCCGGCCGGGCACAAGATGGCGTTGAACCCGGTGAAGGCCGGCGATCCGGTGCTGAAATACGGCTGGCCGATCGGCCGGGCCACCGCCGACATCGCCCCGGGCGACCATGTGCACAGCCACAACCTGGCCACCGCCCTCAGCGGACTGGAGGCCTACAGCTTCGCCCCGAGCGCGCCGGAGGCGCTCCCCGGTGACGACGCGACCTTCGAGGGCTATCGCCGCGCCGACGGGCGGGTGGGCACGCGAAACGAGATCTGGGTGCTCTGCACCGTCGGCTGCGTGGCGCGCACGGCCCAGAAGATCGCCGAGGCGGCCAATCGCAGGTTCGCCGGCCGGGTCGACGGGGTGGTGGCGCTGACCCACCCGTTCGGCTGTTCGCAGCTCGGCGACGACCTGTCCGCCACGCGGGCCATGATCGCGGCCTTGGCCCGCCACCCCAACGCCGGGGGCGTGCTGATCATCGGCCTGGGCTGCGAGAGCAACCAGCTCGCGCCCCTACTGGAGAGCCTGGACGGCGCCAATCCCGCGCGCCTGCGCGCCTTCGCCGCCCAGATGACCGAGGACGAGATCGAGGCGGGCCTGGCCGCGGTGGAGGCCCTGGTGGAGCTCGCCGAGCACGACAAGCGGGTTCCCTGCCCGGTCTCCGACCTGGTGATCGGCCTGAAGTGCGGGGGATCCGACGGCTTCTCGGGCCTCACCGCCAATCCCCTGGTGGGCCGGGTGGCCGACGCGGTGACCGGCGCCGGTGGGACCGCCATCCTCACCGAGATCCCGGAGATCTTCGGCGCCGAACGCCTGCTGATGGCCCGCGCCCGCGACGAGGCGGTGTTCGACGCGGTGGTCGAGGTGGTCAACGACTTCAAATCCTACTTCATCGCCCATGGCGAACCGATCTCGGAGAACCCCTCGCCCGGCAATATCGAGGGCGGGGTCACCACCCTGGAGGAGAAGTCCCTGGGCGCGGTGCAGAAGGCCGGCCGCGGGACGGTGACCCAGGTGCTGCGCTACGGGCAGCGGACCGACCGCGCCGGCGTGGTCCTGCTGGAGGCCCCCGGCAATGATGCGGTTTCGTCCACGGCCCTCACCGCCGCCGGCGCCACCGTGATCCTGTTCACCACCGGGCGCGGCACGCCCCTGGGCTTCCCCGCCCCCACCTTGAAGATCGCCACCAATTCGGGCCTGGCCCAGCGCAAGCCGCGCTGGATCGACTTCGACGCCGGCCGGATCGCCGCCGGCCAGACCCTGGACCAGGCGACCGAGGGCCTGATGGCGCTGGTCCTGGCCACAGCCTCGGGGCGGACGACCCGCGCCGAGGAGAACGGCGAACGGGAGATCGCGCTCTGGAAGCGCGGGGTCACCCTTTGAGCCCGCCGCGCCTGACCCCCGCCCGGTTGGACCTGGTCCGGCCGGGGATCACCCTGCCCGCCTATGACCGGCAAGCCGCCCGGATCGGCGTCGTCCACTTCGGCCCCGGCGCCTTCCACCGGGCGCACCAGGCCTGGTATTTCGACGAGATGCTGGCCCACCGGCCCGACGTCGCTGTCAGCGCGGTCTCGCTGAAGAGCCCCGGCGTCCGCGAGGCGCTGGGTCCCCAGGACGGGCTCTACGTCCTGGCCGAGCGCGAGGCCCAGCCGACCTTCCGGGTGATCGGCTCGATCCGCGAGGTGCTGACCGCCGCCCAGACTCCGGACGCCGTCTTCGCCCGCCTCGCCTCGCCAGAGGTCTGGCTGGTCACCGCCACGGTCACCGAGAAGGGCTACTGCCTGACCCCAGGCGGCGACCTGGACGAGACCCATCCCGACATCGCCTACGACCTCGAGCGCCCGGACACGCCGGCCAGCTTCATCGGCTGGTTGGTCGAGGGCCTGGCGCGGCGGCGCGCGGCAGGCCTACCGGCCTTCACGGTCCTGCCTTGCGACAATCTTTCGGACAATGGCGGGCGCCTGCGCCGCGCGGTCCTACAGTTCGCCGAGGCGCGGGGCGAGGCCGACCTCACCGCTTGGATCGCGGGCGAAGTCATCTTTCGCTCGACCATGGTCGATTCCATCACGCCGGCCACCGACGACGCCCTGCGGGCGGAAGTGGCCCAGGCCGTCGGCCTGACCGACGCCTGGCCGGTCCAGCGCGAGGGCTTCGTCCAATGGGTGATCGAGGCGGGCTCCGCCGCCGATGTGCTGGCGCAAGCCGGCGCGACCATCGCCGCCGATGTCGCGGCCTTCGAGCGCGCCAAGCTGCGCCTGCTGAACGGCGCCCATTCGACCCTGGCCTATGCAGGACTGCTTCAGGGCTGCGAGACCGTCTCCGAGGCCATGGCCGATCCCGAACTGGCGGCCTTCGTCGAGGCCATGATGCGCCAGGACATCGCGCCGAGCCTCGATCTCGAGGCCGGAGACTACATCGCTGGGGTCCTGAAGCGGTTCCGCAACCCGGCCATCGTCCACACGCTCAGCCAGATCGCCTGGGACGGCTCGCAGAAACTGCCGTTCCGCATCCTGGAGACCACCTCCGAGGCCTTGGCCACCGGACGGCCGGTGGACCGCCTCGCCGTTCCGATCGCCGCCTGGATGCGCTTCGTCGAACGCCGGACCCGCGAGGGCGTGGCGATCGTCGATCCCCTGGCGGGCAGGCTGGCGGGCCTGCACGGCGTCGACGCGTTCCTCGAACTGGACGAGGTGTTTCCGCGCGAATTGGCGGGGGACGCCAGGTGGCAGGCGGCGGTGCGGAAGGCCTACAACGCCCTGCCACAATAACCTCGTCATCCTCCGGTCAGCCGCAGGCTGATCCGGGGGACCCAAGGTGACTCTCGGGGGACTCCGCTTGGGTCCCCCGGATCTTGCTTCGCGAGCCCGGAGGATGACGAAGGTGGGGAGGATTTAGGTCCCCTTCGCCTTCGCCCCGGAGTCGAGCACCTCCGGCCGCTTCGGCGTCATGTCGTCCAGGTTCCAGTCGGTCTCCACGAACGGCCGCCGGGTCTCCTGCGGATGCGGATAGCCGTGCAGTTCCTGCTCCGAATCAACGATCTCACCGCGGCCCTCGGCGACGTCGGCCAGCAGGCGCACGTCGTCGGCGTCGCGGTCCCAGGGCCGGGCGCCGGCCTTGGCCAGGACCGACTGTTGGACGTCCACGGCCGCCATGGGCGTGAATCCCTGCGGCCAGAGCGGCGGCGTCTTCACCTGGATGATCTTGGCCGGGGCGGTGGTGTAGCGGCCGAACATTGGCAGCGGGACGCCGAACCGGTCCACGGCGATATTGTCCCTGCCGTAGAACTGCACGTCGCCATAGCCGCCGAGCTGGAAGAACGGTAGGCCGGCCGGGGTATCCTGCCCACCCCGCAGGACATTGCCGACGGCCACCACCTGGCCGACCTGCCATTCGGCGTCGCCCCACTCCGCGGCCATGAGGTTGTAGTGGATCGCCCGCTGCCCCGGATTGAAGATCAGGTTGTTGGCGATCACCCCGCGCACCCCGCCCTTGAACAGCGGATTGCGCTCGTAGTTGTGGGCGTAGAGGTTCCCCACGATCAGGATGTCGGTGACGTTGTCGTGGATCAGTGAGCCCTTGGAGTGCTCGATCTTGGCGTGGGTCGAATAGGCCAGGCTCTCGGCGACGATGTTGTTGGAGAAGGTGATGGCGCGGCTGGTGCCCGCCCGCCATTCGTCCGGCGTCTTGCCCACGAACCGAGGACCGGATGCCGAGAGATTCTCGTCCGTGCCCCAGGTCAGGCTGTTGTGATCGATCACGATGTTGAACGACACGCCCTGGGTGGAGATCGAGTCGAAGTCGCCGCCGCCCTTCTTGGCCTGACCGGCCTCCCCCGGCCGCACTCGAAGGTGCTGGACCACCACGTCATGGGTGGCGATGTCGAGGCCGCCGCGGATCAGGGTCACCCCCGGCGAGGGCGCGGTCTGGCCGGCGATGGTCAGGAACGGCTCGCGGACGGTCAGCGTCTTCACCCCCAGGTCGATCACCCCGCCCACTTCGAAGACGATGATTCGCGGGCCCTTGGTCTCGACCGCCGCCCGGAACGAGCCCGGACCGTCGGCCGCCAGGGTGGTGACTCGCAGGATCTGGCCGCCCCGGCCGCCCGGCGTGACCGCCGCCCAGCCCAGCGCCTCGGGAAACGCCTTGGGCGGGGACGGGGCCGTCACGCCCGGCGAGCCCATGCACAGCGCGGCTATCGCGGCCAAGCCCAATGTCCTGATCATCGTCTCACTCCACGCCCGATGCGGTCATTAGCAAAATCGTGCCGATTTGGGCTTGATTTGAAAATGACACCGGTTTCCTCTAGAGACAACAGCGCCGTTCGAGGCGGAATTTTGGGAGGGTTTTTGCGCGTGAGCGTCCCAGCGGCGGATTCGGCCGAAGGCTATCCGGTGGCTTCCGTCGCCGAGCGGTTCGTCCGCGCGCGCCGGGCCGCGAGCGCCCTACCCGAGTTTCCGGGCCCTCTGCCGACCGACCTGGCCACCGCCTACCGGGTGCAGGACGCGGCCCTCGACCTCTGGCCCGACGAGGTGGTCGGCTGGAAGGTGGGCCGGGTGCCGCCCGAGCACGAGCCGCGCCTGCGGGCCAACCGCATCTTCGGTCCGATCTTCGCCAAGGCGCTGTGGCACGTGAAGCCTGGCGAGGTGACGGAATTCCCGGTGTTCGTGGGCGGGTTCGCCGCCGTGGAGGCCGAGTACGTCCTGCGATTGGCCCACGACGCCCCGGTCGACAAGCTCGCCTGGACGCCCGAGGAAGCCGCCGAGCTGGTCGAGTCCATGCACATCGGCATGGAGCCCGCCGGCAGCCCCTTGGCCAGCATCAACATCGTCGGGCCCACCGCGGTGGTCTCGGACTTCGGCAACAACGCCGGCCTGATGGTCGGCGCTCCCATCGAGAACTGGCGGGCCATTCCCCTGGAAATGCTCCGCTGCGAGACCATCATCGCCGGCGAGCGCGTTGGCGAGGGCGGCGCCTTCGTCCTGCCCGGCGGGCCGATCCAATCCCTGCGGCTGCTGGCCGAGAACGTCGCCGCACGCGGCCGGCCGCTGCGCAAGGGGATGTACATCTGCACCGGCGCCGCCGCCGGCATCCACGACATCGTGGCGGGCCAGGACGGCGCGGTTCGGTTCGCCGGCGTGGGCGAGATCGCCTGCCGCGCCTATCCGGCGACGGCGGCCGATACCTGAGACCAAGGTCCCGCGTCGGGCGACAGCGCGGGACTCAGCAGAACATGTCGCCGCGGGTCGAAACGTTTTAGGGGCGCAAGCCATGACCACCGTCGAAACCGCCGCCTTCGAAGAGGGCAAGATGACCCGCCGCCGGTGGGTGATCTGCGGCCTGCTCTTCACGGCCGTGGTCATCAACTATGTCGACCGTCAGATGCTGGGCGTGCTGAAGCCCTTCATGTCCGACGAGATGGGCTGGAGCGAGACCGACTACGCCGACATCGTCTTCTACTTCCAGGCGGCCTACGCGGCCTCCTATCTGCTGTTCGGCGCCTTCGTGGACAAGGTGGGCGCCAAGATCGGCTACGCCACGGCCTTCGCGATCTGGCAGCTCGCCCACATCGCCCACGCCGGCGCCAGCAGCCTGAACCAGTTCTTCCTGGTCCGCGTCCTGCTTGGGATCGGCGAGGGCGGCAACTTCCCGGGCGGGGTCAAGGCGGTCACCGAGTGGTTCCCCAAGAAGGAACGCGCGCTCGCCACCGGCATCTTCAACGCCGGGGCCAATATCGGCGCGGTGATCACGCCCATCGCGGCGCCGATGATCATGCTGGCCTATGGCTGGCGAGCGGCCTTCATCATCACCGGCGTGATCGGCATGCTGTGGATCGTGGCCTGGCTGATCATGTATCGGGCGCCTGAGAAGGAAGCCAAGGTCAACGCCGCCGAGCTCGCCCACATCCGCTCCGACCCCGAGGACAGCGACCGCAAGGTCGGCTGGCTGACGGTCGTCGGCAAGCGCGAGACCTGGGCCTACGCCACGGGCAAGTTCCTGATCGACCCGGTCTGGTGGATGCTGCTGTTCTGGCTGCCGGACTTCTTCAAGAAGACCTTCGAGCTGGACATCCCGACCTTCGCCGGGGTGCTGGCGGCGGTCTATCTGATCTCAGACGCGGGCAGCGTCGCCGGCGGCTGGCTGTCCTCGCGCCTCATGAAGAACGGCCACAGCCTGAACTTCTCGCGCAAGATCACCATGCTGATCTGCGCGGTGTTCACCCTGCCCTACTTCTTCATCATGCAGATCGACAACCTGTGGCTGGCGACCATCGTGGTGGGCCTCGTGGCCGCAGCGCACCAGGCCTTCTCCGCCAACCTCTACACCCTGCCCGGCGACGTCTTCCCGCGCAGCGCCGTGGGTTCGGTGATCGGCATCGGCGGCATGCTGGGCGGCATCGGCGGCATGGTCATGGCCAAGTCGGTCGGCCAGGTGCTGGAGGCGGCCGGCGGCTACGCGCCGATCTTCGCCGTCTGCGGCGGCATCTATCTGCTGGCGGTCCTGGTCATTCACCTGCTGACCCCGAAGATGGCGCCGGCCAGGTTCCCGGAGATCGCCGCCCAAGCCTAATGGAGGCCAATGGCCTGGGGCGCGGCGAGGGACTAGATTGTCCCCTTGAGCGTCGACAGACGGAGGTCGCCATGACGCCTTGGGAACTCAAGGGACCCTCGCTGGTCAACTGCACCTGTGACTACGGCTGCAACTGCCAGTTCAACGGACTGCCCGACAAGGGCCACTGCCATGCCGTGGCCGGCATCCAGATCGATGAAGGCCACTATGGCGAGACCAGGCTCGACGGCCTGCGGATCGCCGCCATATTCAAGTGGCCGGGGGCGGTCCACGAGGGCAATGGCGAGGCCCTCGCCTTCGTCGACGAGGCCGCCAACGAGGCGCAGCGCGAGGCCCTGCTGAAAATCATGACCGGACAGGACACCGCCCCGTTCGCCACCATGTTCGCCGTCTACGCCTCCACCGTGACCAAGATGAACCCGCCGGTCTTCACAAGGATCGACCTGGACCTGGACGTCGATGGCCGGACGGGCCGCATCTCCATCCCGAACTACGTGGAGACGACGGGTGAACCGATCCGCAACAAGGTGACCGGCCTGCCGTCCCGCACGTTGATCCTCCAGCCGGAGGGCTTCGAGTACAGCGTGGCCGAGATCGGCAGCGCCTCGAGCCGGACCCAGGGCCCCGTCGAGGTGGAGATGACGGACACTTACGGACAGTTCGCCCGGCTGCACCTCAACAATAACGGCGTCGTGCACGCCTGACGGATGCCCGGGGCCTTCGAACGCCTGCTGAGCCGCCGCCGCGCGATCACCGTCGTGGGCCTGCTCGCCCTGTGCGCCCTAGCTTGGCTCTACATCCTGACGGGTGCGGGCCTTGGCATGAGCGCGCGGGAGATGACCACGCTCTCGCTCTTCCCGCACAAGACCGCCGCCGCGCAGGCCATGCCCGGAATGGACATGAGCGGAATGGACATGCCCGGCATGGCCATGGACATGGGCCCCGCCCCGGCCACGCCGCCGGCATGGACCCCCAGGACCGCGGCGCTGATGGTCGCCATGTGGTGGGCGATGATGATCGCCATGATGTCGCCGAGCGCCGCGCCGACCATCCTGCTCTATGCCCAAGTCCATCGGCGCGCCGTCGCCCAGAGCCAGATCCAGGACAGGCCCGCCCCGACCGGCGCCTTCGCCGCGGGCTATCTCCTGACCTGGCTGGGCTTCTCGGTCGCGGCGGCCGGCCTGCAGTGGGTATTCGGGCGGGTCGGCCTGATCTCCGACATGGGATCGCAAAGCCGCTGGCTGTCGGGGGGCCTCCTGATCGCCGCGGGCCTCTACCAGCTCTCGCCGCTCAAGCAGACCTGCCTGGCCCACTGCCGCGCCCCGGCCGCGTTCCTTTCGACCCATTGGCGGCCAGGGGCGACCGGCGCGCTGCGGCTCGGCCTGCGGCACGGCGTCTACTGCGTCGGTTGTTGCTGGATGCTGATGGCCCTGCTGTTCGTCGGCGGGGTGATGAATCTGGCCTGGATCGCCGCCCTCGCCGTCCTGGTCCTGGCCGAGAAGGTCTTCCCAGCCGGGCGCTGGATCGGCCTCGTTTGCGGCGCGGTCCTGGTCGGCTGGGGCGTGGCGACGCTGCTGGTCTAGGCCACCGCCAAGCCCAGTTTCAGGCCCCGCAGGATCGCCTGGGCCACGTCGGCGGCCTGGGAGCGGATGTCGGGGACCGAGGTGATCTCCCAGAAGGCCCCGCGGGTGAGCGGCCCCACGGCGTAGAGCCCGGCCTGGGCGCCGCCGCCAGTCCCGATCAGTCGCGAGCCGGCGTCGACGTCGGCCCCCAACCGGCTGGGGTCGGGGCGGATCAGCCCGCGCGACAGCAGTTGGCGCAGCAGGGGTTCGCTCGCCTGGTCGAGATCGCCCAGCAGGCCGGCGCAATTGACCACCGCTCCGACCCACAGGCGCCGGGTGAGCCTGGCCCCGCGCGGTCGCCATAGGACTTCCACCCCCTCGCGGCCCAGCGTCAGGCTCGTGATCTCCCCGGCCCTGACCACCAGCTCTCGCCCCCGCATCAGCATGGCCACGCGGCGGGCCACGCTGGGCGCCAGGCGGTGGCGATGGACGTCCCACCAGGGGCGCAGGTGGCGCAGGAAGGCGGCGCGCTCGACGCCGCTCCAGCCCTGCCAGATGGTCCGCACGTGGGGGCGCAGGTCGTCGACCGCCTCACGCCACCGGCCGTCGGGCGACGCCGCGCGCAGAGTCCGCAGGATCTCCACCGGCGAGCCGCGCGACGCCTCGATCTCCGGGCGCGGACCGACCGGGGCGTGGGAGCGCGGAACCAGGCCTCGGCGCGACAGGGCCCAGAACCTCCGTCCAGGCCGCCAGAGGGTGACAGCCGCGTCGATCATGGTCAGGCCCGTGCCTATCAGCAGCACTTCGTCGATCTCGCGATCGAGCGCGGCCCTGGGGTTCCACGGATCGGCCACATAGCGCGGCGAGGCCAGCAGATCGGGGCCCGCCACGGCGGGCGGCGCGGGCCGCAGGACGCCGAGCGCCAGGACCACGGCGGCGGCCTTGATCTCCCGTCCCATCCCCAGCCGGACCTTCCAGGCGGGCCCGGCGCGGGAGATGTCGACCACCTCGTCGCCCTCCAGCAGCAGGCGCCCTGCGGCGGAGCGCTCCACAGCCGCCTTCAGCAGATCCTGCAGGTAGTCGCCATAGACGCCGCGGGTGACGAAGCCCCCGTGCGCGCTCCAGCCCTCGCGGCCGGCCAGCCAGCGCGTGAAGTGCTCTGGGTCGTCGGGATAGGCGCTCATATTGGCCACGCGCACGTTCAGCAGATGGTCGGGATTGGCGGTCGCGTAGGCCGCGCCCCGGCCGAACGAAACCGAGCGTTCGATCAGCCGGACGATGGGCCCCTCCGGGTCCGCCGTCAGGTGCAGGGCGGTCAGCAGGCCCGAGAACCCGGCACCGACAATCGCCACCGTCGGCCGATTGGACATACCCGTCTGCTCCGCAAATGCTTCGAGTAATTCCTATCATTTTTATGGGATTTAAAACGAGAGAAAAACTGTGACTGAACGCAGATCAGTTGGAGACGGGTAACCTATTCCACGCTAAAATTGACGGCAGCGTCATCTTTGGTCGAAGCCAGGGGCGCCCCAGGGGACGGAGGAACCACGATGAGCGACGGCAATATCGACCTCAGCAAGGACGCCCGCGCGCAGGCCTATGCGACCCCGCTGGACCAGCTGAACCCGGCCCAGCCCGCCCTCTTCCAGTCCGATCAGATGTGGTGGAACTTCGAACGGCTCCGCAAGGAAGACCCGGTCCACTACACCGCGCAGAGCGACTACGGCCCGTTCTGGTCGATCACCAAGTACAACGACATCATGACCGTGGACACGAACCACGGCGCCTTCTCCTCGGAAGGCGGCATCACCATCGCCACCCAGGACGGCGACCAGGGCCCCCTGCCCATGTTCATCGCCATGGACCCGCCCAAACACGACGTGCAGCGCAAAACCGTCAGCCCCGTGGTCTCGCCGGCCAACCTGCAGGTCCTTGAGCCGCTGATCCGCGAGCGCGCGGCCATGATCCTCGACTCCCTGCCGATCGGCGAGGAATTCGACTGGGTCGACAAGGTGTCGATGGAGCTGACGGCCATGACCCTGGCCACCCTGTTCGACATGCCCCAGGAGGACCGTCGCAAGCTGACCTATTGGTCGGACGTGGTCACCGCCGTCCCCGGCCAGGGGCTGATCGACACCATCGAGCAGAAGATGGCGATCTTCGTCGAGTACCACGCCTACTTCACCAATCTGTGGAACCAGCGGGTCAACGCCCCGCCGGCCGGCGACCTGATCTCCATGCTGGCCCACGGCGAGGCCACCCGGAACATGGAGCCGCGGGAGTATTTCGGGAACATCGTCCTGCTGACGGTGGGCGGCAACGACACCACGCGCAACACCATCTCCGGCTCGATCCTGGCCCTGAACCGCAACCCCGACCAGTATCGCAAACTGCGCGAGAACCCGGGCCTGATCCCGTCCATGGTCTCCGAGACGATCCGCTGGCAAACGCCGCTGGCCCACATGCGCCGCATCGCCACGCAGGACTTCGACATCGGCGGCAAGACCATCAAGAAGGGCGACAAGGTCGTGATGTGGTACGTCTCGGGCAACCGCGACGAAGAGGCCATCGAGCGGCCCAACGACTACATCATCGACCGCGAGCGGCCCCGCAACCACATCTCCTTCGGTTTCGGCATCCACCGCTGCGTGGGCAACCGCCTGGCCGAGCTGCAGCTCAAGATCATCTGGGAAGAGATCCTCAAGCGCTTCCCCGAGGTCGTGCTCCTGGAGGAGCCCAAGCGGGTCTATTCGACCTTCGTGAAGGGCTATGAATCCATGAAGGTGATCATCCCCTCGCGGAACTAGACCATCCCACACGCTCGTCATCCTCCGGTCAGGCGAAGCCTGATCCGGGGGACCCAAGCCGAGTCCGCCAAGTCCTGGAAGTCAGCTTGGGTCCCCCGGATCGTCTTGCAGACGACCGGAGGATGACGACGGTGTTGTGCGTGCTTAGTTTTGCGCGAGCGAAACCGGAGGCGACCATGGATATGACGCCCGCGACCTTCGACCTCGAGGCCCATGTCGAGCGGCTGACGCGTGACGGCTACACGATCATTCCGGATTTCGCCGACGTCGATCAACTGGCCCAGGCGCGCGCGGCTCTGGCCCCGCACATGGGGACCCACCACGGCCGCAACGATTTCGAGGGCCTGGAGACCGAGCGCGTCTACACCCTGGTGGCGCGAGGCAAGGTGTTCGAGGATTTGACCGCCGAACCGCGGCTTCTGGCCCTGCTCGACCGGTTCCTGGCGCCGAGCTACCTGCTCACCGCCAGCCAGGCGATCTGCATCCATCCGGGCGAGAAGGCCCAGGCCATCCACTTCGACGACGGTTTCTATCGCCAGCCCCGCCCACGGCCGGCCATCAGCCTGTCGATCATCGGGGCGATCGACGAATTCACCGACACCAACGGCGCCACCGACATCATCCCCGGCAGCCACACCTGGAGCGACGCCGACATCGCCGCCCTCGACCCGCGCGAAGCCCAGGCCATGCTGGTCCCCGTCATCATGCCGGCCGGCGGCGCCATCGTCTTCCAGGGGACCCTGCTCCACCGGGGCGGCGCCAACCGCAGCGCGGCCTCGCGCCTGGCCTTCACCAACCAGTACTGCGAACCCTGGGCCCGGACTCAGGAGAACTTCTACCTTGGCGTCCCCCGCGCGCGGGTGAAGGCCATGTCGCCGCGCCTGCGGGACCTGCTGGGCTATAACATCTGGCCGCCCTTCATGGGCCAGGTGACCGGCTCGCACCCGCTCAAGAGCCTGGACGACGACTGGGTCGCCCCGGTGGATCGGGTCTAGCCCAACCGCCGCCGGAACAGGGCGTTGAGCCGCTCCCAGTGCCGCTCGGCCGCGGTCTTGTCGTAGGCGGCGCGGTTGGGGAAGGCGAAACCGTGCTCGACGCCGGGATAGAACTCGACCTCGGCCTCGATCTCGTCCGATTTCAGCGAGGTCTCCAGGGCCCGGACCATCTCCAGCGGCGCCCAGCGGTCGATCTCGGCGCAGGCGAAGTAGAGCTCGCCCTTGGCCTTGCGCGCGGCGATGTGCGGACTGTCGGGTTTGTCGGTGACCAGGAAGGTGCCGTAGATCGAGGCCGCCGCCTTGACCCGGTCGGGATGGCGCGCCGCGGCGTTGATCGAGAACTGCCCGCTCATGCAGTAGCCGACGCAGCCCACCGTCTTGGCGTCGGCCGCGGCCTGGCCGTCGGCATAGGCCAGCAGGGCGTCGGTATCCTCCATCACCAGCGGGATGGTCAGCGAGTACATCAGCCCGAACATCTTCTTCCGTTCGGGATCGGCCCAGTCCTCGGCCGTCAGCTCCAGCACGCCGGAGCGGTAGTAGAGGTTGGGAAGCATCACGTAGTAGCCGGCGGTGGCGAACCGTCGGGCCATGTCGCGCAGCTCTTCGCGGATCGCCGGGGCGTCCATGAAGAACAGGATCACCGGATGCGGGCCGTCCCGCTCCGGATGGACGATGAAGGTGGTCGTGGCCCCGTCCTTGGTCGGGACCTCCACGGTCTGCTCGATCATGCGGCGGGTCCTAGGGCTTGGGCCGGCGAAGGCGGGTCAGCTCTTCCTCGATCATCCGCTCGCGGTGGTCGCCGACATAGGCGTAGACCGAGAGCCCGTGGGCGACCAGGCCGACGCCCCAGCCCAGCATCGGCCAGAGGAACCAGTAATAGTCCGACGAGGTCATCAGGTTGATCGCCGCCAGGCCGGCGCTGACCACCACATAGACCAGCAGGTGGCTGCGGAACCCTAGCTTGGCGTCGGCCCTGCGCTCGGCGATCCGGCGCAGCCGTTGCTCTTCGTTGTCCTCGGCCATGTTGTCGTCTCCCTACCCTGACGCCATCTGACCGCGTTTCGGAAGCGACCGCTACCCCCGCGGCATGACCAGGCAACTGCGGGCGAGCGAAACCCGGGTCAGCTCCCGGCGGCGCAGGAAGACCTGCATGGCCTCGGAGGTCGGGTCGCGGGAGACCTGCCATTCGCCCAGGTCGCGATAGTTGGTCATCAGCAGCAGGCGGCGCGCGCCGTCGGCCCGGTCCGCCGCGCTCTCGGCGGCCAGGAAAAGGCCGTAGATCTTGGTCTCGAAACGGCCTTCGAAGGCCGGCCAGGCCTCCCCAGACAACCGCACGAACTCTTCGACCGCGCCGCCGTCGATGGTGAACCAGTTGTGGACATAGACCCCCTTCGGCTCGGGCGGGACGTCCTGCGTCGGCCGCAGGGTCGGCGTCAGCCGGTCGACGGCGTGGGCCGCGAAGCCCAACTCCGCCCCGGCCCTGGCCAGGACCAGGGCCTCGTTGGAGGCGAAGCCCAACAGCGGCGAGAACACCGCCACCACCTCGGGCATCGGATGCAGCCGCTCGGCCAGCGCCTTGTGGGCCGTCCGCTCGCGGCCGAGTCTGAGCTGGAAGTAGTCGTATTCCAACGGCTTGGCCCTAGAAGTTCACGCGCGACGAGATAGCGCCGTCGACCAGCATGTTGATGCCGGTGGTGAAGCTGGAGCGCGGGCTGGCCAGGAAGACGGCGGCGGCGGCCACTTCCTCCGGCGTAGCCATCCGGCCGGTGGGATTGCGCTTGATCATCTGGTCGAAGAACTGCGGCATGCCGGCCTTCACATTGCCCCAGACCCCGCCCTCGAAGAACACGGTGCCCGGCGAGATGACATTGGCGCGGATGTGCTTGGCGGCGTTCTCGCGGGCCAGGCCCTTGGCGTAGTGGATCTGGGCCGCCTTCATGGCGCCGTAGGACGAGGCGGCGGTCGCCTCCGCCGCCGAGACCGACGAGGTGATGATGAAGGCCGCGTCGCCCTTGGCCGCGCCGGCCTTCTCCAGGAAGGGCTTGGCCGCCTCGAAGGAGCGCACCGCCCCCATGACGTCGATGTCGAACATCGCCTTCCACTCGTCCTCGCCGGCCCCCTGGACGAGGGCGCTGGCGTTGGAGACCAGGATGTCGATGCCGCCCAGCTCGTTCCCCGCCTGGGTGACGAAGGCCTTCAGCGCTGGGCCGTCGGCGATGTCCACCGCCTGGCCGAAGGCCTTGACGCCCTTGGCCTGGAGCGCCGCGACCGCCTCGGCCACCTGGCCGGCGTTGCGCGCGCAGATCGCCACGTCGCAGCCTTCGTCGGCCAGCAGGTCGGCGATGGCCCGGCCGATGCCGCGCGATCCGCCGGTCACCACCGCGGCCTTACCCTTCAAGCCCAGATCCATCGTTCTCTCCCGTTCCCTATCGTTGATAACCTTGTAGCGCGCCGCGTGGTTGACGCTAGAGCGCCCGTACGCCCAAGGTCCGGCGCGATGCTCGACCATTTTGACGCCCGACTCGATGCGGATTTCCCGCCGCTCTCGGCCAAGCGGCTAGGCGCCGCCCTGCGCGCCGTGCTGCCGGCCGAGGCCATCCTCACCGATATCGAGGCCCTGCGGCCCTATGAGAGCGACGGCCTGGCGGCCTATCGCTCCTTGCCCGGCGCGGTGGTGATGCCGACCACCGTGGCCCAGGTGGCCGCCGTCATGAAGACCTGCCGCGACCTGGGCGTTCCCGTGGTGGCGCGGGGCGCGGGCACCGGCCTGTCGGGCGGCGCCCTGCCCTTCCCCGGCTGCGTCCTGCTCAGCATGGCCAAGTTCAGCAAGATTCTGGAGATCGACCCCGACGCCCGCATCGCCCGCGTCCAGCCCGGGGTGCGCAACCTGGCGATCTCGGAAGCCGTGGCGCATCTGGGCCTGTTCTACGCCCCCGATCCCTCATCCCAGATCGCCTGTAGCATCGGCGGCAATGTCGCCGAGAACGCCGGCGGCGTGCACTGCCTGAAGTACGGCCTGACCGTGCACAACATCCTCAAGCTGGAGGTGGTGACCATCGACGGCGAGGTCCTGACCATCGGCTCCGAGGCCCTGGACGCGGCGGGCTTCGACCTCATGGCCCTGATGACCGGCTCGGAGGGGCTGCTGGGCGTGGTCACCGAGGTCGTGGTCAAGCTGCTGCCCCTGCCCGAGGAGGCCCGCGTGCTGCTGGCGGCTTTCGACGATGTGGAGAAGGCCGCCCAGGCGGTGGCGGATATCATCGCCGCGGGGGTCACGCCCGGCGGGCTGGAGATGATGGACGGCCTGGCCCTGCGCGCCGCCGAGGACTTCGCCCATGCGGGCTATCCCAAGGCCGCCGAGGCCATCCTGCTGTGCGAACTGGACGGGGTGGCCGCCGACGTGGCCGAGGAGGTGGAACGCGTCACCGCCCTGATGCTCGCCGCCGGCGCCGTGGAGGTCCGCGCCGCTCGCGACGAGGCCGAGCGCCAGCGCTTCTGGGCCGGGCGCAAGAACGCCTTCCCGGCTGTCAGCCGCATCGCGCCGGACTACTACTGCATGGACGGCACGATTCCCCGCCGCGCCCTGCCCAAGGTGCTCACCGAGATCACCCGCCTGTCTGACGCCATCGGCCTGCAGGTGGCCAATGTGTTCCACGCCGGGGACGGCAACCTCCACCCCCTGATCCTCTATGACAGCCACAAGCAGGGCGACCTGGAGAAGGCCGAGGAGCTGGGCGGGGCGATCCTGGAGCTGTGCGTGGCGGTCGGCGGCACCATCACCGGCGAGCACGGGGTCGGTCGCGAGAAGATCAACCAGATGTGCGTCCAGTTCGATGCGGCCGAGATCGAGGCCTTCTTCGCCCTGAAGCGCGCCTTCGATCCACTGGGCCTGCTCAATCCCGGCAAGGCGATCCCGACGCTCAACCGCTGCGCCGAGTTCGGGGGCATGCACGTCCATCACGGGGAGCTGCCGTTTGCCGACCTCCCCCGCTTCTGACGCCGACCAGACCGAGCGGCTGGCCCATGTGGTAATCGCCGGGCGGGCCGAGGGCTTGAAGTTCCGCATCGTCGGCGGCGATACCCGCGCCTTCCACGGCCGCAAGGTCGAGGCCGAGCCGCTGACCCTGGGCGCCCACCGCGGCGTGGTCGCCTATGACCCCAGCGAGCTGGTGATCACCGCCCGGGCCGGCACGCCGATGGCCGAGATCGAGGCCCTGCTGGCGGCCAACGGCCAGATGCTGGCCTTCGAACCGCCGGTGTTCGGCGCGGCCAGCACGCTTGGCGGGACCGTGGCGGCCGGGCTCTCGGGATCGCGGCGGCCGTTCTCCGGCGCCCTGCGCGACTACGTCCTGGGCGCCAAGGTGCTGGACGGCCGCGGTGAGGTGCTGAACTTCGGCGGCACGGTGTTCAAGAACGTGGCCGGCTTCGACGCCTTCCGGCTGATGGCCGGGGCGCTGGGCTGCCTGGGGGTGATCCTGGAGGCTTCGATCCGCGTCACGCCCCGTTCGCGTGCCGAAACCTATCTGGCCTTCGACCTGGACAGCGAGGCCGCGCGGCTGCGGGTTATCGAACTGATGCGCCGGCCGCTGCCGCTGTCGGGCGCCTTCCACGACGGCGAGCGTCTGCACCTGCGGCTCTCCGGCGGCGAGGCGGCGGTGCGGGAGACCGCCCGCGAGCTGGGCGGCGAGACCGAGACCGACGAGATCTGGGCGGCCCTGCGCGACCTCAGCCATCCGGCCTTCGACGGCCCGGCCCTGTGGCGGCTCTCCCTGCCCCAGACCGCGCAACTCCCCCGCCTGGACGGCCACCTGGCCTGGGATTGGGGCGGGTCGCAGCGCTGGCTGGCCGCCGACAGCGTCGACACCATGATCTGGGACGTCGCCGCGGCGGCCGGCGGCCACGCCACCCTGTTCCGCGGCGGGGTCGACCAGGTGTTCCAGCCCCTGCCCGCCCCGCTGTTAGCCCTGCACCGGCGGATCAAGACAGCGATGGATCCCGACGGCCTGTTCAATCCCGGCCGCATGTATGAGGGCTTCTAGATGCGCACGGTGATCTCAGGCCCGATCGCCGGGACCATCGCCGGCGGGGTGGCTGAGCGGGCCCTGCGGGCCTGCGTCCACTGCGGCTTCTGCAACGCCACCTGCCCCACCTACCAACTTACTGGCGACGAACTCGACGGGCCGCGCGGCCGCATCTACCTGATGAAGCAGGCCCTGGAGGGCCAGCCGGTCAGCGCGCTTTCCCTTAAGCACCTGGATCGCTGCCTGTCGTGCCGGGCCTGCGAGACCACCTGCCCGTCGGGGGTCCAGTACCACCGGCTCTACGACATCGGCCGCGAGGCGGTGCGCGCCGCCGCCCCCCGACCCTGGCCCGCCCGGCTGGTCCGGCAGGTCATCCGCAGGCTCACGACCTCCGCGACCCTGTTCGGCCTGGCCCTGACCCTGGGCCGTCTCACACGACCGCTGCTTCCCAAGGCCTTGAAGGCCAAGGTCCCGCCCGCCGTGGCGCCCGGCGCCTGGCCGAAGTCCGACCATCCCCGCCACATGCTGCTGCTGAAAGGCTGCGTGCAGTCCGCCGCCGCCCCGCACTTCAACGCCGCCACCGCCCGGGTGTTCGACAAGGCCGGCATCGCGCTCAGCGAAGCGCCCCGCGCCGGCTGTTGCGGGGCGGTGGACTTCCACCTGGACGCCCCGGAAGCCGGCCGCGCGGCCGCCCGCCGCAACATCGACGCCTGGACACCCGCCATCGCGGCCGGCGCCTCGGCCATCGTGGTCAATTCCAGCGGCTGCGCGGCCTTCATCCGCGACTATCCCGACGTGCTGCGCGACGACCCGGCCTATCTGGAAAGGGCCCGCGCCGTGGCCGGCCTGGTGCGCGACCCCATCGAGGTCCTGGCCAATAGCGACCTCACCGCCCGCTGGGCCCCGGCCGACCCCCGCATCGCCGTCCACGAGCCCTGCACCCTGCAGCACGGCCTGAAGCTGACCGGGCGGATCGCCACCCTGCTGGCCCGCCTGGGCTACGAGCCCCAGCCGGTGGCCGACAACCACCTCTGCTGCGGCTCGGCCGGCGCCTATTCGCTGCTGCAGCCGAAGATGTCCGGCAAGCTCAAGACCGCCAAGCTGGCGGCGCTCAACGCCTCGTCGCCGGCTGCGATCTACACCGCCAATATCGGCTGCTGGATGCACCTGGCCGAGGGCGGCGCGGCGCCGGTGAGGCACTGGATCGAAGCGGTGGACGAGGTTGTTTAGGTCTGCAATCGACCCGTGTCCGACATAAGAGAGGACCGCTTTAGGGCGGCAACTGCTCATCGGGACTTGAGGGCTTCAGCAGCCTCCAGAGCGGACCGAGCGAGCGGGCTAGGTAAATCGTCGAGCGGAAACCAGCCTAGGCCCGTGTGCTTCTCGGGTTCGAGCAAAGCTGGCTCGCCCTCGAACTCTTTCGCAAGAAATGCCGGCGACACCCAGTGAACGCGCTCCTCAGGCGCCACGTAGTCTACGACACAGAGAAGTTCGAGCGCCCCAAGGTTGATGCCAAGCTCTTCCGCGGTCTCTCGGCGCGCAGCCTCTTCCGTCCTTTCCCATAGTTCGACCTTGCCGCCAGGCAGACTCCAGCACCCGGCTTCTGGCGAACGCGCCCGACGGATCAGCAGCAAATTCCGGTCCCGAAGGACAGCGACGCCGCAGCCCACCCGCGGCCCATTTGATAGTCGCGTAGGCATTCGATCACCGTCCCAAATTGATGTTCGCTTTCTACCCTTGGCGGCCATGGGTCAGCCACGCACCACCCCCTCAAAACCCCGCCGTCGTCGTCGGCAGCCCCAGGAACAGCCGCCCCACCGTCTCCAGGATGTTCGGCGAGACCATGAAGTGCTGGGTCGCCACGTGGATGTCGCGGAACTGGCGTTGCAGCGGCGAGACCGCGTAGATCGAGGTGCCGCCGGCCAGGGTGTACATGGCGTCGACCACGGCCGTGGACTCCGCCACCGCGTGATTGACCGCCAGGCGCATGTCGCGGCTGTGGTCGAGGGACAGGGGCTCGGAGGCCTGGGCCGCCTCCCAGGCCGCGTCGATGGTCTGGTAGAACAGGGCTCGGGCGGCGCGCAGGCGGGCCTCGGCGCGGGCGATCTCGATCTGGGTGTGGGCCCGCTCCGACAGCGGCGCCGAGGAGCCGCCACGGCGCTTCTCGCCCACCACCCGCGTGGCCTCGTCGAGCGCGGCGCGGCCGATGCCGAGCGCCACCGCCCCCACCCCCTGGGCCAGAGGCGAGAAGGCCGGGAAGCGGTAGAGCGGCCGGTCGGGCAGGTTCTTCACCAGCACGCCCGCCGCATGGCGCTCGGGCACGAAGACGTCCTCCACTGCGAAGGCGGTGCTGCCGGTGCCCGACAGCCCCGAGACCCGCCAGGTGTCCAGCGAGGTCACCTGGTTCCTGGGGAAGAACAGCATGTGGTTGCGCGGCAGGCCGGCGGAGTTCTTCAGCGGCTCACCGTCCTCCACCAATATGCAGCCGCCGCCGATCCAGTCGGCGTTGGGCGAGCCCGAACCCCAGTCCCAGCGGCCGGTGACCCGGAAGCCGCCCTCGACCCTGGTAGCGATCCCATTGGCCGCGAAGACCCCGGTGGCCAGGCTGTCGGAGCGGGCCATGATCTCGCCCACCGCCTGGCCGGTCAGGCGGCCGAAGGCGAGCGTCGTGGTCGCCGCGATGAAGGCCACCCAGCCGCAGGCGGCATCCCCCTGGGCCAGGGCCTCATAGACCTCGGCGGCGGTGCGCGGCGAGACCTCCAGGCCGCCGCGATCGGCGGTGACGAACATCCGGTAGAAGCCGGCCTCGCCCATGGCTTGGGAGATGTCCGGGGGGATCTGGCGGGCCCCCTCGATTTCCGCGCCCCGGGGAGCGACCTCGAGCGCCAGGCGCCGGGCGCGTTCGATCAGGTCGTGCTCGACGCTCATGGCTGACTCCCCCTCGGCGAGAGCCAGCCGACGGGGTTTCGCAGAATCTGTCAACGGAGCCGCCGCGGGTGTCGATTTCATCGCCCCCGGATCGTTTAGGCGTGACGGTCGCGCGCATCGCTTGGCAGAGGTCCCCGACCGGTCCTACACCAGCCATCCCAGCCAACCAGGAGGTCGCCCGTGGCGGTCAGTCTCTTCACCTACGTCCAGCAATACGCCCACGCCCTGGAGACCGCCTCGCACATCCTGACCCGGGGCGCGGAACACGCCGCCGCCAACGGCGTCAGCGAAGCCGAGATGCTCGACTGGCGGCTGATCGAGGACATGTCGCCCCTGCGCTTCCAGCTGATGGTGGTCTGCAACTTCGCCCGCCAGTGGCCGGCGCGGGCCGCGGGCCTGCCGGTCCCGGCCGACATCACCGACGACCTCGACCTAGCCGGATTCCAGGCCGCCATCACGCAGGCCAAGCAGTACCTGGCCGGCCTGACGCCCGAACAGTTCGCCGGCCGCGACGATGTTCCCCTGACCATCGCCATCGGACCCAGCATGGAGCCGACCCTGCCGGCGGGCCGCTGGCTGGCGATCTTCGCCACCACCAACCTCTATTTCCACCTGTCGACCGCCTATGGGATCCTGCGGTCGCGGGGCGTGCCGATCGGCAAGGTGGACCTGTTCGCCGGCGGCCTCTGAGAGCGGAGCTATCCTTCGCAAGATGCTCCCCTCCTGGGGGAGCTGTCAGCGAAGCTGACTGAGGGGGACTTTGACTCGCTTTGGTGCGCCTCAAACCCCCTCCGTCTCGCCGCCAAGAGGCGACGATCCACCTCCCCCAAACCGCGCGACGCGCTGGGGGAGGATCTAGTCCTGTGCTTCTTGGCTCCTCAGCGGAACGCCAGGCCCTCGAACTCGCCTGAGCTGCGCCAGCCCTCGATGTACTTGAAGAAGGCCGTGGCCCCGGCCGGATAGCCGACATTGAGCCGCGCCGCCGGGCCCGGGTCCTGGCCCTCGTTGTTGTAGTAGCCGGGCGTGCAGTCCGGAGCGCCCAGCATGCGGCCCATGCCGGTCAGCAGCAGCTCGACCCACTTTTCCTGAGCCTCCTGGGTGACCTCGACCTGGCTGTGGCCGCGGTCCAGGGCGTGCTTGACGGTCATGGCGATGGTCCGGCCCGATTCCGTCAGGTTGTGCGGCACGTTGGAGATCAGGTTGGCCCCCTGGGTCGGCTGCACAAAGAAGGCGTTGGGGAAGCCATGCACGTGGATGCCGTGCTTGGAGCGCATGCCCTCGCCCCAGGCCTCCGACAGCTTCAGGCCGTCGCGGCCGGTCAGGTCGAAACCGGCGCGGCGCTTGTATTCGGTGCCGACCTCGAAGCCCGAGGCGTAGATGATGCAGTCGACCTCGTACTCGACGCCGCCGACCACCAGGCCCTTCTCGGTGATGGCCTCGACGCCCTTGCCGTCGGTGTCGATCAGCCGCGTGCCGGGGGTGTTGAAGGCCTGCAGATAGGCGTCGTGGAAGCACGGCCGCTTGCAGAGCTGGCGATACCAGGCCTTGAGGTTCTGGGCGGTTCCGCGGTCGGCGACGATGGAATCCACCCGGGCGCGGATCTCCTCCATCTTCTCGAAGTCGCTGTCCTCATAGGCGGCCAGCATCTTCATCGGTACGCGATCTTCTGGCGGCAATTGCATGATCTTGCTGCGGATTCTTCGCGACAGGTCGGTCCAGCCGTCCATGACCAGATCGACCTCGGCGTTGCCGCCGGCCTGGTTGGCGGTGAAGTTCTCCAGCCAGCGGGTCTGCCAGCCCGGCGTGGCGATCTCGGCGAACCAGTCCGGATCGATCGGCTGGTTGGCGCGCACGTCGATGGACGAGGGCGTCCGCTGGACGACCAGCAGTTCCTTGCAGGCGCGCGCCAGGTGCGGGACCGCCTGGACCGAGGTCGCCCCCGTGCCGATGATCGCCACCCGCTTGTCGGCGAGCTTCTCCATCAGCCCGCCCCTGGGGTCGCCGCCGGTATAGTCGTAGTCCCAACGGCTGGTGTGGAATGAGTGGCCCTTGAAGCTCTCGATGCCGGGGATCCCCGGCAGCTTGGGCACGTGCAGCGGGCCGGTGCCCAGGCCGATAAAGTCGGCGGTGAAGCGGTCGCCGCGGTTGGTGGAGATCACCCAGCGGGACTTGGCGTCGTCCCAGCTCAGGTCCTCGACCTCGGTGTGGAACAGGGCGTTCTCATAGAGCCCGTACTGCTTGCCGATGCGCTGGCACTGTTCCAGGATTTCCGGTGCGTGCGCGTACTTCTCGGTCGGCATGTGCCCGGTCTCTTCGAGCAGCGGCATGTAGATCATCGAGGCGGTGTCGCACTGGGCGCCGGGATAGCGGTTCCAGTACCAGGTGCCGCCGAAGTCGCCGCCCTTCTCCACGATCCGCACATCGGTGACCCCGGCCTCGACCAGCCGCGCGCCGGTCACCAGGCCGGCGAACCCGCCGCCCACGAAGGCGAACGTGACGTGGTCGGTCTTGGGCGCGCGCTCGACACGCGGGGTGTAGGGATCGTCCAGATAGTGGGCGAGACGTCCCCTGACCTCCAGGTACTGCCCGTTCCCGTCGGGCCGGAGCCGCTTGTCGCGCTCCTCGATGTACTTGGCCAGCAGCGCCTGCTTGTCGATCCGCGGCTTGTCCGCCGCCTCGGTCGTCATCGTCATGCAATAGGTTCCAATCGAAATCCGGGCCGAAAATCCCTTGCCGCTGGAGGCTTGGCGCGACGATGATCGCCGGCGCGCCAAGCCTCGGCGGCTGCAATGACTTCGAAGATAGAGTATGGCGCGATGGCGCGCCATATCTACGCGACCGCTTTCTGAGGAGGCCGGCATGATCCGCACGGACCTGCCAAAACTGGCCCGCCCGGCGCAACGGGCCCTGGCGGGCGCGGGCGTCACCTGTCTCGAGGACCTGGCCGGGCACACCGAGATCGAGATCGCCGCCCTGCACGGCATGGGCCCCAACGCGCTTGGCCGCCTCAAGGAAGCCCTGGCCGCCATGGGTCTGGACTTCAAGGGCGCCTGACCTCCATCCCCCTTCCTCACCCGCTCACGGGCAGGAAGAGGAGCCGCTTGACTCGCCCGCCCTGAACCCCGACGTGTGAGCGCATGCTCACAGACACCCTCAGCACCAAGGACCGGCTGCTGCGCGCGGCGCTGAAGATCGTCGCCCGCGACGGGATGGGTGCGGCCACCACCGCGGCCATCGCCGCCGAAACCGGCGTCGCCGAGGGCACCCTCTATCGCCACTTCCCCAGCAAGGACGACCTGCTGATCGAGGCCTATCGCCGGCTGAAGGGCGAGGTGTTCACCGCCATCTCGGAGGCCGGCGACGGCGACGGGCCGCCCACCGAGCGCCTGAAGCGGCTGTGGCTGACCCTGCTCAACGCCTATCGCTCCGACACCGAGGCCTTCACCTTCGGCCAGCGCTTCGCCGAATCCGCCCTATCGGAGCGCGAGGGCGGGACGGCGCATGAGCGTATCGGCGCGGCCCTGACCCGCCTGCGCGACGCCGGCGTGGCGGCGGGCGTGTTCAAGAATCTGCCGACCGACATCCTGTCGAACCTGTTCTTCGGTCCGGTCGGCTACATGGTCAAAAGCGAGATCAAGGGCCGGGCCTGGAGCGAGGCCGAACTGGACATGGCGGCCGACGCCGTCGTGGACGCCTGGCGGGCCTGAACATCGGTATTCCAGCTTGACGCCGGTCCGGCGCGGGGCCTATAAGACGATGTGAGTGAACGCTCACACACCTCCCCCATACCCCATCTCGACAGAACGGAGCTCCCCATGATCCGTCGTGAAATCGGCCGTACCGGCCGGCAAGTGAACGCCATCGGCCTCGGCTGCATGGGCATGTCCATCGCCTATGGCGAACCCATGGACAAGGCCGAAGCCGTCAAGCTGCTGCACGCCGCTCTCGAGCGCGGCGTCGACCATTTCGATACAGCCGAGCTCTACGGTTTCGGCGCCAATGAGGAACTGCTGGGCGAGGCGTTCCATGACCGCCGCGACCAGGCCTTCATCGCCACCAAGTTCGGCCCGGTGGGCGACCTGGCCACCCGCACCGTGCGCGGCGTCGACGGCTCTGAGGCCAATATGCGCCGGGCTGTCGAGCAGTCCCTGCGCCTGCTCCGCACCGACCACATCGACCTCTACTACCTGCACCGCAAGGACCCGGCCCGGCCGATCGAGGAGACCGTCGGGGCCATGGCCAAGCTGGTGGCCGAGGGCAAGATCGGCGCGATCGGCCTCTCCGAGGTCAACGCCGAGACCCTGCGCCGCGCCCAGGCCGTCGCCCCCATCGCCGCGGTCCAGTGGGAGTATTCGATCTTCACCCGCGATATCGAACGCGAGGTCCTGCCCCACTGCTGGGAGACCGGGGTGAGCGTCGTGGCCTATTCGCCCCTGGGCCGGGGCATGCTGACCGGCGCCTTCAGCCGCGAGGTCCGTCCGGAAGGCCAGGACTACCGCGCCGTGGTCTCGCCCCGCTTCCAGGGCGACGCCTACGAAGCCAACATCGCCCTGGTCGACGAGATCGAACGCCTGGCCAAGGCGCGAGACGCCACGCCCTCGCAGATCGCGCTCGCCTGGGTGCTGGCCACCAAGCCCAACGTGGTGGTCATTCCCGGCACCACCAAGCTCGCCAACCTCGAGAGCAATCTCAAGGCCGCCGAGCTGCAGCTCACCCCCGCCGAGACCGCCAGCCTCGACGGCCTGGCCGACAAGGTCCAGGGAACCCGCTACGACGAACGCGGCATGACCCTGGTCGACGCGTAACTCCGAAGCGACGCGTATCTTTTTCCGCGTCCGTTGATGCGCGGCGCTGAGCGGCATTAGGGTCAAGCTTTCCCGGAGGGACAGCATGGCCGCGATGGATAGCTTGGCGCCGCGATCAGACGCCCGCCCCCGCCAGGCGATCCTCTGGGCCTGGTTGGTCGCGGGAACCCTCGACATCGCCGACGCGGCGGTCTGGTCGCTGATCAAGGGCGGCTCGCCTATGGACATGCTGCGCTATGTGGCCAGCGGGCCGTTCGGCGACGGGGCCAAGGACGGCGGACCGCCGATGGCCCTGGTGGGGCTCGGCGTCCACTTCGCCATCATGCTGGTCATGGTCGCGACCTATGTCTTCGCGGCGCGACGCCTGCCGATCTTGGTCCGTCGCCCCTGGATCTTCGGACCGCTCTACGGGCTCGGCCTCTACGTCGTGATGTTCCTAGTCGTCCGGCCCCTGCGCTTCGGGACCTGGCCCAACCTGGCGGCCGACAGCCTGACCAACCAGCTGACAGCCCACATCGTCTTGGTCGGCCTCTCCATCGGCCTGATCACCGCCCATTTCCTGCGCAAGCCCGCCGACGGATAGCCCTCGCCAACTGAACGGCGACAACCTAGCCTGCGGACTCAAAGGGGCGCGTTAGACGCCGCTGGGAGGACGCCATGAGAATGCTCGCCATCACCCTCGCCGCTGTCCTTGCGGCTGGCTCGGCGCAGGCCAAGACCCTCGCCGTGGCGCCGGGCGCGAACGCCCAGGAGCGGGTCCAGACCGCCCTGATCGACGCCAAGCCTGGCGACGTGATCGAGCTGGCCGCCGGCCGCTACGACTTCACCGACGGCCTGTCGCTCGACATCGACGGCGTGACCGTCAGGGGTGCGGGGCCGGGCCAGACGGTGCTGTCCTTCTCCGGCCAGAAAGGCGCGGGCGAAGGCCTGCTGGTCACCTCCGACCGCGTGACGGTCCGCGACTTCTCCCTGCAGGACACCAAGGGCGACGGTATCAAGGCCAAGGGCTCCGACCAGATCAGCTTCCTGAACCTGGTGGTCGAGTGGACCGGCGGGCCGAAGGAGACCAACGGCGCCTACGGGGTCTATCCCGTCTCCTCGACCAACGTGCTGATCGACAAGGTCACGGTGCGCGGCGCCTCGGACGCCGGCATCTATGTGGGCCAGTCGAAGAACATCGTGGTCCGCAACTCGACCGCGGAATTCAACGTCGCCGGGATCGAGATCGAGAACTCGATGAACGCCGACGTCTACGACAACCTGGCGACACGCAACGCCGGCGGCATCCTGGTGTTCGACCTGCCGAACCTGCCGCAGATGGGCGGCCATTCGACCCGGATCTTCCGCAACAGGGTGGTCGACAACGACACGCCCAACTTCGCGCCCAAGGGCAATATCGTCGCCAATGTGCCCACCGGGACTGGCGTCATGCTGATGGCCAACAAGAACGTCCACGTGTTCGACAACGAGATCGACGGCAACGCCAGCGCCGCGGTGATCCTCATCGCCTACAGCCAGACCTTCGACGACAAGACCTACAATCCCCTGCCCCGCGACATCGTGGTGCGGAACAACCGCCTGGGCCGCAACGCCTGGGCGCCGGCCTTCCCAGGCGGGGCGATCCTGGCCAAGGCCTTGGGCGGCACGGTGCCGCCGGTGATCTGGGACGGCGTCGTGACCTGGCCCGGCAGCGAGGCGGTCCGGGTGCGGCTGAGCGACGGGCCGGTGGTCAATCTCAACCTGCCCAAGCCCGGCGCCCTGATGGAGGCCAATCCCAAGATCTCGCCGACCCTAGGCGACGCGGTGATCGAGGAGCCCAAGCCGGTGGTGCTGCCGGCCGACCAGGACCAGCTGATCCCTTGAAACGGCTGGCCGCGATCCTCGCGGCGGCCGTGCTGCTGGGCGCCGCGCCCCGGGCCCCACCCGTGGCCCTGGACCTCCTGCTGGCCGAGACGCCGGCCCCCACCCTGGACGCCTACCGCCTGTTCGTCGACGCCGGCGCCCGCTCGCCCAACGGGCGGGTGACGCCCTACGGCCTGAACACCCCGCTGTTCAGCGACTATGCCGAGAAGTTCCGCTTCGTCTTCCTGCCGCCCGGCAAGGCCGCGGCCTATACGGCGGCGGGGGCGCTGGACTTCCCGGTAGGCACGACCCTGGTCAAGACCTTCGCCTATCCCGCCGATTTCCGCCGGCCAGGCGAGAAGGTTCGCTACCTTGAGACCCGGCTGCTGATCCGCAGGACCGACGGCTGGACGGCGCTGGCCTATGTCTGGAACGAGGACCAGACCGTGGCCACGCTCAAGCGGGCCGGGACCCGCCTGGATGTGAGCTTCATCGACGCCGCCGGCCGGCCGCGTCAATTCGACTATGCCGTGCCCAATGTGAACCAGTGCAAGGAGTGCCACGCCGTGGCCGGGGTGCTTCAGCCCCTGGGGCCCAAGGCGCGCAACCTGAACGGCGGCTTCGCCTACGCGTCGGGGCCCGAGAACCAGCTCGCGCACTGGAGCCGAACCGGCATGCTGACCGCCGCACCGCAGCCCGCCAAGGCGCCGCGCACCGCCGTCTGGAACGACGCAGCCGAGCCCCTTGAGGCCCGCGCCAAGGCCTATCTCGACGCCAACTGCGCCCACTGTCACAGCGCCCAGGGCATGGCCAGCAATTCGGGCCTGTTCCTCGACGTGGAAGAGACCCGACCCGCGGCCCGCGGGATCGGCAAGCGCCCCGTCGCCGCCGGCCGCGGCTCGGGCGGGCTGGAGGTCTCCATCGCGCCTGGCGACCCCGCCGCCTCGATCCTGCTGCACCGGATGAAGTCGACCGAACCGGGCGTCATGATGCCCGAACTCGGCCGCGCCCTGGTCCACGAGGAGGGCGTCGGCCTGATCGCCCAATACATCGCCAGCCTCGAACCGGCGCGTTGACAGCGCCCGAACGCCTCGGCGCCCCTCCAGCTTCATCCCCATTTCGCCGAAGAGGTCTTAGGATTCCGCCCGACAACATGGGCGCCCTTCAGCTTCTCTCGCCGAAACTTACTACCCAAGATAGGTGTTTGATTAGAAAAACTCGCCTGAGTTCAACTCCGTTACTAGTCCGGACGGGCGAACGATCTCAACGCCAAGCTGACACCTCGCAACTAAGTTCTTTGAATTAACCATTTCTGAGGCCTAGCTTCTGCTTTGAAGGAACAGGGAGGCTTCAATGGCGACCACCGAACGTTTCGACTTCTCTGCATTCGATAACGGTGTCGGCAATTCCGGCTTTGGGTTCGCCCACGGGCCCGGCGTCGACCTGCGACCCCAATTGCCGGAGACCACGCCCGACCTGATCGGCGTCGACCTGACCCACCGCATCGACGTGGCGGACGTGGCTTTCGCGGCCGCGGCTGGAGGAGCGTCGGGCAAGCCCGGCGGCGGCGGGGGCGGCGGCGGCGGCGGAATCTCCTTTTCGCCCTACACGACGACAGCGAGCGCCTACAACATCACCATCGAGTTCAAGGGCGGCAGCTGGACCCAGGATCTGCACGACGTCTTCGTGAGCGCGGCCGACCGCCTGGCCAATTTGATCGTCGGCGACGTCCAGAACGTCAATGTCATCATGAAGGGCGGGCTCCGCCTGGTGGACGACATCCTGATCACCGCCGAGCTGAAGAACATCGATGGGGCTGGCGGAATCCTCGGCCAGGCCGGACCCACCTCGGTGCGCACCGGCAGCTACCTCCCGGCGACGGCGTCCATGCAGTTCGACATTGCTGACGCCGCCAACTTCTTCGCCCAGGGCCTGTTCGACGAAATCGTCGGCCACGAGATGATACACAGCGTCGGTTTCGGGACGATCTGGTCCTATCTGGGCCTGGTCAGCGGCACGAATTTCATCGGCACCAAGGCAACCGCGGAATACAACGCCCTGCTGGGCGACGGTTCGGCGGCCGGCGTTCCGCTAGAAACCGGCGGCGGCTCCGGCACTGCCGGCTCGCATTGGTCGGAAGCGATCTTCGCCCATGAACTCATGACTGGCTATATCGACGCCGCGCCGGACCCGCTCAGCCGCATGACCGTCGCCTCGTTGCAGGATCTTGGCTACCAGGTCAGCTACTCGGGGCCGATCGACGGTTACGCCCTGGCCTAGACGCCTTTCGGCGACGCGGATTGCCGATAAGCCTCAGCCTTTCCCCGCATGAAGCGCCCAGGCGGTCGCCAGGTCCTGGACCACGTGGCCGAGGGACTTGTAGACCGTGATCTCTTCAGGCGAGCGGCGGCCCGGAACCTTTCCCGCCAGCACCTCGCCGATCTCGGCGACGATATGGTCGTCGCCGATCAGGCCGGCGGCCTTGGCGCGCAGGAACTCGGCGCCCTGGCGCAGGACGCCTTCCCGGCTGTCGGCGATGAAGCGGGCGGCGACCACCAGGTCGTTGTCGACCTCCACCGGACCGGCATGGCTGGACCCCACCAGGTTCAGATGAGTCCCCGGCGCGACCCAGGCGCCCTTCAGGATCGGTTCGGCGGCTGGGGTCAGGGTGCAGACGATGTCGGCCCCGGCCACGGCGGATTCGACCTCGGCGTGGGCCGTGACCGGCAGGCCGAGCTCGGCCCCCAGCCTGGCGGCGAAAGCCTCGCGGCGGCCGGGGTCGCGGCCCCAGACATCGATCGCCGTCAGCTTGCGGACCTTGGCGATGGCGCGGGCGTGGGTCACGGCCTGCTCCCCGTAGCCCAGCAGGGTCAGGCGCGAGGCCTCCGGACGGGCGAGCGCGTCGGTGGCCACCGCGCTGGCCGCGGCGGTGCGGATGGCGGTGATCTCGCCGGCATGGGCCACACAGACCGGGGCGCCGCTGTCGGGATCGAACAACACCACCACGCCCTGGTGTGACTGGATCCCCTTGGCGAAGTTGTCGGGGAAGATGCTGATCAGTTTGGCGCCGAAGGGCGCGGTCTCACCGAGCGCGCCGGGCATGATCCCGAACATCCGCCCCGCGGCGAGCGGGATGATCGAGCGCAGGTGCTGGCGGGTGGTTCCGGCCGAAAGCGCGATCATCGCCTCGCGCACGATGGGGATGGCGAGATCGTAGGTGAGCCGCGCGGCCACTTCCTCGCGGTCGATCAGATGCATCAGCCGCATCAGGCGAAGGTCCCGGCGTAGGTCTCACGCAGCAGGTTCTTCTGCACCTTGCCCATGGCGTTACGCGGCAGCTCCTCGACGAAGAACACACGCTTGGGGGTCTTGAAGGCGGCGAGCTTCTCGCGCGCCGCGGCGATCATGGCGGCCTCGTCCCCCTGCCCCATGACCACGACCACCACCGCCTCGCCGAAGTCGGGATGGGGCACGCCCACCACCGCGCTCTCGGTGACGCCCGGAAGTTCGTCGAGGATCAACTCGATCTCCTTGGGATAGACGTTGAAGCCGCCGGAGATGATCAGGTCCTTGGCCCGGCCGGAGATCCAGACCCGGCCGTCGGGGTCCTGGCGGCCGACATCGCCGGTGAGGAAATAGCCGTCGGCGGTGAACTCCTCGGCGGTCTTCTCCGGCATGCGCCAATAGGCGGCGAACACGCTGGGGCCCTTGATCTCGATGACTCCGGTCGCCTCGCCGCCGCCGATGCGCAGGGCCACCCCCGGCAAGGGATAGCCGACGCTGCCGGCGATGCGTTCGCCGTCCAGCGGGTTGGAGGTGATGATCACCGCCTCACTCATCCCATAGCGTTCCAGGATGCGCATGCCGGTGCGGGCCTCGAACTCGGCGAAGGTGGATTCCAGCAGGGGCGCCGAGCCGCAGATGAACAGGCGCATGTGCCCGGCGGCGTCGCGGGTGAAGCCCGGATTGGCCAGCAGGCGGGTGTAGAAGGTCGGCACACCCATCATCACCGTTGACCGAGCCAGCCCCGCCAGCACCTGGCCTTCGTCGAACTTCGGAAGCCAGACCATCGGCGCGCCCGACAGGAAGGCGCAGTGCAGGGCCACGAACAAGCCATGCACATGGAAGATCGGCAGGGCGTGCAGCAGGACGTCGTCGGGGCTGAAGCCCCAGGCCTTATGGAGGGCCTGGGCGTTGGCCGCCAGGGCGCCGTGGCTGAGCATGGCGCCCTTGGAACGGCCGGTGGTGCCGGAGGTGTAGATGATCGAGGCCAGGTCGGCGTCGTCGCGGGGGGTGGTCTGGAGGCGGGGTTTTCGGGTCCGGGCGTCGGCGACAAAGGCCTCGGCGTCCTCGACGAACAGCACCGGCTCGGCGTCTTCGAGGAAGTAGTCGACCTCGGTCTCGGTATAGGCGGTGTTGAGCGGCAGGAAGACCGCCCCGACCTTCAGCGTCGCCAGATAGACCGCCACCGCGGCGAGGCTCTTTTCCGACTGCAGGGCGATGCGGTCGCCGGGCTCGACCTCGTGCTCGATCAGCAGGGCGGCCGTGCGGGCCACATCGTCCTCGAATTGGCCGTAGGAGACGGCGGTCCCGTCGGCCAGCAGGAATGCGGGCTTGGTGCGGTCGGCGGGAAAGCGGGCGGCAAGCAGGTCGTAGAGGTTCATCATCCCTCAGAGCGGCAGGGCGGTGGTGAACTTGATCTGCTCCATGGCGAAGGCGGAGGAGACGTCGTTCAGCGGCGCGGTGGCGATCAGGCGTTTGTAGAAGCGGTCATAGGCGGCGATGTCGGAGACCACCACCTTCAGCAGATAATCGGTTTCGCCGGCCATGCGGTAGAACTCCACCACCTCGGGCAAGGCCGCCGCCCCCTTGGCGAAGGCCGCGATCCAGGCCTCGTCGTGGTGGCTGGTCTTGATCGAGACGAAGACCACCAGGCCCAGGTCCAGCTTCTCGCGCGCCAGCAGAGCCACCCGCCGCTCGATGACCCCCTCGTCGGTGAGCCGCTTGACCCGTTTCCAGCACGGCGTCTGGGACAGGCCGACCCGCTCGGCGAGCTCGGCCACGGGGATGGTGGCGTCGGCCTGCAGCTCGCGCAGGATTCGCCGATCTATCGGGTCGAGGAGAACGTCTGACACGTCATGGACCGCCTGATGAGAATGATGTTCTCTATTCTGACGTTCAGGCGGCGAATGAGACAATGCCTTTCTCGCCACCTCGAGGCACTCTCGGACCATCACATTCCAGGAGGGCGAGATGCTGGACGCGTTCAATCGGCATCCGAGTGCAGTGGGCGAGACCTATGTCGAGCACCTGGGCCACGCCGGCGGCTTTGGCGCGGAGATGGTCGCGGCCGGGCTGGCGTGCCTGATCCACGCCGTCTTTCCCTTCTGGTTCGAGAGGACCGCGAGCCTGTGCATCCAGCGCCTGCACGCCCAGATGGTCGCGCGCCGCCGCATCGCGCCCCAGGACGACGCCCGCGGCCAGGCCGAAACCTGGTCGTATTCGATCTAGGCGTCGATAGCCTGTTCGAGCGCGGCGTGGGCCGCGCGGGCCTGAGCCCATAAGGCCGGATCGGTGAGATCCTGCGGTGCGATGGCCTCGGGCCAATGGGCCTCCACCGTGCGGGTCAGCCGCTCCCAGCGCGCCTCGTCCAGCAGGAAGCGCGGATCGATCCCGCCCCGGGCGGCCTCGTCGACCGGCACGCGAAGCCGCAGGCAGGCCGGGCCGCCGCCGTTGCGCATGCTTTCGCGCACGTCGACCACCACCGCCTTGGAGATGGGGTTGTTGGCGGCGACGATCCGCTCGACCTCCGCCCAGACCCGTGCGTTCTCGCGGGCCTCGACCGGCAGGATCAGAGCCATGGCGCTGTCCGGCAGGGTCACGAGCTGGGAGTTGAACAGGTAGGACGTGATGGCGTCCGCCAGGCTGACCCCCTGCGTCTCAACCACGTGCAGGCTGGGCAGCCGGCCATGCAGGGCGGCGTAGAGGCCCTGGGCGTCCTCGAAGGCCTCCGGGTGGGTCAGCAGCACGCTCTCGTTGGCGACGGCCACCACGTCGTTGTGGAAGGCCCCGGCCTGGACGGCCTTGGCGTTCTGGAGGGCGAAGAGCGGGTCCGCGAGACCGGCCAGCCGGGCCACCGCCTCGCTGGCCCGGCGGCTCTGGCGTTCGGGAAAGGCCCCACCGCGTAGCTCGCCATGGGCGAAGACGTTGATCCCCGCCGACCCATGGCTAGACGCCAGCCGCATGTGGTTGGCCGCCCCCTCGTCGCCGAAATGCCGGGCCGAGGGCAAGGGGGCGTGGACGGCGAAGCGGGCCTGGTCGCGGAACACCCGCCGCAAGAGGTCATGGGTCTCCGGGCCTTCAAAGCTCCGGTGCAGCATGCCGGCGAGGTTGGCGGTGACCAGATGGATCCGGCCATCGGCGGTGTCGGGGGCCGCCAGGACCGTCGCGGCGTTGGCGCGCCACATGCTGGAGGCCGAACAGACCGCGCGGAACAGGGCGAGATCTTCCGCGGCGGCGCGGGCCAGCACCTCGTCGTCGGAGCCGGAAAAGCCGAAGGGCCGCAGCGCGTCGGCGGCGGGCCGCATCGGCGGCGGCAGGAAGCCCTGGGTCAGGCCCAGGTCCATGACCACGCGCATCTTGGCCAGGCCCTGCAGGGCCGCGGCGCGCGGATAGGCGGTCTCGCCGAAATTGGTCTGGGAGGCGACATTGCCGACCGAGAGGCCCGCATAGTTGTGGGTCGGCCCGACCAGGCCGTCGAAATTGATCTCGACGGTCGTCACGCGGCCAGGCCCGTGCTGATCCGGAACTGGGCGGAGTCCGACTCCAGGCTGGCCACCGGATAGGCGCAATAGTCGGCGGCGTAATAGGCGCTGGGCCGGTGGTTGCCCGAGAGGCCCGGTCCGCCGAAGGGCGCGGTGGCCGCCGCCCCCGTGGTCGGGCGGTTCCAGTTGACGATGCCGGCGCGGGCCTCATTCCAGAACCTGCGATAGAGCGCCTCGTCGTCGCTGAGCAGGCCCGCGGCAAGGCCGAAGCGGGTGGCGTTGGCCGTGGCGATGGCGGCGTCGAAGTCCGGCGCGCGGATGAGCTGCAGCAGCGGGCCGAAATTCTCGCTGTCGGGGACCGCGACCCCGGTGACATCGACCAGGCCGGGGGTCAGGAAGGGACGGTCCGGGGTGGTCGGCTGGAGCTCGCGGATCGCCACGCCGCTCAGGCGCTGTTGGGCCAGCAGCAGGCTCTTGGCCGAGGCCAGGTCGATCACCGGGCCCATGAAGGGCTGGGGATCGTCGAACGGCGCGCCGACCTTGATGCGGTCGATGAGGGCGGTGAGCGCGCCGACGATGGTGTCGCCGGCCGCGCCCTGGGGCACGATCAGCCGTCGGGCGCAGGAACAGCGCTGGCCCGCCGACACATAGGCCGACTGGACGATCAGGTGGGCGGCGCTCTGCGCGTCCGCCACGTCCCAGGCGATCAGCGGATTGTTGCCGCCCAGTTCCAGGGCGACGATCTTTTGCGGCTGGTCGGCGAGCGCCACGTGGATCGCCTTGCCGGCCGAGACGCCGCCGGTGAACAGCACCCCGTCGACGCCCTCGTGGGCGACGAGAGCCTTGGCTGTGTCGGCCCCGCCGGTCAGCACCTGCAGGACATCGGCGGGGACGCCCGCCTCGCGCCACAGCTTGACCAGCAGGACGCCGCTGGCCGGGGTCTTCTCGCTGGGCTTGAACACCACGGCGTTGCCGGCCAGCAGGGCCGGCGCCATGTGGCCGTTGGGCAGGTGCATGGGGAAGTTGAACGGCCCGATCACCGCCAGGACCCCGTGCGGCCGGTGGGCCAGGCGCGCGCGGGCGCCGGCCGCCTCCCCGGTCCGCTCTCCGGCCCGTTCGGCCTGGGCGCGGATCGACACCTCGACCTTGGCCGAAACGGTGTCGGCCTCGGTCAGGGTCTCCCAGAACGGCTTGCCGGTTTCACGACTGATCAGGGTGGCGATCTCCTCGCGCCGGTTGCGGGCGAGGTCGGCGAAGACCCGGGCGATCCGGCAGCGCTCCTCCAGGGGCGTCGCCGACCAGGCGGCGAAGCCCTTGCGGGCCCGCGCCACGGCGGCGTCCACCTCGGCGGCCGAGGCGGCCGGACCGCTCCAGACCACTTCGCCGGTGCAGGGATCGGTGGAGACGAACTCAGAATTCGACATGACGCACGCGGTCTCCGACTTGAACATTCAGCGCCCGAGCCAGGTCGGGGGTCAGGGTGACGCCTGCCTCGCCGCTCCAGATCCGGCCGCGCGAGGCTCTGAAGCCGGCCGCATGGCCGGCGGCCACCAGCATCTCCGGCCCGTCCTCGCAGGGCTCGACGGCGGCCACGGTGGAGACCCGGCTCTCGCGCACGGCCTTCAGGCTGTCGATGTCGGCCACCATGGTCGGTCCGGCGTCGAAGATGTCGACACATCCCTCGAAGCGGAACCCCTCCTCCATCAGCAGGGCCTGGGCGCGCAGGCCGTCGGGATGGCACTGGCCGACGCAGGCCGCGGCCTCCGGCGACAGCAGGTTGAGATAGATCGGATACTTCGGGCCCAGGTCGGCGATCACCTGTTTGCCGGCGCCGACGCTGATCTTGTCGGCCTCGGAGAACTCCAAGCCGTAGAAGCGCTTGCCCACCGCCTCCCAGAACGGCGAGACGCCGTCCTCGTCCTGATAGCCGCGCAGTTCCGAGACCACTCGGTCGCCGAACCAGTCGCGATGCTCGGCCATGAACAGATAGCGGCTGCGAGCCATCAGTCGGCCGCCGGCCACCCCGCGCAATCCGGGCCGCACGAACAGGCCGCCCACCTCGGCCGAGCCGTCATAGTCGTTGACCGGGGTCAGCAGGGTGTTGTCCACGCTCTTGCCGAGCGCCTGGGAGCTCTGCCGGATGCGGCCGATGCGGTAGGAATAGAACGGCCACTCCCCCCCGACGCTGGGGAAGATGCAGCCGGTGCCGACCACCTCGTCGCCGATCTCCAGCACCAGCAGCAGCTGGCTGTGGCCGCGCGCGCCGGCGAAGGCCGCGGCGCTGCCAGCCAGCAGGGCGGCCAGCTTGTCGCGGCAGGACGGCAGGTTGGTCATGCCCAGGCCCGCGGTCTTGGCGAGCGCGTGCAGGGCCTCGAGGTCGTGGGCTCCCGCGGCTCGGATGACGACGCCGGTGGCGATCATGAAATCCTCCGCAGAATGATCGAAGCTCAAGCGGCTTATTGTGCTAGGGTTTGTGCGAAATGGGCGGCGGAAGACCGGGGGTCAGGCCGCAGATCATGCGGGAAGTGGGGGCCTTGGACGGATATTCTGCACTCGACCGGCTGGACCTGAGGATCCTGGCGATTCTCCAGGCCCAGGGCCGGATCACCAACCAGGCCCTGGCCGAGCAGGTGGGTCTGTCGGCGAGCGCCTGCCTGGCCCGGGTGCGCCGGCTGGAGGCCGATGGCCTGATCCAGGGCTATCATGCCCGCCTCGACATCGAGCGTATCCGGCCCACCGTGACGGTGTTCGGCGAGGTGACCCTCAAGAGCCACCGCCCCGCCGACCTGCTGGCCTTCGAGGCGGTGCTGGCGCAGATCCCCGAGGTGGTGGAGGCGGCCCAGGTCTCGGGCGCCTTCGACTACCTGATCAAGGTGGTGGCGCCCGATGTGCGGACCTGGGGCGAACTGGCCGACCGCCTGCTGCAGGAGGGCTTGGGCGTCGACAAGATCGCCAGCCACATCCTGATGAAGGACGCCAAGCCCTATCGCGGAACGCCGGTGACGACGGGGCGCTGATGTCGGACAACCACCTCCTCTCCCCTTCCAAGGGGAGAGGGTAGGGTGAGGGGATGCGGCGCGAAGCGGCGCAACTCGGTCTACCAACAAGCTCGGTGCGGCGGAGATGCCCCCCTCACCCTACCCTCTCCCCCCGGAAGACGGGTGGAGAGGAGGTGGCTTGCAAGCGCGGCCTCAGCCAAGAGAATGGTTCTAAGCGTCCCCCATCGCGGCCTTGATCTTGGCCGCCGGGATATCGCCGGTGGCGAGCTTGGCGAGGATCAGGGCGGAGAGCTGGGCGCGTTCGACGAAGCTCTCGGGCCAGGCGTGCTCGGCCTCGCTGTGGATGTCGCCGCCCCGGACGCCCAAGGTGTCGACATTGGGCAGGCCGGCGGCGAACAGGTTGTTGCCCTCGCATACCCCGCCCGACGAGGCCCAGGTGATCTCCTGGCCGAGCAGGGCGCCGGCTTCCTTCACGGCCCCAAACAGCTGTTGCTGGGCCGGGGTGAACGGCTTGGCGGGACGGGTGAAGCCGCCATGCAGCTCGGCCTCGATGCCCTCAGCGGCGGTGGCGGCCACGGCGTCCTCAACGAACTTCAGCGCCCACTCGCCGGCTTCGCGGTCGGGCAGACGGATGTTGAACCGCACCACCGCGCGGTCCGGCACCATGTTCAACGGCCCGCCGCCGTCGATGCGGGCGACATTGAGGGTCACGCCCTCCCGCCGGCCATTGGCGGCGACCAGGCGCGTGGCGAGGTCGGCGGCGGCGGCGATGGCGTTGCGCCCCTTGTCGAAGTCGCGGCCGGCATGGGCGGCGCGGCCTCGCACCACCACATGGAAATTGCCCGAGCCCTTGCGCTGGGCGGCCAGCGCCCCACCGGCCATGGCCGGTTCGTAGGTCAGGCCCACATGACCCCCGCGCGCCAGCTCCGCCAAGTGCGGAGCCGACGCGAGCGAGCCGATCTCTTCGTCGGGGGACAGCAGGACACGGTAGCCCAGGCTGTCGCGGGCCGGGTGATGCTCGAAGGCGGCGAGCGCGGCCAGCATCACGCTGATGCCGCCCTTCATGTCGGCGATGCCGGGGCCGTTGAGCGCCCCGTCGGCGCGGGTCACCACCTTGGTGAAGCCGCTCTCGGCCGGATAGACCGTGTCGTAGTGGCCGGTGAGCACCACCTGCACCGGGGCGTCGGGCCGCACGGTCAGGCGCAGGGCTGGCGTATGCCTTTGGGCCTTGAGTTCACCGTCGGCGGCCACCTCGTGGCTGTCGGCCAGGGGCAAGGCCTCGACCTGGCCCGGCAGGTCGCCGAGCACACCCTGGAAGACGGCGCATTGGGCCTCGAGACCCGGAAGATTGCGGCTGCCCGAGCCGATGGCGCACCAGTCGATGGCGCGGCCGACGAGATCGGTTTCCTGACCGGCGAGACGGTCGAGGATGGCGGAGTCGGAGGAATCCAGTTTCATGCGCGCGAGCCTCGCGCCGAACGGTGCCCACGCGCAAGGCCCGGAGGATTGAATGACCATCCCGTTCCTGTCGCGCCTGGATCCCGAGGCGACCGAACTCTGGCGCGGCCTGCTGGAGCTGGCGCTCGGCGAGCCGGTAACCCTGGGCCCCCCGGACGATCGCGGCGCGGTCGAGATCGCCGTAGTCGCCAATCCCCCGCCGGGCCAGCTCGCGACCCTGCCGAATCTGAAGTTCATTCAGTCGGCCTGGGCCGGGATCGACGGCTTGATGGCTGACCCCGCCCTGCCCCGCCATGTGGCCCTCGCCCGCTTGATCGACCCGACACTGGCGGCCCAGATGGCCGAGGCCGTGGCCGCCCACGTCCTGGCCCTGCACCGCCAGGCGCCGGCCTACGCGGCCCAGCAAGCGCGAGGGCTCTGGCGCAAGCTGCCACAACCCCCGACCACGGGACGCCCGGTCGGCCTGTTGGGTTATGGCGAAATGGGAAGAGCCTGCGGCAAGGCGCTGACAGCGCTGGGCTTTCCGGTCTCGCGCTGGACGCGGTCGAGCGGCGATCTGGGCGAACTCCTGGCCCGTAGCGAGATCGTCGTGAACCTGCTGCCGCTGACGCCGGAGACACGGGGAATCCTCGGTCAGGCGACCTTCACGCGCATGCGGCCCGGCGCCGCGATCATCAATGTGGGACGCGGCGGACACCTGGCCGAGGCCGACCTGATCCCGGCCCTGGAGTCAGGCCAGCTCGGCCACGCCGTCCTCGATGTGTTCGAGACCGAGCCCCTGCCCGCCGATCACCCGTTCTGGCGCCACCCGAAGATCACCATCACCCCGCACGCCGCGGCGATCACCGACCCAGCCAGCGGCGCCCTGCGGGCCGCCGAGAACATCGCCCGTTTCCGCGCCGGCCAACCGGTGACGGGACTGGTGTCGTTCGCGACCGGGTACTAGACCGGCAGTTCGGTCACCGACTTCACCTCTTCCAGCACGGCGTAGGTGCGGGTCTCGCGTACGCCCGGCATGCGCACCAGGACCTCGCCCAGGAAGCTGCGATAGGCCTCCATGTCGCGGACGCGGGCCTTGATCAGATAGTCGAAACCGCCGGCCACCATGTGGCATTCGAGGATTTCGGGACTACGCTGGGCGGCCTGGGCGAATTCGGCGAAGGTGTCGCCGGTGGTCCGGTCGAGCTGGACCTCCACGAAGATCAACAGGGCCCGGTCGATGGCCTTGGGGTCCAGCAGCGCCGAGTATCGCAGGATCACGCCGCGCTCCTTCAGGCGGCGGACACGATCCGAACATGCCGAGGGCGAGAGGTGGCATTGCTGGGCCAGGTCGAGGTTGCTGATCCGCCCGTCCCGCTGCAGCACCCGCAGCAGGCGGCGGTCGACCTCATCCAACTGCACATCGTTCGGCATTTTCGACTCGCTTCGTAGTTATATCCGGCCGATTAGCCATACATCCGCAGGACATTCGATAGCACAAGCGATACGCCGGACGATAGAATCTTCAATCTTTCAAGGCCGCGCCCCATGACCTCCTGGACCGCCCTCGACGACCTCTCCGCCAAGTATCGCGACGAGACGGATGCGGTCACCGCCCTGCTGGCCGCCCAACCCCTGTCGATGCTGCAGCGGGCCGCCGTGCGCGCCGAGGCTGAAGACCTGGTCCGCGCCGCCCGCAAGTCGGCCAAGCGCCAAGGCGTGGTCGAGAGCTTCCTACAGGAGTTCAGCCTGGGCACCCGCGAGGGCCTGGCGCTGATGTGCCTGGCCGAGGCCCTGCTGCGCACCCCCGACCAGGACACCCGCGACCGGCTGATCGCCGAGAAGATCGGCAACGCAGACTGGGCCAGCCACCTGGGCCAGTCCGACAGCCTGTTCGTCAACGCCTCCACCTGGGGCCTGATGCTCACCGGCAAGCTGGTCGAGGTGGACGACGAGGCCCGCAACGACCTGCCGGGCTTCCTGAAGCGGCTGGCGGAACGGATCGGCGAGCCCGTGGTGCGCAAGGCGGTGGCCCAGGCCATCGGCATCATGGGCGAGCAGTTCGTCCTGGGCCGCACCATCGAGGCGGCCCTGAAGCGCGCCGGTAAGGAGGGTCAGATCTGCTCCTTCGACATGCTGGGCGAAGGCGCGCGCACCGCCACCGACGCCGCCCGCTACGAGCAGGCCTATGCCGACGCCCTGGAGGCCGTGGGCAAGGCGTCGAAGGGCGCGGGTCCCGAAGCCGGGCATGGGGTTTCGGTGAAGCTCTCGGCCCTGTCGCCGCGCTATGAGGCGACCCACGAGGACCGCGTCTGGAGCGAGCTCTACCCGCGCACCAAGCGCCTGGCCCTGATCGCCGCCCGGCACGACATCAACTTCACCATCGACGCCGAGGAAGCCGACCGGCTGACCCTGTCGCTGAAGCTGCTGGACCGGCTGTCCCGCGAGCCCGAGCTGGGCGAATGGCAAGGCCTGGGCCTGGCCGTCCAGGCCTATCAGAAGCGCGCCCGTCTCGCCGTCGACCGGGTGGCCGAGATCGCGCGGTCCAGCGGCCGGCGTTTGATGGTGCGGCTGGTCAAGGGCGCCTATTGGGACAGCGAGATCAAGCGCGCCCAGGTGGGCGGCCGGCCCGACTATCCGGTGTTCACCACCAAGGCGGCGACCGACCTCTCCTATCTGGTCTGCGCGCGGGCGCTGATCGCCGCCGCGCCGAACCTCTACGCCCAGTTCGCCACCCACAACGCCCATACCCTGGCCGCCGTCCAGACCATGGCCGCCGAGGCCGGAGTGAAGATCGAATTCCAGCGCCTGCACGGCATGGGCGAGGCGCTCTACAAGGCCGCCGACGACCTGCACGCCGGCGCCGTCGTGCGCACCTACGCCCCCGTTGGCGGACATGAGGACCTGTTGCCCTATCTGGTGCGCCGCCTGCTGGAGAACGGCGCCAACACCTCCTTCGTGCACGCCCTGCTGGACGAGCGGGTGCCGGCCCAGGACGTGGTGGTCGATCCGGTCGCGGCAGTGGAGAAGGCCGGGATCGGGCCGCACCCGAAAATCCCCCGCCCCGTCGACATCTATGGCGCGGAGCGGAAGAACTCCCTGGGCGTCGATCTCTCCATCCCCGACGAGGCCGCCCGCTTGACCGCCGCCGCCCGCGCCCTGGAACCCCTGTCGTCCGGCCCGCTGATCGGCGGCAAGCCCCGCGCCGGCGTCAAGTCCCAGCCGGTGCTCAGCCCATCCGCCAACGCCCTGGTGGTGGGCCAGGCCAGCGAGGCCTCGGCCGCCGACATCGACGCGGCCTTCGCCGCCGCCAGGGCCGCCCAGCCGGCCTGGGACAAGCTCGGTGGATTCCGCCGCGCCGAGATCCTGCGGGCCATGGGCGACATCCTCGAGACCCATCGCGACCGGCTGATCGCCATCTGCGCCCGCGAGGCCGGCAAGACCCTGGCCGATGGCGTGGCCGAGGTGCGCGAGGCCGCGGACTTCTGCCGCTACTACGCCCACCTGGCCCTGACGAAGTTCGGGGGTCCGGAGACCCTGAAGGGGCCGGTCGGCGAGACCAATACGCTGGAGCTGCACGGCCGTGGGGTCTTCGTCTGCATCAGCCCCTGGAACTTCCCGCTGGCCATCTTCACCGGCCAGATCGCCGCGGCCCTGGCCGCCGGCAACGCCGTGGTGGCTAAGCCCGCCGAGCAGACCCCGCTGATCGCCGCGGCGGCGGTAGCGCTGTTCCACGAGGCCGGCCTGCCGCCTGGCCTGCTGGCCCTGACACCCGGCCGAGGCGAGACCGTCGGCGCGGCCTTGACCGCCCATCCAGGCTGCGACGGGGTGGCCTTCACCGGCGGCTCCGACACCGCGCGGCGAATCAACCAGGCCCTGGCCGGCCGCGACGGCCCGATCGTGCCATTCATCGCCGAGACCGGGGGACTGAACGGCATGTTCGTCGACACCACGGCGCTGAAGGAACAGGTCGTCGACGACGTTGTGCTCTCGGCCTTCAGCTCGGCCGGCCAGCGGTGCTCGGCCCTGCGCATCCTGTTCCTGCCCACCGACACCGCCGACATGCTGATCGAAGGGATCAAGGGGGCGATGGACTCCCTGGTCCTAGGCGACCCGGCCGACGCCGCCACCGATGTCGGCCCGGTGATCGACGCCGAGGCCCATGGCTTGCTCACCACGCACCTGGCGCGCCTGCAGCGCGAGGCCAAGGTCCTGCACCAGTTGGAGGCGCCGCAGGGTGGGACCTTCTTCGGGCCGGTCCTGGCGGAGATCCCGTCGGCGAGCTTCCTGGAGCGCGAGGTGTTCGGCCCGGTGCTGCACGTGGTCCGCTATCGCCCGGCCGACCTCGCCAAGGTGGCCGGCGAACTAGCGGCGTCGCGCTACGGCCTCACCCTGGGTGTCCACTCGCGGATCGACGCCTTCGCCGTCCAGGTCCGCGACCTGGTCCCGGCCGGCAACGCCTATGTGAACCGCTCCATCATCGGAGCCGTGGTCGGCGTCCAGCCCTTCGGCGGCGAGGGCCTGTCGGGGACCGGGCCTAAGGCCGGCGGCCCCAACTCGCTCACCCGCTACGCCATTGAGCGCGCCGTCAGCGTCAACATCACCGCCCAGGGCGGCGACCCAGCCCTGCTCAACCTGAGCCTCTAGGGATGTTGGGAACCCGGCATTCCGGGAACGGCGCGATGGTACCACCTCTCGGGCTCGAACCGAGGACCTCTAGATCCACAATCTAGCGCTCTAACCAACTGAGCTAAGGCGGCGCATCGCGAGGCGTTCTTCTAGTCGCGCCGGACGGTTCGATCAAGCACCCACCCACCCCGGCGGCGGACCGGGCCAAGAAAAAACCCCGGAAGCTCGCGCCGCCGGGGTTTGATCGTTGGTCTTTGGTCGCGGTCAGCCCTTGGGCAGCGTCCAACGGAGCGGAATCCGCACCGTTCCCCCTTCGACAGGGGCGCCGTCCTGGGTCTTCGGCCGCATCTTGAACAGCTTGCTCGCCCGAAGGGTCGCAGTACCGAAGTCCTGATCGGCCGGATCTTCGGAAACGATGGAGCAACCCTCCAGCGTTCCCTTCGAAGTGACCGTGCAGCTGATCGTCGCCCGGCCTTCGACGCCCATCCGCTGAGCCCGTTCCGGGTAGTACCGGGACAGAGCTTCGGCATCGGGACGACGCGACCAGTCGGGGTTCGTGATGACCGACGGACGCGGCGGGGTCGGGGGCGCAGCCCGCGGGGGCTCCGGAACCTCGATCCGCTTTTCGACCGGCGGAACCGGCAGCGGCGGGATCGTCGGGATGTCGGCCGGCACGTTCACCGGAGGCCGCGGTTGCAGCTTCGGCGGCGGAGGCGGCGGCGTGTTCGGAGGCGGAGGCGGAGGCGGCGGAGGCGGCGGCGGAGCGGGCTTGATGATCGCCACGTCCGTCACATCATCCGAGTACTCCTTGTACTTCGGCTCGAACTTCGACTTGTAGAGGTAGGCGATAAGGCCCGCGTGGACGATCACCGAAAGCACGATGGCGACGGTGACGCCCGTGTTCCGTTTCTTGACCGGCTCATCGAAGACGCTGCGGTGATGGGTCGTGTCGGTGGTTTCAGCCATTCGTCACCCCCCTCACTCTTCGAGGCCAATAAGGGCCACGCTGTAGAACCCGTTGTCCTGAAGCATGTTCATCACGCCCATGAAGTCTCCGTAGAGAACATTCTTGTCGGCGCGGATGAAGATGCGTTCCTTCTCCGGGTTGCGCTTTCCGATATTGGTCCGCAGGTCGTCGCCCAGATCGGCAAGGTCAGTCTTGCTGTCCCCGAGGTAGATGCTGCCACCCGCCTGGATGCTGATATAGACCGGCTTTGGCGGGTTGGTCGAAGGCTTGGCGGTAGCCGGTGGAAGGGCCACCTCCACGGTCACGGCGGCCATGGGCGCCGCGACCATGAAGATAATCAGGAGCACCAACATAACGTCCACGAAGGGCGTCACGTTGATTTCGCTCATCGCCTCTACCGAGCCTTGCCCACCCCCAGAACCTGAGAGTTTGGCTCCCATGGCGGTTAGGCTCCCTTGTCGAGCTGCCGGGAAATGGCGTTCATCAGTTCGGCGACAAATCCGTCAGTCCGCGAGCCGTAAGCGGAAATCCGGGTTTGGAAGTAGTTGTAGAAGATAACCGCCGGGATGGCGGCGAACAGACCGATGCCGGTGGCGAGAAGCGCTTCGGCGATGCCGGGGGCGACGACGGCCAGGTTGGTCGTGTTGGTGTTCGCGATGCCGATGAACGAGTTCATGATCCCGTAGACGGTGCCGAACAGACCGATGAACGGACCGGACGAACCGACGGAGGCCAGGAACTGCATGCCGCTGGACAGGCGCTTGGCGAGGTTGGATTGAACCGCGCCAACCGCGGCTTCCGCCCGGTGGATGGTGGTTTCACGGTGCGCGCCGGTGACGGCGAGACCCGCTTGCCGCGAGAGTTCGACTTCTTGGGCCGCCGCGGCGGCCATGTCGGCCAGCGGATTGCCTTCGAATTCTTCGGACATCGCGATACGGCCCATGTCGTTGATCGACTTGGCGCCGCGGAAGGCCTCGACGAAGCGGTCCGAGGCTTTGTTCAGCGAGCTGAACTCGATCATCTTCGTGACCAGCAGGGTCCAGGAGAGGATGGAGGCCAGGATCAGGCCGATCATCACGACCTTCACGACGGGTTGAGCGTCGAGGAACATCTGCACGACGGTAAGCGAACCGGCATGCTCGATGGTCGGGGGGGCGACGTCGGCGGCGGGAGCCGCAGCATCCGCGGCTGGGGCCGCGGCGGCATCAGCGGCCGGAGCCGCGGCGGCGTCGGCGGCGGCGGGAGCGGCCGGAGCGGCGGCTTCCTGCGCGAACGCCGGCACGCTCGCCATCAGCGCAACCGCGCCGATGAGAGCGATGAAAGGGGTCAGTCGTTTGTTGTCGAGCATCTGTCGCCAGTTCCTGATTGGTCTAGCACGTTTGGACCGAGGGTCGTCGCGCGAGAGCGTCTCCACCCTAGTTAAAGCCCGCCGCTCGTCCGGTAACCGCCGGACAAAACGCCAGAGCCGCTTTCGCTGCGCCCGACCCGTTACGCCAACGCTTCAACGAACTCGTGAAGCGCAACGTTCCGAAGGCGGGAGCGACCTCGGTTTCCCCGAAGGGAAGCTGAAGTCTTAACCGCCATGTTAGACGTGCGGCAGGGGTCCTTTGGCAACCCCTATTACGGGCGTCAAGGGGTGTTACTCCGAGGGCCGACCCAGGGCATGCTTCGCGACCCGCAGCATTGCTGCAGTGCACAATGTGCTGCATAAGTAATCTTGCGCGATTTTCTACTTATAGCTGAAAATATATATTGCGCCGCAGCATAGCTGGCGGAACGCCGGTCTCGAAATAACCCGGCTCGCGATCCGATTTTTCGGCAGGGCGCCCGAATTTCGGTCGCGTCCCGGCCTTGGCGGGCAAATGGGAGCCGGAGGGGTCCGAGTCAACCCGCGTTCGCCGACTCGCGGGCCGTCGGCGGAGGAGCGTGTCGCGCGGGACATACCACCGCGGGAGGCTCCCATCGCCTCTGGAATGTCACTCAGGCCTTACGGAACAAGCTCTACCGGTCGTTCGGGGTGCGGGTGGCCATGGCTGCTTCCGGATCGGGCGGCGGGGCGACCACCACGGGGGCGGCCGGCGGCGCGGCGATGACAGGCGGCGGCGCGGTCTCCGGCGGCGGGACCACGAGCGGCGGGTCGTCGATCTCGGCGGGCGTCGGGGTCGGCTGTGAGGCTCGCGCCGACGCACGGCGCGGCGCCGCGAGCGCCGCGCGTCGTGAGGCGGGCGGCGGGGCGGATTGGGCGACGGCGGCGGCCTCGAGGGGCGCGGCTGCGGGAGGCATGCTTGCCGCCGCCTGAACCGGCGCAGGACGGACGGCGCGGTCGGCGGCCGCCGTGCCCTGACGCGCGGCGATCGTCACCACCGTGACCACCGCGATCACCGCCAGGGCGCCGGCTCCGGCGACCAGCGGCAGGCGGTTCGGCGCGCGTCGCGGGGCGGTTCTCGGCAGAATGGAATTGAAGACCGGAGCCTCGACCGCCGCAGCGGGCGGCGGCGGCGGCGGCTCGGCGGCCTGCGGCGGCTCGGTCCTGGCGACGGCGGCGGGCGGGACCGCGACGCGAGGCGCCGTGACCGGGGGCTGAGGCGCGGCCGCCGGAATGAGCGAGCCGGTCAGGATTCCGGGCCGCGGCAGGGCGACGGTCGGCTGGGGCGCGACATAGGCCAGGGAGGGCCTGCGGGGCGGCGATGGCGGCGGCGAAGGTCTTGCGGCCTTGGGCAGCGGCCCGATGCGGAACACCGGACGCGGCTGACCGCCCCAGGCTGAGTTGGCGGCGAACGGACTGGGCGGATCGTCCTTGGGCGGCGGCATGCGCGTCTCCACGACCGTTCCCGGCCGCGCACAGGGTGGGCCCCCGCCCGCCTGGAACCTCGCCCTAGACTTGGTCGGTTCTATGACGCCGCCCGTGGACAGGCGCCGTCGGGCGACCGACACTCGGGCGGCCTGAGGCGGGCGCGTCGAGTTCAAGGGGACAATGATGAGTTACGGTCGAATCCTGGTCGCGGGGCTATGCGCCGCGGCCCTGCTGGGCGGCGCGGCCCAGGCCCAGACCCCGCCGCCGGCCAACCTGGCCCTGGCCCGCGAGCTCCTGGCCGAGCTCATCGCCATCAACACCGTGCATGACCACGGGACCCTCCCGGCCGCCGAGGCGATCCAGAAGCGGATGCTGGCGGCCGGATTCGCCCCGGCCGACGTGACCGTCCTGACGATTCCCGAGCATCCGACCCAGGGCCAGGTTCTGGTGCGGCTGCGGGCCAAGGCCCCCAAGGCCAGGCCGGTGCTGTGGATCAGCCACCTGGACGTGGTGGAGGCCAGGCGCGAGGACTGGACCGTCGAGCCTTTCGCCCTCACCGAGAAGGACGGCTGGCTGTACGGCCGCGGCGTGCAGGACATGAAGGGCGAGATCGCCGCCCTGCTGGCCGCCTTGGTCCGCGCCAAGCAGGAAGGATTCGTTCCCGACCGCGACATGATCTTCGCCTTCACCAGCGACGAGGAGAGCGGCGACGCCAACGGGGTGGACTGGCTGGTGAAGACCCAAAGGCCGCTGGTGGACGCCGCCTTGGTGATGAACAGCGACGGCGGCGGTGGTTCGCTGCGCGGCGACCGACGCCTGTCCTATGGGGTCCAGACCAGCGAGAAGGTCTATGTCACCTTCCAGCTGGAGGCGACCAACAAGGGTGGCCACTCTTCAGTCCCCGAGCCCGACAACGCCATCTACCGGCTGGCCAAGGGGCTTTCGCGCATCGAGGCTTTCAAGTTCCCCGTCGTGACCACCCCTACCACGCGCGGCTATTTCGCCAGTTCCGCGGCGCTGGAGACCGGCCAGGTCGCCGCCGACATGCTGGCGGTGTCCAAGGAGCCTGCCGATCCCGCCGCCGCCGAGCGGCTGAGCGCCATGCCGTCGCGCAATGCGCGGCTGCGGACCACCTGCGTGGCCACCGGCCTGTCGGGCGGCCATGCCGAGAACGCCCTGCCCCAGCGCGCCCGGGCGGTCATCCAGTGCCGGATGATCCCCACCGACAGCGAAGCGGTGGTGCGGGCCAAGTTGGTCGAGGTGGTGGCCGATCCCGGAATTGAGATCAGCGTCATCGCCCCGGCCGCCGCAGCGCAGGATTCGCCCTACAATGCCGCGCTGATGGCCCGCTTCACCAAGGTGGTGCAGGGCATGTGGCCCGGTGTGCCGGTGGCGCCGCACATGGACCTGGGCGCGACGGACAGCCTCTATACCCGCGCCGCGGGCATGCCGAGCTATGCGGTGAGCGCGATCTGGGGCGACATAGACGACAACCGCGCCCACGGCCGCGACGAGCGGATATCCGCCAAGGCCTTCAGCGAGGCGGTGGAGTTCGACTATCGGCTGATCAAGAGCGTGGCGGCGGCGCGTTAGGCGCCGACTACCGTTCACCCTCGCCTTCGCGGGGATGAACGGAATTTGGGGAGCATCGCGCCTTAGAGCGAAGCGACGATCATCCAGACGCAGAAGGCCGCGGCCACGAGGCCGATGAGGCGGGTGACCCATCTGCGCGCGGGGTCCTCGATGCCCGACGCGAACCGGGCGAGCGCCAACGCGCAGAGGATATAGACCAGCAGGATCAGCAGGACCGAGGCGTTGATCAGCGCGTTGAACTGCTTGGTCAGGGTCGGCGACAAGGTCGCGAGGGCCGCCAGGGACATGAGCACGGCCACCAGCAGGATGTCGCGAACCGGGGTGGCGCGGACCCCCCGGGTGGAGAGCGCCTTGGGGAGATAGCCGCTGGCGGCGCCCACCCGACCGGCCTCGGCGGCGACCAGCACCCACCCGCCCAGCGTGCCCAGGGTCTTGGCGAGCGCGCAGGCGGCCACCACGGCGCCCGCGATGGGGCCCGCGGCGATGGCGACCATGTCGGCGAAAGGCGCGGTGGAGGCGGCCAGCCGTTCGGCCGGGATCACCCCCATCACCGCGGCGGTAGCGGTGGTGTAGACCAGGGAGGCCAGGGCCACGCCGCCCAGGGCCGCGATCGGCAGGTTGCGGCGGGGATTGTCGACGGCGGCGGCGGCCACGCTGGCGCTCTCCAGCCCCATGAAGGCCCAGAAGATCATCACCAGCGACCCGGGCACCACCTTGCTCAAGGGTTGCCCACTGACGTTCCAGGAGCCCCAGAAGATGTCGGGGTCGAAGTGCAGGACCCCCAGGCCGATGGCGGCGAGGATGGGGATCAGCCCGATCATCAGGGTGGAGGCGGCCAGCCAGACCACCACCCGCGGCCCCCAGAGATTGGCCGCCACCAAGGCCCATATGATGACCAGGGTGGTCACAAGGGTCGCGACCGGCCCGATCAGGCCGGGCAGGAAGACCGCGAGATAGCCGACGGCGGCGATGGCGATGGCGACATTGCCGACCCAGGAGGCCACCCAGTACGAGATCCAGGACACGAAGCCGAAGATCGGATGCAGGCCGTCGGCGGGGTAGCGCACCAGGCCGTTCACGTCCGGCCGCATGATCCCCAGCAGGGCGAAGACCAGGGCCAGGACCAGGCCGCCCACCGAGGCCACGGCCCAGCCGATGACGCTGGCGCTGCCGATGGCGGCCAGCGAGGCCGGCAATAGGAAGACGCCGGAGCCGATCATATTGCCGGCCACCAGGAAGGTCGCCGCGAAGGGGCCGAGGCCACGCGCCGCGGCCGTGTCAGAGGGGGCGTCGGCCGCCACGCCGCCCGCCCGCTGGCTCATGCGGTCCTGAGCCGTCCGCGGCGGGCGTCCCTGACGATCTCGCGCGCGGCGTTGTGGCCGGGCGCCCCGGTGACGCCGCCGCCGGGATGGGTCCCCGCCCCGCACTGGTAGAGGCCGGCGATGGGGGTGCGGTAGTCGCCCGCGCCCAGAACCGGGCGCGCTGAGAACATCTGATCCAGGCTGAGATTGCCGTGCATGATGTCGCCCCCGCTCAGGCCGAAGGTGCGCTCAAGATCGAGCGGCGACAAGACCTGGCGGCCGACCACCGAGGCCGCGAAGCCGGGAGCCTGGGCCTCGACCGTGGCGATCATCAGGTCGGCCACCTCCTCGCGGTGGTCGTCCCAGGAGCGGCCGCCGGAGAGGGTCGGCGCCACGTGCTGGCAGAACAGGCTCGCCACGTGCTGGCCGGCCGGCGCCAGGCTGTCGTCCAGGGTGGACGGGATCAACATCTCGACGATGGGCGCCTTGGACCAGCCGTGGGCGCGGGCGTCGGCATAGGCCTGCTCCATATAGGCCAGGCTGGGGGCGATGATGATACCGGCGGTGAGGTGATCGCCCGGCCCCGGCAGGCAGGAGAAGTCGGGCAGCTTGGAGAGCGCCACGTTCATCCGGAACGTGCCCGAGCCGCTGCGATAGCGGTCGATGCGCTCGGCGAAGTCCACCGGCTGGTACGAGCGGTCCACGAGCTTGCCGAACAGCAGCTTGGGATTGAGGTTGGAGACCACGGCGCGGCCGCGGATGGTCTCGCCCTTCTCGGTGACCACGCCGACGGCCCGGCCCTTCTCCACCAGGATCTCGGCGATGGGGACGTCGGTGCGAATCTCCACGCCGCGCTCGCGGCAGCAGGCGGCCATGGCCTGGGTGATGGCGCCCATGCCGCCGATGGCGTGACCCCAGGCGCCCTTCTTGCCGTTCACCTCGCCAAAGACGTGGTGCAGCAGGACATAGGCCGAGCCCGGCGTGTAGGGACTGGCATAGTTCCCCACCACGCCGTCGAAGCCGTAGACAGCCTTGATCGGGTCGCTCTCGAACCAGCCGTCCAGCCAGTCGCCGGCCGACTGGGCGAACAGGGCCAGCAGGTCGCGCTTGGCGGTCAGGTTCAGGTGGCCCAGCTTGCGGCCGAGACTGGCGCTCTTCAGCAGCTCGGGAATGGCCTGGACCAGACCCCCCTCCACCAGGTTGGGCGGGGTCTGCAGGACCAGGTCGCGCAGGACGTCGGCGATGGCCTCCAGGCGGTCGCCATAGGCGTCGAGACGATCGGCGTCCTTCTGCGAGAACTTGGCGACCTCCGACTTGGTGCGGCCGTCGCCGGTGGCCAGGTAGCCGCCGGGCACGGGCAGGAAGTTCGACACCTTGCGCTCGACGATCTTCAGGCCGTGGCGATGCAGGCCGAGGTCGGCGATGACCTTCGGATTGAGCAGGGAGACGGTGTAGCTGGCCACCGAGTTGCGGAAGCCGGGATGGAATTCCTCGGTCACCGCCGCGCCGCCGACCACGCTCCGGCGCTCCAGCACCGTAACCTTGAGGCCCGCCGCAGCGAGATAGGCCGCGCAGACCAGGCCGTTATGACCGCCGCCGACGATCAGGATGTCGCGTTCGCTCGCCATGTCAGGCCGCCTTGGCAGGAGGATGCGGGAGGCCCGCTTCGGGGATGTCGGCCTTCAGCCGCCGCGCGAAGCTCGCCAGGCAGACCTCATCGGGCGACAGGGGGCCGCTGACATAGGACGAGGAGCCCATGCCGTCCTGGACCCGCTGGATCAGCACCGTGTCCTCGGCGTTGACCTGGCGGTTGATGCGCCAGTTGAGGTAGCGCGCGGCGCGGGCTTCCCGCCGGCTGTCGGGCCGGGCGTAAGAGATCTCGCGGATCAGGGTCTCGGTCGGCGAGACCGGGATGAACTGCATGAAGTCCACCTGATCGGGATAGACGTCGAAGGCGAGGTTCGGCCAGAGCTTGTAGTAGCTCCAGCGACGACGCTGCTCGGCCGGCAGGTGGTCGAACACCGGCATCAGGGCCTGATAGCCGCGCTCGGACCAGTTGGACGACGGCGTCTCGGCGACCTCGCCCCACAGCTTGTCGACCCAGGGCTGGGCCTCCATGGCGTAGCTGGGGCCGAACAGGCGCGTGAGGCCCGGATGGGCCACCGGGATATGTAGGCCGTCGGCATAGTTGTCGGCGACGTTCTTCCAGTTGACCGAACGAGGCCGCAGGGTGACCCGCCCCTGGGGAACCAGGGTCTCGAAGCCGTGGGGCGCTAGTTCGTCCAGATAGGGCGACATCATCTGGGCCACGCTGGGCAGACCGGGCGCGAAGCGGACGAAGACGAAGCCCAGAAAGATCTCTTGCTCCACCGGCGCCAGGCCGTGCTGGCTGAGATCCAGGTCGCCGAAGCCCTGCCAGGGCGGGGTGCGCAGCAGAGCGCCGTCCAGGCCGTAGCTCCAGGCGTGATAGGGGCAGACCAGGCGGTGGCCACAATTGCCGTGCGAGCCGTCGGCCAGCCGCGCGGCGCGGTGACGGCAGGCGTTGTGGAAGCTGCGCACCACGCCGTCGTTCCCGCGCAGGACCAGCACCTGCTCGCCCAGGAAGTCGAGGGTCTGGTAGTCGCCGGCGTTCGGCACGTCGTTGACGTGGCACACCACCTGCCAGGCGCTGCGGAAGACGCTCTCGCGCTCGCGCTCGAAGAAGCCGGGATCGCTGTAGATCCAGGCCGGCAGACTGCGTTCGATCTCAGGACTCATAGCGGCGACCCCACATCGACGTTGCTATACACTCGTATAACAAGAGATGGGACACAAGCGCTAGACCGCGTCTCCGCCCTGGAGGAAGCGCGCGGTCCAGTCGGCGGCCAGCCGGGTGGCCTCGGCCGGGGTGAAGGTGGCGGGATCCAGGCAGAGTTCGAGCCATAAGCCGTCCAGCATGGCCGCCAGGCCAAGCGCGCCGGCGCGCACGTCGACCGCCCTGCCCCGCGCCTCCGCGGCGGCGGCCAGCAGGACTTCGATCCGCCCGCGATAGGCGCCGTAGGTCTCGGCATGCAGGCGCGCGGCCTCGGGATCGGTGCGGACCAGGCCCCAGAAGCCCAGCCAGGCCGAGAGCAGGTCGCGATCGACGATGGTCGGCGAGAAGCTGGCCGCGATGAAAGCCGCCAGCCGGCGATCGGGATCCTCGCCAGCCTCGGCCATTGTGGTGTCGATATGGTCGTCCACCCGCTGGACCACATGGCGGTAGGCCTCCACCAGCAGGGCGCCGAAACTGCCGAAATGATGGCGTACGAGGCCGGGCGAGACGCCGGCGCGGACGGCGACGTCGCGCACCGACACCGCGCCGAGGCCCCGGGCGGCGAGGCTCGCGAGCGTCGCCTCGATCAGCGCCTGACGGCGGACCGGGGCGAGCTCGCGAGAGAACCGTCCGCTCAGAACGACTGGCCGAAACGGAAGCCGATGGTCCGGGGCCGGATCGGGATCGTGTAGACGCGGCTGCAGACCGACGAGGTGCACTGGACGAACTTGTTCAGCGCGCCGTCCTCGTCGAAGAGGTTCTTCACATAGGCCTCGACGCGCCACGAACCCCGCTCGAGACCGGTCGTCAGGTCGACGGTCGTGTAGGACGGGATCTTCCCCACCACCGCGCGGTCGTCGATCGTCAGGTCCGGATAGTTCGATCCGGTATAGGCCAGGGCCCCCTGCACGTGGGCGTCCATCTCGCCGATCGGCCACTCGTAGCGGGCCACGAGGTTGGCCTTGAACTTGGGCGTGATCGGCAGGGTCGTCCCCTTCAGGGCCTCCGGCGGGGCGCTGGGGTCGGGGATGTAGTCCTCGTCCAGCTCGGCCTTGGTATAGGCCGCCGATCCGGTGAGGGTCAGCCCCTCGGTCACGAGCCAGTTGACGTCGGATTCGACGCCGCGCATCTTGGCCTTGCCGGCGTTGCGGATCTCGGTCAGCCCGTTGGCGCCCAGGAACGAGAACTGGAAGTCATCCCATTTCTCGGAATAGACCGCGCCGTTCCAGCGCAACATGCCGCCCAGCCAGGTCGTCTTCCAGCCAGCCTCCAGGTTCTTCAGGTAGTCGGACTTGTACGGGGGAAGCGTGCCGCGCCGATTGATGCCGCCCGGCCGGAAGCCGGTCGAATAGGTCGCGTAGACCATCTTGTCTTCGTCGATCTTGTACTGGGCGTTCACCCGGTAGGTCTCACCGGTCTCCTTGGTGGACTTGTCGACATTGGTGCAGGGTCCGCCCTCGACGATCGCCGGGCCGAAGCAGGCCGCGACGCCGGTGCGTGAGGAATAGCCCGTGCCGAAGCCGAAGAAGCCCTCCAGCGAGTTGTTCGACTTGAAGAAGCGAATGCCACCGGTCACCGACAACTGGTCGGTCACGTCGAAGGTGCCGTCGACGAAGGCGGCGTAGTCGCGGTCGGTGCGAAGCTGCTTGGTCAGCCACAGGGTGTCGGGCCAGCCGGGAACCTCGGTGGCCGTCGCGAGCCGATCGACCCGATAGCGCTGCTGAATGTTGTGGGTCTGCTTCTGGTAGAACAGGCCCGCCACCCCGTGCAGTCGATAATCGGTGGGAGTCGCCAGCCGGAGTTCGTGGCTCTGCTTGGTGTAGTAGTCCTTGCCCTGGATGTACTGCGTCGTGTCGATGAAGTTGCCGCCGTCGTCGGTCAGGTAGGCGCCGTAACCGAACAGGGTGTCGTAGAAGTAGGAGTAGTCCGAATAGTCGGACTCGGTGTCGACCCAGCGCTTCATGTAGGCGCCGGCATAGGTGAGATCGAGATTGGAAACCTTGCCCTCGACGGTCAGCGAGGCCTGGAACCACTTGTCGTCCGATTGTTCAGGCCGGAAGCGGCTGTTCTTGAACTTGCCGAGCGCGGGATTGATGGCGAAACCACCATCGGCCTGGGTCCGTTGCCCCATCAGGGTGGGGGTGACGGTCCAGTTATCATTCAGATCGATCTTCAGCGCCGCCCGGGCGCCGGCCGTGTCGACCTCGTTATAGTTGCCTTCCACAAACGCGGCGTTGTTCACCGTGATGTTGCCGGTCGGATAGGTGAACGACCCGGGGACATTGTCGATATAGCCGCCGTCGTGCACCGCCCAGCCGACCAGGCGCACGGCCGCGCGGTCGCCCAGCGGCTGGTTGACGAAGCCCTCGGCCGAGCTGCCATAGGCGCCGTGGCTCAGGTGGTTGACCTCGAGGTCGTACCCGGCCTCGAAGCCGGCGGCGGACGGCTTGTTGGTGATGATGCGGATGGTGCCGGCCTGGGAGCTGGCGCCATAGAGCGTCCCCTGGGGTCCGGCCAGGACCTCGACCCGGGCGATGTCGTAGACGTGGATGTCGAGCGGGCCGGTGATGGTCGTCACCGGCTGTTCGTCGAGATAGACGCCGACGCTGGGCAGCGGACCGGAGTGGTTGTTGTTCTCGCCCGACGCCACGCCGCGCATGTAGACGGTGCTGAAGCCCGGCCCGCTCGACTTGATGGTCACGCTGGGCAGGAACTTCACATAGTCGGCGAAGTCCGAGACCTGCAGCTCGTCCAGCTTCTCGGTTCCCAGCGCCTGGATGCTGATCGGAACGTCCTGGAGGTTCTCCGACCGCTTCTGGGCGGTGACGACCACCTCCTCCAGGGCTGTCTGCGCGAACGCCGGAGCCGCCAGGCCGGTCAACATGGTCGTGGCCAGCAGGGCCGCCGGCAACGCCCTTGGCGATGTTCTCAGTCTCATGGTCACCCCTCGATTGCCCCGCGCCTCATGGCGCGTGGGGATAGGTTTTCAGCACAGGTCCCAGTTCGGCCTTGAGTGGGCCGAGCCAGGGCTCGTAGTTGCGCCAATGGTCGGTGGCTTCGGCGAAGATCGGCCGGCGGACCTGCTCCGAGCTGGCGGTCCTGACGGCGCGATCATTCTCGTAGAAGCGCAGGCAGCCTTCCTCGAAGGGCAGGCCGCAATGGTCGAGCAGACGGCGGACCTCGCGTTCGGGGTCGGCGACCATCTCCTCGTAGATGACCCGGTGGACGCGGCCCGGCAGGACGGCGTCGAAATGAGCCATCAGCTCCACATAGTCGGCATAGTAGCGGCCGATGTCGGAGAGGCTGTAGGTGAAGCCCTGGCCGCGGGCGAAGTGCTGCTTGAAGCCGGAGAAGCAGCAGCCCAGCGGATGGCGGCGCGCGTCGATGATCTTCGCCTTCGGGAGGATCAGGGCGATCAGGCCGGCATGGGCGAAGTTGTTGGGCATCTTGTCGATGAAGAACGGCCGGCCGAGCTTGCGGTGCACCTGGGTGCGGGCCAGGAACTCCTCGCCCAGGGCCTGGACCTGCGCGGCGTCCAGCTCGGCGAGGCCCTCGGGATAGTGCGGCGACTTGCCCTCGCGGGGTTTGCCTCCGAGGCGCCGGGCCATGGCGATGATGTCGGGTAGTTCCTGGGTGCCCTCGACCTGCGAATGGCTGGCCAGGATCTGCTCGATCAGGGTGGAGCCGGCGCGCGGCAGGCCGACGATGAAGATCGGATCGGGCGCCTGGGCCCCCTGCCCCGCCCGTTCGACGAAGAACTCTTGCGTGAACACCGCCTTGGAGCGGGCCACATGGCGTGAGGTCTCGTCGGGGTCGTAGTCGAGGGCCGCCCGTCGCAGGGCCGCGCCCTGGTCGTAGTGGCCGAAGGACTCCTCGTAGCGCCCCGCGTCCTCCAGCGCCTTGCCCAGGGCGAAATGGAGGTGGAAGCGGTCCTCGTCGGAGATGTCGGTCCGCGCGAGCTGGCCCTGCATGGCCGCCACGTCGGCGTCGGTGAACTGGACCGTCTTGAGGTTGGCCAGGCTCCAATAGGCCTCGCCCAGGCCGGGCTCGATGGCCAAGCTCCGGCGATAGGCCTCGACGGCCTCGGCCTGGCGTCCGACGGTCTTCAGCGAATGGCCGTAGCTCATCCAGACCTTGGGCTGGCCCGGGAAGTCGGCCAGCACCCCGCCGTAGCATTCGATGGCCGCGTCGTACTCGCCGATCCGGCCGAGCGCCGCGGCCTTCAGATTGCGGTGGCCCGGATTGCGCGGATCGTCGACCAGCAACTTGTCGATCTGGGCCACCGCCTGGGCGGCCTTGTTCTGGCGATAGAGCACGGTGGCGTAGTTCTGCCGCGCGGCGGCGAAGCTGGGCGCCAGCTCCAGGGCGCGGGCCAGCAAGGCCTCGGCGTCGTCGTAGCGGCCGAGACGCATGCCGGTCTCGGCCAACATGCGAATCGCGGCCACGTCCGTCGGGTGGACCTTGAGGAAGTCGCGCAGCAGCCGCTCGGCCACCGCCAGCTTGTTTTCGCACAGCGCAGTGGCCGCCTCGATCAGCCGCGGATCGCGGGTGGAGGCCTTGATGTGGCGGGCATAGGCCGCGTCGGCCTCGTCCGTGCGGTCGGCCAGGGTGAGCTGGTCGCCCAGCGCCCGCCAGGCCTGGGCGTGGTCGGGGGCGAGCGCCGTCACCCGCTGCAGGGCCGTGATGGCGCCAGGCCCATCGCCGAGCGACATCCGCGCCAGGGCGGTTTCGAACTGCAGTTGAGCGAGGTCCGGCCGGGCGTCGGTCGCCGGCCCCAGGACCTCGAGCGCCGCGCTCGATCGGCCCTGGCGGCGCAGCGCGGCGGCCAGCAGGGTCACGGCGTCCGGATGCTGCGGCGCGACCTTGAGGATTTCGCGCGACTGCGCCTCGGCCAGATCGGGATTTGACGGCAGGAGACGCGCGGCGTGGGCCAGGGCGGTGGCCAAGGTTCCGACCGGCTCTGCGGGGCGGCTCGTCACCAGAATCCCATTCCTGACGCGTCAAAACGCGATGAAAGGGTGCGCCGAACAGCGTTGTCAATCAGCCGTGACCGGCTTGTTGCACGACCGTATCAGAACGGCCACAGGGTGGGCGGACGCGGCGCCACGGAGGCAAGCAATTCATCAGCCTTCCGACGAAGCGTCACCGCGCCCCGCGCCGCCGGCGAGGAGGTTGGATTGTGTGGGGGAGAAGTGGTGCCTGGGGGCGGATTCGAACCACCGACACGCGGATTTTCAATCCGCTGCTCTACCAACTGAGCTACCCAGGCCTAGGTCCCGCCAACGCGGGAGCCGCGTCTATAGAAGAGGCTTTCGCGGCTGTCCAGCGAGGTCGCTAGTCTTCCGGGTCTCCGTCGTCCGGGTGCTCGTCCTCGTCGCTCACGGGGATGGCGTAGCTGCCCTTCAGCCAACGATGCAGGTCCACGTCGGCGCAACGTTTGGAGCAGAACGGACGGTACTCCGGCTGGACCGGCTTGCCGCAGACGGGACAGGCGCTCATCGGCCGCTCACGTCGAAGCGCTCGCGCGGAGCGGCGGGGTCCGGGCGAATCTCGAAGCGCGCGCCGATCCGGCCCGCCAGCCCCGCCGCGAACGGCTGGGCGGCGGCGGCGATCTCTGGAGCGCAGACGGCGGTCAGCCGCGCGCCTGGCTGGGCCACGCCCTCGGTCTCGATGGCGCGAATCAGCCGCAGGCCCAGGGTCAGGTCGGTGAGCCGGCCCTTGGCGTCGCACAGCAGTTCGGCCACCGGCGGCGCCCGGCGCGGCACGGTCAGCTCCATGGTGCCGAAGCGGCCCACCGGACCGATGGCGACACCGGGATTGTCGGGGGCGAAGGCGGCGCGGGCGGCGGTCATCAGGGCGTTTCCATCGTGGCCACGGCCGACGAGGTCGATGACCACGATGCCGCCGAGGCTCTTCAGGCGCAACAGCCGACCGGCCACCGCCAGGGCGGCGAGATTGGCCTGGCGCGTCACCCGCTTGGCGTCCTGGCCCTTGCGCTCGCCGACGTCGACGTCGATGGCGACCAGGGCGCGGGTGGGTTCGATGGCGAGCGTCCCGCCGCCGGGCAACGGATGGACGATCTCCAGGGCGTCGGCCTCGGCTTCGTCGGCGGCGCGGCGCGCCTCGCGGCCCTCGACGAGCTGGACGTTGCGGGCGAAGCCGGCGAGCTGCTCGGCGATGTCCGGAGCGGCGGTGAGCAGGCGCGGCGCGCCCTCGGCCGGCCCGATGGCGCGCACGGTGGCGAGCTTTCCGGCCCGCGCCTCGGTGCGGATCTCGACTTCCAGCGATTGGCCTTCGACAGGCCGGGCCTCGGGCTTGAAGGACAGCAGGGCCTCGACCCCGCCCAGGTCGACGAAGGCCGAGGCGAAGGCCGGCTCCACCTTGCGGATGCGACCGACCAGGCGCGCGCCGAGCTTGGCCGTCGTCGACCCGCCGTCGCGGGCGATCAGCAGCCGCTCCGGCCGCCCATCGAGCGTCACCACGCCGCGGGTCTCGCCGATCCCACGATCCAGATAGAGGCGCCGCTCGCTCATGGCCTGGAGAACCCAAGGCCGGTGAGCAGGTTCATGGTCTCATAGAGCGGCAGGCCGACCACCGCGGGATAGGAGCCCTGGATCGCCATGACGAAGGCGCCCGCACGGCCCTGGATGGCGTAGCCGCCGGCCTTGCCGACCCCCTCCCCGCCTTGCAGATAAGCCTCGATCTCGGCGGGGAGCAGGCGCTTGAAATGCAGGCGGCTCTCCACGAGACGGCTGGCCATGCGGCCGCCCGGGGCCTGGACCGCGACGCCGGTCAGCACGCGATGCGCGCGGCCCGACAGCAGCTCCAGGCACTTGCGGCCCTGCGCCTCCGTCTCGACCTTGGGCAGGATGCGACTGCCCACCGCCACCACCGTATCGGCCGCCAGCACGAAGGCGTCAGGCTGCTTGGCGGCCACGGCCGCGGCCTTGGCGCAGGCCAGGCGCAGCGCGGTCTGCCGCGGCGTCTCGCTCTTGAAGGGGGTCTCGTCGATCTCGGCGGCGTCCACCGCGTCGGGCGTCAGGCCGATCTGGCGCAGGAGATCAAGCCGTCTGGGACTTGCGGAGGCGAGCACCAGGCGCTGCGGAGTCATGTGTGGCAATCGGGTCCTAGCGGACGCGGAAGGTGATGCGGCCCTTGGAAAGGTCGTACGGCGTCATTTCAACGAGGACCTTGTCGCCGGCCGAGACCCGGATGCGGTTCTTACGCATCTTGCCGGCGGTGTGGGCGATAATCTCGTGTTCGTTTTCAAGTTTCACACGGAATGTGGCGTTGGGCAGAACTTCACTGACCGTGCCCGGAAACTCCAAAAGTTCTTCCTTCGCCATGCAGGCTCCCAAACTGACCGACGACCAAGACGAGCGGTTCGCACGATGAGTCGGGCGAGCCGTAGCGCCAATTATATCGCAGAGCGCTTTACGCGCTCGTCGGATCGATGGCTAGCGCCAGTTCGGCGGGTTCCTAGCGACCGAATCGCTCAGCGATCCGGACCGCCAGGGCGTCGCGAACCTCACGATAGGCGGCCATACGGGCCTCTCGCGAACCGTCCGCCAGGGTGGGATCGAAGATCTGCCAATACTCGATCTCCGCCGCCCGACCGCGGGTCAGCTCGACGGCCCGGTGCTGGGCTTCAGGGGTGAGCGAGACGACCAGGTCGAAGCTGTCGTCCTCAAGGTCGTCGAAGGTCTTGGCGTTGTGCGCGGCCACGTCGCAGGAGATCTCGGCCATCACCGCCGCGACGAACGGATCCACGCTCTCGCCTGCGTCGGTCGCGTCCCGCCGCAGGCCGCAGCTGTCCACATAGATTCGGTCGCCCAACGCGCGCTTCAGCAGCGCCTCGGCCATGGGCGAGCGGACGCGGTTGAAATTGCAGGCGAACAGCACGGCCCCGGGCAGAGGCGCGCGTACAGCGTCGTCGACCATGCGCCCCTAGCCCCGCCAGTGCAGGGCGCAGATCAGGGTGAAGAGCCGCCGGGCGGTGTCCAGGTCGGTCTCGATCTTACCCAGCAGGCGCGTGCGCAGGAGTTCGGAGGCCTCGTTGTGCAGCCCGCGCCGGCCCATGTCCAAGGCCTCGATCTGCTGCGGCGTCGAGTTGCGGATCGCCTGGTAGTAGCTCTCGCAGATCATGAAGTAGTCCTTGATCAGACTACGGAATGGCGAGAGCGACAGGATGTGGCGCTTTTCATAGCCGAGACCCGTGACGTCGAGGACCAGGCGGTTCTCGATCAGGCCCATGCGCAGGTCAAAAGGCCCCGCCTCCGCGCCCTCGGGAAGGAAATGGTTCTCCTCCAACAGGTCGAAGATCGCGATCTGGCGTTCCTGCTCCTGGTCGCGCGAGACGGCGGCGAGGGATTCCTCGTCGATCTCTACGGACTGCAGGCGCTGATTATTGCGATCGTCGGCGGCCATGGGCTCGGTTTGGGGAAGGCTTGCGACGACGTTTATTGCAAACCAACCCCTAACGTCATCCTGCTCCGTGCGAACAGCGGCTTTCAGGCCAAGAAAAAGCCCCCGGCGCTCACGCGCCGGGGGCTGATCGTCGTGTGCGAGGCGCGGGCCTAGTAGCCGTAGCTGGCTTGCTGGTAGCCGGCCGGCTGGACATAGGCGCCGTGGACATAGCCGACGCCGACGCCGCCGCGGCCCACCAGGATCCATTCGCTGCCGCGCACCCGGGCCAGGGCCTGGAAGCTCTCGCCGGCCCGCAGGCTGCCGACCCGAGCCGACGAGGTGGTCGGGGCCGCGCGCAGGTTCAGGGTCGAGGTGGCGACGAAGCCGCCGCCGTCACGCACGAACTTGGCCGGCGCCAGGTTGCCGTTCAGGCGATAGCCGTTCCGAACATAGGTCGCCGGCTGGGCGTAGGCGGCGCCATAGGGCTGGCCGTAGGCGGTCTGGGCCTCGCGGTCGCGCTGCATCTTGCAGCCGACATAGGAGCCGGTCGCCGCGCCGGCCACGGCGCCGATGGCCGTGCCCGTGCCCCGGTCGTTCTTGGCCAGGTTCGAGCCGGCCGCCGCGCCCAGCAGGGCGCCGATCAGGGCGCCGCCAGCCTGCTTGCCGCCCGGCGCGTCGCAGCTGACGATCGAGCCGAGGCCGCCGCCGGTGGGCGCGCGATATTGCTGAGCATTGGCGCTCGAGAACGCGCCGGCCGCCAGGACGCCGGCGAGGCCCGCCACGGCCGCGCCGCGCATCAGTTTCGAGGTGTTGGAATTACGCATGGCTTGGTCTCCGTCCTGTTCGATGTGTCTGTCTCGAGGACCTGCCCCGATGAGAAACACCCTAGACGGGCCTTCCTGAACGGCCTCCGGGACGCCGTTGACAGGAACCGTTCAGCTTCGGGCCTCAGCCCCGGCCGAGGCGAATCGCCGCCGAACGGGCGTGGGCCGGCAGGCCCTCGGCGTCGGCCAGGGCCACGGTCGCCGGGCCCAGCGCGGCGAAGGCCGCCTCATCGCATTTCACGATCGAGGTGCGCTTGATGAAATCATACAGCGACAGGCCAGACGAGAACCGCGCGGCGCGGCTGGTCGGCAGCACGTGGTTGGAGCCGGCCACATAGTCGCCGATGGCCTCCGGCGCGTGGCGGCCCAGGAAGATCGCGCCGGCGTGGCGGACGCGGTCGGCCAGGCGTTCGGGCTCGTCCAGGGCGAACTCGACGTGCTCGGGGGCGATCAGGTCGACGAGACGCGGCGCCTCGTCCAGCGGCGCGATCACCACCGCGCCATGGTCGCGCCAGGAGGCGGCGGCGTCCTCGCCGGTGGCCAGGCTGGTGAGCTGCCGCTCGACGGCGGCGGCGACCTCGTCGGCGAAGGCCGGATCGTCGGTGATCAGGATCGCCTGGGCCGCCGGGTCGTGCTCGGCCTGGGAAAGCAGGTCCGCGGCGATCCATTCGGGATTGTTGGCGCCATTGGCCACGACCACGATCTCGGAGGGACCCGCCAGCGCATCGATGCCCACCGTGCCGTAGACCCGGCGCTTGGCCGCGGTGACATAGGCGTTGCCGGGGCCGACGATCTTGTCCACCGGGCGGATAGGGCCGGCGCCATAGGCCAGGGCGGCGACCGCCTGGGCCCCGCCGACGCGCCAGATCTCGGTGATGCCGGCTTCCTTGGCCGCCGCCAGCACCGCGGGCTGCAGCCGGCCGGGCGGCGTCACCATGGCGATGCGGTCGACGCCGGCCACCGAGGCCGGCACGGCGTTCATCAGCACGGTCGAAGGATAGGCCGCGCGACCGCCGGGAACGTAGATCCCCACCGCCTCGATGGGCGTCCAGCGCCAGCCGAGCTGCACCCCGGCGTCGTCGGTGAACCAGGCGTCGGCCGGGCGCTGACGCTCGTGATAGCTGCGGATCCGGCCCGCGGCGAAGGCGATGGCGTCGCGCACGTCCTGTGGGCACTGGGCGGCGCCGGCCTCGATCTCGTCGATCGTGACACGGATATTGGTCTCGTCGACCTCGGTGCGGTCGAACAGCTTCCCGTAGCGCAGGACGGCGGCCAAGCCCTCGCCGCGCACGGCGGCGAGAACATCGCGGACGGCGAGGTCCACGTCCTCGGGCGTCTCGCGACGCTCTTCGACGAAGGCTGCGAAGGCGGCCTCGAAGCCGGGATCGGAGAATTTGAAACGGCGCATGGCGCGCTCTATTAGCGGGGGAGCCGCCGCAAGGCTATGGCCTGTCAGGCCTCGTGGGTCGGCGTGCGCGGCGTCGGCCAGGGCGCGGAGACGTCGGCCAGGACCGCATCGACGCACTCGACCGTGGCCCGAAGGTCCCCGCCGCCCGCCAAGGTCAGGGTCAGAACGCCGCCGGGCGCCTCTCCGGCCTCGAACGAAACGGTGAGCAGTTCCACCACCGCGGCTTTCGCGGTCCGGCGCAGGTTCCGCGTCTGGACCTTGAGCACCGAGCCGATCTGCAGACCGCTGCGCACCCGCTCGCCGCCCGGCCCTTCCCAGCGATAGCGGTTGAAGCCGAGCGTCAGGCGTCTCGCGTTCGGATCGTAGGCGATGTCGCCGATCTTGCAGATGGCGTCCTGCAAGGCCGCGGCGATCACCGTCAGGTCGTCGGCGTCTTGCGCCAGCAGCCGTAGGCGTGGGACTTCAGCGGTGGTCATCGTCAGGCCTCCGACTCGCCATCGCCGGCGATGCGGCGGATCTGGGCGCCGCAGGCGCCGAGCTTTTCTTCCAGGCGCTCGAAGCCGCGGTCCAGGTGATAGACGCGGTTGACCATGGTCTCGCCGCGGGCCGCCAGGGCCGCGATCACCAGGCTGACCGACGCGCGCAGGTCCGTGGCCATCACCGGCGCGCCCTCCAGGGCCTCGACGCCGCGAACCCGGGCCTCGCCGCCGGACACCGAGATGTCGGCGCCTAGCCGCGCCAGCTCGGGCGCGTGCATGAAGCGGTTCTCGAAGATGGTCTCGCGGATGACGCTCTCGCCGTCGGCCAGGGTCATCAGGGCCATGAACTGCGCCTGCAGATCGGTGGCGAAGCCGGGATAGGGATCGGTCTCGATCTCTACCGCCTGCAGCCGGCCGCCGTTCCGCTTGATGGTGGCGCCGTCCTCGTGGCGGGTCACGCCGACCCCGGCCTCTTCCATCTTGTCCAGCAGGGTGTCGATGAAATCGCTGCGGGTGCGGGTCAAGCGGACCTCGCCCCCGGCCATAGCCGCGGCCAGGGCGAAGGTGCCGGTCTCGATGCGGTCGGGGATCACCGAGTGGGTCGCCCCGGTCAGGCGTGAAACGCCGTCGATGCGGATCGTCGAAGTCCCCGCGCCGGTGACCTTCGCCCCCATCTTGTTGAGGCAGTCGGCCAGGTCGGCGAGCTCAGGCTCGCAGGCGGCGTTGGTCAGCACCGTCTCGCCCCGCGCCAGCACGGCCGCCAGCATGGCGTGCTCCGTGGCGCCGACCGAGACGAAGGGAAAGACGATCTCCGCCCCGATCAGGCCGCGCGGCGCCTGGGCGTAGACGTAGCCCTCATGCAGATCGATGGTCGCGCCCAGGGTCCGCAGCGCCTCCAGGTGCAGGTCCACGGGCCGTGCGCCGATGGTGCAGCCGCCGGGCAGCGACACCTTGGCCTGTCCCGTGCGCGCGATCAGCGGGCCTAGCACGTTGAAGGACGCCCGCATCTGGCGAACCAGGTCATAGGGCGCGATGCCGCTGACGATCTCGCGCGTGTGCAGCAGCGTCTCGGCCCCATCCTCGCCGTCGCGCTCCTCGACCTGCGTCCCCAGTCGCTGGAGCAGATGGCCCAGGAACCGGGTGTCGGCCAGGCGCGGCATATTGGTGAGCCGCAGCGGTTCGTCGGTGAGCAGGCTGGCGGCCATCAGCTTGATGGCGGAGTTCTTGGCGCCGCTGATGGGGATCACACCCTCCAGCCGCGCGCCGCCGATGATGGCGATGCGATCCAAATTCGTCCCTCGAAGGTGGCCGGCGCGCCGCGCGCGCTCGGGGGCCTTTGCCGCTATCTAGCCTGCGCGGCGACCGGCGCAAAGTCGGCCCCGATCACGATGAGGTCTCGGGCTCCTGGGGCTTGGCGGGCGGCGCGACTCGTCCAGCGCTCTTGCGGCGGCGCAGATTGGCGCGCAGCGCCGCGGCGAGTTTGGCCTCGCGCTCCTCGGCGGCCGTCTTCTGCGGTTTTTCCATGCGCGACCGGGGTGCGGCGAGACGGCGACCGCGTCAAGACGCCTTTCGGCGCTTTTGGGCTTCACGCGGGCCCAGGCTTTGGCTATAGCCCCGCCCTCGCCTTTTCGCCGCCGTAGCTCAGTGGTAGAGCGCATCCTTGGTAAGGCTGAGGTCGGCAGTTCAATCCTGCCCGGCGGCACCATGGTCCTCCAAGTGCTCAAGCACTTGGAGGACCACCAAAGGCCCTCCAAGTCATCGACATTCGGCCCGGGGCGCCTCCGGGACCAAAACGTCCGGATCAGGCCGCGATCACGGAATCGCCGCGCATCAGGGGCGCCTCGAGAGTCGCCCATTCGATCTGACCGTCGTGCTTCAGGTTTTCGAACTGCAGCACGCCCAGCGCCTCGAATTTCGGGCGGATCGCGTCGGTGAGCAGGCCGATGCGCTTCAGATTCGGGATCATCCGTTCGAACAGGAAGGTCCGGAACGCCCGCCCGCCCTGGGTGGCGTTGTTGATCTCGATGGCCTCCGCCTCGGTGAACCCGAACTCCTGGGCGACGTTGGTCGAGACGAGGCGGTCGCGCATGACCACGCAGGCTTCATAGGCGAACTGGGCCCGCTCCTCGATCTGGTCCTGCGGCAGGGCCCTGATCCAGTCCTCGAGATAGTTGACCCCGAAGGCCACGTGGCGCCCCTCGTCGCGCATGACCAGCCCCACCACGTCGCGCAGCAGCGGGTCCTCGGTGGTCTGGTGGATGGTCTGGAAGGCGGCCAGCGCCAGGCCCTCGATGAGGATCTGCATGCCGATGAACTTCAGGTCCCAGCGCGGATCGGTGAGCACCTTGTCGAGCAGGAACTTCAGGCTGGGATTGATCGGATAGATCATCCGGCAGCGTTCCATCAGGTACTTGTGGAAGACCTCGACATGGCGCGCCTCGTCGAAGGTCTGGGAGGCCGCATAGAGCTTGGCGTCATGGGTCGGGGCGCAGCTCACGAGTTGCGAGGCGACCATCAACGCGCCCTGCTCGCCGTGCAGGAATTGCGACAGGGTCTGGGCGTTCGAACGGTGCTGGAACTCACGCTTCTGGGCCGGCGTCAGCGCCTCCCACTTCGGATGCCCGGCATAGCCCTCCGGCCCTTCGCTCACCTGGCCCTCCGACCGCACCGGCGCCGGCTGGTTCCAGTCGATGTCGAGCTCGGTGTTCCAGTTGAACCGCTTGCCCAGCTCATAGAGACGCCGGATCTTCGAATTGGCGGTCTCGTAGTCCCAGTTATATGAGCCGGTCAGCGGCGTGTTGAAGATCTCGCGGATGACCTCGACATCGCGGTCCGTCAACCGCTTGGCGAGGTCTTCGTCGTCGAAATACTGCACGGCCGTCGGCGGCCCTTTCACTTCGTGGACCTTCAGCATGGGGCGTCTCCTATCCCGTCTGGATGATCGGGTTGGAGCGACCTTAAAAGATGACGCCTCCGTCATCTTTGATGGAGATCAAGTCACCGCGCGGATAGATCAAGCGGCGCGCGGCCGCCACCGCGTCTCTCTGATCTCTCCGCGAATTTGATTTCTGTCACGGCGAACCGGGCTGAGCGAGCGTTGGCTCGATCCAACGGGGGCGATACAGTCCACGAACGCTGGAAGGAAACGATAAGGAAACGATGACGTACGGTCGTACCCGTCATCATGCCGAACGCGTCTTCGCCGTCGCCACGGACAGCTCGGCCGCCGCGCGATCGGCGATCGCCGCCTCGTGGGTCCGTTCGCTGAACGACTACGGCCTGGACCCCGAGAGCCCCCGCCGACCAGAGCGGGTCGAGCAGGCCCGGCTCGACGAGGCGCGCGACCGCTTCGCCCTGATGCTGCAGGCCGCCGAGCCCGCGCTGGACCGCCTGTTCGAGGCGGTCGGGAACTCAGGTTGCTGCATCCTGCTCACGGACCACGAGGCCATTCCGCTGGCGCGGCGCGGCGCGCCGTCCGACGACGATGGGTTCCAGCGCGCCGGCCTCTGGACCGGGATGGTCTGGGACGAGGCGCGCGAGGGCACCAACGGCATCGGCACGGCGCTGGCCGAGAGCCGCGCGCTCACCATCCACCGCGACCAGCACTTCTTCACCCAGAACACCAACCTCACCTGCACCGCCGCACCCGTCTACGATCACGAGGGTCGGCTGGCCGGGGTGCTGGACGTCTCGTCCTACCGGCGCGATCTGGACAGCGCCATGGTGTCGCTGATCGGCAACGCCGTGGGCGAGGCGGCGCGGCGCATCGAGGCGGCGCACTTCCGGCGCATGTTCAACGGCGCGCGCATCCTGTTGGGACCGGAGCCCGACCGCGACGCCGGCGCCCTGCTGGCGGTCGATCACGACGACCTGGTGATAGGCGCCACCCGCGCCGCGCGGCGGCTCTACGGGATCTCCGGCGACCGCCTGGCCGCGGGCCTGCCGGCCTGTACAATCCTGAACGACGCCCAGGAAGAGGACTTCCTGGCGGCCGAGCGCGGGGTGGTGCAGCGCGCGCTGGCCCGCGCCGACCACAACGTCTCCAAGGCCGCCAGGAGCCTGGGCCTGAGCCGCGCGACCCTCCATCGGAAGATGAACCGCCTCGGTTTGCGCAAGTCCGACTGATCGCGACCGCAAACTGTCGCACTTCTGCGACACATCGGTGAACGACGTTCGACGAGAGGACTGACTCTCCGGCCCACCGGGCGAATCCTGATCGCCAAGCGACCGAATACGGCGCGATCAGGAGGAAATCATGACCAAGCTTGAATTGCAGCGCACCGCCAAACCGCCCTTCAAGGCGCGCTATGGCAACTTCATCGGCGGCCGCTGGGCCGAGCCGATCTCCGGCCGCTACTTCGAGAACACCTCACCGGTGAACGGCCAGGTCCTATGCGAGGTCGCCCGATCTGACGCCAGGGACGTCGAGGACGCCCTCGACGCCGCCCACGCCGCCAAAGACGCCTGGGGCCGCACCAGCGCAGCAGAGCGCGCGGTGATCCTGAACGCCATCGCTCAGCGGATGGAGGAAAACCTCGACCTCCTGGCCGCGGCCGAGACCTGGGACAACGGCAAGCCGATCCGCGAGACCACGGCCGCCGACTTGCCGCTGGCCGTCGACCACTTCCGCTATTTCGCCGGCTGCATCCGCGCTCAGGAAGGCGGGGTCTCCGAGATCGACCGTGAGACCATCGCCTACCACTTCCACGAGCCGCTGGGCGTGGTGGGCCAGATCATCCCCTGGAACTTCCCGCTGCTGATGGCCTGTTGGAAGCTGGCCCCAGCCCTGGCCGCCGGCAATTGCGTGGTGCTGAAGCCGGCCGAGCAGACCCCCGCCTCCATCCTGCTCTGGGCGGACCTGATCGGCGACCTGCTGCCGCCTGGGACCCTCAACATCGTCAATGGCTATGGCCTGGAGGCCGGCAAGCCGCTGGCCTCAAGCCCGCGCATCGCCAAGATCGCCTTCACCGGCGAGACCACGACGGGGCGGCTGATCATGCAATACGCCAGCCAGAACCTGATCCCGGTGACCCTGGAGCTGGGCGGCAAGAGCCCCAACATCTTTTTCGAGGACGTGGCCGACGCGGACGACGACTATTTCGACAAGGCCATCGAGGGCTTCGTGATGTTCGCCTTGAACCAGGGCGAAGTGTGCACCTGTCCCAGCCGCGCGCTGATCCATGAGTCCATCTACGAGCGCTTCATGGAACGCGCCCTGAAGCGCGTCGAGGCCATCGTCCAGGGCGACCCGCTGGATCCGGCCACCATGCTCGGCGCCCAGGCCTCCGGCGAGCAACTGGAGAAGATCATGGGCTACATCGCCATCGGCCGCGAGGAAGGCGCCGAGGTTCTGACCGGCGGCGACCGCGCCCTGCTGGCGGGTGACCTGGCCGGCGGCTTCTACGTGCAGCCAACTGTGTTCAAGGGTCACAACAAGATGAGGATCTTCCAGGAGGAGATCTTCGGCCCGGTGGTTTCGGTGACCACCTTCAAGGATGACGACGAGGCTTTGGCGATCGCCAATGACACCCTCTATGGCCTGGGCGCCGGCGTCTGGAGCCGCGACATCAACCGCTGCTACCGGTTCGGCCGGGAGATACAGGCGGGCCGTGTCTGGACCAACTGCTACCACGCCTATCCCGCCCACGCGGCGTTCGGCGGCTACAAGCAGTCCGGCATCGGCCGTGAGACCCACCGGATGATGCTCGACCACTACCAGCAGACCAAGAACCTGCTGGTCAGCTACAGCCCCAAGAAGCTCGGCTTCTTCTGAGCCGCCTCGGCCGGCGCGCAAGCCGCGCCGGCCCCGCCTCACCTCTCGCCTCTTCAACCCGGCCCGCACAGCGGCCGGCTGCGGTCGCGCACGCGCCGCCAACAACAAGGAAACGTCCCATGCCAAGCCGGCGCCTCATCCCGCTCCTCGCCCTCGCCGCCCTCGCCGCGGCGGGGACCGCCCAGGCCCAGAAGCTCTCCGTCACCGTCGGCGGAGCCAGCGACTACGTCTTCCGCGGCGTGAGCCAGACCGATTCCAAGCCGTTCGCCTTCGCCGCCCTGAACCTCTCGGCCGGGCAGTTCTACGCCGGCGCCGGGGCGGAGAACGTCGACTTCGGCAACTCGATCGACGCCGAGTACGACCTCTACGCGGGCTGGAAGCCCAAGCTGGCCGGCGTCGACCTGGACTTCGGCGTGGTCCGCTACGGCTATGTGAACCAGCCGCGCCACATCGACATCGACACCGTCGAGCTGAAGGCCGGCGCCAGCGTTCCCGTCTCCGGCGCGCGCCTCGGCGGGCTGGTCGCCTGGACGCCGGACTATTGGGGCTCGGGCAAGGCCGGAACCTATGTGGAAGCCAACGCCTCGGCGCCGCCGCTCGCCGGCTGGAGCCTGGCCGGCGGGGTCGGGCGCCAGGACATGACGGCCGGCGGCGACTACTGGACCTGGAACCTGGGCGCCAGCCGTGCCTTCGGCCGCGTCGTGGTCGACCTGCGCTACCACGACACCGACGTCCACGGCCGTGGCGACCGCTTCAAGTCCCGCGCGGTGGCCACCCTCAAGGCGAGCTTCTGACCATGGCCCCCGCCGCCTACGCGCGCGCCGTCCAGGCCGTCCGGGAGGACCCCGACCGCTTCTGGGGCGAGGCCGCCCAGCGGCTGGATTGGATGGTCCCGTTCACGACCGTGAAGGACGTCAGCTTCCGCCGCGAGGACTTCCGTATCCGCTGGTTCGCCGACGGGATTCTGAACGCCTGCGCCAACTGTGTCGACCGTCACCTGCCGGCGCGCGCCGACCAGACGGCGCTGATCTGGGAGGCCGATGACCCCGCCCTGTCGCGGCGGATCACCTATGCCGAGCTGCACGCCGAGGTCTGCCGGATGGCCAACGTGCTCAGGGCCCACGGCGTGGGCAAGGGCGACCGGGTAGCGGTCTACCTCCCGATGATCCCGGAAGCCGCGGTCGCCATGCTGGCCTGCGCGCGCATCGGGGCGGTGCATTCTGTGGTGTTCGGCGGGTTCTCGCCCGAGAGCCTCGCCGGACGGATCGAGGACTGCGGGGCGCGAGTGGTGATCACCGCCGACGAGGGCGTTCGCGGCGGTCGGCGAGTCGCCCTGAAGGCCAATGTCGACGCCGCTCTCGAGCGGTGTCCCGACGTCGCCAGCGTGCTGGTGGTGCGGCGCACCGGCGCGGCGGCGGCCATGCGCGCGGATCGGGACCACGACTACGCGGTCGAGGCGGCCAAGGTCCCCGCCGACTGCCCGCTTGAGCCGATGGCTGCGGAAGATCCGCTGTTCATCCTCTACACCTCGGGCTCGACCGGAAAGCCGAAGGGCGTGGTGCACACCACCGGCGGCTATCTCTTCTGGGCGGCCTGGACCCACGGGCTGGTGTTCGGCTGCCAGCCGGGCGAGGTGTTCTGGTGCACCGCCGACGTGGGCTGGATCACCGGGCACAGCTACCTGGTCTACGGCCCCCTCGCCAACGGCGGGACCAGCCTGATCTTCGAGGGTGTGCCCACCTGGCCGGACGAGGGGCGCTTCTGGCAGGTGATCGACAAGCACCAGGTGGAGGTGTTCTACACCGCGCCCACCGCGCTTCGGACCCTGATGCGCGAGGGCGATGCGCCGGTGAAGGCCGCCTCGCGGGCCAGCCTGCGCCTGCTGGGCTCGGTGGGCGAGCCGATCAATCCCGAGGTCTGGCGCTGGTATCACGAGGTGGTGGGCGACGGCCGCTGCCCGATCGTCGACACCTGGTGGCAGACCGAAACCGGCGGCATCCTGATCTCGCCGCTGCCGGGCGCGGCTCCGCCCAAGCCCGGTTCGGCCACCCAGCCCCTGCCGGGCGTCGAGCTGGAGCTGCTCGACGCGAATGGCCAGGTCCTGACCGGCCCCGCCGAGGGCGCGCTCTGCCTCTCCGACAGCTGGCCTGGGCAGGCGCGCAGCATCTGGGGCGATCCCGAGCGGTTCTTCGAGACCTATTTCTCGACCTTCCCGAGACGGTACTTCACCGGCGACGGCGCCCGCCGCGACGCGGACGGCGACTACTGGATCACCGGCCGGATCGATGACGTGATCAACGTCTCGGGCCATCGGCTGGGCTCGGCCGAGCTGGAGTCCGCCCTGGTGGCCCACCCGGCGATCGCCGAGGCGGCCGTGGTCGGCTTCCCGCACGACCTGAAGGGCCAGGGCATCTACGCCTATGTCACCGTGACGGCCGAGGCGGTCGCGGACGAGCGCCTGCGCGCCGAACTGGTGGCCTGGGTGCGGCGCGAGATCGGCCCCATCGCCACGCCCGACGTGATCCAATGGGCGCCCGGCATGCCGAAGACCCGCTCCGGCAAGATCATGCGCCGCATCCTGCGCAAGATCGCCGAGAACCGGCTCGACGACCTGGGCGACACGTCAACCCTCGCGGACCCCGCGGTGGTCGACCACCTGGTCGCCAACCGCGCGCGGTGACCGCGACGGCGTTGGCCATGCCGTCAATCGGCTAGGCGACCGGCGTGGCCACGGCCCCCTCGCGCCAGGCACGCATCCGTGCGCCGTGGCGTCCGATCTCGAGCTTCGAGATGGCGCGCAGATGCACCTCGTCGGGGCCGTCCGCGATGCGCAGCGACCGCATGCCGGCGTAGGCGCGGGCAAGGCCGAAGTCCTCGGACATCCCGCCGCCGCCATGGGCCTGCATCGCGTCATCCAGCACCTTGAGGGCGGTCCGGGGCGCGGCGACCTTGATCATCGCGATTTCGAGCTGGGCGGCCTTGTTGCCGACCTTGTCCATCATGTCGGCGGCCTTCAGGCACAGGAGCCGGGTCATCTCGATGTCGAGCCGCGCCTCGCCGATGCGCTGTTCCCATACCGACTGGTCCGCCAGTCGTTTTCCGAAGGCGACGCGCGACAGCAGCCGGTCGACCATCTTCTCCAGGGCGACCTCGGTGGCCCCCAGCGCGCGCATGCAATGGTGGATGCGGCCGGGCCCCAGGCGGCCCTGGGCGATCTCGAAGCCCCGCCCCTCCCCCAAGATGAGATTCTCGGCGGGCACCCGGACGTCGCGCAGAAGCACCTCGGCGTGGCCGTGCGGCGCGTCATCGTAGCCGAACACCGGCAGCATGCGCACGACCTCGAACCCAGGCGCGTCGGTGGGCACCAGGATCTGGGACTGCTGGGCGTGTTTGGCCCCGTCCGGATCGGTCTTGCCCATCAGGATCGCGACCTTGCAGCGCGGATCGCCGACGCCGGAGGACCACCACTTGCGACCGTTGATGACATAGCTGTCGCCATCGCGGCGGATCGAGGTCTGGATATTGGTGGCATCCGAAGAGGCCACGTCCGGCTCGGTCATCAGGAAAGCGGAGCGGATCTCGCCCGCCATCAGCGGGCGCAGCCACTGGGCCTTCTGGGCCGCCGAGCCGTAGTTTCGCAGCACCTCCATGTTGCCGGTGTCGGGCGCCGAGCAGTTGAACACCTCGGAGGCGAAGCCGACGCGGCCCATCTCCTCGGCGCAGAGCGCGTATTCGAGATTGCTCAGGCCGGGTCCCTGATCCTCGACCTCATCATGCTCAGACGGGGCGAGGAACAGGTTCCACAGGCCTTCGGAATAGGCCCGGGCCTTCAGTTCCTCGACGATCGGGATGATCCGCCAGCGCGCGGCGCCCTCCACCGCCATCTGCTGCTGGTAGATCGGAACGGCCGGATAGACGTGGGCGGCCATGAAGGCGCGCACGTGATCGCGCCAGTGGGTCTCGCGCTCGGTGAAATTGAAATCCATGGCAGCGCTCCTTCAGGGGCTTGGGTGGGTGAATAGGCTGCGGTCGGCCCGCGCCAGGGCCCGGCTCACCGCCGTGCCGCCTTAGCCGCGCCGGCGCGTTTGGCCGGACGCCTGGCGATGCCCCGACGCGTCGCCAGCCGGTTTGAGAGATCCACGAGGTCGCGCTCGGTGAGACGCAGTCGGGCGATCGGCAGGACGACCGCGTTCTCAAGCGCCAGATGGCTGCGCTCCTGGATGGCGAAGCTTTCCAGGGCCCGGCGGCGTACATTGTTGCGGCTGATGGGGACCTGCTGGCGCAGGCAGGTTTCCAGGTGTTGGCGGACCGCCGCGGCCCGGGTGAGATCCTTGGCGTGCTCGCCGGACAGGCGCTTCAACACCTTGTCGAGGTCGTCCTCCGGCTGGGCCCGGGCCCGCATCAGGGGAAACAGGTCCTCTTCCTCGTCCAGCACATGCAAGGCCAGCTCGTGGACCACGAAATCCAGGAGCCAGCGCAGCACCTCCTCGTCATAGGTCGTCGCCATCGACATCCGCTGCATGAGATCGCAGAACTGACGGTGACGTTGGTGCTCGGCGAAGAACCAGGCGATGGGATCGGACAGCAGGTCGTCCGGCGTTTCCGCGACCCTGGCTCGGTTCGGCGCCATGGCGTCCCCTCCTCCGCCTAGTACTTGGCTTCGAGGGTCAGCCACACCTTGTGGCGATCCGCGAACCCCGGCCGCGCGCCTTCGAAGAAAGCCGCCCTGACCTCCGCGCTCAGGATCTTGGTGAGGGGCACGCTGGCCATGAAGTCGACCTCGCGCCCGTAGCGCCGCGAACCGTCGTCGTCGGCGAAGTCGTGGGCGACCGCCTGCAGCTTCACCGGCAGCGACTTCGACCCCATCTCGATGGTCGTCCCGGCACGCAGATTGAGATCGCGCACGCCGCCCGGAGGCGTCGTGAGAAAGACGTCGGCCCAGCCCTGATAGGCGAACAGCGTCGCCAGCGGCGTCTGAAAACCGCGGCGGCCGTCGCCGCCCAGGCGTTCGAAGCCAACCGTGGCCCAGTGGACCGGGCCCTTCAGGCCGACGCCGAGATCCAAGTAGTCGAGCGTGAAATCCGTCGGGCTGTTGCGATGGTCCGTCTGCCGCGCGAACTCCGCCTCGTAAGTGACTGCGAGGCCTGGGTGAAACGGTTGCGCGCCCGCGAAGCGGGCGCCCCAGGTGGCGTTGGACTGGGTGGGCGCGTTGTCGAAGTCGAGCAGGTAGCCGTAGCCGGTCACCTGCCCCGCGCCCGTCTTGAGCTCCGCCTGGACGAGATGACTGTCGCTGTCCCACTCGCCCTGGACGCTGTGGTGGCCGAACACCCGATGGACCCGGTCGACATAGGCGTAGGTGACGGCGAGCTCCTTGGTCGGCCGAACCACCGCCTTCAGGGCGTCGTAGGTCTGCTCATTCTGCCGGAAGCCGACATTGCCGACGAAGCGGGCGTTGCCGAAGACGATCCGTTGCCGGCCCGCCACCAACTCCGCCTGCTTGCCGGCCCAGGAGACCTGGGCGCGGTTGAGTTCGGTGACTTCCGGGTCGGCGACGACGGGATGGCCGAGCTTGCCGTTGGTGGTGCTGTTGTAGCCCTCGTCGAGGGCGGTGACGTTCTCGACCTCGGCCAGGGCCTTGAACCCCCGCCAGGCCGGCGTCTCGTAGCCCAGGCGGGTGCGCAGGGTCAGCGCCTGGGCGTCCTTGGCGAACCCGTCCTGCGAGACCGCCTCATAGCGCAGGCGCGCGTCGAGGATGATGTCGCCGGGCGGGGCGTCGGCCGCCGCCGCCAAGGACGGAAAGGCCAGGGCCGCGAGGAGCAATGGGACAAGGCGCAACCCTATCTCCTCTTGATGATCGTGTAGGTGTGGGCGTGGGCCTTGGGCGTCAGCTTGGTCTTCAGGATCGAGGCCATCGCCGCGACCGCCGGGTCGGCGCTCCCTTGCGAGGCCGAGATCAGCTGGGTCCAGCCTTCGTCGTCGGCGTGGTCCACGAAATGGCGCGCGGCGCGGCGCACGAAGGTGGCGACCTCGAGGTCCTCCGCCTTGGCGGCGTCGCGCACGCGGCCCGCCAGCGCTGGGTCGCTGGCCTCGAGCCAGGCCTCCAGGCGCGCGGCCGATGCGCCGTCGGCCAGCATCTCGCCCAGGGACAGGGAGCCCTCGGCGAAGCGGCCGTCACGGGTCAGGCTGAAGGCGACGCCCTGGGCGCGGGCGCGATCGGCGAGTTCGGACACGTAGCGCGTCGCCGCCGCGGCCCAGGCGCGGCTTTCCAGATGCAGGCGGATCTTCTCCTCGACGTATTCGAAGGGCAGCACCCTGCCCTCGATGCGCCGCTCCAGCTTGAGCACGTGCCAGCCGAAGCGCGAACGCACGGGGTTCGCCAGGATCTCGCTCGGCTCGAGACCGGCGAGCGCGCGCTCGACCTCGCCCACCACATCGCCGGGGCCTAGCTGGCCGAGCGAGCCGCCGACCTCGCCGGAGGGACAGGCCGACACCGACTTGGCGAGTTCGGCGAACTGGGTGGGCCGTCGGATGAGCTGGTCCAGCGTGGCCTGGGCGGTCCGGCGCGCATCGTCCCAGCCTTCGGCGTCGTCCGTCTGGGGCTCGATCAGGATATGGGCCGCTTCGGTCAGGACCGGCGTCGAGAACCGCGCGCGTTGCGCCTCATAGACGCGGCGGCATTCGGCCTCCCCCGGCGGATCGATATCGACCTCGGCGTCGAGGGTGGCGCGGATCAGCGCCTCCTCGACCGTCTCCTCGCGGCCGTCTTCGTCGGTCAGCGGCTGGGCGACGAGGCCGAGCTCGTCGGCGCGGTGCAGCAGGAGCGCCTTGACGGCCAGCGCCTTGCCCGCAGCCGTGCGGGCCTCGAGCGGGTTCGCACTCGGATGATGCTGGACTTCCTCGGCGATGAGGAATTCCGGGATCTCGACGCCTTCGACAACGACGGTGGCGGTGGTCATGCGGCTACTCCGCGGCCTTGAGGGCGTCGGGCCGGACGGCCTCGACGGTGTCGCGGGGGAGCTTGGCGACGGCGGCATAGGTGGGCGCGGCCGTCTCGCGCCGTAGCGGCATGGCCCGCCTGGTGCGCACCAACTGCCAGCCGCGCCGGTTCAGGTACCAGACCGGCGCCGAGAGCATGTGGACGAGGCGCGTGAACGGGAAGACCAGCAGGATGGTCATGCCCAGGACCAGGTGCGCCTTGAAGATCGGGTGCACGTCCGCCACCAGGTCGGCGATCCCCGGCCGGAACGTGAAGACCCCCTGCGCCCAGGTCATGAACTTGAGCATTTCGTGGCCGTCGAGGTGGCCCGCCGAGACCGGAATGGTCGCCAGGCCGAGGATGAGCTGGGTCATCAGCAGGATGAGGATGGCTGTGTCGCCGAAGCTGGAGGTGGCCCGGATCCGCGGATCGAACAGCCGGCGATGGAGAAGCATCATGCCGCCGACCAAGCACAGGACGCCGGCGACGCCACCGGCGGCCATGGCCAGGATCTGCTTGGCGCCGTGCGGGACGCCCAGGGCGTCGAACACCCATATCGGGGTCAGCAGGCCCACGAAATGGCCGGCGAAGATGGTCAGGACTCCCACGTGGAAGAGCACCGAGCCCATCACCAGCTGTTTGCGGCGCAGGAGCTGGGAGGAGCCGGAGCGCCAGGTGTACTGCTCGCGGTCGAACCGGATCACCGACCCCAGGGCGAGCACGGACAGAGCGATGTAGGGATAGATCCCGAACAGGATTTGGTTGAGGAGTTGCATGGCGAACCTCAGGCGCTGGCGGCGGCGCGGCGCGGCTGACGACCCGGCTCGGCCATCATGGCGTCGACCAGGGCGCTGGCCTTGGGGCAGCCGACATCGGACGGACCGAAGGTGACCGCGGTCTCCGCCCAGGCCTTGTCGATGGCGTCCAGGTCGTTGGGGTCCTCATCGGGCTCGCTCAGCAGGGCGGCCAGGGCTCCCGGATCGGCGGCCTGCGAAGCCAGTTTCGCGAGAGCCCCGAAGATCGCGCGATAGGCGCTGCCCCGGGTCTTCAGCCGCTCGCCCATGGCGTCGAGCACATGGGTGGCCTCGCCCAGCAGGGACGCGGCCTGCGCCGGCGGCAGGGTGGACAGGAATTCCAGGAACACCGGCAGGAAGTCCGGCAATTCGTTGACCGACAGGTGCAGGTCGTGGGCGCGATAGAGCTCGGCCAGGGCGACCATGGCCTCGCCGCGGTCACGGCTCTCGCCGTGCACGTGCTCATAGAGGTTGAGCGAGAGGGACCGGGTGCGGTCAAAGAGCTCGGTATAGGCCTCCTGCAGATCGTAGATGTCGCCACCGGTGATCTCGGCGACCAGCCGGCGCAGGGCCTGGCGGATGGTCCTCGGGACCAGCGCTTCGGCCTCGATCAGCGCCAGGGCCTCGGGGGCGAGCCGCTGCAGGTCGGGCGTCGGATAGGTGAGCAGGTGCGCAAGAGCCTGGTAGGTTCGGGCCATGGGTCAGGCCTCCATCGGGGTTTTGGCGCGGCTGCGCTTGTTGGGGCCGAACAGCCCGAGTTCCGTGCGCCCGCCCGAGCAGCCGTTGCCGAACGAGAAGCCGCAGGAGCCGCGCATGTCGTAGGCGTCCTCGGCCACCTCGCGGTGGGCGGACGGGATGACGAAACGGTCCTCGTAGTTGGCGATCGCCAGGTAGCGGTACATCTCGTCGATCTGGGCGGCGGTGAGATCGACGCTTCCCGCCAGCTTGTGGTCGACGAGGCCCTCCACAGTCTTGGCGCGCATGTAGCCGCGCATGGCCAGCATGCGTCTCAGCGCCAGCTCGATGGGCGCCTCGCGGCCGGCGGTCAGCAGGTTCGCCAGATACTTGACCGGGATGCGCAGCGAATGGACGTCGGGCATTTCGCCGTCCATCTCGATGGCCCCGGCCGCCGCCGCGTTCTGGATCGGCGAGAGCGGCGGCACATACCAGACCATGGGCAGGGTCCGGTATTCCGGGTGCAGCGGGAAGGCGATCTTCCAGTCGATCGCCATCTTGTAGACTGGGCTCTTGCGGGCCGCGTCCAGCCAGGCTTCCGGCACGCCGTCGGCGCGGGCCTGGGCGATCACCGCCGGGTCGGAGGGGTCGAGGAAGACGTCGAGCTGGGCCTGGTAGAGGTCCTGGTCGTCAGGGGTGCTGGCGGCGGCCTCGATGCGGTCGGCATCGTAAAGCAGCACGCCGAGATAGCGGATCCGTCCGACGCAGGTTTCCGAGCAAACGGTCGGCTGGCCGACCTCGATGCGAGGGAAGCAGAAGGTGCACTTCTCCGACTTTCCGGATTCCCAGTTGTAGTAGATTTTCTTGTAGGGGCACGCCGAGACGCACATACGCCAGCCGCGGCACTTGTCCTGGTCGATCAGGACGATGCCGTCCTCCTCCCGCTTGTAGATCGCGCCGGAAGGGCACGCGGCCACGCAGGTGGGGTTGAGGCAGTGCTCGCACAGCCTCGGCAGGTACATCATGAAGGTGTTCTCGAACTGGCCGTAGATCTCCTTCTCGACGCCCTCGAAATTGTAGTCGGCCGAGCGCTTGGCGAACTCGCCGCCCAGGATCTCTTCCCAGTTCGGGCCGCGCTCGATCTTCTCCATCCGATGGCCGGTGATCTTCGAACGCGGCCGTGCGGTCGGGAACGCCTTCATCTCCGGCGCGGTCTGCAGGTGGCCGTAGTCGAAATCGAAGGGCTCGTAGTAGTCGTCGATCTCCGGCAGGTCGGGATTGGCGAAGATCTTGGCCAGAATCCGCCACTTGGCGCCCATCTTGGGCTCGATCTTGCCGTTGGCCTTGCGGGTCCAGCCGCCGTTCCAGCGCTTCTGGTTCTCCCAGTCGCGAGGGAAGCCGACGCCGGGCTTGGTCTCGACGTTGTTGAACCAGGCGTATTCAACGCCTTCGCGGTTGGTCCACACGTTTTTGCAGGTCACTGAGCAGGTGTGACACCCGATGCACTTGTCGAGATTCAGCACCATGCCGATCTGGGCGCGGACCTTCATTGGGCGAAATCCTTGGCGTTGAGGGGTTCTTCGAGCCAGTCGACCTTGGTCATCTTGCGAAGCACGACGAACTCGTCGCGGTTCGAGCCGACGGTGCCGTAGTAGTTGAAGCCATAGGCGAGCTGGGCGTAGCCGCCGATCATGTGGGTCGGCTTCAGCACCGTGCGGGTCACGGAGTTGTGGATGCCGCCGCGCTTGCCGGTGATCTGCGATCCCGGCGTATTCACGATCTTTTCCTGCGCGTGGTACATGAAGGTCGTACCCTCACGGATGCGCTGGGAGACCACGACGCGCGCCGTCAGCGCCCCGTTGGCGTTGAAGGCCTCGACCCAGTCGTTGTCGACCAGGCCCGCCTTCCTGGCGTCCACCTCGGAGACCCAGATGACCGGACCGCCCCGGTTCAGGGTCAGCATCATCAGGTTGTCTGAGTAGGTGGAGTGGATGCCCCATTTCTGGTGCGGCGTGATGAAGTTGAGGACGATCTCCTTCTCGCCGTTGGGCTTCTGGCCCTGGACGTAGGTGGTCTTGAGATCGATCGGCGGGCGGTAGACGCAGAGCGCCTCGCCGAAGGCCCGCATCCACTCATGGTCCTGGTAGAGCTGCTGGCGCCCGGTCAGGGTCCGCCAGGGGATCAGCTCGTGGACATTGGTCCAGCCGGCCGTGTAGCAGACCTTCTCGCTCTCGATGCCAGACCAGGTCGGCGAGGTGATGATCTTGCGCGGCTGGGCCAGCAGGTCGCGGAAGCGGATCTTCTCGTCTTCCTTGGGCAGGGCCAGATGGATGTGCTCGCGGCCGGTCTGCTTCTCGAGGGCTTCCCAGGCCTTGACCGCGACCTCGCCGTTGGTTTCCGGCGCCAGCACCAGGATGGTCTCGCAAGCGTCGATATCGGTTTCGATGCGGGCCAGGCCCTTGGTCTGGCCTTCCTCCAGCACCGCGCCGTTCAGGGCGGTGAGCAGGTCGACCTCGTGGTCGGTCTTCCAGCCGATGCCCTTGCCGCCGTTGCCGGAGGCCTTGAGCAGCGGACCGAGCGCCGTGAACCGCCTGAAGGTGTTGGGATAGTCGCGCTCGACCACGGTGATCTGCGGCATGGTCTTGCCGGGGATCGCCTCGCACTCGCCCTTGGACCAGTCGCGGACATCGAACGGCTGGGCCAGTTCGGCGGCGCTGTCGTGCTGGATCGGGGTGAGGACGACGTCCTTCTCGACCCCCAGCACCTCCGGCGCCACGGCCGAGAAGGTCTTGGCGATGGCCTTGAAGATCTCCCAGTCCGACTTCGACTCCCACGCAGGGTCCACCGCCGCCGAGAGCGGATGGATGAAGGGGTGCATGTCGGAGGTGTTGAGGTCGTTCTTCTCGTACCAGGTGGCGGTCGGAAGCACGATGTCTGAATAGACCGCCGTCGTGGACATCCGGAAGTCGAGCGTGACCAGCAGGTCGAGCTTTCCCTCCGGCGCCTGCTCATGCCAGGCCACGTCGTTGGGCTTGCGCCGCCCGTCCTCGCCCAGGTTCTTGCCCTGGACGCCATGGCTCGCGCCCAGCAGATGCTTGAGGAAGTACTCGTGGCCCTTGCCAGAAGAGCCCAGAAGGTTGGAGCGCCAGATGAACATGTTGCGCGGCCAGTTGGCCGGGTCGTCCGGGTCCATGCAGGACATCTCGAGCTCGCCGCTCTTCAGCTGGGCGAGCGCGTAGGCCTTGGGGTCCTGGCCCGCGGCGGCCGCCGCCTTGGCCACCTCAAGCGGATTGGTCTTCAAGGCCGGCGCCGAGGGCAGCCAGCCCATCCGTTCGGCCTTGGCGTTGAAGTCGATCATCGCCCCGTCCCAGACGCCTTGCGGGGCGGTGGGCGAGAGGATTTCGCTCATCTCGACGGTCTCATAGCGCCACTGGTCGGAGTGGGCGTAGAAGAACGAGGTCGAGTTCTGCTGCCGGGGCGGCTTGATCCAGTCGGTGGCGAAGGCCAGCGGCGCCCAGCCGGTCTGCGGCCTGAGTTTCTCCTGGCCGACATAGTGCGCCCAGCCGCCGCCGGTCTGGCCGACGCACCCGCACATCACCAGCATGTTGATGACGGCGCGGTAGTTCATGTCCATGTGGAACCAGTGGTTCATCGCCGCGCCGATGATCACCATCGACTTGCCGTCGGTCTTCTCGGCGTTGCCGGCGAAGCCGCGGGCGACGGCGATGATCTGATCCTTCGGCACCGAAGTGATGGCTTCCGCCCACGCCGGCGAGTAGGGCTCGACCTCGTCGTAGCTGGCCGGCATGTGGGCGCCGCCGAAGCCCTGGTCGACGCCGTAGTTGGCGAGGAATAGGTCGTAGACGCAGGCCACCAGGGTCTCGCCCTCCGGCAGCATCATGCGCTTGACCGGCACGTTGCGGACCAGCACGTCCGGGTGGTCGGTCATGGCGAAGCCGTTGGTGGCGGCGCCGCCGAAATAGGGGAAGCGTACGGCGGCGACCTCGTCGTGGACGCCTTTTAGACCCAGGCGCAGGGAGGTCTCGCGACCGGCCCCGTCCTTCTCCTCGAGGTTCCACTTGCCGTCCTCGCCCCAGCGGAAGCCGATGGAGCCGTTCGGCACGATGACCTCGCCGGTGGCCTCGTCGACGGCGACGGTCTTCCAGTCGGGGTTGTTGGTTTCGCCCAGGGCCTGGTCGAACTCGGCGGCCCGCAACAGGCGCTCGGGCACATAGGCGCCGTCCTGCGGAACCAGGCGGACCAGCATCGGCAGGTCGGAATATTTCCGCAGGTATTCCCGGAAATACGGCACCTGCCGGTCGACGTGAAACTCCTTGAGGATCACATGGCCGAACGCCATGCCGAGCGCCGCGTCGGTCCCCTGCTTCACGGCCAGCCACAGGTCGGAGAACTTCGAGGCCTCGGAGTAGTCCGGGCAGATCACCACCGACTTCGCGCCGCGATAGCGGGCCTCGGTGTAGAAGTGGGCGTCGGGCGTCCGCGTCTGCGGGACGTTGGAGCCCCACAGCATGATGAAACCGGAGTTGAACCAGTCCGCGCTCTCGGCGACGTCGGTCTGCTCGCCCCAGGTCTGGGGCGAGGCCGGCGGCAGGTCGCAATACCAGTCGTAGAACGACCCGCAGACCCCGCCGATCAGCTGCAAGTAGCGCGCGCCGGCCGCGTAGGAGACCATCGACATGGCCGGGATCGGCGAGAAGCCGAAGATCCGATCCGGACCCCAGGCCTTGATGGTGTGCGCGTTGGCCGCCGCGATGATCTCGGTGACCTCGTCCCAGGTGGCGCGAATGAAGCCGCCGGCGCCGCGCATGGTCACATAGGACGCACGCTGGACCGGGTCGGCCTGGATCGAGGCCCAGGCGGCGACCGGGCTGCGCGTCGCGCGCGCCGCGCGCCACAGCTTCAGCAGGCGCGAGCGGATCAGCGGATACTTCACCCGGTTCGCGGAATAGAGGTACCAGCTGTAGCTGGCGCCCCGCGCGCAGCCGCGCGGCTCGTGGTTGGGCAGGTCCGGCCGGGTCCGGGGATAGTCGGTCTGCTGGGTCTCCCAGGTGACGATCCCGCCCTTGACGTAGATCTTCCACGAGCACGAGCCCGTGCAGTTCACCCCGTGGGTGGAGCGCACGACCTTGTCGTGCTGCCAGCGGTCCCGGTAGGCCTGCTCCCAGGTGCGGTCGTCGTCGTTGAGCACGCCGTGGCCGTTCGAGAACAGCTCGGTCTTGCGCGTGAAGAACGCCAGGCGGTCAAGGGTATGGCTCATGCCGCGAGTTCCATTTTCGACGATTGCGACGGGGCGTGCAGCAGGGAGGTCTTGCGGCCGTAGAAGGCCCAGTTCACCGCGACGCAGCTGAGATAGAAGGCGAGGAACACGACGAGCGCCGTCGCGGGACCGCCGGTGGCCTTCATGGAGTTGCCGAACGCCAGCGGAATGAAGAAGCCCCCGAAGGCGCCGATGGCGGAGCTGAAGCCGACGATCGCGGCGGACTCCATTTCGGCCGTCTTCAGGCGCGTCGGGCCGTCGGTATCCGGCAGCAGGCGCGGCATGTCCGCCCGCACGATCGCGGGGATCATCTGGAAGGTCGAGGCGTTGCCGACCCCGGTCCAGAAGAACAGCCACATGAAACTGGCGAAGAAGAGCGGGAAGGACGACGGGGCGCCAAGGCCGCCCACGCTGTGCAGCACGCCAAGCACGCCCGCGGCCAGGGCCAGGAACACCCAGTGGGTGACGTTCTGGCCGCCGCACTTGTCGGACACCCACCCGGTGAGCGCCCGGGAGGCCGCGCCGACCAGCGGGCCGAGGAACACCAGCTGCATGACAGGCACGCTGGGGAACAGGGTCTTCATCAGCAGGGGGAAGGCCGCCGAAAAGCCGATGAACGAGCCGAAGGTGCCCAGGTAGAGCCAGCAGATGACCCAGTTGTGCTTGCGCTTGAACACCACCGCCTGCTCGGCGAAGGAAGCGCGGGCCGAGGCGATATCGTTCATGCCAGCCCAGGCGGCGACCGCCGCGGCGATGATGAACGGGACCCAGACGAAGCCGGCGTTCTGCAGCCAGACCTGCGTCTCGACGCCCTTCTCCACGGCCACCTGCGGCGCGCCGACCACCGGGGCGAAGGCGCCCAGCGTGACCACGAGCGGCACCACGAATTGCATGACGCTGACGCCGAGGTTACCGAAGCCGGCGTTGATGGCGAGCGCGTTGCCCTTCCCGCTCTTCGGGAAGAAGAAGGAGATGTTGGCCATCGACGACGCGAAATTGCCGCCGCCGAGGCCGCAGCCCAGGGCCAGGGCCACGAACACCCAATAGGGCGTCTGCGGGTTCTGCACGGCCAGGCCGATGCCGATCGCCGGGATCAGCAACGACAGAGTCGAGATCGTGGTCCACAACCGCCCGCCCAGGATCGGGACCAGGAAGCTGTAAAAGATCCGCAGCGTCGCGCCGGAAAGCGCCGGGAGGGCGGTAAGCCAGAAGAGCTGGTCCGTGGTGAAGGTGAAGCCGACGAGCTTCAGCTTCGCCACGACCATCGACCAGACCATCCAAACCGAGAAGGCCAGCAGCAGGTTCGGGACCGAGATCCAAAGATTGCGGCTGGCGATGGACTTGCCGGTCTGCGACCAGAACGCCGGATCTTCCGGGCGCCAGTCGGTCAACACTCGACCTGATTTGGCCATGGGGACGTGTCTCCCTTGAGGGGTCATTCGGCCGCCTTAAGCGCCGCCGCGGCGCGCGCGGGCGTCGGGTTCGGTTGAAGGCCAGCCATCTCGGGCAGCTCGGGCAGGTCGCGCAGGCTGGGCGTGCGGGCGCGCTCCATCCGGCCGATGGCCAGGTGCATCCAGGCGAGCGCTCCGGCCACCAGCAGGAAGAGCAGCATGAAGCAGCTGGTCCAGACATGGGTCAGGTCGTTCAGCGCGCCAAAGGCGATCGGCAGGACGAAGCCGCCCAGGCCGCCGATCATCCCGACCAGGCCGCCGACCGATCCGATGGTTTCCGGGTAGTAGACCGGGATGTGCTTGTAGACCGCCGCCTTGCCCAGGCTCATGGCGAACCCGAGGCAGAACAGCAGGATGACGAACGGGACCAAGCCCAGCGAGAGCCGGAAGGTGATCGGGCCGTCGATGCCATCGACGATGTAGGTCGTCGCCGGATAGGACAGCAGGAAGGTGCAGACGACGCTGACGCCGAAGGTGATGTACATCACCCGACGCGCGCCGATCCGATCGGACAGCCAGCCGCCGAACACCCGGAACAGCGACCCCGGGATCGAATAGGCCGCCGCCAGTATGCCGGCCGCGATCAGCGGCAGATGGTAGACGGCCACGAGGTAGTGCGGCAGCCACAGCGACAGGGCCACGAAGGCGCCGAAGCAGAAGAAGTAGTAGAGCGCGAAGCGCCAGACCTGCAGCTTGCGTAGCGGCTCGAGTTGCATCAGCGCCGGGGTGGCCTTGGCGCCGCTGACGCGGCGCGCCACCAGGTCCGGGTCGTCGCGCGTCGTAACGAAATAGACGAGCGCGATGACGGCCAGGGCGCTCGCCCAGACCTGCGCCACGGACTGCCATCCGAAGGCCAACATCACGAAGGGAGCGGCGAACTTGGTGACGGCCGCGCCGACGTTACCGGCGCCGAAGACGCCCAGGGCCGTACCCTGCCGGGCCTTGGAGAAGAACTTCGAGACGTAGGCCACGCCCACCGAGAAGCTGCCGCCCGCCAGGCCCACCCCGAGCGCCGCCAGCAGGAACTGCGGATAAGTCTCGGCGTAAGAGAGCAGCCAGGTCGCGAGCGCGGCGGAAAGCATCAGGGCGAGGTTCACGATCCGGCCGCCCATCTGGTCGGCCCAGATGCCCAGCGGCACACGGATCAGCGATCCGGTCAGGATCGGTGTGCCGGCCAGGAGACCGAACTCGGCTTCCGTGAGGCCCAGCTCCCGCTTGATCTGGATCCCGATGATCGAGAACACGGTCCAGACCGCGAAGCAGGCGGTGAACGCGAAGGTGCTCATGCCGAGGGCGGCGTTGGCGCCAGGGTGAGACGAGGGCGAAGCGTTTGTCACGGGGATCTCAAACCTGAGGGCGGAGCCCGATGGCGCCACTTCTCCCCGTCAGTGCAGCAGTCGACGCCGTGAGCGTTTGATGATGATCAATCGCCTCATGAAAACGGTGAAATTTTCACAGAAATAACGGCCCGTTGCGGCGGAGCCTTAAGTAGAATTGCGTATTGGTGGACTTGGATCATTTGCCCGCTTGACGCACATCAAGCGCATTTGCCGATTGACGCAAATCAAGGCGCGCCCCGCGGCGACACGGCATCTGAGCCCAAACTGGCATCATTGGGGCGCGCGGAGATGAGGGACGGCGATCTGGATCGGGTCAGGGCCTTACCCCTGTTCTCCGGATGCTCAAGCGACACATTCCGGACGCTCACCGGAGGCGCCTTCCTGCAGCGGTTCCCCGCCGGCACCACCCTGCTCCTCGAGGGCGACCAAGTCGATTTTCTCTATGTGCTGCTGGACGGCATCGTCGAGCTTGAGGGCAGCTGGAACGACAAGGAGACGACACTGGCGATCCTGCGGCCCGTGTCGACCTTCATCCTCGCCGCCGTCGTGCTGGACGCCGACGGCCTGATGAGCGCGCGCACGGTCGAACGATCGGACATCCTGATGCTGTCCGGGGCCGCGATCCGGCGGGTCATGTCGGAGGATGCGCGCTTCGCGGTCGCGGTGGCCGAGGAGATGGCGGGGTGCTATCGCGGACTGGTGCGGAGCCTGAAAAATCAGAAGCTGCGCGGCGGACTGGAACGGCTCGCCAACTACCTGATCACGCAGCGGCATCGCCAGGGTGCGGACCTTACCTTCACCCTACCCCACGAGAAGCGCACGCTCGCGTCCCTGCTCGGCATGACACCGGAAAACCTTTCGCGCTCGCTGGCCGCCCTAGCCGACTACGGGGTCGAGGTCCACGGGCCATCCGTGACCATCACCCGGCCCGCGGCGCTGGAGCGGCTCGCCAAGCCCGATCCGTTGATCGACAATCACCAGCCCGTCTCGGACGGGGTCACCGGCAAGGCGCAGCGCGAGCGTTGGCCGCTCGGCGACGGCCGATCCCGAGCCGCCTGACACGGCGCCCGCGCTCGTCAGGCTCCCCGCCGGCCGCCTAGCCGCCGAACTGCGCCAGTTGGCGAGTGTCGCCGCTATCGCCTTCGTGCAGCCGGTGGCCGGCCGGCTTGCCGGCCAGCGCCGACAGGATCCTCGCGCGAAGCGCCTCCGGCTCGTCGACGTCCAGCAAATCCTTGAGACCGACCCCGAGTTCGCCGAACAGGCAAAGCCGCAGCTGACCCCGCGCGGTGATCCGCAGTCGGTTGCAGCTGTCGCAAAAGCCCCGGGCATAGGGCGCGATCAGGCCGATTCGGCCGGCATGGTCGGGGTGAACCATTTCCACCGCCGGGCCGTCATCGAAGGCGCGTGGGCGAGGAGACCAGCCGCGCGCCGCAAGCCAGTCGGTCAGGACGCTTTCCGGCACGTGCTGGTCGGCGAAATACTCGGCGTTGTCGCCCGTGCGCATCAGTTCGATGAACCGCACCGCCACCGGCCGGGTCCGGACGAATGCGGTGAAGGCCTCGAACCCCGCCTCGACAGTGTCGCGGATCAGGACGCCGTTGACCTTCACGTTCGGCACGCCAAGCGACAGCGCCCGATCGAGCCCGGCGACCACCGACGGCAACCGGTCATGGCCCGTGATCCGGCGGAACGTCTCCCGGTCGAGGCTGTCGATACTGACATTCAGGTTGGTGAGGCCCGCGTCGCGCCAACCCGCGACCTGGCGGTCCAGGTTCCAGCCGTTGGTGGTGATGCAAACCTTGGCGACGCCCGGCATGGCGGCCGTCCGCGCGATGATCTCGGGCAGGTCGCGCCGCACGCTCGGCTCCCCGCCGGTCAGCCGGATCTTGGAGACGCCCAACTCGGCGAAGGCCCGCACGACGCGCTCGCATTCCAGCGGCGTCAGGAAGGTCAGCGGGGCCGACTTCTTGAAGCCGTCCGGCAGACAATAGGTGCAACGGAAGTTGCAGACCTCGGTGACCGAGAGACGCAGATAGTGGAAACGGCGACCGAAGCCGTCGACGAGATCGTCCAAACTTGGCTCCTTTCCAAGCGCGGGAGGCGCCTTGACCCAGATCAGGCCGCGCTGGGGCGCGGCAGGACGAGCATCCGTCCGTAGGCCACCGCGAAGCCGCCGAACGCCAATGACCAGACCAGGCCCGAGGCCGTGAGCAGGAGGGGCTGGCTTGCACCGGCGAACGTGGCGGCGACGCGCAGCAGCGCCGCGGCGTTGATCGCCAGGTAGATCACCGTCGTGCCGGTGTCCGCCGCGAGCGGGCGTCCCGTATGACCGCGCGTCGCGCGCGTCATCACCGCCAGGGTCATCACGCCGACGGCGCCCGCCGTCAGGGCGTGGATACCCGCGGAGCGGGGCACGAGATCAGGATCGAGCGAGGCGCCGCCGATAAGCAGCAGCGACGCTCCAAGCCAGCCGTAGCCCAGGTGCAGGATCCAGACGAGCGGCTCGGCGGCCGCGCGCCAGCCGCGCCACCGCGCGAGGCGGACGAAATGGGCGGCGCCGGCGAGCACGAGGGCGGCGCCGGTCGCCGGCGCCTGCGGTGCGGCCACCCAGAGACCCGCGCCGACGACCGTCAAGCCGAGCGCGACCCTATCGACGGTTCCAAAAGTCGACGGCTCGGGCGCAAAGGACCGCGACTTCATCCAGTTGCGCGTGAAGCTCGGGACGATCCGTCCGCCGATCAGCCCGATCAGCAGGGTCGCGGCCCCCAGGGCGAGGCGAACCCCGACGTCGGCGGCGGCTTCGACCGGCAGGTGAAATGCGACGTTGGACAGGGCGAACAGCGTGATCAGTCCGCAAACCGGCAGGTTGCGCCAGTTGCGGCCCGCGAGCACCTCGCGCCAGATCACGGCGGCGAAGGCCAGGAGGAAGAGGCTGTCGGCCACCGCCGCCGCGGGCCCCAGGCTGTCCTGGAACAGCATCGCCACCCGCCCCAGGACCCAGAGCGACACCAGCCCGGCGAGCGGCGCGCCGATGACCGGCATCCGGCCGGTCCAGTTGGGCACCGCCGTGGTGAGGAAGCCCGCAATGACCGCGCCGAGAAAGCCGAAGATCATCTCGTGGATGTGCCACTCGCGGGTCAAGGCGGCCGATCCGCCATGGAAGTAGCTAAACAGCCAAAGCGGTACGACCAGCGCGCTCCAGATGGCGCCGAGGAAGAAGAACGGGCGGAAGCCGAAGCTGAAGAGCGCCGGCCCTGCATAGGCGCGGCGGGCGGCGGTGGTGCTGATCATGCCGGCGGCTCTAGCCGGAAACCGCGCCGGACGCCTTGACCCTGGTCAATCGCCCTACCCGCACTTGGAGTAGCCGCAGGACAGGCAGCTGTCGCAGCCCTCCTTACGGATCAGTTCCAATCCGCCACACCGCGGACAGCTGGCCGATCCGGGCCGGCCAGCGGCGGCCTCCGGCTTCACGGCGCGCGCCAGACCCGCGTCCGGGCCGCCGAGATGACGCTCGATCACGCCGCCGATCGCCGCCAGCAACGAGGGCACGTAACGCCCGCCGAGCCAGGCCCCGCCGCGAGGATCGAACACAGCCTTCAGCTCTTCAGCCACGAACCCGACATCACCGCCGCGCCGGAACACCGCCGAGATCATTCGGGTGAGACCCAGGGTCCAGGCGTAGTGGTCCATGTTCTTGGAGTTGATGAAGATCTCGAAGGGCCGGCGAACACCGCCCTCCTCGACGTCGTTCAAAGTGACATAGACGGCGTGCGCGCTCTCCGGCCAGACCAGTTTGTAGGTCGCGCCGTCAAGCGCCTCGGGACGGGGCGTCAACACCGGCCCGTCGGAGGGCCCGGGCCCGACGTCCACCGACAGGATCGAGCCTGTGATGGCGTTTGGCCGGTAGGTGGTCATCCCCTTGCAACCGCTGCGCCAGCCCAGCAGGTAGACGTCGCTGAAGTCCGCGAAGCCGATATCCGCCGGGCAGTTGACGGTCTTGGAGATCGAGCTGTCCACATGGGCCTGGGCGGCGGCCTGCATGCGGACATGGTCCTGGGGCGTGAGCGTCTGGGCGCTGACAAAGGTGGCCTCCGGCGGCGGGGCCTCGCCGTGCAGCCGCTTCCAGACCGCCAGGGCGTAGTCCTCCACCGGCTCTTCGCGCTGCGAGCCGTCGGGCTGGCGCACCTTGCGGACGTAGGCGTAGGCGAACACCGGTTCGATACCTGACGACACATTGCCCGCCAGCAGCGACGTGGTGCCGGTCGGCGCGATGGAGGTCAGGCAGCCGTTGCGCAGCCCGTGCTCCGCGATCAGCTCGCGGGTCTCCGAGTCCAGGCTCGCCAGGTTGGGCCGGTCCAGGATGGCGGGGTCGTAGAGCGGGAAGACGCCCTTCTCGGCGGCGAGTTCGGCCGAGGCCCGATAGGCCTCCCGCTTGATCGTCGCGAGCCATTGGCCCGTCAGCTCGACCGCCCGGTCGCTGCCGTAGGCGACGCCGCAGAACACCAGGGCGTCCGCCAACCCAGTGACACCCAGGCCGATCCGCCGCTTGGCCTTCGCCTCGAGCGCCTGAGCCTCAAGGGGGTAACGCGAAACATCGATGACGTCGTCGAGCATCCGCACCGCGGTGCGCGTGAGCGCCGAGAGCGCCGCCATATCCAGGTCCGCGCCGTCCTGGAAGGGCGTCGCCACCAGCCGCGCCAGGTTGATGGAGCCCAGCAGGCAGGCCCCGTACGGCGGCAGCATCTGCTCGCCACAAGGGTTGCTGGCGAGGATCGTCTCGCAATAGCCGAGATTGTTCTGGGCGTTCACCCGGTCGATGAAGATCACGCCAGGTTCGGCGGCGTCGTAGGTCGCACGCATGAGGCGGTTCCAGAGCGCCGACGCCCGGACCGATCCCATCACCTGGCCCTCGAACACCAACGGCCAGTCGGCGTCCGCCGCCAGGGCCGCCATGAAGTTGTCGGTCACGAGGACCGAGAGGTTGAAGTTGCGCAGCCGCGCGCCATCCCGCTTTGCGTCGATAAAGGCTTCGATGTCCGGGTGGTCGATCCGCAAGCAGCCCATCATGGCCCCTCGGCGCTGGCCCGCGGAGAGAATCGTGCGGCACATGGCGTCCCAGACGTCCATGAAGCTCAAGGGTCCCGAGGCGTCGGCGTCGACCCCCTTCACCGGCGCGCCGGCCGGGCGGATCGAGGAGAAGTCCATGCCGACGCCGCCGCCCTGCTGCAGGGTGATGGCCGCCTCCCTGACATGGGCGAATATCTCGCTGAGGTCGTCCGGAATGCGCCCCATGACGAAGCAGTTGAAAAGGGTCACGGCCCGCGCCGTTCCTGCCCCGGCGAGGATCCGGCCAGCGGGCAGGAAGCGATGATCGCGCAAGGCTTCCTCGAAGCGTTCGCGCATCTCGGAGCGGACCGCCGGGGCCTCCGCCTCGGCGAGCGCGGCGGCGACCCGAGACCATGTGCCCTCCACCGTGTCATCTCCTGCCGCGCCGGCCGGATTGAAGCGGTATTTGGTCGACCAGATCTCGCTCGCCAGCGGATTGTCGAACGCCATGGTCATCGTCTCCTGGAAAGGACGCGAGCCTGAGCGATTCGACCGCCTTCTTGTTTGAGCGAGCGCAATGCGGAACCCCCGGGTCGGCAAGCGCTAGCTTGTCGAACATCAAGCGGCGCCCGGGTTCCCCTCAAGGAGCGCGCCGCGCACTGCGCCTAAGGTGCGCGCAGGAGGATGTTCCATGCTCGACGACGCAGGCCTTTCTCGGAGCGAACGAGGGGTCGACCTCCCGCCCCTCCGATGCGCTCTAATCACGCCCACGCCCCGGGCTGAACCTCATCCCGACGCGGCGGTGCTGATTTCGCACATCGTGGAGCGCTATCACGACACCCACCGCCAGGACTTTCCCGAGGCCATGGCCCTGGCGCGGAAGGTCGAGGCGGCGCACGTGGCCGAGCCCGAGTGCCCCCGCGGCCTGCACGACCTGTTGGCCGTCATGTTCGATGATCTCGAGAGCCACCAGCAAAGGGAGGAGCAGGTGTTGTTTCCCCTGATCCTCGCCGGCGGCAGTCCGATGGTGCGATTTCCGATCGCCCGGATGATGGCCGAGCACCTCGATGTGCAGGAGCAGCTGATCCGCCTGCGGACCCTGACCCACGACTACGCCAGTCCGCCCGAGGCTTGTGACAGCTGGCGAGCCTTGATGCGGATTTGCCGAAAGCTAGACGCCGATCTGCGCGAACACATGCGGCTCGAAAACGAGGAACTCTTCGCGCCGCTCCTGGACTGACGCCCGAGGGCGATCCGACCGCTCAGAACACCAGCACCTCGACAAGTTCGCCGGCCGCCAGCGGGCGCGCCGCGGGCCGGCCGCGGATCAGGAGGTCGGCCATCGCCAAGTCCTTCTGGGCGCTGGAGTCCTGGTTGCCTACCGACCGCACGCCATCGAAAGTGCTGCGCCCGCGATGGAAGCAGTCACGATCGCCGCAGGCTCCCAGGGGCGACGCCAAGGCGGCCGCGCGCCAGGCCAGGGCTTCCTCTGGACGAGCGCCGCCCAGGCCCGCCAGGATCGGCGCCAGGAACAGCCGGGCCGTGACCATCGCCGCCGAGGGATTGCCGGGCAGGCCGACGACGATCCGCGCGCCGACCCGGCCGACCCACACCGGCTTACCCGGCTTGATCGCCACCTTCTCGAATTCCAGGCGCAGGCCGAGCTCCTGGAACATCGCCTTCGAGAAATCGCGCTCACCGACCGACGCACCGCCGGTCACGACGATCACATCGGCGGTGTCCAAGGCGAGCCCCGCGGCCCGCACCAGACTGGGAAGATCGTCGCGCAGACGCTGCCGGCAGACCACCTCGCCGCCCCAGGCGCGGGCGAGCGCGGCGACGCCAAAGGAGACGCTTTCGGGAATCGTCCCGGGTGGGTTGGCCGCCTGGCCAGGCTCGACCAACTCATCGCCCGTGCTCAGCACGGCGACGCGAGGACGGACAAAGACCTCGACCGTGTCCAGATCCGCGGCGGCGACCGCCACCAGGGCCTGCGGCGTCAGCCTGGTCCCCGTCTTCAACAGCGCCTCACCTGCGGCGAAGTCCGAACCCGCCGCCCGCACGTGTCGCGCAGGCGAGGGTCGCTCCGCGAACATCACCGCCTCACCCTCGCGTTGAACAACCTCCTGCACGACCACCCGGTCAGCGCCGGCCGGCATGGGGGCGCCGGTGAAGATGCGCACGCAGGCGCCGGCCTCCAACTGCGGGCCGCCATGTGGCGAGCCGGCGAACGACGTCCCGACGAGCCGAAGACGGGTCGGGCCGGCCGCCAGGTCCGCCTCTCGCACCGCGTATCCGTCCATGGCCGACACAGCGGTCTCGGGCGCTGAACGACGGGCGATGACGGGGGCCGCGAGAACGCGGTTCCAGGCCAGGTCGAGGGCGATCCGCTCGGCGCCCAAGGGCGCGGCGATGGCGACGACCCGCCGGCAGGCTTCGTCGAAGCCGATCATGCGCAGACCCCTCGGTACCGGGGGATCTGGCCGACCAGCGAGCACGGCTTGAACCGGCTGTCGAATTCCAGCGCCAGCACCAGGTCCCAGGCGTCTCGGCAGGCCCCGGTGGAGCCCGGAACACAGAAGATGAAGGTCTCGTCGATCTGCCCGGCGAGCGCCCGCGATTGCAGGGTCGAGATACCCACCGTGGTCTGGCTGACCTGGTGGAACACCACGGAAAAGCCATCCATCACGCGGGCCAGCAAGGGGCGCACGGCTTCCGGCGTCACATCGCGCGGCGCGAAGCCCGTGCCCCCGGTGGTCAGAATCACTTCGATCGCCGGGTCGGCGACCCAGGCGCGTACCTGGGCCTGAATGGCCTCGACCTCGTCCGACACGATGGCCTTGGCGGCCAGCTGGTGGCCCGCGCCGCGCAACCGCTCAGCCAGGAGTCCGCCGGAGGTGTCGGTCTGTTCCGTCCGGGTATCCGAAATCGTCAGGACCGCGATCGATAGCGGATAGAACGGCAGGTCGGGGTTGATCCCGGGCGCCTTGCGGCCCTTGGCGGCGAGAGCGAGGCTCAATGGATTATCCTCCCGAGAATGCAGACAGAAAGGCCACTTCCTGGCCGGGCGACGCCCAAGGGTCATCGATCGCCATGACCTGACCGATCGCCACGCGAACGCTGGGATCGCCCAGCGCCGCCATCGCTTCATTGATCGCGGTCAAGGCGCGGCAATCCTGCCGGCCGATTGACGTTCCTCAAAGCCGCCGGGCGTGCGTTCGGCTTGGCTGTCAACGTCCCGCGGTCCTGGCGAAGAGCCAGGCTGCTCCTGGCGTCCTCACCGGCGCAAATCGAGACCCAGCTGGAGACCCTCCCATGGCTCGACAAATCGCGATCCCGACCGACCACACCCTAAGGATGGCCTTGTTTCTCTTGCTGGCGGCGGCGGCGCTGGCGCTGTTGCCGTCGCGGCTCCAGTGAGGCGCGGCGACCCCGCCGCGCCGGTGACGTCGGCCGCCGCCCGGCCGATGTCCCTCACAGCTTTCCTGCAGCGGCTCGCCCTGACCGTTGCGGCGGTGGTCGGCATCGTCCTGGTGGTCCGGCTCGCCGACGTGTTGCTGCTGGTCTTCGGCGCCATTCTCGTAGCAGTCCTGCTGCACGCGGTCGCAGCCCCGCTGCGCGACCGCACCCCGCTCGGCCGCACCGCGCTGGGCCGCACGGCGAGCCTCGTCGTCGCCGTGGTCGTCTGCGGCGCGGTGATCGCCGCCGCGGTCTGGGCGTTCGGCCATCAGCTTGAGATGCAGCTGGCGAATCTCGCCGGCCTGCTCCCGAACGCCTGGGCCGAATTGGAGGCGCGGCTCGCACGCTCGGCGCTTGGCGATCTGCTGCTGCAGGAGGCCGGGCGACTCTCCGGCCCGGATGGCGGCTGGCTTAGCCTGGCGCCGAAATTCGCCGCGAACGCCGCGACGGCGATGGCCGCGACCTTGATCGTCATCTTCGCGGGACTCTATCTGGCGTTCCATCCCAGGGCCTACGCCGAGGGTTTGGTTCGACTCTTCCCACGGCCGGGTCGCGCCCAGGCCACGGAGGTCCTGGACGCGACCAACGAGGCCTTGAAACGCTGGCTGATCGGTCAGCTCCTGTCGATGGGCCTGGTGGGGGCCACGACGACTCTCGGCCTCTGGCTGGTTGGCGTGCCCTCCCCGATCGGCTTGGGAGTCCTGGCTGGTGTCGGCCAGTTCGTGCCCGTGGTCGGTCCGATGGCCGCCGCCGTTCCCGGGCTCCTGGTCGCCTTGGCCGCGGGCCCGCAGACCTTGGTCCTGGCGGGCGCGGTCTATCTTGCCGCAGCGCAGCTCGAGGCCAATCTCGTAACCCCGCTAATGCTCCGCCGGATGGCCGAGCTGCCCATGGCGGTGACCCTGTTCGCGGTTCTCGGAATGGGGGTGCTGCTCGGCCCGCTCGGGGTGCTGTTCGCAACGCCGCTGGCTGTCGTCGCCTATGTGATCGTCGGAAAGGTCTATGTCGAGGGCGTGCTGGGCGATCCGCCGGAGCCCATGGCCCGGGCTCGGCGCAGGGACCGGCCGGGCTAGTCCTTGCCGGCCGCCTCGCTCAGGCCGGCGCGCCACCCCACCAGAACGCCACGGCCGCGGCGGCGGCGGCCAGCAGGGTTCCGGCCGCGAACAGGCCTCCGAACCGGACGCCGCCGACGAAGGTGGCGATCGCCGCCTTCGACGCGCTGTCGACCGCCGCCGTCAACAGGACGGCATAGGCGCCAAGACCGAGGTCCAACCCTTCCTGGGTTGTCATCCGGGCCACGGCCAGCGTCACCGCGTCGGCGTCGGCGAGGCCAGCCAGGGCGGCGACGGGCAAGAGGCCTTGCGCGCCATAGAGCGCCGACAGGACCCGGGCGGCGGCCATGACCGCGCCGAGCACCAGGGCGAACTTGAAGACGAGCTCGAAATCGAATGGGCTCTTCATGGGCGAGGCGCTCGCCGCCTCCGCTGGCCCCGAGGCGCGCGCCAGGGCGCCGGCCAGGCCCAGGATCGTCGACACCGTCGCGAAGGCGCCAAGCGGCAGGACCAGGCGTTGAAACAGGGCGGGCGCGATCATGGCCGTAATGACGCTCAGCCGTACGGCCATGACCGCGCCGGCCAGGAGCGCGGCGGCGGCGTGCATGACCAGCGCGCCCGGCGCCTGTCTGTTGAGCCGCGCCAGGTTGAGGGTCGTGGCGGTCGAGGAGACCGCCGCGCCGGCCACGCTGGCGACCATCAGGCCGCGCGACGGACCGAAGATCTTGATCGCCGCATAGGCCACGAAGGACACCCCAGCCATCGCGATGGTCAGGAGCCAGAGTTCGTAAGGATTGACGCTTTCATAGGGGCCAAAACCCCGGTTCGGCAGCAATGGCAGGGCGACCAGGCTCATCGCCAAGAGGATCAAGGCGCTACGCAATTCCGGCCAGGTGAGCCGCGCGAGCCAGCTGTGGAGAAGACTCTTGAAGGCCAGCAGGGCGGTGGCGACCACGGCCGCCGCCGCGGCGACACGCCCGTCACCGATGGCCGCATAGGCGCCGAGGGCGAAGACCAGGAGCGCGGCGACAATAGCCGTCACCGAATAGTCGCCCTCCTCCTCCTGCTCGCGATGTTTGAAGAGGATGAAGGCCGCGGCGAACGGCAGGCCCAGGGCGGCGAAGGCCCAGCCTCCAAGCGCCAGGCTCAGCAAGCCGGCGACCCCGCCCAGCAGGCCGGTCAGGGCGTAGGTGCGGATCCCGGCCGTGCGACCGCCCTCGGCGACGTCGCGCGCCCGCCAGCCGCGCTCGACGCCGACCAGGAAGCCGATCGCCAGGGCCAGTCCCAGGCGGTTGAACAGGTCCAGGGGCATGATGTCCGACCGGTGCGATCTTCGCCAAAGCAGCGACGCGCCGATCATTCCCCAGGCGGCCGGCGACTGTCTTGAGCCATGTCAACGCCGCGGCGACCGCCGCCAAGGCGCCGCAGCAGGCCGAGAGAGGCAAGTTCCACGGCGACAGAAGAGCGGCAAGCGGGTTCATTGCTGGCGGGCGGCGGCCGATCTCGACCTGGCCGCGTTCCGGAACACCACCCTCGAACTCGAATGGCCGAAGGGATCGGGCGCCGGCGCGCTCCTGGCCCGATTGAATTTATCCTGCGCCGTCCCCGACCCAGCTCATTGACTGGCGTCAAGGCAGGTCAGGCCGCCGCGCCGCACCGTCCTCAAGCCTTGAATTGGCGCATAACATTCGTATATGCGCATATATGAATGTTATGCGCCAACAGTTCGCTGCGAGGACGGCCGATGCCCCGAACGGAAACGATCCAAGGCCTGACGCCCGCTGAGGTGAAGGAGTTGCTCGACCAGCGCGCGATCGTGCTGGTCGACGTGCGCGAGCCAAGCGAATACGGCGCTGAACGCATCCATGGCGCCTTGAATTTTCCGCTCAGCACCTTCGACCCCGCCGCCCTGCCGGGTGGCGGTCGCCGACCCGTGGTGCTCCATTGCGGCTCGGGCAAGCGCTCGGCCGGGGCGATCGAGCGCTGCCGGACCGCCGGCGTGAATATCGGAGTCCATCTTGCCGGCGGCATCGGCGCCTGGCGCGACGCGGGCCTGCCGACCATCCGCTTCGATCCCGAGACCGGCGCCGTCGTCGACGCGCGCTGATCGCTGAAGGAGGATGTCGATGCGCCGCCAGCAGACCCACAGCCTGATCATCGCCCTCACCCTCGCCCTGGCGGCCTGCGGCGGGGCCCCGAAGCCAACGGCGCGGCCCGCCGCTGTGTCCGGCGAGCGGCTGGTCGTGCGCGAGAGCGTGATGGGGGACTTCAAGCCCGTCGCCGCAACCGTCACGACCAAGGACATGGGCGAAGCCCGCGCGCGCATCGGCGGCACCTTGACCCAGCTCTTCGTCAAGGAGGGCGACGTGGTTCGGAAGGGGCAACTCGTGGGTCGCGTCCAGGACCAGCGCCTGGCCTTCGAGACCAGCGCCTACGACGCGCAGGTGGTGGCCGCCACCGCCGAGGCCAGCCGCGCCCGGGCCGAGTTGGCGCGGATCAACGCCCTCTACGAAAAGGGCATCTACGCAAAGGCCCGGCTAGAGCAGTCGCAGGCCTCCGCTCGCGCCGCCGACGGCCAGGCCGCCGCCGCTCGCGCCCAGCGCGCGGCAAGCGCCGAATTGAGCGCCCAGGGCGCCGTGTTGGCGCCGACGTCCGGCCGAGTGTTGCGCGCCGATGCGCCCGCCGGTTCCGTCGTATCGGCTGGACAGTCCATCGCCACGATCACCGCGGGCGAGCCCCTGCTGCGTTTGGAAATCCCCGAGGCCCAGGCCCGCGCACTGCGCGCCGGCGATCTGGTCTCCCTGGTGACCGAGGATCTGCCGGGGATACAGCCGACCGGCGTGATCGCCCAGGTCTATCCCGCCGTAACGGCGGGGCGGGTGATGGCGGACATCTCGGTCTCCGGGCTGCGCGCGAACCTGGTCGGCCAGAGGGTGCGGGTGCGTATCAAGGTGGGCGAACGAAGGGCTCTGGCGGTCCCTGCCCGCTTCGTCGCCACCCGCCACGGCCTCGATTTCGTGCGCGTGCTCGGCGCCGGGGGCCAGGCAAGCGACGTGGCGGTCCAGATCACCGCCGCCCCCGCGCCGGGTCAGGTGGAGGTGCTGTCGGGCCTGTCGCCCGGCGATACGATCCTTGCCCAGGGTCCGGCCCGATGAACCTGGGACTCTCCGGACGGCTGACCCGGGCGACCATCAGCTCGCCGCTGACGCCGCTTTTCCTCCTGGCGGCCATCGCCATGGGATCGCTGGCGCTGGTCTCGATCCCCCGTGAGGAAGAGCCGCAGATCAGCGTGCCCATGGTCGACATCATGGTCCAGGCGCCTGGGCTGCGTGCGCAGGATGCGGCCGAGCTGGTCGCCAAGCCCCTCGAGACAATCGTCAAGAGCGTCGACGCCGTGGACCACGTCTATACCCAAGTCGAGGACGATCGGGTCATGGTCACCGCCAGGTTCGACGTCGGCGAAGACCCCGACGACGCCGCGGTGCGCATCCACGAGAAGGTCCGCGCCAACTACGACAAGATCCCCGTCGGCATCCCGGAGCCGATGATCGTCACCCGCGGCGTCAACGACGTCCCCGCCGTGGTGCTGACCCTGTCGCCCAAGCCCGGCGTCGCCGGCAGATGGTCCGACCAGGCGCTGTACGACATCGCCGGCAAGCTGCGCACCGAGGTAGCCAAGGTCGAGGATGTGGGGCTCACCTTCATCGTCGGCGGGCGTCCGGACGAAATCCGCATCGAGCCGGATCCCGAGCGCCTGGCGCTTCGGGGCGTGCCGTTGAGCGCAGTGATCGACAGCGTGCGCCAGGCCAATCGCAGCTTTCCTGCGGGCGCGATCCGCGAGGGCGGCCAGGCCGTCGACGTCGCCGCCGGCGCCACCCTGGCCTCGGCCCGCGACGTGGGCCTGCTGAGCGTCGCTTCCGTGGATGGCGACCCGGTCTACCTGCGCGACGTCGCCCGGGTGATTCAGGCGCCGCGGGAGGATCAGGCCCGGGTGTGGCGCTACGCGCGGGCGGGACAGAACTGGTCGCAGGCCCCCGCCGTCAGCCTGGCCATCGCCAAACGCAAGGGCGCCAACGCGGTCGTCGTTTCCGAGCAGGTTCTGGAAAGGGTCGAAGGGCTGAAGGGCTCGCTCATCCCCGCCGGGCTAGAGGTTTCCGTGACCCGCAACTACGGCGAGACGGCCAATGAGAAGGCCAACGAACTCCTCTTCCACCTGGGCCTCGCCACCCTTTCCATCGTCGTCCTGATCGGCTTCGCCATCGGCTGGCGGGAGGCGGGCGTGACCGCCGTGGTCATCCCGACGACGATCCTGCTGACCCTCTTCGCCTCCAACCTGATGGGCTACACCATCAACCGGGTCAGCCTCTTCGCCCTGATCTTCTCCATCGGCATCCTGGTGGACGACGCCATCGTGGTCATCGAGAACATCGCCCGGCATTGGGCCATGAACGATGGCCGGTCCCGATTGCAGGGCGCCACCGAGGCGGTGGCGGAGGTCGGCAACCCCACGATCGTGGCGACCCTCGCCGTCGTGACGGCCCTGCTCCCGATGCTGTTCGTGTCCGGCCTCATGGGCCCCTACATGGCGCCTATCCCGGTCAACGCCTCGGCGGCCATGGTGTTCTCGTTCTTCGTCGCCGTCGTGATCGCCCCTTGGCTTATGGTCCGTTTCGCACGCAAATCCCTGGCGCACGGTCATGGCTCCGACGCGCAGGGCGGCCGTCTGGGACGCGCCTATCGCGCGCTGGCGAGCCGGGTGATCGCCACCCGCCGCAGCGCCTGGATCTTCCTGATCGGCGTGGGCGTCGCGACCCTGGTCGCCATGGCCATGTTCGCCACCAAGACCGTGACGGTGAAGCTCCTGCCCTTCGACAACAAGGCGGAGCTGCAGGTGGTGGTCGACATGCCCGAGGGGACCAGCCTGGAGGCCACGCAGCGGATTCTAGGCGCCGCAGCCGCGGTGACCCAGACGGCGCCCGAAGTGGTCTCCCTGGAGGCCTATGCCGGCGCCGCCTCGCCGTTCAATTTCAACGGCCTGGTCCGCCACTATTTCCTCCGGGCGCGTCCGGAGATGGGCGACCTGGCCGTGGCCCTGTCGCACAAGTCCGAGCGCAAGCGCGCCAGCCACGCGGTCGCGCTCGACCTGCGCGACCGCCTCGGCGAGCTCCCGCTTCCCAAGGGCGCTTCGATCAAGGTGGTGGAAGCCCCGCCCGGCCCGCCAGTGTTGGCTACGCTCCTGGCGGAGATATACGGACCCGACGCCGAGACCCGGCGCGCGGTGGCCGCCGAGGTGAAGACCCTGTTCAAGAGCGTGCCCTACATCGTCGATATCGATGACAGTTACGGCGAACCCCGGCCACGGCTGCGCCTGGTCCCCAATCGCGAGCAGCTGGAGTTCTTCGGTCTCTCGGAGGGCGAGGTCTTCGACTCCATCGGCGCGGTGATGGGTGGCGCCACCGTCGGCTACGCCCATCGCGGCCAGGGCCGCACGCCGCTGGAGATCGCCATTCGGCTCCCGCAGTCGGACCGCACCTGGAACGAACGGCTCGCTGCTACGCCTGTCGGCGTGTCCCAGACCTCGGATGGGCGCAGGCTCGTCGAATTGGGCGAAATCGTCGAGGCGACACGGGAGGCCGGGTCATACCCGATCTACCGCCGCGACGGACGCGACGCCGAAATGGTCACCGCCGAACTGGCCGGCCAGTACGAGGCGCCGATCTACGGCATGCTCGCCGTCAACGAGGCCATCGCGCGACATGACTGGAAGTCGCTGCCCAAGCCCGAGATCCGGCTGAACGGCCAGCCGAACGACGAGAGCCGCCCCACTTTGCTGTGGGACGGCGAGTGGGAGATCACCTGGGTCACCTTCCGCGACATGGGCGCCGCCTTCGGCGTGGCGATCCTGGGCATCTATGTCCTGGTGGTCGCGCAGTTCAGAAGCTTCCGCCTGCCATTGGTGATCCTGACGCCCATCCCGCTCACCCTGGTGGGCATCGTCATTGGCCACATCCTGTTTCGCGCGCCCTTCACCGCCACATCGATGATCGGCTTCATCGCACTCGCCGGGATCATCGTGCGCAATTCCATCCTGCTGGTGGACTTCATCCGCCACAGCCAGGGGGACGGACGGCCGCTGAGGGAGGTCTTGCTGGAGGCCGGTGCGATCCGCTTCAAGCCGATCCTATTGACCGCGCTGGCGGCCATGATCGGCGCCGCGGTGATCCTGTTCGATCCGATCTTCCAGGGGCTGGCGATCTCGCTGCTGTTCGGCCTGGCGTCTTCGACCCTGCTGACCTTGCTGGTGATCCCAGCCATCTACATCGCTTTGCGCGACGACGGGCGTCCCCTGCCCGCGACATCCGACGCCGCCTTGCGCCCGCCCGCGGAGCCGTTTCGCCAGGCGTCGTGAGATTGAACGACCATTTGGGACAGCTACACTGGACAGATGACCATGAGCTCCGCCGCGGCGACCAAGACCCTGCCCAAGTCGGCCGAGCTGGCCGAGCTCGAAGCGCATGCCGCCGCAGCCGCCCGGCTGATGAAGCTGATGGCCAGCGAGCCGCGGCTCATTCTCCTCTGCCGGCTGGCCCAGGGCGAGTGCTCCGTCGGCGAGATCGCGACCCATGCGGGCCTGGCCCAGACCGCCGCGTCGCAACACCTGGCCAAGCTTCGGGCCGAGGGTCTTGTGGCGACCCGGCGGGAGGGACAGACCATCCACTATCGGCTGATCGACCCGGCCGCCGCGCAGATTATCGAAACGCTCTGCAAGATTTTCCGCGATCGAGCCGGCGGGATTGGGACGCGCGAGCCTTAACCCGACCCGACCCCACAACCCTGTTCCGCGCGGCAATGCGCCGTCAGCTCGTCGCAGGATCGGCCGCCCGGCCTTGACTGCCGTCAACGGCGCGCCGACCGTGCAAGTCCATATTCAGTTCGCCCCGGCACCCCACATGGAGGTGGCCATGTCAGCGAAAAGCGTCAGCGCGCCCGTTGAGATCGATGGCGCCGACGAACACGAAATCCAGCGCCTGATCATCGATATCCTGGACGAGAACCGGCTGATGAGCCTGGGCGTCAATCGCGAAGACGGTTGGCCTCAGGTGACGATGGTGAACTACCTCCGGCAGGGTCGGGCCCTCTATTTCGTGGTGGCCCGCGACAGCCAGAAGTTCGCCAACATCAGCCGCGACTCGCGGGTGTCCATCGCCATCGGCGGCGGGGCCGGCCAAAAGGCCCCGGTTCGCGGCCTGTCGATGGCCGCGCGCGTCAGCGAACTCCTCGAACCCCAGCGGATCACGGAACTCAACAAGCTGATCTGGAGCCGCCCGGCGGAAGCGGCGTTCACCCCCCACCCCAGCTCAGCGAATGTGGCGGTGCTGGAAGCCCGGCCGCAGATCGTCTCGGTGATCGACTACACCACCCCGCCCGGTCGCCGGGTCCTGGTGCGGGTCATTGATGACTGGCGCGTCGAGCGCGTCCCTGCGTGACCTGACGGGTTGCGGGTTCGCGGGCGAGGCGTCAAGCCGAGCCAGCCGCCGCTCACCACGGCGACCAGCAGGGCCAGGATCAGCAGCCGAGCATCCGGAAGCGCCATGCTGAACACCTTGGCCAGGGCCGGGACGGTCAGGACCAGGGCCAGGACGCTCGAGGCGCCCGTGACAATCGACCAGTAGGCCCAGCGATGCGTCGCGAGGAGCCGCCCGCCGACCGAAACCGTATCGGCGAGCGCGAGGACGAGGTTGCCGCCGACGAGTGCGACAAAGGCCGCTCCCCGGGCCTGCGGTTCGGAATAGACTTCCAGAGCCCAGGCGTAGACGCCGAATACGCCCAACAGCACCCCTCCGCCCTGGGCCAAGGCCAGGCCGAGCTGGGCTGGCCCGAACAGCGCCTCGTCGGGGCGCCGCGGCGGACGGGTCATGGCGTCAGCCGCGCTGGGCTCGCCTTCGAAGACCAAGGCGCACATCGGGTCGATGACCAATTCCAGCAGCACCACGTGCATGGGGAACAGCAGCGGCGGCATGCCCAGGACGATCGGCCCCAGCGCCAGGCCGGCGATCGGCACGTGGATGGCGGTGACATAGGTCAGGGCCTTGCGCAGGTTGATGAAGATACGCCGACCCAGCCGCACCCCGCCGACAATCGCGACGAAGCTATCGTCCAGCAGAACGAGATCCGCCGCCTCGCGGGCGACATCGGTTCCCCTCTTCCCCATGGCGACGCCGATATGGGCCGCCTCCAGCGCCGGGGCGTCGTTGACCCCGTCGCCGGTCATGGCGACGATCTCGCCGTTGGCCTTGAGCGCCTCTACGAGGCGGAGTTTCTGCTCCGGAATCATACGCGCGAAGACCCGTGCGGTCCGAAGCCGCTCGCGGAGCGCGGGCGTCAACATCGCAGCGACCTCGTGCCCTGTGAGCACACCCGCCGAAGTGTCGATCCCGGCGGCCTCGGCGATCGCCCGAGCCGTGGCCGGATGGTCGCCGGTGATCATCACCACCGCGATCCCGGCGGCGTGCGCCTCGCGCAAGGCGCCGGGCACGTCGGCGCGGACCGGATCGAGGAAGCCGACCAGGCCCGCGAACTGGAACTCCGTCGACTGGGGATCGTCGGGAAAGGCGCCTTCGACCTGCGCGGAGGCGACGCCCAGCACCCGCAGGCCCTGGCCGGCGAAGTCGTCGACCACGGTGTGGAGGCGCGCTATTTCGGAGGCGGACAGCCTGCAGAGGCGGAAGATCGCTTCCGGCGCGCCCTTGGCCGCGGCGACCCGCACCGCGCCGTTCTTGCGCCAAGCCTGGATGACCGCCATCCGGTCGGGCCGCAGCGGCCAGCAACGTTCGGGTTCAGCGGCTTCCAGTTTCGGTTCGGATGTCAAGCGCCGCAGCCGTTCGCGGATCGCCCGGTCCATGGGATCGACCGGGCGGACGGCGGAGGCGAGGGCGGCCAGCCGCAGCAGCCGCGCGGTTTCATTGGGGAGCGCCTCGGCGCCTCGCGTCGCGATGTCGCCAGCCTCGGTCCACAGCCGCGCGACCTCCATGCGGTTCTCAGTGAGCGTGCCGGTCTTGTCCACGCAGAGCACGGTCGCCCCGCCCAGGGTCTCGATCACCGCGCTTCGGCGGACCAGCACTCGGTGGGTGGCCAGCCTCCAGGCGCCCACGGCGAGGAAGACCGCCAGCACCATTGGGAACTCTTCCGGGACCAGAGCGATAGCCGCGGTCACGCCGGCCAGCACGCCGCCCACCCAATCCTCGCGGATCAGTCCGTAGGCGACGGCGACCAGAACGCAGTAGCCGAGCGCCAGCACACCGAGCAGACCGACGAGCCGGCCGGCCTTGCGCTGCAGGGGCGTGGGTTCCTGGCCGATCGCGGCGAGCGAGGCGCCGATGCGGCCGAGCGCCGTGTCGACGCCCGTCCGGGTGACCCGCGCCACCCCCTGCCCTCGCACCACAAGCGCGCCGGCGAACAGGTGCGGCCCCAGCTCGGCCCCGGGCGCCGCATCGCTGGCGAGCGTCTCTCCCGCCTCCGCCCATCGCTTCGATACCGGCGCGGACTCACCCGTCAGCGCCGATTCATCGACGCTCAGCATGTCCCCCGCCACCAAAACGCCATCGGCCGGCAGCCGCTCGCCCTCTCCCACCAGAAGGATGTCGCCAACCACCAATTCGCGGGCTGGAATCCGTCGCTCGCCACCGCCGCGGATCACCCGCGCGAAGGGCTGCGCGAGATCGCGCAGGGCCACCATCGCCCGTTCGCTCCGCGCCTCCTGTAGTATGACCAGGCCGATCGTGGCCAGCGCTCCGGCCAGAATGAACAGGCCCTCGCCGAGGTCGCCCAAGACCAGGTAGAGGACGGCGGCGACCATGAGCAGGATGAACATGGGCTCGCGCATGGTTTCGGCGGCGATCCGCAGGAGCCCTCGCCGGGAGGCGCGCGGAAGCTCATTGGCTCCGTCATGGAGCAGCCGCTGCGCGGCCTGCTCTTCGCCCAGTCCTCGAAGCGGTTCGACGGCCATGGTCAATCTCGGCTCGATCCCGCCTCGCACCCAGCCCATCTAGCGGGACGTCAGGGCGGACGTCGACGGCTCGGCTGGAATGTACCCGGTCGCGCCGCCGAGGACGAATTTCCGCGGCCGGGAATGGCCGTCGGCGGCCATGAAGAGGAGGTTGACCGCGTCCAACTCGACCCGAGAGGCCGGACGGCCCCGTGCGCCGAGGTGGCGCACAGCGTCGGCGCCCAGGCCCTGGGGGGCGGCCGGCTTGTCGTGGAGGGACATTGGAGGGCTCCTTGGGCGCCCTTCGTCTCACCGGAGCGGCCAGGCGCCCTTGATCGAAATCACACAGGCGGCCAGGTGGACGCTCGGCTCGCCGCGCCTGGGCGGACGTCCGCGGCGCCTGGGCCGACAACGGCGCGCGCACCCGCGCCTGACCCCGCGCCAAGAGCATTTCACATCACCATTGATGTTCACACCATCATGGATGATATGCTTTTCGACGATTCCCTAGGTTCACCTTCTCGTCGCCCCGGCGAATGGCGCCTGAGGTCTCTGGGAAGCCTGCGCTATGAAGGTGCTTGTCCAATGCGATGACCTGGACAGGAAGGTGCGCATCTTCGAAGCGATCGATGACGGGTCGCGTTTCTATTTCGAAGACGGCGCGCTCTACACCCATGTGGACGCTAAGGGCGTCAACCTCCTGGAATATGTTTCAGCCATGGAGGCCGCGCTCAAGGATCGCGAGAATCTCCTCCTGCTGGGGACGGCAGGCGGAGCCCTGGCGACCCAGCTCAGCCGACGGGGCGCGAAGGTCACCGCCGTTGACAACTGGCACACGGCTTTCGAAATCGCGCGCCGATGGTTTCACCTCCCAGCCGAGGTCGAGTGCATTCACGCCGACGCCCTGACCTTTCTGCGCTCGACGGAACGGCGGTGGGACGCCGTCGCGATCGACGTCTTCAGCGGCACGGAGATTCCGAACGCCATGCTGACACCCGATATCGGTCAGCTGCTCGCCGGGGTGCTCTCGCCCGGCGGCTTGATCGTCTGGAATGTTGCCGACTGCACGGCGTCGTGGCCGGCGCAGTGGATCGCACGGGCGTTGCGCGCGGCAGGTCTGACGCCCCGACTGGTTCCGGTGCTGGCCGAAGACGTCGGCAACACCCTGGTGGTCTGCCGAGCCAAGCTCAGTCGTTGAGCAACACCCTGGAGGGATGGCCGATCACCTGATGGTCGGGATCGGACCTCAGGCGCGATCAGTGGCCGTGAGCACCGCTCCAAGCGCCCAAATCCGTGGCGCGAGCGCGTGGCGCGCATTCCTCAGAACCGACATGGGGTCCAGCCCGGGCGCCTTTTCTGGGTCCGGCACAGCCCATGTCAACGCCATCTGGTGGCGGCCAAGTCCAAGCCTGTCGACGCCCAGGGAGACCACGATGTCGTATGCCTCGAGCTGCAGTTCGCCGATCGAGGTGGCCTGGCGCCGCTGGATGTCGATTCCAATCTCGGCCATGACCGCAACGGCTGCGGGATCCAAGGGCCCGACGGTCAGTCCAGCGCTGGCGACAACGATGTCCAGGCGACCGTAAGCGGCCCGCGCCAAGCCCTCAGCCATCGGGCTCAAGGCCGCCTGCGTCGGGCAGACGAACAACAGCCGAACCGGCTTGGCCTTACGAGGTTTCCGACCCGCACGAAGATGTGGATACGGCGATAGGTCGTCCCCGCTCAGCCCCCTCGAACGGCCGGGCTCGGGCCGCGGCGCGGGCAGAAACTCGGCGGCCGACGCGCGACAAGGCAACGGGCGGGCAGTCCCAGGATTGTGCATGACCTATCGGCCATAGCACACCCTACATCGCCAAGTCGATATGTTGAATTACTTTTGTGATGTCTTAAACATCAAACTCGAAGGCTAGCTACTTGCGCTCCAAGAGCCGCACACCCCGCCCCTCGCCTTCGCTCCGCGCGCCCCCGGCGATCAGTTCCACGCCGGCCGCATTGATGGCGTTGACCACCTTCTCGAGGCTGTCGACGACCGCGCGCACGATTCCGTCGCTGGCCTCCATCCGTTGGATGGTGGGCAGCGAAACGGTGGCCAGCCGGGCCAGCTCCTTCTGGTCAATACCGAGCAGCGCGCGCGCGGCTTTCATCTGTGAACCCGTGATCATTTCCGTATCTATAATGATGTCCAGCGCATCATCAAGTCATCAATGCGACCTATCGCGCCGCCCGAACGCCGGCCGGCACGGAACCACCGACGGCTAGGACCTCACCAGACATGGACCGTGGGATGGGCTTCCGGCAGTCGGTTCACGGCTGTGGCCCTTGGCCCCCATCACGCCCGGCACGCCTTCGCGCGCGGCGTATTTCGGATCCTGGCGCAGGAGATTGAGCACGGCGACCGCCGCGGCCGGACCATCGAAAACCAGGTCCATCCGGTCGTACCAGGTGCGTATCGCCAGACGCCTTGGGGACGGGATGGCGACCTCGTCGATCTTCGCGATGGGGATAGCCGACAGGCGCTGCTCGCTATCGATGAAGATCAGCCGCCAATTGGTGACTATAGCCAGCCCCAGGCGCCCCTCGCCCGACATCACGCGCTCCGCCGCCCATCCCTCCAGCAGCGTTTCCCCCTCGAACAGGGTAAGCGATCGTCTCAGTCGGGCGAAATCTATCGCGCAGTTCAACAGGTAACCACCCTCGCGGTGAGGTCGAGCGCCGCCATGCGCTCGACCTCCACGCCTCCCCATGACGTCTTGCACATCGATTTCGATATGTGAATGGGCACAGTTCACGAATTTCCGGAAACCGTCTCATGAGAACGCGCCGGATCGGCTAAAGTGATATCCTGAACACCTTTAAGACGCTCTAAAGACAATATACTGATCTCAAGACCATTCGTTGTGATATTTGACATATCACTTGATAGATGTGAGATTGCACGCCACACGGCCATCCCGTTCGCGCCCGTCATCCAAGAGCCCGCCATGCCGCTGAACGTCGCCTGCGCCCGACCGACCATCGTTCTGGTGGAGGACGACGGCGAACTTCGCGGCCGGCTCGCCGCCGGACTTCGGCACGACGGCATGCGTGTCGTTGAATACGAACATGGCGGCCCCGCCCTCGCGGCGATCGAACAGGGCCTGTCGGTGGACGTCCTGGTCATCTCCCTCCAAGACGACGGGGCGGCAACCTGCGACGTCGCTCGGCAAGCCAAGGCGCTGGCGCCCCAGATCCAGATCGTGGTCACGCCCGCACCCGAGGCGACGACCGGCCTTCCGCCGGAGGCCCATGTGCTGGTCAAGCCCTTCGAGCCAAGCCGGCTCTCGCGATATATCCGCTTGGTGGCCGCCAGGCCCGCCCTGCGCGGCGCCCTACGTGCGGTCTACCGGCAGGCGCGATCGGCGCCGCCGCCTTCCGCTCCCCTCGCACATTGAGCCCGCCGAGTGGCGCCAATCCCGTGAACCGGCTCAATCCCATCGTCTGCGGCCTGAGATGCCGATGCCCAACCTGCGGCCAAGGCTCTCTCTTCAGAGGTTACCTGAAGGTCCGTTCCAGGTGCGAAGGCTGCGGGGCGGACTTCTCACGCGCCGATTCCGGCGACGGACCGGTGGTCTTCATCCTGCTGATCGTGGGCGCCATTGGCTGTTTCGGGATGCTTTTCGTGGAGTTCAGATTCCATCCGCCGGTCTGGTTGCAGCTCCTGATCTGGCTCCCGTCCATCGGACTCCTGACACTGGCCGTGCTGCGCCCCTTCAAGGCGATCCTCATCGCGCTGCAGGTCCACAACGGCGCGTCGGAGGCTCGCCATGACAACTAGGATATCGTCTCGCCAGGACGCCTCGTCATGATCGCCGGCGCGCAGATGCGGGCGGCCCGCGCCCTGCTTGGCCTCGACCAACGCGACCTTGCCCGGCTGTCGGGCCTGTCGCTGCCGACCATCCAGAGGATGGAGTCATCCGAGGGCTCCGTTCGCGCGGTCGTCGATAGCTTGGAGAAGGTGGTTGACGCCCTCACCGCCGCAGGGGTCGAACTGATCGCGGACGGCGCCCCGAGCACAGGCGTCGGGCGTGGCGTGCGATTGATCGCCAGGTCCGAGAAAAGGCGTCCGACCCATGTCGCGTGAATGGCGCCTGTTCATTCCCAAGGCCGTGACGGTCCTTCGCCAGGGCTATGGCCTGAAGCCGTTCGGCGGCGACGTCTTCGCGGGCCTGACGGTGGCGATCGTCGCCATGCCGCTGGCCATGGCGCTGGCGATTGCCTCGGGCACGACGCCGGAGCGCGGTCTGATCACCGCAGTGGTCGCCGGCTTCCTCATCTCACTCCTGGGCGGCAGCCGATTCCAGATCGGCGGACCGACCGGAGCCTTCGTCGTCGTGGTCTATGGCGTGATCGCCAAGCACGGATACGACGGACTGCTGATCGCCACGACGATGGCCGGCGTCATCCTGATCGTCGCGGGACTCCTGCGTATCGGGACCCTGATCAAGTACATTCCCGACCCCGTCACGACCGGGTTCACCACCGGCATCGCCACCATCATCCTGGTCAGCCAACTGAAGGACATTTTCGGCTTCTCGATCGAGCGCGTCCCCGCCGACTTCATTCCCAAGCTGCAGGCCCTCTGGGAGGCGCGCGCCAGCCTAAGCCTTCCCACCCTGGTCCTCGCGGTCGCCTGTTTCGTCGCGATCATGGGGCTTAGGCGTTTGGCGCCGAAGGTTCCTGGCTTCCTTGTGGTGACGGTCGCCGCGGCGGTGACCGTCACCCTACTGGCCCTGCCGGTGGAAACGATCGGTACGCGGTTCGGAGGCGTGTCCTCCACCCTGCCCCCTCCAAGCCTGGATTTCTGGTCCTGGACCAAGGCGCGTGACGTCCTGCCGAGCGCCTTCACCATCGCCCTGCTGGCCGGAGTCGAGTCGCTGCTGTCGGCCGTCGTCGCCGATCAGATGACGGGCCGGCGGCATCGCTCCAATATCGAGCTCGTGGCCCAGGGGATCGCCAACATCGCCTCGGCGGCTTTCGGCGGCCTGCCGGCGACCGGCGCTATCGCCCGCACCGTGACCAATATCCGCTCCGGCGCCCACTCACCGGTGGCCGGCATGCTGCACGCGGCCTTCCTGCTGCTCTTCATGCTGCTGCTCTCGCCGCTGGCCAAGTATGTGCCGTTGGCGGCCTTGGCGGCCATCCTGGTAGTGGTCGCGATCAACATGGCCGAACTGAACCGCTTCCGGCTGCTGCTCGGCACATCCAACGGCGACCGGTCTGTCTTGCTGCTGACCTTCGGGCTAACGGTCGTCGTGGATCTTACGCTGGCCATTGAGGTCGGCATGGTGCTGGCGGCCTTCGTATTCATGCATCGCATGAGCCAGCTCTCCAGCGTGGAGGGTGGCGGCCCACGCCTCATCGACGGCGACCGGGACGACTTCAGCCGAGCGGAGGAGCCGGCCTACGAACCGTATGAGGGTCTGCCGCACGATACCGCGGTGATCACGTTCAGGGGACCCATGTTCTTCGGCAGCACCAGCGTGCTGAAAGACGCCCTCGACCAAGTCGGCGGCCGAAGCCGACGCTACATCCTGAGGTTCGAGGAGGTTCCGTTGGTCGATCCGACCGGAGCCGCCGCCCTTTCGTCGTTCCTTCGCCGCGCCATCCAGGACGGCGCCGAGATCATCGTCTGCGGCGCTCGTGACAGCGTGCGGGCCAACCTGCTGCGCACTGTGGAGGCCCACGTGCTTGAGAAGGTCGGGTTCGCACCGGACTTCGCCACGGCCCGCGCCGCAACGGCCGTGGTCGCATGATCCCGCTTCGAACCGTCCAGACGGCTGGCGGCGAAGTGGCGGTCATCCTGCGCAGGTCCGATCGCGCCGTCGGCTATGTGAAAGATGGGGTGCTGCAAACGCTGATCGACGCCCGCGGCCACAACCTCGCGCCGCATGTGACCGCCGCGGTCGATGTCCTATTGCAGGAGAAGGTTCGCCAGGCGCTCGTGCTGGGCTACGGCGGCGGAGCGGCTTCGACCATGTTGCACCGAGCCGGCGTGGACGTGTTCGCGGTTGACTGCGACCCCTGCGCCAAGCCGCTGGCGCAGCTCTTCTTTCGGGCGCCGCCCTGCCTCGAGGTAGTCGTCAGCGACGCCGCCGCTTATGTCGAGCGGGCTGCGGCGGCCTCCTTCGACGGCGTCCTCATCGATTTCCAGGATTCCTTCGAGACGCCGAGGGCCTATCTGTCCCAGTCCTTCTGGCGGGCGGTGGCGAGGGTGCTTCGTCCCAGGGGAATGGTCATCGTCAACGTGACCCGCTGGCTTCATGGCGGACGCGACTGGCGGGCGTTTCAAGGCGCGCTCGGCCTAGGCGGCTTCGACGCCGTGGCGCTGAGCGACGAGCACGGCGCCGGCAATCGGATACTGGTGTCCGCCCGAGGCGCCACGTCGCCATGATCCCGCGCCGGACGACAGCCGGGACGACCTTCCTGGGCCTCAAACGCGGGGCTTGGGGGCGCTGTCCGAACTGTGGGGACGGCCGGCTCTTCCGCGCCTACCTCAAGGTGCGGTCCGTCTGCGAGGTCTGCGGCCATGAAAACGGTCGTTATCCGTCAGATGACGCTCCGCCCTATTTCACCATCCTGATCGTGGGCCATCTCGTGGTCGCGCCGCTTCTCGCCTTCCGGGTCATATGGACGGTCCCGACCGGCTTGTTGCTGGCGATCCTGCTCCCGGCTCTCGCAGCGCTCACCTTGGCGGTCCTGCCGATCGTCAAGGGCGCCGTCGTGGGCGTCCTCTGGGCGCTCGGCAAGACTCCCACCGCCTGAAGGGCCGCGCCATGACCATCGACGAGCGGCGCGCCCGCGCCGACCAGGAAGCGCTCGACTTCCATCGCTATCCCCAGCCCGGGAAGATCGCGATCGCCGCGACCAAGCCCATGGCGACCCAACAGGACCTGAGCCTGGCCTACTCGCCCGGGGTCGCGGCCCCGGTTCGGAAGATCGCCGAGGATCCCAACGCGGTCTACGACTACACCTCCAAGGGCAATCTGGTCGGCGTGATCTCCAACGGCACGGCGATCCTCGGGCTCGGCAATCTGGGCTCCCTGGCGTCCAAGCCGGTCATGGAGGGCAAGTCGATCCTCTTCAAACGCTTCGCCGACCTCGACTCCTTCGACATCGAAGTCGCCACTGACGATCCAGACGCCTTCATCGAGGTCGTTCGGCACATCGGCGCTACCTTCGGCGGCGTGAACTTGGAAGACATTTCCAGTCCCGACTGCTTCCGGATCGAGGCCGAACTTCAGGACCTACTCGACGTTCCAGTGTTCCACGACGACCAGCACGGCACCGGCATCATCTGTGCGGCGGGCCTGATCAACGCCTGCGAGGTCACCGGGCGCAGGCTGGAGGACCTTCGCCTGGTGCTTTGCGGCGCCGGAGCCGCGGGCCTGGGCTCGATCACCATGATGAAGGCTCTGGGCGTGCGCCCTGAGAACACAACCCTGGTCGACATCGACGGTGTGGTCCACCGCGGACGCAAGGTCGGCATGGACCAGTGGAAGTCCGTCCACGCGACCGACACGCCTCACCGGACCCTGGCCGAAGCCCTGGCCGGGGCCGATGTGTTCGTGGGCGTCTCCGCAAAGGGGGCCCTTACAAAGGCGATGGTCGCCTCGATGGCCGCCAACCCGATCATCTTCGCCATGGCCAATCCTGATCCTGAGATCACCCCCGAGGAGGTCCTGGAGGTCCGCCAGGACGCGATCGTCGCTACGGGACGCTCCGACTATCCCAACCAGGTGAACAACATCCTCGGGTTCCCCTACATCTTTCGCGGCGCCTTGGATGTTCGGGCGCGGTCGATCAATCAAGAGATGAAGGTCGCAGCGGCCCGGGCGCTCGCCCTGCTTGCCCGCGAAGACGTGCCCGACGAAGTCGCTGTGGCCTATCAGGGCCGTAAGCTGAAGTTCGGTCGCGACTACCTCATCCCCTCCCCGTTCGATCCACGTCTGATCTGGTATGTTCCCCCGTTCGTGGCCGAAGCGGCCATGCGCAGCGGCGTGGCGCGTCGCCCGATCGCCGACATGAGCGCCTACCGCGCCGAGCTCAAGCGCCGGCTCGACCCATCGGCGGGGTTTCTCCAGAACATCACCGAGGCCGTCCGCTCGGCGCCCATGAAGCGGGTCGTCTTCGCCGAGGGCGAAGAGCCCTCGGTGATCCGCGCAGCGCACGCCTTCGCCAGCCAGGGCCTGGGCGTCCCAATCCTGGTCGGCCGGGAGGAGCAGATCTGGAGCAACGCGCGCGAACTGGGCCTCGACGCCTCGGATTTCGAGATCGAGGTCGTCAACGCACGACTGTCGCATCGCAACGGAGCCTATGTCGACTACCTCCACGGCCGGCTGCGGCGGGTGGGCTTCCTGAAGCGCGACGTCCAACGCCTGATCAACCTGGACCGCAATAGCTTCGCCGCCGCCATGGTCGCACTTGGCGACGCCGACGCCATGGTCACGGGCGTGACCCGGAATTTCGACCAGTGCCTGGAGGAGGTCTACCGGGTCATCGACCGGGCGCCAGGTGGCCGGGTCATCGGCTTCTCGGCCCTGCTGGCCAGGGGGCGAACAATCTTCGTCGCCGACACCTCGATCAGCGAGCTCCCGAGCGCCCAGGATCTCGTGGAAATCGCCTGCGAGGCCGCCGCGGCCGTGCGCGAACTCGGTCACGTCCCACGCGTCGCATTCCTGTCCTATTCGAGCTTTGGCCACCCGCGTGGCGCGCAGCCGCGGCGCGTGCGCGAGGCCGTCGAGCTGATGGACCGGCGGGGAGTCGACTTCGAGTACGAGGGCGAAATGCCACCCGACGTCGCGCTGGATCCGGGACTCTGGGACAGTTACCCGTTTCAGCGCCTAAGCGAGCCGGCGAACGTCCTGATCATGCCGGCGATTCATTCGGCGGCGATCTCGACAAAGCTGGTTCAGGCACTGGGGGAGGTACCCGTTATCGGACCCGTCCTGCGAGGCCTGGCGCGACCGGTGCAGATTTGCCGCCTAGGAGACTCCGTCTCGCGCATTGTGATCATGGCGACGCTTGCCGCCTTCGAGGCGCGGCAGGCCGGATATCCCTGACGACCTCGCGGTCGCGACGTTCAAGCCATCCCAACCCAAGTTTGTCGACATGCGCATTTTCAAGCGCCGCTCGTGGCGGCGTCATCATTGGAACTTCTTGACCCACCGAGGCTGGACGATCGTCATGGTGCTTGGCGGCGGCTTGGCCGTGCTCGGCCTAATACTGGCTGGAATCTAGGCGACGCTCTCGCCTCGCGCCCGACGCGCCGGGGCCCGCCAGCGCAGGTGTTCTTGGCCAATACGGCGACGATGGTGACGATGAACGCCGCGAACCCCACCAGATAGGGGCGTCCGGCGCCAGAACCGAAGGAGGAACAGTCCGGTGATAGCCCTCGGCTAAGGCGTCCAGACGATCGCGATCATGACCATGACCAAGCCGGCGGTCGCAATATTCCAACTGAAGGTGCGAAACCACGGGACGCCCGCGGCGTAGAGCGGGAGGAAAAGCAGCCTTCCCGCGAGGTAGACCACGGCGCCGGCCACGCTCAGCCAACCGCCTGAGCGGCCGAGCATCTCCAGCATCAGGACTGCGGCGGCGAAGACGGCGAAGGTCTCGAGGAAATTGCGCTGGGCCCGGTCGAGGCGCCCCGCGACGCCCTTCGGCCGCAATTCCTCATCCCGCGCACCGACCGAATAGGCGTTCCCGACCTGGGCCTTGAATGTGAACGACGCCGCGGTGAGATGGATGAGGCCCAGGACCATGGCCCCGAACAGCGCCCAAAGTTCGATAGACATCGGCTGCCCCCCTTTCGAGACCAGAATCCTAGCACAGCCTCAGGGGCTTCCGGCGACGCCTCCCGCCGAAGGGGCTGGATTCCAGCCGAGAAGCAGCAGCATGACGAAGAACCCCAGGACGTAGGCGAGCGGAACGAACCATCCCTCCCGCAGCCATCGGAAGACGGATCGACCTTCGGGATAGAGGTTGGTGAGCGCCACTCCGGCCGAGGATCCGAACCAGACCATGGAGCCGCCGAAGCCGACCGCGTAGGCTAGCAAGGCCCAGTCATAGCCGCCCTGTTCCAGGGCGAGCGCAGTCAAGGGGATGTTGTCGAACACGGCGGACAGGAAGCCCAGTCCCAGCGAGCTCTGCCACGTGGGATCCGGCAACGCGTTCACCGGCATCAGCGACGCCGCCGCGACCAAGGCCACTAGGAACGATGCGCCCTTGAGCGCCGGCCGAGCCACCGCCCAATCGGGCTTTGCCACAAAGGCCGTCAGGATCAAGGCCGCCCACACGGCCAAGCCCAGCCAGGGCGCCCTCTCCTCGCCCTCGGTGAGGATGTTTGCGGTGATATTCGTCGCCACAGCGGCCGCCAGGATGAACATCACGATCCAGACGCGGCGCCATTGCAGCGGATGGTCCGGCTCGTCCTTGGCGAGGATGGGTTGATAACGCTGCTGTGATCGCGCGCCCGCCAGGCTGCAGACGACGAACGCGACGCCGGCCGCCACATAGGCCGTCAGCACCCTGAGCGGTGATATCCCGTTCAACCACATGATCGTGGTCGTCGTGTCGCCGATGACGCTGCCCGCTCCGCCCGCGTTGGCGCAGGCGACGATGGCGGCCAGGAAACCCACGCTCACCCGGCCCTGGTAGACGTGGCGCGCCATCACGCCACCGATCACCGCGGCGGCGATATTATCCAGAAAGGCGGACATGACGAAGACGATACCCAGAAGCGCCACCCCACCTGTCCAGTCGTCAGGCAGCAGGCTCGGGAGATGATCGGGCAAGTTGCTGCGCTCGAACTGGTTCGAGAGCAATTCGAACCCGACCAGCAGCAGCAGCAGATTGGTCAGGATCACCCATTCATGCCGCACGTGTTCGCCCAGCGCGGCCAAGCCGACGCCCGTGGGAAAGCCGCTGACCAAGGCCTGATAGGCGAGGATCGTGGCGAGCCCGGTGAACGCCACCTCCAGGGTGCGATGATGGAAGATGGCGACGCCGAGCAAGGTCAGGCCGAAAAGATAGAACTCGATCGGCGCGCCCAGAAGCGCGGGCGCGTCAACCCGCGGCGCGGCGGCATGCGCTAGGGCTGGAAGGGCGCACAGGGCCAGCGCCGAGGAAAGAACCAGTCGGATTCGCATCAGGTTAGGTACCCGCCAGCGACTGGATCGCCAACCACGGCTTCGGGGCCTGAATGGGGGGCGGCAGTTCAATCTTGCCCGGCGGCGCCACCAAAACCTAGCTCCGCCGTGTCAGTACGCGTGGAAGCTGTCCAACCCCAGCACCTCATGGATGTCGGCGATAGTCGCCACCGCGCTCACCTCCGCGAGACGCGCCGGCAGGACCGTGTCTCGCTCCTCATCCTCGCACCAAAAGTCAGGATGGGCCCTCATCGCCGCACAAACCCGCGCCTGCACGTCCGCGAGAGAGAGCGGCGTGAGCAGTTCCAGTTCATGCTCTATCCGGAACTGCGCGGGACCTGGCATCAGTCGCGATAGCAACGATCCTGCCCGCCCCGTGCGCAGGACCGAGCTCACGATCCAACGACACCCTTCAGCGTCCACCAGCTCCATCCCGACCTGCAGGTCCTCCGCCAAGGTTCGCGGACCGCAAGTTGTCAGGGCGTCCAGGTCTGGCAGTCCCCAAATGTCGGAGTCCGTAGTGAACCCCAGAACAGGAAACCGGAAATCCGCCTGCGCCGTCTTCATACCCGCCCCCAAATTGTATACGAACGAAAAGGGAACAAAGACAATGCGGGCAGGCTTGTGAAGTTGCGATCAGCGCGGGTGCTTCGGCGCCGCGCTGGGGCGCGAGAGGTTCTCGACACTGTCTGCAGCATATGCCGCGAGGCCCGCGGGCATAGCCTTCATCCAGTCCGTCGTGCCGTACCAAACACGGCGAATAGGATCATACCTGGGCTTACCGCCCCAACTGCCGGTCAGGCGCCGGTGCTGCTCCGTTGGCAGCACCTTCAGCAGTGCATAGTGGTTCCTTGGATCCTGCACGTTTCGACCGAGGCCCTTCAGCGGGATTGTGTGGTGAATCTCCTGCCCGGGCTTCGCCAACCCGAGCTTGCGTAGCACCTTGCGAGAGGCGTCGGCGGTGACGGAGCCCTTTTTCAAAACTCCCACGCCCTTCGACGCCGCCCTTGCGCCCTTGACCACGACACCCACCGGTAGCGCATCCGCCACAGCCATCGCGCCATTGAATGCCGCGCCGGCGTAATTTCCATCCTGCAAGTCAGCTGCAGCTTCCCAGGCCGGTCCCACAATTGGAATGAACGACTGTGCGGTGGTCGGACCCTGGATGTCCGGTCCATTCTGGAAGTCGTGGAACGCATCCTTGGCTAGATCGAGCGGCGAGCGAAGTCCGCGATCCTCAGCCTGTCGTCGCGCCCGGATCCTGGCCATCTCCTGATCGTAGCGGTCTCCGGCCGCATCCGGCACGGTTCGAGGTTCACCGCGGGGCATTCGCGCCATTTCTTGCTCCATGATTTGGTTGTGGCCTCGTACGGCGTGGGTTGCGGACCGCTTGGTCGCGCATTGCAGTCGACGCACGCGAACCAGCGCTCGAAGGATTTCGCACGCTTGCTCAATTTGTACCCGGGTATTATTTAAGTCAGGAGCGACGGCTTTGGATGCCCGTCACCACCGGAGTCTCGATGCCCGCGACCGACATCTTCACGGCCTTTGTCCGACACCGACGCATCGCGGCTGGAACTTTGCGAGAGGTCGTTCCGGCCGTGAAGTCGGCGGCTGACGCCGACGCGACGCACCTGCTGATCTTCGACGACGCCACGGGACGCTCGGTCGAACTCGACCTGCGAGGCTCCCTGCCCGACGTCCTGGAACGGCTGAACCAGACGCCGCAGGCCGAACCCGGCAAGCCAACCGGTCGAGGACGACCCAAGCTCGGCGTCACGGCGCGCGAGGTGACCTTGCTTCCGCGCCATTGGGAGTGGCTGGCGGCACAGCCCGGCGGCGCCTCGGCGGCGCTTCGGCGGCTCGTGGAGGACGCCCGTCGGACCTCGCCCGCGACCCTGCGACAGGCCCAGGACGCCGTACACCGGGTCATGTTCGCGCTTGCTGGCGACCTGCCGGACTTCGAGGAGGCGAACCGCGCCTTCTATGCCAAGGACTATGCCCGCTTCGACGCCCTCACGGCCGCCTGGCCGGCAGACGTGGGCGACTATGTCCGGATGCTGGTCGGCCGCGTCGCCGTTGCAGGTGACCAGCGATAAGCTAGGATCGCCGCCGCGCATGCGGCCCATCAGAGGCGCGGCGCGGAGGAACACCATGGACGCCGCCATTCCCGCTTCCCTGCGCTACAGCCGCGACCAGTTGATGGCGAGCCATCCCTACGCCAGACCGCACGACGAGGCGGGCTACCGTCTGCATGGCGGTTTCGATGCTCAGGACGCCTATGTGTCGCCCCGGGTGCTGCATCGATGGCCGGCGGTGCGGGCCTGGGGCGCGGCGCTCGAAACGCGCGGCTGGCCGCTCATCGACGCCACCACGTCGCTGCTGAAGCTGCCCAACTATCCGACGGTGGCGCAGGAGCGCGTGCTGCTGCGGAACGGCCTCGGCCAGAGTTTCTGGAATTCCCTCACCATCACCGGGATCGTCGAGGCCCGCGGCAAGGCCCTGGTCAGCTACGTCCCGCCGGACATGCGCAAGCTGATCGTCGAGAACATCAGCGACACGGCCACCGGCCATCTTCACCTGGGCCTGCTCGAAGGCCACGGCATGGACGAGGGCGGCGGCGATCCCCGCACACCGGACCTCGGCGCCCACGACGCCATGTGGTTCGCCTGCCGCGACCTGGTCTTTGGCAAGGACGCCTATCCCATGCCGGCGCCGCCCGAGAGCATCTCGCGCCCCGTCGAGGTTGACCGGGAGATGCCTCTGATCAGCCCAGAACATGAGGGGCTCATCAAGATGCTGATGAACGTCCTGATGATCGAGGTCCGGGCGGAATCCTTCTTCGCCTTCTGCTGCGATGTCCTGCGCGATCCGGTGCTGTTCGTCGATCGGCGCCCCGCCGCCGACCAGGCGGCCGTCCTCGTCGAGCGAATCCGCCAGGACGAGCAGATTCACGTCGGTTACCTGCAGGCGGTGATCTCCGAGCTCCGCAGCTTCACCGTTCGCACCACCGACGGCCACGAGGTTCCCGGAAGCCAGATCATCGATCCGGTCTGGGCCGACATGGTGGAGTGGCATGGCGTGCGGGAGCGCGAGGCGTCCCGTGGACGAACCCGCGCGGAGATCGAACGCCAGGCTATCGATAAGCTGGGGCCCCAAGCCGGCGCTCGCCTGATCGTCGAGTTCGACAGCCTCGAGGTCGAGGCCGCGTAGACGCCTATCGTCGCCAACCAGGAGGCCTCGCCTCCAATTCGTGCTCGGCGTCATGCGTGTCGACGGCGAGCCGCCGAGCGGCGTCGCAATTCAGGATCTGAACGCCGCGCTGCACGTACGCGATTTCCAAGTCTGCCGCCGAGGGGCTCGGCGGCAGAACGTGTAGGCCACAGGGGCGCCTGGCCTCAGCGGGCATTTCGATCCGCGGCGCAGCCGTCGAGTTGCAGGCGGAGCAGCGGCGCGGGGCGTGGGCGCGTCAGGCTGCCGCTCGCCATGCCGGCGTCTGCTGGTCGGGACTCGGTCCCGCGCCCTACGAACCCCGTGATCGCCACGCCCTGCTGGCCGAGGCCAGGGCCAAGCTCACGCGACGCCAAGCCTGGTCCGAGAGTGCGGCGGGCGGGTTCCTGTCGGCCGTCGTGAAGGCCCAGCTCGCCGCCCGCGCGGCGCATGAGGCCGGCGAGCGCGCCCGCGCCGCCTGCTCGCGTGACGCGACGGGCGAAGCCATTGCTTGCGCCGCGGCCGCTGAGGAACTGGAGGCCCAGGCCCATCTGCTTCTGGCCAGCGCTCAGGCCGCTCGCAACGCCGCCGTCAGGCTTGCTGCGCCGACTCGGGCTGTGGATTGAAACGACGGCGCCAGGTCATCTGTTCGAACTGGCGCTCGCGGACCACCTCATGCAGCAGATCGGCAAGGTCCAGGACCTGGTCGCGCGACATGCGCCGCGTCATGGCGCGGATCTCGGCGGTCACTTGCGCCATCGCTTCCGACGGCAGGCTGTCTTGAGGCTCTGACATCTGCTGGCCCTCACTTCGGCCTACTCGCCTCAACGGGGAATTCGGCCGGAAGTTCCCGCAAGCCGCGCAGGCGGCGCCGCCCTCGCTTGACCGCCCGCTCGATGCGGTTCAGATAGGTAGTTCGACAACCTAACTACTTTCGTGACCAAATGACCGTGCAGCTCGACAGTCCCGAACCGACGAAACTGGCCGAGGCGCTGCGCCCGGCCCTGCTGCGCGTTTCGCGCCGTCTGCGGCAGGAAGCCCAACGCGCGGGGGTCTCGGCGCTGGACGCCCTGATCCTTGGTCAGATCATGCGTGTCCCCGGCGTCGGAGTCTGCGACCTGGCCGACGCCGAGCAAATGTCTCGGCCCACCATGAGCAGCCATGTCAAACGCCTGGAGGCGGCCGGCTGGGTCGTCCGCGCCGACCATGCCGACGATGGACGCCGCTCCGGCCTGGCGGTCACGCCAGCCGGCGCCCGCCAGCTCGAGGCGATCCGCCAGCATCGCAACGACTGGCTCGCCGCCCGCATCGCCAAGCTCGACCCCGCCGCGCGCGACGACCTGGGCGCGGCGATCGCGCCCCTCCTCCAGCTCCTGGCGCTCGAGCCGTGAGCCCGGTCGACGGGCCTCTCGAACGCCAGGATGACGCGGCCATGACCCGCGGCTGGGTGATCCCGGCCATCATCGGCTCGGCCATGTTGATGCAGACGATGAACGCCACGGTGCTCTCCAACGCCTTACCGACCATGGCCGTGGCGTTGCACGAGGATCCGCTGCGGCTGAACCTCGCCATCACCATGTTCCTGCTGGCCTCGGCGGTCTTCCTGCCGATCAGCGGCTGGGTGGCCGACAAGTTCGGCGCCAAGCGCATCTTCATGATCGCCATGGTGCTGTTCGCCCTCTCCTCGGCGGCCTGCGGCCTGGCCCAGGATCTGACCCAGCTGGTCATCGCCCGCATCTTCCAGGGCATGGCCGGCGCCATGATGGCGCCCGTCGGCCGCCTGGTCCTGCTGCGCACCACGCCCAAGGCTGAGTTGGTCGGGGCCATGTCGGTCATGACCATGCCGGCCCTGCTGGGCCCTGTGATCGGCCCGGTGGTCGGCGGCGCCATCGTCACCTTCGCCGACTGGCGCTGGATCTTCTTCATGAACCTGCCCGTGGCGGTGGTGGGCGTGTTCCTGGTCTTCCGCTACGTGCCCAATGTCAGCGAGCAGCAGGTCTCACCCATCGACTGGACCGGCATCCTGTTGACCGGCCTGGGGCTCGCGGGCCTGATCTTCGGCTTCGAGAACCTCGGCCGCGACATGCTGCCCGACGGCCTGGTGGCGGGACTGTTCCTGGGCGGGTTCGCGGCGCTCGGCCTCTACTGGCGGCGCGCGCGAGGCAATCCGCACGCCATCATCGACCTCTCGGTGTTCCGCATCCAGACCTTCACGGCCTCCGTGGTCGGCGGGGCCTTCATGCGCGTCGCCATGGGGGCGACGCCCTTCATGCTCGCCATGCTGCTGCAGATCGGCTTCGGCATGTCGCCATTCCAGGCCGGCCTGATGACCTTCATCTCCGCGGCCGGAGCCCTGGTCATGAAGACCACCGCCCCGCCCATCCTGCGCCGTTTCGGCTTCCGGACGGTGCTGGTGGTCAACGCCGTCTTCGTGGGGGTCAGCTTCATGGCCTATGGCCTGTTCACCCCCGCCACGCCCCACTGGCTGATCATGATCGGCCTGGCGGTCGGTGGATTCTTCCGCTCGCTGCACTTCACCAGCCTGAACGGCATGGCCTATGCCGACATCGACCAGGACCGGATGAGCCGCGCCTCCACCACCTCGTCGATGATGCAGCAGCTCGTCCAGTCGATCGGCATCGGGCTGGCGGCCACCCTGATGCATTTCTTTATGGTCGCCCGCGGCGAGACCCATCTGACCGCCGGGGCGATCTCGCCGGCCTTCGTGGTGATCGGCCTGCTCACCTTCGTCTCGCTGTTCTTCTTCGTGCCGCTTCCAAAGAACGCCGGCGACGAGATGAACGGCCGGCTCAAGGCCTAGCTGTCGAGCGGCGCGGTCATCTCGCAGATCAGCCCTTCCGCGGGAAACGCCAGATTGGCCGATCCTCCGAACGAGCCGAGCGCTGTCCTGATCAGGCGGGATCCGAAGCCCTCGCGCTCGGGCGGCGAGACCGGCGGGCCCCCAGTCTCACGCCAGAAGATCCTGAGCCCCTGCGGCTGGAGGCTCCAGTCGATCGCCACCTCTCCGCCCGGCGCCGACAGGGCGCCGTACTTGGCGGCGTTGGTGGCCAATTCGTGCAGCACCATGACCAGGCTGACGGCCAAGTCCGGCCTCAAGCGGACCCGGCCGGCCTCGCCATGCAGCCGGACGCAGGTCTGGTCGAAGGGCGCCAGGGCCGCGGCGAAGATCTCGGTCAGCTCGGCGGTTTCCCAGACGTTGCGCGTCAGCAGGTCATGCCCGCGCGCAAGGGATTGCAGGCGCTCCTCGAACGCCCTGCGGAACGTGGCCGGATCGTCGCCGGCGCTGCGGAAGGCGTGGGCGGCGATGGCCTGCACGGTGGCCAGGTTGTTCTTCACCCGGTGATTCAGCTCCGCCAGCAACAGGTCCTGGCGTTCCCGCGCCACGACCTGAGCGGTGATGTCCTGGGCGGTGCCGATGACCCGGCGGGGGCGACCGTCCTCCGCGAACACGACCCGGGCGGCGCCGCGCACCCAGGCCGCCGAGCCGCGCGCCCCGGCGGCGGCGGTCCGGTGCTCCACGACATAGGCGCCGCCCTCCTTGCCGGCCAAAGCGCCCCCATAGGCCGCCTCGACCAGATGGAAGTCGTGGGGGTGGACCGCCGCCGCATAGGTGGCGAAGTCGATCGTGGTCTCAGCATCCACGCCGAACAGAATTCGGGTCCGCGCATCCCATTCCACCAGGTCAGCCGCCAGGTCGTACTCCCAGAGCCCGAGCTCGGTGGCGTCGAGCGCCAGGGCGAGCCGCGCCTTCTGGCGGTCGGCGTCGCGCTGGGCCTGGTGTCGCGCCGTGACGTCGAGAACGACGAAAGCGACCCGTGGCCGTTCCCCCGGCATGGGCGAGAACGTGCCCAGAAACCAGCCTCGCCGGCCGCCCTCCAGCGAGAAGGGATACTCCGCCGTCCGCGCCTCCTGGGCGGCCCAGCAGGCGCGCAACGTGGTCAGCCGCACGTCGATCTGCGCCCGCGTCAGGCCCAGGTCCCGGCCGGTCAGGCCGTCCAGGCCGCCTTCGCCTCGGCCGTAGAACGCCGCGGCGTTGCGATTGGCCGTCACATACCGGTAGTCGTCATCGAGCAGTTCGAACACGCCGGCCATCACGTCGGCGGCGTCGAACATCGCCTTCAGCAGCGCCGCGCCACCGATCCCGGACCAGCGGTCGGCGCCCTCTTCGTCGGCCATCGGTGCTGGCCTCCCGCGATTCAGACGTCGCGGCATGCTAGCGGGTGGACGCCCATGGGCCTAGGCCGCAGGCTGGTCCTCGATTGTCGGCTCGACGCCCGCTGAATCGTAGATGGCCTGATCCAGTATGCCTTGGCGCCTGGCCACCAGCGTCGGGATCAGCGCCTGGCCGGCGACGTTGGTGGCCGTGCGGCCCATGTCCAGGATCGGGTCGATAGCCAGCAGCAGGCCAACTCCCTCCAGCGGCAGGCCTAGCGTCGACAGGGTCAGGGTCAGCATCACGATCGCCCCGGTCAGGCCGGCGGTCGCCGCCGATCCGATCACCGAGACGAAGACGATCAGCAGGTAGTCGGTGAAGGCCAGCGGCACGCCGTAGAACTGCGCCACGAAGATCGCCGCGATGGCCGGATAGATGGCCGCGCAGCCGTCCATCTTGGTGGTCGCGCCCAGCGGCACGGCGAACGCCGCATAGGCGCGCGGCACGCCCAGACCGGTTTCGGTCACCGTCTGGGTCACCGGCAGCGTGCCGATGGACGAGCGCGACACGAAGCCCAGCTGGATGGCCGGCCAGGCCGCCAGGTAGAACTTCACCGGATTGAGCCCGTTGAGCGCCAGCAGCGTCGGGTAGACGACGAATAGCACCAGTCCGAGGCCGATATAGACCGCCGCCGCGAACGCGCCGAGCTGGGCCAGGGCGTCCCAGCCATAGTGCGCCACGGCGTTGCCCAGCAGACCGATGGTGCCGATCGGGGTCAGGCGGATCACCCACCAGAGGATCTTACGCACGATGGCCAGAGCCGAGGCGTTGAAGGCCAGGAAGGGTTCGGCCGCCGCCCCGCTGCGCAAGGCCGCGATCCCGGTGACCAACGAGATCACCACGATCTGCAGCACGTTGAACGACAGCGAGGTGGTCGGCGATCCATCGGTGAGCTTGGTCGACGCCGTCAGTCCCAACATGTTCGACGGCACGAGCCCCTTGAGGAAATCCATCCAGGAGCCCTGGGTGCTCGACGCCTCGGCCGCCGCCGCGGCGACGCCGGTATTGACCCCTGGCTGGAGGATCAGGCCCAGCGCGATGCCGATGCTGACGGCGATCAGGGCGGTGATCGCGAACCACATGAGCGTGCGCCAGACCAGGGCCGCGGCGTTCTGCAGTTCGCGCAGGTTGGCGATGCTGGCCACGATCGCGGTGAACACCAGGGGCGGCACCAGCACCTTCAGAAGTTGGACGAAGGTCGAGCCCATCAGCTTCAGAGCTTCCGACAGGCCATGGCCCTGCTGCCCAGGCTCAGTTCCCAGGTTGCGGGCCAGCATGCCGAGCGCGAGCCCAATCACCATGGCGGCTAGGACCTGGAATCCAAAGGATCCCAGCAATCCCCGCCGCTTGCCGTCCACTCGCGCCATGTCAGCTCCTGATCGTCCGCCCGCGCGAGCATGGCCGCGCGGCCTCGGGCGCGCCAGCGGTTTTGCCCTGGTGGAGCTATTAGAGAAGCTGGGCGCCCAAGGGCGCGTCAGCCCGTTGGAGAATGACCCTCGGCCACCATGATCTCGCCAGCGCAGGCGCGCGAGACCGCGGCCTGATCGGCGATCTTGTCCCGCAAGGCCGGCACGCCCAGCGTGGATCCGCGCAGTTCGAGGATGTCCAGGGCGCCGCTGGCCACCACCTCCCGCGCTTCCGCGGCCCGCGCGCACGGATCTTTCAGCCGACCCCAGACTCCCAGCGAGCGGATCTCCGCCGTCGCCCCGCCGCAGATCAACCGCGCTCGCTCTATGACCGCCCGTCCCTCGGTGGAGGCCCGGCCGCCCGCCGCCAGCTGTCCGATCGGATCGGCCGCCTCGTCCATGGCGGCCTCGCAGGGCCCAAGCGCGCCGCGCAGGGCCACCAGCGCGACATCGCTCGGCGGCGCGGGGATCGGTGGGACATAGACTTCCGGCGGACGGGTGGCGGGATCGTCGCAGGCGCTGGCCAGCAACCCCGCCAGGGCGAGGCCGCAAAAAGTCTTCCACATGTCGCGGCTCCGGGTTGTCCGTGTCTCCCTAAAGTCGCGGCGAGCCGAATGGATGCGTCCGGGCCAAGCTCCGCAATTGACCCTCGCCGTCGCGCCGCCTAGCGTCCGCCTCCTTCTCTCTTTGAAATCGCGGCGGTGTCCCATGCCCCAGATCCTGGTTCAGGACCTGGCGAAGACCTATCGCGTCGCCGAACGCGATCCCGGCGTGCTGGGCGCGCTGAAGGGGCTTGTCCATCGCCGCTGGCGCGCGGTCGAGGCGCTGAAGGACGTCTCCTTCTCCCTGGAAGCCGGCGAGTTGCTGGGCTTCATCGGCCCGAACGGGGCCGGGAAGTCGACCACGATCAAGATCCTCTCAGGCATCCTTCGCCCCGACAGCGGCCGCGTGGAGGTAGGCGGCCTCGTGCCCTACCAGGAGCGGATCAAGCACGTGGCCCGGATCGGCGTGGTGTTCGGCCAGCGCACCCAGCTCTGGTGGGACCTGCCGGTGATCGACGGCTTCGACCTGTTGCGCGACATCTACCGCATCGACCCGGTCCGCTACGCCCGGACCCGCGACGAGCTGGTGGCCCTGTTGCGCCTGGAGCGCCTGCTCGACCAACCCGTCCGCCAGCTTTCGCTGGGCCAGCGGATGCGCGCCGAGATCGCCGCGGCCCTGCTGCACGAGCCTGAGGTTCTGTTCCTGGACGAGCCGACCATCGGCCTCGACGCCCCCTCGAAGCTGGCGGTGCGCGAGTTCGTCAAACGCCTGAACCGCGAGCGCGGCGTCACCGTCCTGCTGACCACCCACGACATGCACGACATCGAGGCCCTGGCCGAACGGGTCATCGTCATCGGCCACGGCCAGGTGTTGGCCGACAGCCCCTTCGAGGCCCTGCGGCGCGACGTCCTGCGCGAACGCCGCCTGTTCATCGACTTCGTGGACGAGGCGCCGGAGATCGACCTTCCCGGCGTCGAGGTCCGCGCCCGCGACGGACGATCCCTGGAACTGGCCTTCGATCCCGCCGTCGTCGGCGCGCCTCGGCTGATCGCCGCGATCACCGCCGACTATGCGGTGGAAGACATCCACGTCGAGCAACCGGCCATCGAAGAGGTGATCGCCAAGTTCTACGACCTGCACGGCGCGGCGGAGGCCTGAGCCGTGGCCGGCGCCATCCGCCCCTACGCCGCGGCCTTCGCGGCCCGGTTCCAGCTCATGCTGCAGTACCGCGCCGCGGCCCTGGCCGGCTTCGCCACCCAGTGCTGGTGGGGCGGGATCAAGGTCATGGTCTATGCGGCCTTCTTCGCCAATGCCGCGGCAGGCGACACGCCGATCACCCTGTCGCAGGTGATCACCTACACTTGGCTCGCCCAGGCCTTCCTGGTGCTATCCCCCTGGACCGGCGATCCGGAGATCAGCCAGGCCGTCCGCACCGGCGCCATCGGCTATGAGCGCCTGCGCCCCATCGACACCTATAACTGGTGGTACGTCCGGGCCGCGGCCTGGATGACCGCCCGCGCCCTGCCCCGCGCCCTGCTGATGCTGGCCGCGGCCGGCGTGGCCTTTCCCTTGTTGGGCCTGGAGGCCTGGTCCTGGCGACCGCCCGCCGACACCCTGGCTTTCGGGCTCTTCGCACTCTCCATGGTGCTGGTGGTCCTGGTCTCCTCGGCCTTCGTCATGCTGCTGAACATCAGCGCCGTGGTGACCATGGACGAGCGGGGGATCAACACCCTGGTCGCCTCGCTGCTCATCGCGCTGTCGGGCAACCTCCTGCCCTTGGCCCTCTATCCGGACTGGATGCAGACCTTCCTGCTGATCCAGCCCTTCGCCAGCTTCCTGGACATCCCGTTCCGCATCTATTTCGGCGGGCTGACCGGCTGGGCCGCCGCCGCGGGCCTCGCCCTTCAGGTCTTCTGGACCCTCGTCATGATCGTCATCGGCCGCGCCTGGATGACCCAAGTGATGACGCGCCTCCAGATGCAGGGAGGCTGACCCCCATGAGCGCGCTCTTCCTGCTCACCCGCTATTTCTCCGCCTCGGTCCGCGGCCAGCTCCAATACCCCGGCTCGACCATGATGCTCGCGGCAGGCCAGTTCTTCACGACCATTATCGACGTCGTCGCGGCCTGGGCGCTGTTCGCGCGCTTCGGCCCGGTCCAGGGCTGGATCTTCGGCGACATCGCCATGTTCTTCGGCATGGTCAGCGTCTCGTTCGCCATCGCCGACTTCCTCAGCCGTGGCTTCGACATGTTCGGCGCCCATTTCATCAAGACCGGCGACTTCGACCGCGTTCTGCTGCGTCCCCGCTCGGCGGCGCTCCAGCTCATCGGCTACGACTTCCGCCTGGCCCGCATCGGGCGGTTCGCCCAGGGCCTGATCGTCATCGGCCTGGCCACCGCCACCCTCTCGCTGGAATGGGACGCGGCCAAGATCGCGCTGGCGCTCTGGACCATCGTCGGCGGGGTGGCCCTGTTCGTCGGGCTGATGGTCTTCCAGGCCGTCCTGGCCTTCTGGACGGTCGAGAGCCTGGAGGTGATGAACGTCCTCACCTATGGCGGCGTCCAGGCCGCCCAATTCCCGCTCAGCCTCTATGCCGGCTGGTTTCGCAACCTGCTGATCTTCGTCGTGCCCCTGGGCTGCGTCGCCTATTTCCCCGTCCTGGCCATCCTGGACAAGCCCGATCCGCTGGGCGCGCCAGCCTGGCTCCTGCCGCTGACCCCAGCGGCAGGACTGCTGTTCCTGGCCGTCTCGTTCCTGGCCTGGAGGTTCGGGGTGTCGAAATACACCTCGACCGGGAGCTGACCCCTACTCGGCCGCCATCGCCAAGGCGCTGCCGCGGGTGAGCGAGGTCTTGCGGGCCAGCGAGGCCTTGGCCGCCTCGTACTCGGCCGCCAGGCGGTCGACCAGCTGGCCGGCGGTGGGGATGTCCTTCACCGCCCCGATGCCCTGGCCGCAGCCCCAGATGTCCTTCCAGGCCTTGGCCTTCTGGTTGCCGCCCGAGCCGAAGTTCATCTTCGAGGGATCGGCTTCCGGCAGGTTGTCCGGGTCCAGGCCCGCGGCCTCGATGGACGGGCGCAGATAGTTGCCGTGCACCCCGGTGAACAGGTTGGAATAGACGATGTCGTCGCCGCGCGACGCCACGATCATGTCCTTGTAGCCCTCCATGGCGCGGGCTTCCTGGGTGGCGATGAAGGCTGAGCCGATATAGGCGAGGTCCGCGCCCATGGCCTGGGCGCCCAGCACCGCGGCGCCGTTGGCGATGGAGCCCGAGAGCGCGATCGGCCCGTCGAACCACTCGCGCAGTTCCTGGACCAGGGCGAAGGGCGACAGGTGCCCGGCATGGCCGCCGGCGCCGGCCGCCACCGGGATCAGGCCGTCGGCGCCCTTCTCCACCGCCTTGCGGGCGAAGCGATCGTTGATGACGTCGTGCAATACGATGCCGCCATAGGAGTGGATCGCGGCGTTGACGTCCTCGCGGGCGCCCAGCGAGGTGATGGTGATCGGGGCCTTGTACTTCACGGCCAGCTCGACGTCCTGTTCCAGGCGGTCGTTGGTCTTGTGCACGATCTGGTTCACCGCGAACGGCGCCGAGGGGCGGTCCGGGTTCTTGCGGTCCCAGTCGGCCAGCTCCTCGGTGATCTGGGCCAGCCACTCGTCCAGCTGGCTCACCGGCCGGGCGTTCAGCGCCGGGAAGGAGCCCACCACGCCCGCCTTGCACTGGGCGATGACCAGTTCGGGACCCGAGATGATGAACAGGGGCGAACCGATGACCGGAATACGCAGGCGGTCGGCGAGGACGGGAGGCAGGGCCATGGGAATCGCATCCTTGGTTGAATGGGCGTCGATCTAATTTTTACAACGTATATACAAGAATAGCCGACGCGCAAGCCGGCGTCACCGCTCACGCCGCGTGAACTTGACGCGCGCGACCCACGCGGCCCAATGGCGCACGATGACGCAAGTTGCCGACGCCCCTCCGTCCGCCAGCGACGCCGACTGGCGCGCCCTGGTCGCCAAGACCCTCAAGGACGCCGCCTTCGAGACCCTGCGCGCAACCACGGCCGAGGGCCTGGCCATCGAGCCGCTCTATCCGGCGGCCCTGACCCAGGCGGCCTTCACGCCCCGCGTCCACGATCCTGAACAGCCCTGGGATGTCCGCGTCGCCGTCGCCCATCCGGAGCCCGCCCGCGCGAACGCCGACCTGCTGGCGGACCTGACCGGCGGCGCGACCTCGGCGGTCATTTCCCTCGATCCCGCCGGCCAGGCCGGCGTGGCAGTCGGATCGGCGGGCGACCTCGCCCGGGTCCTCGACGGGGTCCTGCTGGAGATGGCGCCGATCGCGCTCGACGCCGGGTACCTGGGTCCCAAGGCCGCCGACTGGCTGGCCGCCGCCGCCAAGGGCTCGCCCACCGCCCAACTCGCCCTCCACCTCGATCCCCTGAGCGCCTTCGCGCGGACAGGCGCGAGCCCCGGTCCCATCGAGAGCCATCTGATCTCGGCCGCCACGGTCGCCGCACGGCTGGCCCAGGCCCACCCCAAGGCCAGCCTTTTCCTGGCCTCGGGCCGCGTCGTCCACGAAGCCGGCGGCGGCGAGGCCGGCGAACTGGCCTTCGCGCTGACCGCCGCGCTCGCCTACGCCAAGGCCCTGGTCCGCGCTGGCGTTCCCATGGCCGAGGCCTTCGGCGGGATCATCCTCGGCCTCTCGGCCGACACCGACTATTTCGCCACCCTGGCGAAGCACCGCGCCGCCCGCCAGCTCTGGACCCGTGTCACCCAGGCCTGCGGCGTGACCGTTCCGGCCCGCATCGAGAGCCGGTCTTCGGGCCGCATGCTCACTGTGCAGGATCCCTGGACCAACATGCTGCGCCTGGCCGCCGCCGCCTTCGGGGCCAGCGTCGGGGGCGCCGACGCCGTGGTGCTCGGGACCTTCACCGACGCCATCGGCCTGCCCATCGCCTTCGCCCGGCGCCAGAGCCGCAACACCCAGTTCGTGCTGATGGAGGAGGCCCACCTCGGCCGCGTCGCCGACCCGGCCGCCGGATCCGGCTACGTCGAGGCGCTCACCGATGAGATGGCCCGCGCCGCCTGGGCCGAGGTCCAGGTGATCGAGGCTCAGGGCGGTCTGATCAGCGCGCTCGCCGGCGGTCACATCGCCGCCGAGGTCGCCAAGGTCCGCCGGGCTCGCGACGCCGCCGGCCCGCCCAAGATCGTCGGGGTCACCGCCTTTCCCCCGACCCAGGCCGCCCCGGTCGAGGTCGCCCCCGCCGCGCCCCGTGCCGTCGAGGCGCCCACCACCCGACTGCCGGGTCCCGACGGCGCCTGCCCGCCGCTCGCCCCTATCCGTCTCGCCGAGCCCCACGAGGCCGCCCGATGACCCAATTCCCCGATTTCGCCAGCCTGCCCTTCGACGGTCCTTGCGCCGCGACGTCGCCGCCGACGGGCCCGCTTTGGGAGACCCCCGAGGGCATCGCGGTGAAACCCGCCTACGGCCCCGCCGACATCGAGGGCGTAGATCCGGGTTTCCCGGGCCTGGCGCCCTACGTGCGCGGCCCCTATCCGACCATGTACCTGACCAATCCGTGGACCATCCGCCAGTATGCGGGCTTCTCCACGGCCGAGGACTCCAACGCCTTCTACCGACGCAACCTCGCGGCGGGCCAGATGGGCCTCTCGGTGGCCTTCGATCTGGCCACCCACCGCGGCTATGACAGCGACCATCCCCGGGTGAAGGGTGACGTCGGCATGGCCGGCGTCGCTATCGACTCCATCCTGGACATGCGGACCCTGTTCGACGGCATCCCGCTCGACAAGATGAGCGTCTCGATGACCATGAACGGCGCGGTCCTGCCGATCCTGGCCCTCTACATCGTCGCCGCCGAGGAACAGGGCGTTCCCCACGAGAAGCTGTCGGGCACCATCCAGAACGACATCCTCAAGGAGTTCCTGGTCCGCAACACCTATATCTATCCGCCCGGCCCTTCGATGCGGATAATTTCGGACATCTTTTCATATACTTCGCGCGAAATGCCGAAGTTCAACTCGATCTCGATCAGCGGCTATCACATCCAGGAAGCCGGGGCGACGCTGGACCTGGAGCTGGCCTACACCCTGGCCGACGGCATCGAATACGTCCGCGCCGGCGTCGCCGCCGGGATGAGCGTCGACCAGTTCGCTCCGCGCCTGTCGTTCTTCTGGAACGCCGGCATGAACGCCTTCATGGAGATCGCCAAGCAGCGCGCCGCGCGCCTGCTCTGGGCCAAGCTGATGCGGGACGAGTTCGATCCCAAGGATCCCCGCTCGCTGGCCCTACGCGCCCATACCCAGACCAGCGGCTGGAGCCTGGCGGCCCACGACGTCTACAACAACGTGCCGCGCACCCTGGTGGAAGCCATGGCCGCCGTCGGCGGCCAGACCCAGAGCCTGCACACCAACTCGCTGGACGAGGCCTTGGCCCTGCCCACCGACTTCTCGGCCCGCATCGCCCGCAACACCCAACTCTTCCTGCAACTCGAGAGCGGTCAGACGCGGGTCATCGACCCCTGGGGCGGCTCCTACTATGTCGAACGTCTGACTGCGGACCTCGCCGCCCGCGCCCTTGAGCATATCGCCGAGGTCGAGGCCCTGGGCGGTATGGCCAAGGCCATCGAGGACGGTCTGCCCAAGCGCCGCATCGAGGAGGCCAGCGCCCGCACCCAGGCCCGCATCGACTCGGGCCGCCAGAGCGTAGTCGGCGTCAACCGCTACCGCCCCGACGGCGCCGAGGTCATCCCGATGCTCAAGGTCGACAACAGCGCGGTGCGCGAGCGCCAGCTCGAGAAGCTCGCCCGCCTGCGCGCCGAGCGCGATCCCGTCGCGGTCGAGGCGGCGCTCACGGCGCTCACCGAAGGCGCGCGCGGGGCCGGCAACCTGCTGGAACTCTCGGTCAATGCGGCCCGCGCCAAGGCCACGGTGGGCGAGATCAGCCTGGCTCTGGAGAAGGTGTTCAATCGCCATTCCGCCGAGGCCTCCGCCGTCACCGGCGTCTATCTGCGCGAGGCAGGCTCCACGCCCCAAGCGGAGCGCGCCAAGGCGATGACAGAGGCCTTCACACAGGCCGACGGACGCAAGCCCCGCGTCCTGATCGCCAAGATGGGCCAGGACGGCCACGACCGCGGCCAGAAGGTCATCGCCTCGGGCTTCGCCGACCTGGGCTTCGAGGTCGACATCGGCAACCTGTTCCAGACTCCGGCCGAAGCGGCCGCCCAGGCTGTCGCCGAGGGCGCCCATGTGGTGGGCGCGAGTTCGCTCGCCGCCGGCCACCTGACTCTGGTTCCCGAGCTCAAGGACGAACTGGCCAAGCTGGGACGCGCCGACATCCTGGTGGTGGTCGGCGGAGTCATCCCGCCCGAGGACTTCCAGGCCCTGAAGGACGCTGGTGTCGCCGCCATCTTCACCCCCGGCACCGTGGTGCCCGAGGCCGCCATCGAGGTCATGGAGCGGCTCAACGAACAGATGGGCTACGCCCAGGTCGAGGCCGTCCAGTAGCTGCTCAGGCGACCAGCCGTCCCTCTGCGATGGATCGCCGCGCGGAAATCACCGCCTGGGCCACCTCGGCCTTGAACCGCGCCAAAGGCGGTCGCACGCCGTTGGCCAGCAGGGTCCGTACGACCGCCTTGCGGGCGCCGGCCAGGTAGACGAACGCGCCTCGCCCCTTGGCCCGCCGGGCGAAGTTGGCGACCGCGGCGGCGGCGGTGGAGTCCAGGATCGGCGCGTCGGTCAGGTCCAGCACATAGGCCTTGGGTTGCTCTCCGATCTCATCCAGAGCAGTGCCCACCGCCGCCGCCGCGCCGAAGAAGAAGGCGCCCGAGATCCGGATCAACGCCACGTCGGGATCATGGGTCAGGGCGGCGTCATAGCCGTCGTCCTCATCGCGCCCCTGCGAGGCCGCCCGCCCCACCTCGACCGCCGTCGCCAGCCGATGCAGGAACAGCAGCGCGCCCACCGAGAACCCGGCCACGATGCCGGTCGTGAGGTCGCGGAAGATGGTCAGGAAGAAGGTGAGGAGCAGCACCGCGGCGTCGCCTCGCGAGGCCCGCAGCAGGCCTGCGAACTCCTGCTTCTCGGCCATGGTCCAGGCCACCACCGCCAGGACGCCGGCCAGGGCGGCGAGCGGGATGTAGCCGGCCAGCGGCGCGGCGACGATCATGAAGACCAGCAGATAGAGAGAGTGCAGGATGCCCGAGATCGGTCCGGCCGAGCCTGAGCGTACATTGGTCGCGGTCCGCGCGATGGTCCCCGTGACCGGGATGCCGCCGAACATCGAGGCCCCGACATTGGCCGCGCCCTGGGCCACCAACTCCATGTTGGAACGGTGCCGCCGTCCTGTCATGCTGTCGGCGACCACCGCCGAGAGCAGGCTCTCGATGGAGCCCAGCAGGGTGAAGGACAACGCCGCTGGCAGCACCGCCTGGACCTTCGTCAGGGTGATCTCCGGCAGGCCCGGAAGCGGCAGTCCCCGGGGGATGCCGCCGAACCGCGTGGCGATGGTCTCGACCGAAAGGTCCAGCAGGGCCGCGCCCGCCGCCGCAAGGGTCACCGCGATCAACATGCCGGGCCAATGGGGCCGCCAGCGCCTGACCGCCAGGATCGTGGCGATGACCCCGCCGGCGACCAGGACCGCCGGCAGGCTGGCCGTCGGCAGGGCCTGGGCCAGCGCGCCGAGCTTGGCCGGCAAGGGCCCGGGCTCGGGTCCGGCCAGGCGCAGGCCCAACAGGTCCTTGATCTGGCTGGCCAGGATGATCACCGCGATGCCGGCGGTGAAGCCCACCGTCACCGGATACGGAATGTATTGGATGAAGGCGCCCAGCCTCAGCGCGCCGACAGTGGCGATCATCAGCCCGGAGAGGAAGGTCGCCAGGACCAGGCCCTCGACCCCGTGCTGGTGCACGGTGGCGGCGATCAGCACGATGAACGCCCCGGCCGGACCGCCGATCTGAAACCGGCTCCCTCCAAGCGCCGACACCAGGAACCCGCCGACGATGGCGGTGTAGAGCCCGCGATCCGGCGACACGCCCGAAGCGATGGCGATCGCCATGGAAAGCGGCAGGGCCACGATGGCCACGGTCAGGCCGGCCATGGCGTCCGCCCGCAATTGGGCGCCGCCGTAGCCCTCGCGCAGCACGTCCGCCAGTTTCGGGGTGAACAGCTTCGCGCCGCGCGACGCCGCGATATCGGCCATCCCTGTCTCCTGAGTGTCGCCAGCCAGTAGGCAAGCATCGCCGTGGCGGGTCAACGGGCCTTGACCCGCCGCAAATCGTGACGCCTGAAAACTAGAGCTTCGGCGAGAGCACCCGCCAGCCGCGCCGCCCCTTCGCCCCCCGCCGCCGGTCTTCAGCCAGCTCGGACGGGCCGTGGCGCGCCTCGATGTCCTTCTGCAGCGCCCTGGCCGCCATCAGGTGACCAGGAAACAGGGTGTCGACGATCCAGCCCACCACGGGCGGTACGGAGCTGGCCGTGTCGAGCGCGATATAGGCGGCCATCCGGGCCAGGGTGACGGGCTTGGCGCCTGCCGCGATCCCCTCCGAGATCAGCAGCACCCCGGCGCCGAGGCTGTAGACCGTCCCTGCCACGGGGACCCAGGCCAGGACGCCGTCCAGGCCGACGCCGATCGGCCCGACGCCCACCAGCCGGTCGGAGAGACGCTTGATCCGTTCGGCCTGACGCCAGGCCCGATGGGCCCTGTCTTTGGAGACTTCCATGCTGCGAGAACGCCGAGCTCCGCGTGAGGCTCCACCTTGCGCCGGGGACGCCTCCCGACGCTAGCCCCAGAGCGCGCGCGAGGGCGGGGCGATTTCCGAACCGGTGAACACCAGTCCCGGCTCGCGGTCGCGGGCCAGCAGCAGCGGTCCGTCCAGGTCGACCACCTGGGCGCCCTGCGCCAGGATCATGGCCGGCGCCATGGCCAGGGAGGTGGCGACCATGCAGCCGGCCATCACCTGCAGGCCCATGGCGCGGGCGAGGGCCGCCAAGGCCAGGGCTTCGGTCAAGCCGCCGCACTTGTCGAGCTTGATGTTCACCGCCCCGTAGCGCCGCGCGCAGTCGGCCAGCTCCGCGCGGGTGTGCAGGCTCTCGTCGGCGCAGAGCAGGACCGGGCAGTCGTAGCCCTCAAGCGCCACGTCCTCGCCGGCCTTCAGCGGTTGCTCGATCAGCTCGACCCCCAGGTTCGCCAGCTCTGGCGCCAGCCGCCGCAGGTCCTCGAACCCCAGCGCCTCGTTGGCGTCGACCACCAGCCGGCTGGCCGGCGCGGCGTCGCGGACCGCCGCGACTCGGTCGAGGTCGCCCGGGCCGCCGATCTTCAGCTTCAATAGCGGCCGGCGGGCCGCCGCCCGCGCCGCCGCGCCCATGGCGGCGGGCTCATCCAGGCTGATGGTGAAGCAGGTGGTGACCGGATGCATGACCGACAGGCCAGCCAGGGCCCAGGCCGGCGTTCCGGAACGCTTGGCCTCGAGGTCCCACAGGGCGCAGTCCAGGGCGTTGCGCGCCGCCCCGGCCGGGGCCAGGTCCTGCAGCTCCGTGCGGCTCGCCCCGTGCTCCACCGCCTCACGCAAGGTTTCGACGCGCTCCAGCTCCCCGGCCATGGTCTGGCCGTAGCGGGCGTAGGGCACGGCTTCCCCGCGGCCCACCGCGCCGTTCTGCGCGATCTCAACGACGATCACATGGGCCTCGGTCTTCGCCCCGCGGGCGATGACGAAGGCGTCGCGGGTCGGCCAACGCTCGTCGCGAAGGCTGAGCCGTCGCCTCAAGCCAGGTCGCCAACCGCGGCGTCGAACAACAGATAGGTCCGTCCGGCCTCGGAACTGAGCAGGCTCGCCACCTGGAAGCCCTCGTGGTCTCGGCTCGCCGCGTCGTCGAGCAAGCCGTGGTAGCGCGCCAGATAGGTCACGACCTGGTTCTTCAACGCCTCGTCGGTGGCCAGTCGCCGCGCCAGGCGGCGGGTGGCGGCCGGCGCCAGGCGACGTACGACCTCGCGGGCGCCGTCCAGGTCGCGGGCCTGGATGGCGGCGGCCAATTCGTCGACGCGGCTGCGCGGAAGTAGGGCTGCAGGATCGATGCCCATGGCCCCGATCTCGCCGGCCAGGATGTCCTCGAGCGGCGCATGCTGTTGGGGCGTCTCGACATCTTGCTCATCGATAGCCGAGAGCAGGTCCTTCCAAGTCCAGCCATCGCCGCCCTGGCCGTCCCCGGTCCGCCCGCCGGCCTGTCCGAAGACCTGGCTGAACTCCGAGTCGGTGGCGGTAGGGGTGAGGCGCAGGCGTTGGCGCAGGCTGGCCTGGGTATCCGTCGCCTTCACCGGCTCGGTCAATTCCAGGTCGGGTTCCGCCGCCGCGACGGCTTCCACCACGGGCGCGGGTTCGGTCGTGGGCGGGGCGACCGCCACCGGCTCCGGCTCCGGCACGGGAGCTGGCGCGGCCTTGGGTTCGGGGCGCGCGAGCCGCTCGCGCAGGCTGGCGACCGCCGGAGGCATGGCGCTGGTGCTGGCCACCGCGCCCATCATCCGGACGGCTTCGCTCAGCATCTCGTAATTGCGCCGGACCCGTTCCTGGAACACCTCGTCAATGGCCTGGGTCTCATCGGCCGTGCGCCGGGCGTGGTCCATCATGTCGTCGATGCTCTCGGCCACGGCCTTGCGCACCTGCTCGGCCTGGCCGCGCGCCGTGGCCGGCATCTGGGCGGCGCGGGCCTCGACGTCGACCAGCATAGCGGCCAGCTCGTCCAGGGTGGCGCGCGCGGTCCTGGCGCCTTCCTCCAGCTTGCCGGCGGTCGCCGCCCCGGCCTGTTCCACCATCTGGGTCGATTGCTCGATCAAGGCGCGGGCCTCGGCCAGCCGGGTCTCGAACACCTTGTTGGCTTGCTGGCCGGCCGTGAAGGCGGCTTCCGAGAGCTGATCCACCTGGTTGCGGGCGGTCTCGGCATGGCGCTCGGCCGCCTGGCGGGTCTCCTCGGCGGCGCGGCCCAAGGCCTCGATCGTCACCCGGGTCTGCTCCTCCAGCCGCGCGCGCTCGGCGGCCGCGGCCTGGGAGACCGCCTCCATGGCGTGCAGGGTCGACTGGCCGAATTCGTCGCGCTCGGCTCTCGCCTGCTCGGCCAGCTCTCGGAACTGCTCGGCCGCCTCGGTGATCATCTGGCGCAGGCTCTCGCCGCCCTTCACCGCCCGGTCGCCCATCTCCACGGTCGACAGCCGCGCCTGGCTGATGAATTCCGCCAGTTGCGCGGCGTGGCCCTCGGCCTGGACAGCGAAGGTCTCCTGGTCGCCACGCAGGGCGTGCGCCGCCGTGACAAGACCCGCCCGCTGTTCGGTGAGCCCGGTCTCCACAGCGCTGATCTGCTCGGCCACACCCAGACCCGCGGTCTCCAGGCGGGCGATGTGGCGGGTGAGATCCTCAGCGGCGGTCCGCGCGGCGTCGCTGGTCTCGCCTGCTGCGGCGGCCAGGTCGGCGGCGCGCGCGGCGAGCGCCGCCTCGGCTTCGCGGAGTTGGGTCTCGGCCAGGTCGGAGGCCTCCGCCACCATGCGCGCCTGCTGGGTGATGGTGTCGGACACCGCCGTGGCCTGGGCGTCGAGGGTCTTGGACAGGCCGCCCATCTCCTCGCGCTCCCGGCCCAGGGTCTGGGTTAGCTCCGCAGCCGTGCGTGAGGCGTTGGCCGCGGCCGCCACCAGGTGCTCGGTCTCCACGGCCAGGGCGTCCCGCAGGGCCACGAGGGTCTCGCGCGCCTCGTGCGCCATCACGCCGGCCCGAGCGATTTCCTCGCGGATATTGGCCACCACGTCATAGGTCTGGGCGCCGGCGGCCAGGACCGGCGTCACCATCTCGTCGGCCAGCTGCTTGGCGCGATGGGTCTCGGCGCTCAACTTCTGGCCCTGGCGGACCATGTAGGCGGCCAGCCAGACGAACAGGGCCGGACCCACCGCCATCAGGGCGAAGACGGTCAAGGCGAAGGGGTCGTAGTCGAAGGGCGCGACTGCGCGTCGATAGCCCCAGGCGAAGGCGATGGGCGCCGCGGCCCACAGCACCGAGACCACGAAGGCGGCCAGGTAGATCGGCCAGCCCGACGGCGTGTCGGTCGCCGCGGCGTCGGGCGCCTGCGGTCGACGCGCCAAGGTCTGCGGCGAGGCGACGGTGACCTCGGCCTGCGGCGGAATCGGCGACAGGGGCGCGGCGGCCTGCGGCTCGATGTCCCGAGTCGGCGGCAGGGGCGGCATGGCGAACAGTTCCTCCTCGGCGGAGAGGTCCAGTTCAGGCATTTCGGCGGAGGCGGTGGACGGGACCGAGACCTCGTCACCTAGCGTTTGAAAATCAACAGGTTGGTGCCGCTTTTTAATCTTCATGGTCCGACTTCAGCGGCCTTCCCACACTGCGCGTCACCCCGAGTTCGCGCCTCGACGAAAGGATTACCGGCGAACCTCGTCGGCGCAAAGCGGCATCGGCGGGAATCTTGGCGGAAGGGTCGGATTGTCGCGGAACGCCGCGGGCCTAGGTCTTGATCACCATGGCGCGCTGTTCGGGGCAGTCCTTGATGGCGCCCGTCGCGGTCTTGGCGGGTTTGGCGGTGAGCTTCACCGCGGCCTTGGCGGCGGGTTTCGGCGCGGTGGTGCGCGCGATCGTGCGCTCGGCGGGGACCGGCTTTTCGACCTGGTGGGCCTCGAGCGGAACCCCGAAATGCGCATAGGCGACCGCGGAGGAGTGCACCACCACGGCTGCGACGATCTCGGTCAAGGTCTGCATCGGAGCTCTCCCCGGTCGTCCGACACGATTCCGGCTAGCGGCGTTATACGGCAAGCGCCGCAGTTGGACGATCCGGGGTAACATGAAATTTCAGTCATGTGACCTTGGCGCCTCGCTGCGCCTCAGGCGGCGAGATCGCGGAAGGCCGCGCCCTCGTGTCCCAGCAGCCAGCGCTTGCGCTCGATGCCGCCGCCATAGCCCGTCAGGCTGCCATCGCTGCCGATCACCCGATGGCAGGGCACGACGATCCCGATGGGATTGGCCCCGTTGGCCAGGCCCACGGCCCGGACGGCGGCCGGCTTGCCGATCCGCTCGGCCAGGGCCCTGTAGCTCACGGTCTCGCCGGGTGGAATCGCGCGCAGGGCGGCCCAAACGCTCTTCTGGAACGCCGTCCCGCCCGTGTGGCAGACCAGCGTGTCGATCGCGCTCAGCTCGCCGTCGAAATAGGCCGCGAAGGCCTCGGTGATCGCCTTGGGCGCGGCGCGGTTCGTTAGGGTCACGGGGCCGTTCTGCCGGCGCAGCAGGAGGTGCATCCGCGCCTCATGGCTGACCCAGTCGAAGACGCGCAGCGCGCCAGCGGCGTCGAACACCACCAGCCCGACTCCGATCGGGGTGTCGATACGATCGAGGAACAGGGATTCAGGCGGCCTGAGCATGCTTGGTCTCCGAAGGATTCTTGGGGTCGGCCGCCCAGAGGTGCGAAGCGGCATAGGCCCGCCAGGGCCGCCAGCGCTCGGCCCGCGCCAACAGATCGGCGGGGGTGGGCCGCACGCCGTCAGGGGTTTCCAGGGCCCGCATCAGGCCGATATCGGCGCTGGGGAAGGCGTCGGGCTCGCGCAGGGCGCGCATGGCGATGTACTGGGCCGTCCACTCGCCGATCCCCGGCAAGGCGCGCAAGGCCACCACCGCCTCGTCCAGGCTGCGGCGGGGTCCGAACAGGTCCGGGTCGGCCGCCGCGGCCGCCGCCAGCCCCACCAGGGCCCGGCCGCGGGCGCGCGGCATGGCCAGGGTCTCGACATCCACGGTGGCCAGCCGCTCGGGCGTCGGGAAGAACTGGGTGAGGCCCATCTTGTTGGCCGCCTCGTCCAGCAGGGGCTCGCCATAGGCCGCGGAGATCTTGCCCGCCAGCTGGCGGGCCGCGTGGACGGTGATCTGCTGGCCCAGCACCGCGCGGACCGACAGCTCGAACCCGTCCCAGGCGCCCGGCGCCCGAAGGCCAGGCCGCGCCGCCACCAGCGGCGCTAGGTCGGGATCCTCGGAGAGATGCGCCTCGATGATCGCCGGGTCGGCGGCCAGATCGAACACCCGGCGCACCTTGGCGATGATCGCGGGCCAGGCCTGGACCTTGGGGAACCGCAGGGTGACCTTCAGATAGGCCCCCTCGCCCGGCTCGACCATCACCACGCCGCGCGCGTCGCCAACGGTCAAGGTGCGGGCGTAGCGGCCGTTGGCGACCACCTCGACGCCGGGAATGGCCCGTGCGGTCAGGAAGGCCAGCATGGCCGGCCAATCATAGGGCGCGCGATAGGGCAGCCTAATCGTCGCGGCCCCGCCCTCGCCCGCGGCGATCTCGGCTCCGCCCAGCCGGCGAAGGGCGCCAGGCGGACGGCGGAAGAGCTGCTGGAAGGTCTCGTTGAACCGCCGCACGCTGCCGAACCCGGCGGCCAGCGCCACCTCGGCCATCGGCAGGCGGGTCTCGTGCAGCAGCTGCTTGGCCAGCAGCACCCGCCGGGTCTGGGCCACCGCCACCGGCGAGGCGCCAACATGCTGCTGGAACAGCCGGCGAAGCTGGCGCTCGCCCACCCCCAGCCGGCCGGCCAGGGCGTCGACGTCCCCGATGTCCATAGCCCCGGCCTCGATCAGGGCCAGGGCCCGCGAGACGGTGTTGGAGGTGCCGCGCCACGACCCCAGGTCGGGCGATGTCTCGGGCCGGCAGCGCAGGCAGGGGCGGAACCCCGCCTCCTGAGCCGCCGCCGCGGAGCGGTGGAAGGTCATGTTCTCGCGCTTAGGGGTCCGCGCCGGGCAGATCGGCCGGCAATAGATCCCCGTAGTCTTCACGCCGCAGAAGATCCGTCCGTCGAACCGGGCGTCGCGAGTCTGAAAGGCGCGGTAGCAGGCGTCGTCATCCATATCCATGCCAGGATGATGGGTCCCGCGTCCGCGAAAGTCTCGCGGTTTTCGGACATTGTCGGCCGGGAATTGGCGGTTTTCGGACACCACCGTCGCGACGGACGTTATGACGCCTCCGCCGCAATTTCCTTGGGACGCTGTCAGTAAATCTCTATCGTCACGGTGGGTCAGGTCCCCTAATCCACCGCCAGGGCCAATCCGAGCGCCAGGTGGCGCGCGGACGTTTCGCGATTAGCGGCGGATACCCGCCCGAGGTTCATGTGCAAGGTTCAGCCCTGATGCAGGCGCAGGCGCCGGCGATCTCCACCGAGACCCTGACCCATCTCCAGCGCCTGGAGGCCGAGAGCATCCACATCATGCGCGAGGTGGCGGCCGAGGCCGAACGCCCGGTGATGCTCTATTCCATCGGCAAGGACTCCGCCGTGATGCTGCATCTGGCGGCCAAGGCCTTCTATCCGTCCAAGCCGCCCTTCCCCCTGCTGCACGTGGATACGACCTGGAAGTTCCGGGCCATGTACGAGATGCGCGAGCGCATGGCCCGGGAGCTCGGCTTCGAGCTGCTGGTCCACAAGAACCCGGAAGCCGTCGAGCGGAATATCAACCCGTTCGACCACGGCAGCGCCCTGCACACCGACATCTGGAAAACCGAGGGCCTGAAGCAGGCGCTCGACAAGTACGGCTTCGACGCGGCCTTCGGCGGGGCCCGCCGCGACGAAGAGAAGTCCCGCGCCAAGGAGCGCATCTTCTCCTTCCGCTCGGCCCAGCACCGCTGGGACCCCAAGAACCAGCGCCCAGAACTCTGGAAGCTCTACAACGCCCGCAAGAACCCCGGCGAGAGCGTCCGGGTGTTCCCGATCTCCAACTGGACCGAGTTGGACATCTGGCAATACATCCACCTGGAGAACATCCCCATCGTGCCGCTCTACTTCTCGCAAGTCAGGCCGGTGGTGGAGCGCGACGGCGCCCTGATCATGGTGGACGATGAGCGCATGCCCCTGCGCCCCGACGAGACCCCGGCGATGAAGTCGGTGCGCTTCCGCACCTTGGGCTGCTACCCGCTCACGGGCGCCGTCGAGAGCACCGCGGCGACCCTGCCCGAGATCATCCAGGAAATGCTGCTCACCACCACCAGCGAACGCCAGGGCCGGATGATCGATCACGACCAGGCCGCCTCGATGGAGAAGAAGAAGCAGGAGGGCTATTTCTGATGCGCCCCCTTCCGCTCATCCCGGCGAAGGCCGGGACCCAGATTCAGCCCCAGCGCTTCGGATACATTTCCCAGGTCCGGCCTTACGACCTGGGTCCCGGCCTTCGCCGGGATGAGCGGGTTTAAGTCGAATGGCTCACCAATCCGACCTCATCGCCGACGACATCGAGGCCTATCTCCTCGCCCACCAGCACAAGAGCCTGCTGCGCTTCCTCACCTGCGGCTCGGTGGACGACGGCAAGTCGACCCTAATCGGCCGGTTGCTCTACGACTCCAAGATGATCTTCGAGGACCAGCTCGCGGCGCTGGAGGCCGACTCGAAGAAGGTCGGCACCCAGGGCGGCGAGATCGACTTCGCGCTGTTGGTCGATGGCCTGGCCGCCGAGCGCGAGCAGGGCATAACGATCGACGTCGCCTATCGGTTCTTCTCCACCGACAAGCGCAAGTTCATCGTCGCCGACACCCCGGGGCACGAGCAGTACACCCGCAACATGGTCACCGGCGCCTCGACCGCGGACGCCGCCGTGATCCTGATCGACGCGCGTCGTGGCGTGCTCACCCAGACGCGGCGCCACTCCTATCTCGTCAGCTTGCTGGGCATCCGCCACGTGGTCCTGGCGATCAACAAGATGGACCTGGTCGGCTGGAGCCAGGAGACCTACGACGCGATCCTCGCCGAGTACCGGGCGTTCGCGGCCCAGATCGGCATCAAGGACTTCACCGCCATCCCGATGTCGGCGCTGAAGGGCGACAACATCACCGGCCACAGCGACGCCGCGCCCTGGTACGACGGCCCGGCCCTGTTGCCGCTGCTGGAAAGTCTGCCGGTCGAGGACGACCAGCGTGAGAAGCCGTTCCGCATGCCGGTCCAGTGGGTGAACCGCCCCAATCTCGACTTCCGCGGCTTCTCCGGCTTCGTCTCGGCGGGCGTCATCCGGCCCGGCGACAAGATCAAGGCCCTGCCCTCCGGCCGCGAAAGCCGGATCGACCGCATCGTCACCAAGGACGGCGATCTGCCCGAAGCCGTGGCCGGCCAATCGGTGACCCTCACCCTCACCGACGAGATCGACATCTCCCGCGGCGACGTCATCGCCGCCGCCGCCTCCCCGCCGCCGGTCGCCGACCAGTTCGAGGCCACGGTGGTCTGGATGGATGACGAGGCCATGCTCCCCGGCCGGCCCTACCTCATGAAGCTGGGCGCCCGCACGGTCTCGGCCCAGATCACCGAGCCCAAGTACAAGGTCAATGTGAACACCCTGGAGCACCTGGCCGCCAAACGGCTGGAGCTCAACGAGATCGGGGTCTGCAACCTCTCGCTCGACGCCCCCATCGCCTTCGACGCCTATGCGGACAACCACGACCTGGGCGGCTTCATCCTGATCGACCGGATCTCCAACCGCACCGTCGGGGCGGGCATGCTGCACTTCGCCCTGCGCCGCAGCCAGAACATCCACTGGCAGGCGCTGGACGTCGACAAGACCTCGCGCGCCGCGCTGAAGGGCCAGCGCGGCCGGGTGGTCTGGCTGACCGGCCTCTCAGGCTCGGGCAAGTCCACCATCGCCAACCTGGTCGAGAAGCGCCTGCACGCCAACGGCCGCCACACCTACCTGCTGGACGGCGACAATGTCCGCCACGGGCTGAACAAGGACCTGGGCTTCACCGACGAGGATCGCGTGGAGAACATCCGCCGGGTGGCCGAGGTCTCCAAGCTGATGGTCGACGCTGGCCTGATCGTGCTGGTCTCGTTCATCTCGCCCTTCCGCGCCGAGCGGCGTATGGCCCGCGAGCTGCAGGCGGAGGGCGACTTCGTCGAGGTCTATGTGAACACCCCGCTGGAGGTCGCCGAGCAACGCGACGTCAAGGGCCTCTACAAGAAGGCCCGCGCTGGCGAACTGAAGAACTTCACCGGCATCGACAGCCCCTACGAAGCCCCGGAACACCCGGAGATCGTCGTCGACACCACCGCCATGTCGCCCACCGAGGCGGCCGAGCGCATCGTCGCCTGGCTGGAGGGCGAGCTCGACTACTCGATCTGAGCCAACTCGGGGCCGGGGAAGAACGCCCGGAAGGGCCGCGCCTCCTCGACCACGCGCGCGAAGGACGGGCGAGCGCGCAGGCGCTGGTGGTAGGCCGCCAGCCGCGGGTGGGTCTGCGCGATGGGCTCAAGCGCATCCGCATAGAACAGCGCCGGCGCGGCCGCGCAGTCGGCGAAGCTGAACACCTCGCCCAGCGCCCAGGGGCCCTCGCCGATCTGGTCGTCCAGGACGCCGTATGCCGTGCGTAGGATACCGCGCCACAGGACGACGCCGGCCGGATCCTTCGCACCCTCCGGCCTCAACCGGTCGCCGACGATCCGCTGCAGGGGATCCTGGACATAGTTGTCGAACAGCCGGTCCAGCAGCCGCGCCCGCAGTCGCAGGGCCGGATCCTCCGGCAGCAGTCGCACCTTCCCCGGATAGAAGGTGTCCAGGTGCTCTATCACGATGCTGGCTTCGGGCAGCACGACGCCGCGCGTCGTGTCCTCCAGCACCGGCATCTTGCCCATCGGCCACAGGGCGTAGAACGCCGCCCGCCCCGCCTCGTCGCCCAGGTCCACGAGGACCGCCTCGAACGGCGTCTCGTTCTCGTAGAAGGCCATGATCGCCTTCTGGCAGTACGAGGCGAACGGGTGCTGGTGCAGACGAAGGGTCATGTCACGCTCCTTTGCTTAAGAGATGACTTCACTAACGTCCCTTGCGCTGGCAGGCAAGATCACTGTAGCAACAACTAAACCGTCTGGCGCGGCCGGTCAGAACTCCAGCACGATCTTGCCGAAGTGCTCGCCGGCGGCCATGGCCGCGAAGGCCGCCTTCGCTTCCGTCCAGGGGAAGACCTTGTCCACCACGGGCGAAATGCGATGAAGTTCGATCGCCCGGCACATGGCCTCGAACATCTCGCGCGAGCCGACCGAGACCCCCTGCAGCCGCGCCGAATTGCCGATCAGGACAGCGGGGTTGATGTCCCCCGCCCCCGCCACCACCCCGATGACGGCGATATGGCCGCCGATGCGAACGGAGCGCAGGCTCTGCTGGATGGTCCCGCCGCCGCCGACCTCCATGATGAAGTCGGCGCCGTCCGGGGCGATCTCACGCACCGCCCGGCCCCATTCGGGCGTGGCCTTGTAGTTGATCAGGTGGTCGGCGCCGAGCGCCCGCGCCCGCTCTAGCTTCTCGTCGGATGACGAGGTGATGATCGTGCGGTAGCCGGCCGCCTTGGCGAACTGCAGCCCGAAGATCGAGACCCCGCCCGTCCCCTGCAGCACCACGGTGTCGCCCGGCTCCAGATCGGCGTCCTCGAAAAGGCCCCGCCAGGCCGTCAGGGCCGCGCACGGCAGGGTCGCCACCTGCTGGTCCGTCAAGAAGTCCGGAACCTTGGAGACCCCCTCCTGGCTGAACACCGCAAGTTCGCGCCCTGCCCCGGGGACGGGGAAACCCAGGGCCGAGGACAGCTTTTCCAGCGTCGGACGCCCCGAGGTCCAGTTCTGGAAGAACAGGCTGGCCACCCGGTCGCCGACCGCGACCCGGTTCACCCCGGGACCGATCGCCTCGACGATCCCGCAGCCATCGGAGAAGGGCGTGATCACGTCCTTCGTGTCGGTGGATCCGCGGCCGTACATGCCGTTGATCATCAGCAGGTCGCGGAAGTTCAGCGACACCGCCTTCATGCGGACCAAGACCTGGCCCGGACCCGGCGTCGGATCGGGCAGCTCGGCGACCTTCAGATTGTCCACGCCCCACGGCGCGGCGGCTTGCAAGGCCCGCATGGCTCGTCTCCCAGCATGTTCTCTGGGTCATAGTCGCGCCTTCGTCGGCCCCAGCAAGACTGTCCCAGCGTAAGCTCAGGCGTCCAGTCGCCGGACGCCGTAGAGCCGCAGGGCGCCGATCAGGCCCAGGCCCGACATGACGGCCATGGCCAGGTAACCCTTGGCCCCGACCGCATCGAACAGCCAGCCCGAGCCGATGGTGGCCGCCCCCATCAGCAGGCCGCCAGACAGGGCCGAATTGATTGTCTGGGCGGCTGAGGCGTTGGCCGGGCTCGACAGCCGCTCCACGATCTGCAGCGAGGCCAGGAAGGTCGCCGCGTAGGTGAAGACGTGCAGGGCCTGTAGCGGGAACACCAGCCAGAGCGGGGGCGACAGCGACAGGATCGTCCACCGCGCCAGCGCCGCGACGCCCCCCATGACCAGCAGGTGTCGCGGTCCCACGCGGCGGCGCCATGGCTCCAGGAACCAGAGGAAGGCGACCTCGGCCGTCACCGCCACCCCCCACAGGATCCCGGTGAGGCTCTCGGGAATGGCCTGCTGCTTCCAGGCGAGGGTCGAGAACGAATAGTAGAAGGCGTGGGCCGACTGGATCAGGCCCGCCGAGATCACCGCCAGCATGAAGTCGCCGTCGCGCAACAGATCCTTAAGGCCCGCGAACCGCTCGGAGAGCCGGCTCACGGCCCCGCCCTCCCGCACCGGATCGGGCGGCAACAGCGCACGGGCGCCCAGCGCCGCCAACATCGCCGCCGCCGTGATCCAGACCACCACCAGCTCGGGCGAGAACCGGACCAGCAGCGCGCCCACCACGATGTTTGCGATGACGAAGGCCACCGAGCCGATGCCACGCGGCCAGCCGAAATTGAATCCGTCCAGCCGCGCGCGCGCGAAGGCGATGACATCGGTCAGCGGCGCGATGGTGGCGAACACGCTGGAGGCGAAGAACCAGACCCCGAACCACCAGGCGAAGCCGAACGGCGCGGCCAGGAGGCCATAGGCGCCCGCCGAGGCCAGGGCCATCAGGATCAAGGGCGTGCGCCGCAGCCTGAAGCTGTCGGCCCACATGGCCATGGCGGGCGCGGTCACCGCGCGCGCCAGCATGGGCGCCGAGAGGATCAGCCCGATCTCCGCCCCCGACAGCCCACGGCTGGCGAACCATACCGGGATATAGGGCGAACTGGCCCCCGTGCCGACGAACAGGGCGGCGTAGAACAGACCAAGGCGCACGGGCTGGTTCATGTTGCGCGTGAGCTACCGCGAGTCGTCTGCGCCATTCTTGCGACATCTCCAAAGACTCGCGTGCATTAACTTCCGCAACGGCCTCGACGCGTGCTAGCGCCAAGCTGCGATGTCCGAACCCTCCAGAGCCGCGCGCGTTTCCGAACTCCTTGAGGAGGTCGGCAAGCGTTCGGCGCGCAAGATCAAGGTCGCCCACGTGGTGGAGACCTTCGGGGACCGGGCCTTCGGCGCCCTGATGTTCATCTTCGCAGCCCCCCTGGTCCTGCCCATGCCCCCTGGGGTCTCGGCCGTGCTCGGCGCACCGCTGATCTTCATCACCGCCCAGTGGATGCTGGGCCGCCGCACCCTATGGCTGCCCAAGGCGCTGCTGGAGCGGGAGATGAGCATGACCGACTTCCGCGCGCTCGCGGCCAAGCTGACCCCCTATCTGGAGCGGATCGAACGCGGCCTGCGGCCCCGCCTGACCTTCATGTACAACCCGGTCGGCGACCGGCTGGTGGGGCTGCTCTGCTTCGTGCTGTCGCTGATCGTCTTCCTGCCGATCCCGTTCGGCAACATGCTGCCCTCCTTCGCCATCGCCGCCTTCGCCATAGGCGGGGCCGAGCGCGACGGCCTGGCGGCGATCATCGGCTGGATTTTCGCGATCATCTCGATCGCCGTGCTGTGGATCTTCTCCAAGGCGATCCTGGCCGCGGTGATCGCCTTCTTCACCACCCTGGTGGGGATGTTCTAGGCGGACATGGCGGCGGAGGCCGCGGGCCCCTATGTGGCCTGCACAACCCCTGCCACTGGAGAACGCCTTGTCCCTGTCCCTCTACGACGCCTCGATCCCCGGCTACCTGCACATGCTGCGCAACCTGTCGGCCATGCTCGACAAGGCGCAGGCCCACGCCGAGGCCAACGGCGTGGCGCTCTCGACCCTCGCCGAGGCGCGGCTGGCGCCCGACATGCATTCGCTGATCGGCCAGGTCCAGCTCGCCAGCGACGCGGCCAAGGGCGGCGGCGCGCGCCTGGCGGTCATCACCCCGCCCAGCTTCCCCGATGAGGAAACGAGCTATTCGCAGCTCAAGGAACGGGTCGCCAAGACCATCGCCTTCCTCGAAACCATCAAGCGCGAACAGGTCGACGGCGGCGAGGATCGCACCATCGAACTGAAGTTCCCCGGCCGGACCATGACCTTCACGGCGACCGACTTCCTGCTGCGCTTCTCGCTGCCCAACTTCCTGTTCCACGTGGTCACCGCCTACGGCGTCCTGCGCAACCAGGGCGTGCCGCTGGGCAAGATGGACTTCCTGGCCGGCGCCCAGCCGGTCTAAGCCGCGCCGAACCGCGCCTCGCATGGTTGCCGAGGCGCGGGGTCGGGGTAAGGTCTGTTCCGCTCGACAAAATATGGCGGAGGGAGACTGCGATGGATCGCGCCAACAGCCTCGACAGAGCCTTGCGAGAACGCGCCCGCGCGGTGATCCCCGGCGGCATGTACGGCCACCAGGCCGTGGGCCTGCTGCCCGACGACTATCCTCAGTTCTTCGCCAAGGCCGAAGGCGCCCACATCTGGGACGCCGACGGCAACCGCTATCTGGACCTGATGTGCGCCTACGGGCCCAACCTGTTCGGCTACGCCAATCCCGAGATCGACGCGGCCTATGTCCGCCAGCTCAGCCTCGGCGACACCCTCACCGGGCCCACCGAGCTGATGGTGCGGCTGGCCGAGGAACTGACCGGCCTGGTGACCCACGCGGCCTGGGCCATGTTCTGCAAGAACGGCACCGACGCCACCTCCATGGCCCTGGTCACCGCCCGCGCCCACACCCGGCGCAAGACCATCATCCGGGCCCGCGGCGCCTATCACGGGGCCGCGCCCTGGTGCACGCCCAGGCCCGCCGGAACGGTCGATAGCGACCGCGCCCACCAGCTGTTCTGCGACTACAACGACGTGGCCAGCCTCGAGGACGCAGTGGCCCGGGCTGGCGACGACCTGGCCGCCATCTTCGCCGCTCCCTTCAAGCACGACGCCTTCATCGACCAAGCCGCGCCGGACCCCGCCTATGCCCGCCGCGCGCGGGAGCTGTGCGACCAGACCGGCGCCCTGCTGATCGTCGACGACGTCCGCGCGGGACTGCGCATGGCGCGGGACTGCTCCTGGTCCCTGCTGGGGATCGAGCCCGACCTCTCCACCTGGGGCAAGTGCATCGCCAACGGCCACCCCATCTCGGCCCTGCTCGGCTCGGAGAAGGCCCGCACGGCCGCGGCCTCGATCTATGTCACCGGCTCCTTCTGGTTCCAGGCCGCCCCCATGGCCGCGGCCCTGGAGACCCTGCGCCTGGTCCGCGACACTGACTATCTGGAGCGCATCGAGGCCCTGGGCGACCGGCTGGCCGGCGGCCTGGTCGAACGCGCCGCCGCTGCGGGCTTTGGCCTGCGCTGCTCAGGTCCGACCCAGATGCCGCTCTACCTGTTCGACGACGACCCGGATCTGCGGAAGGGCTTCTGCTTCGTCAGCCAGATGCTGGCGCGGGGCGTTTACATGCATCCCTGGCACAACATGTTCCTGTGCGCGGCGATGACCGAAGCCGACATCGACCAGGCCCTGGAGGCCGCCGAGGGCGCCTTCGCGGTGCTGAAGCGCGAGGCGGCGGGCCTGGCGCCCGTCGAGAAGCTCGCATTCCTTTCCGCCGGCCAGAGGTAGGGCGACATGCCGATCAGCGACTATTCCGAACATGACGGGCTCTCGCTCGCCGCCCTGGTGGCCAAGGGCGACGTGACGCCGCTGGAACTCGTCGACGCCGCCATCGAGCGGATCGAGCGCCACAACCCGACGCTCAACGCGGTGGTCTACAAGGCCTATGACGAGGCCCGCGACGTGGCGAAAGGCCCTCTGCCCGACGGCCCGTTCCGCGGCGTGCCCTTCCTGATCAAGGACCTGGGCATGCCAGTCGCCGGCTGGCCACGCAGCTATGGCAGCAAGTTCGCCGCGAGCGTTGTGGACCCCGACGATGGCGACCTCACGGCGCGCTATCGAGCCGCCGGAGTCGTGCCCCTGGGCAAGACCAACACCCCGGAATACGGCATCACCGGCACGACGGAAGGCGCCCATCTCGGCGCCTGCCGCAATCCCTGGAACCCCAACCACATCTCCGGCGGCTCGTCGGGTGGCGCGGCCTCGTCGGTGGCCGCCGGCATCGTGCCCCTGGCCCACGCCAGCGACGGCCTGGGCTCGATCCGCATCCCGGCGGCCTGCTGCGGCCTGGTGGGGCTGAAGGTCACCCGCGACCGCAACCCCAACGGGCCGGACGACACCGCCTACGCCATGGGCTTCACCGTCGATCACGTGGTCACCCGGACCGTGCGCGACAGCGCCGCCATGCTGGACGCCACCGGCACGCCCCGGGCCGACGCCCCCTTCGCCGCCCCGCCCAAGGAACGGCCATATATCGAGGAGATCGAACGTAGCCCCGGCAAGCTGCGCATCGCCTGGTCCTCGGAGACCCCGTCCGGACGGCCCATCGAACCGGAGATCCAGGCCGCCCTCGAACGCACCGCCGACCTGCTGAAACGCCTGGGCCACGAGGTGGTGGAGAAGGGCATAGGCCTCGACTACCGCGCCCTCTACGCTGCGCGCGGGCCGGTCTCCGGCGCCAATTTCGCCGCCGACATGGCGCGGCTCATCGAGCAGATCGGCCGCGAGCCCGAGCCCGACGAACTGGAGCCCCTGACCTGGGCCTCGCTGAAGGGCGGACGCAAGGTCACTGGCGAACAGGCTTGGCGCGGCTGGCAGGACCTGCGGGTCCTGAACCGCAAGACCCTGGCCTTCTTCGAGGATTGGGACGTCTATCTCTGTCCGGTGCTCGGCACGAGCGTTCCCGAGGTCGGCCACATCGATCCGGTGAACCTGGAGCCGCGCGAGGTGAACCGCCGCCAGGGCGCGGCCTTCCCCTACACCCCGCCGTTCAACTTCTCCGGCCAGCCGTCCATGTCCCTGCCGCTCGAGATGTCCGCCAACGGATTGCCCATCGGCATGATGTTCACTGCCCGTTTCGCCGACGAAGCGACCCTCTTCCGCCTCGCCGCCCAACTGGAGAAGGAAGCGCCTTGGAAGGATCGCCGGCCCCAGCTATGGGGCTGAGATGATCTGGACCCGCCGCACCTGGATGACGCTGGCCGCGGTCGGCGGGTTTATCGCCGTCGCCGTCGGGGCCTTCGCCGCTCATGGCGTCTCCGACCCCAAGGCCCAGGAGTGGCTGCGCACCGGCTCGAGCTATGGGTTCATGCACACCATGGCCACCTTCGCCTGCGCCACCTTCATGAACATCGGCGCGAAGAACGCCCGGCGCGCGCCGGCCTTCTTCCTCTCGGGTGTGGTGGTGTTCTCAGGCTCGCTCTACGTGATGGCCCTCGGCGGGCCGCGCTGGCTGGGCGCAGTGACGCCGATCGGAGGCCTGCTGTTCCTGATCGGCTGGGCGACCCTGGCCTGGGCCGCCCGGGACGTGGACCGAGCCTAGGCCTTCTTCGGCAGCGCCAGGAATCGCAACGCCAACGCCGATCCCACCAGGGCCGCCAGCATCACCAGCGCCATCGGCCGCGGCGTCCCGTCGTGCAAGGCGCCCGCCAGGCTGGCCGCCAGGGCGCCGACCCCGAACGAGGCCCCGCCCGTAAGGGCCGAGATCGAACCCGCCCGCTTGGGATCGATATTGAGCGCCCCGGCCACGGTGTTGCCAGCCATGAATCCGTAGCTGCCCAGCAGCACGAACAGCAGCGGCAGCACGCTCCAGCGCTCGCCGAAACCGGTGACCGCCGCGGCGGCCAGGGCCAGGGCCCCGGTGACGGCGACCACGCTGGCCCGCGCCAGAACCTCGTCCGGCGTCCGGCGCTTCAAGGCGTAGCGATTGAGCTGGCTGGCGCCGATCACCGCCGCGGCGTTAAGGCCGAACACCCAGCCGAAGGCCGAGGGCGAGATGCCATAGGTCCCCATCAGCAGCTCCGGCGAGGCCGAGATGTACGTGAACAAGGTCGCGCCGTTCAGGCTGCCGGCCACCGCGTATCCCACCAGCCGCGGCTGGCGCAGCAGGGCGAGATAGGCCTGGAAGGGGTTCTCCGAGGCGGCCTGGGCCGCCGTCTCGTCCGACCGGGATTCCTTGAGCCGGAAGAAGGCCGCCGCCCCACAGGCCAGGCCGAACAGGGCCAGCACCCAGAAGTTCCACCGCCAGCCGCCGAGCGCCAGCAGCACGCCGCCCAGCAGGGGCGCGAGGATCGGCGCCAAGCCCATGATCAGCATCATCAGCGACAGCATCCGCGCCGTCTCGGTGTGGTTGAACTGGTCGCGGACGATGGCGCGCGACACCACCCCGCCCGCGCAGCCGCCGAGGGCCTGGACGAACCGGGCGCCGATCAGCATCTCCGGCGAGGTCGCGAGCGCGCAGACGATCGAGGCGGCGATGAAGATCGCGATGCCCACCATGATCGGCGCGCGCCGCCCGAACCGGTCCGAGGCCGGGCCGTAGATGAACTGGCCGATGGCCATGCCGGCGAAGAAGGCCGCCACCGTCGCCTGGGTCTGCGACGCGCTGGCGCCCAGCGCAACGCCGATGGCCGGCAGGCTGGGCAGGTACATGTCGATGGACATCGGCGCGAAGGCGGTCAGCGATCCCAGCAGGATCACCAGGCCCCAGGGCGTGCGGTCTTCGGCGGGGCGCGGGTCTGTCATGACGTCCTTCTAGCGCGGTTCTCGTCACGGCCAAGCCGCGCTTGCCTTCCGCCCAAGGAAGCCTGCCAGTCTGCGGGCACAACCGTCAGGGAGCCGCCCATGTCCGCCCTCGCCCGCCAGATGCCGCCCGTCCAACACGCCGCCGTCAACGGCGTCGACATGGCCTATTACGAGGTGGGGCCGCGAGGAAAAGGTGTGCCCATCGTCTTCTGTCACGGCTTTCCCGAGCTGGCCTTCTCCTGGCGCCACCAGCTCAAGGCCTGCGAGGCCGCCGGCCGCTGGGCGATCGCCCCCGACCAGCGCGGCTATGGCCTGACCTCGGCGCCCGAGGCGATCACGGACTACGACATGGAGCACCTGACCGGCGACCTGGTGGGTCTGCTCGACCACCTGGGCGTGGAGAAGGCGGTGTTCGTCGGCCACGACTGGGGCGGCATCGTCGTCTGGGCCCTGCCCCTGATGCATCCGACGCGGGTCGCGGGGATCGTCGGGCTCAACACCCCCTTCATGCGCCGCCCGCCGATGGATCCCATCGCCGGCATGCGGATGATGTTCGGCGAGGACATGTACATCGTCTGGTTCCAGAAACCGGGCGTGGCCGACGCCGCGCTGGGCGCCGACGTCGACAAGACCATCCGCTTCTTCATGCGCACCCCGGCGGCCATGGAGGCCGCGATCGGCGACGGGGCGGGATCGGGCCTGACCCTGTCGGGCCAGCCGACCGCCGAGACCCCGACCTTCGCCTTCGGCGACGCGCTCAAGGCCTGGGACAAGTCCGACACGGCCCACCAGTTGCTGAGCCCCGACGAACTGGCGGCCTTCGTGGAGTCCTTCGAGCGCACCGGCTTCACCGGCGGGATCAACTGGTATCGCAACTTCACCCGCAACTGGGAGAAGTCGGCGAGCCTCCCGACCCGCGTGGACGGAATCCCCTGTCTGATGATCATGGCCGAGAAGGACGTGGTGCTCTCCCCGGCCATGGCCGACGGCATGGAGGAGGTGATCGGCGACCTGGAGAAGGTCCTGGTCAAGGAATCCGGCCACTGGACGCAGCAGGAGAAGCCCGAGGAGGTCAATCGTCTCATCCTGGGCTGGATGGATCGCCGCTTCCCGCAGTAAACAGGGGACATGGAACGCAACACCCCCTCGCCCGTCGTCTCGTCGTCCGCGCACAGGCGGGGTCTCTTCCGGGAGAACGAGCCCTACGCCCAGGGCTGGCTGGCCACCGGCGGCCCGCACGAGATCTTCTACGAAGAGTGCGGGACCCCCGACGGCAAGCCCTGCGTCATCCTGCACGGCGGCCCGGGCGGAGCGATCAACCCGACCATGCGGCGGTTCTTCGATCCGTCGAAATGGCGCATGGCGCTGTTCGACCAGCGCGGCTGCGGCAAGTCGCGCCCCAACGCCAGCCTGGACGACAACACCACCTGGTCGCTGATCGAGGACATAGAGCGCCTGCGCGTCCATCTGGGCGTCGAGAAATGGACCGTGTTCGGCGGTTCCTGGGGTTCGACCCTGGCGCTAGCCTACGCCATCACCCATCCCGACCGGGTCGACGGCCTGGTCCTGCGCGGCATCTTCCTGCTCACCGCGCGCGAGCTGAAGTGGTTCTACCAAGACGGCGCCTCGATCCTGTTCCCCGACGCCTGGGCCCGCTTCACCGCCCCGATCCCGCTCGCCGAGCGTGGCGACCTGATGGGTGCCTATCACCGGCGCCTGACCTCCACCGACCGCGCCGTCCAGGCCGAGGCCGCCGCGGCCTGGAGCCAGTGGGAGGGCGACACCATCTCCATCCGAGGGCCGGAGGCCCGGCCCTCGAAGTTCAACGAGATCGACTTCGCCATCGCCTTCGCCAGGATCGAGTGCCACTTCTTCGCCAATGGCGGCTTCTTCGACGAAGACGGCTGGATCCTGAAGAACATCGAAAAGATACGGAATATCCCTGGCTGGATCGTTCAGGGACGGTTCGACGTGGTCACCCCGATGGAAAGCGCCTGGGCGCTGAAGACCGCCTGGCCCGAGGCGCGTTTCGACATCGTCTGGGACGCCGGCCACGCCTCGACGGAGCCGGGCATCGTCGATGGCCTGGTCCGGGCGACGGACCAGGCGCTGCGGGTCTAGAGCAGCGCGCCGCTGCCGCTGGTGACTTCGGAATAGCGATGCACCCGCACGGCCTGGACGAGGCCGAAGCCGATCATCACCGTCACCATGACCGTGCCGCCATAGGACAGCATCGGCATGGGCACGCCCACCACCGGCGCCAGGCCCATCACCATGGCCCCGTTGATGAGCACATAGAGAGCGAAGGTGGCCGTCGTTCCGGCCGCCGCCAGCCGCCCGAAATGGGAGTGGGAGATGGAGGCGATGCGCAGGGCCATGAAGATCACCGCGCCGTAGAGGAACAACACCGAGATGCAGCCCAGGAAACCGAACTCCTCCGCCAGGGTGGCGAAGATGAAGTCGGTCTGCTTCTCGGGCAGGAAGTTGAGCTGGCTCTGCGAGCCCAGGCCATAGCCCTTGCCGAAGAAGCCGCCCGAACCGAGCGCGATCTTCGACTGCATGATGTGATAGCCGGAGCCCGAGGGGTCGCTCTCGGGGTCGAGGAAGGTCAGCACCCGCTTGCGCTGGTAGTCGTGCAGCACGAACATCACCATCGGCGGCACCGCGGCGACCACGCTGATCACGCCCGCGGCGATCACCTTCCAGGACAACCCCGCCAGGACGACCATGGAGAGCCCGGTCATGGCGATCAGCATGGCGGTGCCGAGGTCGGGCTGGTGGGCCACCAGCACCACAGGGGCGGCGATCATCGTCAGCGGGATCAGCAGCCACCAGGAGAGCCGGGCGCTGTCGGCCGACATGCCGTGATAGAACCGGGCCAGGGCCAGCACGATGCCCAGCTTCATCACCTCCGACGGCTGGAAGCTGAACGGCCCGAGCGCCAGCCACCGCTGGGCGCCCATCCGCACGTCGCCAACGGCTTCGACGGCCACCAGCAGCAGCAGTCCTATGCCGTAGATGGGATAGGCCAGGGCCGACCAGACCCGCAGGTCCACCATGGCCAGCATGACCATCGCCAAGAAACACAGGCCGAAGCGGATCAGGTGGTTGCCGGCCCAGGGCTCCCAGGACGACCCGGCGATGGAGAACATCATCAGGGCGCCGGTCCCGGCGATCAGGCAGAGCGCGAGGGCGAACAGCCAGTCGATCTCGCTGAACTTGACGATGGCCCGGTCGCGTTCGCCGGGCCGGGTCAGGGCGCTGACGGTCATGTGGGCTCTCCCGGCGGCGCCGGCGGCGGCGGCGTGACGATGGGGGCTTCGGGGGCCGCGCCTTCCATGATCACGCTTTCGGGGACCTCGGGCAGGGGCAGCGGCTTTTCGATCCGGGCTCGCAGTTCGGGGTCCTTCAACAAGGCCACGCGCATCACCTCGCGAGCCCGGGGCGCGGCGGCGGTGGCGCCGCCCATCCCGCCGTGCTCGATGATCACCGACAGGGCGTAGCGTGGGTCGTCGTAGGGCGCGAAGGCGATGAACAGGTTGTGGTCCTTGAGCTTCCAGGTGACGCCGACGCTGCTGCGCGAGGCCAGCTTGTCGAAGCTGCGGACCTGGGCCGTCCCGGTCTTGCCTGCCATCTTGATGTCGCCCAGGCCCAGCTGGCTCTGGCGGAAGGCGGTGCCGCTCGTGTCGTTGGCCACGGCCTCCATGCCGCCTCGGACATATTTCAGGTGCTCGGCGGCGAACGGCAGATCGATCGCGGCGTCGCCGCGGGGCATCTCGACCCCGCCCACCGACTTGATGAGCCGCGGATTGAGCGCCTTCTTGCTGTTGGCCAGCCGCGCGGTCATCACCGCCAGCTGCAGGGCGTTCACCGCCACATAGCCCTGGCCGATCCCGTAGCTGACGGAGTCGCCCGGCTGCCAAACCGGTTCGCGCTTCACCGCCTTGCGCTTCCACTCAGTGGAGCCGACCACGCCCTTCTTCTGGTTTCCCGGAATGCCGATATCGAAGGTCTGGCCGAAGCCCATGGCGTGGGCCGCCTTGGCGATGTGGTCGGGACCGATCTTCAGCGCCGTCTGGTAGAAATAGATGTCGCAGGAGTTCTTGATGGCGTCGTGCATGTTCTGCGAACCATGCCCGCCACGCTTCCAGCACCGCCAGGTGCGACCGCCATAGTACCAGCCGCCCGAGCAGTTCACCCGGGCCTCGGGATCGACGCCGGCCTCCAGGGCCGCCAGGGCCACCGTCGGCTTGAAGGTCGAGCCGGGCGGATAGGTGCCGTTCATGACCTTGTCGAGCAGCGGCTTGCGGTCGTAGAGGGCCAGCGCCCGGTATTCCGGACCCGACAGGCCGCGCACGAACCGGTTGGCGTCGAAGCTGGGCGACGAGGCCATGCACAGCAGGTCGCCGGTGCGGCAGTCCATGACGACGATGGCGCCGCTCTCGTCGCCCATCACCTCAAGCGCGCGGTTCTGGACGTCGACGTCGAGGGTGAGCTGGATCTCCTTGCCGGGGATGGCGGCAATGTCGCCACCCTCGTCCTGACGGACCTCGCGGCCGTTGGCGTCCACCTCCACCTTGCGGGCGCCGGGCTTGCCCCTCAAGTCGAGATCGAACGCCTTTTCAACGCCTTGGCGGCCGATCCTAAAGCCCGGATGCAGCAGGATGGGGTCGGAGTTCGGGCCAGTCGGCGCCAGATCCTCCTTGTTGACCTTGGCCACATAGCCGATCACGTGGGCGAAGGCGCCGCCGTGCGGATAGACCCGCACCTCGCCCATGTCGGCGGTGACGCCCGGCAGTTCCGGCGCGCGGACATTGATCGCCGAGAACTCCTCCCAGCTCATGTCCTCCATGACCGACACCGGCGAGCGCTTGGGCGCCCGGGCGATGTCCTTGGCCAGCCGGGCCTGGCGCGCGTCGTCCAGGGGCACGAAGGCCGCCAGGGTCTTCAGCGTCGCCTTGGGATCGAGGTCCTCCTCGCGGCTGACCAGCAGCCGGAAGTTGGGGCGGTTGGAGGCCAGGATCGCGCCGTTGCGGTCGACGATCAGGCCGCGCGGCGCGGCCACCAGGCGGAAGTTGAACTGGTTGGAGGCCGAAAGCTTCTCGTAGCGCTGGGTCTCGACGAGCTGAAGGTGGGCGAGACGTCCGCCGAGCGCCGCCAGGCCCAGCCCCGCGAAGCCGCCCAGCAGGAAGGTCCGGCGATGGAAGACCCCCTGCCGTTCGTTCACCTCGGAGAAGAAGATCGACGGTTCGCTCATGGGTCCGATCCTAGCGGAATCGCACGTCGGCGTCTTCGAACCGGTCGATCAGCCGATCGGCGAACGGGAACAGGATCACCGTGGCCAGGAACTGCCAGCCGACCGAGACCAGGCTGGCCATGCCCCCGGCGTCGGCCATGGTGAAAAGGTAGGCGGCGAGTTGGGTGATGGCGCAGCAGGCGCCGAACCAGACCCACATCATCAGCCGGCTCTGCCCCACGATCAGGGTGCGTCCAGCCAGCACCGCGCCGTACCCGGTCAGCAGCGACAGGGCCCACAGCCCCACCGCTCCGCCCCAGAACAGGTCCAGGAACAGTCCCATGGCCAGGATGCCGAAGGGGGCGAGGATCGAGGGCCGGATCACCGCCCAGGCGAAGGCGGGGGCGAGCGCGAAGATCGGCTCCGGCAGCTGCAGCCCGAACACCCGGAAGGGGATGCCGAACAGCACCGTGAGCGCCAGGGCCTGCAGCATAGGGAGACCCAGCCACATCACCGGGTTCAGGGGACGTGCGCCGGCCAGGCTCAAAACGGCACCTCCGGCGGCGGCGGCGGCTCGGGTGTCGGGGTGGCCGCCGGCGGCGGGGTCGCGGCC
>NZ_JAKFEN010000020.1:0-302020 GCF_036677185.1 Phenylobacterium sp.
GCGGCGGCGCGGGCGGTCACGCGGGGCGTCGCGGCCTTGGCGACGGGCGCGGTCGGCGCGGGCGTGGCCTCGACCGGAGCCGGGGTCGGCGTCGCGACGGCCAATTCCGTCGGCTCCGGAAGCGGGGTCGGCGGCGCCGGCGCGACGGCCACGGTGGCCGGCTGTTCGGCGATCAGGCCGTCCCGCGGCTGCATGGTGAAGTAGGCGACCCCAGCCAGCAGGGCGACAGCGGGAATGGCGATCATGGCGATGGGCGCGATGGAGCGTCGCGACGACTTGGGGGTCGACTTGGCGCGCTCCGCATAGAGCGGCGCGGCGGCGAAGGTCGAGGTGTCGTCCATCATCTGGTCCTCGCGGACGAGGTCTGGATCGATAGAGGCGGCGCGCGGCGCGTCATCCGCCGCGAAGGTGCGCTCTTCCGGCGCCACACGGGGCGCGGAGTCGAACGTCGTCGCGGGATCTTCGCGGGCGAAATCCTCGGCGGTGAACTTGGGGCGGGCGAACGGGCTATATTCGGTCGACATATCAGACCTCCCAGGTCGTTGGTCGGAGATGAGAACGAGCTCGACGTTCACATGTTCCGTGATTTCCAACGTCACGCTTGATCAAGACCGTGTCTTAGTTGCCGCAGTTCCTGAAATTATACTGTTTTTTGACCGTGAAATTTTTTCCAACAGTGAAGTTTCATTTTCATCGATTGTCAAAGAACTTCCAAATTCGCGCCACAGTCTGGCGATTGCCGCCGCCTCGTCGCCACAATTGACGGCCGAGCTTGCCAAGGTGTCAGGATGTTCTTGACGAGCGGCGCGTAAGGATATACCTGACAGTCAGGACAAACCTGACGAGGCGCGCCATGAGCGAGGTTCCTCCAAACAAGTTCCTGTTCGGCGAGGACTCGTCCTCGACCTTCTATTGCTCGTTCTGTCTGAAGTCGCAGCACGAGGTGGAGAAGCTGATCGCCGGCCCCGGCATGATCACGATCTGCGACGCCTGCGTCGGCCTCTGCAACGAGTACCTGGCCGGCCGCACACCTGACCTCTCCCACTTCACGCCGCCCGACCAGCTTCCGGCCGAACGCTTGCTGGCCCAACTCCCGGCCGTTGAGGCCGTGCGCAAGGGCAAGGGTAACCAGCTTCAATGGGTGGTCGACCAGCTCCGGTCGCGTGAGGTGAGCTGGGCCCAGATCGGAGAGGCCCTGGGCATTTCGCGTCAATCGGCCTGGGAGCGGTTTTCTTAACCAAGCACTGAGTCCTTTCCGCCACGGTCGGGTTCGCCTGAGACGGGTGCGACGCTTCGCATCCATGGCTCAGCTTGACCCGCGCTCACGGCCCCCGCCAAGGTGAGCGCGCGTCGGAGGGAATGCATGCGACTGAAGGCCCGGCTCGAACGTGACTGGCGCTTCATGCGCGGGCTCAATCGCACCTTGAAGCGCGTGAAGACCATCGCGCCGTCCTCGCCCAACCTGATCTGCGACGACCTGCAGACGGCGGTGGAGACCTGGCGCGACAGGCCCGCGCTCACCTTCGAGGGCAAGACCCTCACCTATGGGGAGATGGACGCCGTCGCCAACCGCTTCGCCCATTGGGCCAAGGGGATGAACATCCGGCGCGGTCAGGTGGTGGCGCTGTTCCTGCCCAACCGGCTGGAATATTTCCCGATCTGGTATGGGCTGTCGAAAATCGGGGTGGTCACCGCCCTGATCAACAACCAACTCGCGGGTCTGCCCCTGGCCCACTGCCTGAACATCTCGGGCGCGGCCCATGTGATTGTCGATGGCGAGACCTCGCCGGCGTTCGAGCAGGCCAAGACTCTGCTGGAGCGGCCCATGCAGCAATGGGTCCTGGGGCAGGCGCATGGCGACCAGCGCGACCTCGTCCAGGCGCTGAAGAGCTGCAGCCAGCTCCCCCCCGACCGCTCGGTGCGCGAGGGCATGACCGCCAAGGACACCGCGCTCTATATCTATACGAGCGGCACGACCGGCCTGCCGAAGGCCGCGCGGATCACCCATGTCCGGGCCCAGCTCTATATGCGCGCCTTCGCCGGCGCGACGGGGGCGACGGCCAAGGATCGGATCTATGTGGCCTTGCCCCTCTATCACGCCACCGGCGGTCTTTGCGGCCTGGGCGCGGCCTTGCTGAATGGCGGCTCGGCGGTGGTGAAGAAGAAGTTCTCCGCCAGCCACTTCTGGTCCGACGTGGTCGCCGAGGGCTGCACGATGTTCGTCTATATCGGCGAGCTGTGCCGCTATCTGGTCAACCATCCCGAGGTCGAGGACGAGCACGGCCACAAGATCCGCCTGGCTTTCGGCAATGGCCTGCGCGGCGACGTCTGGGCCGAGATGAGGACGCGGTTCAGGATCCCGGAGATCCTGGAGTTCTACGGCTCCACCGAGGGCAATGTCTCGCTGTTCAATTTCGACGGCAAGGTGGGCGCGATCGGCCGGGCGCCCAAGTGGCTGCGCAACAAGTTCAGCGTGCGTCTGGTCCAGTTCGACGTCGAGACCGAGGAGCCGGTGCGCGGCATGAATGGTCTGTGCATCGAGTGCGGCCCGGGCCAGGTCGGCGAGTGTATCGGTCAGATCGGCGGCGATGCGCGCACCGCCTATACCGGCTATGTCGACAAGGCCGCGTCCGAGAAGAAGATCCTGCACGACGTCTTCGAGCGCGGCGACGGCTGGTTCCGCACCGGCGACCTGATGCGCATGGACGCCGACGGCTACTTCTATTTCGTCGACCGGATCGGAGACACCTTCCGCTGGAAGGGCGAGAACGTCTCCACCAACGAGGTGGCGGAACGTCTGGCCGCCGTGCCCGGCGTGGCCGAGGCCAATGTCTACGGCGTCACTGTCGAAGGCGCTGACGGCCGCGCCGGCATGGCGGGCCTGGTGGTCGAGTCAGGGTTTGACATCAAGCAGTTCGGGGAACAGGTCGCCCGCGACCTACCGCCCTACGCCCAGCCGGTCTTCGTCCGCATCCTGCCGGCCATCGAGACCACCGGCACCTTTAAGCACCGCAAGATGGACCTGGTGGCTGACGGCTTCGATCCCGGGAAGGTCCGGGGCGCGATCTTCTGGCGCGACCCGGTGAAGGGCTACATCAAGCTGACCAAGCCAGGCTTCGAGAAACTCTCCGCCGGCGGGGTGAAGCTCTAGATCGCGTCCTGCGCGCCACGCCGGACTCGCCTATATCTGCGCCATGACCATCGACGTCACCACCCCGGCGCCCCTGCAGGGCGCGGCCCTGATCAAGGACGAGGTCCGGCGCCTGCCCGACGCCCCGGGCGTCTACCGGATGATCGGCGAGGACGGCGAGGTTCTCTATGTGGGCAAGGCCCGCTCGCTGAAGAAGCGGGTGCTGCAGTACGCCCAGGGCCGCTTCCACACCCAGCGTATCGCCCTGATGGTCGACCTGACCCGGTCGATGGAGTTCGTCACGGTCCGCACCGAGACCGACGCCCTGCTGCTCGAAATCAACCTGATCAAGCAGATGAAGCCGCGCTTCAACGTCCTGCTGCGCGACGACAAGAGCTTCCCGGAGATCGTCATCCGGCGGGAACATCCCGCCGCCCAGCTCCGCAAGCACCGCGGCGCCCACACCATCAAGGGCGACTATTTCGGCCCCTTCGCCTCGGCCCACTCGGTCACCAAGACCCTGAACACCTTGCAGAAGGCCTTCCTGCTGCGGTCCTGCTCGGACAGCGTCTACGAGAGCCGCACCCGCCCCTGCATGCTGCACCAGATCAAGCGCTGCGCCGCGCCCTGCACGGGCCTGGTCAGCCTGGAGGACTATGGCGGCCTGGTCGACCAGGCCGAGGCCTTCCTGCGCGGCAAGAGCCGGGCGGTGATGAAGACCTTGTCGGACCAGATGCAGGCGGCCTCGGACGACATGGAGTTCGAGCGCGCCGCGCGGCTGCGCGATCGGATTCGGGCCCTGGCCTCCGTCGCCCAGGAGACCCAGGTCAATCCCGAGACCATCGAGGAGGCCGACGTCTTCGCCCTGCACGCCGAGGGCGGCCAGGCCTGCGTCCAGGTGTTCTTCTTCCGGGCCGGGCAGAACTGGGGCAACCGCGCCTACTTCCCCCGGGTCGACAAGTCCGACGAGGACCCGGACGTGATGAGCGCGTTCCTGGGCCAGTTCTACGACGATAAGCCGATCCCGCGGCTGATCCTGACCAGCATCGAACCGGCCGAGCGCGAGTTGCTGTGCGAGGCCTTCGGCCTGAAGGCCGGCCGCAAGGTGACCATCGACCGCCCGCGGCGGGGCGAGAAGCGCCAGCTCGTCGACCACGCGCTCACCAACGCTCGCGAGGCCCTAGGCCGCAAGATGGCCGAGAGCTCGGCCCAGTCGAAGCTGCTGGCCGGCGTGTGCGAAGCCTTCGGCCTGGACGGCAATCCCGAGCGCATCGAGGTCTATGACAACGCCCACATCATGGGGACCAACGCGGTCGGCGGCATGATCGTCGCGGGCCCCGACGGCTTCCAGAAGAGCCAGTACCGCAAGTTCAACATCAAGGGGACGGAGCTCACCCCCGGCGACGACTACGGCATGATGAAGGAGGTGATGCGTCGCCGCTTCGCCCGTCTGGTCAAGGAAGAGGAGGCCGGGGAGGGCGCGATCCGCCCCGACCTGGTGCTGGTGGACGGCGGCGCGGGCCAGCTCGCCGCGGTGACCGAGGTCATGGCCGACCTGGGCGTGGACGACATCGCCGTGGTGGGAGTCGCCAAGGGGCCCGACCGCGACGCGGGACTTGAGCGGTTCTTCATCGAGGGTAAGCCGCCCTTCATGCTGGAGCCCAAGTCGCCGGTTCTCTACTACCTGCAGCGCCTGCGCGACGAGGCTCACCGGTTCGCCAACGGCAGCCATCGCACCCGCCGCTCGATGGACATCAAGAAGAACCCGCTCGACGAGATCGAGGGGGTCGGTCCCGGCCGCAAGCGGGCCTTGCTGCACGCCTTCGGCTCCGCTCGCGGCGTGTCGCGGGCCTCGGTGGACGACCTGGCCAAGGTCGAGGGGGTCAGCGAGCCCCTGGCCCAGCGAATTTTCGACTACTTCCGCAAGGGTTGAGCGGGAACGTTTGGCGCGGCCGGACGCTGCGGTAAGCTGAAGCTCAATTCCGCCGGAGACCGCCCATGTCCGCTCGCGCCATCCTCGCCTTCGCGGCCCTAGCCAGTCTGGCGCCCGCCATCGGCCAGGCCAGTTCTCCCGACGCCTGGGCGGCCTTCCGCGCCGACGTCGCCGCCAAGTGCCTGGCCGCGGCCCAGGCGACCGGGATGAAGGCACCCGAGGTCATCGTCCACCCGCTGGGCACCGAGGCCTATGGCGTGGCTGTGCTTCGAGAGGGCGCGGACAAGCGAATCTGCATCTATGGAAAACAGTCTAAGAAGGTCGAGCTGACGCCGGCCACCTGAGTCACGCGCGCCCTAGGACCGACATGAAAGCCCTTCCCAACATCCTGACCTCGCTGCGGCTGGTCCTGACCCTGTTCGTCTTCCTGGCCCTGGCCGCGGCGGCGGGCGCCGTGCCCTATGTCAGCGAGCGGCTCACCCCCGAGATGCAGTTCGGCCTGCAGCGTTGGGCCTTCTGGTCGTTCGTGATCGCCGCGGTGACCGACTTCTTCGACGGCTGGTTGGCGCGCAAACTTGACGCGGTCTCCGTCTGGGGCGCGATCCTCGACCCCATCGGCGACAAGGTGCTGGTCTGCGGCGCGATCCTGGGCCTGCTGGCCCTGGGCGGCCAGCCGATGGTCGTGCTGCCGGCGGGCCTGATGCTGTTCCGCGAGTTCACGGTCAGCGCCCTGCGCGAGGTCGGCGCCGGCAAGGGCGTGAAGCTGCCGGTCACCCTGTTGGCCAAGTGGAAGACGACGCTGCAGCTCACCGCGCTCGCCGCCGAGATGCTGTCGTCATCCTGGGCGGCCTTCGACCTGCCCGCCGATCCGTCCATCCAGGCGCCGGTGACGCTGTTGGCGCACACCCTGATGTGGGTGGCGACGGTGGTCACCCTCATCACCGGCGCCCAGTACTGGGAACAGACGCGCAAGGCGTTGTCGGCGCAGTAGGGCGCAACATTTCCAAAACGGTGTCATCCCGGAAAGCGCGCAGCGCTTGTCCGGGACCCATAGACACCGGATCAAGCAAGACGCGGCGCGGCTTCGCCTCATCCGATCGCCCTCAGCGCGTATGGGTCCCGGTCTTGCTGCGCAAACCGGGATGACAGCGGTTGCTGCTACGCCGGCGCCTTGGCCGGCGCCCGGGCCTTCACCCGCTCGACCCAGGCGGCGATGTTCTTGTTGTCGGGGTTGAGCGGCTGACCGACCGTGCCGCCGAACTGAACGAAGCAGAACAGCAGGATGTCGGCCAGGGTGAAGCGCTCGCCCGCCACCCAGGTCTTGCCGGTCATCAGCCCGTCCAGCCAGGTCAGTTTTTCCTGGGTGAGGGCCTTCAGGTCGTCGGCGGCGTGGGGGATGGTCCGCATGCGGCTCTGGAACAGGGGCAGGCCCTCGGCGTAGCGGAAGCCGTTGGCGAGCGGTTCGCAGATATTGAGGTCGATGCGACGCAGCCACATGCGGGTCTCCGCGCGCTCTTCCGGCGTCGTGCCGATCAGTCGCGGGTTGGGGAACTTTTCCTCTAGGTATTCGCAGATCGGGATGATCTCGGACAGATGGCCGCCGCCGTCCATCTCCAGGCAGGGCGACTGGCCCGCGGGGTTCTTTTCCAAGTAGGGAGCCTGGCGGTTCTCGCCGGCCATGATGTCGACCTTGACCGTGTCGAGGGTGACGCCCTTCTCGGCCAGGAACATCGCCACGACAGCCGGATTGGGGCCGATGGAAGAGTAGAGTTTCATGCTGTCCTCCCAGGATCTGGTTGGCGGCATTCAGAACAAGCTTCCCCCAGGGCGTTCAAGCCCCTTTCGGTCGCCTCATGACATTGGGTTGGCCTGGGCCGGCGGCGGTTCGTCGGGCAGGGGAATGAACTCATCGTGGTCGGCGTCGGGCAGCTTCATCCGCCCGGCTCGCCAGTCGGCCTTGGCCTGCTCGATGCGGTCCTTGGACGAGGAGACGAAGTTCCAGTCGATGAACCGCGGCCCGATCGGCTCGCCGCCCAGCAGCATGACGATGGCGTCGTTCACCGCGGTGAACAGCACCGGCTGACCGGGTTCGAACACCAGCATCTGGCCCTCGTGGTACTGGCGTCCGTCCACCTCGACCAGGCCCTGGGCGACATAGGCCGCGCGTTCGGGATACTCCGCCGGCAGCTGCGCCTGGGCGCCGGGCTTCAGCGCCCAGTGGACGTAGAACATCGGAGAGTGGGTCTTGACCGGCGAGCTCGCGCCGAAGGCCTGGCCGGCGATGAGCCGCGCCCACATGCCGTTCGCCTCGTAGGTCGGCAGGACTTCGGGGGCGTAGTGGTCGAAGCTGGGGGCGGTCTCCTCATCCTCGACCGGCAGGGCGATCCAGGCCTGGATGCCGTTCATCGATCCGCCCTGGGCGCGCAGGGTCTCGAATCGCTCGGAATGGGTGATGCCCGAGCCCGCCGTCATCCAGTTCACCTCGCCCGGCCGGATCGGCTGGGTGACGCCCACCGAGTCGCGATGGGTCATCTCGCCCTCGAACAGGTAGGAGAGGGTCGACAGTCCGATATGCGGATGCGGCCGCACGTCCACATTCGCCGGGAAGCCCGCCTGGAACCGCGCCGGGCCCATGTGGTCGAAGAAGATGAAGGGCCCGACCATCCGCCGCCGGGCATAGGGCAGGACCCGGCCGACCTCGAACCCGCCCAGGTCCTTGCGCCGCTGATCAATGACAAGGTCGATCATGGTTGGGCTCCAACTTCATCCGCCATCCGACATTGACCGGTCAGAGCGGCGCGGAGAAGGCGCCCACGACCAGATCGCCGCGGCGACGCCGAATTGCGCGAGATCAAAGCGCCGGCGCCGTCCGGCATGGTGTTGAACAATATGTCCATCTCGAACTCCAAGACAGCCTATGGCTGGGCGGCCATCGCCCTTCACTGGATCAGCGCGATTTCCGTCGTGGCGCTCTATCTTCTGGGCGAGCAGATGGAGGAGGCCGCCGACAGAGCGGAGAAGCTCGCGGCCCAGGATCTACACGTGTCGGTGGGCGTTCTGCTGTTCACGTTTCTTGCGGCGCGGCTGCTATGGTCGGCGTCCCAGCCTTCGCCCGCGCCACTGGAACCCAACCGCTGGCTCCGAATTCTCGCCGCGGCGGTCCAAGGCCTGTTCCTACTGATGATTGCGGTCCTGATCATCACCGGCCCGCTGGCCGTCTGGTCCACGACCCGCCCTCTCGAGGTGTTTGACCTTCTCTCCATCCCCAGCCCCTTCCCGAACCGCGTCGCCTGGCTGCACGAGCTGTGCGAGGAAGTGCATGGGACCGCGACCAAGCTCTTCTGGCCGCTGATCGCCCTTCACGTCGCCGGTGCGCTTAAGCACTTGGTCTTCGACCGCGATCGGACGCTTCAAAGGATGCTCTGGGTTCGCGGGACCCAGGACTCGGCGTGATCGCCGGCCAGCTGTTGGGGGATGGATGAGCCGACTGCACAGAGAATTTCACCTGATCGAGCGAGTGGGCTGGCTGCGCGCCGCGGTCCTGGGGGCCAACGACGGCGTCGTTTCGACCGCCAGCCTGATCGTGGGGGTGGCGGCGGCGTCCCAGGGGCGCAGCGAGATCCTGGTGGCGGGCGTGGCCGGTCTGGTGGCCGGCGCCATGTCCATGGCGGCCGGCGAGTACGTTTCCGTCAGCTCCCAAGCCGACACGGAAAAGGCTGATCTGGCCCGGGAAGCGGCCGAACTGTCCAACCAGCCTGAGTTCGAATTGCGGGAGCTGACCCGCATCTATGCCGACCGCGGCGTCGAGCCGCGACTCGCACGGACAGTCGCCGCCCAGCTCATGGCGAAGGACGCGCTGGGCGCCCATGCTCGCGACGAGCTCGGAATATCGGCGGCCTCGACGGCCAGGCCCATCCAGGCGGCCGTCACCTCGGCCATGACGTTCGCCGGCGGCGCGGCGCTGCCCCTCGTCGCGGCCCTGGCGTCGCCGTCGGCCGTCGTCGTGCCGGTCGTGTCGGCCGCCTCGATCGCGTTCCTGGCGCTGCTGGGGGCCGTGGGGGCGCGGGCGGGTGGCGCGCCGTTGCTGAAGGCGATCTTGCGCGTGACCTTCTGGGGAGGTTTCGCCATGGCGCTCACCGCCGGCGTGGGCGCGATCTTCGGCGTCGCCGCCTGAGCCCATGCGCGGGCCCGCCATCAGCCGTGAGGGTTGTCGAAGATCTCCTCCACCGCCAGGGCGAACGCGGCGGCGATCCGATAGGCAAGATCGAGAGACGGGTCGTGTTTGCCACCCTCCAGGGCGATCACCGCCTGGCGCGACACCCCCACCCGGCGGCCCAGGTCCTCCTGGGTCCAGCCGCGCGCGGTCCTCAGGATCTTGAGTTGGTTGCGCATCAGCGGCTGGTGCGCACGAACGGCGAAATGACCCCGAAGGCCGCCCAAAACAGCAGGTAGACGTACCAGCCGGGCGCATGGGGCGCGTCGGCATAGCTCTCCAGATAGCCCCAGGCGCTGAAGGCGGCCATGGCCACGCCGGCCGCCAGGATGAAGCGCTTGGCGGTGATGGCGCGCACGAACTCATCGCTGTCGTGCATCAGGGCCAGCGTGGCCCACATCTGCCCCGCCACGGGCGCCGCCACCGCCAGCCCCAGCAGCCAGGCGCCCGGACGGGTCAGGTCGTCGAAGGCGCCGCCGATCGCCGCCACGTTGATGGCGACGTAGCCGCCCATGAACAGGAGGCTGCGGATAAGGTACCTGCGGTTCGGAAGGTCGATGGCCATGGCGCGGCTCCAGCGAATGTAAGGATCACCTTACATTCACCGAATGTCAGGTCAACCTTACATATCGCAAGGCCGCCGGCGGATCAGCCGTGGCTGCTGACGTAGGGACTGATCAGTCCCAGGGGCGCGGCGGTGGTGTGCTTGACCGAGCGGATCACGATCCGGCTCTCGATGTTCGAGACCAGGCCCAGCGACAGGATCTTGTCGCGCAGGAAGTCGTCGAAGGCGTGCATGTCGCGGGTGACGATGCGCAGTTCGTAGTCGGCCGCGCCGGTGACGGTGGCGCACTGCACCACTTCCGGAAGCTTGCCGATGGCGGTCTCGAAGGCGTCGAGGTTGTCCTTGGTCGGCAGCGACAGCTTGACGGTGCAATAGACCTCGAAGCCGAGGCCCAGCAGTTCGCGGTCCAGGATGGTCACCCGGCGCTGGATGACGCCCGAATCTTCCAGGCGTTTGATGCGCCGCCAGCACGGGCTGGAGGACAATCCGACCCGTTCTGCGATCTCGGCGACCGAAAGGCCGGCGTCATGCTGGATCAGGTCCAAAATCTTGGCATCGACGGCGTCGAGGGCCTCGGACAAGTTTTCCTCCTTCATACGACGCATATGAGCGTCATTCTTGCCCCGGAACCCATGGCGAGGGGCACGCCTTTAGCAAGCAATTGCATCGCACTTATATGATCTTCTATTGGCACTAGGGAGCCGAAAAGGAAAGATATTGCTATGCGCCACGCAGATGTGACGCTCGACGACAAATTCCTGCTCAAAGAAGGTCGCGTCTTCATCACCGGGGTTCAGGCGCTCCTGCGCGTGATGATGGACCAGCGCCGCCTGGATGTGATCGCGGGCCTGAACACCGCCGGATTTGTCTCGGGATATCGTGGCTCCCCGCTTGGCGGACTGGATCAACAGGCCGGTCGGGCGAAGAAGTTCCTCCAGGAGGCCCAGGTGGTCTTCAAGGAAGGCCTGAACGAAGACCTGGCGGCCACGGCCGTCTGGGGCAGCCAGCAGGCCAATCTGTTCCCCGGCGCCAAGTTCGATGGCGTCACCGGCATGTGGTACGGCAAGGCGCCCGGCGTCGACCGGACGGGCGACGCCTTCAAGCACGCCAATTTCGCCGGGACTTGGCCGAAAGGCGGAGTCCTCGCCGTGGCCGGCGACGACCACACCTGCAAATCCTCCACCCTGCCGTCGCAGTCGGAATTCGCCTTCCAGGACTTCGAGATGCCGGTGCTGTCGCCGGCCGACGTGCAGGAGGTGCTCGACTACGGCCTGTTGGGCATCGCCATGTCGCGGTTCTCAGGCCTGTGGGTCGGGCTGATCGCGCTGGCCGACACCATGGACTCCGGCGTCACCATCGACATCTCGCTGGACCGCCACAAGATCGTGGTCCCGACCAACTTCAAGTTCCCGGCCGGCGGGGTCGGTATCCGGCTGAAGGATCAGCCCCTGGACAAGGAGCGCCGCCTGCGGACGCTCAAGATCCCGGCGGCGCTGGCCTTCGCCCGCGCCAACCGCATCGACCGGGTCATGCTGGGCTCGAACCGGCCCCGGCTGGGCATCGTCTGCCAGGGCCAGGCCTACAAGGACGTGATCGAGGCTTTCTCGGCCATGGGTATCACCAGCCAGCAGGCCTCGGACCTGGGCGTCGCCATCTATAAGGTCGGCATGCCCTGGCCCCTGGAGCCGACGGGCCTTCGCGCCTTCGCCGCCGGCCTCGAGACCATGATGGTCATCGAGCACAAGCGGTCGCTGATCGAGACCCAGGCCCGCGCGGCCCTCTACGACCTGCCGGCCCACGCGCGGCCCAAGATCGTCGGCAAGACCGACGAGCAGGGCCACCCCCTGCTTTCGGAACTTAGCGCCCTGTCCGTGGCCGAGGTGGCCCTGGCCATCGCCGACCGGCTTCCCCCCGGCCCGCACATGGAGCGGGTCCACGACTACCTCTCCCGCGTCTCGGCCGCCTCCATGGCCGCCGTGACCCTGGCCGCGGAACAGCAGCGCAAACCGTTCTTCTGCTCGGGCTGCCCGCACAACTCCTCGACCCGCCTGCCGGAAGGCTCGCGCGCCCTGGCCGGGATCGGCTGCCACTACATGGCCAGCTTCTCCGATCCCTCCACCGACCTGAACAGCCACATGGGCGGCGAGGGTTTGACCTGGGTCGGCTCGGCGCCGTTCACCACCGAACCTCATGTGTTCGTGAACCTGGGCGATGGCACCTACAACCACTCCGGCTCCCTGGCGATCCGCGCCTCGATCGCCGCCGACAGTCACGTCACCTACAAGCTGCTGTTCAACGACGCGGTGGCCATGACCGGCGGCCAGGCGGCCGAGAGCGGCTTCACGCCGGCCCAGATCACCCGCCAGCTCGCCGCCGAAGGCGTGGCCAAGACGGTGATCGTCGCCGACGACCCGACCCGCTACGCCGGCGCCGTCGACTTGGCCCCCGGCGTTGAGGTGCGACCGCGCTCGGAGCTGATCATCGTGCAGCGCGAGTTGCGCGACACCCCCGGCACCACGGTCCTGCTCTATGATCAGGTCTGCGCCAACGAGAAGCGCCGGCGCCGCAAGCGCGGCAAGATGGAGACCGCGACGAAGCGGGTGTTCATCAATCCGCTGGTCTGCGAGGGCTGCGGCGACTGTTCCAAGACGTCCAACTGCGTCTCCGTCGAGCCGTTGAACACCGAGTTCGGCCGCAAGCGGCGGATCAACCAGTCGAGCTGCAACACCGACTATTCGTGCCTCGACGGCTTCTGCCCGTCCTTCGTCACCATCGAAGGCGGCGAGAATGCCCAGGCCAAGGCCATGCCGGCGCTGACGGCGGACTCCACGCCCTTGCCGACCTTCGAGCCGCTGGAGGGGGTGCGCAACATCGTCTTCACCGGCATCGGCGGGACCGGCGTGACCACCGTCGCCTCGATCCTGGCCATGGCCGCCCACGTAGACGGCCGCGCCTCGTCGGTGGTGGACATGACGGGCCTCGCCCAGAAGGGCGGGGCGGTGTTCTCCCACGTCCGGATCGGCGAGACCGAGGACAGCGTGGTCGGCGGGCGCGTCCCGGCGGCTTCGGCCCACGTGCTGATCGCCTGCGACATCCTTTCGGCGGCCGGCGCCGACGCCCTGGCTCTCTACGCCAAGGACCGCACCGTGGCCTGCGGCAACGAGGACTTCTCGCCCACCGCCGACTTCGTCACCGACCGCGACGTGCGCTTCGATTCCAAGAGCATGTCGGGCCGCATCAAGGCCGCCACCAAATCTTATGACGAATGCCCGGCGCACCACCTGGCCGAGACCACTTTCGGGGATGCGATCTATTCCAACATGATCATGGTCGGTTTCGCCTGGCAGAAGGGCCTGATCCCGCTGTCGTCGCGGGCTATCTACCGCGCGATCCGGCTGAACGGCGTCCAGGCCGAAGCTAACCTCCAGGCCTTCGAAATGGGCCGCAAGGTGGCGCACGATCCCTCGGCCCGAGGCCCGGCCGAGGCCGACGTCCCGACGCCCGAGACCATGCCGCTGGCCGACCTGATCGCCCATCGCGGCCACGAGCTCACCGCCTACCAGAACGCCGCCTACGCAAGGCGCTATCTGGAACGCGTGGAACAAGTCGCGAAGGCCGAGGCCCCCTTCGGTTCGGAGGCCCTGACCCGCGCGGTGGCGACCAACCTCTACAAGCTGATGGCCTATAAGGACGAGTACGAGGTGGCCCGCCTCTATACCGACGGCCGGTTCGCCGCGGAGCGGAACGCGACCTTCAAGGGCGGTAAGACCACGGTCTGGCTTTCCCCGCCCTTGCTCGCGCCCAAGGGTCCGGACGGCAAGCCGAAGAAAATTCAGTTCGGCGGCTGGATGCTGGATGCGGCCTTCCCCCTGATGGCCAGGATGAAAGGCCTGCGTGGCACCGCCCTCGACATCTTCGGCTACACCGACGAGCGGAAGATGGAGCGGCGCCTGATCGACGAATACCAGGCCGGCCTCGACAAGATCCTGGCGGGCCTCACCGCCAAGACCCTGCCGACCGCGATCCAGATCGCCGCCGTGCCGCAGGCCATCCGCGGCTACGGCCACATCAAGGACACCTCGGTGAAGGTCGCCAAGGCCGACGAGGCCAAGCTGTGGCGCGAGTGGGAGAAGGCGGCGGCCTAGACCGCCGCCTCCAACCTCACGCCGCGCGGGCGAGCAGGGCCTCGTCGCCGATCGACAGGGGCTTGGCGTTGGCGCGCTCGGCGAGCAGGGCCTTCTCCAGGCCCGCATCGCCGCCCCGCCGGGCCGAGGCGATCAGGGTCAGGTCGATCAGGTCGCGCTGGGCGTGGCTGCCGCCGAACCGGCCGGAGCGGTTGCGGACGCCGCGTAGCCGGTCGGCCGCGATGGCGTAGGCGCCCGCGTCGAAGGCGGCGATGGCCTGGATGAGGGGCAGGCCGACATCGCGCACCATGCCGGCGTTGTCGCCCGGCGCCGCCAGGGCCTGGTCCTGCGCCGCGAGCACCGCCTTGACGCCGTCCGCGCGGCCGGCGCCGACGAAAGCCATCATGGCGTGGGCGTCGGTGAAGGCCGACATGCCGAGGACGCCTTGCTCATAGACATCGGCCAGCCGGCGCCAACGGTCGCCCACATCGACCCCCAGAAGCTTCAACCGCCAGAGCAGGGCCGCGGCGTCCAGCTTGTCGAAGTCCATGGTCGAGGCCTCACCGTAGATCGGGCCGTCATAGAGCCGCAGCACTTCGTCGGTCTCGCCCAGGCCCAGGTGGAAGAGCGCCAGGTGCCACCAGTTGTGGACCGCGAAATAGCTGTCCTGCTGCCAGCCGGTGCTCTCGCGGCGCATGAACGCGATCCCATCGGCCCGGCGGTCCTGCATTTCCATGACGTGGGCCACGGCGTGCTGGGCCCAGGCGTCAAGGGGCTGCAGCTCCAGGGCCCGGCGACCGGCGGCCTCGGCGCGGCCGTAGAAACCGCTCTCCTCCAGGCCGAAGGCGAGCATGGCCAGCACGGCGTGGTAGTCGGGCATGGCGTCCGACCAGTGGGGCAGGACGCGCGCGATCCGGTCGCGCAACATGCGCGAGTCGCCCAGCAGGAAGTCCATGAGCTGGCCGGCCTGCAGCGCCTGCAGGTCGCGCGGGTGTTCGATGGACAGATCCTCGAGGATCCGTCCGGCGTCGCGGATCTCGCCGGCGGCGACGCTGGCCAGGGCGGCCACGTGGCCGCGTTCGCGGTCGGTCCCGGCCAGGGTCTTGGCGGTCTCCAGGGCGGCGATTCCGCCCATCATGGTCTCGGGATTGGTCCCGACCAGCATCAGGTTGGCCTTGAGCACATGGGCCATGACGAAGCCGGGGCTGTCGGTGATGGCCTGCTCCAGCAGGGTGAACGGATCGCCGCCCATGCGGTGATAGAGGCTGAGCGCCTCGCAATAGGCCTGGGCGGCCTTGGGACTGGCGCCGGTCAGGGCCAGTCCGGCCTGGTCTTTCTGTGACATCTGCTTCTCCTGGTCTCGGGGCAGGGAGAGGTATTTCGTTGGGCCAATGGCCTCTAGCGGATGCGCGGTCGGTTTTGGCGGACCACAGATTTTCGTGTTATCCGAAAGACTTGGGTCAGCATCCCGTGGCGGGCTAAGCCGATGTCGAGCGAGCTACTCGAGAAAACCACACCACCGGTGCAGTCGAAGGGCGCGCGCACCCGCGAGCGCCTGCTCGACATCGCCTATGACGCGATCATCCGTAAGGGATTCAGCGCCACCTCCATCGAGGAACTGGTGGCCGAGGCCGGCATCACCAAGAGCGGTTTCTTCTACCATTTCCGCGACAAGAACGATCTCGCCCGCCAGATCCTGGAACGGTTCCACGCCGAGAACGAGATCTTTCAGCAGACCCTCATCGCCCGGGCGCGGGAGCTCTCGTCCGACCCGCTCCACGCCTATCTGATCTTCATCAAGCTCTATGCCGAGGCGATGTCGGACATGGTGACGAACCATCCGGGCTGCCTGGTGGCGACCATCACCTTCCAGGACCAGGCCTTCGACCGCGACGTCACCCGGATGAACACCGAGGGCGTTCTGGCCTGGCGCAAGACCTTCCTCGCCTGGCTGGAGGAGATCGCCGAGACCTATCCCCCCAAGCTTCCGACGGACCTCGTCGGCCTGGCGGACGGGGTCTTTGGTACGACCTCCCAGGCGCTGATCGTCTCCAAGGCCCTGGGCGACCCGAACGTGGTCGCGCGCGACCTGCTGCTCTATCGCGACCAGATCCGGCTGACCTTCGGCGGCTAGCGAACGGCCGCGCGGATCGCCGCGGTCAGCCGGTCGCGCGCGGCGTTCAGCTCAGGGGTGTCGGCGGCGGGCCAGGCGGAATTGACCACGATGATCAGCCGGTCCTCCGGGAAGGTGGTGATCGACTGGCCGAAGATTCCCTGAGCCTCGTAAGAGCCCACGGCGGGATTGATCCACCAGAAATAGCCGTAGCCGCCGTACTCCGGGTGCGCGGGGCTGACCAGGATGTGGGAGCGGGTGGCGTCGGCGGTCCAGCCCTCGGGGACCACCTGTTTCCCGCCAGCCTTGCCGCCGCCCAGGATGAACATGCCGATCCGGCCGTAGTCGCGCAGGGTCATGGACATGCAGCAGCCGCCGCGTTCGTGGCCGGCCACGTCCTCGATCCAGATGGCGTCCTGCTCCATGCCGAACGGCGCCCAGATCTTCTCCGACAGGTATTGCGACAGCGGCTTGCCCACTGCGTTGGAGACCAGGATCCCCACCAGGTCCGTCTCGCCGGTGGAATAGTGGAACTTCGAGCCGGGCGGCACGTCGCGCGGCAGGCGGCGCATATAGCTGACCACCGGATTGACCCCCGGCTCGATCACCGAGAGCCCCACCTTGGCCACGTCGGAATCGAGGCTCGTATAGTCCTCGTTCCACTTCACGCCCGAGGTCATGGTGATCAGCTGGCGCACCGTCACGCCCTCATAGCCGCCGCCCTTCAGCTCGGGGATATAGCTGGTCACCGGGTCGTCCAGGCTCTTGATGAAGCCGTCCTGGATCGCCGCGCCCACCAGGGTCGAGGTCACCGACTTGGCCACCGAGAACGAGGTCCAGCGGTCGGCAGGCTTGCGGTCCAGGCCGTAGCGCTCCAGCAGCACCTTGCCGTCCCTGATCACCAGCAGGCCCGAGACCCGGTAGGCCGCCATGAACCCTTCGATGTCGTGGGGCGTCCCGGCGATCTTGAGCTTGGGGTCCAGCGGCGTCCCGGCCGGTAGCGGGTAGACCTCCGCCCCGCGCTTGACCACTTGGTGGGCGGCGAGCGTTTCCATGGCCTTGTAGCCGGCCTGCTGCTGCTCCGGGCTCCACATCAGGATCGAGGCGCCGGCCGGCGGCGGCGAGGCCTGGGCGAGCGCCGCCGCGGGAATCAAGGCCGCCGCCACGGCCGCCAAGGCTAGTCTCATCCCACGCATCGTCCCGCTCCCCGGCTTGTCTCGTTGCGGTGAGGCTAGAGAGGGCCGGGCGGTTTGCCTATGGGGCGGGCGTCAGGTCGGTCGTTCCCAAACGGACCGCCAACGGCTACCCAGGCTCCATGGCGGATTTCGATTTCGATGCGGTGGTGGTGGGCGCGGGCGCGGTGGGCTTGGCCTGCGGATATGCGCTCAGCAAGCGCGGCCTTGTCGTGGCGGTGCTGGAGTCAGGCCCGATCATCGGCGAGGGCGTCTCGGCGCGCAATTCCGAGGTGATCCACGGCGGGCTCTACTACGCCACCGGATCGCTGAAGGCGCGGCTGTGCGTCCAGGGCCGCCGCGCGCTCTACGCCTTCCTCGACAGCCACAAGGTGGCCTACGACCGCTGTGGCAAGCTTGTGGTCGCCACCACCACCGACGAGGTCGGGCGGCTGGATTCGATCCTGGAGCAGGCCCAGGCCAACGACGTCGAGGGCATGGACCGGATGACCAAGGCGCAGGTCCTGGCCCTGGAGCCGGCGCTGGCCTGCGAGGGCGCGCTGGTCTCGCCGCAGAGCGGGGTGTTCGACAGCCACGGCTACATGCTGGCCCTGCAGGGCGAGATCGAGGCCGCCGGCGGGGCGGTGGTGACCTCGACGCCGTTCGAGGGCGCCAGCCCGCTGGAGGGCGGCGGGTTCTCGGTGCGGGCCGGCGGCGAGGAGCCGACCACGCTCACCTGCCGGCTGCTGGTCACCGCGCCGGGGCTTTCGGCCCAGGCGGTGGCGGCGACCATCGAGGGTTTTCCCAAGGCGACCATCCCGCCGCTGCACTACGGCAAGGGGGTCTATTTCCGGCTGACCGGCAAGGCGCCCTTCGCGCGGTTGATCTATCCGCCGCCGATCCACGGGGCGCTGGGCACCCACTATCGTCGTGACCTGGGCGGCCAGGCGGTGTTCGGGCCGGACCTGCAGTTCGTCGACACCCTGGACTACAGCGTCGACCCCAAGCGGGCGACAGAGTTCTACCGCTATATCCGCAAGTTCTGGCCCGGCCTGCCCGACGGCGCCCTGGCTCCCGACTATGCCGGCATCCGACCCAAGCTGCATGGCCCGGACGAGCCGCAGCCCGACTTCCGTATCGACGGGCCGCAGGCCCACGGCCTCGAAGGGCTGGTCGCCCTGTTCGGCATCGAGAGCCCTGGCCTGACCTCCTCGCTGGCGATCGGCGAAGAGGTGGCGGGCCGGCTGGGGCTCTAACCCACCATCGTCATCCTCCGGGCTCGCGAAGCGAGATCCGGGGGACCCAAGCGGCCCACCAAGCTCTGCAACTCAGCTTGGGTCCCCCGGATCGTCTTTCAGACGACCGGAGGATGACGAGCTTGGGGTTGGCCTATTTCTTCGGGACGATCTTCAGCACCCGGCCCTTGGTGTTGTCGGTGGCGAGCCAGATCGCGCCGTCCGGTCCGACGATCACGTCGCGGATGCGCTCATTGAGTTCGGTGAACAGCCGCTCCTCGCCGACCACCTTGCCGTCTTTCAACACCAGGCGGGCCACCTGCTTGCCGGAGAGGCCGCCGATCAGCACGCTGCCCTTCCAGGCGGGAAAGGCCTCGCCCTCGTAGAAGGCCATGCCGGCCGGGGCGATCACCGGGTCCCAGTAATAGACCGGCTGCTCCATGCCGGGCTTGGCGGTGATCCCTTCGCCGATCGGTTGGCCGGAATATTCTTCGCCATAGGCGATGGTCGGCCAGCCGTAGTCCTTGCCCTTTTCCGGCTGGTTCAACTCGTCGCCGCCGCGGGCGCCGTGCTCGACCTCCCACAGCTTGCCGGTCGTCGGATCGAGCGCCGCGGCCAGGATGTTGCGGTGGCCGATGGACCAGATTTCGGGTCGAACGCCGGGCTTGCCGACGAAAGGGTTGTCCTTGGGGATCGAACCGTCGGCGTTGATCCTCACGACCTTGCCAAGCGTCCCGTCCAGCCGCTGGGCCAGGGCGCGGCCAGGCAGGATCGAGCGCTCGCCAAGGGTCACGAACAGGGTTCCGTCCTTGGCGAACACGAGCCGGCCGCCATAGTGCTTGGTGGAATCCAGCGACGGAGTCTGACGGAAGATCACCTGCACGTTCCGCAGGCTCTCGCCGGTCAGCGTGCCGCGCGCCACGGCCGTGTGGTTGCCGCCGGCCGGGTCGGTCTCGGCGTAGGCCCAATAGATCAGTCCGTTGCTCGCGAAGGCCGGATCGACCGTGACACCTAGCAGGCCGCCCTGGCCGCGGGCGTCGACGGGCGGCAGGCCGGCGACCGGATTCGACAGTTTGCCGTCGGTCCCGAGGATCCGCAGCCGGCCGGGCCGTTCGGTGATCAGTAGCCGGCCGTCCGGCAGGAAGGCCAGGCCCCAGGGATGATCCAGGCCCTCCGCGGCGGTGGTGACCTCGTAGGCGACTTTGGACACCATGCCCGGCGCGCGCGTCTGTCCAGAAAAGGCCGGCTTCTGGCCCTCGGCGTTGGGCGCGCCCGGCGTCGGCTGGGCCTGGCCCTGGGTCCCGCCGCAGGCGGCGAGTTGGGCCGCGACGGCGGCGACGGCAAGGACGTTGCGCATGGGGAACTCCTCGAATTGAAGCGTGAAAAGCCTTTGGACGTCAGTCGGTCATGGCGGCCAGGGCCTCGGCGGGCGCAGCGCCCTCCAGATGGATCAGCGACCAGACGGCGTAGAACAGCAGCGCCCAGCGGTCGCTGCTCTCGTTGGCGAAGGCCGCGGCGACGGCCTCGGGGGTACGGACCCGGCGCACGGCCTCGATCTTGGCGATGCGGCCGGCGAGGTCGGCGGCGCGCGGGGCGATCCAGGCGTTGACCGGAACGGTGAAGCCCTGTTTGGGCGCCCAGGGCGCGGCGGCCGGACAGGCGCGCTCCAGCCACTTGCGCAGCAGCCACTTGCCGTAGCGCCGGCGCACCTTGAACCGGTCTGGCAGGGCGAAAGCGAAGGCGGCGACCTCCGGATCGAGGAATGGCGTGCGCCCCTCTAGGCCGTGGGCCATCAGGCAACGGTCCAGCTTGGTCAGCAGGTCGTTGGGCAGCCAGGTGGCGATATCGGCCCACTGGGCTTGCTGCAGGCGTGTCAGGCCCGCGGGCGGCATGGCCGCGGCGCGCCAGCGGGCCAGCACCTCGGCGTCGGCGCTGCGCGGCTCGGCCAGGCGCCCGCCCAGCCAGGCCGGCCGCAGGGCGCGGCGATAGCGTCCGTAGCCGCCGAACAACTCGTCTCCGCCCTCGCCGGTCAGGACCACGGTCAGGGTCCCCTTGGCGGCTTCGGCCAGCTTGTAGGTTGGCAGGGTTGCATAGTCGGCCGTGGGGTCGTCCATCGCCCAGGCGACCTGCGGCAGGACCCGCCAGAAGTCTTCCTCGCCGAATTGGATCTCGCGCCAGTCGAGGTCGAGCGCCCGGGCCACCCGCTCGGCCTGGGCCCGCTCGTCGCGCGCGCCGGGCGCTTCGAAGCCGCAGGTGAAGGCGGTGACCGGGCGCTCGTTCAGCCGCGACATCAGGGTCGCCACGGTGGCCGAGTCGATTCCGCCGGACAGGAACAGGCCGTAGGGGACGTCGGAGCGCTGATGCACCCGGACGCTGTCTTCCAGCACTGCGTCCAGGCGGTTGACGAGCCGGGTCTCGCCGCCGCCGCGCGAGGTCCTGGCCGGCACGGCGATCCGCCGGCCGCGCGGGACGATCGCGCCGTTCACGACCTCCACGACTTCCCCTGGCGCCAGGCGGCGCAGCCCGGTGAAGATCGTCTCCTCGCCGAGCGTGTAGTTGAAGGCCAGCAGTTCGCGCACCCGGTCTTCGGAGATATCCGCCCCGATCAGCCCGGCCGCCAGGAAGGCTCGCGGTTCGGAGGCGAAGGTCACGCAGCCGTCATGTTCGAGCAGATACAGCGGCTTGATGCCGAACGGGTCGCGGACCAGCCAGACCCGGCCGTCGGCGCCGATCAGGCAGAAGGCGTACATGCCCCGCAGGCGATCGAAGGCGGCCGGGCCTTCCTGCGCGTAGAGATGCAGCAGCGGCTCGAAGTCCGACCCCGTGGCCAGCCTTTCGTTCAGGCCGAAGTCGGCGGCCAGTTCGACATAGTTGTAGATCTCGCCATTGCCGATGACCGTGGACCCGGCGGCGTGCAATGGCTGCCAGCCGCCCTCCAGGTCGATGATCGACAGCCGCGCGTGAGCCAGCGAGCGGTCCGGCCGTTCCTCGACGAACACCCCGTTGGGGCCGCGATGGACGATCGCCTCGATCAGCGGCCGGGCGGAGCCGCCCGGGCCGATAACGCCCGCGATGCCGCACATCAGATCGCCCCGTAGTCGGCGAACAGCTCGCGCCACTGGGCGACCACGGCGGCCTGCGAGAACTCGGTCTCCACCCGCGCGGCGGCGTTGCGGACGAGGGTGGCGCGCAGCGTCGGATCGGCCAGCAGTCGGTTCACGCCTTCGGCCAGGGCCTCGGCCTCGTCGATGGGGACGAGCAGGCCGTCCTCGCCGTCACGGATCAGGGCCGCGGGACCCTGGCTGGCGGCGGCGATCACCGGCAGGCCGTGGGCCCAGGACTGGATCACCACATTGCCCAGCGGCTCGTAGCGCGAGGGGAAGACGCAGATGTCGGCCGCGCGATAAAGGGCCGAGGCGTCGGTGCGCCAGCCCAGGAACCGCACCCGATCGGCGACGCCGAGCGCGTCGGCCATGGCCCTCAGCTTGGCTTCCAGCCCGCCCGCCCCGGCGATCCACAGGTGGGCGTCCGGGACCTTGGCCAGGGCGTTCAGCGAGACGTCGTGGGCCTTGGACTCGTGCAGCCGGCCCATGGCCAGCAGCAGCGGGACCTCGGCCGGCGTGTCGAGGCTCGCGCGGTCGACCGGGCCGACCTCGGCGGGGGCCTCGGCGAAATTGGGGATGTGGCGCACCTTGCCGGCCGGCCAACCCTGGCCCACCACCCACTCGGCGATGTCCTCGGTATTGGCGACCAGCTCGTCGAAGCCCCTGTAATATTTGAGGTTGTAGTAGCCTCCCAGGCGGCCGACCCGCGCCCACGGGCCCTTGGGCGTGTGCCGGGCGGCGCGGTTCATCCAGGCCAGCGCCAGCTTGACGTCGTACTTGCGGGAAAATCCTGCCAGCTTGGGCTTGGTTAGGATGTCGACCGGACCGCCGAACCGGAAGACCCCGGACGGCACGCCCATGCGCGCCAGGGCGGCCTCGCGATTGGCGTTGGCGCGGATCGCACAGGCCTGATCCACGCCCGCCCGCGCCAACGCGCCGACCAGGTCGAGGAAGTAGGTTTCCGCGCCGCCTTCGCCGGCCGTTCCCAGGAGGTGAAGCACGCTCATGCCGGAGAGAACCTAGCTGGGTAACGCGCCGCACCCAAGCCGCTTGAAGCGGGGAAAAAGCCACCCTATAACCCGCCCCTCGCCGAAAGGCCCGGCGGCTGGGTAGCTCAGATGGTTAGAGCGGTGGATTCATAACCCACAGGTCGGCGGTTCGATCCCGCCCCCAGCTACCACCTTATACAAACTCGGCGGTTCGGCGCTCTGGCCCTCAGGGGGCGTGAACGCCGCGGTTCAGCGTAATCTCAATCGGCGCATCGGCCGAACGCACCCGGGCCATCGGCCCCCGGAGCGACCGCTCGCCAGACTCCGCGCCCTGGCTAGGGGTGAACAACCGTCTTGGAATTGGCGCCTAGGCGGGAGCCCCTGCTCGCCATGTTCGAGGACGTCGTCCCGACGAGAATCCTCACCTACGAAATCGGAACTCCGACGCGCCGATGTCAAACATCATCAGTAGAACTAATCGTTTAGAACAACTGATCTTGTATTGATCGACAGCGTCGATGATTTTGCGAATGCTGAAATAAATCCGGCACAATTGTGTATTCGCATGGTGATCGCTGGAAGCGGCGCATCAGGCGATTGTGGGGCCGGGCGAGTGTGGTTTGGCCGCGCCCGTACGTCTTAGCTTACAGCGGCGGAGGTCCGCCGGCCCGCACGCGGGCGCCGAAACGCAGGGGGATAGGGTCTTGGGGTTCAGGTGGAGTTTGGCTGGGGCGGCGGTCCTGGTGTTCGTCGCGAGCGGCGCGGCCCTGGCGGCGGGCCCGGCGACCGTCATCGTGGGCGCCACGGTGTTCGACGGCACGGGCGCGGCTCCGCGGGTGGCGAGCGTCGTCCTGCGCGACGGCCGCATCGTCGAGGTGGGCGCCAAGGTGAAGACGCCGCCCGGCGCTATCGTGATCGACGCCAAGGGCAAGGCCCTGCTGCCGGGCTTCTTCGACCTGCACACGCACTGGACGCCCGGCGGCAAACCCAATACCGCGCCGCAGATCGCCAGCGCCTACGTGGCGGCCGGCGTCACCACCATCAACGACTTCCATCAGCCGCCGGAGGCCTATGAGCCGCGTCGCCGCTGGCTTTCGACCCTCACCACGCCGCATGTGAATTTCACCGCGCGGATGAGCACCCCAGGCGGGCACGGCGCCGATTGGGGTGATGTGGCGACCACCAAGTGGGTGAACACGCCCGAGGCGGCCCGCGCCGAGGTCCGCGCCCTGCTGCCCTACAAGCCCGACGCCATCAAGGCCTTCGCCGACGGATGGCGCTACGGCTCCGCGCCCGACAACACCAGTATGGACCTCTGGACCCTATCGGCCCTGGTGGAGGAGGCGCACAAGAACGACATCAAGGTGCTGACCCACACCGTCACCGTCGAGCGGGGCAAGGTGGCCGCCCGGGCCAAGGTCGACGTGATCGCCCATAGCCTGCAGGACCGCGAGGTCGACGGCGAGGTCGTTGACCTCATGAAGGCCAATGGCGCCACCTACGCGCCGACCCTGGCGGTCTATGAGCCGGTGAAGCCCGGTCAGGCGGAACCCGACCGCAGCGACCCGCGGGTGCAGCAGTCCTTCCGCAAGTTCGGCTACGCCCTGCACAATGTGAAGGTGCTGCACGACGCCGGCGTGCCCATCGCCGTGGGCACCGACGCGGGCATGCCCGGCACGCCGCACGGCGCAGCGACCCTGCGGGAGATGGAGCTGCTGGTTCAGGCCGGCCTGACGCCCACGCAGGCCCTGATGGCGGGCACCGCCAACAGCGCCAAGGTCATGGGCGAACTGGCCGACCGCGGCACAATCGAAGCCGGCAAGCGCGCGGACCTGGTGCTCGTCGACGGTGCGCCCTGGGCCAATATCGCCGACATCCGCAAGACCGATCGGGTGTTCATCGACGGCCAACTGGCCTTCGGCCCCGGCGCGAAGGTTTCCGCCGGCAACGCCCAGTCCGCCATGCCGGCGATCAAGGTCAAGGCGTTGATCGACGACTTCGAGCGCCCCGACGGCCGGACCCAGCTCGACACCCTGCGTCTGGACGACATGGACGGCGGGCATGACCGCACCGTTCAGGTCAGCCAGATCGTGCCCCGCGCCGCCGGCGGCCGGGCGTTGCTGATGACCGCCCGGATGGCGACCAAGGAGGCGCCGTCGGCCGGGATGATCCTGCCGCTGAGCCGCGGTTCGGTCGAACCCGTGGACGCCCGGAGCTATTCGGGGGTGCGTTTCGAGGTCCGCGGCGATGGCGGCGCCTACAGCCTGTCCGTCAACACCCTCTCGGGCCGTTGGGGCAAGACCGTCACCGTCGGCGATCAGTGGACCACCGTTCAAGTCCCCTTCGCCGAACTCGAGCCGACGGTGGGCCGAGGCGGAGAGGGCGGCGCCTGGAGCGGCGCCGACCTGGTGGGCGTGGGCTTCAGCGGCGGGCGCAAGGCCGGGCAGAAGCTCTGGCTCGAGGTGGACAACGTGACTTTCTACTGACCAGCCGGCCGCGGGTTTCCCGCGGCCGATTTGCAGGACGTGTCGGGTCCCCCGGGATCCGTGAGCCGACCGAGGGGGCGTGCCGATGAAGTTCGAACGAGTATTTTCCGGAACCGTGGCCTTGGCGCTATGCGTCGCCCTCGGCGCGCCGGCGGCCTGGGCCGGGCCTGCCGTCACCTCGCCCAAGGAGGCCTTCGGCCACGAGATCGGCGACGACTACAAGCTGGTCAACTACACCCAGCTCGAGGCCTATTTCAAAACCGTCGCCGGCCAGTCCGACCGCATGAAGCTCGTCGAGATCGGCGCCACCGAAGAGGGGCGCCGGGAATATATGGCCATCGTCTCCTCGCCCAAGAACCTCGCCAATCTCGACAAATACCGCGACATCGCCCGCAAGCTCGCCAAGGCCGAGGGCATCGACGCGGCCGAGGCCCAACGGCTGGCGGCGGACGGCAAGGCGGTGATCTGGATCGACGGTGGGCTGCACGCCACCGAGGTGGTCGCCCCCCAGGCCCTGATCGCGGGCCTGCACGACATGCTGACCAAGGACGATCCGGAGACGATGCGGATCCTGGACGACGTCATCATCCTGTTCGGGCAGGTCAACCCCGACGGGATGGAGTTGGTGTCGAACTGGTACATGCGGAACGCCGACGAGGAGAAGCGGGAGTTCTCGAACCTTCCGCGCCTCTATCAGAAATACATCGGCCACGATAACAACCGCGACTACTACATGTCGGCGATGAAGGAGACGACCAACGTCAACCGGGTCTTCTTCCGGGAGTGGTTTCCCCAGATCATCTACAACCACCATCAAACCGCCCCTGGCGGGACCGTGGTGTTCATGCCGCCCTTCCGCGACCCCTTCAACTACAACTACGACCCCTTGGCGATGTCGACGCTCAGCGAGGTCGGTTCGGCCATGCACAGCCGGCTGATCAGCGAGGGTAAGCCTGGTTCCACCATGCGCAGCGGGGCCACCTATTCCACCTGGAACAACGGGATGGAGCGCTCGGTCACCTATTTCCACAATGCGGTGGGCCTGCTCACCGAGATTACCGGTCATCCGACGCCGATGACCATTCCGCTGATCGCCAAGAACCAGATCGCCCGCAACGACCTGCCGGCGCCGATCGCGCCTCAGGCGTGGAAGTTCCGGCAGTCCATCGACTACTCGCTGAGCATGAACCGGGCGGTGCTCGACTACGCCTCGCGCAACCGCGAGCGTCTGCTGATGAATATCTGGCGGATGGGAAACAATTCGATCGAGCGCGGCCGGAAGGACAGCTGGACGATCACCCCCAAGCGCATCGAGGCCCTAGAGGCGGCCGCCAAGGACAAGCCCCTGGTTGGAACCGGACGCACCCGCGGCCTGCAGCCCGAGCTCTACAAGGCGGTGCTGCAGGACCCAGCCCAGCGCGACGCCCGCGGCTACGTCATCCCGGCCGACCAGGCCGACCTGCCCACGGCGGTGAAATTCCTCAACGCGCTCATCAAGACCGGCGTGGACGTCAAGCGCGCCACCAAGCCCTTCACGGTCGCGGGCAAGGCCTATCCCGCCGGCTCCTATGTGGTGAAGGCCGACCAGGCCTATCGGCCGCACGTGCTGGACATGTTCGAGCCCCAGGACCATCCGCACGACTTCGCCTATCCGGGCGGGCCGCCGGTGCCGCCCTACGACTCCACCGGCTATACGCTGGCCCTGCAGATGGGCGTGAAGTTCGACCGCATCCTGGATGGGTTCGACGGACCCTTTGAGCCTGTGGCCGACGTGATGACGCCGCCCCCTGGGCGGGTCGTCGGATCGGGCAAGGCCGGCTACCTGGTGAGCCACGAGGTCAATGACAGCTTCATCCTGTCGAACCGGCTGCTCAAGGCGGGCCAGGGGGTTTACTGGTTGAAATCCCCGACGCGCGCGGCCGGTCGGTCGTTCGGGCCTGGAACCCTCTGGATTCCCGCCACCTCGATCAACCGGGCGATCGTCGAAACCGCCGCGCGGGAGCTGGGGTTGGACGCCTACGCCCTGGCAAACAGGCCAGCGGGCGCATCCCTCAAGCTCAAGCCGGTCCGCATCGGCCTGGTGGACAAGTACGGCGGCGTCATGCCGTCGGGTTGGACCCGTTGGCTGATGGAGCAGTACGAGTTCGACTACAAGGTGGTCTATCCGCAGCAACTGGACGCGGGCGCTCTGAACAAGGACTTCGACGTCCTGATCTTCACCACCGGTCTGTTGGCCGCCGAGGACTCCGAGGCCCAGCCTAGCCGCCAACCCAAGGCGGAGGACATCCCCGCCGAGTTCCGCTCCTGGCTTGGCGAGATCACCGAGGAGAAGACCGCCCCACAGATCGCCGCCTTCCTCAAGGACGGTGGGACGGTGCTGACCATCGGTTCTTCGACCCGCCTGGCCGAGATGGTCGGGGCGCCGGTCAAGAACCTGCTCAACGGGCCCGACGGCAAGCCGCTCCCCCGGACCAGCTTCTACATTCCCGGGTCCCTGCTGAAGGTCTCGGTGGATAACGGCCAGCCTCTCGCCTATGGGGCGCCCAAGACCATGGACGTCTACTTCGATCGCAGCCCGGCCTTCGCCGCGGGCCAAGGCGCGCGCGTGGCCTGGTATCCCGAGGGCGACGTGCTGCGCAGCGGCTGGGCGCTGGGCCAGGACAAGCTGGTCGGCGCCAGCGCCATCGTCGACACGGAGGTTGGACGCGGAAAACTCTTCCTCATGGGGCCGGAGGTCGCCCAGCGAGCCCAGTCGCACGCGGCGTTCAAGTTCCTGTTCAATGGCCTGCTGTACGGCCCGGCGAGCGTCCGGCGCTGAGTCCGACGTCATATTGAGGCGGAGGCCTGCAGGCCTCACGCGGCCGGGTGTCCCCATACCGAAGCCGTGCGTGAAGATCTTCGCCTCAAGCGCGGCGCTTCGTCCCGCCGCGCCTCCCAGCCCCGCTTTCCTCCCGGAGCGGGGCTGGATTGCGTCGGCGTGGCGCAGGTCCGCGTCCCTGGAGCCGGAAACCTCGACCAACTACAGCGTGGGCCTGGCGATCACGCCGATGCCGGGGCTCTCGGTGACGGTGGGCGCCTACCGCATCGAACTTCGCGACCGGATCGCCCTGACCGGCCTGCTCTCCGGCTCGGGGGTGGCGTCCATCCTGACGCGCAATGGGTTCCCGTCGAACCTGTCGGCGCGCTACTTCGCCAATGCGATCGACACCAATACGACGGGCCTCGACATCGTCGGCTCCTACGCTCACCAGCTCGGAGACCGCGGGCGCGTGTGCCCGACACCCAAGGCTTCGCACCCTTCGGCGGCAACTCGCCGTTCGGAATCCGCGGCGGCTTCTAGGCAGGTTGGGGAAGGGCGGCGCCCCTACGCCACGTCGGCTGCAGGCGCTTGGCGGCGCTCCATGCGCGCGCCGAGCCTACGGCTCGACCGGGCAGGCGGCCTTTACGTGGGCGACCACCTCGGCGTGGGTGGCGAACCAGGCGTTCATCGAGCGGCCCAGCCGCGCGATCTCATCCAGGATCCAAATGCGTGATCGGGCGCCGATGACGTGTGGATGCATGGTCAGCTGGAAGAGCCCGCCCTCGGCCGCGGCCCCGGCGAGCTCGCGGCGGAAGATGTCGAGCACCGCCTCCGGCGAGGTGTAGGGCCGTAGGCCCGAGAACCGGTTCATGCCGAAATAGACCGCGTCGTCGCGGATCCATTCCACGGGCAGTTCGACGACGCCGGTGGGTTCGCCGTCCATCTCCAGCTCGTAGCAGTCGTCGTCGGCCATCAGCGAACTGTCATAGGCCAGGCCCATCTCGCGGATGATCTTCAAGGTGTTGGGGCTGAAGTCCCAGGATGGGGTGCGGATGCCGACGGGCCGGATGCCGGTGAGGTCCTCCAGGGCGTCGGCGGACCGAAACATCAGATCGCGCTCGGCCTCGTAGGGAAGGGTGGAGTTCAGCTCGTGGATCCAGCCATGGATGCCGATCTCGTGGCCTTCGGCCACCGCGCGCCGTTGTTCCTCGGGATGGAGCAGGGCCGACACGGCGGGAACGTAGAATGAGGCGGGGACCTCATGCCGGCCAAGGATTTCCAGGATGCGCGGGACGCCCTTGCGCGCGCCGAACTGGCCCCAGCTCTGGCGGCTGATGGATCCGCCGCCATCGCGCAGGTCGTTGGTCTCGTGGTCGCTGTCGAATGACAGGGCCACGGCGAACGGCGCGCCGCGCGGCCAGTGGTCGGGCGCCAGTCGACGTCCGGCCCGAACCCGGTTGACCACCTTGCGCCACCGGGCTTCCGGCCAGCGCCAGGGCGGCAGATCCTCGTCCTTCGGCGAACCGCCCATCAATGTCCTCCGTTCACCGACAGGATCTCGCCGGAAATGAAGCTCGCCTGGCTGGAGGCGAGGAACACGGCGGCGTTGGCGATGTCCTGCGGGGTTCCCAACCGTCGCAGGGCGATCCCCTCGACGATCTGGCGCTGGCGGTCCGGGCTGTAGGACGCCCATTGCCGGGCCGTCGCCTCGTTGGTCTGCACGAAGCCCGGAGCCACGCTGTTCACCCGCACACCGAACGGGCCAAGCTCATGGGCCAGCTGGCGCGTCAGCCCGAGCAGGGCATGCTTGGCCGCGCAATAAGCCTGGACCCCAGTGAGAGACGCCTTGAGCGCCGCTCCTGAGGTGATGTTGACGATCGCGCCGCCTCCGGCCGCCTTCATGCCGGGGACGCTCGCCCGACAGAGCGAGAGCGCCGCGCCGAGGTTGATCTCAAGCACCTGGTCCCACGCGGCGTCCGTGACCGATTCGATGGGCGTGAAGCTCTGACCCGAGACCCCGCCCGCATTGTTGATCAGCACGTGAATCGGGCCACCGGTCTGCTGCTCGATGGCCGCGATCCAGCGGCCGCCCGCCTGCCGGTCAGTGAGGTCGACCACTTCTGTCTCAATCCCGGTCCCCCGGCCGAGGTCACGCAGATCCTCGACCCGGACGTCGCAACCGTGGACCCGGGCGCCGAGGCGCTGGAAGCTCTCGGCGATCACGCGTCCAAAGCCGATCGCCGCCCCGCTGACCACCACGGTCTGGCCGGTGAAGTCGGGCGCGAAGCTCATGCTATGGCCAGGTCCAGCGGCGGGCGGGCGCGTAGCTGCTCGGTCAGATTGGCGGCGCCCGCCATCACCGCGGCCACGACCTGCTGGCGCTTGTCGTCGAACCGCGCGGTGACACAGCCCATGTTGAGGGCGCCCACCGGGTGGCCGCTGGCGTCGACCACCGGCGCCGCCACTCCCGTGCCGCCAAGCGCGAACTCTTCCATGACGATGGCATGGCCGTCCTCCCTGGCGCGGCCGACGATCTTCAAGATCTCGGCTCGATCGGTGACGGTATGACGGGTCAGCGCCGGGAAGGGGCCTGGGCCGATGAGGTCGCCCCAAGCCGCGGTCGGGCTTCGGGAGACGAGGACCCGTCCGATGGCGGTGCAAAATAGCGGGATCGGCCGATTGATGTCCGTGTCGTAGCGAACGTCCACATTGGCGACGACCTTGACCAGGTTGCGCGCATGACCAGGCGTCGCCCAGACGCCGAACGTCATCGACTCCCCCATCTCCTGACTGAGGGCTTCCATGATCGGGCGCGCGGCGGCCACCAGCCGCGCATAGGGGTCGGCCGCCCACCCAAATCCGCCGCTGCGATAGGCGTCGGCGAGCAGATAGCGGTCGCTCAAGGGGTCGCGATAGACATAGCCGCGGTTCACCAGGGTGCGCAGGAGCATGAGCGTGCTGCTCTTGGGCGCGTTGAGCCGCGTGGTCGCTTCCCGCAGCAGGACTCCGTCGTCCGCGACCGCGATGAGCTCCAAAAGGTCGAGGACCCGAGCGGCGGAGAGGACGTTGTCGGTCATGTGGGTGAATGATGTTCCTATGCTTGAACGCATTCTCGCTCTGCGCCTAAGCCGTCGTCAATCGTCGGCCGCGTCGCGCGGCCAAAACCGATTGCAGTCGTGGAATCCATCAGGCTGGCCCATGATCCAGGCCACAGCCGCATCAGATATTTCGTGGACCTGCAAGGCCGGTTTGAACCGCTTTATTGCGATGTTCGGTCGGATGAACCCGTGTCGAGCGACTTTTTCGCGGGGGCGCCGCGAGGTGGGCGCCGGACAACTGACCCATCAGTTTGCGTTATTGAACAGTCCAAGAGCGGTTGTTGGACGTAGCGCGCGTCGCCGTGGACAATCCCTCAGGATCAGGCCGTCTTCAGGTCTGGACGCATGAGGGGATTAGAAAAGATGTTGGGTGCTTCGTCACGCCGACGCGCCGCGATGTTGGCGACGTCGGCCCTGTGCACGGTCGCGGGTCTCGCCACACCGGTCTGGGCTCAGGATGCGGCCGCCGGGCCGGAAGCGGTCGAGGAGGTCGTGGTCGTCGGCTCCCAGATCCAGGGCAAGGTCACTGCGGCGCTGCCGGTCACGATGGTCACCGCCGAACAGATCCAGGCGACCGCGGCCGGCTCGGGCGACGAACTCTTCCGCACCATTCCCCAGGCCGGCAACGTCCAGTTCAACTCGAGCTTCCTGCCGGGGTCGAGCAACTCAGCCCGCGGCGACGTCAACTCGATCAGCCTGCGCAACCTTGGCACCGGCAATACCCTGGTGCTGCTCAACGGCCGCCGCACCGTGGTCCACCCGACGACCCAGGCGGAGTCCCTGGTTCCGGTCTTCACCTACAACACCAACGCCATCCCCGTGGCCGGGCTGAAGCGCGTCGAGGTGCTGCGCGACGGCGCGGCGGCCATCTACGGATCCGACGCGGTGGCCGGCGTGATCAACACCGTGCTGCAGACCGACTACGACGGCGCCCAGCTGGAGGCCCAGTACGGCTTCGCCGAAGGCACCAGCATGCGCGAGGGCCGGCTCACCGGCCTGATCGGCAAGGAGTTGGAGAGCGGCCGCGGCAATGTCAGCGCCTTCTTCTCGACCGAGCGACGTTCCGGACTGATCGATTCCGACCAGAACTACACCCGGTTCGCCGACCGGCGCGGCCTGTTCGTCGGCACCGAGTTCGAGACCGCCACCAGCCTCGACACCCGCAGCACCAGCTCGCCCTTCGGCCAGTTCACGGCCCGGACCACCACGGCGATCCGCTCAAACGGCGTGGCGGTGACGGGCGCGACGGGGATCTTCAAGATCGTGCCGTCGTCCAACGGCTGCGCGTTGACCCTCAGCCCGGGCCTTTGCATCGTCAGCGGCGCGCTCAACGTCACCAACGACCGGAACCTCCGCCAGGAGTCGGCGGCGGTGAAGAGCTACACCGTGCCGGAACTCGAGCGGTACAACTTCTTCGGCGCCGCCCACTACGACCTCAACGACGACATCACCTTCTTCTCGGAGCTGGGTTACTACTACGCCAAGACCCACGGCCTGCAGGGTCCGAACGCCGTCGCCACCTCGGCCTCGGTGACCATCCCGGCCACCGGCTACTACAATCCCTTCGGCGCCGCGATCCTGCCCAACGGCCAGGTGAATCCCAACCGCCTGCCGGGCCTGAACATCTCGGCCGCCGGCGTGCCCGTGACCATCAACACCTACGGCCTGGTGGACGTCGGCGCGACTCCGGTCGACGTGACCAACGACCAGGTCCGGGTGCTGGGTGGCCTGCGCGGCAAGCACTGGGGCTGGAACTGGGAGAGCGCCGCCGTCTATTCGGAGGCCAATGTTGAGGACGAGTCCTTCGCGGTCAGCGCCACCAAGCTGCAGGCGGCCCTCTCGCTCACCACGCCGGATGCCTACAATCCGTTCAACGGCGGCACGCTGTCGAACCTCAGCTACGGCGACGCCACCCCGTCTAATGCGGCGACCTTGGCCGGTCTCCAGGTTCCGATCACCCGCAAGAACAAGACCTCGCTGGCGCTCTGGGACTTCAAGATCAATCGCCCCGACATCGTCACCATCTGGGGCGGGGATGTGGGCATGGCCCTGGGCGTGGAGGTGCGCCACGAGACCTATCGCGACGACCGCGACGACCGGATCGACGGCACCATCCTCTATACGGACGCGGTGACCGGAACTGTGCTGGGCTCGGACCTGCCCGGCACCAGCACCTCGCCCGACGTGCGCGGCAAGCGCACCGTCGCCTCCGCCTATGCCGAGCTCGCCATCCCGGTGGTGTCGCCGGAGATGGACATCCCGTTCGTGGATCGGCTGGAAATCCAGCTGGCCGGCCGCGCCGAGCACTATGACGACGTCGGCGACGTGGCGAAGCCGAAGATCGCCGGCGCCTGGGACATCGTTCCCGGCCTGCGGCTTCGGGGGTCCTATTCCGAGGGCTTCCGGGCCCCGAACCTGGAGCAGATCAACGTCACCCAGGTCAGCCGCAGCAATAACCGCCAGGACTACTATTTCTGCGAAGCCGATCTGCGCGCCGGCCGTATCGCCAGCTTCAACGCCTGCGCCCGGTCGAAGGCCACCCGAGCCATCCGCGCCGGCAACCCCGACCTCGTTCCGGAGACCTCCACGAACCTGTCCTACGGGATCGTGTTCCAGCCCCAGTTCATCCCGCCGGAACTCGGCCGCGCGACCTTCACGGTCGATGTCTGGAAGATCAAGCAGGAGGGGATCATCGGCGTCTTCGGTGAAGGCAACGGCGTGATCCTGGACTACTACCTGCGCCTGCAGGGAACCTCGAACCCGAAGGTGCACCGCGCCGCCCCGACCCCCGAGGAGATCGCGGCCTTCGCCGGGACCGGCCTCGCCCCGGTCGGCGAGGTGCTGTCCGTCGACGACCAGTACGTCAACCAGCTGCCGCAGGTGGCCCAGGGCGTGGACTTCGGCTTCATCTACAGCCTGGACACCGAGCAGTTCGGCGACTTCGACGTCAATTTCGACCTCGCCAGGATCGACAAGCTCTATACGCGGCCGACGCCGCAGATCCAGGAACTGCTCGACGCGCGCGCCGCCGGAAAGATCAATTCCGGCACCGTCATCACCGGCGCATCCGATCTGGTCGGTCAGAACGGCACGCCGGAGTGGCGCTGGTCGGGATCGGTGAACTGGAGACTGGGGAACTTCAGCATCAACTGGTTCGCCACCCACGTCGGCGAGTTCTACAGCACCACCCTCACCTACGCGGCCACGGGCGAGTTCTACGAGATTCCCGCGACCACCCGGCACAACCTCTCGTTCACCTACGAGTTCGACGACGAGGACGGCTTGATGGCCGGAACCCGGCTGCGGGTCGGGGCCCGGAACCTGTTCGACAGGGATCCCCCGCTCGCGCCCGGCGGCTATGCCGGCACGGTCTACAACCCGTATGCCCGCTACCTGTACGTGAACGTCCGCAAGTCCTTCTAGAAAGCACCAGGGAGCGGAGCGCCACCACGCCCATGGGCAAGGTGGCGCTCCGTCAGGGAGAATCCATATGCGCGATGACGGCTTCAAGCGCTGGCCCGCCCTTTCGCGGGCCGCGCTGGCGAGCGTGCTCGCCCTGTCCATGGCGGTCAGCTTTCCGGCGCTGGCGCAGGAGGAGCCCCAGGGCGCCGTGCGGACCGCGACCGGCGGCGACCTGATCGACTACGGCTCGATCCACCATCCGACGATCGGGCGTGACGGCATGGTCGTAGCCCAGAACAAGATCGCCGCGCGGATCGGGGCCGAAATTCTGAAGCAGGGCGGAAACGCCGTGGACGCCGCGGTGGCGGTCGGCATCGCCGAGACCCTGACCCTACCGCGCGCCGGCAATATCGGCGGCGGCGGCTACATGCTGGTCTACGACGCCGCCAGCAAGAAGACGGTCGCCATCGAATATTACGGCCAGGCGCCGCTCGGGGTGAAACCCGACTTCCTGCTCGGGCCCGACAACCGGGTCGACCCCGACAAGGTGCAATCCTTCAAGGGCGTCACGGTGCCCGGAACGGTGGCCGGGCTCTACGAAGCCCATCGCCGGTTCGGCAAGATGCCGTGGGCGAAGCTGATCCAGCCCGCCATCGACCTGGCCACCAAGGGCATGGTGATGAGCGACGACGAGTCCCTCGCCCTGGCCCGCCGCAAGGAGGCCATGGCCAAGGACCCCGGGGGCGCTCTGAAGGTGTTCTTCAAGCCGGACGGCACGGCCTATGCTCCGGGGGACATCTTCAGGAACCCGGACCTGGCCTGGACCCTGAAGCAGATCCAGGCCCGCGGCGCCGATGGCTTCTACAAAGGTCCCGTCGCCGAGCGCATGGTGGCCGGCATCCAGGCGGGTGGCGGCATCATCACCCTGGAGGACCTGGCTGCCTACAAGGCCAATGTCCTGGAGCCGATCTGGTCGGACTACCGCGGCTATCGGATCGCCTACATGCCGCCGACGTCCGCGGCCTCGAGCGTCGCCGAGGCCATGAACATCATCGAGCAGTTCCCGATGGCGGAGATGGGGCAGGGCAATGTGGCCAGCATGCACCTGATCGCCGAGGCCCTGAAGATCGCCGTCCTGGACCGTCGATATTCCGGCGGCGGCCCGCAGTGGACGACTCCGGCCAAGGGCATCGCCAGCAAGGCGTTCGCCAAGGAGCGGGCCAAGCTCATCTCGATGGACCGTTCCCTGGACTCCAAGACCTTGCCGGGCCTGGACCCCCACCCCTTCGAGGGGCCGGACACCACCCATTATTCCGTCGCCGACAAGGACGGAAACGTGGTCTCCAACACCTATACGCTCACGGCCTCCTTCGGCGCTCACGTGGTCGCGCCCGGCACGGGCTTCCTGCTCAACAATTCCCTGGGCAATTTCGACTGGAATCCGCGACCGACCAGCCTCGGCAACAAGATCGAGCCGGGGAAGCGCGCCCAATCCACCATCTCGCCGATCATCGTCTTCAAGGACGACAAGCCCTGGGTGGCGACCGGGACTCCGGGGGGCGGCACCATCGTCGCGACCATGGTGCAGATGCTGGTCAACCTGATCGACTTCAAGCTGAACGTGGCCGAAGCGGCGCAGAGGCCGCGGGTGCACCAGGCCGGCGTCGACGGCGCCCTCCAGCTCGAGGAGGCCATTCCGCAAGACCTGGTCGCCGGCCTGGTGGCCAGGGGACACAAGGTGGAGCGTTCCCAGATCATCGGCAGCACCCAATCAATCATGATCGGGTCCGATGGCGTGTTCTATGGCGCCGCCGACAGCCGCCGGCCGGATTCCGCCGCGGTGGGCGTGCGCCAGTTCTAGGGCGCTGGCGGAAACGTCGAAGCCGCGGCGATCCCGCTAAGCCGTCGCCACCAGCCGCAGCTCGCGAACCTCGGCGCGGCGCGGGGGCAGGCTCTTCAGGAACATCTCGGCGGCGCGGCTCAGCTTGCGCTCCGAGTGACGCAACATCCGGAACGCACGGCGCGGCAATTCCAGCGGCACGCGGGCCAGGACACCCGCCTTCACGGCCTCGCGCACCACCAGGTCGGAGAGCGCGCCTGGGCCGCCCCCAGCGATCACCGCCGAGCGAACAGCCTCGTTGGTGGGCAGCTCCAGCCGGATGTCGAGGTCGGCGGTCGGCACCCCCATGCTCCGCAGCGCGCCGATGAACTCGGAACGGGTGCCGGACCCTTGCTCACGCAGCACCCAGCCCGCCCGAAGCAGGCCGTCGGCGCTCGGCGCGCGACTGGCCCAGGAATGGCCGGGCGGCACGAAGATGCACATCTGATCCCCGTCCAGGTCGAACCCCGTCAGGGCCGCATCGGCGTACTCGCCCTCGACGAACCCGATCTCCGCGCCGCCGTCGAGGATCATCCGGCCGACCGCGGCTGTGTTGCTGATGTGGAGTTCGATGCTGAGGTGCGGAAACCGGTCTCGGAAATCGGCGATCAACTGCGGTAGCCAATAGTTGCCGATGGTCTGGCTCGCGCAGATCGAGACCGTGCCGCGCCGCAGATTGCTGAGGTCGGACAGGGTGCGCTGCGCCGTGCGCACCTGGTTCAAAACCTTCTCGGCCTCGACCAGGAAAGCCTGGCCGGCGACGGAGAGCTCGATCCGCCGGCCGACCCGGTCGAACAGCGCCGTTCCGTAGGCGCTTTCCAAGGCGCCGATCGAGGCGCTCACCCCGGACTGGGTGATGTGCAGGACCTCGGCCGCGCGCGTCATATTGAGGCGTTCCGCGACGCAGACAAAAATCCTGAGCTGCTCAAGAGTCATACGTCCAATCCCCTGAGAACGTCGTCCGTACACAGCCTAGGCACAAGCCTTGGCGTTCATCAAAGGGAATATCGTTCAGCCAGCCGAACGGCGATGGGTGTGGCGATGGCGCCCAACTCCATGATCGCCGCAGCGGCCAGGATGCAACGTCAGCTTGTCGCGTCCTCATGCAAATGTAGGCTGCGACGGGGTATTCTATGCAGGTCGCGAGGACCTGCAGCGTGAGGTTGATCTTGCCGACGAAGGCGGAAGCCCCCGGCGCGCATAGGCGCTCAGGGCGCCTTGCCTAAAGTGTAAGCAGTCGCCTTGTCGAGACGAAACGGGGTCAGGCCTCTCCCACCTCGGTGGACGTGAAGGGCGGTGGCAGAGGGCGTCTGCGCAATGCATAGTCGACAAGCGCGGCGGCGAGCGCTTCGGTCGAATTGATCAGAGGGGCGGCCGTCATGCCCGCATCCAGGACCAGCGGGACTTCCGTGCAGGCCGCGATCAGAAGGTCGGCGCCGGCGGCTTCAAGTCCGGCCGCGATGACGGCCATTCTCCGGGACATCGCCGCGCTCTGGTCGCCGGCCTTGATGTCATAGAGCATGGTCATGAACTGCGCCTGGGCCCACGGCTCGGGCGATAGGCAGGCCAGGCCCCGGCGGCCGAGTTCGGCCTGATAGAGACCCGCGGCGATACAGCCGTCGCCAGCCAACAGGCCCACGGTCCGGCCCCGCCCTTCCGCCAAGGCCGCAGCCTGGGCGCTCGCCTCTTCGATCATGCTCACGAAGGGGATGCCGACGCTGCGTTCGATCTCGAACTGGAATGCGTGGGCGGTGTTGCACGCCATCGCCAGGACGTCGGCTCCGGCTCGCTCGAGCCCTTGCGCCATCTGCGCCAGGACGGGGGCAGGCGAGGGCGCGCCACGCAGGATCGCGGCGTTGCGATCGGGCACGCGCGGATTGTTGTCGACGATCAGCCGCACCCCGTCCTGCTCGGAGCCCCGTGGGGATCGGCGCAGGACCTGCGCCATGAGGTCGATCGCCGCCGCCGGCCCCATGCCGCCCAGGATCCCGACCGTGAGGGGCGCATCCATCTTCAGAAGATCGGCTGGTAGGCGTAGAGCGCCGGGGACCCGCCGGTATGGAGGAAGAGCACGTTCTCGCCGGCCTTGAAGTCACCGCGCCGGATCATGCCGATCAGACCCGCCATGGCCTTGCCGGTATAGACTGGATCCAACAGGACACCCTCCAGCGCGGCCGTGAGCCTTACCGCCTCGACCATCTCCGGCGTCGGCAGCGAATAGCCCGGACCCACCCACTCATCGAGGCAGACCACGGAGTCCCGCGGGAGGGGGGCGGTGATCCCGGCCAGGGCCGCCGACGTCTGAGCGAGCTGGAACACATTGGCCTCCTGCTCGGCCCGCGGGCGGCGCACATTGATCCCGGTGATGGGAAGGTTGGCGCACGTGCCGAAGGCGCCGGCCAGGAGACCGGCGTGGGTGCCGGCGCTGCCGCTGGCGCAGACCAGGTGATCGAGCCGCAGTCCCTGATCGAAGGCCTGAGCCATGATCTCCTCGAAGCAGGCCACGTAGCCCATCGATCCAAGGGCGTTGGAGCCTCCGCCGGGTATGACATAGGCCTTGCGGCCAAGGCTCGCCACCGCCTCGGCCACCGCGCCCATGGCCGCGGCGAGGTCCGCGCCCGCATCGACGACGGTGATCGTCTCGGCGCCGATCAGCTCGAACAGGAAGTTGTTGCCGCTGGCGCGCGGGTCGTAGCTGCCGGGCACCCGTTGCTCCAGCACCAGGCGGCACTTCAGGCCCTCTTTCGCCGCCGCCGCCAGGGTGAGACGGCAGTGGTTCGACTGCACGGCGCCGACCGTGACCAGGGTGTCGCAACCCTGGGCCAGCGCATCGGCGACCAGGAATTCGAGCTTGCGGGTCTTGTTGCCCCCCGAAGCCAGGCCGGTGAGGTCGTCGCGCTTCATGAAGATGTTCGGGCCGCCCAGGGCCGCGCTGAGCCGGGGCAGGGCCTCCAGCGGGGTCTGGCCGGCGGAGTAGCGACGCCGCGCGAACTTGGCGAGGTTCATGGGAAAACTCCTTCAAGCCACGACGTACGCCCGACGCCAACTCCACCTTTGGGACCTAATCCTGTTTCCGTCGCTGTCAACAATCATCAGTCAAAGTTGTCAAAGACAAAACCCCACCTAATCATAGTGCAGTTGAGAATACAGAGTTGCGAACACTGTAAAATTCCGCCATGTCTGTTGTATTACCGTAGAGTTTGAGGGTGTCGATGTCGAGCATGGGGGACGGACCGGTCGCCATCGTCACCGGAGGCGCGCGGGGCATTGGGCGTGGCTGCGCTCTGGCCCTGGCGGAGGCCGGATACGACCTGGTCCTGATCGACGTTCTGGAGCCGGAAATGGCCTCGACCGCACGGGAGCTGGAAGCGCTAGGCCGGCAGGTCCTCGTCCAGGTCGCCGACGTCTCGGACTTCCAGCGCGCGCAGGACGTGGTCGGAGCCGCGATGGCCCGGTTCGGTCGGATCGACGTCCTTCTCAACAACGCCGGACGTTCCATGGCTAAGGGGATGACGGAGATCACCGAGGCGGAGTTCGACGCGACCATCGCGGTCAACCTGAAGAGCTGCTTCAACTACATCCACGCGGTCGCCCCGATCATGCTCGCCCAGGGCGGCGGCCGGATCGTTAGCATGTCGTCGCTCAACGCCCACTCGGGCGGGGTGACGGCCGCGGTGAGCAAGTTCGCCTATGCGGCGGCCAAGGCCGGCATTCTCGGCATGACGCGCGCGCTCGCCAAGGAGTTGGGCCCGACTATCCTGGTCAACGCCATCTGTCCCGGGCTCATCCAGACCGAGGTCAACGGCAATGTGGTGATCCGCGAGCGCGGCGAGGCGGTGGCCCGCGACGGGATCGCGCTCGGCCGCGTGGGCAGCCCTCAGGACGTGGCCCAGCTTGTCCGGTTCCTGGCCACCTCGGAGCCCTGCTTCATCACCGGACAGGATTTCATCGTCGACGGATTCCAGTTCCAGGTTTGAGGCCCCGACCATGACCGCGCTGACGGAGCATCTGCCACCCGACGAGCCGGCCGCGCCGCTGAGCGCGGCGACGCGGCGGCGGGCGATCGTCGCGTGTCTGTTGGGCAACCTGTTCGAACTCTTCGATTTCGGAGTCTACGGCTACTTCGCCATCCAGATCGGCAAGGCAATCTTTCCATCCGCCGATCCGGTGGTCTCGCTGCTCGCCAGCTTCGCCACCTATGGCGTCGGATTCCTGATGCGGCCGGTCGGCGCGATGGTGCTGGGCAGCTATGGCGACCGTCATGGCCGCAAGGCGGCGCTGGCCTTCACCATCACCCTGATGGCGGTGGCCACGGGGCTGACCGGGCTCGTGCCCTCCTATGCCGCCATCGGGATTTGGGCGCCGGTCTGCCTGGTGGTTTGTCGGCTGTTGCAGGGTTTCTCGACCGGCGGCGAGTGGGGTGGCGCGACCACCTTCCTGGTGGAGCACGCGCCGCCTGGCCGGCGCGGTTTCTACGGCAGCCTCCAGCAGGTCAGCACTGGCCTGGCGCAAATCCTGGCGATCAGCACGGCCCTGGTCCTGAACACGGTCCTCTCCACCCCGGATCTGGAAGCCTGGGGCTGGCGCCTGCCGTTCCTGGCCGGCTTCATCCTCGCGCCCATCGGCTACTACCTGCGCTCCCGGGTGGAGGAGTCGCCGGAATTCGTGGCCACGGCGCGGGCCAAGCGCATTCCAGTCGCGCCCCTGCGTACGGCGCTCACCGTCCACCGCAACGCCGTGCTCACCTGCTTCGGCGTGACCATGATCTGGACCGTGTCGAGCTACGTCTTCATCACCTTCCTGCCGACCTACGCCACCCAGTCGCTGCACATGGCGCCGATCGTCGCCCTGGGCGGCACCATTTGCGCGTCGATCACCAGCACGATCGTTGTCCCGCTGTCGGGCCTGGCGTCCGATCGCTGGGGCCGGACGCCGATGGTGATCTCCGCCGTCGGGTTCGCGCTCTTCAGCATCCCGCTGTTCATGCTGCTATCGCAGGCCCAGTCGTTCGCCGCCCTGGCCACCGTGGCCGTTATCGCGGGCGTTCTCTACGGCCTCTACAACGGCGCGGCGCCGAACGCGCTCTGCACCCTGTTTCCGACCACCGTCCGCTATACGGCCCTGTCGGTCGGCTACAACGGCGCGGTGATGATTTTCGGCGGCTTCGCACCCTTCATCGCCACCATGCTTGTGCGCGAAACCGGCTCGGCCATCGCGCCCAGCTTCTATGTGACAGCCTGCGCCCTGGCGAGCCTGCTGGTTCTCGTCTGGCCGCGACGCAACCAAGTCTTCGCCCATTGAATCGGCTCCGGGAGATCTCATGAAACCCGTGTCTTCGGCGGGCGGCGCCCTCTTCGCGGCGCTCCTGGTCGTCTGGGCGTCTGGTGCGGCCGCGGCGCCGGCGGACGAGGCCTGGGCGAAGGCCACGGCGGCGAGCGAGGCCCGCGAGGGGCTGCTGCAGACGCATGTGGACCGCAAGGCGAGCCGCATCCTGGTGCGGCTGCCCGCCGCCGACCGCGACGGCGTCTCCGGGCGCTTCCTGTATCAGGCCAGCCTGGCGACCGGTCTCGGCTCCACCCCGGTCGGGCTGGATCGCGCCGAGATGGCTCGCACCCTGGTGGTCGCCTTCCGGCGGGTGGGGCGCAAGGTCATCCTGCAGGCCGAGAACACCGGGTTCCGCGCCGACGGTGGGACGCCGGAGGAGATCAAGGCCGTGCGAGACTCGTTCGCCGTGTCGAACATCTGGGCCGGCGAGGTGGTCGCCGAAGAGCCGGGCGGCGGTGTGCTGGTCGATCTCACCACCTTCCTGACCCAGGACACCCTCGACATCGCCGCGCGGCTGAAGGCCCGCCGCCAGGGGACCTTCCGCGCCGCGCCGAGCCTGACCTATGTCGACACAGGCCGGATCGGGGTCTTCCCGGAGAACCTCGAGTTCGAGGCCGTCCAGACCTTCACCACCGACGAGCCGGGCCCTGAGATTCGGGCGGTGACGCCCGATCCACGCTCGGTCACCTTGTCGGTGCATCATTCGTTCCTGAAACTCCCGGAGCCCGGCTTCAGGTCGCGCCCGCACGATCCGCGCACCGGGACGTCGGTCCAGGTGCTGGTCAACAACTATGCGGCGCCGCTGGACGAGCCTGTGGTCTATCGCCTGGCCCGCCGGTTCCGTCTCGAGAAGACCGATCCGGCCGCGCCACGTTCCCGGGTCAAACGGCCGATCGTCTTCTACGTGGATCGCGCCGCGCCCGAACCCATCCGCAGCGCCCTGGTGGAAGGCGCCGGCTGGTGGGCCCAGGCGTTCGAGGCGGCCGGTTTCATCGACGCGTTCCGGGTCGAGGTGCTGCCCGAAGGCGCAGATCCCATGGACGCGCGCTACAACGTCATCAACTGGATCCACCGCCAGACCCGCGGCTGGTCCACCGGCCAGACGATCGTCGATCCGCGCACCGGCGAGATCGTCCGTGGCGTGGTGCAGCTCGGCTCGCTGCGCATCCGCCAGGACCGGCTGATCTTCGAGGGACTGCTGGGCGCCGAGAAGAGCGGTCGTGGCGGACCCGAGGATCCCGTCCAGATCGCCCTCGCTCGGATTCGCCAGCTGGGGATGCACGAGACCGGCCATGCGCTTGGCTTCGCGCACAATTTCGCCGGCAGCACGTTCGGGGGCCGGGCTTCGGCGATGGACTATCCGGCGCCGCAGATTTCCGTCCGGAACGGCAAGCTCGACTTCGGAAAGGCCTATGTCGAAGGCGCCGGGGACTGGGATCTCTTCACGGTGCGATGGCTCTACGGCCAGATCCCGCCAGGAACCGATGAGACGCGGGCGCTAGACCAGCTTGCTCGCGAAGCGGCCGGTCGTGGCATGCGCTTCATCGCCGACGCCGAGCACCCCTACAGCACCCAATGGGACAACGGGACCGATCCCGTGGCCGAGTTGGAGAACGTGCTGGCGGTGCGCCGCCTGGCGCTCGCCCGGTTCGGTTTGGGGAACATTCCGGCCGGGGCGCCGGTCGCCGACCTCCGACGCGTGTTCGTGCCGGTCTATCTGTTCCATCGCTATCAGGTGGACGCCGCGGTGAAGCTCGTGGGCGGGGTCGACTACGCCTATGCGGTGAGCGGCGGCGGCGGCGAGCGCGCGAAGGTGATCGACGCGCGGACCCAGCGCCGCGCGCTCCAGGCGCTGCTCGTGACCCTGTCGCCCAAGGAGCTCGACCTGCGCGACGAGCTCATCGAACTCCTGTCGTCGGCCCAAAGCGGCACCAGCGACAAGCAGTTCGAGATCGAGCTCTTCCAAACCCTCGGCGGGCCGGTGTTCGACATGCCAGGCGTGGCCACGACCGCCTCGGACATGACGCTATCGGCGCTGCTCGATCCCCAGCGCCTGAACCGCGTGATCGAGCAGCATCGGCGCGACCCCGGTCAACTGGGTCTTCAGGAACTGCTGTCGGCCGTGTTCGACAGCGTGGCCCCGCTGGCTGGTGAGGCGCCGCGCCTGGCCGAGATCCGGCGCCGGCAGCAGCTTCGCCTGGTCGGGGACGTCGTCGATACGCTGAAGGACAAGTCGCTATCGCCAACCGCCGCCGCCGAGCTGTCGGCAGCCCTCAAGACGTTCGGGCGGCGGTTGCAGACCTACCAGGGCGGGGCCGAGGAGATCGTCTTCGCCCGACATCTGGGCGGCCTCATCCTGGACGCCGATCCGGAGCGCCTGGCGGCGCTGGGGTCGGAGCGCATGCCCGTCGCTCCGACGCCGCCCGGCAGTCCGATCGGAGAAGATTGCTGGTTCTGCGCGCCGAACCCGTAGCCGCCGTCATGCCCGTTTCGCGCGAGATGTCGTGCGGAGCAGCTGGGGTTGTGGAAGACAGTGACCGGGAAACGGATCGGTCATGCTTGAGCCTTCTGTTTCAGCAGCCAGCCGAAGACGAACGCCGCCAAGGCGGCTCCGACCAATTGCGCGGCGATGAAGGCCGGCGCGGAGGCCGGCGCGATGCCGGCGAAGGTGTCGGACAGACTGCGCGCGATGGTCACCGCCGGATTGGCGAACGATGTCGAGGCTGTGAACCAATAGGCCGAGGTGATGTAGAGCCCGACCATCATCGGCGTGGCCTCGGGCCTGAAGCGGATCGACCCGAGAATCGTGGCGATGAGGCCGAAGGTGGCCACGCCTTCTGAGAAGGTTTGGGCGGGGCCGTCGCGAAGCCTACTGGAAATCTGCAGGACCGGTTCTTCGAACATCAAGTGCGCGGCCCACACGCCCGCGATGGCCCCAAGCATCTGGACGGCGACATAGGCCGCCGCCAGGGCCCAGCTCAGCTCCCGCCGCGCGGCGAAGACCAGGGTCACGGCCGGATTGAAGTGGGCGCCGGAGAGCGGCCCGAAAATCGTGATGAGGACGACGAGCCCCGCGCCGGTGGAGATCGTATTGCCGAGCAGGGCGATGGCCGTGTTGCCGCCGGCCAATCGCTCGCCCATGACGCCCGAGCCGATGACAATCGCCAACAGCAGCGCCGTGCCGAGGAACTCGGCAGCCAAGCGATGCAGCGACCCGAAAGGCTGAAGCGGCGGTTCTAGGCTGGCGTCCGACACATCAACACCGCTGTAGTTGACCGACGAGATCGACGGTCGGCAGGTTCGCGGCATGCAAGACTTCCTCGAACGCCTCGAAGGCCGCAGCGCATGGCTCAAGCGGGCGCGATCTCATCTGGCGGCCGGCGCCGGTATGTCGAGGGTTTCGCCGATCTCATGCATTTTCGCCTGCAGCGACATGCGGTCGATCGTGGCGAGCGGAAGGGCCAGAAACAGCCGAATGCGGGTCCCGAGTTGCCTGGCCGCCTCGGCGAAGGCCGCCGCCTGCTCGACATAGGTCCCCTCGACCTCGGCGGGGTCGGGAATACCCCAGTGCGCGGACACCGGCTGGCCGGGCCAGACGGGGCATACCTCGCCGGCGGCGTTGTCACAGACCGTGATGACGAAATCGAGTTCGGGAGCCCCGGGCCTGGCGAACTCGTCCCAGGACTTGGACCGGAAGTCGGAGGGCTCGAAACCCAGCGCATGCACGAGATCGAGGGCGTGCGGATTGACCTGGCCCTTGGGAAACGAGCCGGCCGAGTAGCCCTTGAAGCGGCCGTGTCCCTCCTTGGTGATCAGCGCCTCGGCGATGATCGAGCGCGCCGAATTTCCGGTGCATAGGAAGAGGACGTTGTAGACCTTGTCGGGACGGGGTTCGGCCACGGTTCAGTTCCTCAGCATGATGCGGCCTCGGCCTCGCAGCATTGGCTGGCGACCAAGGCCAAGGGCGCGCAGATTTCAGGCGCGCCGCCACAGCAATCCTCCATCAGGAAAGCCAGCAGCTCGCGCATGGTGTCGTAGTCGGCCGTGTAGATGATCGATCGCCCGTCCCGCCGCGAAGCCACCAGGCCGGCATGGTTGAGCACATTGAGATTGGCCGAGAGCGTATTGGGCAGGATGTCGAGCCGGCGCGCCAGTTCTCCGGCCGGCAATCCCCCAGGACCGGCCTGGATGAGCAGACGGAAGACCGCGAGCCGGCTCTCAAGAGCCAGGGCCGACAGGCTTGCGATGGCGGATTTCGTTTCCATATTTCCACAATATAAGAACTATACGACAGTTCCAAGACGTAAGGTCGCGTGGCGGCCGATTCCAAAGGCCGTATCAGCCATGATCGATCTGCCCGCCCTGCACCCCCAGTTCCTCGCCGCGCCGGACATGGCGCCGCTGGAGCCGGCCGGCCGATGAACGCCATCACCCTGGAAGAGCAACTCAACCGCGATTGCTTCTGCATCGATGTCGACCCGGAACGGGTCTGGTCGGTCGTGGAGCGCGCCGCGGCCGGCGTCGTGCCGGTCGAACTGCTCAAACAGCATCGGGCCCATCTCTTCTCCAGCGCGCCGGTCTTCCTCTCGGAAGCCGACCTCGCCGGCATGGAGACGGTCGTCCAGGCCATCGAGGCGACCGCGCAACTAACCGCCTTCCAGGACGCCGCGCTGGCCTGGGCGCCGGAGATCGCCAAGGTCGACCTCGGGCCGCGCGGCGCCTTCATGGGCTATGACTTCCACCTGACTCCGGACGGCCCCAAGCTGATCGAGGTCAACACCAATGCCGGCGGAGCCTTCCTGAACGCGCTTCTGGCGCAAGCCCAGGTGGCCTGTTGTCCCGAGGTGCGGGCCGTCGTCCCGGCCGCCGATCCGCTCGCGGATTTCGAGGCCGCCGTCTGGCGGATGTTCCAGGAGGAGTGGCGCCTGCAGGGACGGGGCGAGGCGCTGAGCGTCATAGCCATCGTCGATGAGGCTCCAGCCGACCAGTACCTCTACCCGGAGTTCCTCCTCGCCCAGGCCTTCTTCAAACGCCACGGCGTCGAAGCCGTGATCGCCGACCCGAAGGACCTTCGCTTCGACAAGGGCCGCCTGTTCCTCGGTGAGCTGGCTATCGACCTCGTCTACAACCGCCTGGTCGACTTCGGCTTCGGCCGACTCGAGAGCGCCGCGCTGCGGGCGGCCTACCTCGCCGAGGCGGTCGTCGTGACGCCGAGCCCACGCAATCACGCGCTGCTGGCCGACAAACGCAATCTTACCCTCCTGTCGGATCCCATGCGGCTCAAGGCCTTGGGCGTCGACGCCCAGCCGCGTAGGGACCTAGCCGCAATTCCGAGCGCGCGACCTGTCACCGCCGACAACGCCGACCACCTCTGGGCCGAGCGGCGGTCCCTGTTCTTCAAGCCGGCCGGCGGCTACGCGGGCAAGGCGGTCTATCGGGGCGACAAGCTCACCCGCGGCGTCTGGGCGACCATCCTCGAGGGCGGCTATGTCGCCCAGGCCTTCGCCGCGCCGAGCGAGCGACGGGTCCAGGTCGACGGCGATCCCCAGACCCGGAAGATGGACGTGCGGCTCTACACCTATGCCGGCGCCACGTTCTTGGCCGCCGCGAGGCTCTATCAGGGCCAGACGACGAACTTCCGGACGCCGGGCGGCGGCTTCGCGCCGGTGGTCGTTGTCAAGACTCCGCCCCGTGTCGACATGGCGCAGGATTATTGCGTTCCGCCGTGTGCGTCCCTAGGTGCGCCGTCGCCGGACGACTGGTAAACAGCAGGCTTGGGCGCTGCGCCGGGTGGGACAAAGCGAGATCGTGTCAAAGTTCGAGGCCGGTAAGGCCATTATTCTGAGCGCGGGGCAGGGTCGCCGCCTCTCGCCGCTGACGGACTCGCGGCCGAAATGCCTGATCGAGCTTTCAGGCATGAGCGTGTTGCACTGGCAGCTGCTGCATCTTCACCAGGCCGGCGTGCACGAGGCGGTGGTGGTCACCGGCTTCGGCGCCGAGGCGGTGGACGCGGAGGTGGCGCGGCTGAGCCTTCCTGGGATGCGCGTGCGCACCCTGTACAACCCGTTCTTCGGGCTGACCGACAACCTGGCCACCTGCTGGCTGGCGCGCGAGGAAATGCGTGAATCGTTTCTCCTGCTGAACGGCGACACCCTGTTCGAGCCGGCCGTGGCCTCGCGCCTGCTCGCCGCCCCGCCCGCCGACATCACCCTCGCCATCGATCGCAAGGACGCCTACGACGCTGACGACATGAAGGTGCTGACGGACGGCCATCGCCTGCTGTCGATCGGCAAGACCATCCCGGCGTTCGACGCCGAGTCCATCGGCTTCCTGCGGTTCTCGCCCGCCGGCGCTGCCGAGTTCGTGGCTGGCGTCGAGTCCGCCCTGCGCGGACCTGAGGGATTGAAGCGCTGGTACCTCAGCGTGATCGACGAACTGGCGCGCGCCGGCCGCAACGTGGCGACGGCCTCGATCCAGGGCCTGGACTGGGCGGAGATGGACTTCCCGGCCGATGTGGCCCGGAACCTGGCGCTCACCGAGGCCTGGTCCCGGATGAAGGTGGCCGTCTAACCGCTCGCCAGCCGGCGGACCAGGTCGAGGTCGGCGGGTTTGTCGACGTCGACGGCGGCTAGGCCGTAGGGCGTGCGCACCGCCACGGCGCTCAGTCCGATCCGGCGGCCGAGGCCGGCGACCGCCTGGTCGAGGGTGAGACGGCCGAGCGCATAGCCCAGCAGCATGCCTGGCCCGAGCAGGGCGGCGATCTTCCAGGGCTGCTTGCGGTGGGCCTCGACCCGCCGCCAGAGAGCGATGGCGGCGAGCGCGCGGGCGTCGCGCAGATAGAACAGGTTGCAGCCCGAATAGCGGCCGTCGCGGAAGGCGAGATAGGTGCGCCGGGTGTCCGGGACGGCGGCGCGCACCACGTCCTCCCGCGCCAGCAGGGCCGCGATGTCCGCTCCCGCCGGGATGTCGGCGAGGAAGCGAGTGATCCACTCCGGCCGCAGCAGGGCGTGGTCGCTGGTGGTGACCAGCAGGGGGAAGCCCAGGGCCTTGGCGGCCTGCTCGACGCTCTGGCTGGGTGTGGCCGCGGCCGGGATGACCTCCAACGGCGCGGCGGCCTCGGCGACCTGCGGGTGCGAGGTGCAGACGCCGATGCGGGCCGCGCCGGCGACTTGTAGAGCGGCGACCACGCGGGCCAGCAGGGTCTGGCCGGCCAGTTCGATCAAAGCCTTGTGGCTTACCCCAGCATAGGCGCGCAGCTCGTCGGGCTCGGCGCGGGAGCCGGCCAGGACCAAGGCCGTGAAGCTGCTCACGCCAGGGCCTTTTCATAGATCCGGTAGGTCTTGTAGATCCGCCCGCCCAGGGACTGGCAGATGCGGTTCATGGGGGCGTTGTCCTCGAGGATCCAGGACAGCTCGTAGGTCTGGTAGCCCAGGGCGCGTGCCTGGGTGGCGCTGGCGTCCATCAGTTGGAAGGGCAGGAGCTGGCCGCGGTGGGAGTTGGCGAACTTGCGTTTCACGCCCATGAGCGGAATGCGGATCGACTTCACCCGGGCGACCTTCAGGCGCCACAGCAGTTTGGCCCAGCCGAAGGGCGCCAGGCGGCCGTCCAGGTCGGCGATGGCCTCGTTGACATTGGGCAGCAGGACCACGAAGCCGGCCACCTCGCCGTCGAACTCGGCGAACCAGATCAGTCGCGGATCGATGACGGCGCGCAGGGCCTTGCCGAGCTGGTCCGTCTCGGCCTCGGTGGTGGGGGTGAAGCCCCAATTGCCGGACCAGGCGTCGTTGAGGACCTCGGTCATGGCGACGACTTCTTCGTCGTAGCGGCTCATGTCGAGCATGCGCAGGGTCACCCCCGGAGCCGGACCGCGGCGGACCCGCCGCAGGATAGCGGGCGGAATGTCGTCGCTCATCTGGCAGAGGTAGGCGTAGACGTCCTTGGCCTTGGTGTAGCCGCAGGCCTCGACGCGGCGCCCCGCATAGGCCGGATCGTGGCCCATCATCACCATGGGCGGGGTGTCGAAGCCGTCGACCAGCAGGCCGACCTCCTCATTGACCGATAGGTTGAAGGGACCCAGCGCCACGGCGCAGCCGCGGGCCTTCAGCCAGGCCTCGGCGGTGGCGAGCAGGGCGGCGAACACCTCGGGGTCATCCTCTCCCGCGATCATGCCGAAATGACCGGCCGGGCGATTGGGGTCGACGGGCGCCAGAGCGTCGATTTGGGCGCTGATGCGGCCGACGTCGCGACCGCCGCGGACCGCCAGCCAGAGCTGGACCTCGGCGTGTTCGAAGAATGGGTTGGTCTTGGGCGTCAGCGCCGCGGCGCGCTCGCTGATCAGCGGCGAGATCCACTTCGGGTCGGCGGCGGCCAGGGTCATGGGCACGCGGATGAAGCGCGCCAGGTCGGCCTTGGAGGCCACGGGCCGGATCGTCAGATCGCTCAGGGGTCTATCCTTCCATCCGCAGCAGGGCCGTGCCGGCCAGGGCGGCGAAGACGGCCGGCGCCGTCCAGGCCGCGAGCAGGGGGCTGAGCGCGGCGCTCTCGCCTAGCGCCGTCAGCAGTCCATCGGCCACAAGGAAGCTCAGCCCGGCGGCCAGAGCCGCCACGGTGAGCACCGCCCCCTCGCGGGTGCGGAAGTTCCCCAGGGCCACCGGGGCGGCGAGCAGCAGCATGACCAGCACCCCGATCGGGGCCGCGAAGGCGCGCTGCACGCGCACGGCGTAGTAACTGTCCGGCCGTTCAGAGCCCCCACCCTCCAGGGCGCGCCGCGCGCTGGCGGCGCTGGGGGCCTGGGCGGGCGACAGCAGCGAACGGACGTCGGCGGGCTGCAGGCGGCTCCGCCAGGCGAGTTCGACGGCCGAGGAGGCCAGGGCCTGGTCCGGCGTGAAACGCAGCATCCGCGGATCGTGCAGGCGCCAGACGCCATCGGCATAGGTCGCCGAGGCCGCCTCGATGCGTTCGGAAACCCGACCCTGGGCGTCACGGCGATAGATGCGCACATCGTTCAGTCGCTCGCCGCTGGAGGCTCCGGGCTTGGCGACCACGATTTCGGCGCCGGAACGGAAGGCGCGGGGTGATGGATCGACCGGGGTTCCGGGCTCGCTCGCCTGCCACCAGGCTTCGAGCACGGCGTCGGTGCGCGGCGCGACCAGCTCGGCGGCGGTGAAGTGCAGCAGCATGATGACGAAGGCCGCCGGGACCGCCATCTCGAGCAGACGGTAGCTCGAGACCCCGGCGGCGCGCATGGCGGTCACCGCCTGTTCGCGGGCGAGCTGGGCGAAGGCGAACAGGCCGCCGGCCAGCACGCTCAGCGGCGCGACCTGTTCCACCAGCCGAGGCAGGCGCAGCGTCGCGTGATAGGCCACGCCGGCCACGCCCAGGCCGCGTTCCAGGATGTCGGTGGTTACGTCCAGCAGGTCGAGGATCTGCAGCACCGCGAGCAGCACGGCGCCGGCCGCGAGGATCCGCAGCAGGACGGTGCGCAGGACATAGATGCGAAGCTTCACGCCGCCCCCGCCCGCCGGAGCCGAACGCGGGCCATGGCTTCGTTCGTGTGATGACTGACCATGCCGATCATCAGGCTGATGGGGGTCTCGCCGGGCCGGTTGCGGCTGCCCATGAACATCCAGACGCCGAAGCCGGTGAACAGCGCGAAGGGCGTCCAGATGGCGGCGAAGGCCGGCAGGCGGCCGGCCTCGGCCAGGCTCTGGCCGAGCTGCAGGGAATGCTGGAAGGCCAGCAGCAGGACGCCGGCGAAGATCAGCCCCGGCGCGCGCCGCCCGCGCTTGGCCGCCAGGCCGAGGGGGAAGGCGATGAGCGGCAGGAAAGGCAGGAACAGCGCCCGCGCCAGCCGGCCGTACAGCTCGGCCAGCAGGGTGGCGCGAGGCAACAGGCCGTCGTCGGCCTTGGCCCGGGCGGCAAGTTCGCCAAGGCTCAGCTCGCGTTCGTCGCCGCCTCGGGCCCGCATGAGCGCGCTGGAGCCGGCCAGGGGCGCCTGGGCCACGAAGGTCTCGAACTCGACGATGTCGAAGGCGCCGTCGCGTCCCTCAAGCGTGCGCCGCCCGTTGTGCAGCCGCAGGGTCACCGTCTTGCGGTCGGGCGAAACCTGAAGGTCGGCGGAGCGGGCGGTGATGACCTCCTCCCGGCCCTCCGGCGTGATGCGGCGGATGAACAGGTTGCCCAACTCGCGGCCTTCGGGATCGGCCATGTCGGCCGTCATGATCAGGTTGTCCTCGGTAGCGAAGGCGCCGGCCTGCAGCTCGCCGTTCCAGCCGGCGTTGGCCGCGGCGTGCATCACCGCGCGATAAGCGTAGCGGCTGGAAGGCTGCAGGTAGCCGAACACCACCAGGCTGACCAGGGTGAGCACCAGGCCCAGCCCGACGAACGGCGCGGCCAGGCGGGTCAGCGACACCCCGGCGGCCAGCAGGGCGTCAGTCTCCGACCCATCGCTGAGCCTGGTGATGACGATGAACAGGGCGACAAAGAAGGCGACCGGCAGGGCCAGGCCGAAATAGTGCGGCACCAGCTGGCCGGTGAGCTGGACCACGAAACCGAACCGATCGCTGCTCTGGGAAAGCAGGTCGAGCAGGCGCAGGGCCCGTTCCAGCAGCAGGGCGACCAGGGTCACCGCCAGGCAGCCCAGCATGGGCCCCGTGGTCAGGCGCAGCACGTAGCGGTCGATCAGCGACAGGCCGGGGGGCACGTGGAACGGCCGGCGGGCGCTCACGCCGCGGACCATGCGTCGCGCAAGGTCGCGGTCAGGGCCAGGAGGGCCTGATCGCCTAGCTCTACCGCATTGGCCAGGGCCGGGACGCCCGGCCAGCCAATGTCCGGAAAGGCCCGTCCATCGTACACGCGCTCGCCCTGGTAGCGGGGAATCACATGGAAGTGGACGTCGGGATCGACCATCATCAGCATGAGATAGTTGATCCTGGCGTAGTCGACAGTGGTCTTCAGAAGCCGCTCGATTCCGCCGATGACCGGCTGCAGATCGGCGAATCCGGCCGGGCTGACGTCGGAGAAGCTGGTGACGGGCTCCTTGCACATGAGCACCAAGGACCCAAATGTCGGCTGCTTGGGTCGCACGAGGACCAGCCAATGGTCGGTTTCGGCCACCAGAGTTCGTGGGTAGCCGAAATTCACCGCTGTCTTATTGCTCATGAAGCAGCCTGCTCGTCTGGCGCCTGCCGCCGTGCGCGCACCATAGGGAGTCGCCGTTTTCCATGAAAGTCCGAACCGGCCTTGGCGGCGCGGTCCTCGCCGGTCTGATGTGCATGGGGGCGCCCGCCGTGGCGGCCGAGGCCGAATGCGCGGGCAAGCCCAGCGCCCATCGGCTCACGGTCGAGGTCACCGGCCTTCGCGCCGCCCAGGGCCAGGTGGCGGTGACCCTCTATCCGGACGACGGGCGTCGGTTCCTGGCCCCGCGCGGTAAGCTGGCGCGGCAGAGGGTGAAGGCGCGGTCGCCGGTCACCCAGGCCTGTTTCTGGCTGCCTCAGGCCGGGGTTTACGCCGTCGCCGTCTATCACGACGCCAACGCCGACGAGGATTTCAACCGCAGCCGGACCAACGGCATGCCCATCGAGGGGTTCGGCTTCTCCAACGACGCCCCCACCAAGATCGGCCTCCCGGCCTTCGACAAGGTGCGATTCCGCGCCCGGCCCGGCGAAAGTTCGATCCGGATCGCCCTGCGCTACCTGCGCTGAGGCGCTTGCAGCACATAGTCACCCAGCGCCTCGAACCTCCCGGTGTCCGCCGAGAGCCCGCGAGCGACGACCCGCATCCTTCGTTCGGCGGAGAACTCGATGCTGTGCCAGCGCGCCGGCGCATGGCGACCGCCTCCGGCGGCCGAGGCGGATGGGACGCCGAGCACTGGGATCGGGCCGCGCGGGCCCGGGATGGCGCTGACCGCCGCCTCGTGCGCGTGGCCGTGGAGCACAAGGTCGACGCCGTGAACGGCCAGGAGCGCGCGCAGCGCGCCGGCGTCCTCTAGCGCCTTGCGGCCTGAGACGACGCCGGCGGCGGGCGGATGGTGGAGGGTCAGGACGCGATAGAGGTCGAGCCCGGCCAGGCCCGTGAGGATCTGGGCCAGGCGCTCGAGCTGGGCCCCGCCCAGCCGGCCGCTAGCCAGCCAGGGCGCTGTCGGGGTCGCCGAGCAGAGATTGATCAGGGCTAGGGGGCCGCGTTCGCGCACGGCGGGGAAGGCGACCTGCGGTGTGTCGCCCAGCCATTCGCGCCAGGGCTCGAAGGCGCTGGGCGCGCCGGCCCGCACCAGGGCGTCGTGATTGCCCGGGCTGAGGGTGACGTCCGTCGCGGCGCCCAGGGTCTGGAGCCAGGTCCGCGCTGCGGCATATTCGGCGCGGCTCGAGAAATTGGTCAGGTCGCCGGTGACCGCGATGTGGTCCGGGGCGTGGCGGGCGACGTCGTCGGCCAGCGCTTGCAGAACCCGGGGCTGATGCTCGGAGCCCTTGCGTCGCCAGGCGATGGCGCTGAGCAGCCGCTTGGAGCCCAGATCGCGCCAACCCAGCGCGCCGGCGGGCGGCGGCAGGTGCGGATCGGAGAGGTGGGCGAGACGGTAGGGGGGCACGCGGACGATGGTTTCTGGTCAGGGGACGGCGAAGCTGGCTATCAATCCCATACAGGCGCAGCTCGGTAGGCGGAATTGACGAATACAAACGACGGCGTCGGCGCGGCCGGCCCCAGCGCCATGGTGATCGGATCCGGAAGCGTCCGGATCTGGGGCATGAGTTCGGCCGAACGGCTGCAGCGGATCTTCCGCCGTCTGGGCCTCGAGGCGTCCCAGGGCGCGTCGAGCCTCGTGGCGGCCGACGCCCGCTGGGTGTTCGACGAGGCCCTGCTGCGCGCCTTGGCCAAGCGGCCCAAGGTGATCCTGGTGGACGAGGAGGGCGTCCCCGCCGCCGTGCACGCGGTGGGCGAGGCGGTCGCGCGGCTGGAGGCCGGTGAGGACATCGCCACCGCGGCGGCGGACTATCCACGCCTGACCGCCTCGGAGCTGGGCGATGCCTATAACAGCGAGCTTCGCAAGCGCGAGCCGCCGATCCTGCGCCGGCTGACGCAGGGCGACGTCCGCGCCGTCGAGAAGCGGCTGTTCCAGGGCTCCTACAAGGGTGTCACCGACCTGGTGACCAAGTATGTCTGGCCGGCGCCGGCCCGGGTTGTGACCCGCTGGTGCGCCCTGGCCGGGATCACGCCGAACCAGGTGACCTTCGCGAGCTTCCTGCTGGTCCTGGCGGCGTTCTGGATGTTCTGGACCGGGCATTTCGGCTGGGGCCTGGTCGCCGCATGGGCCATGACCTTCCTCGACACGGTGGACGGCAAGCTGGCCCGGGTGACCCTCACCTCGTCGAAGCTGGGCAATGTGTTCGACCACGGCATCGACCTGATTCACCCGCCGTTCTGGTGGTGGGCCTGGCTGGTGGGCGTCCAGACTGGACCCCATCCCCTGCCAAGTTCGAACCTCATCCTGGCTGTGATCGTCGGCGGCTACGTCCTGCAACGGATGCTGGAGGGGGTGTTCCTGGCGCGCTTCAAGGTGGAGATGCACGCTTGGCGGCCGTTCGACAGTTTCTTCCGGCTGATCACCGCGCGGCGCAATCCCAACCTGTTGCTGCTGACCCCGGCCGCCCTGGCGGGGCGGCCCGACATCGGACTGGCCCTGGTGGCGGCGTGGACCGCCCTCAGCCTGCTGGTTCACCTGATCCAGGTCCTGCAGGCCCTTGCCGCCCCGCGCGGCCAGGTGACGTCGTGGCTCTCGCGTTGACCAAGGTGGGCGTGGTGCGCAATCCGCGCAGCCATGCCAATCGCGGGCGGGCCTCCGGCGCGCCGGAGGGCCTGTATTGGGCCGAGCCGGAGACGCCGCGGGCCTTGGCGGAGGACATGAGGCGTTTCGCCGAGGCGAGTGTGGACCTGGTGGTGATCGACGGCGGCGACGGGACGGTCCGCGAGGTGCTGAGCGCCCTGCCGGCGGCCTATGGCGCCCGGCCGCCGGTCCTGGCGGTGTTGGCCTCGGGCAAGACCAATGTCCTGGCGCTCGATCTGGGCGCTGGCCCCGACTGGACCCTGGCCGAGGTGCTGCGCCGCGCCGGAACCGATGCGCCGTCCCTCAAGTCGCGGGCGCCGTTGGAGGTGAGCTGGGCCGACCAGCCGCCGGTGCGGGGATTCATCCTCGGCCTCGGGGCCTTCGCCCGCGCCACCCAGATGTCGAAGGCGGTGCATCGCATGGGCGCCTATCACAGCCTGTCGGTGGCCCTCACGCTGACGGGGGCGGCGCTCGGGACCCTGTTCGACCGCAAGGACAGCCCGTGGCGTCGCGGGGTCCAGGCCACGGTGGCCCTGGACGGCGGCGCACAGGCCTCCGGCCCCCGTTTCGTGCTGATCGCCACGGCCCTGAAGCGCTTACCCTTCGGCCTGAAGCCCTTCGGCCCGCTCCGAGAGGGGATGAAGGTCCTGGATGTCGACGCCCCGCCGCGCGGGCTGCTGGGCGCTCTGCCGGTCGTGCTGGCCGGTCGTGGCGACGATTGGCTGGCCGTCCGGGGTTACCGCCGGGCCTTGGCTGACCGGCTGGACCTGCGGGTCGACGAATCCATCGTCATCGACGGCGAGGTCTTCCCCGGTGGAGAGATCTCCGTGCGCCTCGGGGCGCCCCTGCGGTTCCTCGTCCCATGACCGACGACCTCCAGGCCCTGGTCGCCGCGGAACTGGAGACGCCGGCGCCGGTGATCGCGCGAACCATGGGCGCGCATCTGGCCGCGCGATTCGAGGGCGCGGCGGCGGTGCTGTTCTACGGGTCGGTGCTGCGCACCGGCGACACCGACGGGGTGATGGACTTCTACGTCCTGACGGGCGCGCCGCGGCGCGGTTTCGCCGGCGTCATGGGGCGGCTGCTGTGGCCGGACGTGAGCTATCACGAGCTGGAGACCGAGGGCGCGACCCTGCGCGCCAAGGTGGCCTCGATGACCCTGGCGCAGTTCGGACGGGCGGCGACCGGACGCGGCGCCGACACCACGATCTGGACGCGCTTCGTTCAGCCCGCCGCCCTGGTCTGGGCGGCCAGCCCCGGCGCGCGCGCGGCCGTTCACCAGGCGGTGGCGCGGTCGGCGGAGACCGCCTCCCGGTACGCCGCGGCGATCGGGCCGCCGCGGGGCCGGCCAGGGGCCTTTTGGCGCGCGCTGTTCCGCCAGACCTACGCCGCGGAGTTCCGGGTCGAGGCGGCGGGGCGCGAAGCCCAGATCTTGGGCGTCGATCCGCAGCGCTACGACCGCCTGCTGATCGCCGCCTGGCGGGCCGGAGGGCTAGGGTTCGAGGGAGAGAGCGACGGGGAGGTGGCTCCCGCCCTGAGCCAGGAGGATCGCGCGATCCAACTGGCGGCCTGGCGGCGGCGGCGGGCCCTGGGCAAGCCGCTGAACCTGGCCCGGCTGGTCAAGGCGGCGTTCACCTTCGAGGGCGCGGCGCGATACGCCGCCTGGAAGATCGAGCGCCACACCGGTTTGCCGGTGCCGCTGACCCCCTGGCGCGAACGCCACCCGATCCTGGCCTCGCCCGGCGTGCTCTGGCGGCTTTGGCGGCGGCAGGGACGCCGCTGAGTCGTTGCGGACCTTCGGCCGGCGCGCCAAGCTGCCGCCATGAGCGCGCGCCAAGGTTTCCCGGTCCGGTTCGAATTCGACGCAGAGGTCATCGAATGGCGAGGCCCCTCGCCGTTCTTCTTCGTGCCGATTCCGGGGCGATACGCCGAGGAGCTGCGGCGGCTGGCGAAAGCCGTGTCCTATGGATGGGGCGTGGTTCCTGTCGAGGCTGTGATCGCCGGCGCCACCTTCACCACGTCGCTCTTCCCCAAGGACGAAGGCTATCTGTTGCCCCTGAAGGTGGTGGTCAGGCGCAAGACGAACGTCACCGCGGGCGACCTGGTCGCCGTGGCGATGACCGTCGGGGCCATTCAGCGGTAGGCCGCGCGCCGCTACCCCTGGGCGCGGCGGGGTTCGGCGCCTAGCAGGCCGAGTTCGCGAGCGACCCGGCCCATGACCGCGATGACCTGGTCGATCTGCTCGGGCGTGTGGGCCGCGCTGATGCTGCTGCGCAGGAGCGGACGGTTGTCGGGGGTTGCCGGCGGAAGGGCCAGGTTCAGATAAACCCCGTTCTGCAGCAGGCCGTTCCACATGGCGATGGCGGCGGCCTGGTCGGGCATGGTCACGGCGACGATCGGGCTGCAGGTCGGGCCGGTGGCCAGGCCCATGGCGGTGAGGCCGTCATAGAGCCGCCGCGCATTGGCGTGCAGCCGTTGGCGCAGTTCCGGCTGCTCCTGCAGGCGGCGCAAGGCGGTGACGGTGGAGGCGATCACTGCCGGGGGCAGAGAGGCGGTGAACATGTAAGGGCGGCAGACGATCCGCAGGACGTCGAAATCGTCCATGTCGGCGACGCAGAAGCCCCCGACGGAGCCCAGGCTCTTGGAGAAGGTGCCGACCACCACGTCGACATCGGCCTCGACACCGGCTTCCTCGGCCAGGCCGCGGCCCGTTTCACCGAGCACGCCCATGGAATGGGCCTCGTCGACCACCAGATAGGCGCCCATCTCGCGCTTGATGGCGGCGATCTCGCGCAGCGGCGCGACGTCGCCGACCATGGAATAGATGCCCTCGACAACGATCAGCTTCTCGCCGGGCGTGTCCTTCAGGCGCTTGAGGCGCTTGTAGAGGTCCTCGGGGTCGTTGTGGCGGAAGCGGGTGACCTCGGCATGGCCCAGGCGCGCGCCGTCATAGATGCTGGCATGGCTGTCGGCGTCCAGGATCAGGTGGTCGCCGCGGCCGACCAGGCTGGAGAGCAGGCCGAGATTGGCCTGGTAGCCGGTGGTGAAGACCATGGCGTGCTTGCGGCCGTAGTAGGTCTTCAGCGCCGATTCGAGCTCAAGGTGGCCCTCATAGCTGCCGTTGGCGATCCGCGAGCCGGTGGTCCCGGTGCCGCGCTCGCGCACGGCGCGCACGGAATCCTCGACGCATTCGGGGTCGAAGGTCAGGCCGAGATAGTTGTTGGTGCCGAGCAGGATGGTCCGCCGCCCCTCGACGACGCCCTCGGTGGGCGAGATCACCTCGTCGAAGCGGACTCCGAACGGGTCGGCCGACGCCTGGCGGAGCGCTTCGTAGCGGTCGCGCGACGCCGCGTGTCTGTCGAGCAAGGCCATGCTCAAGCTTTCTTTCGAATGTTGTCGATCAGCGACGCGAGGTCGCCCACGGTCTGAACTTCGCTCAGCCGGTCGATGGGAATGGAGATGTCGAAACGATCCTCGAGCTCCATGACGATGTTCATGAGCGCCAGGGAATCAACGGCGAGGTCGCGGGAGATGTCCGAGGCGGCCGTCACGTGGACGCTGCGTTCCAGCACCACCTCGGCGGCGCGCGCGACCTCGAGCACGGTAAGATCTGTCACAAGCTGCATATAAGGTTCGACGAGCCCCCTCGAACGATCGTCAATCAGCGTCGCACATTTAGGCCGTTCCGCCGAGCGGAACCACGGCATCCTTCGCGCGCCTGTGTGCTCTACCAAACATGACGCCACCCGTCTTGTACCCTTCGACCGTATTTAGGAAGCCCTGCGCGAGATCGAAGAGGGGGGCAGGAAGATCGAGCGGTTGCTCGTCGGGCCGCACCGACCAGTCGAGATGGAGGAGCTCGCGGGCCTTGCCGGGGCTGAGAATGGCCGGGACGCCCAAGCCTTGCGCAAGGCGACCTCCGGCGGCCAATGCGGTCAGGACCAACCCCGGCGTGCGGACAAAGCGCGGCTGGGCGTCGAATACCGCGGCGGCGGTCTGCAGAATCTCACGCCAGCCGTAGCCCTCGGGACGGTGGTCGGACAGGGTGACGCTGAATCCGGTGGGCTTGTCGGCCAGGGCGGCGATCTGTCGCGCGGCGTCGACCACATGCATCATCGCCAGGCGCGCCTTGGGGTCGAACAGCGGCAGCACGGAGCTGGAGGCGGCGAGACGGAAGAGCGGCAGGGTCTCGGGATCGTCGGGGCCGTAGAGCGCCGGGGGCCGGGCGATGTTGAGGCGCGGGCCCAGATGGCCGCGCGCGGCGTTCTCGCCTCCGCGCTTGCTGGCGGCGTAGTCGGACAAGCCGGGCTCACGGGCGGCAAGGCTGGAGACCAGCAGCATGGCGGCGGGTGTGAGCTGGGCCAGCCGCCGGGCGCCCTCCACATTGACCGCGAAGAAAGCCCGGCGATCACGCGCCTTGATCAGGCCCGCGCCATGCACGACGACGTCGGCGTCGCGGCAGAGGGCGGCGAGGGCTGCGTCGTCGCCGAGGTCGCCCGGAACCACCTCGACCTCAAGGTCGCGCCATAGGGGATGGATCGGGTCGCGCCGGGCCAGGATGCGTACGCGCCAACCGCGCGCGGCGAGTTCCCGCACCAGATGACGCCCGAGGAAGCCGGTCGCCCCGGTGACAGCGGCCAACCGCTCGGCCACCTCAGGCGGGCTCCGTCGCCGCCAGCCCCGCCAGATAGCCGGCCTTCGCACGCGAACGGCTGAGTTTCCCCGAAGAGGTCTGCGGCAGGGCGTGGCCGCCGACCAGATTGACCTCCGCCTCGACCCCGTGGCGCAGCCGGAGCAGGTCGGCGACCTCGCGCGCCAGGTTCTCACGGGTCTCGGGATCGCTGCTGCGGCACTGGACCAGAACGATGACCGCCTCCTCGCCGTCCGACGGCGCCGAGAAGGCCGCGACGTCGCCGCTGCGCAGGGCCGCGATCTCCGCCTCGGCGGTCCACTCCAGGTCCTGCGGCCAGATATTGCGGCCGTTGAGGATGATCAGGTCCTTGATGCGCCCGGTCAGCACGATCTCGCCCTGCGAGAGGTAGCCAAGGTCGCCGGTGTCGAGCCAGCCATCGGCTGAGAGCGCCTGCTGGGTGACATCCGGCTGCCGGAAATAGCCTTCCATGAGGCTGGGCCCGCGGGCATAGACCCGCCCGACCGTGCGCTCGGGGAGCACCTTGCCGTCATCGTCGCGAATCTGCAGCTCATGTCCGGGCAGGGGCGGACCGCAGCGGGCGAAGTCGCGGACCCGACCGGCCTGGGTCGAGGCCACGGCCAGGCCGTCGCGCTCGAGGCGGCCGACATCGAGGCTCTCGGCGACCAGGCCGCGGCCCAGCGGCGCCATGGTCAGCGCCAGGGTCGCCTCGGCCATGCCGTAGCTGGCGACATAGGCGCCGGGCGAGAAGCCCGCGTCCGCGAACCGCTCGGCGAACTGGTTCAGCGGTCGGGTGCGGATCATGTCGCCGCCCAGGCCGGCCACCCGCCAGGCCGACAGATCGAGGCCGTCCGGGCGGGCGTTCTCGGCGCGCCGCGCGCAGAGCTCGTAGCCGAAGGTGGGGCTGTAGGAGATGGTGGCCCGGTTGGCGGCCATGAGCTCCAGCCACTTGAGCGGGCGGCGGACGAAGGCGCCGGTCGGCAGCAGGTCGACGCTCATCTGGGCGGTGAGCGGGCTCAGCAGGAACCCGACCAGCCCCATGTCGTGGTAGAGCGGAAGCCACGAGCAGGCGCGGTCCTGCGGCTTCACCTGCAGGCCGTCGCGGGTGATGGCCACGGCGTTGGCCATGAGGGCGCGGTGGGTCACCAGAACCCCGGCCGGGAACCGGGTGCTGCCTGACGAGAACTGCAGGTAGCAGGGACTTTGCGGTCCGATCGACGGCAGGTCCGCCGGTCCGCCTTGTGGGAGGTCGGAGAGGGCCCCGGCAAAGCGCAGGGCCTGGCCCTCGGCGATCTCGGTGAGCCAGGCGCCCATGGCGGCGGGACCCATCAGCCCGCTAGCGTCGGCGGTCCGCAACATCCGGCGAATCTGCTCGACATAGGCCTCCCGGCCGCCCAGGGGCGTCGGCAGCGGCAGGGGCGCGGGAACCAGGCCCGCATACTGGCAGGCGAAGAAGGCGATGACGAAGTCGGCGTCGGTCTCGGCGATCAGTCCGACCCGGTCGCCCGGGGCCAGGCCTGCGCCCAGCAGCCGGACCGCGGCGTCATGAGCGGCCTCGCGCAGTTCGCTGTAAGGCAAGGCGCGGGCGAACTCGCCCCGCAGGCCGTAGACATTGACCCCGGTCTCACCTCGCGCCGCGAAGTCCAGGGCTTCGAGCAGGGTGGGGAAATCGGCCAATCGGAGGGCGCGTTCCGGCGCTGTCGGCGTAATCATTGGTCAGGCTTCGCGCGGTTCGTTCGGACTCGGCAAGGATTTAGTGCGCAAGGCGCTCTTTGCGAACGAGTTTCTGTAGGCTCCAGAGCATTCCCAAGGCCAAGGCCAGGGTTGCGCCCACGAGGGCCGCGCCAGCGCCGGGCAGGCCGTAGGCTGCGACGATCGGCGGCAGGGCGACCAGGAACGCCGCGGCCACGACCAGCCGGACACGCAGGACCGCCCCTGGCTTGCCCATCGAGACCAGCATGGGCTCCAGCGGCAGGGCCCAGACCCCGATCACCGCGGCGGCCACCTGCCAGATCATGGTCGGCGCGGCCGGGGCGAAGTCGGGGCCCATGACCAGGGTCAGCAGAGGCCCCCCGGCGAAGACCGCCACCAGCAGGAGCAGGGTCGCGCCGCCCCCCCCGACCAGGCCCACGCGCAGCGCCAGGGCGCGCATGCCGGCGTGGCTTCCGCTGGCCCGCAGCTTGGCGAGTTCGGGATAGAGGGCGGGGATCAGCAGCCGGGCGGGCTTGGCCAGGGCGTCGGCGATCTGGCGCGCGATGCGCCACAGCCCAGCGTCGGCGGCGCCGAGCAGGGCCCCGACCACCAGGGTCGCGACATGGGTGAAGGCCACCTCCAGGCTGCCGCTGGCGTTGGCCGCCCAGGCGAACCGCCAGGCGCCGGGGATCGGCGCGCTCGGAACCTTGGGGCGCATCAGGTCCGCCAGAAGGCCTCGGCGGCGCATCTCGGCCACGGCGGCGAAGGTCACGTAAAGGAAGCCGGCCAGGGTCCCGGCGGCCCAGACGATCAGGAAGAAGCCGACCGGCGCGCCGATGACGATGCCGACCAGGCCGCCGGCCAGGCGCACAGCCGAGCCGATCGCCGCCTGGGCCGAAAGCAGCCCGAACCGGTCGAACAGCCGCAGCAGGCCGATCTGGGTGGTGGGGACCATGAAGATGATGGTCAGGGCGTAGAGCGCCGCTGGACCGGCCGCGTCCTTGGGCAGTCCCACATGGGGTCCCAGCAGGAAGGCCCCGGCGACGCCCAGCGTCGCCCCCGCCGCCGCGCCAATGAGGTCGAGCCGCAGCCCGAAGCGCACCACCTGCTGGAAGTCGGCGCGGCGATCCTCGGCCAAGGGCGCGGCGCCGAACTGCAGCACCGTCTGCCAGGTCTGGAACCGGGCGATGTCGGCGACGAACTGCGCGAAGGTGTTGGTCAGCACCAGGACCCCGAACAGCGAAACGCCCAGGGTGCGGGCGGCCAGCGCCATATAGGCCAGGCTGAGCGCCGCGTTGACCGCGCGACCGCCCAGCAAGAGGCCGGCGTTCGCCATGACACGGCCCAGCAAACCTGCATTGGCCGCTGTCTGTGTCATCCGACCCCCAGCCGCTGGGCGATGGCCTCGGCGGCGCGCAGGGAGGACGAGCGGGGCTGGAGGTCGAAGCTCTCGGCGAAGCCCGCCTGCTGTTCGGCCAGGTAGTCGCCATGGGACTTCCGCGCGGCGTCCAGGGCGCCGGCCAGGCCATCCAGGCGATCGATCACCGGACCGTAGCGCCAGTGGCGGTAACTCTCGTCGTCCGCCCAGGCCACGCCGTGGGCGTTGAGGAAGGCGGCTGGGCGGGGGGTGCGCAGGAACTCATAGATCTGGCTGCTGACGTCGCCCAGATAGAGGTCGGCGACCCGGGTCCAGGTCATGTCGATGGCCGCCGGACCACCCAGGTCGACGTGGATCCGGGGATGATCGCGGAACGGTTCGACGGCGGCCAGGTCGGCGGCGCTCGCCGGGTCGAACAGCCGCACATGCGGGGCGAAGATCACGTTGAAGCGGCCGTCGGAGGCCAGGTCTTCCAGCACCTGCGCGCCCCAACGGGGCCACGAACTGAGCCGCGGGTCGAAATGCGGGTTGTAGAGGACGATCGGCCGGTCGTCGGCGAAGGGCCGCGCCGGCCTGGGCGCCAGGGCCTCGACGATATCGAACTTCGGATAACCGACCATGGCGCAGTTCTCCGCCCGCACGAGGCCGGAGTCGACCATGCGGTCGCGCTGCTTGGGGCCGGCGGCCATGACCAGGTCGAACTGACCCAGCCGCGGCTCGAAAGGACCGCCGCGATCGCCGGCGCCGTGCTGGGTGTAGATCAGGCGCGGCTTGCTCACCCCGAGCCGCCGGACCAGGGCGGTGGTGCGCTCCGGTGTGACCAGGGCGTCATAGGCCGCGAGGGTCGGCAGATTTGCGACCAGCATGGCCGCCTTGGGCGGGGTCGAGGCGCCGCGAAGGCGGAGCTCCCGAAGCCATTTCGGGCCCAGCAGCCGGCCATGCACCGGCGCGCCGCCCAGCCGCTCCAGGGCGCTGTCGATATAGTCCAGATGCGCCTGCGAGGTGGCGGCCAGGTCGACCTCGAACTGAGGCCAGCCCTTGGCCAGCTCGACGGCGATCGGCAGGCTGTGCAGGATCTGATGGATCTGCGCGATGTAGAGGAAGCAGATCCGTCGGGGCGGGGTGGGCGAGGTCATGTGATCTGCGCATTGGCCCAGTCCGGGGGCCGCCGCAACGTCTGTTTCTAGTTCCTCGGCGTCAGCCGTCCGCGAACGCCGCCCTTGAGGATCAGGCGATCCCCCTGCTCGTCGGCCTCATAGGACCCGCCCTGGACGACGCCGGCGCCGCTTTCCACCCGCAGGCCGCTCTGTCCGCTCACCGCGCCCGTGCGGGTGTCGATCCGCGCCTGGTTGGCGGCGAAACGGGCTCCGCCGCCGCCGTCCATCTTGACGTCGCCAGTCAGGACCAGTGCGTGGGCGGCCTCATCGAACACCCCGGCTCGGGCGGTCATGCGCTTGGTCGCGTTCGCGTCGTCCCGCAGGACCAGGACCGGGTCGACGATCTCGATCTGGGCGGTGGCCGGGTCGGTCCGGCGGCCTTGGCTTCCGGTGATGACGAAGCTCTTCCCGCTTGGCCCCCGCCCGGCGAATCGCGGTTTGACCATGGTGTCGACGTCGCGCGTCTGGGGCCGGCTCGGCGGCGCGACGCCGCTCATGGCGATCTGAACCGCGCAAAGCGCGCAGAGGACCGCCGCGCTGATCGGCAGGGCCCGGCGCAGGACCCTGACCCGGGTGAGATGTCCGGCGCGGAGCCGGGCCCCGGCCGCCGGGTCATATGATCGAAGCCGCATGGCTCGTGAAATCTCCCGCGTCGCCCTCTGGCTCAAGGCGTCGACGCCTGGGGTCTAGCTTCGATCATTGTCGCCACTATCTCTCGGAAGGTCAAAGTCACGAGGCTCGGCGACCAAGCCAAGAGGGCCGCCGGGCCCACAGCAAGGGGGCAGTCAAGTGAACGTCGTCCTGGCCATTGTCGGAACCCTGTTCATCGCCGGAGGCGTGTTCGGGCTCTACCTGGCGTTCCGAACCGCGCAACGGCGATCGGACGACAGTCGCCGCTAGGTGGCCATGTCGTGCGCCCGACTCCGTCGGGATGGCGGCGGCGGCGGAAAGAGCTGCTAGGTTGAGCTGAGCCGGGCCGCCGCGACGGGCGCCCGGCTTCGCGGGGGAGGGCCGGCGATGAACCTGGATTTCGTTCGCCACGCCCGCTGGCTCGATCGGGAACGGGCGGTCGGATACGCCAAGATCCTGGCTCTGGCCTATGTCCCGCTTCTGGTCATTCCATATCTCTACGCCATCGGGACGCAGCCGGGCGGTCGCCCGAGCGTCGACTTCATGAGTTTCTGGAGCGCCGGGTCGCTGTTCTGGCGCGATCCCGCGAGCGCCTATGACGCCGCCGCCCAGATCGCGTTCCAGGCGGAGGCGTTCCAGAGTCATGGACGCTACCTGCCGTTCCTGTATCCGCCGCCGTTTCTCGCCCTCGTCGCGCCGCTGGCCCTGATTCCCTTCACCGTGGCCTATCCGACCTGGGTGGCGGCGACCTACGCGGTCTATCTTGCTTCCGCCCGACGTCTGCTGCGCGCTGGAGCCTGGCCCATCGCGGTGTTCCCGGCGCTCTACGTCAACGCGGTCCAGGGCCAGACGGCGGCGCTGTTCGCGGGCCTGTTCGTGGCGGCCGGACTGCTCATGGCGCGCCGCCCGTTCGTCGCCGGCCTGGTCTTCGGGTGCCTGATCTTCAAGCCGCAACTCGGGCTGCTCATCCCCATCGCCCTGATCGCGGGCGGCTTCTGGCGAACCCTGCTGGGCGCGGCGCTGTCCAGCCTCGCCCTGCTGCTCCTGGCGCTGATCGCCTTCGGACCGGAGACCTACGCCGCCTTCGTGGGCGCCGGTTCGACCAGCCTGGGCCTGCTGCAGGAGGGCTCCTCGCTGGGCTGGGCCAAGGTCCAGAGCCTGTACGGCGCCTTGCGCCAGATCGGCGCGCCGCCCTGGGCGGCGATCGGCCTGCAAGGGCTCCTGAGCCTGGCGGCGGCCGGGGGCGTGGCATGGGTCTGGCGGTCCGGCGCTGACATGCTCACCCGGATGGCCGCCCTGGCGACGGGCGCGCTCCTGGCCACCCCCTATGTACTCGACTACGACTTCGTCCTGCTGATCGTCCCGCTCTGCTGGCTGGCGCGACGTGGGATCGAGTCCGGCTTCCGGCCCTGGGAGAAGCTGCTGCTGCTGGCGGTCTATGTGACGCCGCTGATCTGCCGTCAGGCCGCCCTGGCCTTGGGTTTCAATCTCATGCCGCTGCTGGTGGTCGGGCTGTTCGTGCTGATCGGCTCAACGACGCTCCGCGGCGCGGCGCCGGCCGGCGAGGTCAGGAGCGCCGTGCGATGACGTGCCGGATCGTCTCCAGACCCGTCGCGGCCGCGTCGCCGCCCTGTTGCGCGACCTCATATATCCGCTGATCGAGGGCGATGCGGCGGTCAGGCGCGAGCAGAATCGCATACCAGGCGAGCATGCCCGTCATGGCGAGCAGGACGCCCTCCCGCACCTTGATCATCGGACATGGCCTCCGTTCGCCGTCGGCGGGTTGAGGATGACGGGGTCGCCGCAATCCCACAGTCCGAGCCGCGCAACGCCCAACCCACTCCTCAGGAGTCTATACCTTAACTATCCCTAATGCCAGCGTGTCACCGCGAAGTGATCAAGCTTAACACGGACCGACCAGTACAGAAATCGACCTGCCGTCACCAAAAGCGGAGCGGTTTTCAACCGCCACTTGATTCTTTGCGGCGATCCCTCGGTATTCGATCGCCAGCATTGATGTCTGTCGGGAGATGAAGGTATATTGTCGGCGAGGTTGGATGACTGACGGAAGCTTGTAGGCGGGGGCTGTGCATTGGCGGGCGGCGGCGAATTCTCAAGGACGGTCGGCCGAATCTTGAAGCGGGGCCTTGGCTGGCTGACGGGCTCGGCGCGGGGCAATGTCACGCCGATCATCGCGATCCTGCTACCGGTCATCGTCGGCGGCTTCGCCGTGGCCAGCGAGACCTCCACCTGGTTCCTGGCCCAGAGATCCATGCAGCACGCGGCGGACTCCGCCGCCCTGGCCGCGGCCACCAACAATAGCGGCCCCAGCACCAGCCCGCCGCCGACCTATTCCGAAGAGGCCAAGGGCGTGGCGAGCCGCTACGGCTATACGACCGGGACCAATAACGTCACCGTGGTGGCGACCTATCCGACCTGTCCGGCGCCCTGGACCGGGAACTGTTACCAGGTGACGATCACGCGGGACATCCCGATCCGCCTGGCGCGGTTGGTCGGGTACAATGGCGACGTGGCCATGGGGGCCGGACGCGCCAAGACCGTGATCTCGACCGCCATCGCCCGGGCCGGCAGCAAGGGCACTTTCTGCCTGACGACGTTCAATCCCGCCGCCGACGCCCTGCAGTTCAAGGGCGCCCCAAGTCTCGACCTCACCGGCTGCGACATCGCTTCTGCTGGCGGCGCGAGCTGCAACGGCACGTCCGGCGCCACGGTTGGCCACGCCTATGTCACCACGGCGGGCAAATCGAACGACGACTGCGGCTCGAATGAGATCGTCGGCGCAGCTCCGACGGATATCTACGCGCAGCTGGCGTCGAACATCAACGATCCGTGCGATGGCGTCCCTCGTGGGACGCATCACATACCGGCGAACACGATCTGGAGCACCGACCAGCCGTACTGCGGAGATGTGATTCTGGACGGCAATGTGTCGGTCAATGCCGACATCACTCTGACTATCGGCCAGGGCGGGCTCGATATCGGCAGCTCCACCCTGAGCACCACCGGCGCGGGCCACCTGACGATCATCTTCACCGGAACGGCTGGGGACGGCTTCCAGCATAACTTCAGCGGCACCGGGACATTCGACTTCGCCGCACCGACCTCGGATGCGAGCCCTTGGGCCGGGGTTGCGATCTACCAGGATCCCGTCCTGACCACCGGCCTCGACGTGCTCGAAGTCGGAAATGCGCCGATCTACAAGGTCACGGGCCTGCTCTACATGCCCAAGGCCAACATCGTCATCAAGGGCGCCATCGACCACCAGACCGGCGGCGACAACTGCATGGCGATCGTCGCCTGGACCATCGACATCCGCGGAACCGGCGGCATCTTCAGCGCTCCGACCAGCCAGTGCGATCGGGCGAATCTCACCCTTCAGGGACCGCCTGGGTCAGGAGCCGGCCCCAGCCTCATCCAATGATTGTTCCAGTGATTTTCAGTGCAAGGCGCCGGAAGCGCGAGGGCTTCGCCGCCGATCAGCGGGGAGCGGCCGCATTGGAGATCGCGCTTTGGCTCGGGGTCCTGGTCGTGCCGGTCCTCAACGTGGTCGACCTCGGCTTCTACACCTTCCAGAAGATGCAGGTGGAGTCGGCGGCCCAGGCCGGCGCCCAGGCGGCGTGGGAAGCCTGCTCGTCGCTGAAGGTCCAGCCCAAGGGAACGGCCTGCGGCGCCGCCATGACCACCGCCATCACAACAGCGATCCAGAGCACCTCGCTCGGCACCAATGTGACCCTGGTGACGGGCTCGCCGACCGAAGGCGCCTACTGCCCCGACGCGACGGAAGTCCTGCAACCGGTCGGAACTTACGCGCAGAGCTGCGCGGCGGCCGGCTATCCGGACGGTACGGCGGGCGACTATGTCCAGGTGGCAGTGAGCTACAGCTATTCGCCGGTGTTCTCCGGCGTCTCCATCGTCGCCCTGCTGCCGACGCCGATCGTCCGCACGGCCTGGATGCGGTTGGGGTGATCATGACCATGCGTCGCGCCAGGGAATTCTTGTCGAATGAGGGCGGCGCCAGCGCGGCCGAGTTCGTGCTGGTCCTGCCGCTGCTGCTGCTGCTGACCATCGGCACCGTCTACCTGACCTTCATGCTGCAGGCGGCCTCGAGCCTCCACTTCGCGGTCGAGGACGCCGCGCGATGCGCCGCGGTGAAGACGACGGTCTGCAGCGACTCGGCGACCACCATCACTTACGCCACGAGCCGGTATAGCGGTCCCGGCCTGACATCCCTGACCTTCACGCCGGCGGCGGCCCAGGCCTGCGGTTACCAGGTCAGCGGCTCGGGCACCTTCTCGCTGCGAACCGGCCTGATGACTCTGGCCGTGCCGCTCAACGCGACGGCCTGCTTCCCGACCTAGCCGATCGGCGGAAGGAACCCGGGGGTGACGGCGCCGGTCGTGATGGCGCCCAGGGCGATCGCCACGCCGTAGGGGATGCCTGACTTCTCGCCCGAGGACCGGCCCCGCGTGGTCAGGGCGCGCATGGCCCTGTCCGGCCGCAGGAGCAGGAAGCCCAAGGCGATCGCGCCGCCGAACAGGGCGGTGAGCAGGGCGAGCGTCCCCAGGTTCGCCAAGCCGGCGAACAGGGCCGCCGCCGAGAACAGCTTGGCGTCGCCGGCTCCAAAGATATTGAAATGATATAGCAGGTAGGTGACCGCGAAGGTGATGGCCGCCGCGCCGAGTCCCGAGAGTAGCGGCGATGGCGCGAGCCCGGCGGCGACCGCCGCGAGATAGGTGACGATCAGGACGGCCACCGTCCAGTTCGGAATCCGCCGATGCAGGATGTCCATCACCGCGGCGACCGCCAGCATGGCCGCGAAAACCGCAGGCGTCACCCAGGGCAGCGCGTCGGCGATCATGGCTTGGCGGGACCCGGCGCGATGTCCGGTTGGCCGGCTTTCATGGCCTTGACCAGTTCCAGATTGTGATAGGCGCGGCCATAGGTGCTGCCACGGTTGTCGATGGCCTGTTCGAACAGGCGCTGGGCGTCCTCCAGATCGCCCCGCAGCACCGCGGCGAACCCGGCATTGTTGAGCACGCCGGCCTTCTGGTCCTTGTCGCCCACCGCCGTCGCCCGGGCGTAGTCGCCCTGCAGCGCCAGGGAAAGCCTCAGATTCATCCGCGCCGCTGTGAGCGTCGGGTCGCGATCCAAGGCGGCGACGAAGTCGGCCGAGGCCTCCGGATAGCGGCCCTGGAGCAGGCGCGAATAGCCGCGGTTATTGTAGACGATCTCGTCCACCGACGGGGTGGCGATGGCCTTCGCGTAGGCGGCTTCGGCGGTTGCCCAGTCCCGGCGGCGGTCGCTCTCGACGCCCAGGGCGTTCCAGGCGCGCCAGAGGGTGGGGTCGCCGGCGACCGCGCGACGCAAGGTGGCGACGGCCTCGTCCGAACGGCCAAGCTGGGCGAGGGCGACGCCGCGGCCCTGCAGCGCCTGGGCGTTCAGCGCCGGGGCGGCTTCAGCCAGGGCGAAGCTGCGGGCCGCCTCTTCGAACCGTCCCCGCGCCAGGTGCAGTTCGCCTGATCGCAACATCAGTCGCGGGTCGGTTGGCGCAACGACCAGGGCCCCGTCGAGGATCCGTCCGGCGTCCACGAGGCGCTGCTCCTGCATGGCGCGATCGAACTCGCTGGTGGCGATGTCCAGGTTGGCGGTCGCCTGGGCGGCCTTGCCGGGCTTGAAGAAGCCGGCTGCGGCCGGCGTACCGGCGGACGCCACGGCCAGGGCCGCGAACGCCATGGCCGCCAGTTTCGCCGTCGACTTGAAGCCTGCCATTAGGAACGTCCTCCTGTGGGCGCCAGCGCTGGCGGCGCATCCCGGCCCAGCACCAGCTGGAACGGGCAGGCCGAGGCGCAGGCCGCCATTGTCACCTTGAACGGCAAGGTTCGTGCCAGCGCTCGAGCCACCGGCTCGATCTGCGCGTCGAACCGGATCTCGGAGCGGTCCTGCGGCGCCGCGGTCTCGTCGGCCTGGGCCAGGGTCCAGCCCGCGCCGGCTAGGTAGAGTCGAGTCGGGGTCAGGGCGCGGCCGCTTGCGTTCACAAGGATCAACCGCCCGCCGGCGAGGGCCGGGGTCGCCCGCTGGACCACGCCGACGGGGATGACGCGCCGGATCAGGGGCGGCGTCGAGGGCTGGGTCCGAGCCTCGTCCGTCGTGCCCAGATCGGCCAGACGCACCGGCGCCGGCGGCGCGGCCTGGGCGAGCAGGGGCGCCGGTGTCCGCTGAGCGGCCTGGAGCAAGGCTGAATAGCGCAGGTTGGCGGCGACGATCGGCGAGTCCGGCTCGGCGCGGGCGGCCAGGGTGTAGTAGCGCTCGCTCAGGTCGAAGCGGCCGAGCTTGTCATAGACCACGCCAAGGGCGTTCAGGACCCGCGCGTCGCCCGGCGTGCGTTCGCGTGCGATCTGAAGGATGTCCAGGGCCTCGGCATAGTCTCGCTCCTGGATGCTCTGGGCGGCGGCCTTGTACAGACGGTCGGCCGGCAAGGTCATCGGGTGCTCGGAGGCTCCGGTCGGCGCGGCGCGGGCCTGGAGCTGCGGGGCCGGCCTGTGGCCGGACAACCGGCTCACGAGGTTTCCGACCGTTGCGCAGCCGCCCAGCGCCATGGCCATCAGCGGCGCGGCCACCGCGACGGCGCGTGCGAGTTTCCTGGTCATCAGCCCGTCCCCTTCAAGGCCGGCAGCCCTTCGCGAACCATGTCGATCATTCCCGGAAGCAGGAGGGCGGTGACCACCACCGGGAGGATGCAGGCCACCAGCGGGATGGTCATGAGCACCGGAATGCGCATCGCCTTCTCCTCGGCCTTGAGCAGGCGGTCCTGGCGCATCTCCTGGGAATAGGTGCGCATGGTCTGGCCGATGCTGGTCCCCAGGGAGTCGGTCTGGATCAGCAAGGCCGAGAAGGACCGGATCGCCGGCACGTCCGTCCGCTCGCCCAGGCTCCGCAGCGCCTCCACCCGGGTGCGCCCGGCGCGGAGCTCCTGCGACAGGACGCCGAATTCGCGGGCGATGCGGGGATGGGACTCCGTCACCTCCTGTCCGACCCGCACGAAGGCCGCCTCCATGCCGAGACCGGCCTCGATGCAGACGACCATGAGGTCCAGGGCGTCGGGAAACTGCTGCTGCAGCTGCTCGCGGCGTGATTCCGCCATCCGGTCCACGATCGCCCGGGGCGCGATGAGGCCCGCGCCGCACAGGACCACCGCGAAGATCGCCAACTTGGTCGTCCCATAGGGCGCGGCGCTCAGCATCTGGCCGGCCAGGAACATCATCGGCAGGCCAATGCCCAGGCCGAAGCGGGCGATGAAGAACCAGATCGGCGCCGACGGGCTCTCGAAGCCGGCGCGGAAGAGCAGATCGCTCATCTTGCGGCGATCTACGTCGTCGCTCAGGGACGTCGAGGACTGGATCCAGGCCAGCAACCGGTTCGAGACCCTGTTGTCCTTGATCACCGATGAGGCGTGGCCCGCGCCCATCCCGCTGCTGGGCGCCTTGCGCAGCCGGCGATTGATCAGGAACGTCGATTCCAGCCGATAGAGCAGCCAGTAGGACGAAGCGACCGCGGCCAGGAAGACGCCGATGAGCACCAGGATTTCCGTGATGTTCGTCATGGCCAGCCCTCCTAGTACTTGAAGTTGACGATGCGATGCATGACGACCTGACCGATCGCGTAGAGGATCATCGTCAGGGTCACGACAGGCCAGAAGATCGGGTCGGCGAACTTGGACGTGTAGAAGGCCGGCTGGGTCAGGCCGACGAACGAGATCAGGAACAGCGGCAGCAGGCTGAGCACCACCGCCGACATCCGGCCCTCGCTCGCCAAGGCCTGGACGCGCTTGCCCAGGGTGATGCGGCCGCGGATGACATTGGTCAGGTTGGCGAGGATTTCGGCCAGGTTGCCGCCGGTCTCGGACTGGATTCCGACGCTGACGGCGAAGAAGTGCGCGTCCTCCGATCCCGTCCGGCGGGCGAAATTGGCCAGGGCTTCACGGAACTCGAACCCGTAGGTGGTCTCGTCAACGATGAGCCCGAACTCCGAACCGATCGGGTCGCCCATCTCCTGGGTGACCAGGTGCACGGCCGATACGACTGGGTGGCCGGCGCGGATGGCGCGGATGATGATGTCGAGGGCCAGCGGAAGCTGTTCCTCCAGGAGCTTCTTTCGCTGAGCGTGCTGGCGCGACACCCAGACCCAGACCGCCGCCGACACCAGCATGGTCGCGGCGACCAGGGCGGTCAGCGTGTCCTGTAGGCTGCGCGCACCGAGCACGAAGGTGGAGAGCATCCAGAGCCCGGCCACCGCGCCGCCGGCGTAGGCCAGCAGCCGCAAGGGGCTGATGGTAAGGCCCGCCTGGCCCAGATAGCGGCCGGCGCGGTCGAAGAGCCGCCCGCCGATTCCGCCCAGCCCGGAGGTCGATTGCCGGCGCACCAGGCTCTCATAGACCTGCTTGGCCGGCACCCCCGACTCCAACAGGGTCAGCCGCCTGTTGACGCGCTTACGGCGCGCCCTCGAGGCGAACATCATCGTGGCGCCGGCCTGAATGGCCAGCACGGTCGCCACGAAGGCGAAGACCAGGGTGATGGGAAGGATGAGGTTTTGCATGGTCAGATCGACACCCGGCCGGGCGCGAAGATGTCGAGCGGCAGATCGATGCCGCGCATGTGCAGCACCTCGATGAATTTCGGCCGCACGCCGGTGGCCTCGTAGTCCCCGACCACCTCGCCCTTGCCGCCGCGCCCGCGACGGCGGAAGCGGAAGATCTCCTGCATGGAGATCACGTCTTCCTCCATCCCGACGATTTCGGAGACCGACACGACCCTCCGACGACCGTCCTCCGACCGCTCGACCTGGATGACCACGTTCACCGCCGCGGCGAGCTGGCCGCGAATGGACCGCGGCGAGATTTCCAGCCCGGCCATGCCGATCATCTGCTCGACCCGCGAGAGTGCGTCGCGGGGCGTGTTGGCGTGCACGGTGGTCATCGAACCGTCGTGGCCGGTGTTCATGGCCTGCAGCATGTCGAACGCTTCGCCGGCCCGGACTTCGCCGACGATGATCCGGTCGGGTCGCATCCGCAGGGAGTTCTTGACCAGTTCGCGCTGGGTGACCTCGCCGCGACCCTCCATGTTGGCCGGCCGGGTCTCCAGGCGGCCGACGTGGGGCTGCTGGAGCTGCAGTTCCGCGGAATCCTCGATGGTAACGATCCGCTCCATGGGATCGATGAACGCCGAGAGCGCATTGAGCAGCGTCGTCTTGCCCGAGCCGGTGCCGCCGGAGATCAGCACATTGCGGCGACCTTCCACGATGGCGCGCAGCACCCTGGCCATCTCGGCCGTGACGCTGCCGAACTCGATGAGCTTGTCCATGTTGATCGGGATCGCGGCGAACTTCCGGATCGAGACCAGCGGTCCGTCCACGGCCAGGGGCGGGATGATTGCGTTGACGCGGGAGCCGTCGGCGAGGCGCGCGTCGACCATCGGCTGGGACTCATCGACCCGGCGTCCGACCGCGGCGACGATCTTGTTGATGATCCGAAGCAGGTGGCGGGTGTCCTGGAAGCGGACATCGGAGCGCTCCAGGCGCCCGGCGCGCTCCACATAGACCATCTCGTGGGTGTTGATCAGGATGTCGGTGATCGACGGGTCCTTGAGCAGCGGCTCCAGCGGGCCGAGGCCAAGGAGTTCGTCGAGCAGCTCTTCCACCAGCTGATCGGTCTGGGCCGGGGTCAGCAGGCGCTTTTCCTCGCTGAGCAGACCCAAGACCGAGCGGCGGATCTCGAGCTTCAAGGCGTCGCGCGGGGTCTGGTCGAGGACAGACAGGTTGAGCATGTCCAGGAGGCGCTGATGCAGGCGCACGCGCAGGTCTAGCGCCTCGGTGGCCGCCGTGGTCGGCCGCGCGCTCCGATCGTTGGCCGCCTGCAGGTCTTCGTTCCAATAGCCCATGTCAGGTCCCACCCATGCTGGACTTGGCCGTCCGTACGGCGCTGATCTCGCCGACGAGCTGGCGCAAGGCCTTCTCGAGCTTCGTGCCCCTGCGGATCGCGGAGATCGCGGAGCCCTGGTTCACGGCCTCGCCCATGAGCTTGCGATCTTCGGGGATCAGGACGTCGAAGGGTCGGCCGATCGCCTGCTCCACGGCCCGTTTCGAGATCATGGCGGGCGCGTCGCCGCCACAGCGGTTGCACACCATGGTCACCGGCACGTGGGTGAGGCCCTGGGAGACGAGCAGGTCGAGCTGGCGGTGGGTCAGGTGGGCGTGCGGCACCGAGAGGTTGGTCACCATGATGATCTGATCGGACTGGCGCAGCGCGCGATTGGTCCAGGCCGTCCAGGCGCTCGGCAGGTCCAGAAGGACAAGGTCGAAGTCGCGGCGCAGGGCGATGATCAGACCGTCGACCACCTCCATGGTGATCGCCTCGAGCGGCATGAAGACGTGCGGCGCGGCCAGGACCCTCACGCCGCTGGCGTGCGGGACCAGGCCGGCGGCGAAGCCGATCTCGGAGGGGCTGCCCTCGGCCGCCAGGACCTCGGCCATGGTGATGGAGTCGGTCACATCGAGATAGACCGCCGCCATGCCGGACTGGACGTCCAGGTCGACCAGGCAGACGCGCTGGCCCTTGCCGTTCTCCGCGACCATGGCGGCGGCCTGCGCGGCGATGGCGGTGGCGCCGACGCCGCCGCCGGCCTTCAGCAGCGACACCACGTGGCCGCGCGGGGCGCCGCCGGTGCTCTCGGGGCGGCCCATGGCGGCCAGGATGCGTTCCAAGGTGGCGGCCAGCGCCGGCTCGGAGATCGGCGAAAGCAGGACGTCGCCGGCCCCTTCGCGCACGATGCGCCGGGTGGTCTCCACGTCGGGGTGGGTGAGGAACACCACGACCCGGCCGCGCCGCTCGCAGCCGCGCAGCTCCGCGCAGAGCCGATCGATCTCGTGGGGCTTGGCGCCGTCCGCCGCGGCGATCACCACGTCCACGCGGTCCAGGGTCGCACGGAAGCCCTCGCCGGTCCCGGGCTCGAACAGCACTTGGGGAAACTGGGATTTCAGGGTCTCGGAGGGCGCCCGGCCGTCGAAGGCCGCGACGTCATAGGCCAGCCGCACCAACCGTTCCCGTGGATCGGCGACTTCTCTCGTCGGTTCCCGCGCGGCGGATATGCGACTGAACAGGGCCACTAGATACTCCGAAACCTAATCCGAGCGGATGGGCGCGGGGGCCGCCCTTGCTCGCGCTATGAAATCCTTGTTGGCGTCTATCATGTCGGCGGCGCGCCGGGCGCGCCGGCGCCACTGATTCCGACACGGCTCGCGCTCGCCGCCGCCGGCTGGAGGACCTTGCCCTTGTTGTAGCGGTCCTGGGCCAGGTTGGTGCGCGCGCCGGCGGCGGCCGGCGGCGTGTCGCGCCGATAGCTGGCTTCGGGGTCGGCGACCTGGGCGGCCAGGTTCTGCTTCACGCTCTGGCCGTAGTCGGGCGAGAGGTTCCCTTGGGCCGAGACGCAAGCCCCGAGCGCGAGAGCGGCGAAGACCAGGGCGATGGTGGTGGATGTGCGAAGGGTCATGGACATGTTCCTAGTGCAGCACGTGGCCGTAGCCGCCTTCGAGCCCGCCCTTGGCCGGATCCACCGACATCAGGGCGCGTTCCTCGGGCGTGCGGGCCTTGAGCGACGCGCGCTGGGCGCCGAAGACGAACAGCTCGAAATCGGACGGCGGGACGAACCGGTCGCCCGGGGTCGCCGCGCGACCGCGGGTCGGCGTGGCCAGGTGCGGCGTGACGACCAACACCAGCTCCGTCTGGTTCTTCTGGTAGCCGGTCGAGCGGAACAAGGCGCCGATCACCGGAAGGTCGCCGATGAACGGGTACTGGCGGATGTCGCTGCGATATTCGTCCTTGAGCAGGCCGGCGATCGTGAAGGATTCGCCGTCCCGAAGCTCGATCGTCGTCCTGGCGCGGCGCACCTTGAGCCCCGGGATCGTCAGGTCGCCCGCGGTGATCGATGCGGTGGGGTCGATGGACGACACCTCCGGCGCCACGATCAGGTTGATCACCCCGTCATCCAGCACCGTGGGCGTGAAGCCGAGCGAGATGCCGAACTCCTTGAACTCGACGGTGATGGTCCGCTCGCCGCCCTGGGTGTTCTGGGCGATGGGGATCGGGAACTCGCCGCCGGCCAGGAAGGTGGCGGTGTCGCCGGACATGGCCACCAGGGTCGGCTCGGCCAGGGTCTTGACCAGGCCCTTGGTCTCGAGGGCGTCGAACAGGATGTCGAGATTGACGTCGCCCGAGCGGATCAGCGCCTGGAAGACCCCGAAGCCGTCGAAACTGCCGCCCTTGAGGGAGTCGCCGGTGGCCACGTAGGGTTCCCCGGCTTGCGAGGAGAACGGCCGGCCGGGCGCGCCGTTGGACGGCGAACTGGTGTTGACCCGCAGCTGCTTGGCGATCGAGCGCTCCATCTCCACGAAGCGCACCGACAGCATGACCTGCTGCACGCCCTGGACGGAGAGCATGTTGACCACCTTGCCCGGGGCGTAGGTCTCGGCCAAGGCCACCATCTGCGCCACCTTGGGCCCGCTGCTGGCGCGGCCGGAGAGGACGATGGATTCGTTGGCGGCGCTGACATTGACGCCGTTCTCTTCGGGCATCACCTCATGCAGCCGGCTCTTCAGCCCGCCGACGTCGGCCGACACCACCACGTTGATCGAGGAGATCAGCCGCTTGCCCGGCCCGTAGATGCTGAGGACGGTCGAGCCCATCTTCTTGCCGACCACATAGACCGAGTGGGTCGACAGGGGCAGCACATCGGCGATCTCCGGATTGGCGATCATCAGGTCGGTGTAGGTCGGGGCCTCCAGGACCTCGGACTTGCCGGCCGGAACCACCAGTTCGTAGCCGCCGCCCACGGCCTGGGCCATGGCGGGCGCCGAGGGCGCGTAGAGCGCCGCGGCCAATAGGAGCGCCCGCACCAGACGCCACGTCGCGCCGAGGGAGCCCTTCGATTTGATCGTCTCGATGTTCACGCCCCTACCCCTATTCTAAGCGCCGCGCCCCACAGGGCTCATGCGGTCTTGTTCTCTAAGTCAGCGCGACACCGCGTAGTCCGAGGTGATCACGCCGCGGGTGACATTCACGCGCAGGCCGGGCGTCGCGGGTCGCGCGGCGCGGCGTGGCGCAGCTGTCCGCAGCACCATCGGCGAGGCGCCCCGACCGCCGAGATCGGCGACCGTGGTCACCCGCTTGTCGACCGCCGCCTGATCGCCGACCTGGCGGAGGGCGAGCGAGACCGTTCCGACCGCTTGCGCCAGGGAGATGACCTGGGCCTGGGCGGGCGTGACCTCGAGGGTGATCGCCTTCACCACGACGGGCTTGGTGGTGGTGTCGTCGTCGAGTTGGTCGACCCCGAGCACCTTGAGATTGTCGGCCAGGATCTGAGTGACGAAGGTCGACCCGGTTTTGCCGCCCTGGGCGCCCACGTCGCGGGTCACCAGGACATCGACCCGGTCGCCCGGAAGCACGAAGCCGGCGACCCCGGCCACGTCGTTGGCGCGGAAGGTCACCGCGCGCATGCCCGGCGTCATGGCGGCGGACAGGTTCACCTTGCCGCCGGGGGCGGTGATCTTGGTCGCCAGGATCGGTTCGTTGATCACGATCGCGCGCAGCGCCAGGCGTTGACCGCCGGCGCTGGCTTCTTCGATGGTGGAGAGCGCCCCCGCGGGTGCGGCCGCTTGGGGGAAGCGGACGACCTTGAGGGCGGCGGGTTGCAGCGCGACGCCCCGCTCGATGGGCTGGGCGGCGACGACCACCGGAACGGTTCCGGCGAGCGACACGGTCGATGCATCTACGTTGCGCTGACGGCTGAGCCACACATTGGCCAGGGCCACCGCGACAAGACCCAGAAGTATCGCGACTACGAGAGTTGCAAGCGTACGTATAGGCATGTTGTAAGACCGCCCGTATTGAAGCTCGCTTGTTGGGTTCGCGATCTTCGAGAAGCTTTACTCGATGCGACTTAAGCGCAGCTTTAGTTAATAGGTTGGGCGCCCTGGAGTAGTCGCGGCGCTAAGCCGCGGCTGCTCCAGTGTCCCGAAGGCTCAAGACGCCGTGATGGACGAGGACGCGGTGTTCATCGCCGTGGCGATGGAGTCCCGCAGGACGCCGGTCGCGGCGACGATGCCAACGCCCACGATGGCGAGGATCAAGGCGTACTCAGCCGCTGAAGCGCCCGATTCGTCTTTGAAGAACGAAACAAACTTGGTCATGGAAACCTCCAAGGGACCGGTTGCGGCTTCTCACGAAGCCGCGCGTGATCCGTCGATTGACGCCGCGAGGACGCGCACGTCGCTGCGACTACGAAGCGGTGATGGTCGACGACGCTTTGTTCATCGCCGTGGCGATGGAGTCACGCAGCACGCCGGCGGCGGCCACGATGCCCACGCCGACGATGGCGAGGATGAGCGCGTATTCAGCGGCCGAGGCGCCGGACTCGTCTTTGAAGAAGGAAACGAACTTGGACATAAGCAAACCCCCGTTGATGCTAACCGAGCGCCAGATGGCGCCGTTAGACGGCTGTGGGATGCGAGCAGCCCCCGCCGTCTCTTGCTCCAGTTAGAACCTTCGTTAAGAAACTGTAAATCGAAATCTTATGCGTTAACCTTGATGTTGGAGAATCCGTTAGGAAAGGAATACTTGGCACGCGAATTGAAGGCGCGCGCCCAGAGTCCTCATTGCGGGAATTCAGGTGTCCGCGTGGCGACGCTTCCGAAATTGAATCTCCCAAGCTAGTCAATCGTTAACCAGCATTTGGCGTCCGAAATCCCACACGGATAAGGTGTGCGGAAGCTGTTCTTAATATTCTTTAACATTGAGACTATTGGTCGCAGCCAAGTTTTTTTCGCAATTGAAGACTGTATCCGCAAGGAAACACTCGCGACCCCGTAAAACGGCGTCGTCACCCGCAGGGCCACCCGGTGGGCGTGAATTCGAGGCTGGCGCGGACAATGACCGTCGACGTACCAATGGCCCGAGACTGGGCCTGACGCGAGTATCAAGGGGCGGGCTGGGGGGCGGGGGAAGACATGCGCTTAGCAATGGCGGCCGTGGCGGCGCTGGCGGGGCTGCTGATGCTCCCTACCTTAATCTGGGGACCCGCGCCGATCGACTCGGCCGTCTACAACTATGTCTGGACCAAACAGTTCGGAGAGGCCCTTGGACAGGGCGTCATGTATCCGCGCTGGCTTCCCGGATCCTTCGAGGGCCTGGGCAGTCCGACCTTCTACTTCTATCCGCCGATCGCCTTCTATGTGTCGGGGCTGCTTCAGCTCGCCGGATTGACGACGCTGCAGGCCATCGCCGGAGCCGCCCTGCTGGCGCTGCTGGCCTCCGGCCTGTCGATGGCCGCATGGCTTAGGTTCAAGGGCGCTAATCCGCTCTGGGCGTTGCTCTACATGGCCGCCCCCTACCACATGGCCGACTGGTACCAGCGCGCCGCCATGGCCGAGTTCGTTTCGTTCGCTTGGCTCCCGCTGATCGCACTCGCCATCGAGGCCCAGCCTCGCCGCTGGGCCACGCCGCTCTTGGCGGTCTCGTTCGCGGGTCTGGTCATGACCCACTTGCCGGTGGCGCTCCTGACCAGCCTCGGCCTGATCCTGCCAATGGTGATCGCCAGGCGCGAACACCTGAAGGCCTACGCGGTTTCAGGTGCGCTGGGCTTGGGCCTGAGCGCGATCTACCTGCTGCCGGCGCTCACCCTGCAAGACCACATTTCCACGGCCGTGATGTTCTCGCCCTCCTATCAGCCCGCCAACTGGGCGCCATGGGGGGCCAGCGCGGCGCTATGGGTGGTTCCGCTGGCCCTGGCGCCTGTCGCCCTGGCAATCGGCAGGTCCCGGTTCTGGCTGGGCGTCACGGTGGTTTGCGCCGCGATGAGCCTGGCTCTGATCCCGATCGTCTGGGAGCTTCCGCCCCTGAAACAAGTTCAGTTTCCCTGGCGAATGCTCGTGGTCGCCGAGTTCGCCGCCGTCACCGCGGCCGCGCTGTCGCCACGACTGTCGATCGTGGCTGTCGCGATGGCGATCGCCCTGAGCGCGCCAGCCTATGCGCGTGTCGTCAACGTCGCCGTCAACAGTTTGAACGAGCCCTTTCCGGCGTACATTGAGCGCGAACTGCCCGATGCCCCAGAATACCTGCCCGCCGGCTCAAAGTTCACCAACGTCACAGCGGAGTCCCGGACACCCGATTTGAGCCAGGCGGCGCGGCCAACCTTGGGCCCCGAACCCGTGCGCGAGACCGTGGTCGGCGGGTGGATCAGTCTGCTGGCGGCGCTGCTGCTGGCGATGACGACGGCGATGGCTTGGCGATCCCGCCAGCGCCCGGCGCAAAGCCCGACGCTCCGCGGTTGATCCTCGAGTGCACCACCGCGAAACGGTCGGCGTGCAGCCGCCGCCAGCCGGGGAGCTCGTCCAGCACACCTACGGCGGGGTTGGTGGGCTGCAGGATCGTCCAATCCACCTCGCGCGCCTCGAGCTCCGCCTTCAGGCCCGCGGCGTCGGGCCGGGTCAGGCGGGAATAGAGGTGCATGAAGGCGTCGCCGTACATGTCGGCGCGGCCGTCCACATAGGGGCGGACGCCCTTGAAGATCAGGTAGCCGCCGAAGCCGTACTCGTTGAACACCGGCCGGCGCGCCAGGTCGGGCGGGACCGCCGCCAGGGCGGAGATCGGGCTGTTCACCCCATCGACGCGCGTCGTGGTCGAGGCCAGCCGCTCGGCGCTGAGGCCGATGACCACGAGGCCCAGGGCGACCGCCACGAAGGCCACCGCGCGGCGGTCGTTGGGGGCGCGCGGCTCAGGCTCCAGGGGCCGGCTCTTGGCGCGGGCCAGGGGCTGGGCCAGCAGCAGGGCGGCGACCAGGGCGAAGGTCGCCTGGTGGCGGATGTGCTGCAGCGCCATGTGCAGCAGGCCCAGCAACAGCAGCAACCGTACGACGGGAACCTGGACGCCGCGCCAGAGGCAGAGAAACAGCACCTCCAGCAGGGCGATCTCGAAGACGCTGAGCTTGCCGAAGTCGGCGCTGCGCCATTCCACGATGATCGGCAGGCTGGTCATGCCGGTGACTTCGAGCGGGAAGATCAGGCCTTCGATCCCATGCGGCGTGACCAGGGCCAGGGCCAGGGCGGCGACCGAGAACAGGCCCCAGTCCCGCAAGGCCGCCCAGAGCCGGTGGCGATTCTCGACCAGGGCCTCCAGGGCGAAGGGACCGATCAGCGCCAGGCCGAGGACGAAGCTGCCATGCAGATTGGCCCAGACCAGCATCAGGGGCAGCAGGCGCCAGGGAGGCGCGCCGCCTTGCTCCCGGGCCACGATCAGGCCCGCGACCCAGGCGGCCAGGATCGGCAGGGCCAAGAGGTGGGGCCGCGCCAGCAGGCTGGGCGCGCCGCAGGCCAGCGCGAAGCCGAGAGCCAGCATCAGCGGCCCGGGCGCCAGCCATCGGCGCAGATAGGCCGCGACGATCAGGGCCGTGGCGCCGACCGCGCCGGCGAACAGCAGGGCCAGGCCGCTCCAGCCGCCGGCCCGGAAGACCAGGGCCATCAGCACCTCGGACAGCCACTCGTGCGCCTGCCAAGGGGCGCCGGCGAAGGTGTAGGAAAAGGGGTCGGTGGTCGGGATCGCCCGATGGCGCAGGATCCAGTCGCCGGTCGCCAGGTGCCAGTAGGTGTCGCCGTCGTCGAAGATCTTACCGACCGAGAGCACCGCGACGAAGGCGGCGAGGCCGCAGACCGCCACCAGCCGTGGGCCTGCGACGCCGGAGAACAGCCAGGAGAAGAGACGATCGACGAGGCCCGGTCTCAAGGTGTCGTTGGCTGGGGTTTCGACCATGCGGGCCGCCGGACCTTTGTCGATGAAGCGACGGAGCGGGCTCATCACGCCTTGCGCCGCTTAATGTCACGCTAACGATGACCTGAGGGGATGAACAGGGCGCGATGACAGTTCTTGAAGGCCTGTTGTCTTGCCCATGACCATGGCGTCATTGTCGGTCATGGAGTCGAAGATCCGCCCGATCGCCCTGGCCGCCGTCTTCGCCCTGTTCCTATGGATCGATCTGCGGCTGATCCTGGCCATGGTCGAGGTCCAGCCGCTGGGCATCGACTTCCTGGCGATCTGGAGCGGGGTCCGTATCGCCCTGGAGCATCCGGACCGCCTCTACGACTTCGCCGCGGTCACCCAGAGCCAGCAATGGTTGCTGGGGGAGGGCTCCAAGGTCCGGCCCTTCGTCTATCCGCCGAGCGCGGCCCTGCTATTCCTGCCGTTCGCCCTGGTGGGCTTTTGGACGGCATTCGCAGGCTTCATCCTGCTGACCGGCGCGCTCTATCTCGCCGCGGCTCGGCGCATCGCCCCCGGGATCGCGCCGCTGGTGCTGCTGGCCCTGGCGCCGCCGGTGGTGTTGTCGGGGCTGATCGGCCAGCTCTCGTTCCTGATCGGCGGGCTGGTCCTGCTGGCCCTCATCCTCCGCGACCGCCCCGTCGTGGCCGGCGCCTTGCTGGGGATCGCCGCGGCGTTCAAGCCCCAGCTGCTGGTGCTGTTCCCGCTCGCCCTGGCCCTGGAAGGCCGCTGGCGGACGCTGGCGGCGGCCTTCGCCACGGGCGGCCTCGTCTGCCTGGGCTCATTGGCGGCCTTCGGCGTGAGCGCCTGGACGGGCTGGCTGGCGGCCCTGCCGAGGTTCGCCCGGCTGGTCGCCGACGACGCCGACCTGATGCGCAATGTGGTCACCCCGGTCGGCGCCCTGGTTCGGCTGGGCGTCGGGGGCCCTGCGCTAGCTGTCGCCCAGGCGGCCTGCGTCGCGCTCGCGGTGGGCCTGGTCTGGCGGACCTTCCGGCGGGCCAGCAGCCCCGGTCAGCGCCTGGCCGCCCTGATCGGCGCCGGCCTGCTCATCACCCCCTACGCCATGCAGTACGAGATCGCTGTCATCGCGCCGGCCGTGGCGGCCCTGGCGGTCCCCACGGGTGACCGCCGCTGGCTCTACCACCTCCTGGCGCTGCTGCTGCTCAGCCTGACGCTCCCGGGCCTGGCCATCCTCCTCGGCCTGCTGGTCTGCGTGCTGGCGCCGGACGTCCTAGGTCGATCTGAACGCCCACAGCTTGGAGAGCGCGAAGCTTAGGGTCGGGACGGCGAGCACCACCGGGACCAGGGCCAGCCAGAAGGGCCAGCCCGCCCGCTCCACCAGCAGGTAGACCAGGGCCTGGTTCAGACCCAGGGCCAGGAGCGAAACGGCCAGGAAGCGGCCGAACTGGGCCAGGTTTCGGCTCGGCCGGCGGAAGGTCAGCCGCGCATTGGCCAGGTAGGAGACCCCGACCGCCGCGCAATAGCCGGCGAGGTTGGCGTTGAGCGGGGCGAGGTCGAGCGCCTCGCGCGCCGCGAGCGCCACCGCCACATGGACCAGGGTGGCGGCCACGCCGACGATGACGAACGTCCCGCCTTGCCTGGCGGCTTCTCGGGGCATCAGGCCGCACGTCGCGCGACGAGCAGGATCGAGACCCCGAACGGCAGGTTCAGGGCGCTGAGCAGGCCTCGCTCCAGGGCGAAGATCAGGCGCAGGACGGCGTTGAGACCCGGGGAGGGCATGGCGTCGTCGCCGCCCGCCGTGTCGCCCATCGCGGCCTTCGCCAGCCGCACCGCGGCGATGGGCGGGAAGAGCAGGGTGTTGAAATGGGTCGCCTTCTCCACCGTCAGCCCGGCCTTGGCGAACAGTGCGCGGAAGGCGGGCAGGGCGTAGCGCCGCTTGTGATGGTGCAGCTCGTCGTGCCGGCTCCACATCCAGGCGTTGGCCGGGACCGTGGCGATAAAGTATCCGCCGGGCTTGAGCAGGCGCGACAGGGCCGCGACCGAGGCCAGGTCGTCGTCCACATGTTCGATGACGTCGAAGGCCGCGACCAGGTCGAACGGCGCCTCGAAGGGCGGCAGGCCTTCGGGCAGCAGGCCGTCCTGGACCTCGATGCCGCCGCGGGCGGCGTAGGCCCGGGACTCGGCGTCCGGCTCGATGGCCCGCACCTTGCCGAAACGCGACAGCATTTCGAGGTTCCCACCCGTGCCGCAGCCCACCTCGAGGATCGCCGCGTCGGCGGGTAGGCGCAGGGCGGCGATGCGGTCGGCGAGGATCTGCCGCCGGGCGGCGAACCACCAGTGGTCACGCTCGACCCGGCGCATGGTGTCGTAGACTTCGCGGTCCATGTCAGGCCTCGAACCCGACCCGTTCGCGCACGAGATAAAGGGGGCGGCCCTTCACCTCTTCATAGAGCCGGCCGACATACTCGCCGAGGATCCCGAAGGCGATCATCTGGATGGCGAAGCCGAACAGCACCACCACCATCAATGAGGCGTAGCCCGGCACGTCGCGGCCCACAACCAGCACGCGGACGATCAGGGCTAGGGCGGCGACCAGGGCGGCCGCCGCGGCCGCGAGGCCGACCACCGTCCAAACCCGCAGCGGGGCGGTGGTGAACGAGGTGATGCCGTCCAGCGCGAACCGCCAGAGCTGGAAATAGCGCCAGGAGGTCTGGCCGGCCACGCGCTCGGGGCGGACATAGGCCACGCCCACCTGCCGGAAACCGACCCAGGCGAACAGCCCCTTCATGAACCGGTTGCGCTCGGGCAGCTGCTTCAGGGCCTCGATGACCTGGCGGTCCATCAGCCGGAAGTCGCCGGTGCTGGGCGGGATGGGACTGGCTGAAATGGCGTTGAACACGCGGTAGAAGGACCCCGCCGTCAGCCGCTTCAGCCAATGGTCGCTGCGGCGGTCGGCGCGGACGCCGTAGACAACGTCGTAGCCCTGCTCCCACAGGTCCACGAACTCCGTGATCAGCGCGGGCGGGTCCTGCAGGTCGGCGTCGAGGGGGACGACCATGTCCCCGGCCGCGACGTCGACGCCGGCGGTCAGGGCCGCCTCCTTGCCGAAGTTGCGGGAGAGCGCGATCACCCGGATGCGCGGATCGGCGGCGGCGCGGACCCTGAGCTGTTCGAGCGTGGCGTCGCGGCTGCCATCGTCGACGCAGACGATCTCGGCGCGAACCCCCAGGTCGGAGATCACGGCGTCCAGGGCCTTGAACAGATGGTCGAGGACCGGCGCCTCGTCGTGCATCGGCACGATGAGAGACAGCAGTTTTCCGGCCCGGGAGCGAGGCGTCAGTCGCAAGGCGCGATCCTGAACATCAGCCGTCACGTCGATCACCCAGACTTGGCGCCAGATTCGACGGCGCGGTGAGGCCTTAATACTACTGAATTCTTAAGGTTGGGTTCGCCGCGGTAAGCCTAGGTCGGCCGAAAGCCGAGCGCTTTTCGCGCCCGCGCCAGCGGGGTTTCCGTCAGGGCCATGGCGGCCATGGCGCCCACGACCACGGTGGTCAGCAGCATCAGGACGAAGGCGCCCAGGATGTGGGCCAGCGGCAAGGTTCCCGGCGGCGCCATGAGGATGACGAAGGGGGTGAAGGGCGGAACCCAGGCCAGCCACGCTGTCTGCGCGAGATCGCCCGAAAGCTGGGTCAGGGCCACGAAGAAGACGAGCAGCAGCAGGCCGAAGATCGGCCGCGAGAGGTTCTGCGCGGCGGGTAGGTCCTTGGCCACCGCGCCGACACCGATCATGGCCGATCCGTACATGGCGAAGGCGAGCAGATAGAAGGCCCCGGCCTGGACCAGGGTGGCGGGACTCCTGAACGCCGCCAGCAACAGGGTCTGCAGGCCGCCGCCCAGGCCGCCGAGCGGGCTGGCGGCGACCGCGGCGCCTGCGGCCAGCCAGGCGGCCAGGACGAAGACGGACAGCACGCCCACGCCCAGCAGCTTTCCGAAGATGATCTCGCTGGACCGCGCCGAGGCCAGCAGGCTGTCGAGGGCGCGGTTCGACCGCTCGCGGACGATCGCCTGCAGCAGCATGCCGAGCGCCCCGATGAGGTTCATCCACAGCAACATGACGATGGTGAAGCGGCCCACCTGGGGTCCGACCTGCGAGCCGGTCGCTGTGGGCGCCGGCTTGATCCAGGCGACATCGACGCGAACGGCCCGAGCGGCGTTCAGGGCCGCGTCCGCGACCCCGGCCTCGCGCAGCGCGCGCTGTTGCAGGGTCGCGGTGAGATCTCGCCGCAGGATCGCGGACGCGACGTCGGAGAGGGCCTGCCCGCGGACGACGACCTGGGCGCCCGAGATGTCGATGACGGTGTCGGCCGGCGGATCGCTTCCCGCCGCCTGGACGGCCAGCTTCGAGCGGCCGAGACCGTTGACGGTTTCGATCGCCGCCAGGGCCGTGGCGCGCAGCGCCGGATCCTCGGCCCGCAGGAGCACGGACTGGGCGGGCGGGGGCGCGCTCGGACCCGCGCCGGCCATGGCCGCGCCGACCAGGCTGGTCGCCAGCATCAGGGCCGGGCCGAGCAGCAGCGCGACCCAGAAGCTCGGCACGGACGCGTAGGCCGTGATCTCGCGCAGGGCGATGAGCCAGAGTCTGCGCATCAGGCCGCCGCCTGGTAGCCGGCGAGGGTCCAGAACGCGCCTTCCAGGTCGGCCTGGATGGGCTCGAAGCCGTGCACGGCCAGTTCGCGTTCGGCCATGGCGCGCATCAGGGCGGGGTAGGGGACGTTCCGCGGCAGCAGCACCCGCCAGCGCATGGCGTCGCCCATCTTGCTGGGGAAGGCCTGGGCCTCGCCTCCGAGGTCGCGGACGATCTCCAGCAGGGCCGCGTCGTCATTGATGGTGACATAGACCCCGTGAGGGGCGTGGGTGGTGGCCTCGGCCACCGCGCCTTCGAAGACCGTCCGTCCGCCCGACAGGATCACCACCTGGTCGCACAGGCGCTCGGCGACGGCCATCGAGTGGGTCGAGAACAGGATGGCGCCGCCCTTGGCGCGGTATTCGCTGAACAGCGACTGGACCTCGGCCTGGGCGATCGGATCGAGGCCGGAAAACGGCTCGTCCAGGATCAACAGGTCGGGCTCGTGGGCGATCGCGCACAGGATCTGAACCCTTTGGGCGTTGCCCTTCGACAGTTCGCCGACCCGTGCGCGCGTCCGGTCCGCCAGGCCGATGCGCTCCAGCAGGGCGTCGGCCCGCAGGTAGGCGGCCTTGCGCGGCAAGCCCTTCAGCCGGGCATGGAAGGCGATGGCGTCGCGCGCGCGCTCCCGCGGGGCCAGGCCGCGCTCCTCGGGCAGGAATCCCAGGCGCTTGCGGGCCTCGAAGGACGCCGGCCGGCCGAAGAGCTCGATCCCGCCCCGGTCGTGGGAGACCAGGCCCATGATCGCCTTGAGGGTGGTGCTCTTGCCTGCGCCGTTGACCCCGATGAAGCCGGCGATGCTGCCGCGCGCGACCGTGAAGGAGACGTCGGTGATCCCCCGGCCGCCGGCATAGGTCTTGGCAAGGTTCGTCACCCGTAGGGGCGCGAGGTCTGCGGGCGGGCCAGCCTGGAGCATGGACCAACCTCCGCGCAGATTGGTTTAATTTGGAATAACGATCACTGGTCAAGACTCAGGTGCGGCGCCAGGGTGTTGCGGTCCACAGTTGCATTGCCGCGCCCAACCGCCGTGGCGGTCTTAGACGCCCCGGTCACCCTTGGGATGAAACCGACCAGACCCGGCCGGCGTTAGCCGAGCCTAGCGACCCCTGGAGACCGCCCTTGTCCCGCATGAAGCGCCTTGCGCCGTTCTTCCTGCTCGGGCCGGTGAGTGGCCCCCTGACCGCCGGCATCGTCTTCAACCTGCGCGGCGGGCGGCCAGTCCTGGCGTTGCTCTACGCCCTGGCGCTCGCGGAGTTCGTCTTCCTGCTGCCGGTGGTCACCGCCAGGCTGGGTCTGAGCGCCCTGTCCTGAGGCTCACGCGTTCGATGGCGTGCGGCCCATGGCGCGCGTCCGCACCAGCCATTCGACCACCCCAACGATGATGGCCAGGCCGATCACTTCGATCGCGAGCTCCAGATAGTCGAACGGCCGCGCGGCGATCGGCGCGAGGCTGACGGGCTTGATGAACAGGCTGACCATTAGGTTGTTGGCCAGGTGCGCGCCCAGCGCGAACTCGAGGCCGCCGGTCCGCAGCACCACCCAGGCCCAGGCCGCGCCCATGGCGGCCCTGATCAGGAACGATCCGACATTGGGATCGGCGTGGGCGAGAGAGAACAGCACGCCGTTGACGACCAGCAGCAGCGCCACCCTGTGGACGAAGACCGAGGTCTGCTGCAGCAGCCATCCCCGGAACAGCATCTCCTCGGCCAGGGCCGCCAGGCAGAGGAAGACGGCTGACGCCGCGACGTAGGTCAGGCGCGCCCAGACGGGGACGCCGGGGGTGAGAATGGGGGCTTGGGACGCGTCCCCCGTCAGATAGGCGATGATCACCGACACCCCGAGGACCGGCGCGGCGACCGCGAGGCCCAGGCTGACCAGCCGCCACCGGAAGCGTGGGGCGATAGTTAGGAAGCTGAGTCGCGGTCGCCGCTCGATACGCGCGGCGACGGCGATGAAGGTCCAGGCGGCCGTGAAGGAGCTCAGCCCGGCCAAGGCCAGTTCGAAGACGTAGCTTTGCAGCGTCCGGTCGCCGCGACCGAAGTCGGTGAGGACGCCGAGGGCCTCGGTCACGCCGACCGAGCCGCCGGCGGCCATCAGCCCCGCCGCGGTCCCGAGAACGACCAGCATGACCAGGCCGGCGGCGAACAGGCCAGCCAGGCCGCCGAAGGCGAGCACGTGCAGGACGCGCCACCATCGCGCCTCGACCTCGCCGGCCTGCCGGAGGAAGGCGTAGCGATCGGGAGAGCTCTCGCGCCAGTCAGCCAACATTGCTCGCCCCCATGCGGCGCACCGGGCGCGGCCGGCAATCTCGCCTTGTGGATCTGAGCGCACCGGTTGGCAAGACAGCGGAGGTTCGGTCAAGATCGCGCCGTCGTCGCGCGACGGCAAAGTAGCCGCCTCTCCGGTTTCGTGGCAGGTTCTCGCCATGGGGCGTATACTTGATTTGTCCGAACGGCTGATCTTGGTCTTGCTGTTCGCAGCCTTGGCGAACGCGACCATTCGCTCGGGCGCACCCGCGAATTTCCTTCTGCTGACGACCGAAGGCATGTCGGTCTTCTTCATCCTCATCCGTCGGCAGGCGCTCAGCGCCAGCACAGAGCCCCTCGACTGGGCCCTGGCCCTGGGCGGCGCCATGCTTCCCCTGATGGTCCGCCCAGCCCCCGGGCCGCTGGCGCCGGAATTCGTCGGCGCCACGCTGATGGCGGTCGGGGTCCTGGTCACGATCGCGGCGAAGCTCAGCCTGAACCGGCGGTTCGGCCTGGCCCCCGCCAATCGCGGCGTACAGGCCGCCTGGGCCTATTCCATCGTCCGCCACCCGATGTACACGGGATACTTCATCGTCCAGGTCGGCTTCCTGCTGACCAATCCCAGCCTCTGGAACCTGTGCGTCTACCTGGTCGCGTGGAGCGTCCAGGTCGCCCGGTTGTTCCGAGAAGAGCGCTGGCTGCTGACCGACCCGGCGTATCAGGCCTATGCGGAGCGGGTGCGTTTTCGGTTGATCCCGTGGATTTTCTGACTGCCGGCCGGCCCCGCGAGCCGGCTTGTCAGGTCATGTTGAGGCGGTAACCGAGGCCGGACTCTGCAAGCAGGAAGCGCGGCGCGGCGGCGTCCGGCTCGATCTTGCGGCGAACCTGCCAGGCGAGGACGCGGACATTCATGAAGTCCGCGTCGCCGGCGCGTCCCCAGATCGCCTCGATGATCTGGTCGTGCGAGACGATCTCGCCCTTGGCGTCAGCCAGCAGCTGCAGCAGTTCGGCCTCCTTGCGCGACAGCCGCACGTACTCGCCGTCGACGGTGGCGCGCCGGGTGGCCATGTCGATCTGCAGGCCCTTCTTGGACACGCCGGCCTCGCTCGAGGCGCAGCGCCGGGGCGGGCGCAGGGCCACGCGGATGCGGGCGAGAAGCTCGCCGACGTCGAAGGGCTTGGGCACATAGTCGCTGGCGCCGAGGTCCAGGGCGGCGATCTTCTCCCGCTCGGAGCCGCGGGCCGATATGACGAGAATGGGCGCCTTTGAGATCGCCCGGGCCTGGCTGATGACTTCTTTTCCGTCGATGTCGGGCAGGCCGAGGTCGAGGAGCACCACGCCGAACTCTTCGAGAACCAGCTGTTCGAGAGCCTCGACGCCGGTCTTGGCCGTCGTCACCGCGTATCCGGCCTGGATCAGGGTGGAGCGCAGCATGCGCAGCAGCTGCTCCTCGTCCTCGACGATCAGGATCTTCGCGTCGCTACTCATTGTGGGGCCTCTGCAAGCGGCAAGGCGATGGACATCACCAAGCCGGTTTCACCATTGGAACGGTTGCGGGCCTGCACGGAGCCGCCCATGATTTCGACAAGACTGCGGGTGATATAGAGGCCGAGGCCGAGGCCCGGCGCCTTGGCCCGGCGACTGCGGAAGAAGCGGTCGAAGATGCGGTCCTGGTATTCCTGCTCGACGCCGGGACCCTGGTCGGAAACTTCGACGACCAGGCGGGATCCGTCCTTGCGGCTGCGCACGTCGACCACCGAACCCTCGGGGCTGAACTTGATCGCGTTCTCCAGGACATTGCCGAACACCTGGGCCAGGAGGCTGGAGTCGGCGCGGACCAGGTCGGAGTCGACCTTCACGTGCAGGAACCGTCGGGCGCCGCCGGCCTCGCCGAAGGTCTCCCACACGTCGTAGATCAGCGGCTCCAGGCTGATATCCGCGAGGTTCACGTCGATGGAGCCGGACTCCAGCCGCGCGACGCTCAGGAAGTTGTCGACGTAGCGGTCCAGCCGGTTCGCCTGCTCCTTGATGATGAGCAGCAGTTCGCGGCGCACGCCGCGGTCGTGTTGCTCAGGGAGGTTCAGGATGCTGGTGACCGAGCCCATGATCCCGGCCAGGGGCGAGCGGAAGTGGTGAGAGACGGCGTCGAGCAGGATCGTGCGCAATTGCTCGGTGCGCGCGACGAACTCGACATCGGCCTTTTCCAGGCTGAGGCGGGAGCGGACGATGGCGGACGCGCCGAGGTCGATCAGCGAGACCACGATCTCGTTGGCCGCCCGTACAGCCGCGGCGGCGCCGGGAATCCGCCAGACCACCACGCCGACATCACGCCCGTCGGCGGCCAGGCGCTTCACGTTCCAGCCCTCCGCGGAGTCCGGACGTTGTCCGCTCGACAGGACTTCAGCGCCCGGCGTCGAATGATTGATCGTCCCGGCCTCGTCGCGGATCTGCACGACGCCGCCCCTCGGCGCGATCCTGACGAGACTGTCGAAAAGAACCTGGCGGATGGCGCCCTCGTCGGCGCTTGCCGACAGGTCCCGACCGGCGGTGACCACGGTTTCCAGGGCGCCTTGTTCCTGCTGAAGCCGATCGGCAAGCACGCCGACCGACCACCCTAGGGCCGCGAACATCACCATGCTGAACCCGGCCTCCAGAGGCTTGAGCATGGGCGTGTGCTCGGGTCCGCCGGGGAGGCCGTTCAGGATCAGCATCGCGAATATGCCTGCGGCGAGCCCGAACCGGGCGCCGAACCCACCCCCGACAATCACCACCGCGACCAGCACCGAGAGCATGGCGGCGAAGGGGCCGAGCAGGTATCCGGCCACCAGGCTGCCCACCAGTCCGAGGCCTACGACGCAGAAGGCGGCGAACGCCCGCTGAGCTTCGTCGGCGGCCGACAGCCGGCCAGTGTTGAGCCCCTTGTGCTTGGCGATCCGGAAGAAGTCCCCGAGCGCCGGCCCGGAGGCGTGGGGCGACAGCGGTCGCCCGGCCTCCAGCAGAGACCGCGCGTGCCGGTTGCGCCGCCGCACCACGTCCGAATAGACGCCGGTGGTGACGACGCTGGCGCCGAACAGGGCCAGCAGGAAGCCATCGTCGGAGCCCAGTCCGGTTGGCGGGAATTCAAGGCCGCGCAGGAGGTGGAGCACCGCAAGCCCGGCCACGGCGGCCACCAGGCCCGAGGTCAGGCCGAACACCACGGCGACGATCAGGGTCATCGCCAGGAAGGCCGTGACGAGATTGCCGAGATGCGGACTTTGGGAGAGGCCGAGCGTGATCGCCGCGGCGAAGGCCAGGGTCCGCAGCAGGGCGAAGATGTTGCCCACCGCCTCCAGCTCGCCCGGCGGTGAACCATCCGCCGTCGGCGGCGGACCTCCGCGCAACATGTCAGCCATCGCCCACTCCCCGCGACCCCGGTCCGCCGCGCCGCCCTGGCGGCGCCCGAAACGATCACGGTCACCAAGGAACTGCGGCGAGACGAAGCCAAGCCAGACTAGCACCCTGCTTAGGAATGTTGAAAATTCCGCACGCACGCTCGCGGCGATCTTGGCGCTTCGGGTTGGGTTTCCAGAAAACTTCGGGGTGGGAGGCTTCGCCGTGCGGCCCGCTGGCGGCGACTCGGCCCGTTCCAGAAGATCGGGCGACGCGAACTGGCGCAGAGGAGCACCCATGACTGCCTGCGGGTCTTCGGCGAAACGCAACGTGGCCGCGCCAATTGCGCCTTGTAATTACCATTGGTCTCAAGTTTAGAAAATAAGCGATAGTTAAAGAATCAGAGCACATGATCTGAAATGAATGCCTCTATCCGTAGATTAAGAGTTCTCATTTCGCTGTATTGAGCGACGGGAGAAATATAGAATTTCGCCTCGTTGGGGAATTACGGACCGACGGGGGAAATATTCCCCTGTCTATGCCTGGATTTAACTTCCTCTTATTCCAGAACCTCCGGCGGCGGCGCTACATTCGGAACAGCGTGGTTCGGCGGCTGATCGTCGGCGGCTTCCGGCATCCTGGCGGTCACCCCAGATCGACGACGCATCGCCGCTGACCTGATCTCGCGCGATGAGGTGCTGCATGACGAAGTTCGACATCCGGGCTTGCCGACGGCTGGCCGATACGATCACCGCGAAGGCCGACGCGGCCTTGGATTACCCGACCATGCTGGTGTTCGACGGGTTCGCGCGCGCCTGGCGGCGACAGGTCGACCTGCTCGAGGCCCACGCCGAGGCCACGGCGAGCGTGAACGCCCATATCGGCGCGCGGGTGCGCCAGCGACGCCATGAGATGGGTCTGAGCACCGAAGACGTAGCTGAGCTCTGCGGGATCACGGTGGCGCAGATCGAGCGGTACGAGGCGGGCGACGCGGTCATCCAGGCCGCCCTGGTCTGGCGGCTGTCTCGGGGGCTCAATCGACCGGTCGATTTCTTCTATCCCGAGCGGGCCGCGCCGTAGACGGCGGTCTGATTCGCGCCTGGGTCGCCCTGGTCATCCGGACCGCGACATCTTGTCGCCGGCGCGTTCTTGGACCAACGATTATTAGGCGATATTAAGTCGGGATCGAAGAAATACCTGATCTGTTAAGATGCGGACGCCCAGTCCCTAATTGGACTGCGGCGTGACTGTGATATTTTGCTAAGCGTCGTCTTTTACCTCCATGAAGGCGCAAGTAAGCCCCTAAATGAGCGGGCTGATCCGTGGTTGTCCAACGCGGATCAGCCCGTCTCGCCCCCCCTCCAAAGCTCTCATCGAAGGCCCAGGTTCCGGCCTCGCTTTTGCAGCTAACCCGTCAATGGGCCCGCAAGCACTCGGGTCTGTGCCAATTCGGTCCGCCACGACGGCCACGACGGGGAACTGCAGAATGAAGATGCTCTTTGCGGCCGCGGCCTTCGCCGCCATCTGCCTCACCGGTGCGCAGGCGTCCGCCGCGACCCTGGTGCTCGGCGCGGGCGGCCCGGACTATTACTACCAGATCCACAACGACGCCGCGCCCACCGGGACGAGTGTCACCCTGATCACCCAGCCCGGCGACCACGACGTATTCTACACCTCGGGAAGCGTCCTCAATCCCGGCGGGAACGGCAATGGCTACGCCACGGTCACTGGGCCGTTCTCCTGGCTGGTCATCGATCCCGGCGCTCCGATCCTCGGCTTCACCGACATCGGCTTCAAGCTGGACCCCTTCGTCGGCACGGGCCCCAAGCCCACCTTTACCTTCGACCTGATCCTGAACTTCGTGGGCGGCGCGCCCAGCCAGACCTTCAGCACGGGGTTTGCGGCCAACAACAAGTTCGACGTCCACGCCGGCCTGGGCGAAGTGATCCAGAGCATCGAGCTGCGCAACCTGACCGCTCTCACGACGATCAAGGGCAAGCAGGGCGCTCCGGACACCGTGGTGACCAGCGCGGCCAACTTCGACAATATCCGCCAGGTCTCGTTCAACGGCCCGCTGCTCTCGGCCGTCCCGGAACCCTCCACCTGGGGCATGATGATCGTCGGCTTCGGCGCCGCGGGCGCCATGCTTCGCGGTTCGCGCCGCCGGCAGTTCGCCCTGGCCTAGCATCGTCAGGAAACCTCGACGCCGCCGCCGGTCCTTGGCCGGCGGCGTTTTCGTGTCCGCCCTCCGGCGCTGTTCGCCGGCCTAATCCGCGCGACGCATCCGGACCGGCGCCGACTTGTAGGCCGGCGTGCCGCTCCGGCGGTCGTGGTCGTCCAGGGCGATCAGGCCGTTGGTCTCCGGGTAGTAGGCCGCGACGCAGCCTCGCGGCAGATCGCGGGCGACGGCGGTGAAGCCACGGATCACCCGTTCTCCGCTCCCGTCGAAGGCCGCGGCCAGATCGATGCGGTCTCCTGGCGCGAGGCCCCGCGCCGCCAGGTCCTCGGGATTTGCGAACACCACGTCGCGGCGGCCGAACACCCCGCGGTAGCGGTCGTTGGCTCCGTAGATGGTGGTGTTGTACTGGTCGTGGCTGCGCAGGGTGGTCAGCAGCAGCACGTTCGAGTCGCCCTGGCGGGCGTCGCCGCCGTCGGCGAGGAAGGGCAGGAAGTTGGCCTTGCCGCTCGCGGTTTTCCAGACCCGCTCGGACGGCGCGACCGGCAGGCGGAACCCGCCGGGGACGCGGATGCGTTCGTTGTAGCCGGCGAACAGCTCGGGCAGCACCGCCTCGATCAGGTCGCGAATGCGGTCGTAGTCCGCCGTCAGCCCCTCCCAGTCGACCGGGTCCTCGGGCCCGAACGCGGCGCGGGCGATCCCCGCGACGATCGCCGGCTCCGACCTGAGCTGCGGCGAGGCGGGGGGATTGAGGCCCCGCGAGGCATGGACCATCGACATGGAGTCCTCGACGGTCACCGCCTGGCGCCCGCCCGCCTGGATATCGATCTCGGTGCGTCCCAGGCAGGGCAGGATCAGGCTTTCGCGGCCCGGCAGCAGGTGGGAGCGGTTGAGCTTGGTGGCGATGTGGACGGTGAGATCGAGCTTGCCGATCGCCGCATGGGTCCGCTTGGGATCCGGGGCGGCCACGGCGAAATTGCCGCCCAGGCCGATGAACAGCTTGGCCTCGCCCCGCTCCATGGCGGCGATGGCCTCCACCACGGTGTGGCCGTGCGCGCGCGGCGCCGTGAAGCCGAACACCCGGTCGAGGGCGGCCAGGAACGGTTCGGACGGCTTTTCCCAGTGGCCGACGGTCCGGTCGCCCTGGACGTTGGAATGGCCCCTAAGCGGACAGATGCCGGCGCCGGGCCGGCCGATATTGCCGCGGAGCAGCAGCAGGTTGGCCAGTTGCTGCACGGTCGAGGACGAACTGCGGTGCTGGGTCAGGCCCATGCCGTAGCAGAGGATCGTGGCCTTGGATCGGGCGTAGGTTCCGGCCGCCTCCTCGATCTCGGCGCGTCCCAGGCCCGACCGGGCCTCGATCGCCGGCCAGTCCAGGCTCTCCAGATGGGCGGCGAGCGCCTCGAAGCCCTGGGTGTGCTCGGCGATGAAGGCGTGGTCGAGCGCCGGCGCTTCGCCGGCCGCGCGGGCTTCTGCATCCCAGGCGATGAGCGCCTTCATCATGCCCTCGACCAAGGCTGCGTCGCCGCCGATGGTCGGCTGGTAGTAACGCGAGGCGATCTCGGTTGAGCCCAGCGTGGCCATCTCGACCGGATCCTGCGGCGAGGCGAACCGCTCCAGCGCCCGCTCACGCATGGGATTGAACACCAGGATCGTCGCTCCGCGTCGCGAGGCGTCGCGCAGGGTGGTCATCATGCGCGGATGGTTGGTGCCCGGATTGTGCCCGAAGCTGAGGATCAGGTCGGCCTGGTCGAAATCCTCCAGGGTCACCGACCCCTTGCCGAGCCCCAGCGAGTCCGGCAGGCCCACGCTGGTGGGCTCGTGGCACATGTTGGAGCAGTCGGGGAAGTTGTTGGTGCCGAGCTTGCGGCCCAGGAGCTGGAAGAGGAAGGCGGCCTCGTTCGAGGCGCGGCCCGAGGCGTAGAACTCCGCCTGGTTCGGATCATCCAGCGCCCGCAGAGCCGCGCCGACGCGGGCGAAGGCCGCCTCCCAGCTCAGTGGGAGGTAGCGGTCGGAGGCCGGGTCATAGGCCATGGGCTCGGTGAGGCGTCCGGCGTCCTCCAGGGCGTGATCGCTCCAGGTCCGCAGTTCGGTGAGCGTATGGGCGGCGAACAGCGCCGGCGTCGCGCGCTTGGTGGTCGCCTCCCAGGCCACCGCCTTGGCCCCGTTCTCGCAGAACTCGAAGGATGAGGTGTGCTTGGGATCCGGCCAGGCGCAGCCGGGACAGTCGAACCCGTCCGGCTGGTTGAGGTGGAGCAGGCTGCGACCGCCCTCCATGACGGTTTCCTGGTCGGCGAGGGCTGTTCCCACCGCCTTCAGGGATCCCCAGCCGCCGGCCGGGTTCCGGTAGGGCCGCACGCCGGGGATGTCGTCAGCCGACATGAAGCAGCTCCGGCTTCAGCCGCTCGGCGCGGCTGAACACCGTGTGGCCGTCGTCGCGGGCCAGGGCGACCAGGGTGATCCCGGCCTCCTCGGCCTTGCGAATGGCGAGGTCGGTCGGCGCCGAGATGGCCACGATCATCGGGCAGCCGATCCGCGCGGTCTTCTCCACCATCTCGAACGAACACCGGCTGGTGACCACCACGAAGCCTCCGGCCGGGTCCGCGCCCGCCCGCAGCAGGCCGCCCGCCAGCTTGTCCAACGCGTTGTGACGGCCGACGTCCTCGCGGACCAGGCCGAGCTCCCCATCGGCGTTCGCGAAAGCCGCGGCGTGGGTGGCGCGGGTCAGGCGTCCCAGCGGCTGGCGGTCGCCAAGCGCGGCCACCGCGCGCTGCACGGAGCGAGGATCGAACCGTCGGCTCGAGCCGACGACGGGAAGCGGGCGGACAGCGTCGGCGAGCCGTTGCACCCCGCAGAGTCCGCAACTGGATCGGCCCTCCAGGGTCCGAGGCCGGATTCTTCGGGCCCTGGCGGAGGGACTTAGGCGCAGATCGACCAATATCCCCTCGGCCGTGGCCTCCACGGTCACGTCGAGGATCTCGGCGAAATTCGCCACGCCTTCGGTAAGGGTGAAGCCGATCGCCAGGTCCTCGACATCGTCCGGCGTGGCCATCAGCACCGTGTGCGGTCGGCGGTCGAAGGAAAGGCCGATCGCCGTCTCGATCGGGGTCGCCCGCTCGATGGTCCGACCGTCCCGGGTCGGGCTCCATTCCAGACCGGTCCGGCGCCCGACCAGTTCGCCGCTGAAATCCATGGATGCATCCTCGCCTGGAGCCGTGACCGCGCGCCTCAGTCTATCGCAGCTTCGCGCCGACGGCGCGTGCGCACGAGGTTCGACCCGGCCTGATTTTCGGGCGCCAGGACCCTCACGAAACCGTTTTCCGACAAAGCGTCATTGCGCTGCAGCAAAACTCGGCTACACGCGTTTTGCAGTTGCACAGTCGCGTAGCCCGGTACGGGTCAGAATGAGGCAGTTTCCAATGATCATGACGTCCATGCGAGTTTTCCCCAGCCTGTTCGTGGGGCGGCGCGAGGTGGTCACGGCCTTGGAGACCCCGCACATCTTCGGCGAGGGCGAGCCCGGAACGGCCTTCGTCTGCGGCGCCTGCGAGGAAGTGGTGATGACCAGCCGCGATCGGGCCGACATCGCCGACGTGGTCGTGAAGTGCCGTTGCGGCGAGTACAACCAGCTCTAGGACAGGCCAGCTAGGTCGCGACGATCCAGCCAGCGGTCAGGGACGACATCTGGACGCCCACCAGGATCATCTGGGCGCCGCCGCCCATGTCGATCACCACATCGCCGCCCAACTGGCTGACGGTGTAGGTCGAGCCTTCGCTCACCAGCACGCTGTCGCCCTCGGCGCGGTTGAAGTCCATCACCCGGTCCAGGCCGGCGTCGCGCCAGGTGTGGAAGGTGTCCGCGCCCGAGCCGCCCCAGATGGTGTCGGATTCGCGGTCGCCCGAGATCCAGTCGTCGCCGGCGCCGCCCTCGATGTAGTCGTTGTGCTGGCCGCCTCGGATCAGGTCGTTACCGTCGCCGCCGTAACAGGAATCGTCGGCCATGTTGCCGTAGATGACGTCCGAACCGAGCTCGCCATAGAGCAGGTCCATGTCCTTGCCGCCGACCACCCAGTCGTCGCCGTCGCCGCCGTACTCGGTGTCGCGGCCCATATTGCCGTGCATGTCGTCGAAGGCCGCGCCGCCATAGAGGACGTCGTCGCCATCCTCGCCGCGCAGGAAGTCCAGGCCATCGCCGCCGCGCAGGGTGTCGTTGCCCGCGCCCGACCAGACAACGTCGTTCCCGCCGTTGCCTTCCAGGACGTTGAACGCGGAATTTCCGGTGATGGTGTCGGCGCCGCCGCCGCCCAGGGCGTTCTCGATGGTCACATTGGCCGCGATGGCCACGTTCCCGGTCAGGCCGCCGACATTGGAGAAGTTGCCGGCCCGCAGGTCGATCGTCTGGGCGCTGGTCCAGCCCGCGAAATTGAAGGTGTCGTTGCCGCCGGCGTCCCAGACCGCGAAGATCGGTCGCGAGGCCACCGAGGTGGCCTCGAACCACGCTCGCCCAGCATTGGAGTTGAAGCCGTAGATGGTGTCGCCCGTGCGGGTCGAGAGATTCGCCCCGTACTCCTGCTGGATCGCGGAGATGTCGTCGAGCAACGGCGCGGCGGCGTATCGGCCGCCAAAGCTGGCGCCGGTGTTGGTCTCGCTGAAGTAGCTCATCACCGTGTACTGGCGGGAGTCTTCATAATAGATCGCGTCGGCCGCGTAGGTCGGCGAGGTGTCGGAATCGTAGTCGGCCGGGTGGGCCAGGCCGATGGCGTGGCCGATCTCGTGAGCCAGAACCATGCCGCCATGGTTGCCGACGCTCGGGGTAGCGTTGCTGCCCTTGGTGATGTTCACCCAGACATCCCCGGCGCGCGACGAATAGCTTGTCGAGCCCGGGTAGTAGCCGAAGGCGCTGGCTGAATCCGCGCCGCTCGAATAGTTGCCGAACAGGATCGTGGCCTGGTCGGAATAGGCGGCCTCGCCAAACGATCCGGAGCCGACGCGGGTGAAGTAGATGTTCGCTGCGTCCGACCAGCCGGCCAGGGCCATCTCGGCCTGGGCGATTTGGGCCGCGTTGAAGCGTTCGAACCCGGCCGTGTCGTCGGGCATCGTGCCGGGCGCGTTGGCCCGGAAGGCGTAGGTCACCGTGAAGGCCTGGCCCAGCACGCCACCCCAGCCCGCGTCGCCGCGGATCAGCTGGTTGCCGGCCTCGGCGATGGTGTAGCTCTCCTTGGACCCGACCAGGGAGCCGCGTTCGTCGGCGTTGAGATAGGCCTGGGGCTGGCCGTCATCATTGGTGACGTCCTCGACCACGAAGTGACCGCAGGGGCCGGCGCAGCCGCAGCCGCGAGACGTCTCGCCAAGGGAATCAGACAACATTTACGCGTTCCACGGCCCCCCGGCCGACCAGATTCATACGGCGATCGCGTTCGCCGAACAATGAGAGTTCTGCGCTTGCGGCGATATCGCGCACGAGCATCTCATTGGGATTACAAGACAATTTCGACATCAGGCGATCGCGACGCCCCATTCGTTCCACCCGGCGATCCTGGGCGTCTTGGGTAGATAAAAGGTTTCCAGATTCTGTATCGAGAATCCCGACGCCGCTATGGCCCCGGCCACCGGTCGGGTGAGGTGGCAACCGCCGGCCAGGCGCTTCCAGATCGGCTCCACGCGCCGTTGCCATTTGGCCACCTCGGAGTCGGGAGCCAGGCCGTGCTCGCAGAACAGGAAGCCGCCGCCGGGTTTCAGAACCCGTCGCGCTTCGGCGAGCGCCATGGCGGGGGTCTGGACGGAACAGAGGGTGAAGGTGCAGACGACGCTGTCGAAGCTGGCGTCCGGGAAGGGCAGGGCCTCGGCGGTTCCCTCGACCACCGAGACGGCCAGGCGCGGATCGCGCGGCGCGGCCAAGGCCAGGGCGCGAAGCTCGGCCGCCGGATCGACCCCGGCGACGCTCTCGACCTTGTCGGCGTCGTAGAGAGCCAGGTTCAGGCCCATTCCGATCCCCAGTTCCAGCACCCGGCCCGAGGCCAGCGGCACGATCTTGGCGCGCTGCTTCATGATCGGCGACGAGGCGCAGGCGCAGGTCAGCAGGCGGGGCAGGATTCGGCGTTCGTAGAAGGATGGCATCGGCCCGTGGCTCCTAGACCCTTTCCGGGTCAGATGGAATCATCTGACCGGATGAAAAGGATCTATCTTCAAAGGCTTAGAGCGTGACGGGCGCCTGAACCGGTATCCACTTCAGGCTGTCACGCTCTAGCGTGGGGGGACGATGGCTCAACCGAGGGTCCGCGCCTAGTCCTTGGCGAGGAAAGCTGGTCCTAGGCCGCGACGGCCGCGCCGCCGCCCAGGTTTTCCTGCAGGGCGCGCAGCAGGTTCTCGGGCTTCATGGGCTTTTCGACCACGCCGTTCATGCCGGCCTTGAGGTAACCGGCGGCGTCTTCCGGATCGGCGTTGGCGGTGAGCGCGATGATCGGCACCCGGCCGGCGGGGCCGGGGAAGCCGCGGATCTCGCGGGTCGCCGAGACGCCGTCCATACGGGGCATCTTGATGTCCATCAGGATCAGGTCGAAGCGGCCGGTGCGGGCGGCTTCCACCGCCTCCACCCCGTCGACGGCCGACTCCGAGGTGCAGTCGAACATCTCGCAGAGGGTCTCGGCGACCATGCGGTTGGTGGCGTTGTCGTCGACCACCAGGATGTGGGCGGCGCGGTCCTGCTGGACCAGGGTCTCGGGCGCGACGATCTCGTCGGGCGCGCGCTGGGCGACGAAGTGGAAGGTCAGGGTCTCGCCGGTCCCGACATTGGCCTCGACCCGCACGTCGCCCTGCATGGCCTGGACGATGCTGCGGCCGAGGGCGACGCCGAGCGCGGTCTCCAGGCCGAACAGAGCCTCGATCTCGCGGATATCCAGGGCGCGGTCGCCGAGCACGCGCTCGGAGCCGCCGCGGACGCTGCCTTCCAGCCGCACCTGATCGCCTTCGGCGACCGCGCGCAGGGTGGCTTCCACCGCCCCGCGCCGGACGCCGGCCAGGGCCTGGGCGATGAAGGCGTCGAACACCTGGCCTATGCGCTCGGCGTCGATCAGCACGACCGTGTCGGGATCGCCGTCATAGGAGAACAGCAGGGTGACGCCGCCCGCGAGCGCGCGATCCTGCCAGCGGCCTTGGATCTCGTCGGCGAGATCGGCCAGGCGCTTGGGTTCGAGGGTGAAGACCAGGCCGTCGGTGGCGGCGGTCTTGAGGTCGGTCGAGGAGACCAGGATCTGGCGCACGGTCCGCGCGGCCTCGGCCACGCCGGCGACGCAGGCCTGGGCGTCCGCGCCCATCGGCTGGCGCGACAGCCTCTCCGCAAGCGCCAGCACGCCCTCCATCTGCTGATGGATTTCGCTGGTGACGCGCTCGAAGAAGAATTCAGGCAACGACATGAACGGCAGGCGTCCCGGGAAGAACTTGTGCTCAGAATGGACCTAAGCGCTTGCGGAGACGTTAAATTCCACCTGTGCGTCAGCGCCGCACCGGCGCACCACCCACATGCGAAAAGGGCGGCGGGATTGCTCCCGCCGCCCTTCGCGTCGTGTGGCTTCAGCCCGTTTTAGAAGCGGTACTGCAGCTCCAGGCCGTAGGTCCGGGGCTGGATCAGTCCGCGCGCGATCGCCGTGCCGGTCTGGCGCAGCGTGCCGGTGGCGGCCGAACCGGGGTTGGGCATGCCAAAGATCGCCGTCGGGTTGGTCGAGCTGGTCGAGTTGTAGCCCTCTTCGTCGAAGGCGTTCTTGACGAAGCCGATCAGGGTGTAGCGGTCCTCGGCGTCGTTCCAGAGCACCCGGAAGTCGGTGACGCCGTAGGACGGCACCTTCAGGTCGCGGCTCTTGAACGGCTGGTAGATGGTCTCGTCGGTCCAGGTGTAGGTGGCCGAGAGGATCAGCGAGCCCGGGGTGAAGTCGAAGGTGTAGTTGCCGTTGAACGCGAACTTGTTCTCGGGCGACTGGTAGAGGTTCGAGCCCTTCAGGGTCTGGAACACCAGGCGGGTGCCGTTGCTGAGCGCCGAGCCGCCGCTGGGGGTGGCCGCCGGATCGAGGGCGCCCGGGTCCGCCGGATCGTAGAAGCAGCAACCGCGGGTGATCTCGGTGTTCAGGTAGCCGTAGCTGGCCGACATCTGCAGGGCCTTGATCGGCTGCCAGATGGCTTCCAGCTCCAGGCCGTACGCCTCGGCGTCGACATTGACGAAGTTGTTGGCCGCCGCCGTGCCCGCCGCGTTGAGCTGCGACAGATTGAGCTGAAGGTCCTTGTAGTCGTTGAAGAAGGCCGAGGCGTTGAGGATCAGGCGACCGCCGAAGGTCTTCTTCAGGCCGAGTTCATAGGCGTCGACCTGCTCCTGGTCGGCCTTGGGCTGCGACGACAGGGTGCCCAGCAGGAACCCACCCGACTTATAGCCGCGGCTGTACTTGGCGTAGACCAGGGTGTCGTCGTCGGGCGTCCAGTCCAGGTTCACCACGCCGGTGACGGCGTCCCAGCTGTCGGACAGGGTGCGCGAGTTCTGCACGCCCGGAAGCGCCGGGTTGGTGTCGGTGGAGACGTCGAAGGCGAACGCGCCGCTGGCGATGCCCGGCGACAGGATGATCAGGCGCTGGCTTTCGAAGCCGTCCTTCTCGTCCTTGGTGTAGCGCAGACCACCGGTGATGGCCCACTGGTCGTTGAACCGGTAGGTCGTCTGGCCGAACACCGCCCAGGCCTTGGAGGTCAGGGTCGCCTGGGTGTCGGCGTAGTTGCGCAGCGGGTTCGGGGCGGCGAGGGTTCCGAGCAAGGTCAGCGGCTGCGAGAGCTGCGTCTGGTTCGGGTTCCGCAGTTGGATGCGCTGCTTGTATTCCTCGTGGTACTGGTAGAGGCCGAGGATCCAGCTCAGCGGACCGTCCGAATTCGAGGTCAGGTTGACCTCGTTCGAGTAGTAACGCTTGTTCTCGTCGAAATCGGTGGTCAGGGTCGGGAAGTATGGGACCGCCATGCCGGGGATGGTGATGGCCGTCGTGCGGCTGGTGAAGTCGTTGTCGCCACCGGTCTGGTAGTTGTACTGCTGGAAGCCGCCGATGTACTTCAGGTCCGCCCAGCCGAGGTCATAGGTGACGTTGGCGATCAGGATATGGTTGCCGCGAAGCTGGCCGTACCCGTCGGTGTTGGTGTTCATCTTGTACGGATCGGTGACGCCCGGATTGGCCGTCGTGTAACCGAACTGCGGATTGGGCATCAGCTGGCCGATGGGGCCGAACGGGTTGGTGGTGTCGTAGGGCGTGATCAGGTTGTTGAGCCTGTCGCCCACGCCCATGGTGTCGTCCCAGCTCGTGCGGTTGTAGCGAACGAAGACGTCCACATCGTCGCCCAGCTCGGCTTCCATCTGCACTTCGAAATAGGTGCGCTTGATCTTGGCGGCGTCGTTGGCCGTGCCGACGTTCTCGACGAAGCCCTCGCGCTGCCAGTCCTGGCTGCCGCCGATCTTGAAGCGCAGGTTCTCGGCCACCGGGATCGAGACGACGCCTTCGATCTTGGTGCGCTCATAGTTGCCGACGCCCAGGCGGATCTCGCCGCCGAACTCGTCGGCCGGACGCTTGGACACCATGTTGATCGCGCCGCCGATGGCGTTGCGGCCATACAGCGTGCCCTGCGGGCCGCGCAGGATTTCCGTCCTCTCGATGAACAGCGGGGTCTTGAACAGTTCCGAGGACGAGGCCGAATAGAAGCCGTCGGTGTAGGAGGCCACACCCGGGTCGTTGCCGACATAGAAGGTGTTGCGGCCGGCGCCGCGCAGCGAGACGCGGTCGGTGCCGGAATAGTTCATGCCCGGCGTGAAGTTCACGAAGTCCTGGATGCCGGTGATGCCGGCGATGTCGCGCTGTTCGGAGGTGTAGGCCGACACGGCGACGGGCACATCCTGCAGGGCCTGTTCCCGCTTTTCGGCGGTGATCACCAGTTCCTCGATCTCGAAGCCGGCGTCGTCGGCCGGGGCGGCGTCTTGGGCGAAGGCGGGGACCGCGACCGCCGACAGCGTCATGACGGACGCGCTCATGGCGAGCAGGGTCCGCAGACGCGGAGCGTTGTAAGACATCAGTATCCTCCCAGGGCGGCGGGGACGGGGGATCGTCCGCGTAGCCGCCCGCGTGATGCGCATGCAGTGAAGTCCGGCGCGGGGAGGCGCCGGGCCGCGGAACCTCTGTCCGGCGCTCGGCTGCGTCAATGTTAAGGCTGATCACTTACCGCGTTTGGGCTGACGTTTCGGCGGCCTGTGGCGGAAATACCGCGTTTTCGAATAGCGTGTACAAAAACGACCGGCGTTCTTTGATGAATTCGTGAATCAACCGGAAACGCCGGCCCTGAAACCGGCCTGGATGTCGAGATCGCCATACCGAGTCTATGAATCGGTGCTCGGCGCCTGCCGCGAGGCGGTGTCCCGAGCAAAGAAAAGGCCGCCGCCCCGAGGGGCGGCGGCCAAGGCCGTCTGGCTAGGATTGTCTAGCGATCAGAAGCGCTTCTGCAGCGAGATGCCGTAGGTGCGGGGCTCGGTGTAGAAGGCGTTCCGGAACAGGCCCGAGGAGTCGTCGGTCAGGTAGAAGTCGGTGATCGCCTCCTCGTCGGTGGCGTTCTTCACATAGGCGCCGACTTCCCAGCCCTTCTCGCGGTTGGCGATGGTCAGCGTCAGGTTGACGTTGTGCCAATCGTTGATGCGGTCCGGTTCGCTGTTGTAGATCCGGGCGAAGGTCTCGGTCTGCTTGTAGTAGTCGCCGCGCAGGGTGACGTTCCAGCCGTCGCCGAAGTCCCAGTCGTACTGAGCGCCCAGCGAGATGGTCCAGTGCGGGGCGTTCGGCAGTTCCTTGCCTTCGAGACCGACCGGGACCCCGTCGCTGACCAGGCCGCCGAAGGCGTTGGTCCCGACGGCGATGGCGCCGCCGCCGATGTTGGTGCCCGCGCCGGCCGTGGAGGCCGGGGTGCAGACGCTCAGCAGGGCGAAGGGGTTGGAGATGGTGTTCGATATGGTCAAGGCCGTCTGGGCCGAGGCCAGGCTCACCACGCAGTTGGAGGCCGCCGCCGACTTCACCACCACCAGGTTCGGATTGCTCTGGGTGCGGTTGAAGGTGTCGATCGACACGCCGGACTGGATCTCGGTGTCGAGCCAGCCGATGGCCGCATTGAGCCGCAGGCCGTCCAACGGTTGCCAGACCGACTCGAATTCCGCGCCTTTGACCTTGGCGTCGATATTCTCGTTGGTGGAGGCGCGGTTGACGATCTTGGAGACCTGGTAGCCTTCGTAGTCGTAGGTGAAGACGGTGAGGTTCATCGTCATCGTGCCGTCGAGCAGGGTGTTCTTGGCCCCGAATTCGATCGACTTGATGAACTCCGGCTCGAACGACGCCGGTCCGCAGATCACGCCGGCCCCGCCGCTGCAGGGGGAGTTCAGGCCCCCGGCCTTATAACCGCGGGCGAAGAAGCCGTAGATCAGGGTCTCGTCCGTGAAGCCCAGGTCCGGCTTCCAGTCGAAGCCGATACGGCCCGTGGTTTCCTTGAACTTGGTTTTCAGGATCGCCGGCGTGCCGGGAAGCGGCCCGCCGATGCCGGTGCCGGGCGTGCCCAGGGTGACCTGGTGGTTCTCGACCTCCTTGTCGTCGACCGTGTAGCGCAGGCCGCCGGTCAGCTTCAGGGTGTCGCTGAGCTCGTAATAGAGTTCGCCGAAGAAGGCGTGCGAACGCAGGTCGTAGGGGCCGTAGGCGTCGTAGTAGTTGTGCCCGCTGCGGTTCGGTTCCTGGTTGGGGTCGATCCCGACGCAGGGCGCGGCCGTATTGCAGTTGGGATTGCCGGTCTGGAGCAGGTTGTTCGCCTGGTACCAGGCAGTCCCGGTGTTGAACATCACGAAGTAGTCGCCGGTGGCCTGGTAGCGGACCATGATCGCGCCGACGTTGAAGTTGAACGGGCCGTCATAGGCTGACTGCAGCCGCACCTCGTGGCTCCACTGCTCGGTGTTGGCCGAGGAGATGTCGCTGGTGGTGAAGCGGTTGAATGCGCCGTTCTGCTTGTCGTTGACGACACCGCCCGGGAACAGGGTCGCGTAGAGGCCCGCATAGCCGGGCACCCCGGCCAGGGCGTTGACCGGATTGGGCGTCGAGTTGAAGGTCGTGCTGGGGACGTAGCGGTTGTAGTCTTGGCGCGTGTAGAGGTCGTATTGGGTGAACGCCGCCAGCCAGGTCAGTTTCAGGTCTTCGGTGAGGTCCCAGTCGACATTGAACATGTAGATGTCGGTCTTGGAATTGTAGATCGGGTCGAAAGTCGACTCGATGTCCCGCACGTCCGAGGTCTGCATCTTGCCGGCGTAGGCGTCGCCGGTCTGGAAGCCGCCGAGCGCGCCGAACAGCCCGCCCAGCGTGGCCTGGGAGTTCACCGTGCCCAGCACGCCCGCGGAATACAGCGAGGTCGCCTGGCAGCCCTGGGTGAAGAAGCCGCGCTGGATCTGGCCGATCAGGCCGCCGGCCGCCGCCGAATAACCGACGCCGCCGACATTGGCCAAGCCGGTGTCCTTGGTGCAGAACTGCTTGCCGATCCGGGAGCGGTTGTCCTCTTCGTTGAAGTGGTCCCACATGAAGTAGGCGCGGAAGTCGTCGGTGGGGGTGAAGGCCAGGGTGGCGCGCGCGCCGTAGAGGTCGCGGTCGTCGGCGTCGTTGCCGGTGACCAGGTTCTTCCCGTAGCCGTCGCGCTTCAGATAGGAGCCGGCCAGGCGCAGGGCGAAGGTGTCGCCGAGCGGCACATTGAGCATCCCGCGCAGCTTGCGGCTCGAATAGTTGCCGACCTCGCCGCGAACCATCGCCTCGAATTCGTCGATCGGCTTGGCGGTGATCATGTTGACCACGCCGCCGGTGGCGTTGCGTCCGTAGAGGGTGCCCTGCGGCCCGCGCAGCACCTCGACCCGTTCCACGTCGTAGAACTCGGTCTCGAAGAGGTTGTTGGCGATCAGCGGGGCGTTGTTCAGGTGGATGCCGGTGCCGGCGTCGCCGGAGCCCGCCACCAGCTTGGAGCCGATGCCGCGGATCTGGAAGTTGTAGCCGGTGAAGTTCCCCTTGGAGAAGTTCACGTTCGGAACGGCCAGCACCAGGTTTGGCCCGCCGTCGATCTTGGCTTTCTCGAGCGCATCCTGGTTGAAGGCCGACACGGCGATCGGGACGTCCTGGAGGGCTTCTTCGCGTTTCTGGGCGGTGACGACCAGTTCTTCGATAACATTCTGGGACCACGCCGGAGACGCGATCGTGCTCAGCGCTACGGCCGACGCGCCCACGATCAGCAGGCTCCGCAAGTGCAGAGTATTGGACATTCCAGGCTCCTCCCATGACGGCAGGGCTCTCTACAAGCCGGCCCGGTCCGTCAGCATCGCCGCGCAAGATATCGATTGGGGGCAGGCGGCCTTTCCCCCAACGTCGCAAGCTCCCGCGCTGTCAGGGAGTCTGTCAACATGACGGCGATAAGTGATCGGCGTTCAGGTCGAAACTTCCACAGGTCTGTGGCGTAAATACCAAGGCTTCGAAGACTGTTACGCAGCGTCAGGTTTGGGGTTTTTTGGACCACGAACACTTATTTCGCACATGCGAATAATCGTGCTGCATGTGCGAAGGCTTGGTGGCGCTGATTTTTTCAAGCACTCGGTATGCTCGGCCTGCGAAGTCCTGTCGCGACGGGCTTCCGGTTTTGCCTCCGCGCGCGCATATGGGGGCCGATGAGCCGACCTTCGCCACAGATCGCCGATCCGGGCCGTGCGCTCGTCCTGTTCTCCGGCGGGCAGGACTCCAGCGTTTGCCTGGCCTGGGCGCTGGCGCGCCATGGCCATGTGGAGACCGTCGGCTTCGACTACGGCCAACGCCACGGCGTGGAGATGCAGCAACGCCAGGTCGTCCGCCGTGAGATCGCCGCGCGCTTCCCCCAGTGGGCCGATCGCCTGGGCGAGGACCATCTCCTCGACCTGCGCGGTTTCGGCGCCGTCGGTGAGACGGCGATGACCCAGGAGCGCGCCTTCGAGGTCACTGAAAAGGGCCTGCCCAACACGTTCGTGCCGGGCCGCAACCTGGTGTTCCTGACCTATGCGGCGGCTCTGGCCGATCGGCGCGGCTTGAGGTTTCTTGTGGGTGGGATGTGCGAGACTGACTTCTCGGGCTACCCGGACTGTCGGCGCGACGCCTTGGACGCCCTGGAAAGCGCCTTGAATCTAGGCATGGCGCAGGACTTCGTGGTCGAGACCCCCCTGATGACCCTGACCAAGGCCGAAACCTGGAGTCTGGCCAAGGCCCTGGGCGGGGAGGCCCTGGTGGAACTGATTCTGGAAGACAGCCACACCTGCTATCGCGGGACCCGTGGCGAACGCCACGCCTGGGGCCACGGCTGTGGCGATTGTCCGGCCTGCGAGCTGCGCGCCAGGGGCTGGGCCGAATGGGTGGCCGCCGGCCGCCCGGAGCTCGGCCTGTGAGCTACGCCGTCAAGGAGATCTTCCTGACCCTGCAGGGGGAAGGGGGGCAGGCCGGCCAGTCGGCTGTGTTCTGTCGTTTCGCCGGCTGCAACCTATGGTCCGGGCGCGAGCAGGACCGCGCCGAGGCGGTTTGCACCTTCTGCGACACCGACTTCGTGGGCTTGGACGGCCCTGGCGGCGGGCGTTTCGCCGACGCGGCGGCCCTGGCCGAGGCGGTCGAGGCCGCCTGGATCGGCGGGCCGGACAACCGCCTGGTGGTCTGCACCGGCGGCGAGCCTCTGCTGCAGCTCGACGCCGCGGCGATCGACGCCCTGCACGGGCGCGGCTTTCGCATCGCGGTGGAGACCAACGGCACGCTGGCCGCGCCGGATGGGATCGACTGGGTCTGCGTCAGTCCGAAGGCCCAGGCCAAGGTGGTGCAGGTCCGCGGCCAGGAACTGAAGCTGGTCTACCCCCAGCCCGGCGTCGATCCCGCCGCCTTCGAACACCTGGATTTCGAGCGCTTCCTGCTGCAGCCGATGGACGGTCCGGCGCGCCTGGAGAACACCGAGGCGGCGATCGCCTATTGCCTCGCCCACCCTCGCTGGCGTTTAAGCGTGCAGACGCACAAGTATCTCGGCATCCCCTGACGTGGGACGCCCCAGAACCCCCCTGATGACCCAACCTGTTTTCGAAATCACCAAGGCCGCAACCTTCGACGCGGCGCACTACTTCGCCGAGGGGCCGCAGCACCGGCCCTATTCGAACATGCACGGCCATTCCTTCAAGGTGGAGGCGACGGTGCGCGGCGCGACCCAGGAGCCCGTGGGCTGGGTGGCCGACCTCGCCGATCTGGACGCGGCGTTGAAGGCGGTGGCGAGCGAGCTGGACCACGGCCTGCTCAACGAGAAGCCGGGCCTGGAGCGCCCGACCCTCGAACACCTCTGCCTCTATTTCGCCGAGCGCCTGAAACCTGGTTTCCCTGGTCTGTCGAAGATCGTCGTCTCGCGCCCGACCATCGGCGAGAGCTGTGCGATGGCCGTCGCCTAGTCGTCGCCGCGGCGCTTCCGGTCGTTCTTCCGATCCTCGTCGCCGTCTCCGCCGGGGATCACCGCGCCCGCCGCCATGCCGACGCCCTTGGCCGTCACGCCGACGGCCGTGCCCGCGACCCCGACCGCACCGCCCACCACCGCGCCGGCGGCCATGACCAGGCAGCCTGACAGGGAGACTCCGAGGACGGCGAGGGCGGCGAGACGCAGGAGCAGTCGGGACATGGTCCCTGCCTAGCCGGCAATCATCGCCAAAAGGTGACGCGGCTCAGATCTGCACCAGGCGCGCTTGCGGACCGTCGCCGGCGCGTCGCCGGGGTCCGTCATAGCGCGGGTCGTTGCGACGGCGGCGGTCGGGTCCGAAATAGTCGTCGGTGCGCACGAAGGGCCGGGCGTGGTCGATGATCTGGTGGACGCGTTCGATCACTCCGCGCGCGGTGATCGGCTTGGCCAGGAATTCGTTCACCCCGGCGTCACGCGCCTCGCGGATGCGCGCCATGGTGAAATGGCCGGTGATCATGATGACGGGGACGAGCTGATTGGGACTGTCGGCCGCATTGCGCAGCAGGCGGACAAAATCGATGCCGTCCAGCGGTTCCATGGCCAGGTCGGTCAGGACGATATCGACGGGGTGGCTGCGCATCATCTGCAGCCCTTCGGCTCCGTCGCAGGCCTCGTAGATTTGGCTGATTCCGATGGCGCGCAGAATCTCGGCCAGCAAGACACGCATGTGCCGGTTGTCTTCAACGACGAGTATCTTCAGCAGTTCGAAGCGCACCTTGGCCCGACTATCCTTGATCTCCGCCCTGATTCAACTCGCAAGGGTTGCGGCGAATCAAATGTCGGACGCCCGCTGGCGCGGTCATTACCTTTGCCCTGGAAGCAGGGTCAATAGGCAAAACGTCGTTCTTCGAATCCGACGCAATCTAGACTTGTGCGGTCGTCGAGTAGTCGACTTAGGAGGGGGCTCGACCCCGCCAGAGCGCGCTCAAGCGCGCCCGCCCTGGCCCGGCGAGAAGGCCCCGCCGCCGGTCTGGGCGCGGTGGCGCAGGAAGGCGTCGGCCAGGACACAGGCGGTCATGGCCTCGACCACCGGCACGGCGCGCAAGCCCACGCAGGGGTCGTGGCGGCCCTTGGTGCGTAGGTCGATCTCCGCGCCCGTCTCGTCGATCGAGCGGCGCAGGCTGAGGATCGAGGAGGTCGGCTTGAAGGCGACGCGAGCGACCACCGGCTGGCCGGAGGAGATGCCGCCCAGGATGCCGCCGGCGCTGTTGGACAGGAAGAGCGGGCCGTCATTGCCCATGCGCATCTCGTCGGCGTTCTCCTCGCCGGAGAAGGCGGCCGAGGCGAAGCCCGCGCCGATCTCCACGCCCTTCGAGGCGTTGATCGACATCAGGGCGGCGGCCAGCTCGGCGTCCAGCTTGCCATAGACCGGGGCGCCCCAGCCGGCGGGCACGCCGCTCGCTTCGACCTCGACGATGGCGCCGGTCGATGATCCGGCCTTGCGGACGGTCTCGAGATGCTCTTCCCAGACCGGAACCATCTCGGCGTCCGGGCACCAGAAGGGGTTCTCCGTGCGCTGGTCCCAATCGAAGCGCGACCGGTCCACCGCATGCGGCCCGATCTGGACAACCGCGCCGCGAATGGTGACGCCCTGCAGGATCTTGCGGGCTACGGCGCCGGCGGCCACGCGCGCGGCGGTCTCGCGGGCGGAGGCCCGGCCGCCGCCGCGATAGTCGCGCACGCCGTACTTGGCGAAATAGGTGTAGTCGGCGTGGCCCGGCCGAAACTGCGTGGCGATCTCGCCATAGTCGCGGCTGCGCTGGTCGACATTCTCGATCAGCATCGAGATCGGCGTGCCGGTGGTGACCTGGCCCTTGGTCTTCTCGTCCTGGAAGACGCCGGAGAGGATCTTCACCGCGTCCGGCTCCTGGCGCTGGGTGACGAACTTGCCCTGGCCCGGCCGGCGCTGGTCCAGCCAGACCTGGACCTCGTCTGCGGTCAGCGGGACGCCGGGAGGACAGCCGTCGACCACGCAGCCCAGGGCCGGCCCGTGGCTTTCGCCCCAGGTGGTGACTCTGAACAGGTGGCCGAAGCTGTTGTGCGACATGGCCGCGCTTTTAGAGCCAGGCGGCGCGAAGCGCTAGGCCGCCCAGGCCGCGGCGAAGCGGCGGCGCAGGGTGCGGGCGGCGGAGTTGGCCTCGCCCGCCGCGACGGTCAGGCGCAGGAACAGGTGGCCCTGTCGGTGGCGACCGCGGGCGGGCAGGCCCTGGCCGACCAGTCGCACAAGGCCACGCTCGCCGGCCTTCTTGGTCACCCAGACCACCCGACGGCCGAGCGGAGTCTCCAGGGCGATGCGGCCGCCCTCGGCCAGCAGACGCGGGTCGAGCGGCACGGTGATCCAGAGGTCGTCGCCGCGCACCAGCATCTGGCCGTCACCGCGTAGGGCGACCTCGAACTCGGCGTCGCCGGCCCGGACCTTGTCGCCGGCCCGCAGGCCGGGGGGCAGGGTGAGTTTGATCCGTCGGCCATCGGCCAGGGCGTGCTCCATCTCGCCGCCGGTCATGGCCAGCAGGGGCGGGACGGGCAGGATCTTGCCCTCGGACGCTCGGGCCGGCCGCGCGACGGTGGCGGGGGGTTGGACGACCCGATCGGACGGCTTGGCCTCGTGGAGCAGGTGATAGGCTTCCACCACCTCGCGGAAGCGGGCGGCGTCGCCGCCCTTGCGGTCGGGGTGGGCCAGCTTGGCGGCCTCGCGGAAAGCGCGGCGCAACTCGGCGGCCGTGGCCTGGGCGGTGACGCCCAGCACCTCGCGGGCGCGCTTGCTGCTCATCACTGACGATTTGGTCCCGGCCATTCCCCGGAGTCTCGCCCGGTCCGCGTCAATGCGGCGTTAAGCGCTGACGTGACGGCGGCCGCGCGCTATACGGCGGGCCATGAGCAAGGCCGACATTCCCGCCTCCCCCAGCGAGGACGACTACGTCCGTCAGGTGACGAACGCCGAGCCGCCGCCGCTGCTGACCGCCCAGGACCCCTTCGCGCTCTTCGCCGAATGGATGAAGGAGGCCGTGGCCAAGGAGCCCAACGACGCTAACGGCATGGCGCTGGCGACTGTCGACGAAACCGGCATGCCCGACGCGCGCATGGTGCTGCTGAAGGAGGCCGGCCCCGACGGCTTCGTCTTCTATTCCAACCTGGGCAGCGCCAAGGGCCGCCAGCTCGCCGCCAATCCCAAGGCCGCCCTGCTGTTCCACTGGAAGTCCCTGCGCCGCCAGGTCCGCGTGCGCGGAACCGTCTCGCCCGTCACGCCGGAAGAGGCCGACGCCTATTTCGCCACCCGAGCCCGGCCGGCCCAGATCGGCGCCTGGGCCTCGGACCAGTCGCGGGTTCTACCCGATCGCCTGGCCCTGGAGAAAAAGATCGCCGAGATCGGCCTGAAGTTCGGCCTGGGCAAGGTGACCCGCCCGCCGCACTGGTCGGGCTGGCGCGTGCGCCCCGACAGCATCGAGTTCTGGCGCGACCGGCCGTTCCGGCTACATGAGCGGCTGGTCTTCGTGCGGTCCGGCCAGGGCTGGACCACCGAACGGCTCTACCCGTGAACGACCAGGAAGAGGCCGAGGTCGCCGCCTGGTTCGGCGAGATCTCCGAAAAGGCCATCGAGACCGCCTGCGCCCGGGTCTTCCTGGCCGGCGAGACGGCCTACAAGGTCAAGCGCCGGGTCGATCTGGGCTATCTCGACTATTCCAGCCTGGAGCTGCGGCTCTGGGCGCTGGAACGCGAGCTGCGGTTCAACCGCGCCGCCTCGTCCGACATCTACCGCGCCGTGCGCAAGGTCACCCGCGCGCCGAGCGGCGGGCTGGAGCTCGACGGCCCGGGCCCGGTGGTCGAGCACGTGCTGGAGATGCGCCGCTTCGACGAGAACGCGGTGCTGTCGGCCCAGCCCTGGGCGGTGACCGGACGATTGGCTGACTCATTGGGCCGCGTGGTGGCCGGCGCCCACGCAGCGGCGACGATCCGTCCGCAGGGCGGGGGCGGCAAGGCGCTGAAGTACACCATAGATTCCAACGCCAAGCTGCTGCGGGATATGACCGGCCGCCTCGGCGAGGCGCGGGTCGAGGCGGTGGTCGCGGCCACCGACGCCGAATATTTCCGCCGTGAGGCCCTGCTGGACACAAGGCGCGCGGCGGGCCTGGCGCGCCACTGCCACGCCGACCTGCATCTGGGAAACATCCTGCTGGAGGATGGCCGCCCGGTGCTGTTCGACTGCATCGAGTTCAACGACGTGCTGTCGGACATCGATATCCAGTACGACCTGGCCTTCCTGCTGATGGATCTGGACTTCCGCCGCCGCCGCGATGCCGCGGTGCGGGTGCTTTCGGCCTATCTGGACGAGGCGGGCCGGCATTTCGGCCCGGAGATCCTCGACGGCCTGGCGGCCTTGCCGCTGATGCTGGCGGTGCGGGCCGGCGTGCGCGCCCACGTCCAGGCCCACAGCGGCGACGACGCCGCGGCCATCGCCTATCTGGACGCAGCCCTCGCCCACCTGTCGCCGCCGCCGCCCACGCTGACGGCTGTGGGCGGGCTTTCGGGTTCGGGCAAGTCGACTTTCGCCCGACTGATCGCGCCCGGCCTGGGCGCCTCGCCAGGCGCCGTGGTGCTGCGCACCGACGAGATCCGCAAGCGGCTGCTGAAGGTGGCGCCGGACGCGCGAATGCCGGCCAGCGTCTATTCGCCAGCCTTCTATGCCGAGGTTTACGACACCCTGTTCGCCGAGGCGCGGCGCCTATTGGCCGCCGGTCGCGCCGTGGTGGCGGACGCCACCTTCATCGGGCCGGAACGGCGCGCCCAGGTCGAGGAGACCGCCATACTGGCCGGGGTTCCGTTCCACGGGGTCTGGCTGGAGGCCTCGGCCGAGGAACTGGCCGCCCGCATCGAGGGCCGCGAGGCCGATGCGTCGGACGCCACGGTCGCCACCCTGCAGATGCAGTTGGATCGCGATGTCGGCGAGATCGGTTGGGTGCGGGTCGACGCCTCGGGCCCGGCCCAGGACGCCGCGGAGGCATGGTCGGCGACCCATGCGAGCCCATGAGTGACGTCGCGGTCATTGGCGGCGGGCCCGCGGGGCTGATGGCCGCGGACGTGTTGAGCCGGGCGGGGCTCTCGGTCACGGTTTACGACCGCATGCCGAGCCTGGGGCGCAAGTTCCTGATGGCCGGGCGCGGCGGGCTGAACCTCACCCACTCGGAGGATCTGGACGCCTTTATCGGGCGCTACGGATCGCGCGCGGAGACCCTGCGGCCCTGGCTTGAAGCGTTCTCCCCCATCGACCTGATCGTCTGGGCCGAGGGCCTGGGCCAGGAGACCTTCATCGGGTCCAGCGGCCGGGTGTTTCCCAAGGCCCTCAAGGCCTCGCCGCTCTTGCGCGCCTGGCTGGCGCGCCTGGCCGGGCAAGGGGTCGAGTTCCGCCTGCGCCAGGAGTGGACAGGCTGGAATGCGGAGGGCGACCTGACCTTCAAGGGTGGCGAAACCGTCCGCCCGAAGGCGACCATCCTGGCCCTGGGCGGGGCGAGCTGGCCCAAGCTCGGCTCGGATGGGCGCTGGACGGCGTCGCTGGCCGGGACGGAGATCGCTCCGCTCCAGCCGGCCAACAGCGGCTTCACGGTCGCCTGGAGCGAGGTGTTCCGCGAAGGCTTCGCCGGGACGCCGCTCAAGGCCCTGGCGCTCAGCTTTGGCGGCCGCACGGTGCGCGGCGAGGTGATGCTGACCGCGGCCGGTATCGAGGGCGGCGCGGTCTACGCCCTGTCGGGCGCCCTGCGCGACGCCATCGCGGCGTCCGGCCCGGTCACCCTGGAGATCGATCTGCGGCCGGCCCTGCCCGCCCAACGCCTGGGCGCCAAGCTGGCCGCCGCCGGTCCCGGCCAGACCGTGACCAATGTCCTGCGCAAGGCCGGGCTCAACCCCGCGGAGATCGGCCTGTTGCGCGAGGCCGGCCATGTGCCGAAGGAGCCCGCCAGCCTCGCCCGCCGCATCAAGTCGGTTCCCATCCGGCTGACCGGTGTGCAGCCGATCGAGCGGGCCATCTCCACCGCCGGCGGGGTGGCGTTTGCGTCGCTGGACGAAAACCTGATGCTGCGTGACCGACCGGGCGTCTTCGTGGCGGGCGAGATGCTCGACTGGGAAGCCCCCACCGGCGGCTATCTGCTGCAGGCCTGCTTCGCCACTGGCGTGGCGGCGGCTCGGGGGGTGTTGGCCCGCCTTTCATAGATGCTCCCCTCCTGGGGGAGCTGTCAGCGAAGCTGACTGAGGGGGACTTTGACTCTTGTTTGTGGGCTTCAACCCCCTCCGTCTCGTCGCGAAGAGGCGACGATCCACCTCCCCCAGAAGGGGAGGATCTGCCGCCCGTTACGCCGCCTGACCCGCCACCCATCCCGACGACCACGCCCACTGGAAATTGTAGCCGCCGAGCCAGCCGGTGACGTCCACCACCTCGCCGATGAAGTAGAGGCCGGGGACCTCGCGGGCGGCCAGGGTCTTGGAGTCCAGGTCGCGGGTGTCGACCCCGCCCAGGGTGACCTCGGCGGTGCGATAGCCTTCCGAGCCGACCGGCTTGACTCGCCAGGCGTTCACCGCCGCCTCGAGCTGGGCGATGGCCTTGTCCGACAGGTCGCCGACATTGCTGGTCGCCCCGGCCTCCTCGGCGATCACCTGGGCCAGCCGGCGCGGCAGGTGCTCGCTCAGGACCGTCACCACGGCCTGCTTGCCCCGGCCCGAGCGGGCGGCCTTCAGGGTCTGGGCGATATCGACGCCCGGGGCCATGTCGATGACGATCTCCTCGCCCTCGCGCCAGAAGGATGAGATCTGCAGGATGGCCGGCCCGCTCAGCCCCCGGTGGGTGAACAGCATGGCCTCGGCGAACCGGGTCTTGCCGTGGGCGGCCACGGCGTCGACCGCCACGCCGGCAAGGGGTTTCAGCCGCTCCAGCATGCCGATCTCGAAGGTCAGGGGCACAAGGGCCGGGCGCGTCTCGATGATCCGCAGGCCGAACTGCTGGGCGATCTCGTAGCCCCAGCCGGTGGCGCCCATCTTGGGGATCGACTTGCCGCCGCTGGCGACCACCAGGGCCTCGCAGGCGAGCTTGCGGCCGTCGGCGAGGGTGAGCTGGAACCGGTCGTCGGTTTTGTCGACCTGGGTCACCGAGGTCCGCAGCCGCAGGGCGACGCCGGCTTCGTGCATGGCGTCGAGCAGCATGCCGATGATCTGCTTGGCCGACCCGTCGCAGAACAGCTGGCCCAGGGTCTTCTCGTGATAGGCGATGCCGGACCGCTCCACCCAGCCGACGAAATCCTTGGCCGTGTAGCGACGCAGGGCCGAGATGGCGAAGTGCGGATTGGCCGACAGGAAGTTGGCCGGTCCGGCGTTGATATTGGTGAAGTTGCAGCGACCGCCGCCGGAAATGCGGATCTTCTCGCCGGCCGCGGCGGCATGGTCGATCACCAGCACCCTGCGCCCGCGCCGGCCCGCCTCTATGGCGCACATCATGCCCGCCGCGCCGGCCCCGACCACCACGACGTCGAAGGATTCCAAGGTCTCGTCTCTCCGAACTCGCGCCGTTTCGATACGGAGGCGGGGAGCAAGTCAATCGCCGGGCTTGCGCCGGGGCGGATTCCAGGCGACCCCCGGTCCATGCCGAACGCCCAGCCCCGCGCCTCGCTGGCCGCCCGCCGGCCCCGCCTGACGCTCGCCGTCGCGGTGGGACTGGGCCTGCTGGCGACCTGGTGGTTCCAATCGCGGCCGCCGCCGTGGCGCAAGCTGGAGCTTACGCCGGTGGTCGCCGCTGTGCTGAAGGACGACGGGGCGCCCAGCCTCGGCTTGGCCAGTGCGGACGTGGTGGTGGTGGTGTTCACCGACTACCAGTGCCCGGTCTGCAAGCAGACCGACGCGGCGCTGGAGCGGTTGGCCGCGCGCGATGGGCGGGTGCGAGTGGTCTACAAGGATTGGCCCATCCTGGGCGAGGCCTCGATCCAGGCCGCCCGTGTCGCGCTCGCCGCGGACCGCCAGGGCCGCTACGCCGCCGTCCACCGCGGCCTGATGGCCAATCGTTCAAAGCTCGACCCCGACCGGATCCGCGCGGTCGCCATCGAGGCCGGCGTCGACTGGCCACGGCTGGAGGCGGACCGGGTCGCCAATGCCCCGGCGATCGAGGCCCGGCTGGAGGCCCATGCGGCGCAGGCCTGGTCGCTCGGCCTGCAGGGGACGCCAGGCTATCTGGTCGGCCCGTTCCTGGTGACGGGCGGTCTGGACGACCGGGCCCTGGAGCGGGCGGTGGTCGCCGCTCGCAAGGCGGGCCCACCGCGCTGATCTAGGCCGGCTGGAACAGCTCGACTGCATTGCCCGAAGGGTCTTCGCAGAGGATCTGGCGACCGCCGGGACCGGCGACGATCTCATTGCGGAACGCCACATCGCGGGCCTTGAGCGCCGCGATCCTGGCCTCGATGTCGTCGACCTCGACGACGAACCGGTTCCAACCGCCGGGTTGCGGGCGGCGTCCGTCCGGCATGGGCCGTGCGGCGGAGGCCGCGGGTCCGGCCACCCACAATGTCAGGTCGTCGCGCTTCAGAATGGCCATGGCCGGCCCGAACTGCTGGGCGAGTTCGAAGCCAAGACCCTCGACATAGAAGGCCACCGCCGCATCCACGTCGTTCACCAGATAGCGGACCGTCGCCATGGGACCCTCCTTCTCGCGAAGGGCGAGCATGCCTGCCGAACATCGGCGCGGCCACCCCAAGATGGGCGGTTCCTCGCCTCAAACGGGCGCCGCATTGCGAAAGACGCCTGTGGAATCTAGCTTAACGCCGAGTCCAGAAGGGCCGGGGTCGGGAGGAGACTATATGCAAGGGTTGATGCAGGACTGGCCGCTGACGGTCGAGAAGATCATCGACCACGCCAAGGCCTGGCACGGCGGTCGCGAGGTCGTCAGCCGCTCGGTCGAAGGGCCGATCGTTCGCACCACCTATGCGCAGATCCATGCCCGCGCCCAGCGGGTGTCCAACGCCCTGCTGGCGCTGGGGGTCCAACCCGGCGACCGGGTCGCGACGCTCGCCTGGAACACCGGACGCCACATCGAGGCCTGGTACGGGATCATGGGGATCGGGGCGGTCTGCCACACGCTCAACCCACGCCTGTTCGCCGAGCAGCTCTGCTACATCGTCAACCACGCCGAAGATAAGCTCATCTTCACCGACCTGACCTTCCTGCCTGTGCTGCTGGAGAACCGGCCCAAGATGCCGACGGTGCAGCACATCGTCGTGCTGACCGATCCCGACCACATGCCCAAGGACGTCCCGGGCGCGCTCTGTTTCGAGACCCTGGTCGAACAGGCCTTACCCGACTGCGTCTGGGGCGGCTTCGACGAGAACACCGCCGCGGGCCTCTGCTACACCTCGGGCACCACCGGCAATCCCAAGGGCGTGCTCTATTCGCACCGCTCGAACTTCCTGCACACGCTTGTCACCATGGGCTCCGACGTCCTGGGCATCCGAGCCACCGACACCGTGCTGCCGGTCGTGCCGATGTTCCACGCCAACGCCTGGGGCCTGGCCTTCTCCGCCCCGGCCGTGGGAGCCAAGCTGGTCATGCCGGGCGCCAAGCTGGACGGGGCGTCGGTCCACGAATTGCTGGAGACCGAGGGGGTCACCTATTCGGCGGCCGTGCCGACGGTCTGGCAGATGCTGCTGACCCACCTGCGGGCCACCAACGGCAAGATCACCACCCTGAAGCGCGTGGTGATCGGCGGTTCGGCCGTGCCCGAGGCCATCGTCCGCGGCTTTCGCGATGAATACGGCGTCGACGTCACCCATGCCTGGGGCATGACCGAGACCTCGCCGCTGGGCACCCAGGCGACGCCTAACGCCGCCATCGCCGCCATGGACCCCGAGCAGCAGCTGCAGTTCAAGCTGAAGCAGGGCCGCGCGCCGCTGGGCATCCAGCTGAAGCTGGTCGACGACGACGAGAAGGACCTGCCGCGCGACGGCCACACCTTCGGCCGGCTGAAGGTCTCCGGGCCGTTCGTGGTGGGCGAATATTTCAAGGGCGAGGGCGGCAAGATCCTCGACGCCGACGGCTATTTCGACACAGGCGATGTCGCGACCCTGGACGAGCATGGCTTCATGCAGATCACCGACCGGGCCAAGGACGTGATCAAGTCGGGCGGAGAGTGGATCTCCTCCATCGAGATCGAGAACATCGCCGCGGGCCATCCGAAGGCCGAGCTGGCCGCGGTGATCGGCGTGGTCCACCCCAAGTGGGACGAGCGCCCCCTGCTGCTGGTCAAGCTGAACGCTGGGGAGACCGCCACCAAGGAGGAGTTTCTGGCCTTCCTGGAGGGCAAGATCGCCAAGTGGTGGACGCCCGATGACGTGGTCTTCGTCGACGACATCCCGCTGGGCGCCACCGGCAAGATCGACAAGAAGCTGATCCGCGACCGGATGAAGGACTATGTCCTGCCAACCGCCCCCGCCGCCGCGCCGGCCGTGGCCCTGGCCGCGCCGCCGGAACCGAAGATCTACGCTCCCGAGCCGGAGCCGCCGGCCGCGCCCAACCTGGAAGCCGAGAGCCTGGACTGGACCCCGAACGCGGCCCAGCGGATCGAGCCCAAGCCGGAGCCTTTGGTGGCGGCCTTCCCCGCCACGTCGGAAACCAAGGCCGAGGAGGCCCCGGCGGACGCCGAGGTCCCTTTTCCCGCTGAGCCGGCGACGAGCGCCGGCCCTGAGACCGAGCTGCCGCCGGCCGAGGGCGTGATCGCCCAGCCGATGTTCGCCGCCGCGCCGCCCGCCGGCCGGAAGGTGTCGCCGGGCCGCGCCCGGTTCGCCGACCTCTACCTGAAGCTGGCGGCCATCGTGGCGATCACCCCGGCCGCCATGGTGGGGGTCGCCTTCCTGGGCGTGCAGCTCAATCTGCTCGACCGGCCGGCCTTCGTTCGGCTGGCGCTGGACCTGGCGCCGCAGGTTGCGCTGATCAGCGTCGCCACCGGGATCGCCGGCCTGGCCGTCGCGCTGGTGGCCGGCTTCAACCGCTTCTGGCTGCGCGGCCTGCTGGTGCTGGCGATCAGCGCCGCGACCCTGGGGGCCTATGTGGTGGCCCGATCCACGGGCGCCCAGGCGCCCGCCGCGGCGCCGGTGGCTCAGCCCGCCAGCCGGTAGTCGCTGTCGAGGCCGGCCTCGCCGTCGGTGGTCACCAGGCCCCGGCGGACCAGGTCGATCATGTGGCCCAGGACCGAGCGGGACGCCGCCGGCCACAGGCGCTTGTCCACCGCAGCGTAGAGCACCGGCACCATGTCCTTGATCCGCCCGTGGCCCTCGGCCACCGCGGCCAGCACCTGGGCTTCGCGCGCCCGGCGGTGGGCGATATAGGCCTCGACGAAGGGCGTCACCTCGGTGACCGGCGGGCCATGGGTCGGCCACAGGGTCGTAAAGCCGCGCGCCTTCACCAGGTCCAGGCTTTCCATGTAGTCGGTCATGTCGCCGTCAGGCGGGGTGATCACCGTGGTCGACCAACCCATGATGTGGTCGCCGGAGAACAGCGCGTTCTCCTCATGCAGGGCGAAGCAGATGTGGTTGGACGTGTGGCCCGGGGTGGCGATGGCCTCCAGGGTCCAGTTCGGGCCCTTCAGCACCGCGCCGCCACCGCAGAGGCTGATGTCGGGGGCGAAGCCGAGGTCGGCGCCGGCCTCGGTCTTGATGGTCGATTCTTCGGCCTGGACACCCACCGCGCAGCCGTAGATCGGCGCGCCGGTTTTCGCCTGCAGCGGCCTGGCCAGCGGCGAGTGGTCGGAATGGTGATGGGTGACCAGGATGTGGCTGACCGTCTCGCCGGGCGCGAGCGCCGCCAGGATCGCGTCGAGGTGCTCGGGCAGGTCGGGACCCGGATCGATCACCGCCACCTCGCCTTGGCCGACGATGTAGGTCCCGGTGCCGAGGAAGGTGAACGGCCCGGGATTGTTGGCCACCACCCGGCGGATCAGCGGCGAGACCTGGTCGCAGGCGCCGTAGTCGAAGGTGATGTCGCGCACATAGGGGATCATCGGTCAGCTCCGGCGCCGGTCTTGCCTCGAGCCCCCTGGTAAGCAGTCCAGCGAGGGCGTGATGGCGGCTGACGCGGCGATCTTTGTTTCAAAACGGCTTCAGCGCGCGGCCTTCGCCCTGTTGTGTATCCTTGCGGCGCAGATGGTGCTGGCCATGGCCAGCCGCCAGCCGGAGCCCGCCGCAGCCCGCATCGAGCTGCGGCGCTAGCGCGGGAAGGCCCCCGAGAGGTCGTAGCCGGCCTGGGCGCCAAGCTCGACCAGTTCGTCGCGGGTCCGGGCGTCGGCCTGGAACTCGCCCAGCGACCAGGTGACGATCGAGCGGGTGCCCGACCGGCAGAAGGCCAGCACCGGCCCATCGGCCTGTTCCACCGCCAGATGATTGGCCTCCACCTGATCGGGGGTCGGCCCTCCACGCACCGGGATGTGCACATAGTCCAGGCCGAGCGCCCGGGCCGCGGCCTCGACTTCGGCGCTCGTCGGCTGGGACGGGTCTTCCCCGTCGGGCCGGTTGTTGATCACCAGCTTGAACCCCTCGGACTTGGCCCGGGCCAGATCGTCGAGAGCGATCTGCGGGCTGACGGAAAGGTCGTCGGTGACGCGTCGGAATTCGGTCATTTGCAATACCAAGGTTCTGGGCAAGCTTGGGAGTTGGGCCCTTCGTTGACATCATCGGGGGCCGGTGGAAGTTTCGCAACGCCCGGCCGTCGAAAGGCCCCACCTCGAGCCCCTGTCAGATGTTGCGTTTCATAGGCCGCCGCCTGCTCGTGGCCATCCCGACGCTGTTCCTCGTCGTCACCGTGGCCTTCTTCATGATGCGCGCCGCGCCCGGCAGCCCCTTCGACATGGACCGCAAGCTGTCGCCCGAGATCGAGCGCAACGTCATGGCCAAGTACGGCATGGACAAGCCTCTCCCGGAACAATACTTCAACTATATCAAGGATGTGGCTCGTGGGGACTTCGGCCCGTCGCTGAAGTACAAGGACAAGAGCGTCCTGCAGATCCTCAAGGAGAACTACAAGGTCAGCCTGACTCTGGGCCTCTCGGCCATCATCATCGCCGGGGTCGTCGGGGTGACGCTGGGGGTGCTGGCCGCGCTGCGGCAGAACGGAACCATCGACTACGGAGTCATGGCCATCGCCATCGTCGGGGTCTGCATCCCGACCTTCGTCACTGCGCCGCTGCTGGTGCTGCTGTTCGGGTCCAGGCTGCAGATCCTGCCGTCCGGAGGCTGGAACGACGGGGCGCTGGCCAATCTGATCCTGCCGATCACGGTCCTGGCCCTGCCGCAGATCGCTATCATCTCGCGCCTGACCCGGGCCGGGATGATCGAGGTGTTGCATTCCAACTATGTGCGCACGGCGCGCGCCAAGGGCCTGCCGGAGCATCGCATCGTGCTGAAGCACGCCCTGCGCGCCGCGATCCTGCCGCTGGTGAGCTATCTGGGTCCGGCCTGCGCGGGCCTGCTCACCGGCTCGCTGGTGGTGGAGAAGATCTTCAACCTGCCGGGCCTGGGAAAGTTCTTCGTCATCTCCGCCCTGCAGCGCGACTACACCGTGGTCATGGGCATGGTGATCTTCTACGCCGCGCTCATCCTGGTGCTGAACCTGATCGCCGACCTGCTCTACGCCCTGCTCGATCCGCGGGTGCGCCTGTCATGACCGGCCCGGTCCTGGCGCCCGGATCGCGGGCCGGCGCGGCGCTGATGGAGAAGGCGGTCAAGGGCCGCAGCCTGTGGGACGACGCCCGCCGTCGCCTGTTGCGCAACGGTGCGGCGGTCACCGGCGTCGCGGTCCTGCTGCTGCTGGTGTTGGTGGCGGTCCTCGGTCCGGCCTTCGTCCCGTTCAGCTACGACCAGATCAACAAGAACGACGTCTGGGCGCCGCCGATCACTGGCGGTCACCTGCTGGGCGCCGACTCGCTCGGCCGCGACCTGCTGGCCCGGCTGCTGATGGGCCTGCGGGTGTCCCTGGCCATCGGCCTGGTGGCGACCGCGGTCTCCTTGGTGATCGGCATCGTCTGGGGCGCGGTGGCGGGCTTCGTCGGCGGGCCGCTGGACGAGCTGATGATGCGTATCGTCGACATCCTCTATTCGCTGCCCTTCATCTTCTTCGTGATCCTGCTGATGGTCACCTTCGGCTCCAACATCATCCTGATCTTCGTGGCCATCGGCGCCGTGGAATGGCTGACCATGAGCCGCATCGTGCGCGGCCAAACGCTCGGCTTGAAGCACAAGGAGTTCGTCGAGGCCGCCCGCGCCGCCGGCCTGACGCAGGGATCGATCATCGCCAAGCATATCGTGCCCAACCTGCTGGGCCCGGTGGTGGTCTATGTGACCCTGACCATCCCGGCGGTCATCCTGGCCGAGAGCTTCCTGTCGTTCCTCGGCCTGGGCGTGCAGCCGCCCATGGCCTCGCTCGGCACCCTGATCGCCGGCGGGGCGCAGGACATGGAACTGGCGCCTTGGCTGCTGATCTTCCCGTCCCTGACCATGGTCCTCACCCTGATGAGCTTCAACTTCATCGGCGACGGCCTGCGCGACGCCATCGACCCCAAGGACCGATAGCAAACCGGAAGTTCGAACAATTGTTCGAATCGGCTTGCCTCTCGTGGCGGAATGGACCGACCCTGCGCGCCAACAAAAAGCACACAGTGGAGGACACCGAATGGCTATCGATTTCGACATTCCCGAAGACGCCAAGGCGATCCGCCTCAAGGTCCGCCAATGGGTGGAGGACGAGTGCATCCCCGCCGAGAAGAAGCTGGTCGACAAGGCCAGCTTCAAGACCGTGCTGGACGAGCTGCGGGTCAAGGCCCGGGCCGCCGGCCTCTGGCTTCCCTTCATCCCCAAGGAATACGGCGGCATGGGCCTGGGCCCGCTGGCCAACGCCCTGGTGCAGATGGAGCTGGGCCGCAGCCATCTGGGCGCGCTGTCGATGAACAGCCAGGGCCCGGACGACGCCACCATGCTGACCCTGCTGGCGCATGGCACCGAGTACCAGAAGGAGAAGTTCCTCAAGCCGCTTTTGGCCGGCGACAAGCGCGTCTGCTACTCGATGACCGAGAAGGCCGCCGGCGCCGACGCCACCGGCATGCGCACCACCGCGGTCAAGGACGGCAACGAGAACTACATCCTCAATGGGGAGAAGTGGTTCTCATCGGCCGCCAGCGCCGCGGACATGGCCTTGGTCATGGCCCGAACCGACCCCGACGCGCCGCGCCACCAGCAGTTCTCCACCTTCATCGTCGAGCTGCCGAACCCCGGCTACAACATCAAGCGCGACATCAAGACCATGGCCGTGGAGGGCGAGCTCAGCCACATCATGGGCGGCGGCCACTCCGAGATCGAGATCAAGGACCTGGTCGTACCGGCCGAGAACCTGCTGGGCGGGGAGGGGCAGGGCTTCAACATGGGCCAGCACCGCCTGGCCTATGGGCGTCTGCGCCACGGCATGCACAACGTGGCCATGGCCCAGCGGGCCCTCGACATGGCCGCGGCCCATGTCACCAAGCGCGAGACCTTCGGCAAGCCGCTGCACGAGCGCCAGGGCGTCCAGTTCATGTTGGCCGAGTGCGCCAGCGAGCTCTACATGGCCCGCTTGATGCTGCTGCACATCGCCTACAAGGCCGAGAAGGGCCTGGACATGCGGCAGGAAAATTCCATCGCCAAGGTCTTCCTGGCCCACATGGTCCACAAGGTGGTCGACACCGCCATCCAGCTGCACGGCGCGCTGGGCTATAGCCAGGATACGCCGCTGGCCAGCTGGTACACCCACATCCGGTCGCAACGCCTGGTCGACGGGCCGGACGAGGTCCACCGGTGGACGGTTGGGCGCAACGTGATCAAGGCCTACCAGCAGCACGGCACCACGGCCTCGGCCGCGGGCGGGGACCTGCTGTAGGTCGGGAACGTGCTCCTGGTCCTCCTCTCCACCCGTCTTCGGGGGGAGAGGGTAGGGTGAGGGGGGCGTCTCCGCCGCGCTGAGCTAGAAGGTAGACCGGATTGCGCCGCTTCGCGCCGCATCCCCTCACCCTACCCTCTCCCCTCGAAAGGGGAGAGGAGGCGGTATCTCGGCAGCGGCGGAAGCCTGGCCCTATTTCACGCGGCGGGCGCGGACGGCGCGCTGGCCGTCGGACTTGAGGAAATAGGAGCCCATGGCCGCCTTGCGGATCTCGACCTTCGAGCCCTTGCCGGGCTGGCGGCCGAGGGTCTCGTTGTCGGTCTGGGCCCAGACGGCGCCGCCTTCCAGCTCGAAGATCCACTTGCCGTCGCCGCCGCGATAGGCGCGATCGGCGATGCTGGCCAGGCTGTCGACCTCTTCCGGCTTCTCGGTCCGTTCGAACATGGCCAGGCTGGGCATGTTGAAGCCGAAGGCCTGGCGGCGAACCGACTTGGCCTGTTCGCGGTCGACCACCACGATGTCGCCCTTCTGCTCGGCGCCGGCCAGGGCGCCCACAGCGGCGTCGTAGCAGGCCAGGCGCTCGGCGCCGTCGGCCTTGGCCTTGCAATCCAGCAGGCTCTGGAACTGGGCGGCGCGGCCCTCCGGCTTGGGCTGGGCGGCGGCCGGCGTCGCGGCCAGTCCGAGCACCGCGAGACCCAGGGCGGTCAGCTTTGTAGGTGTGGAAAAATATGTCATCCGTGACCCATGAGTTCGACGTCCCGCATTGATAGGGCGCTCCCGGCGCTGGGCAAGTTACTGTTGGTGGGATTGACGGCCTTTTCGCTGGCCGCCTGCTCACCCAAGGGGCCATCCCGGCCGCCCTGTCCGCAGGGCGCGGTGTGCATCGAGGCCGGAAACGTCTCCGAGCCGGCGACCCTGGACCCCCACAAGTCCACCGGCACCTGGGAAGAGCGGATCATCTCCAGCCTGATCGTCGGGCTGACCGACGCCGACCCCAGCGGAAACGCCGTGCCCGCCATGGCCGAACGCTGGGAGACCAGCGCCGACGGCCTGACGTGGACCTTCTATCTGCGCGACGCGACCTGGTCTGACGGCGTGCCGGTCACCGCCGATGACTTCGTCTTCTCCCTGCGCCGCATCCTCGATCCGAAGACGGCGTCGGAATACGCGTCGCTGCTCTATCTCATCAAGAACGCCCAGCCGGTGAACGAGGGTGATGCGCAGCCGGACGCCCTGGGCGTGCGCGCGGTCTCGCCGAAGGTCCTGGAGATCGTGCTGGAGCACCCGGCGCCCTACCTGCCGCAGCTCGCCAAGCACTACACCATGTTCCCGGTGCCCCGGCATGTGGTCGAAAAGCTGGGGGACGCCTGGATCAAGCCAGGGAACTACGTCTCCAACGGGCCCTATGTGGTCACCGCCTGGAAGCTGGGCGATTACGTCCAGCTGGCGAAGAACCCGCGCTTTTACGAGGCCGACAAGGTCTGCGTGGACCAGATCCGCTTCTATCCGACGCCCGACGCCACCATGGCCGAACGCCGCGTGCTGCGCGGCGAGCTCGACATGAACGCCGACATGCAGTCGAACCGCATCGCCTTCCTGCGCGAGAAGGCGCCGGCCTATGTGCGGACCCACACCTATCTCGCGGTGACCTATCTGGCCTTCAACGCGGCCGAACCGGCGTTCAAGGACAGGCGCGTTCGGCTGGCCCTGACCATGGCCATCGACCGTGAGTTCATCGTGAACAAGCTGTTCCGCGGGGGACAGACGGCCGCCTACACCTTCGTGCCGCCAGGCGTGGCCGGCTATGAGCAGGCCAATGCGCCGGCCTGGGCCGCCTGGCCGCTGGAGCGGCGCCAGGCCGAGGCGCGGCGGCTGCTGACGGAGGCGGGCTACGGGCCGAAGCGTCCGTTGAAGGTTGAGATCAAGCACCGCAACACGCCTGACCCCTCACTCTACCTGCCCGCGGTCCAGGCCGACTGGAAGGCGATCGGCGTCGATGCCAGCCTGGTGCAGAACGAGGTCCAGATCGCCTACGCCGCCTATCGCGCCCGCGACTTCCAGGTGGCCGACGCCGCCTGGATCGCCGACTACAACGACGCCATGAGCTTCCTTTATCTGCAGCAGTCGGCCACCGGCCCGCAGAACTATGGCGACTACAGCAACCCCGCCTATGACGCCCTGCTGGCCAAGGCGGACGCCGAGCCGGACGCCAAGGTCCGGGCCGGCTACCTGGCGGAGGCCGAGAAGGTCATGCTGGCGGACGCTCCCATCGTGCCGATCTACTTCTACGTGAACAAGAATTTCGTGGCGCCGAAGGTGACCGGGTTCGTCGACAACATCGTCGACCAGCACCGTGCCCGTTACTGGTGTGTCGCCGCCACGCCACCTAGCCGGGCGGCGGCCAAACCCCCGCAAGGGTAAATTTGTGCGCGCATTGTGGCCCCGAGCACATTCTGTGACCAGAATGCGACAGGTTGCCGTCCTTAACATTGCCGACACGTAATGGGCGTTGACCCCCTGCGTGTATGACTCGTAACTCCTACGTAACCGAGCTCTATCGAGTCCGGGACCGTACCTTTTGTGGGGAGCAGGTGCTGCGGGTCGTAACGACCGGCGGACCGCTGGAGGATCTAGACCTTGAAAATCAAAACCATGCGGGAACGCCTGCTGGCGTCTTCCATGATCTGTGGCGCGGCCTTTGTCGCCTTTTCGGCGACCGCCGCCTACGCCCAGGAAGAAGTCCAGGAAGTGGTCGTCACCGGCTCGCGCATCGTCCGTCAGGACTATGTCGCCAACAGCCCGATCGCGACCGTCACGGGCGACGCCGCTGTCGCCAACGCCGACATCACGCTCGACACCTATCTGAACACCCTGCCGCAGGTTAACCCGTCCGGCACGACCACCTCCAACAACCCCGGAAACGGCGGTCAGTCCAATATCGACCTTCGCGGCTTCGGCGCGAACCGTAACGTCGTCCTCGTCGACGGCCGCCGTCCGATGGTGTCGGCCAACAACCTCACGGTTGACCTCAACACCATCCCGCAGGCCCTGGTCGACTCGATCGAAGTCATCACCGGCGGCGCGGGCTCGGCCTACGGCGCCGACGCCATCGCCGGCGCGGTGAACCTGAAGCTGAAGAACAACTTCGAAGGCATCGACATCCGGGCCGGCTACACGAACTCGACCGAGTTCTGGGACGCCGAGGAGTATCAATTCTCCGCGGCCATCGGCGGCAACTTCGCCGACGGCAAGGGCAACGCGGTGTTCGGCTTCGACCGTTCCTACCGCGAAGCGATGATCAAGTCGCAGCGCTCGTTCTCGCAGAACGCCACCTCGACCACCTCCTTCCTGCCGGAAGGCGCGCTGTTCTGGGGCGGCACCAACGCCCCGACCAAGGCGGCCCTGGACAGCATCTTCGCGACCTACGGCGTGGCGTCGAGCGCGATCACCCTGACCTCGGGCACCATCGGCTTCAACCTTGACGGCACCCTGTTCCACAAGGGTATCTTCAACAGCCCGATCAACGCCCAGAACTACCGCGGCCCGATCGACGGTACGGTCAACCAGTCGCTCTATCCCGACCTGTACAGCTACAACTTCGACTTCGTGAACATCCTGACGCTCCCGCTGGACCGTTACTCGTTCATGTCGAAGGTGAACTACGAGCTGGACAACGGCATCGAGTTCTTCGCCCAGGGCGGCTGGACCGAGTACAGCGCCGTCACCGCGCTGGCCCCGACCCCGTTCCCGACCGTCAACACCCGCAACCCGAGCACCGCCCGGACCCAGGACGTGATCTCGGCCCTGGTCACCCCGGGGCAACAGATCGCCCAGCAGTTGGTGATCCCGGTCACCAACCCCTTCATCCCCAACGACCTGCGCACCTTGCTGAACTCGCGGACCGGTGATGACCCGGCCCTGGTCGGCGCCGGCGCCACCGAGCCGTTCCGCATGCGTCAGCGGACCCTGGATATCGGCCTGCGTCAGTCGGTCTACGAAAACACCGTCGTCCAGTTCCTGGCCGGCGTGCGTGGCCCGCTGGGCGACACCGGCCTGACCTTCGAAGCTTCGGTTTCCGAAGGCCGGACCGAGATCGACCAAACCCAGACCGGAAACGTCAACACCCAGCGCCTGCAGCAGATGATCGAAGCCGCCGACGGCGGCGCCAGCCTCTGCGCCGGCGGGTTCAACATCTTCGGCCGTCAGCCGATCTCGGCGGCCTGCCGTCAGTTCCTCGAGGTCAAGACCACGCTCTCGACCGAGATGAAGCAACAGATCGGCCAAGCCTACATCACCGGCCCGGTCTTCGAACTTCCGGCCGGCGACCTGTCGATCGTGCTGGGCGCCGAATATCGCGGCTTCGAGTACAAGTTCGATCCGGGCGCCGCCTCGGGCCCGATCTCGGGCTTCAACAACCAGAGCCCGGACGAAGGCACCACCTCGTTCCGCGACGTGTTCGCCGAAGTGCTGATCCCGATCATCAAGGACCAGCCCTACATCCAGGCGCTGGAGCTGAGCCTGGGCGCCCGCTACTCGGAATCGGAATTCGCCGACAAGATCACCGGCAACAGCGTCGATGCGCGCGGTTCGTGGGCTTACAAGGGCGAACTGGCCTGGACCATCAACGACCAACTGCGTGCCCGCGCCTCCTACCAGCGCTCGGTGCGTGAGCCGAACTTCAGCGAACTGTTCTCCGGCGGCGGCTCGGCGCCTCAGTACTTCGACCCCTGCTCGGTGACGTCGACGGCCCGCAAGGGCGGTTCGGCCGCCCAGCTGGCGGCCCTCTGCCAGACGGCGGGCTTCAACGGCGGTGTCGCGGCCTCGGCCATCAACACCTTCGTGCAGACCCCGGGCTCGCAGATCGGCGTCGACCTGGCCGGCAACACCGCTCTCGACCCGGAAATCGGCAAGACCTTCACGATCGGCATGGTCTGGAAGTCGCCGTGGGAGAACCAGTGGCTCTCGCGCCTGCAAGGCTCGGTGGACTACTACAACATCAAGATCGACAAGGCGATCCTGACCCCCACCCCGAACCAGATCGTGGCGGCCTGCTACAACTACTACGGCACCAACTCGACCTACAGCCCGACCAACACCAACTGCGACGGCATCCTGCGGGTCGGCGGCGACATCCTCTGGGTGTACAACCCCGCCACGAACTACGACTTCTTCACCGGCAGCAATGACGGTCACCAGAAGTCCAGCGGTGTCGACATCCAACTCGACTGGGGCTTCGACATGTCCTGGATGGGCGCGTCGGATGACTGGGGTTCGGTGCGTATCAACGCCCTGCTCACCCACGTGATCGAGTTCAAGCAACAAGATCCGATCTCCGGCGTGCCGGAACTCGACTTCGCGGGCACCGTCTCCTACTTCGGCGCCGGCCTGGGCACGAGCTTCCCGGAATGGAAGGCCACGATCAACACCGAGTGGAACCTGTTCGAGGACTACAAGCTCAATGTCCGCGCCCGCTATATCGCGGCCATGGACAACCGCCTGAGCGTGGAGTTCCCGGGTGAGCAATCCTTCACCGGCACGGACGCGATCTGGTACTTCGACGCGTCCGGCACCTGGGCCGTCACCGACAATGTCGAACTGCGCCTCGGTGTGAACAACGTGTTCGACCAGGAGCCGGAAGTCTACGCTCCGAACGTGCAATCGGGCACCGATCCGTCGACCTACGACGTTGTCGGCCGCCGGGTGTTCGGCGCGATCAAGCTGCGCTTCTAAGCTCGGCTAACGCCAAACGATTGGGGGCGGCGGACTTCGGTCCGCCGCCCTTTTTCGTGTCCGAAGATCGGCGATGTCCGTCGTCCCTAGGACGCCTAGACCTAGCGGGTCCTAGGCGTAGCCGAGCAGGGCGCGCAGGCCGGGAGCCGATTGCTCCACCAGCTGTTTCTGAATGTCCGGCAGGGTTTCCGGCATGGTCTGACCCACCGACAGCGCCTCGCGGGAGGTGGCGCTGTGCTTGCGGTCGGATCCGACCTTGACCCGCTCGCGCCAGTCGCCGGTGAGTGCGATCCCGAACTTGCCGAGCAGATCGGCGAAGAAGGTCTCGGCCGCCGGCGCGTCGAGGTCGCGCAGGTGGGCGACGATGTCCTCGTAGCGGACCACCTCGGCGCCGGTCCCCATCCAGGAGACGGCGTGGAAGGTGAAGACCTCGCGCAGGGCCGGGCTGCGGCCCGGGATCCCGAAGATCATCATGTTGAGCATCTGCTCGACACTGACCGCGCCGTTCTTCAAATGATTCAGCTGCGGATGGTTGAACTGGTCCGACAGGGTGAACCGCGCCCGGGCGAGCACATAGTCATGGGGATCGCGCACCAGGATCACGTGCCGCGCGTGCTTGAGCGCGATGATCGAGATATCGGCGAACAGCATGTGGCCGACGCTGAACAGCGGGCGGTCCTTGGCCAGGGCGCCCATGTGCTGCTGCAGGTTGGGGATCTGGATGAACTCGCGGTCGTAGTGCTGCTCGACCGGCACGAACATGCGCACGATGTTGCGCAGCAGGTGGGTTCCGCACTTGGGCACGCCGTTCAGGAAGGCGGTCTGGCGCAGGGGCGCCTGGGCGAACCGCCGCACGTCCGGATTCAGGGTGTCGGGCCGGCTCATCACAACGGCGGCGGACATGGGCGTCTCCTTAGATTGCCGACATCGCTAGGCGGCCGGGGCGCAACAGGCAATAGCGGCTTTAGGCGTTCGCCGCCGCCGTTGATCCGGGCCGCAAGGCCTTGGTGCGGAACCACTTGGAGATGATCCACTTCTCGCCGCGGGTGGGCGGGGCGCCCATGTGCAGGGTTGTGGGATCGACCGCGCCGTCAGGCTTCACGCTGTCGAAGATCAGGGCTGAACCGCGCGCCGGCTTGAAGCCGAGCTCCAGGCGCGGGAACTCCGTGGCGCCGCCGTCGAAGCCCTCGTTGAGATAGACCAGCACCGTGCGCACCCGCTGTCCTCGCGCGGCCAGGTGCGCGGCGTTGGCGGGGGTGTCGGGGATGTAGTCCACGTGCGGGGCGTAGCGCTCGCCCGGCGCATAGTGCAGGACGCCCAGGCCCTCGGCGTTCTCGGTGGGCATGCCAGCGGCCGCGGCGATCCGGCTGTTGACCAGCTCCAGCACGACGTCGCTGTCGGCCAGGCCGAAGTTCATCACCCGGTTGGACCGGACGTCCTCGACGCTTTCGCCGCCCGCCTGGTTGACCACCATCCCCCGGCGCAGGGCCGGCTCGGCCATGGCCATGACGTAGTCGCAGACCCAGCCCGGCAGCAGGTCGGGGACGATGGCGATCGCCGGCGCGGCCCGGACGTCCTCGCGGGTCAGGGGCGTCTCGAAGGCGGAGAGATCGACCGCGGCGGCGACGGCGGCCCAGTCGATGGCGCCGGCCGCAAACGGCTGCGAGCCCAGGGCGCGTCTCGCGGGTTCAGAGCCCGCGGCGGCGCTCGCTAACACGGTCCGCGCCAGGGCGGCGTTGGGGCCGGAGAGGCCGACCAGCAGACCTAGCTGGCAGGCGGCCTGGGCGTCGCCTGCCGCCGCGGCCTGGGTCAGCCATTTCAGGGCGCGGGCCACGTCGCGCGGCGCGCCGATCCCCCCGGCGTCGATCACGGAGGCCAGGCTCAGGCCCAACGGGTCCCCCGCCTGGGCGGCGGCGGCGATCCGCGTCACCCCTTCCTGGCTGTTCTGCGGCAGCTTGAATCCGACCAGTTGCCAGAGGCCGAGCTTGGCGTGGGCGGCGGGAAAGCCGCTCTTGGCCGCCTGCATCCACCAGGCCAGGGCCTCGTCGATTCGGCCCATCTGTTCCAGCGCCTGGGCCAGAAGGTCTTGCGAGGCAGGGTCGCCGGCCTGGGCGGCGGCCTGGACCTGTTCGAAGGTTTTCATCGCATCCTTCTACAGCCTGGACCTTCGCGGGAAAACCGAAGCGTCGCACGCTCCGTGCCCGGTGTTTTCGTTTTGCGCGCCAGAATCGCCGTGGCATGTCGAGGATCGGGGGGAAGGCGTAGGTGGATGTGACTTGGACTCGCAGACGCGCGGTCACCGTGATCGGCGCCAGTCTGGCCGCGGCCGGATGCGCCGCCACCGCGCCGCATGTCGGCCCGCCGATCCTGATCAACCTGGCCGACCAGGCGCCGACCGACGACACCGCAGCCCTGGGCTCGGCGTCCGATGTGGCCAGCCGGATGACCGCCCCGGTCTTCATCAATGGCGAGGGACCGTTCGACTTCGTGGTCGACACCGGCGCCAACCGCACCGTCATCTCCCGCGAACTGGCTACGCGCCTGCGGCTGCCCTCGGCCGGCAAGGCCCAGATCCACGGCATCGCCGGGGTGGAGCCGTCCGAGACCGCCCTGATCGGGCGGCTGGACGTCGGAAAGGTCTCGTCCAGGCGTCTGCGCGCGCCGACCCTTGATCGCGCGCGGCTCGGGGCCGACGGCCTGATGGGGGTGGACGTGTTGAAGAACCGACGCGTCGCCATGGACTTCAAGCGCAACTTCCTGACCATCAGCAAGGCCGACGACGCCGGCTTCCGCGCCCGTCAGAACGTCTCCGACAGCCGGCTGCGGGACAACGCCGCCGAGGAGGCCGCCGCCGACAATGTGGTCATCGTCCCGGCGCGCTACCGGTTTGGCCAGCTGATCATCATCGACGCCGACCTGGGCGGGGTGCCGGTGACCGCCTTCCTGGATTCCGGGTCGCAGAACACGGTCGGAAACCTCAAGCTCTACGAGCAGCTTCGGTCCACGCCGCTCGGCCTGACCGCCCAGGTCTCGGTGGTCGAGCTGATCAGCGCCACCGGCCAGCGGGCGCGGGGGGAGTTTTCTTCGGTGCCGCCGCTACGCATGGGAGGGTTGAGCATCGGCAACCTGTCGGCGGTGTTCGCCGATCTGCACATCTTCAAGCTCTGGGACCTGAGCGACCGTCCGGCGATCCTGGTGGGGATCGACGTCATGCGTCACTTCGAGGCCATCGAACTCGACTTCGGCAATCGCCGGGTGCTGTTCCGGACCCCGCCGAAGACCCTGCGCCGGATCGGCTAGCAGCCGCGTTCAGCTAGCGTCCTTCTCCCCTTGCGGGAGAAGGTGGCCCCGCGAGAGCGGGGTCGGATGAGGGGTCGATAACCCTATCCGATTGGCGGCGGCGAAGCCGCGAATGTCGGAAGAAGTGGAACCACAAAGGGCACAAAGGACACCAAGGCGCGGCGGCGCGGCCTATGAGGATTCAGCTCCCTTCGTGCCCTTGGTGTCCTTCGTGGTTCAATTCGGCTTCGCCGATCTACCGGCGAGTCCTGAGAGACCCCTCATCCGACCGTTCTCCGAACGGCCACCTTCTCCCGCAAGGGGAGAAGGATTCGCCCGGCCCGATGAAGTTAGTTCACCGGCGTCGGGGCCAGGACCATGGCGCCGGAACCGCGCAGGCGCTCGGCGGCCATCTGGTCCAGCAGACCCTTGGCGCGCGGATCGCCCAGGATCCAGGCCGCGGCCGCCAGGGTGCGTACCGAGGTCGCCGAGACTCCGAGCGCGCTCTCCAGGGCCTCGAACGGGGAGACGCTCGCGGTCATGCGCTTCAGCCGCACGTCGCCCTTCAGCCCGGCAAGGCTCTTGGCCTTGTCCACCGCCTGGTAGAAGCCGCCCACCTCGTCGACCAGGCCGATCTCGCGCGCCTGGGCGCCGGTCCAGACCCGGCCCTTGGCGAGTTCGCCCACCCGCTCGGGCGACAGTTTGCGACCGTCGGCGACGCGGGCGATGAAGTTGGCGTAGATCCGGTCCATCCAGCCGGCGAAGGCGGCGCGCTGGACCGGGGTGAGCTCCGATCCCAGGCCGAAGGTCCCTGCATACTCGCCGCCGACCCCCAAATGGCGCACATCGACTCCGAACCGACCCAGGGCCTCGCCGAGCGCGAACTTGCCGCCGAACACCCCGATGGAGCCGGTCAGGGTCGTCGGCTGGGCGACGATGGCCGAGGCCTGGCTCGAGACCCAGTAACCGCCGGAGGCCGCATAGGTCCCCATGGAGACCACCACCGGCTTCTTGGCCGCCTTGGCGGCGCGCACGGCGGCGAGGATCTGTTCCGAGGCGGTGTCCGAGCCGCCGGGGGAGGAGACGCGGAAGACGATGGCCTTCACGTCCTTGTCCTCGATGGCGTCGTACAGGGCCTCGGAGATATCGTCAGAGTGCATGGCCGAGCCGCCGGCGAACGGATTGGCCGTGCCGTCATGGCCGGTGACGATGGCGCCTTCGCCCTCGACGATGGCGATCGCCGGGCCGGTTCCCCTCTCGCGGTCGTGGCCGCGCATGTACTTCTCGAAGTCGATCAGTTCGCCGCCCTTGCCGGCCTTGGCCAGGGCCGCGGTCTCGGCCTCCTTCACCTGGCCGACCTTGTCGATCAGCTTCAGCTTGATGGCGTCCTCGGCCAGATAGGGGCCCGCCTCAAGGGTGGCGCGCAGATCCGCGGCGTCGGTCTTGCGGTCGAGGGCGGCGGTGGCGAGCGCGCTGGAATAGACCGAGCCCATCCAGGAGAGCGTGCCTTCCCGGTGGGCGGCCGTGTAGTCGCTATAGAGGTAGGGATTGACGGCGTTCTTGTACTCGTAGCGCTGCTCGTACTGCGGCTTGACCCCGTATTTGTCGAAGGCGCGCTTGAAGAAGATGTCTTCGCCCGACAGGCCAGCCACCTGGAACGAGGCACCCGGCTGCATCCACAACTCGTCGGCCGAGGCGCCCAGCATATAGGTCGAGGAGACCACCCCGGAGGGATAGAGCCCCTGGCTGTGGGCGATCACCGATTTGCCGGTGGCGCGGAACTTCTTGATCGCCAGGCGAAGCTCGTCGGCGGCGGCCGGCGCCATGCCGCCCTCGGGCAGGCGGACCAGCACGGCCTTGACCTTGCCATCCTTGCCGGCCCGGTCGAGGGTCTCGATCACCGACATCACCGACATCGAACGGCGGCCCAGGCTGGCGAAGGGATTGATCGGATCCTGGTCGGTCAGGGGATCGCGCAGGTCGAGCTGCAGCACCGCCTGGTTCGGTGTCGGGGCCGGCTTGGCGGCCCCGGCGGCCATGACGATCAGCAGGAAGGGCACGCCCACCAGGAAGAGCACCAGGCCCGCAAAGACGCCAGCCGTGGTGATGAGGAACTGCTTCATGGGATCCTGTTCGTTGGACGTTCGCCGCCCAAACTATATCGGAGCGCCTGCCGTTCAAATGAAGAGCTTGCAATCGAAAGGCCGAAAGGGCCGGCGGCGCCGGGCTCAGGCGGCGGTGGACTTCTTTTCCCGGGTGCGGCGCTCGTTGACGTTCTCGACCGTCAGGGGCTCGCGGCACTCGCTGCAGACCACCTTGGCCTCGACCGGATGGCCGCACGGGATGTGGGTGACGATCACCGGCGGCTGTTCGTCGCCCAGCAGCCACTTGTCGGCCCAGAGCATCAGGGACAGCGCGTGGGGGTAGAGGTCCTTGCCCTTCTTGGTCAGCCAGTACTCGTAGCGGGGCGGGGACATCTCATAGAGCCGCCGCTCGAACACGCCGCCCGCCACCAGGCTGCGCAGGCGGTCGGTCAGGATGTTGGTGGCGATGTTCAGCATCGACTGGATGTCGTCGAACCGATGGACGCCGAAATACTGGGTGGAGATGATCAGGCCGGTCCAGCGGTCGCCGGTCATGTCGGCGACGTCGGCCGGCGGGCGCGGCGCGTCCTCGGCGCCCGACTGGCGGCGGCGGTGCAGGCGGGGGACCTCGGCCTCCTCGAAGCCGGCGCCCGGACCCGGATGGTGGCGGCAGGCGTGCAGGGAGATGTCGCCACCGCAGTGGGCGCAGACCATCATCGGCAGCATGGACTTGCCGCAGCCGGTATGGACCAGGCCGGCCGGTCCGTTGGGGGTGGTGGCGTCCCAGCGGATGCCCCAGCACCAGGCGATCAGCACGGAGTCGAAGAGGTCGAGGCCCAGCGGGGTCAGGTGATAGGACTGGCGCGCGGCGCCCTCGCGATGGGCGCGCTGCTCGAAGATGCCGTGGGCCACCAGGCCGCGCAGGCGGTTCGACAGGGTGTTGCGCGGCGCGTTGGTCCGGGCGCGGAACTCCTCATAGCGGGTCGCGCCCCGGAAGGCCTCCTGGATGATCAGTTGGCTCCAGCGGTCGCCGATGGTGTTCAGCGCCGTGTGGACCGAGCTCTTTATGATCTTGAGGGTGCGGGCCATGGCTCTCCGCATCCAGGCGTATAGGCGGGCCTGGGGACTGTCCAGCCGCCTCTGACGCCGCATGGGCGCGAGCCCTAGGAACCCTTCGCCGCCGGCCTTCCGGCGAAGAAATTGTGGCCGGCTAGAGCCCCAGCTGCCGCCCCGCCAGGTCACGGAGGATCTCCTCGGAGCCGCCGCCGATGACGAAGATGCGGGCCTCGCGGTAGATGCGCTCGACCCGGTTGTCGCCGGTATAGGCCCGGCCACCCAGCACCTGCAGGCTCTCGCGGGCGCAATGCTCCAGGGTCGTGGTGGCCTGGATCTTCATCATGGCCAGGTCGGCCACCGGGGTCTCGCCGCGGCCGAAGCGCCAGACCAGGATATCGAGATAGGCGTAGCAGGCGTTCACGCGCTGGATCATCTCGACGATCTTGTGGCGCATGGCCTGATGGTCGATCAGCCGCTGGCCGAAGGTGTGGCGCTGGCGGGCCCAGTCTATGGCTTCGGCGATGGCGGTGCGCGCCATGGCCAGCGTCGCGGCGATGCCGCTGAACCGCTCGATGTTGAACTGGTTGGCCAGGCCCGCGAAGCCGCGGTTCTCGATCCCGATCAGGTTGCCGACCGGGACCTCGACATTGTCGAAGGTCAGGGAGCCGTTATTGCCGTTGTACCAGGAGAGCCCCTTGACCGGCTTGCTTGAGACGCCTGGGCTGTGGGCGTCGATCAGCAGCAAGGAGAGTCCGCCGACCCCCGGACCGCCGGTGCGCACGGCGGTCAGCAGGAAGTCGGCCCGGGTCGCGCCGGAGATCAGGGTCTTGCCGCCGTTGACAACATAGTGGTCGCCGCGCTTCTCGGCGGTGGTCTGGAAGGCGCCGACGTCGGAGCCGCCTGAGGGCTCGGTCACCGCGAAGGCGATCTTCTTCTCGCCGGCGAGGACCGGCCGGGCCACGGTCTCGCGCATCTCCGGCGGACCGAAGGCGATGACCGGGGGCAGGGCGATCCAGTGGGTGGCGAGGTCGGCGAACACCACGCCCGATCCCATGCGGAAGAACTCCTCGGCGAAGATGATGCGGTGATAGAGGTCGATGTCCTCGCCCGTGCCGCCCAGCTCTTCCGAAAAGCCCATGCCCATGACGCCGGCCTTGGCGGCCTTGGTGTAGACCTCGTCGGGGAAGGTGGCCGCGGCGTCCCAGGCGTCCAGATTGGGCGCGACCTCGGTCTGGATGAAGGCGCGCAGCTGGCGGCGCCAGGCCTCATGGCGCTCCGTCAGGAAGGGACTGGGTGGGCGCAGGCTGTCGAAGTCCAGTGCGGGTTTCTCCGGCGCGGTCATGACGTTCCTCCAGCTTCTATAACTTGTAAATTGATACTAAAGGCGCTCGACCACCATGGCCGCGCCCACCCCGCCGGCGCCGCTGGCCACCACCAGGCCCAGCCGCCCATCGGCGGCGTCGAGGGCGTCGAGCAGGGACGAGAGTAGTATGGTCCCCGTCGCGCCCATGGGGTGCCCCTTGGCCAGATGGCCGCCGCCGACGTTCACCCGGTCGGGATCGACCTCGCGATCACGCAGGAACTTGGCGATGGTGACGGCGAAGGCCTCCATGAACTCCACGCGGTCCATGTCCGCCAGGGTGAGGCCGGCGCGATCCAGCGCCTTGTCCATGGCCGAGAACCCGGCCAGCAGCGAGGCGTGCGGGTCGCCGCCGGATTCCGCATAGGCCAGGATCCGCGCCCGCGGTGTCTCGCCGGGTTCCGGCGCCCCGCCGACGAGGGCCAGGCCCGCACCGTCCGCCACCGGCGGGGCATGGGCCAGGGTGAGGCGGTGGTCGATGGGTCCGTCCAGGGCCTCGGCGTAGGTCTTGGCCAGGGGCGCGAAGCCCGGTGACATGGCGGCCAGGGACGCGGCGCTGGTCTGGGCCCGGGCGCATTCCTCGAAGCCGAGACCGGCCAGGGCGATGCGCGAGGCGATCAAGGCCGGCGTCGTCTCGGCCGCCGCGGTTCGGGCTTGGGAGGTGAGGGTGACGGCGTCCATGGCCGCGCGGGTCACGCCCTCCGCCCCCGCCAACCGGTCGGCCGCCAGCACCACCGGGATGTAGCGCGAGCGCTTGGGGAGGGTGTCGTCGGTGTAGTAGGCGGCCTGGTCACCCATGAAGCCGACGCGGGACATCATCTCGACGCCGCCGGCCAGGGCGCGGCGCACGCCGCCCGAGGCCACCATGGTCGCGACATGGCCGATCGCGGTCAGGCCCGAGACGCAATAGTTGTTGAGGGTGAAGGCGTAGGCGTCCTCGGCGACGCCGGCGTGCAGCTTGGAGACCAGGGCGATGTTGCCGCCCTGAGCGCCGATCTGGCCGACGCAGCCCAGGACCAGGGCCTGGGCGTCGCGCGGCGTCCCGCCCCGCTGTTCCAGGGCGTCCACCAGCCCGCCTACAAGGGCCTGGGGGCTCAGCGCCGCGAGGCCGCCGTCCGGCCGCGCCTTGCCGCGCGGCGTGCGCACGGCGTCATAGATCCAGGCGTCCAAGCTCTTGCCTCCCAACCCTGCGGCGGCCGGCGCTCCGGGCGGCCCCCGACCTTCGGCTTGCCACGGTAAGTCTTGTAATGCAAGTTCACGCCAACGCCTCGGGAGGGCCCATGAGCCGCAAGCTTCGCATCGTGCAGTGGGCCACCGGATCCATGGGCAAGACCTGCCTGAGGGCCGTGCTGGACAGCGACGCCTTCGAGTTGGTCGGGCTCTTCGTCTATAGCGACGCCAAGGCCGGATTGGACGCCGGCGAGATCGCCAGACGGCCCGCGACCGGCGTGCGGGCGACCAGTTCCATCGACGAGATCCTGGCCCTGGACGCCGATGTGGTCCTGCACTGTCCCATGCTGCCCAGCCCCTATGAGGCGCAGGACGACGAGGTCCGCCGGCTGCTGGAGTCCGGCAAGAACGTGATCTCGATCAACAACTACTTCCACCCCGAAGCCCTGGGTCGAGCCTATGCGGAAGAGCTGGAGTCCAGCGCGCGAAAGGCGGGAGTCACCCTGGCCGGGGTCGGGGTCAACCCTGGCTGGGCTGCCGAGCAGGTGGCCGCCGCCGCCGCCGGCGTCTGTCTGCGCCTGGACCGGGTCAGCGTCAGCGAAGTGGTGGACTGCTCGAGCATCCCCAACCCGGCCTATGTGTTCGGAGCCCTGGGCATGGGCGCCGACCCCGCCGATGTCGACCTCGTGGACGGGCCGATGGCGCGGACCTTCACCAGGATGTTCAGCCAGCCGGTGGCGGCCCTGGCCGAAAAGCTGGGCCTGAGCCTGGACGCCATAGAACCCGACCACGCGCTCACCCTCGCCCCGCATGAGATGCAGGTGCGGGCGGGGATCATCGCGGCCGGCCGCGTGGCGGCCACCACCTGGCGGGTGCATGGGCTGGTCGCGGGCGAGCGCCGCATCACCCACGCGGTCAACTGGACGATGGACACCGAGCTCCCGGCATTCGCCGGCAGGCCGCATTGGGAAGTGATCATTGAGGGCCAACCTGGCCTGCGCCTGGCCATGGACCTCACCGAGGGGCCGGACGAGGGCGCGCGGACCAGGCCGGAACAGTATGCGGTGGCGGGGATGGTGCTGGGCGCGATCCGCAAGGTTTGCGCCGCGCCGCCGGGGCTGTATCGGGGCTAGTGTGCTGGATTTGAAGTTCGCCCGCTTATCGGTCAGGCTCCGGAGCGAACTTCAAATCCAAGAAGCACACTAGAGACATAGACTTGCTAGTGTCCTCATCGCTTCCGAAGTTCGTCGGAGCCCTCCACGAGCGCTGGCGAACTTCGGAATCGGGACACTAGCCCCGCACGCCCACCACGAAGCTGACCACGGTGCCGAGCGACCCGCCTATGTTGAGGGTCTGGTAGGTGCGCGCGCCCTCGACCTGGTAGTCGCCGGCCGTGCCGGTCACCTGGCGTCCGGCGTCCAGCAGCATTCGCGCGCCCGTGGCGCCCACCGGGTGGCCGATGCCGATCAGGCCGCCGCCGGCGTTCACCGGGCACTTGCCGCCCAGCTCGATGGTCCCGTCCTCCACCGCCCGCCAGCTCTGGCCGGGGGCGGTCAGGCCGAAGTGGTCGATGGCCATGTACTCGGTGGAGGTGAAACAGTCGTGGGTCTCGACGCCGTCCAGGGCCGATGTGCCCGCGATCCCGGCGCGGCCCTGGGCGTCGGTGACCGCCTTGCGCACATGGGGGAAGATGTAGTCCTCGCCGCGGCTGCGCTCGATCTTGTCCAGGAAGCGGATGCCGGCATTGGTGTGGCCCCAGCCGAGGATCTGCGGGAAGTCGGCGGCTTTCACCCCGCGCCGGGCGGCATAGCGCTCCATGAACCGCTCCGAGCACAGGACGATGGCGCAGGCGCCGTCGGTGATCTGGCCGCAGTCCTGGCGGCGCGTGCCCGGCTCGATGATCGGATTGGCCTCGTCGTCGTCGGTGAAGGCCTCGGGTCCAAAGGCCCACTTGCGGGTCTGTGCGTTGGGATTGCGCTTGGCGTTGCCGAGGTTGATCTCGGCGATGCGGTTGAGGTAGCGCCGGTCGAGGCCGTAGCGCTCACCATATTCCTGCGACAGGCGCCCGAACACGGCGGGCCACATGAAGCGGCAGTCGATCCCTTCGCGGCCCTGCCAGGAGGCGGCGTTCTGCACCCTGGAGGCCTCGTCGCCCGGCAGGTTCTTCTCTTCCTCGACCCCGGCGATCAGCACGCAATCATAGCGTCCGGCCTCGATCTCCGCGGTGGCGGCCAGGACGGCGACGGAGCTGGAGGCGCAGGCCGCCTCGTGGCGCATGGCCGGGACCCCGTGCAGTTCAGGCACGACCTGAGCGACCATGGCGGCGAGGTGTCCCTGGCCGCGATAGAGCTCGCCGAAGGCGTTGCCCACATGGACCGCGTCGACGTCCGAGGCGTCGAGCTTGCAGGCCGAGAGCGCGCCCAGGATGCCGTCGCGCAGCATGTCCGAGATGTCGAGCCCCTCGCGCGACCAGGCGCGGGCGAAGTCCGTCTGATGGCCGCCCAGGAGATAGATCGCCATGTGTCTCGCCTTCCAATGCCGTGCGCCGTGACCTGGCCGGCACCCTACGATATTAGTACGCTAATGCAAGCTGGCGAGCGGGGCGATGAGTCCCCGACGCCTCGACGGGGAAGACGGGAATGGGCGATTTTCAAGGCCGGACGGGACTGGTCACCGGCGCGGCCGGCGGCATGGGCGCGGCGGCGGTACGGGCCTTCGCCCTGCGCGGGGCCAAAGTCGTGGCTCTGGACCGGCGGGCCGAGGACCTGGAAGCCCTTTGTCAGACCTGGCGTGGGGAGGGGATCGAGGTCGAACCGGTGGGCTATGACCAGGGTGATCCCGAGAGCATCGAGCGGGCCTTCCAGGCGGTCGACGCGGTAGGTGGCGGGACCCTGGATTTCTGCTTCGCCAACGCCGGCTATGGCCGCTATCGCGCCGCCATGGATGTCGACGCCCGCGAGTGGAAGCGGCACATGGACATCAACCTGACCGGGACCTTCCTGGTGGTCCAGGCCGCGGCGAAGCGGATGATCGCCGGGGGCCGGGGCGGGGCGGTGGTGATGAACGCCTCGTCCGGCGCGGTCTTCCCGACCGACATGCTCTCGGCCTACTGCGCCTCGAAGGCGGGCCTGGTCATGCTGGTCAAGATCCTGGCCTCGGAGCTCGGCGCCCACCGAATCCGGGTCAATGCGGTCCTGCCAGGCGTCATCGACACGCCGATGACCGAGAGCCTGATGGCGGTGGAGGGCGTACGCGAAACCCTGACCGCGGCGACGCCGCTCGGCCGGGCGGGCCTGCCCGACGACGTGGCCCAGGCCGCGGCCTTTCTGTGCAGCGACGCGGCCTCCTATGTCACCGGCACGACCTTGTTGATCGATGGCGGCCAGACCCTGCACGGCTATCCCCGCTGGTTCAGCACCGATCACCGTGACGCCGCCGCGCCCTGGACGCCCCACGTCGAGCGCACGAGTTGACCCGCCTCAGTGCGTGGCGTTCGGGTCGGCCATCTGGAAGTAGTCGCGCCAGCCGACGATCTTGCCGTCGGGCTTGAACGCGATGACGCCCATATAGGGGTGGGTCACCGTCTGGCCGCTGGCGTTGACATATTCCTCGCGTCCCTCGGTGAAGAGGTGGGTCTCGGTCTCGGCGTGGCGCTCGATCACCCAGGTCGAGGCGGAATTGTCGGCCCAGTACTTGGTGATGAACTTCTCAACCCAGTCGCGGCCCATCAGGGGGCGGGTGCCGACGTGGTAGTGGTACTCCACCTCCGGCGCGAAGAAGTCGAGGAAGGCGCCCTTGTCCTTGGCCGCGATGGCCTGCTGCAGGCGGCGGATGACGTCGATCTTGGCCTCGGGCTTGGTCTGGCTCACGAGCGTACCTTTCCTGCTTCCCTTCCGATGAGCCTATTGCGGTAAGTCTGTTTATGCAAGTAACGCTGGACGCGAGATGCAGACTGTCGAGACCACTCCTAGTCGCTCGTCAATTTCTCGCGCTTCAACCGGATGCCGGCGGCTTCGCGGTCCCAGGTGTCGGCGGTGACCCCTTGCTGGCGCAACTCCACCTTCTGGATCTTGTTGGTGGGGGTCTTGGGCAGCTCCGGCGCCAGGCGTACGAAACGCGGCACCATGAAGTGCGCCATTCGGGGGATCAGGAACTCGATCATCGCCTGGGGATCGATGACCGCGCCTTCCTTGGGCGAAACGCAGACCATCACCTCCTGCTCGCCGCCCGGTAGGTCGACGCCATAGGCGGCCACCTCGCGCACGGCGTCGTAGGCGGCGACCTCGATCTCGATCTCCAGCGAGGACATGTTCTCGCCGCGCCGGCGGATGGCGTCCTTCTTGCGGTCCACGAAGTAGAACCGCCCGTCGTCATCGCGCCGCAGCAGGTCGCCGGTGTGGAACCAGCCGTTGCGCCAGGCCCGAGCCGTGGCTTCGGGATCGCCCAGATATTCCTTGAACAGCTCCCAGGGCCGGTCGGTGCGGATCACCAGCTCGCCGACCTCGCCATTGGGGACGGCGTTGTCGTTGGCGTCGACGATGCGGCACTGGACCCCGGCGCGCGGCCGGCCGCAGCTGCGCATGGTCGTCTCGTTGACCTCGGTGATTAGCGGCGCGGAGACCTCGGTCATGTTGAAGCCCGAGACGTAGTCGAAGCCGAATCGCTTGGCCAAGGCCACCGTCTCCTCGGAGACCGGCGACAGGGTGCAGATCCGCAGGGGATTGTCCCGATCGTCGGGCCGCTCCGGCTCCTTGTGCAGGAAGGTGGTGAGCGCACCGATGAAGCCCGAGCAGGTGGTCGATCCGGTCTCGCGGACCAGGCTCCAGAACTTCCGGGTGTCGAAGGCCTCGAACAGGGCCACCGAGCCGCCGCAGGCGAGCGCCGCCACGATCCCGCTGATTCCGCCCACATGGAACATCGGCAGGTTGACCAGCATCCGGTCCTCGGCGGTCATGTAGCCATAGGTGACCCGCGCGGTGGTCCATTCCTGGATGTAGGAGGTCACCACCGCCTTGGACGGTCCGGTGGTGCCGGAGGTGAAGATGATCACGGGGGTGTCCCAGGGCTGCACTTCCGGGATTTCCGCCGCTCCGGCGTCGCCGTCGAGGGCGGCGGAAGGCTCGATCTCCAGGGGCAGGCTGAGGTCGTTGGGCCGCGGGCCGGTGAGGATCACCCGCTCCAGGGCGCCCAGGGTCAGGCCCGTGAGCCGGCCGGCCAGTTCCGGATGGACGACCAGCAGCTTCGCTCCGGTCTTGCCGAGCGCGTGCTCCAGAAGCCGGCCCCGGAAGCTGGTATTGATGGGGGCGAGCGCGGCTCCGGCATAGTTGGCCCCGAACCAGGCCCGGGTCAGGGCCGCGGAATTGGGCGCCCAGGCGGCCACGATGTCGCCGGGCTTCACCCCGCGCGCCTGCAGCGCCGCGGCGGTCTTCAGCGCGATGTCGCGGGTCTGGGCCCAGGTCCATTCCTCGCCGCTCTCGAAGCGAATGAAGACCTTGTCCGGCATGGCCGCGGCGTGGCGGTCGATCAGCCGGGCGACGACGCAGTCGTCCGCGGTCGGGGGCTTTGCGGCGTCGAACCAGATGGGGTGGGATTGCGTCATGAGTGTTCTGCCTCGGCCGCCTCGACCGCACGGATGTAGGGCTTGCGCGCCGCGGCCAGCGCGACGATGCCGAGCGGCAGGACAACGGCGGTGACGATGGCCACCGCCACCCCGATCTTGGCGGGGTCGCGCAGCCAATTGTCGCTGATCAGGGCGACGGCGGTCGGGCCCATGGTGAAGGCCACCAGGTTGCCGATCAGCAGGTAGAACGCCATCACCCGAGCCCGCAGGCGGTTTGGGGCGATGGCCTGGAACGAGACCGCCGGCAGCCCCTGGGGCAGGCCGAAGGCGGTGAACGCCAGGGCGAGCAGGATGGCGGCGGTGACGCCGTCCGGCGCGAAGGGGGCGGCCACGGCGAAGGGGAAGGACAGCGCGGCGCCGATCATCGCCACGCGAAGCACCGCATCCTTGCGGCCCGCCTGCGCGAGGCGGTCAGCCCACCACCCGCCGGCCAGGATGCCGCTGGTGCTGCCCACCAGCAGGATCGAGCCGAGCACCGCCCCGACCTGGCCGACTTCCCAGCCGTGGGCGCGGATCAGGAAGGCCGGCGCCCAGGTGAGGTAGGCGGCGATGGCCACGCCCACGAGGGAATAGCCGACCGACAGCAGGGAGAAGGCCAGCCACTGCCGGCGCAGGAACGGACCGAGCGGCTCGGCCGGCGCCTTGGCGGCGACCGAGACCCCCTGGCGGGCCGGCTCGCGCAGCAGGCTCATGGCCAGGACCAGGACCGGCCCGGGCAGGCTCACCGCCATGAAGGCCACCTGCCAGCTGCGCAGCGCGCCCACCAGCGGCAGCACGATGGGCGGCGCCGACAGCGCCCACTGGACAACCGCTCCGCCGATGATCAGGGCCAGACCGACACCCATGATCGAGCCCATGGCGTAGACCCCCATGGCCCGGGCGCGCCGGGCGGGTGGGAAGCTGTCGGCGATCAGGGAATAGGCCGCGGGCGACAGGCCCGCCTCGCCGACGCCGACCCCGATCCGGGCCAGGAAGAGGGTCATGAAGCTGCCCGCCATGCCGCAGGCGGCGGTCATGGCGGTCCAGACCGCGACGCTCAGCATGATCAGGTTGCGCCGTGACCCGCGGTCGGCTGCCCAGGCCAGGGGTATGCCCATCAGGGTGTAGAACAGGGTGAAGGCCAGACCGCTCAGCAGGCTGAACTGGGTGTCGGTGATCGCCAGGTCGCGGCGCACCGGCTCGACCAGAAGGGTGAGGATCTGGCGGTCGACGAAAGCCGTGGCGTAGGCGGCCATCAAGACGAAGACGGTGATCCAGGCGCGCGACGGATGCGGCCAGGCCGAGGCGGGGGCCAGGGCCGCCGCCACGGGATCGCGCAGCATCTGTTGCATGGAAGACCGTCTCCCTGACCTCGGCCGTCCATGCAGCCTTGCCCGACGTTCTCTCGGATAGTTTTAAAATGCAAGTCTGTGCGGAGCGGCGTCGGACGCGCCACTTTGGGGCGCCCTCCTGGTGTGTCGCGGGCCGGCGTTCTGCGAATTGCGACGCATCAGGCCGCCGAGCTGGTGAAGGTCTAGCGGCCGTCGGGGCGATCATCACCGGCGGCGGCTTGCTGGGCGCCCTCCACCGGTTCTATAGCCGCTACTGGTAGGTCAGCGTCCGCGAGACGTTCTGAGTTGGATCGGAGGGGTGGCGACGGCGCGGCGCCTCTCCCTGTTGCGTTTGACGCGCCGGACGCTCGGGAGGCAGGCCTATGCGGCATTCACTCGGTATCGGACTGGCCCTCGCCCTCGTGGGCGGTCTCGCCCAGGCGGCGGAGCTCACCGCGGCGGAACGGCAGTCAATCCTCGGCGCGGTCGACAAGAGCGCCCCGCGCACCGCCGAGGTGGCCCGCGCGATCTGGGGCTTCGCCGAGGTCGGCTACCAGGAGACTAGGAGCTCGACCCTGTTGCAGGGCGAGCTCAAGAAGTCGGGCTTCAAGGTCGAGGCCGGGGTGGCCGGCATGCCCACCGCCTTTGTCGCCAGCTTCAAGACCGGTCCCGGTCCGGTGATCGCCATCCTGGCCGAGTTCGACGCCCTGCCGGGCATGGCCCAGACCGCCGATCCAGCCCGCTCGCCCATCGCCGGCCAGGAGGCGGGCCACGCCTGCGGCCACCACATCTTTGGCGCGGCCTCGGTGGCCGCGGCCCAGGCGCTCAAGGACTGGATGGTCGCCAACAAGATATCCGGCGAGATCCGGGTCTACGGCGCGCCAGCCGAGGAGGGCGGCTCGGGCAAGGTCTATATGGTGCGCGCCGGCCTGTTCAAGGACGTGACCGCCACCCTGCACTGGCATCCCTCCAGCGAGAACAGCGCCTCGCAAAGCGTGTCCCTGGCCAACGTCAGCGGCAAGTTCCGCTTCACCGGCGCGGCGGCCCACGCCTCGGCGGCGCCCTGGCGGGGCCGCTCGGCCCTGGACGGGGTCGAGGTGATGAACGTCGCCGTCAACATGATGCGCGAGCACATCCCCGACGGGACCCGCATCCACTACGCCATCACCGAGGGCGGCAAGGCGCCGAACGTCGTGCCCGACAAGGCCGAGGTCTATTACTATGTCCGCCACGCCGATCCGCAGGTGGTCGGCGACGTGGTCGCACGGCTGAAGAAGGCCGCCGACGGGGCGGCGCTGGCCACCGAGACCAAGGTCGAGTTCGAGCAGACCGGCGGCGTCTACAACATGCTGCCCAACGACACCCTGGGCCGTGTGATGGACGCCGCCCTGCGCCAGGTCGGCGGGATCAGCTGGGACGCCAAGGAGCAGGCGTTCGGCGAGGCCATGGCCAAGCAGCTGCCGCCCAACCAGGCGACCCTGGCCAGCGTCGGGACCATCCAGCCCTACAGCGTCGGTGGCGGGGCCGGCGGTTCCACCGACGTGGCCGATGTGAGCTGGGTCACCCCGACCGCGGGCCTGGGCACGGCCACCTGGGTGCCCGGCACCCCGGCGCACAGCTGGCAGGCGGTGGCGGCCGGCGGCACCAGCATCGCGGCCAAGGGCGGGGTTGTCGCCTCCAAGACCCTGGCGCTCGCCGCCGCCGCCCTGTTCCGCGAACCGGAGCTGCTGACCAAGGCCCAGGGCGAGCTCGAGGCCAAGCGCGGTTCGGACTTTGTCTACAAGGCCATGGTCGGCGACCGCCCGCCGCCGCTGGACTACCGCCGCAACGCCGCCGGCGTGGAGTAGGGGAGGCTCAGGCCGCCACGCTGGCCGGGGCGGCGATGGGGCTGGCCTCGCGGATCATGGCGTCGAGCCTGGCGGCGAGATCCTGCCCGGCCAGGCTGAGTTCGGCCGCGGTGACCGAGCCCATCTTCCAGCGCACCACGTGGACGAGCCCCAGGGTCGTGAGGGCCTGGATGTTGCGCCAGGTCTGGACCGCGCTCGTCTCGGCCCGCCGCTGAAGGTCGGTCATCGGGACCGCCTCGTCCTCGTCGGCGATGTGCAGGAAGGTGATGATCTGGGCGAGCGTCAGGGTTGCCGCGGCCTCGCGCAGCAGCTCCACGGCTTCCAGGATCGCGCTTCGACGGCGCACGTCGCCTCCCCGTCAGTCAACAGTTACAAATGCCCCGGTTCCGGCGCTCGCAGCGTGCAATCTGCAGGTGTGAATTGCCGCGGCGCGGCGTCCGGCGAGGTCGGAACGCTCCAAAAGTGCATGCGGCGGCGCCTACAATTAGCAACCGTCGAGTAATGGCATTGGAGTGGCGCATGAAGCTCTGGGGACAGATTTCGGTCGAGCTGAACGTCGAGGATTTCGTCGAGGCCGCCGATCACCAGAAGCGGCTCGAGGACATGCTGCGGTTGGTCCGCGCTTCCTATCCCGAGGCCACCCTGGCCATGCGTGAGCGGCGGCAGCGGCGTCCCACCCCGGTGGTCCGCGCCCGTCCGCCCGGACTGGGCACCGGCCGGCTGAATGACTACGCCGAGCGCTGAGCGCCATGCGCCCGCGCGATTCCCTGCTTGAGGCGCTGTCGCTGTTCAAGGCGCTCAACCCGACCATCACGGTCAATGAGATCGTCAGCTTCCTCTACACCTGCGAGAACGAGGGGCTGAGCGTCCAGGAGCTGGCCTATGTCAGCCGGATGACCGAGCCGACCGCCTCGCGCAGCGTCCGCTCCTTCGGCCCGCCCGGTTCGGAATGGGCGCGGGCGCCGGCCTGCGGCCTGGTGGAAGCCTTCCTGAATCCCAACGATGGCCGCGGCCGGGTGCTGCACCTCACCGCCGACGGCCGCGCCGTGCGCGAGCGCCTCGACGCCATCATCGGCCAAGCCATTCCCATCGCGCGCTGAGCACCTCCGCCGGCCGGCGTCCGCGTGCGCCTTGGTAGTTGCGAGTGTGCAATTAATATTGTTACAATAATCAAACCTATAGAATGTTGCAAACTCGCGACAAAGATAAGTATATCGACCGAATAGACTCCTCTGGTGTTGACCCAATTTTCCTGCACGGCGTAACTCACCGGTAACCGGACTCGCTTGTGTTCGGCAATTTTTCGCGGGGTGCGGATCTCGCCTTCGATCCTCTGGGGTCGAGCGAGCCGCTGGAGGATTCAGACCTTGAAAATCAAAACCATGCGGGAGCGCCTGCTGGCGTCTTCCATGATCTGTGGCGCGGCGTTCGCGGCTTTCTCAGCGACGGCGGCCTACGCCCAGGAGGAAGTCCAAGAGGTCGTGGTCACCGGCTCGCGTATCGTCCGCCAGGACTTCGTGGCCGCCAGCCCGATCACGACTGTCACCGGCGAACAGGCCACCGCCAACGCCGACATCACCCTCGACACCTACCTGAACACCCTGCCGCAGGTGAGCCCGGCGGGCACCACGACCTCCAACAACCCCGGCAACGCCGGCCAGGCCAATGTCGACCTGCGCGGCCTCGGCTCCAATCGCAACCTGGTCCTGGTGGACGGCCGCCGGCCGATGATCTCGGCCAATACGGTCACCGTCGACATCAACACCATCCCGCAGGCGATGATCGGCAGCATCGAGGTGATCTCCGGCGGTGCGGGCGCCACCTACGGCGCCGACGCCGTGGCCGGTGTCGTGAACCTCAAGCTGAAGAACAACTTCGAAGGCCTGGACTTCCGGGCCGGCTACACCGACTCGACGGACTATCACGACGCCAAGGAATTCCAGTTCTCGGCCGTGCTCGGCGGCAACTTCGCCGACGGCAAGGGCAACGCCATCTTCGGCTTCGACCGCTCCTATCGCGAGCCGGTGACCAAGGGTCAGCGCCCGTTCTCGGCCCTCGCCACCTCCACCACCGGCACGCCGCCGGCCGGCGTGGTGCGCTACAATTCCGCCAACGCCATCCCGCTGTCGGCGGTCCAGGCCCTGTTCGCCACCTACGGCGTAGCGCCGACCGCGGTGAGCAACGGCTCCGGCTCGCTGGGCTTCAACCTGGACGGCACCCTGTTCTATGGCGGCGTGGGTAACAACCCGACCCTGCAGGTTCAGAACTTCAAGTACCCGGTCGACGTCAACGTCAACACCCGCTTCTACCCGGACTTCTACAGCTACAATTTCGACGCTCCGAACCTGCTGACGCTCCCCCTGGATCGTTACTCGTTCATGACCAAGTTGAACTATGAGTTCGACAACGGCGTCGAGGTCTTCGCCCAGGCAGGGTGGACCGAGTACACCGCCAACCAAGCCCTGGCGCCGACCCCGGTCCCGACCGTCGCCACCGCCGCGATCGGGACGGCCACCAACCTGCAGGTGGCCTCGGCTCTCGTCACCCCGGGCCAGAACATCGGCGCGAACCTGGTGGTGCCGGTCACCAACCCGTTCATCCCCAACGACCTGAAGACCCTGCTGGCCGCCCGTACTGGCGACGACCCGCTGCTGGTGGGCTCGGGCGCCACCGAACCCTTCCTGTTCGCCTTCCGGCCGCTCGGCTTCGGGGCGCGGATCTCGCAATTCCAGAACACCGTCGTCCAGTACATGGCCGGCGTGAAGTTCCCGATCGGCGAGAACTTCAAGGGCGAGGCCTATATCAGCCAGGGCCGCACCGAGATCGACCGGACCCAGTTCGGCAACATCAACACCCAGCTGCTGACCGACATCCTGGCTCACCCGACCCAGAACCCGGCCGGCTCCAACGGCGCCTGCGCCACGCAGAACTTCTTCGGCGACCGCCCGCTGTCCAGCACCTGCCGCACGGCCCTGGAATCGCCGGTCACCCGGCGCGAGCAGTACGAGCAGACCATCGGTCAGTTCTTCATCAGCGGCGATCTGTTCGAACTGCCGGCCGGCGCCGTGCCCATCGTCCTCGGCGCCGAACATCGCGGTATCGAGTACAACCTGCGCTTCCTGTCCAACCCAGGTCCGTTCTCGGGCTTCACCGTCGGCCTGCCCGAGGCCGGCAGCAGCGCCTTCAACGACATCTTCGGCGAGACGATCATCCCGATCGTCAAGGACATGCCCTATATCGAGAGCCTCGAGGTCGGCCTGGGCTTCCGTTACTCCTGGGCGCAGTTCGAGGACCTGCTCACCGGCCGGCGCACCGAGAACCGCGGCTCGGCCACCTATAAGGCCGAGCTGAACTGGAAGGCCAACGACTGGGCCCGGCTACGCGCCTCGTACCAGCGCGCCGTTCGTGAGCCGAACTTCGCCGAACTGTTCGTGGGTACGGCCTCCGCGCCGCAGATCTTCGATCCTTGCTCGGCCTTCACCAACGCCTGGAAGGCGTCGGGAACGGGTCCGGGCACCCTGCGCGGCCTCTGCGCGGCCCAGGGCGTACCGGCCACCGGCGCCACCACCGCGCCCGGCTCGCAGGCCAATATCAACCTGTCGGGCAGTCTCGCTCTCGATCCCGAAAAGGCCGACACCTACACCGTCGGCATCGCGCTCTCCTCGCCTTGGGAGGGCCAGTGGACGAGCCGCCTGCGCGGCAGCGTCGACTACTACAATATCGAGATCTCGGACCCGATCATCATCTTCGACACCAACACGGCGATCTCGTCCTGCTTCAACTACAACGGCGCCAATCCGAGCTACTCGAACACCAATCTCTACTGCGCCGGCATCGCGCGGACCGGCGGCAACCTCACCAACTCGACGATCCGCAACCCGCTGCTGCCCGGCAACAGCCCGTGGCCGTTCGAGAACGGAGGCGTCATAAAGACCTCCGGCCTCGACTTCCAGATCGACTACGGCTTCGACTGGGAATGGTTCGGCGCTCCGGACTGGATGGGGTCGTTCCAGGCCAACCTGCTGCTGACCCATGTGCTGGAATACAAGCAGGCTGACCGCACTGGGCTGCCGCCGGTCGACTATACCGGCACCATCTCCTATTTCGGCGCCGGCCTGGGCACGAGCTTCCCCGAGTGGAAGGCCACCTTCAACGCCCGTTGGGACCTCGGTCAGATCGGCATGATGGGCTACACCACCGAGGATCTCAGCTTCGGCGCCCGGGTCCGCTACATCGACGCCATGGAGAACCGCCAGTTCCGGCAGTACGAGGGCGAGACCTTCCTCGGCACGGCCAGCGTCCCCTCCAACGTCTCGGCGACCTACTATATCGACCTGGACGCCACCTGGGGCGTCACCGACAACGTCGAGATCAAGCTTGGTGTGAACAACGTGGCCGACCAGCAGCCGCGCCTGTACGCGCCGAACGTCCAGTCCGGCACCGACCCGTCCACCTATGACGTGATCGGCCGCCGCGCCTTCGGACAGATCAAGCTCCGCTTCTAGAAGCCGGAAGCACCACGGGAGGGGCGGCGAAGCCATTCGCCGCCCCTTTCGCATGTCTGGAAAATTACAGAACAGAAAGGAATGTTCCGTCGACGTAACAAGATACTGTAATGGAAGTCCACGTATCATATAGGTTACATAAGTAAGCATCGGAATCTGTCTAGAAATTAATTGGCGAAAAGGCGGCGAAGCGGGTCACATGTCAGCGTTCAGGAGCGCGTAGACATGACTATGACATTCGTCTTGGTAACGATGCCGATGTTGGTCATGGGGCTTAGCGTTGGATGACGCCCAATCTTGATAGGCTGGATCTTCAGATCCTGTCCGCGCTCCAGGACTCCAATCAGATGACGGCCCACGACCTGGCCGACCGCGTGCCCCTGTCGCCATCGGCGATCCAGCGGCGCATCCGCAACTACCGCAACAGCGGCGTGATCACCGCCGACGTCTCGGTGGTCAACCCGAAGGTGGCCGGCGAGCAGCTCTCCGTGGTGCTGCTCATCCAGCTGGTCCAACAGAAGCCGCAGTCTGTGGCCGAGTTCCGCGCCTTCCTCGGCAAGTCGGCGCAGGTCCAGGTGATCATGGAGATCGCCGGCGCCTACGAGCTCATGTGCATCGGCATGTTCGACGGCATCGAGAGCTTCAACCACTTCGCCGACACCCATATCGGCGACCATCCCTCGGTCAGCCGCTACGAGACCATCTTCGTCCGCCGCCGGGTGAAGTTCGGCGCCAAGATCCCGCTCTAGGGTCCCGCCAGGCCGGCGCCTAATTTCCAGGCGCCGAGATGATGCTTTCGTGTTCAACGCAGAATCGGGTTGATCGCGCGAGCCCCCTGGCCGCCGGGTGGCGGCGAATGAAGGTCATCATCATAGATCCGGACGAGGCGCGGGCGGCGCTGGTCGCCGAAGGGCTGGCGGATGTCCGCCCGCTGGAGGTGCGCCGCGCCTCCAGCTTCGAGGCCATCGAGGGCGAGCTGCCGTCCTTCGCTCCCGATGTGATCGTCATCGCCTGCGATAGTCCCGACCGCGACACCCTGGAAAGCCTGCGCGAGGCGAGCTCCGAGAACCCGCGGCCGGTGGTGATGTTCGTGGACCGCTCCACGCCCGGCCTGGCGGAGGCGGCGGTGGAGGCAGGGGTCGCGGCCTATGTGGTGGACGGGCTCTCGGCGGGACGGGTGCGTTCGGTGCTGGAGGTGGCCATGAGCCGCTTCGAGCTGATGCAGAAACTGCGCACGGATCTCGACAAGGCCAAGGCCGACCTGGCTTCGCGCAAGTCCGTCGAGCGCGCCAAGGGCCTCCTGATGAAGGAGCGCGGCATCGACGAGGACCAGGCCTACAGCCTGTTGCGCAAGCTCGCCATGGACACCGGTCGGCCTATCGGGGCGGTGGCCAACGACCTGCTCACCTTCGCGGGCGTCTTGAAGGGAGACGGGTCATGAGCCTGGAGCGGACCCAGCTACGGCTGGGCTTCATCGCACTGAACGACTGCGCGCCGCTGGTGGTCGCCCGCGAGAAGGGGTTCTTCGAGAGCGAGGGACTTTCCGTGGACCTGTCGCGCGAGGCCTCCTGGGCCAATATCCGCGACAAGGTGGCCATGGGCGCGCTGGACGGCGCCCACATGCTGGCGCCCATGCCCTTGGCGGTGAGGCTAGGGATCTGCGGCGAACCCGCGCGGATGATCGCGCCCATGTCGCTGAACCTGAACGGCAGCGCGATCACCGTCTCGACCGCCCTGGCCGACGCCATGCGCGCGGCCGAGCCCCAGGGCATGCAACTGCGGCCCCGCACCGCCCGGCCGCTGGCCACGGTCATCGCCGCGCGCAAGGCCCAGGGCCTGCCGCCGCTGACCTTCGCCGTGGTCTTCCCGTTCTCAGTGCACAATTACGAGCTGCGCTATTGGCTGGCGGAGGCCGGCGTCGATCCCGATCGCGACCTGCGCATCGTGGTGACGCCGCCCGCGCGGATGACCGCGCGCCTGGCGGCCGGCGATATCGATGGCTTCTGCGTCGGGGCGCCCTGGAACGCCCAGGCGGTCGCCGACGGCCATGGTGAGATCATGGTCTACGCCGCCGAGCTCTGGGGCGTGGGGCCGGACAAGGTGTTCGGCGTCACCGAGAGCTTCGCCGAGCGCCATCCCCTGACCCTGGGCGCGACCCTGCGGGCGCTGATCGGGGCTGCGGCCTGGGCCGACGAACCGGGCAACCGGGGGGAGCTGGCCGCCATACTGGCCCACCATCGCTATGTGGACGCGCCAGAGGAGGTGGTCGCCCGCTCGCTCACCGGCGCGCCGCCCTACGCCCTGGGCGAACCGGGCCCCGACGACCAAGACTACATTATCTATCACCGCTACGCGGCGAGCTTCCCCTGGCGCAGCCATGCGGTCTGGTTCCTCACCCAGATGCTGCGCTGGGGCCAGATCGGACCGGAGGCCGATATCGCCGGGACGGCCGAAGCGGTCTATCGGCCCGACCTGTTCCGCGCCGCCGCCGCCGAGCTGGGGGCGCCGGCGCCGCTGGTGGACGAGAAGGTCGAGGGCCTGCACGCCTCGGCCTGGACCCTGGACGAGGCCACCGCCCCGATTCCCATGGCCCCCGACCTGTTCTTTGACGGCGGGCGCTTCGACGCCGCGCAACCGGAACGCTACGCCGCCGGCTTCGCCATCGGCCGTCTCCGGTCCTGAGTCGGCTGTCCGACGCACAATCCTTGTGCGCTGCACCGCACAATGGCGCCCATCCTTGATGCAAAAGGCGTCCGGACGCTGACGGAACGGCGATACTCGCCATTTCGCAGTTGCGAGCATGAAGCCACCGTGGCGGCCTGAGGGCGACATCGCGGGGCAATGGCGTCCCGCGAACGATCCGAGAGGGTCGCCGGGACCGCGAGGTCTCGGACTTGGAAGGACAACGACGTCCGCGCGGGGCTCCCACCCCGGCGGACGTCTTTTTTTTGCTCGGGGGATAGGCCGATGAACATGAGGAGAGGCGTTCTGGCGCCAGCGGCGATCGCCGCGGCGCTGGTTACTGCGACAGGGGCGGCGGCTCAGGCCCCGCCCACGGTGGCGACGGAAGAGGCCCCCGCTGTCGCGGCGGAGGAACCGACCGAGCCGGTCGCCGAGCCTGAACCCGAACCGGCGCCGGAACCGCCGCCGCCGCCGGCCGCGCCGCCGACGATCAGCGAGGCCATCGCCGGCGGTAAGCTGATCCTGGAGGCCCGCCTTCGCTACGAGGGCGTGGACCAGACCCGGACCCCGGTTCTGCGCAAGGAAGGCGAGGCGCTCACCCTGCGCACCCGGCTCGGCTGGGAGACCGGCGAGTGGAAAGGCCTGCGGGGCCTGGTCGAGTTCGAGGACGTCCGCCAGGTCGGCTCGGAGCGCTTCTCGGTCAATGTGCCGGGCGCCGCGACCCCGCCGCTGAACGGCGCGGACAAGGCCCGCTTCCCGATTATCAACGACCCGGATGTCACTGAACTCAACCGCCTGCAGCTCACCTGGACCCCCAGCGCCGCGGCGGTGGTCACCCTGGGCCGGCAGAGGATCCTCATCGATGACCAGCGCTTCGTCGGCAATGTCGGCTGGCGCCAGGACGAACAGACCTTCGATGCGGTGCGGGGTGACTTCGCGCTGGGCCGGTTCAAGGCGACCTACGCCTACGTGACCCACGTCAACCGCATCCTGGGTGAGATGAAGGACTGGGATAGCGACAGCCACCTGCTCAACGCCACCTGGTCGCCGGCCGAGGCGCTGCGGCTTCAGGGCTTCGTCTACGCCTTGGATTTCCAGAACTCCGCGCCCAACTCCTCGATCACCAAGGGGATCAAGGCCTCCGGCAAGACCTGGGTCGGGCTGTTCCAGGTGGCCTACAACGCCACCTACGCCCAGCAGAGCGACTATCACCGCAACACCGCAGCCTACGACCTCGACTATTTCGGCGCCGACGTCGCCGGGACCTTCGACATCTACACCGCCAAGCTCTCCTGGGAGTCCCTGGAGGGCAACGGGACCCGGGGTTTCACCACGCCTCTGGCCACCGTCCACGCCTTCCAGGGCTGGTCGGACGCCTTCGTCCAGCCGCTGGGCGGCAACAAGGGCTTCGTCGACGGCATCGAGGACCTGAACCTCAGCTTCAACATCAAGCCGCGGTTCCGGCGGACCTACTTCTTCAACACCGACATCCTGGTCCGCTACCACGACTTCAACGCCGAACGGACGGGCGCCGACCTCGGCCACGAGTGGAACGTCCAGGTCCAGGCGGCGATCACGCCCAAACTCTCGGTGGCGGCCAAGTACGCCGACTTCCAGCGCGAGGCCTTCGTCCCCGTGGGCGGAGCCGCGCCGCCGCCCTCCCGCACCAAGGTGTGGTTCACCCTCGAATACAAGCTGTGACGGATCCCATGACCGACAAGAACCTGACCCGCCGTGGGGCTCTGACCGCCGCGGCCGCCACCCTCCTCGCCGCCAAGACCGCCTTTCCGTCGGGGGCTCACGCCGCCGGCGCAGGTCCGGAGGTCGCCAAGGCCAAGCTGGGCTTCATCGCGCTCACCGACTCCTCGCCGCTGATCATCGCCAAGGAGCGGGGGCTGTTCGCCAAGTACGGCATGCCCGACGTGGAGGTGCTGAAGCAGGCGTCCTGGGCCGCGACCCGCGACAACCTCGTGCTCGGCTCGGGCGGGGGCGGCATCGACGGCGCCCACATCCTTTCGCCCATGCCCTATCTGATGACCACCGGTTCGATCACCGGCGGCAAGCCGATGCCGATGAACATCCTGGCGCGGCTCAACACCAACGGCCAGGCGATCTCGGTCGGCAACGACCTGAAGGCGGTGAAGGTCGGACTGAACGCGGCCGGCGCGAAAGCCAAGTTCGCCCAGCTCAAGGCCGCCGGGAACACCGCCAAGGTGGCCATGACCTTCCGGGGCGGCACCCACGACCTGTGGATCCGCTATTGGCTGGCGGCGGGCGGCATCAATCCCGAGACCGAGGTCTCCACCATCGTGATCCCGCCGCCGCAGATGGTGGCCAATATGAAGGCCGGGACCCAGGACGCCTTCTGCGTCGGCGAACCCTGGAACGGCCAGCTGGTGAACCAGAAGGTCGGCTACACCGCCTGCCTGACGTCCGAGATCTGGATGAACCACCCGGAGAAGGCGCTCGGGATGCGAGCCGACTGGGTGGCCAAGTATCCGAGAGCCGCCCAGGCCATCACCGCGGCGGTGATGGAAGCGGCCATGTGGTGCGACAAGGCGGCCAACAAGCCGGCCATGTGCTCCATCGTCTCTGGCCGCCAGTACATCAACGTGCCGATGGGCGACATCCTGCCCAGGCTGCAAGGGACCATCAACTACGGCGACGGGCGGTCCGTGAAGGGTTCGACTCACGTGATGAAGTTCTGGGCCGACAACGCCTCGTTCCCCTTCAAATCGCATGACCTGTGGTTCCTGACCGAGAACCAGCGCTGGGGGATCTTGCCGCAGTCGCTGAACAAGGCCGCCCTGGTGGCCAAGGTGAACCGCGCCGACATCTGGCGCGCGGCGGCCAAGTCGATCGGGGCGGCGGCGCCGGCCTCCGATAGCCGCGGCGTCGAACGGTTCTTCGACGGCAAGGTCTTCGATCCCGCCAATCCCGCCGCCTACCTGGCGAGCCAGCCGATCAAGAAGCTGGTCTGACCCCATCCATGGCTAGGAGCTTCCCATGAGCCTGCCCGCGCAAAAGTTCGAGATCGCCGGCGAAGTCGAGCCGCCGACGAACCTCGCGCCCGCGACGATCGCCCGGCTCCCCACGCCGGGTCCGTCGCGGGCGGTCCGCGCCCTGACGACCGCCAAGGCGGTCGCCGCGGCCGTCCTGCCACCGGCCCTCATGCTGCTGATCCTGCTCGGCGTCTGGCAGTTCCTGGCCGGGGATGGCGCCGGCCTGCCGGCGCCCAGCATGATCTGGCTGGAGTCCAAGGATCTGATCCTCGATCCGTTCTTCGACAATGGCGGGGTCGACAAGGGCCTGTTCTGGCACGTCTCCACCAGCCTCAGCCGGGTAGGGGTAGGCTTCGGCCTGGCCGCGGTGGTCGGCATCGCCCTGGGCGTCCTGGTGGGAGCCAATGTTTGGGCCCATCGCGGGCTCGATCCACTGTTCCAGGTGCTGCGGACCGTGCCGCCCCTGGCCTGGCTGCCGATCTCGCTGGCCGCCTTCCGCGAGGCCCAGCCCTCGGCCCTGTTCGTGATCTTCATCACCTCGATCTGGCCGATCATCATCAACACGGCTGTCGGCGTGCGGAACATCCCGACCGACTATGTGAACGTCAGCCGCACCCTCAGCCTCTCGCCGCTGGAGCACTTCTGGAAGATACTGCTGCCGGCCACCACGCCCTACATCTTCACCGGCCTGCGTATCGGGGTCGGCATGAGCTGGCTGGCCATCGTCGCCTCCGAGATGCTGCTGGGCGGGGTGGGAGTCGGCTTCTTCATCTGGGATCAGTACAACTCGTCCCGCATCTCCGACATCGTCGTCGCCCTGATCTGGGTCGGCCTGGTGGGCTTCGCGCTGGACCGCGCGGTGGCCCTGCTGGGACGCATCGTCAGCCGCGGCTCGGCGCTCTCCTAGAAGGAACGGAACATGCCCAAGGCCTTCCTCTCCATCGAGGCGCTCGGCGTCTCCTTCCCCGGCCGCACCGGCGCCAACGAGGTGCTGCGCGACGTCAACCTGCAGATCGACGAGGGCGAGTTCGTCTCGATCATCGGCCACTCCGGCTGCGGGAAGTCGACCCTGCTGAACGTGGTGGCGGGCCTCGTGCCGATCACCACCGGGGCGGTGATCCTTGACCACTCGGCGGTCGAGGCGCCGGGTCCCGACCGAGCGGTGGTGTTCCAGAACCACTCCCTGCTGCCCTGGCTCTCGGTCTACGAGAACGTCCGACTGGCGGTGGACAAGGTGTTCCGCGGCAAGAAGAACGGCCGCGAGCGCCACGAATGGGCGATGGAGAACCTGGCCCTGGTCCAGATGACCCACGCCGTCGACAAGCGCCCCTCGGAGATCTCCGGCGGCATGAAGCAGCGGGTCGGCATCGCCCGGGCCCTGGCCATCCAGCCCAAGGTGCTGTTGCTGGACGAGCCGTTCGGCGCCCTGGACGCGCTGACCCGCGCCCACCTCCAGGACAGCGTCATGGAGATCCACGCCAAGCTGAAGAACACCGTGCTGATGATCACCCACGACGTGGACGAGGCCGCGCTGCTGTCGGATCGCATCGTGATGATGACCAACGGCCCGGCGGCCACAATCGGCGAGGTGCTGCGCGTCGGCCTGGCCCGTCCCCGCCGGCGGCTGGAGCTGGCGACGGACGGCGACTACCTGCGCGCCCGCAAATCGGTGCTGGAGTTCCTCTATGCCCGCCACGCGGTTGCGGCCTAACGGCTGGCGAGGGAGATCACCAGCAGCACCAAGAGGATGAGGGCCGTGACCTGCCAGAAGCGCAGCGGGTCGCGGTCGTAGAGCGAGGGGCGCGTCCGGCGGGCCGGCGCGCCCCGGATCGCGCCGTTCTCCAGCTCGAAGGCCAGCTCGAAGCCGTCCTGGAACCGCTCGGCCGGATCGACCGCCACGGCGCGGGCCAGCACGGTCTCCACCCAGGCCGGCAGGTCGGGCCGCCAGGCCGAGAGCGGGGCCGGACGGCGATGGCGGGGTGTGGTGAAGGGCTCGATCTCGCCATAGGGATAGCGACCGCCCGAGAACATCGCATAGAGCGTCACGCCCAGGGCGAAGATGTCCGAGCGCTCGTCGCCGGCGACGCCTGCGAACAGTTCCGGCGCCATGTAGCTGGGCGTGCCGGGAATGTCCGGGGGCAGGGCGGCCTCCAGGTTCGGCAATCGCGCCACGCCCAGGTCGATCAGCTTCAGCCCGCCGCCCGGCTCCAGGATCACATTCTCGGGTTTGATGTCGCGGTGGATGACGCCGGCCCGGTGGAGGGAGGCGATGGCCTTGGTCAGCTTGACGGCGATGTCCAGGCCCTGGTCGAGACTTACGGGCGGGGATCGCGATAGCCGCCGCTCCAGCGTCTCCCCCGCATAGAAGGGCTGGACGAGGTAGAGGCTTGTGCGCCGGCCGGCGGGTAGGTCCAGCACCCCGCCTACGAAGGGGTTCTGCACCCGGCTCGCCACCCAGGACTCGCGCAGGAAGGCCGCCCGCGCCGAGGCTTCGGCGCCCAGGGCCTGGGGCTTGGGGAACTTGACCAGAACGCTGGCGTCGCCGTGGGAGTCGCGCGCCCGGAAGACCCGGCTGTAGCGGCCGTCGGCGATCAGGGCCTGAAGTTCGAAGCCGTCGATGCTCTCGCCGGCCTGGGGCGGCTCGCGCATGGGCAGGGCCTCGACCTCCTGGCTCAGGCCGGCCACGTCGGCGGCGGGCAGCTCCAGGACATCGACCACCAGGGCGGTGACATTGTCGTCGGACCCGGCCTCCAGGGCGGCCTGGACCAGGCGTCGCGCGGTCTCGTCGGGCCCCTCGCGCAGGGCCAGCGTCTCTTCGAGGCGGCGGTCGTTCAGGGCGCCGTGGACGCCGTCGCTGACCAGCAACAGCCGGTCGTGGGGCGCGAGGTCCTCGCTGGCGTAGTCGATGCGCAGGCTCTCCGCGATGCCGACCGCGCGGGTCAGGATGTTGGTCGTGCCCTCCAGCCGGTGATCCACCGTCAGCCGCGCCAGCCGCCCGTCGCGCAGCCGGTAGAGCCGTGTGTCGCCCACATGCAGCACATGCAGCCGCCGACCGCGCAGGATCGCGACGGTCAAGGTGCAGCCCATGCCCGCAAGGTCCGCGTCCGTCCGTCCCTGGGCGTGGATCCAGCGGTTGACGCTGTCGACGGCGTGGGCGGCGGTGCGCCGCACGCTGCGGGTCTCGCTGGACCCGAGATAGCCGTCCAGCACCGCGCGGACGCAGAGCTCGGCCGCCACCCGGCCGCCCTTGGCGCCGCCCATCCCGTCGGCGATGGCGCAGGCGACGCCGGTCATCCGGCCGGGCGGCTCCAGCACCGCGGCGGCGAAATCCTCGTTGCGCGCCCGCCGGCCGGTCTCGCTGGCCAGGCCCGTGAGGACGCGCAGACTGGTTCCTGTGGTTTCCATCCCTGCCCGTCAGCCGTCATCGCGGCGCGGCTGTCCAGTCCCGGCGCCCTTTTTTGTGCAGGTGCGAAGGATCGGCGCCGCATCTTTACGCAAACCTACATCGAATCTCCGGCCAAGCTCTCGCAGGGCGCCGCAGGATCGGGCGCCAGGCTCTAGATGGCGCCCATTCGGCGAGCCGTTTCGCCCGCGCCAATGGCGACGCGGGTTTCCAGGACGCTCTGGACGATCCGCCTTCTCATCCATCCGCGTCGCCGCCGGCGACGCTCGTTCCAGAGCGCGGTCATGATCGGCAAAGACTTCTTCAAGGCAGGCCACACGCCCACCCTGGCCTCGGCCTTCTTCTATTTCGACATGAGCTTCATGGTCTGGGTCCTGCTGGGCTCGCTGGGCGTGCAGATCGCCAAGGACCTGGACCTCAACGCCGCGGAAAAAGGCCTGATGGTCGCCCTGCCTGTCCTGGCCGGCGCGCTGCTGCGCATCGTCAACGGGGTCCTGGTTGACCGCATCGGCCCCAAGTTGGCCGGCACCCTGTGCCAGATCATCGTCATCGCCGGTCTGCTGATCGCCTGGATGCTCAAGGTCGACACCTATGCCGGCGTGCTGGCGGTGGGCCTGGTCCTGGGCGTGGCGGGATCGTCCTTCGCCATCGCCCTGCCGCTGGCCTCGCGCTGGTATCCGCCGCAGTACCAGGGCGTGGCGCTCGGGATCGCCGGAGCCGGCAATTCCGGCACGGTCTTCGCCTCGCTGTTCGCTCCGGGCCTGGCCAATATCTTCGGCTGGCAGAACGTGCTCGGCCTGGCGACCATCCCGCTAATCGTCGCCTTCCTGGTCTATCAGGTCTTCGCCAAGGACAGCCCCGACCAGCCCGCGCCCAAGCCGCTGACCGAGTACCTGTCGGTGCTGAAGATCGGCGACGCCTGGTGGTTCATGCTGTTCTACGGAGTGACCTTCGGCGGCTTCGTGGGCCTGTCCTCGTCCCTGACCATCTATTTCAACACCCAGTACGGACTGGCGCCGGTGATGGCGGGCTTCTTCACCGCGGCCTGCGTGTTCGCCGGCTCCATGGTGCGGCCGATCGGCGGGGCGCTGGCCGACCGCATCGGCGGCATCCGCACCCTGTCGATCATGTACGTGGTCGCCGCCGCGGCCCTGACGGTGATGAGCTTCGGCCTGGCCGATGTGCGCGTGACCTTGGGCGTGGTGATCTGCGGCATGGCGGCGCTCGGCATGGGCAACGGCGCGGTGTTCCAACTCGTTCCGCAGCGGTTCCGCAACGAGATCGGGGTGATGACCGGCCTGGTCGGCATGACCGGTGGGATCGGCGGCTTCTACCTGGCGTCCAGCCTGGGCCTGGCCAAGCAGCTCACCGGCTCCTACCAGGCGGGCTTCCTCGGCTTCGCGGCCCTGGCCCTGGTGGCCCTGGCGGGCCTCACCAGCATCAAGAAGCAGTGGCGCACCACCTGGGGCGCGGCCTCGGCCACCGTGGCGCGGGTCTAAAGGCGCCCAAGGGGTAGGCGTCCCGGGGCCGGGACGCCTCATTTTCGAGCGGTCCGGCTGTCGAGGCCGGACCCGACGCCTCCCGACGCTGCACCGCAGCAAGGCTTGCCGTAGAAGCGGAAGGTGCGGAGCAACGAAGCTTCGCCAAGCGGTTCTCGCGAGCCGCGGCCCCTGGCGGGTCAATCGGGGCAAAGGCGTCCATCCGAACAGTTTGTCGCTCCGCGCATCGCGGAGCCCAAGGCGGAGAGGGCGATGTCCCAGCCTAAGGAACGTCTGGTCGTCATCGGCAACGGCATGGCCGGGTGCCGGGCCATCGAAGAGGTGCTGAAGCGCGATCCGACGCGCTACGACATCACCGTCTTCGGCGCCGAGCCCAGGGTGAACTACAACCGCATCATGCTCTCGCCGGTCCTGGCCGGGGAGAAGACCTTCGACGAGATCGTCATCAACGACGTCGCCTGGTACGCCGACAACGCTATCACCCTGCATTCCGGCCGCAAGGTCATCGCCATCGATCCGGCCGCCAAGCTGGTCGAGGCCGAGGGCGGCCTCAGCGTCGCCTATGACCGCCTGATCCTCGCCTGCGGCTCCGATCCCGTCCGCCTGCCCCTGCCGGGCGCGGACCTGGAGGGCGTCGTCACCTTCCGCGACCTCGACGATGTGGAGGCCATGGTGGCCGCCGCCGAGAAGGGTGGTCGCGCCATCGTCATCGGCGGCGGCCTGCTGGGCCTTGAAGCCGCCTACGGCCTGGTCCGCCGCGGCATGGCCGCCACCGTGATCCACCTGATGGACGTGCTGATGGAACGCCAGCTCGACGAGTCGGCGGGCTTCCTGTTGCGCGAAGCTCTGGCCGAGCGCGGGGTGGAGACGGTGCTGGGCGCCCATTCCGAGGCGATCCTGGGCGACAACGGCCGCGTCGCCGGTCTGAAGCTGAAGGACGGCACGGTCATTCCCGGCGACATCCTGGTCATGGCGGTCGGCATCCGGCCAGCCACCGGCCTGGCCGCCGCAGCAGGCATCGTTTGCGGCCGGGGCGTGGTGGTGGACGACCAGATGCGTACCTCCGACCCCGCCATCTTCGCCATCGGCGAGTGCGCCGAGCACCGGGGCGTCGCCTATGGCCTGGTCGCGCCCATCTGGGACATGTGCCGGACGCTCGGCGAGGTGCTGACCGGCGCCGACGCCGCCTACGAGGGGTCGTTGCTGCAGACCCGCCTGAAGGTCTCCGGCGTCGACGTGTTCTCGGCGGGCAAGTTCGGCGGCGGCGAGGGCTGCGAGGACGTGGTGTTCCGCGACGCCGGGCGCGGCGTCTACAAGCGGGTGGTCATCGAGGACGGCAAGGTGGCCGGCGCGGTGCTGTTCGGCGACGCCGCCGATGGCGGCTGGTACTTCGACCTGATGCGCACCGGGGCCGACGTGGCCGAGTTGCGCGACACCCTGATCTTCGGCCAGGCGATCACGGAGGCCCTTCGGGGGGTGGACCCTAGGTCGGCCGTTGCGGCCATGCCGGACTCGCAAGAGGTCTGCGGCTGCAACGGCGTCTGCAAGGGCGCGATCACCGGCGCCATCGCCGAGCTGAGCCTCACCACCCTGGACGGGGTGCGAGCCCACACCAAGGCCTCGGCCTCCTGCGGCTCCTGCACCCCGTTGGTCGAACAGCTCCTACAGCTCACCCTGGGCGACGGCTTCGAAGTCCAAACCGGGCCGAAGCCGGTCTGCGCCTGCACCCAGCATGGCCACGACGAGGTCCGCAAGCGCATCCTGGCCGAGGAGCTGAAGTCGCTGCCGGCGGTGATGCAGGCCCTGGAATGGCACACGCCCGACGGCTGTTCCTCCTGCCGCCCGGCGCTCAACTACTATCTGCTGTGCGCCTGGCCCGGCGACTATCGCGACGACAAGCAGAGTCGCTTCATCAATGAGCGGGTCCACGCCAACATCCAGAAGGACGGGACCTATTCCGTCGTGCCGCGCATGTGGGGCGGGGTGACCACCCCCAACGAGTTGCGCGCCATCGCCGACGTGGCCGACAAATTCGCCATCCCCACGGTCAAGGTCACCGGCGGCCAGCGCATCGACCTGCTGGGCGTCAAGAAGGACGACCTGCCGGCCGTCTGGGCCGACCTCAACGCCGCGGGCATGGTCTCGGGCCACGCCTACGCCAAGGGCCTGCGCACGGTGAAGACCTGCGTCGGGTCGGATTGGTGCCGGTTCGGCACCCAGGACTCCACCGGCCTGGGCATCAGGCTCGAGAAGTTCATGTGGGGGTCCTGGACCCCGGCCAAGGTCAAGCTGGGCGTCTCCGGCTGCCCGCGCAACTGCGCCGAGGCGACCTGCAAGGACATCGGCGTGATCTGCGTCGACAGCGGCTACGAGATCCATATCGGCGGGGCCGCCGGTTTGCACATCCGCGGCACGGAACTCCTCACCCGGGTCGCCACCGAGGAGGAGGCGGTCTGGACCATCTGCGCCGTCACCCAGCTCTATCGCGAGCGCGGCTGGTACCTAGAGCGGATCTACAAGTGGATGGACCGGGTCGGCCTGGCCTCGATCCAGGCCGAGATCGAGGACCCGGAGAACCGCCGGGCCCTGCACGACCGCTTCGCCTATTCGCAGCGCTTCTCGCGCATCGACCCCTGGGCCGAGCGGGTGGCCGGCCGCCACGCCGAAGAATTCAACCCGCTCAGCCGCCGCCTGGAGTTCGCCCCCGCATGAACGCCCTCGTGAAGGACCCCATGACCTGGACCGACGTCGGCGCCGTGACGGACATCCCCCTGCGCGGCGCGCGGCGGGTGCCCAGCGCCCAGGGCGACATCGCCATCTTCCGCACCGGCGACGGCAAGGTGTTCGCCCTGATGGACAAGTGCCCGCACAAGGGCGGCCCGCTCAGCCAGGGGATCGTCCACGGCCACGCCGTGGCCTGCCCGCTGCACAATTGGTCGATCGAGCTGGCCACCGGCGAGCCCCTGGGCGCTGACCGCGGCAAGGGCTGCGCCCCGGTGGTGCCGCTGGAGGTCCGCGACGGGCGGCTGCTGCTGGGGCGGACCTGACCCATGGCCGACGGCGCCGCCTCGCCGATCAAGACCACCTGCCCCTATTGCGGGGTCGGCTGCGGCGTGGCGGGCCGGCCTGAAGATGCGCGGGGTCTGGCGGTCTCGGGTGACAAGGATCACCCCGCCAATTTCGGCCGCCTGTGCTCCAAGGGTTCGGCGCTGGGCTCGACGGTCCACCTGCAGGGCCGGCTGCTGCATCCGATGATCGGCGACCGCGCCGTGGGCTGGAACGAGGCGACGGCCGCGGTGGCCGACGCCTTCTCCCGCACGATCGCGGAGCATGGGCCGGACTCGGTGGCCTTCTACGTCTCGGGACAACTGCTGACCGAGGACTACTACGCCGCCAACAAGCTGATGAAGGGCTTCATCGGCTCGGGCAATATCGACACCAATTCACGGCTCTGCATGGCTTCAGCTGTGGCGGCCCATGGCCAGGCCTTCGGCGCCGACCTGGTGCCGGGCTGCTATGAAGACCTCGACCTCGCCGACCTGGTGGTGTTCTCCGGCCATAACGCGGCCTGGACCCACCCGGTGCTGTTCCGCCGCATGGAGCAGGCCCGGGCGCGGGGCCAGCGCTGGATCGTCATCGACCCGCGCCGCACCGACACGGCGGAGGGTGCGGACCTCTTCCTGCCGCTGGCGCCCCAGACCGACGTGCGGCTGTGGAACGGCCTGCTGGCCTGGATGGACACCAACGGCGGGATCGACCGGTCCTATGTGGCGACCCATGTGAACGGCTTCGGCGACGTCCGCCGGGCGCTGGCCGCCGACGACCAGAGCCTGGAGGCCATCGCCCGCGACTGCGGCCTGACGCCCGACGCGGTGCTGGCCTTCTACGCCGCCTTCGCCGAGACCGAAAAGACGGTGACCCTGTTCAGCATGGGCGCCAACCAGTCGGCCCAGGGCGTGTCCAAGGGCCTGGCGATCCTCAACGCTCACCTGGCCAGCGGCAAGATCGGCAAGCCGGGCGCCGCGCCGTTCTCGATCACCGGTCAACCGAACGCCATGGGCGGGCGCGAGACCGGCGGCATGGCCACGACGCTCGCCGCTCACATGGGCTTCGGAAAGGCAGATCGTGAGCGGCTCGCCGCCTTCTGGAGGACGCCGCGGGTCGCGCCCGCGCCGGGCCTCAAGGCCGTCGAGATGTTCGAGGCGGTGCGCGACGGACGGATCAAGGCGATCTGGATCATGGCCACCAATCCGGTGGTCAGCCTGCCCGCCGCCTCGCGGGTGCGCGAGGCCCTGGCGGCCTGTCCCTTCGTGGCGGTCTCCGACGTCATGGCCGACACCGACACCCTCGAGTTCGCGCATGTGAGGCTGCCCGCCCTGGCCTGGGGCGAGAAGGACGGAACGGTCACCAATTCCGAGCGCCGCATCTCGCGCCAGCGGCCGCTGTTTGGCGCGCCCGGCGAGGCCCGCGCCGACTGGCGGATCGTCGCCGACGTCGCCGCCGCCATGGGTCACGGCGAGGCCTTTGGCTGGGAAAGCCCCGGCGACGTCTTCCGCGAATACGCCGCGCTCACCCGCTTCGAGAACGATGGCGCGCGTCTGCTCAACCTGGGGCCCCTGAGCGAACTGTCGGATGCGGGCTACGAGGCGCTTGAGCCGGTGCAGTGGCCGGTGGGGCCCAATGGCGGGACGGCGCGGCTGTTCACGGAGGGTGGTTTCCAGACGCCCGACGGCCGGGCTAACCTGAAACCCGTCAAGCCGCTGGGCCCCGCACGGCCGACCGACGCAGACTATCCCCTGGCGCTCAACACGGGCCGGGTGCGCGACCACTGGCACACCATGACCCGCACCGGCCTGGCCCCCGAACTCTGCCGCCACGCGCCGGAGCCGATGGTGGAGATCCATCCCGCCGACGCCGCCCGCTTCGGGATCGCCGATGGCGAACTGGCGCGGATCGAGACCCGCGTCGGCCAGGCCGTGGTCACCGCCAAGCTCAGTGATCGCCAGCGCCCCGGCGGCATCTTCCTGCCCATGCACTGGACCAACGCCTTCGCCCCGTCCGGCCGCTGCAATCCGCTGGTGGAGCCCTTCGTCGATCCCACCTCCGGTCAGCCGGAATTCAAGCACACGCCGGCCCGGGTCAGCGCCTATGGCGAGGCGTGGCGCGGCTTCCTGGTGACCCGGGAACCGCAATCGCCGCCGGCCGGCCTCGACCTGGTCTGGCGGCGCACGCCCTATGACGGCTGCCACGTCCACGAGTTCGCGGGCCTCGGCGGCCTCGAGGAGCGCGAAGCCGCCGCCGCCGTCCTGATGCCGGAGGGGGAGGGCGAGGCGCTGGCCATGGACGATCCGGCCCGCGGCACCGTGCGCCGGGCGGTGCTGCGCGACGGGCGGCCGGAACGGGTGCTGGTGGTCACCGAGATGGGCGGCTTGCCGGTGCGGGGGTGGATCGCCGACCGATTCCTGGACGAGGCGCTGTCGATGGCCGACCGGGCCGCCCTGCTGGCCGGCCGCGCGCCCGGTTCCCGCGACGAGGGCGCTATCGTCTGCGCCTGTTTCAAGGTCGGGACCCACAAGCTCACGGCCGCCGTCGCCCAGGGTGCCGAGACCATCGAGGCCTTGGGCGCGGCCACCGGGGCAGGGACCAACTGCGGGTCCTGCCGGCCCGAGCTCGCCCGCCTGCTGCGCAACACGTCCAAGGAGGAGGCCCGTCATGCCGCTTGAAATGGGCAAGGTCCGCCTGGTGGGCGCCGGCCCCGGCGCCGTCGACCTGATGACCGTCCGCGCCCTGCGCGCGGTGGAGTGCGCCCAGGCGCTGCTCTACGACGCCCTCATCCCCGACGAGATCCTGGCCCTGGCCCCGGCCGGCTGCGTGCGCATCCAGACCGGCAAGCGGGCCGGCAAGGCCAGCATGAGGCAGGAGACCATCAATCGCCTGATGCTGCGCCTGGCCCGTCGTGGGCTGGAGGTGGTGCGGCTGAAGGGCGGCGACCCCTCGGTGTTCGGCCGCTCGGGGGAGGAGCGCGCCTTCCTGGAAGCCCACGGCGTGGAGGTCGAGATCGTCCCGGGCGTCACCGCCGCCAGCGCCGCGGCCGCCCAGTTCGCCTTTCCGCTCAGCCATCGCGGCGAGGCGCGACGCGTCACCTTCGCCACCGCCCGCGTGCAGGACGGCAGCATCGTCGAGAGCGGCTGGAGCGGCCTGGCCGACACGGAGACCACCCTCATCCTCTACATGGCCCGCGACGCCGCGCGCGCCGTGGCGCAGCGCCTGATCGCCGAGGGCCGCGCGGCCGGCACGCCGGCCCTGGCCGTCGAGAACGCCGGACGACCCGAGGCGCGGATCATCTCGACGTCCCTGAGGATGTTGGGGGAAGAGGTTGAAAACGCCGCATTTTCGGGCCCCGTCTTGCTGGTGATCGGCGAGGTCGCCGGCCAGGCCCGCGCCGCCTATGCGCCCAGCCTCCGCGCGGCCTCGTCGAGATCCTGAGGCGTGTTGATGTTGAGGAAGGCCGCGGCGTCGGCATAGTCGACCAGGCCGCAGTCGTGATCTTCCAGGAAGCCATGGACCGGCGGATGGCGGCCGTCCGCCAGGGCGGCCTCGAGGTCGCCGATCAGCTCGACGCCCCAGGCGGCGCAGAGCGACTGCATGCCGTCCGGCGTCCGCGCCGCGGCGCAGGACCGGCCCTCGGCCGCCGCGACGAGGCGCGAAACGAGGTCGTCCGGCAGCAGGGGCGTGTCGCAGGGCAGGGTGATCAGCAGGCTCGCGCCCTGGGCCCGCGCCCATCTCAATCCGGCTAGGACGCCGCTCAGCGGACCCGTCGCCAGGCCGGGCGGATCACCCAGCACCGCCAGTCCGAGCCGCTCGGCCTCCGCCGCTCCGTCGCCGCCGGCCCGGACATTGACCGCCACGGCCCCGCAGTCGGCCGCCAGCCGCCCGCAGGCCCGCGCGAGCAGTGACCTGCCCGCCAGCATCGCCACCGCCTTCTCGCCGCCGAACCGCTGGGACAGCCCACCGGCGATCACCAGGCCAATCACCCGCTCCCTTTGCATGGCGACAAGGTCTCAAAGATCGCCCGCGGTGGAAAGCGGCTTCGGCGGCGCTGGCGATCGGAGCTGTAAGGAGGTGATCCGAGCCGCCGCCCTGTAGGTGGGGGTTCATTGATCGGTTCAGCGATCGGTTCAGCCGACTTCATCTGAACCTCAAAGTCCCTAGGCCGTCTTGCACGCGAAGGGCAAAGGCGTGACCGGCCTGCGCGCCACTCCCTCGTGGATCAGCAGCGCATTGAGGTTCGGATAGCGGCTCGGGTCAAAGTCCGGATAGATCAGGAACTGCATCAGCGTCGGCAGCCTCCCCTCCGTGTCCATGGGCAGCAGGATCCGATAGCCGCCCTCGGCGTCGCCCAACAGCATGGCGGCCTGCCAGCGGGTGGTTTCGCGGCCCACGGCGTCGACGCCCCGGCGCAGGATCCGGGCGTCTTCCACGCGACCCTCGGCGCAGGCCTGCCGGATCTCGGCCAGCATCTTGGTGTCGGCCGGCATGGCCGAGGCCTTCACCTGTTCCAGCAGCCGCCGCGCTTCAGCCAGGCGTCCCGCCCAGACGAAGGCCCGGTGCGCCTGGTACTGGGTCAGCGCATTGTCCGGCCGCGCCTCCAGTTGCCGCCGCGAACGCTGGACGGCGGCGTCGTACTGTAGGGCCATGACCGAGACCGTGATCGCCCGCGAGCGCGGATAGCCGTCCTCCATGGATAGGGTCTGCAGCCGCTCGGCCGCCCGCGCCATCCAGCGCCGCTCTCCGGCATAGGCCGACAGGTCGGCCATTTCCTCCCAGGCGTCGATGTCCCGCGGCCGGGCCTCCAGATAGCGGACCATCAGCCGGTGGGCGTCCTTGATCTGCAGTTGAGCGCTGGCCCGGGCGGCCCGGTACTTGAGGCTCTCGGCCTCGTTGGTGCTGGCCGCGATCGCGGCGTCGAGGCGCGCCACATAGTTCGCCCGTTCAACCTCGTCGCTCTGCTCCCGGCCGACGGCCACCACCCGGGTGGCGTTGCCGAACCAGCTGTTGGCCGCCCGCCAATGGGCCGCCGCGAAGTTGGGGTCCAGGGCCCGGGCGCGCTCGTACTCGACCGCTGCGGCGCGAGCGTAGCCTACATCGCCTTCGTCGGACTGCCGCTGATCCAGGGCCACCCCGCGCAGATAGGCCTCATAGGCCTCCACCGACCGGGTCCCGGCGTCGACCATGGCCCGCAGCCTCGCCGGTTCCAGAATGCTCTTCAGGGACGAGGCGATGTGGAAGGCGATGTCCTGCTGGATGGCGATGACGCCGCGGTCGTGGCGGTCATAGGTCTGCGACCAGAGCTGCGCCCCGTCCGCAGCGCGGATCAGTTGGGCGCTCACACGCACATGGTCGCCGTCGCGCCGCACCGAGCCGGTCAGCACGTGGGCGACGTCCAGCTCGCGCGCCACGGCGCGCACGTCCGCGTCGTTGTCGCGGAACCGCGCCGCCGCCTGCCGCGAGATCACCCGCAGGTCCGGCGCCCGGGCCAGGCTGAAGGAGATCTCCTCGGTCATGCCGTCGGCGAACCAGGTCTCGCTGCGCCCCGGAGTCAGGTCGGCGAAAGGCAGGACGACCACCGATTTCAACGCGGTCGCTTCGGCCGTCGCCGACGACTTGACCGCCACGTCCTGCCGCCAGGCGACGAGCACCGCGGCGCCGACCAGGCTCACTATCCCGAGGGCGAGCGCCACCAGCCATCCCGCCGGCCGTGTCCGGTCCCGTGGCGCAGCCTCGCCGGTGACCGCGGCGGTGACCAGTCCACCCATCCCCCGGCGCTCCACTGGCATCAGGAAGCGATAACCCCGGCCGTGGACGGTGCCGATCACCTCGGGGCTGCGGGCGTCGTCGCCCAGGGCGCGGCGCAGTTCCTTGATCGCGGTCGTCAGGACGGAATCGCTCACCGCCAGCCCCGGCCAGGCCCGTTGGAACAGTTCGTCCTTGGTCACCAGGACCTGCGGCCGTTCCATTAGGGCGCGCAGCAGGGCGAACGCCTTCCCGCCCAGATGCAGGGACGTCTCGGCGCGCCAAACGCGCTCATCTTCGAGGTCGAGCCGGTAAGGCCCGGCCACCAGGAACCGGTCAGTCATGCTCCGCCGCTAGCATCCAAAAGGTCCAACGCCTACGCCGCCGACGGGCGCCGGCGGCCCGCCTCAGAACTTCCTCAGAATACCGGGGGCGATTTCAGGCCGCCGGAACAGCGTTATCTCTTCGATATCGTAGCGCTTTCTCGTCCGCCACAGGGCCGCCGGCCGTCGCCGCCGCCTCGGCGAGATTTCAGAACCTTATCAGCGCCGCCGCAAGATTTTCAGGCCCCCCCGATGGGAGAAGCCCCGTCCCCGGCGCCGTCCGGGTCCGCGGGATCCATCGGATTCGCCGTCGGGCTCGGTCGCGCCGTCCCCACATTCTCAAACCGGCCAGGACCCCGCATGACGACCGATCCCCCTGACACCCTGCCCGACGCGGCGGCGCTCCTGAAGGCCGCGCCCACGGCCTGGGACGCCATCGCCGACACCCGGCGGCGCCTGGCGTTACGCGCCTGGCGCGACTGGCCCGCCGACCTGCCGTCCGAGATCGCTCCGCCGCCCGGCGGGTCCGACCCGGACTGACCCGACCCTTCCGTTCAAGGAGCCTTCCCGATGGGCCTCGCCCAGCCGCCGACCCGCCGCGCCGTCGCCGCCGGCCTCCTGGCCCTCGCCGCGCATCCGGCCCGGGCCCAGACGCCGCAAGCCGACATGCTGATGACCGCCTCCTACCAGACCGGCCGGTTCGCCCACGCGCGCTTCAACGCCAAGCTCGTCCTCTCGACCCGCGGGGGAGCCGATCGTGTCCGCCAGCTCCGCGGCGCCGGCAAGCTTCTCGAGAAGGGCGCCGCCAGCGCCCGGCTTATGCGCATCGAGGGACCCGCCGACATGCGCGGCGTCGCCACCCTCACCGTCGAGCGCCAGGCCGCCGCCGACGACCTCTGGGTCTATTTGCCCTCTCTGCGACGGGTGCGCCGATTGGTCTCCTCCAACCGCCGCGACCCTTGGATGGGCTCGGAGTTTTCCTTCGGCGACATCATCGGCCACGAGGTTGCCGACTGGCGCCACGCGATCCTCCGCCGCGAGCGGATCGGCGGCGGCGGCTGCACTCTCGTGGAGAGCTTACCCATCCGCCCGGGCCTGGCGTCCGAGACCGGCTATTCGCGTCGCCTTTCCTGGATCCGCGACGCCGACCTAGTCCCGGCTCGCGCCCAGTTCTTCGACCTGGCCGGCGGCCTCTTGAAGACCATGACCACCGCCGAGGTCCGCACCCTGGCGCCCGGCAAGGCCCAGGCCCTGCAGATCGCCATGCGTAACGAGCGCTCCGGCGCCGTCTCGCGGCTCGACTTCGCCGACTTCCGTATCGACGTGACGGTCGCCGACTCCGAGGTCGCCCCTGGAGCGCTGAAGTCGTGAGACCCGCCGTGCTCGCTCTCGGCGCATCCCTCGTCGCTTCGACCGCTCATGCCGACATCGAGACCTCCTGGCGCGTCGCCGGCTGGTCCGGCGACCGCACGTCCCAGGCGGAGGAGGGCCCGGTCGCCAACGCCGAGGCCTGGATCCGCGCTGGCGCCCCGTCCAGCGACGGCGCCGGGCTGCGTTTCGAGGCCTGGGTCGCCGCCGATCCGGTCGGCAAGGAGGCCGACGCCGACATCCGAGAGGCCTCGATCACCGTCACGCCCGGTCCCTTGCGCCTTACCGCCGGCCGGCAGGTCCACGCCTGGGGCCGCAGCGACCGGATCAACCCCACCGACGTGATCGGCGCCCGCGACCTGCGCCGCCTGACCGAGGACGACGCCGACAACCGCCTGGGCGCCGCCGGCGCCAGCATCCAACTCGACCTGGCCGGCGGCGTCGCCAGCCTGCACTGGCTGCCGGAGTTCCGCGCCAACCAGCTCCCCATCACCCTTCCGGCGCCCGAGATCCGCCACCGACCGGGCAATACCGAAGGTCAGTTCGCGTTGCGCTACGAACGCTACGGCCAGGCCCTCGACTGGTCGATCAGCTACGCGGACCTGGCCGACCGGACCCCATGGCTCGACCTGGGCCGGGCGGCCGGTCACCCCCAGATCATCCTTCGCCATCCGCGCCTGCGGATGCTGGGCGGCGACCTCGCCACCACCCTTGGGCCCTACGGCGTCCGCGCCGAGGCCGCGCTCTACGACTACGACCGCAGCGATCTCACCGGCCTGGCGCCCCGGCGGCCCAGGTTCGCCCTGGTGCTCGGCGCCGACCGCGACCTCCGGGGCCAGCTCAACCTCAATGTCCAGGCGGTGGTCCGCGCCAACGACACCCTGTTGGCGCCAACCGGCCCGAAGGCCGCCACCGCGCTCCGCAACGCCGCCATCCAGTACGCTTGGCGCGACACCGTCGCCGGCGCCACGGTACGCCTGCGCAAGCCCTTCGCCGCAGAGCGCGGCTCGGTGGAGGCCACGGTCGCCGCCTACGCCGGCGGCGGAACCTACGCCCAATTCCGCCTGGCCTACGCGCTGCGCGACGGCCTGCGCGCCAGCCTCTTCGCCGAACGCTTCGCCGGCCGGTCCGACAGCCTGTTCGGCCGCCTGGAAGACAATTCCCTCATCGCCGTGGGCCTGCGGGCTGGCTTCTGACCACACTGGAGATCTGAATGTTCCGTCTGTTGGGCAAGGCTATCGTCGGCCACCCCTACAAGTTCATCGCCGCCGCCGCCCTGGCCGCCGCCGTCGCCATTGCCGGCGCCGCGCAATCGCGGTTCGTCAGCGACTACGACTCCACCCTGCCAGAGCGCAGCCCTCTCACCAGCCAGATTCACAGGATCCAGGACCTGTTCGGCAGCCGCAGCACGCTCGCCCTCATCGTTTCCGGCGGCGCCCCGTCCGACCGGCTGAGCGCCGCCTGCGCCCTGACCACCGTCCTGGAACGCACGCAAGGCGTCGCCCCCGGCCGGGTCTACGGGGTGGGCTCCAACACCATGAAGTATGTCAGCGACGACGCTGGTGAACTGCAGGTGGTGGGGCTGGGCGAGCTCTGCGCCAGGGGCGATGGGCTCACCCCCGCGGTCCTTGAGGGCCTGGGTCCCCAGGCCCCCCTGGTCCAGGCTCCCGACGGCTCGCTGACCGTCTATGCCGACCTCGACGCCATCAGCGGAGCCTATGGCGACATCCTCAGGAAGATCGACGGCGACATCGCCCATATCGAGAGAGACGGCGTGACGATCGACTATTCCGGCCAGCCCGCGTTCCTGGCCCAGAATGACATGTTCTCCAAGCGGATTGCTCTGTTCTTCCCGGGGATCATGCTGCTGATCCTGCTGCTGCACTGGGAGGCCCTACGCTCGATCCAGGCCGTGGTGATCCCGATATTCACGGGCCTGACGGCTACCGCCATCGCGGTCGGGGTCTATGGCTGGCTGAGGCTGCCCCTGGACACCTACGCGGTGCTCGCGCCCATCCTGGTCCTCGCCGTCGGCGCCGGTCACTCAGTCCAGCTCCTCAAGCGCTACATGGAGGAGGTCCGCGCCCGCGTGCCGGAGGGGCGGGCCACCCGCGCCCAGAACGACGAGGCGCTCGTCGAGACCATCGCCGCCATGGGTCCGGTCCTCACCCTGGCCGTCATTGGCGCCACGGCCTGCCTCTTCGCGCTGCTGCTGCTCGATGTGGCGGCGCTCGCCCGCTTCGGCGTCCTGGCCGGCGTCGGCGTGCTGGGCGCGCTCGCCCTGGAGCTGACCCTGGTCCCGGCCGTCCGCGCCGTCCTGCCCCTGCCGATGGTCAAACCGGGCTTCGGCGAGCTCAGCACCCTCTGGAACCGCGGCCTGGCGGCCGTGGGCGATCTGGCGCTGAAGGCGCCCAGGCTCTCCATCGGCGTCGGCCTCGCCCTATTCGGGGCCTTGCTCGCGCTGGGCCTGGCCAATGTCCGCCCGTCCCACAGCATCTCGGTCTATACCGATCAGGAGCTGCCGGTGCAGAGGACCATCCGGACCTTCGTCGGGGCCGGTGTCGGCCCCTATGTCCTGGACGTGGTCATCGACGCCGGCGGCCCGCAACAGGCCTATGAGCCGAACGCCATGGAGGCCGCCCGCGCCCTGCAGGCGGTCCTCGCCGAGGATCCCGCCGTCCGCACGACGCTCTCCGCGCCCTCGGTCATCGGCTTCTTGAAATGCCGCTTCGCCAGCGCCGTCGATTGCGCCGCCGTCCGCATCGAGAGCGCCGAGGAGGCCAATCAGATATGGACGGTGCTCTTCGGCGGCGGCCGGGACGCTGGCCTCATCGACGACGGCGGCCGCTACCTCCGGGTCCGCGCCTTCGTGGAGACCGACGAGACCAACGTCGCCAACCGCCTGATCGACCTGGCTGAAAGCTCGGCGCGGTCCCGCGGCCTGGACATCACCGTCGGCGGCTCGGCCCTCGCCGCCAAGGCCCTGGCCGACGGCATCATCCGGGTCAGCCTGGAAAAGGCCGTGCTGCTTATCGTCGTGGTCGCCCTGATCGGCGGCCTGGCCTTCCGCAGCCTGAAGATGGCGGTGCTGTTCGCCATCCCCAGCGTGATCACCGTGCTGACCAATTTCGCCTATCTGGGCTGGAGCGGCGTCACCCTCAACGTCGCCACCGCCGCGGTCGCCACAATCGCCGTGGGGGTCGGCCTCGACTACTTGATCTATCTCGCCTTCCGCATCCGCGAGGCGCAGGCGCGAGGCCTACCGTTCGAGGCCGCCGTCCGCGAGGGCCACCGCTCGGCCGGCGGGGCGGCCCTCTGCGTGGCTATGGCCGTGGCGGCCGGCTACCTCGTCCTGCTGTTCTCCCCCGGCTATCTGCTGCACCATTGGATCGCGGCCCTGGTGCCGATCACCATGCTCTCCAGCCTGTTCGGCGCGCTGTTCGTCTTCCCCTTCCTCTTGCGCATCACGCAGGGCTGGGAGCGGAAGGGCGCAGCGCCGTCGGGCGGGTAGGCTCGTGAAAGCGTGGCGGGGCCTTTGCGTGCAATGGCTCGCGCCGCTCGCGCCGGGTCGGGGCGCGGGCGAATTCCCATCTATGCCCTGTTACTGGGAATTGGAGTGGGCCTTCGAAAGGCACGCATCTGGAATGGGCTGCGAGAGAAAGCCTAGAAGTCCCTCATGCGGGGCGTTCGTCGGGCCTTCGGAGAGCCAAGTGTCTCGGAAATAGAGACCCAGCCCGCCGACTTGTCGGACGAATTCGTGGGTCCCTGAAGCGTCTGGTCTGGCACCAGACGAGTTGGTCGGAGTGGCAGGATTCGAACCTGCGACCCCCGCGTCCCGAACGCGGTGCTCTACCAGACTGAGCCACACTCCGACTTGAGAGCGCGCCTTATAGAGGAGCCCCCGCAGCGCCGCAAGCGGCCGTGAAACAAGCTTTTGCGGAGGCGTTGCATCGCCGGTTCGGTTGGGCTATCTCCACGCCCTCGCTGCGGGCCCAGGCCCGCGCGCCGTTCCTGCTGGGGAATGGTGTAATGGTAACACTGCGGTTTTTGGTACCGTCATTCTAGGTTCGAGTCCTAGTTCCCCAGCCAATCTCTCCCCCGACCACGAAACGGCCGCCGGCCTCAGCCGGCCATGCCCTGTGTCAGCACGCGGACGAAGAGGCCGATCTGGATCAGGGCCAGCAGGGCCATGCCGGCCAGGATGACGGTGAGGCCGCTGCGCGCCCAGTGGACGGCGTTGCGGCGGAGGTTCAGGCGCACGGTGGACTCCTTTGGGACGGCGCAAGGGTCTTCCCGCCGTTCCGCGCAAGTCGCGGGCCATGGCTCCGCTTGTGTCAGGCGCCGCCGAGCGACAGTCCCGGGGCGTCCGGGCCGCTGGCGTCGCCGCCGTTCAGCGCCTTCTGCATCCAGACGATGTCCACCCACCTGCCATGCTTGAACCCGAAGCTCTTGCCCACGCCCGACGGCTCGAAGCCCAGGGCGCGGTGCAGGGCGATGGAGCCGGCATTGCCGCTGTCGCCGATCACCGCCACCACCTGGCGGATCCCGAAGGCCTCGCAGGCGCTCAGGACCTCGCTGAGCACCGCCTTGCCGACGCCGCGGCCCATGGCCTCGGGGGCGACATAGACGCTGTCCTCGACCGTGTAGCGATAGGCCGCCCGCGGCCGGAACGGCCCGGCATAGGCGAAGCCCAGCACCTGGCCGGCGTCCTCGGCCACCAGATAGGGCAGGCCGCGCTCGACGATGGCCGCTCGGCGTCCGGCCATGTCATCGGCCGTCGGCGGGACCTCCTCGAAGGTGCCGAAGCCGTGCAGCACGTGGTGGCCATAGATGGCGGCGAGCGCCGGGGCGTCGGTGGCGAGGGACGGCCTCACGATCATTTTTCCCAGCCCCGCTCCGCCGCCCAGATGGCGAAAGCGTAGTCCAGGGCGATCTCCTTCAGGAAGTCGAAACGGCCCGAGGCGCCGCCGTGGCCGGCCTCCATGTTGATCTTGAGCAGGATGGGGGCGCGGCCCGTCGTGTTCTCGCGCAGCTTGGCCACCCACTTCTGCGGCTCCCAATAGGTGACGCGGGGATCCGATAGGCCGCCGGTGGCCAGGATCGCCGGATAGGGCTTGGGCGCGACCTGATCATAGGGGCTGTAGGACGCGATGCGGTCATAGGCCTGGGCGTCCTCGACGGGATTGCCCCATTCGGGCCATTCCGGCGGGGTGAGCGGCAAGGTGGTGTCGCTCATGGTGTTCAGCACGTCGACGAAGGGCACCGCGGCGATGATCCCGCTCCACAGTTCGGGCCGCAGGTTGGCGATCGCGCCCATCAGCATGCCGCCCGCCGAGCCGCCATAGGCCGCCATCTCGCCGAGCGCGCCGTAGCCGTTGGCGGCCAGGTGCTCGGCGCAGGCGATGAAGTCGGTGAAGGTGTTGGTCTTCTTCTCCTTGCGCCCGTCCAGGAACCAGCCCCAGCCCTTGTCCGAGCCGCCGCGCACATGGGCCACGGCCCAGATCCATCCACGGTCCACCAGGCTGAGATTGCGGATCGAGAAGCTGGGCTCCATGGCGTGGCCGTAGGAGCCGTAGCCGTAAAGCAGCAGCCGCGCCGAGCCGTCCAGTGGGGTGTCCTTGAGCATCAGGACGGTGATCGGCACCTCGGCCCCGTCGCTGGCGGTGGCATAGAGGCGGCGCGCCACGTAGCGAGCGGGGTCGTGACCCGAGGGGATCTCCTGGGTCTTGCGCAGGGTCCGCTCGCGAGAGGTCATGTCGTAGTCGAACCACTGCCGGGGCGTGGTCGGCGACTGGTAGACGAAGCGGGTGAGGGTGGTCTCGTACTCGTAGCCGCCCTCCAGGGAGAGGGCATAGGCCTCCTCGTCGAAGGCCACCACATGCTCGGCGCCGTCGCGAGCCATGACCACGATCTCGTCCAGGGCGTTGACCCGCTGGGCGCGGACCAGGTGGCCGGCGAAGGCCGCGAAGCCGGTGATGTAGCGGCCGGGCTGGTGGGGGACGAACTCGGTCCAGCTCGACTTGGCCGGGATCTCCGCGCTCGAGGCCATCAGCTTGAAGTCCACGGCGCCGTCGGCGTTGGTGCGGATCACCCAGCGGTCAGTCCAGTGGTCGAGCTCGTACTTGACCCCCACGCGCCGGGGCTCGGCCACGAAGGGCGGCCGGGTCGGATCGCCGGCCGGGATCAGCCAGATCTCGGTGGTCTCCTGATTGCCCACATGGACGACCATGTGGCTGTCGTCGGAGGTCTTGCCGACGCCGAGGAACATGCCCTCGTCCTTCTCCTCATAGACTAGCACGTCCTCGCCGCCGCGGGCCGGGCGGCGGAAGACCTTGGAGGGCCGGGCGTTCTCGTCGCGCCAGATCCAGAACAGCCACTGGCTGTCCGGCGAGAAGGTGAAGTCGCCATAGGCGCTGTCGATCTGGAAGGGCAGGGTCTCGCCCGTCGCCAGGTCCTTGAGCCGGATCGTGTAGTACTCCGAGCCCTGCTCGTCGGCGGCCCAGGCGTAGAGCCGATGGTCGGGGCTGTGATGGGCCGCGCCGACCTGGAAGAAGGCCTTGTCCTTGGCCAGGGCGTCCTCGTCCAGCAGCACCACCTCGCCGTCGGACCGGCCGCGCGGGCGGCGGCCGTGGACGGGATGCTCGGCGCCGATCTCGTAGCGCACGTAATAGTCCCAGGCGCCGTCGGAGGCCGGGACCGACGAGTCGTCCTCCTTGATGCGGCCTTTCATCTCGGCGAACAGCTGGGCCTGCAGGGCCTCGGTGCCGGCCAGCATGGCCTTGGTGTAGGCGTTCTCGGCGTCGAGATGCTCGCGGATGTCGGCGCGCAGGATCTTAGGATCGCGCAGCACCTCCTTCCAGTTCTCGTCCTTCATCCAGGCGTAGTCGTCGGTGCGCGTGCGCCCGAGCTGCTGGAAGGTCTTGGGATCGCGACGGGCGACGGGAGGTTTGGGAGCGCTCATGGCTCGCTACATGCGACGCCAGGCGCGGGCCCTCAAGGGCCCATGCGCGCAGGGCGTGTCCCGGCCGCCACTTCTTAATGCGACCTGTTTCGCTCATGAGATCGTGAACGCAGGGAACCCGGGGTCGCCTGCAGAGGCCTCCGGAACCTTCCGTGTTGATTTTGCGGGCATTTTCACGGCGACGCCTGCTTGCGCCGGCGGCAGGGCGCGGCGATCGGGCGCAGTCTGACGGGGCTTCGTGGCCTAGGCGTTAACCATGTTCTTAAACAACTAATGGAGTGTCTGGGGCGTACGATTTGTGGCGTAAAGGGGGCGGGCAATGGTCATGGACCTTTCAGTGGAGCTGATCCACGCAACCGTTCAGCTCGAACAGCCGCTGGGCGACGGCACGCGCACCGTCGGCACCGGCTTTCTGATCACCTCCGCAGGTCCCGATGGGGCCCCGCGCACGGTGCTGGTCACCGCCAACCACGTCCTGGCGAAGATGCCGGGCGCCGAGGCGCGCATCGGCTATCGCATCGCCAACCCCGACGGCAGCTGGAGCTATTCGCCCCAGACCGTGCGCATCCGCGACGCCGGCGGCGGCAAGCTCTGGACGGCCCATCCCTCCCGCGACGTGGCCGCGATCTCGATCACCGCGCCAGAGCCCTTCGCCAAGGCGGCGATCCCGCTGTCGTGGCTGGCCGAGGACGACACCTTCAAGACCAACCAGGTCGGCGCCGGCGATGAGATGATGGCGCTGGGCTTCCCGCGCGGCCTGGCCGCCAACCAGGCGGGCTTCCCGATCCTGCGGGCCGGCCGCGTGGCCTCATTCCCGGTGGCCCCGGCCAAGGTCTTCCCGACCTTCCTGCTCGATTTCTCCGTCTTCCCGGGCAATTCGGGTGGGCCGGTGTTCATGTCCCAGGCCGCGCGCCGCCGCCTTGGCGCGTCCGAGGCCACGGAGGTCCAGTTCATCGCCGGCTTGCTGACCCAGCAGGTGGAGCTGAACAGCGAGCGCCTGGAGATCGGCATCGTCACCCACGCCAAGTTCATCCGCGAGACCATCGCCCTGATCGACAACCCCGCCGCCCCGGTCACCCAGGCGCGGACCGAGGTGTTCGCAGGCGCCAAGGCGGCCTCGGCGGAAGAGGCCGTGGCGCGGGACTAGGCCGGCGGCGGCCTATCACGAACGATGGTCTCGATCCGGCGGTCGGGGATCAGCCACACCAGCGCCACGCCGAGATAGAGCAGACCCGCGGCGGCCGTGTTCACGAAGGCCAGGGCCATGCCGGCCAGGTAGATGACCGGCGAGATCTTCCCCTTGAGGTCGCGGCCGAGTGCGCGCCGTAGGGGCGAGTCAGGCCCCTGCTGACGGATGATCGCCGTCTGCATGATGACCCAGGCGATCGCCGACAGGAGCAGCGAGCCGCCGTAGAACGCTGTCGGAAGCGGGGCGAAGTGGTTCTCGCCCATCCACGCCGTCGTGAACGGTATGGTCGAGAGCCAGAACAGCAGGTGCATGTTCGCCCACAGGACCGTGCCGTCCACGGTCTTCACCAGATGGAAGAAGTGGTGGTGATTGTTCCAGTAGATGGCGACGTAGATGAAGCTGAGCAGGTAGCTCAGGAACACGGGCCTGAGTTCCGCCAGCGCCTCGAAGTCCGCCCCATGCGGCGCCTTCATCTCCAGCACCATGATCGTGATAATGACGGCGAGGACGGCGTCGGTGAACGCCGTCAACCTGTCACGTTCCATCTGGTCCTCGCTGCGTCGTTGGGTATGCGGCGAGAATGGCGCCAGCCTTGCCGTGAAGCTAGGACGCTGAGCGAACGCGGCCCTTGAGGTGTGCGTGAGTCATGGCCGCGACACCGCCGGCGAGAAATCCCGCCCAGAGGACCATCGACACTTCCGCCAGGCCCGGAGCATAGGCGTGGTAGGACGCAACCGGCGGGTAGGCGTGGACGGCGACGAAGTTGTTCATCATCAAGTAGGCCCCGCTGGAGATGGCGAGCAGCGGCCCTCCCAGGGTCCAGGCGCGCAGGAAGGCGAGCGGACGCTCCATGCCAGCCGCCGGCGTCTTTCGCAGTCGTGCGAGGGCGCGGAGCCAGACGACGATGGCGGCGCCGGCGACACTCCAGAGGACCACCGACAGCAGCCTGACCTCCAGTCCCGCCTCGCTGAAAGTCATGGCGAGCTTGGCGCCGCAGCACATCGTCTTGCTCGTCGCCGCGGCGGCGTCATTGGCCGTCAGCCCGGCCAACGCCACGGTGATCCCGCCCTCGATCCACTTCATCGACCCCTCCATGATTACAGATGTAATCATGCTGTATGAAGAGACTACATCTGTAAACCTATGACGACGTCGAAGTCCGCGGCGAATAGACGAACTCCAGCTTGAGTCCGTCCGGATCGGCGAAGAACACCGCGTAATAGGGATCGCCGTAGCGGGGATAGTCGGCCGGCGGGTCGAGGACCTGGGCGCCGATCTCAAGGAGTAGGGCGTGCAGGGCGTCGACGTCGGCGCGGCTCTCGGCGGCCCAGGCCACGTGGTGCAGGCCCGGCGAATAGCGGTCGTGGGGGCGGGGCTCGTCCTGCGCCTTCATGATGCCGATGGAGCAGAATCCCTCGGGGCGGGCCAGGTCGAAGTCGAAGCCGCGCGGATGCTCGGCGGCCTGGACGTAGCCCAGGAACCCCAGGACGCTCGCGTAGAAGTCCCGCGAGGCCCAGGGATCCCGGATGGTCAGATCCAGATGGTGGATCGAACCGCGCAACTGGCGCCTAGGCGCCGTAGATGACCGAGATCGTCTCGGCGATGCAGGCGGGCTTGGCCTCGCCCTCGATCTCGATGGTGCATTCGTTCTTCAGCTGCATGCCGCCGGACTTGGGCTCGGCGCCGATCAGCTTCTGGCGCATGCGCACGCGCTTGCCGACCCGGACCATGTTGATGAAGCGCACCTTGTCGGAGCCGTAGTTGATGCCGCGGACGACGCCCTTCACCGGCAGCATGCCGGCGCCGAGCATCGGGATGAGGGAGAGGGTCAGGTAGCCGTGGGCGATGGGCCCGCCGATTTCCTTGGTGGCGCGCTCGACATCGACATGGATCCACTGGTGGTCGCCGGTGGCTTCGGCGAACTGGTTGACCCGCTCCTGGCTGATCTCGACCCAATCCGACACGCCGACTTCCTGGCCAACCAGGCCGGGCAGGTCCTTGAACTCCACCGGGTTCATCGTCTTCTCCCTCATTTTGAAACAGGTGTTCGAGGGATAAGCGTCCGCTCGGAACCGAGCAAGGCTTTGACGTGGCCGTTTCCGACTTTAAACAGCCCCTCATGCAACGCGCTCTCTCCGTCAGCCGGCTGACCGGCAACAAATCCACCTTCCCCGACTGGTACCAGGCCATCGTCCGCGAGGCGGACATGGCCGAGCTGTCGCCCGTGCGCGGCTCGATGATCATCAAGCCGTGGGGCTATGGCGTCTGGGAGCGGATCCAGCAGACCATGGACCGGCGCATCAAGGCGATGGGCGTCGACAACTGCTACTTCCCGCTGTTCATCCCCCTGGGCTTCTTCGCCAAGGAGGCCGAGCACGTGGAGGGCTTCGCCAAGGAGATGGCGGTGGTCACCCACCACCGGCTGAAGCTGATCGACGGCAAGCTGCAGCCCGACCCGGACGCCAAGCTCGACGAGCCGCTGATCGTGCGGCCCACCTCCGAGACCATCATCGGCGACGCATTCTCGCGCTGGATCAAGAGCCACCGCGACCTGCCCATGAAGATCAACCAGTGGGCCAATGTGGTCCGCTGGGAGATGCGCACGCGGCTGTTCCTGCGGACATCGGAATTCCTCTGGCAGGAGGGCCACACGGCCCACGCCAGCCGCGAGGACGCGCTGAAGTCCACGCTGGAAGCGCTGGAGATGTACCGCGAGTTCTCCGAGACCGTGCTGGCCGTGCCGGTGATCGCCGGCGAGAAGCCGGAGAATGAGCGTTTCCCCGGGGCCGACAACACCTTCTCCATCGAGGCCATGATGCAGGACGGCAAGGCCCTGCAGGCCGGGACCTCGCACTATCTGGGGACCAGCTTCGCCCGCGCCCAGAACATCCGCTACCAGGGCGACGCCGGGGAGCTGGAGTTCTGCCACACCTCCAGCTGGGGGACGTCCACCCGCCTGATCGGCGGGCTGATCATGACTCACGGCGACGACGACGGCCTGCGCCTGCCGCCGGCCGTGGCGCCGCGCCAGGTGGTGGTGGTGCCGATGCTGCGCGGCAAGCCGGAGGACACCGAGGTGCTGGCCTATGGCCAGGCCCTGGTGAAGGACCTGGAGCAGCAGTTCGCCCTGGGCGAGCCGATCCGCGCCCTGCTGGACGTCAAGGACCAGAAGTCGGCCGACAAGCGCTGGAACTGGGTGCGCCGGGGCGCGCCGATCATCGTCGAGCTGGGCCCCCGCGACGCCGCCGGCGGCCAGGTCACCTTCATGCGCCGCGACGACCTGCGCGACGGCGATCGGGTGAAGAACCAGGCCATGAGCCGCGACGACTTCGTCACCGCCGCGCCCGGCCTGCTGGCCTCCATTCAGCAGACCTTGTTCGATGAGGCCAAGGCCAGGCTGGACGCCAATATCGTCAGCGACCTGACCACCTTCGACCAGGTGGCCGAGCATTTCGGCCAGGTGGCTGATGAGGACGAGGAGGCGAGCCCCTTCCGCGGCTGGGTCCGCGCGTCCTGGTCGCGGCCGAGCGGCGACGACCTGGAGGCGGTGGTGCAGAAGCTGAAAGCCTTCAAGCTCACCCTGCGCAACGCGCCAATGGACCAGCCGGTAAGCTTCGGCCCCTGCATCTTCACCGGCGCTCCGGGCGTCGAGGAGATCCTGATCGGGCGGTCGTACTAGGCGGGCCGCTCGGCCAGGTAGGTCGCGTAGACCGGTTCCTCATAGCTCGCCTGGAGCATTGTGAAACCGGCTTCCGCGATCAGGCGCTCCAGGACCCACCCAAAGGTGGAGTGCTCGTCGCGCACGTGACAGGCCACGTCGTCGCGCGTGTAGCCGGTTTGCGCCGTCATGTAGTCGACCCAGGCCTCGACGGTCGCCGCGATCGCTGCCGGCGCGCAGTTGAAGACCACATCCTCGATGTAGAGCCGGCCGCCCGGCTTCAATGCGTCATAGATCCGCACGAGGGCCGCCGCCTTCCAGAAATCGGGCAGGTGATGCAGGGCGAACTTGCTGGTCACCAGGTCGAGACCGGAGGCCTCGAACGTCAGGAAGCCGGCGTGCTGTAGGCGAAGCGCCACGCCCGATTCGCAGGCCCTCTGCTCGACGGCCCGCAGCATGGTCTTCGAGACATCGACGGCCTGGACCCGCGCGCCCATGGCGGCCGCCTGGCAGGCCATGATCCCGGTGCCGCAGCCGATGTCGGCCATGGCTGTTGCAGGGCCGACGCCGAGGCGGTCCAGCAGCACCGCGTCCTTCGCGGCGGAACCGCCTTGCCGGGCGTCGTAGGTCTCGACCTCGCCTTCGTCCTCGAAGTCGAGGCCGACCTGGCGAAGGTCATCATAGAACCAGTCTTGCATGTATCTCTCCATCGGGGGGCGCGGATGGAGGTTTGGCCGGTCTCCATCCGCCAGGGGCGGGGACCGGCCGTTCACGACCTAGTTCAGGGCCGCGCGCGTCCGTGTACCCCCCGGGGAGGGGGCTACTTGGCGGCGGAGAATGGCGCGCGAACAGCTCACAAGGCGAAGCTTAGACCGATCTGTCGTCGCGCGCGAGGGCCCTAGCCGCCGGCCGCCCGCGCCTGGGCCCGCTGGTAGGCTGGTCGCTCGGCCAGGCGCTCGCGATAGGCGACCAGGCGATCGGGGATCGCGCCGTTCAGCGCCCCGCGCCAGATGCCGAGCGCCGTGCTGACGGCGATGTCGGCTAGGCTGAAGGCCTCGCCGGCCAGGTAGGGCTGGTCGCCCAGGGTGTCGGAAACATAGCCCAGGGCGTGGGCCATGCGCTCTTCCAGGCCGAGCACCGACCAGTTGCGCTTGTCGCCCTCGGGGGCGACGAAGTGGGCGGCCATCAGGGTGTTCATACTCCCCCCGAGCGTCGCCTCGGTCAGGACGGTCATCTGCAGCACCCGGGCAAGCGCCGCCGGATCGTCCCCGGCCGGGAGCAGCGGCGTGGGGCCGTAGCGCTGCGCCAGGTAGAGCATGATGGCGACGGATTCGTTGATCGCCACCCCGCCGTCGTCCTCCAGGAACGGAACGCCGCCGGCCGGATTGCGGGCCCGGTAGTCGTCGGGGAACGGGAAGGGGACGACCTTCACCTCATACGGCAGGCCCATCTCCTCGCACTGCCAGAAGATGCGCAGCCCCCGCGCGCCGCGGGCGAAGTTGTAGACCTTAATCATTTGGACCTCCGATAGAGGTAGCCGCCGAGCCAAGTGAGCGGCAGGCCGGTGACCGCCAAGGCGATGGGATACCAGCGTGGGCCAAGGCCCATGTTCCAGGTGGCGACCACCGCCGCCGTGCCGACCGCCGTGCCGATGACGCCCAGGATGAAGGCGTGACGCAGGGGCCGGCTGGGGGCGAGCCGGGCGCAGACATAGCCGCCCAGCACGGTGATGACGCAGCGATAGGCGAGGGCCAGGGCGTTCAGGGCGGGATCGTGCATGCCCTGCTCGGGTGGCGGGTACACCTTCAGCGCATGAAGCACCGCGTCCGTGGCGGTGGACAGCACGACGACGGTGACGAAGCCCGCGATCACCGCGAGCACGCTTCGCCCGATGCGGCGGGGAGGGGACGCGACGTCCAGAGTCATTGGAGTTCCTCGGTCTTGGCCCGCGGCGTCCGCCGGGGCTTGGGGGTGCGTGTGAGGTCCCGCAGGGCGTCCTTGCCGATCCAGCGCGAGGTGGGGTCGGGGGAGGCCGCTAGGCGGCGGGCGGTTTCCAGGGCGGCCGCCTTGAGCACGGGACTGCGCTTGCCGCCGATGGCGCGCAGGGCCCAGCTGACGCCCTTCTTGACGAAGTTGCGGTCGTCGCGCGCGGCGGCCTCGATGAGGGCCAGGCCCCGAAGGAAGGGTTCGTCTCCGTCGCCCTTGCCGTGCAGGGCCAGGCTGGCGAGCAGGGCGAAGGCGGCGCGCTTCTGGAACTCGTCGGTCCGTTGCGCCCACGGCGCCAGCCTGTCGAAGGCGTCCGGGGCCTGGTCGAACAGCTTGAAGCAGACGGTGTCGACGATGCCCCAGTTGTCGAAGTCGGCGCACCAGAGATCCATCTGTTCCGGCGTCACCTGGGCGGGGTCGTCGATCAGCGAGGCCAGCATCCGCGCCTCGTACCAGCCGGTCTCCCAGAGGGCTTGAGCCAGGTCGTGGCGCCGGCCGATGGCCTTGGCGATCTTCTGCATATTGGCCATGGAGACGCCGAAGGCCTTGGGCGCCTCGATGCCGAAGCGCGCCATGTTCTCGCGGTCGTGGTTGGTGGCCTTGTCGCGCAGCGCGGCCAGGGCCGCGACGACCTCATCCTCGAGCGTGGCCACGGTTCAGGCGGCCAACAGGGCGTCGAGCCGGGCGTAGCCCGCCTCCATGCCCGCGGCCATGTCGGTGGCCAGCATGGCGTCGCGCACCGCCTTGGACGGATAGCGGATGGTGGTGGTCAGGGTCGTCCGGCCGCCGTGCTCGGCAAGTTCGGACGTGACCAGGCTGGGCTCGCCGGCGGCGTCGAACATCTCGGTGTCGAACAGCTCCGTGGCGACCAGCCGATCCGGAGGGGCGATCTCCTGATAGACGCCGCCCATGCCCATCTCCTCGCCGTTCTCGCCATGCCAGACGTAGCGATAGGCGCCGCCCACGCGCAGGTCGATCTCGCAGACCGGCATGGTCCAGCCGGGGGGGCCAAGCATCCAGCGCCGCAGCAGTTCCGGCTTGGTCATGCAGTCGAAGACCAGCCGGCGCGGCGCGTCGAAGTCGCGGACCACGACGATCTCACGATCGGTCGGCGCGGTGATCTTCAGTGTCTTTTCAATCGTCACGGTGTTCGACCTCTGGTCTTCTTTTCGTCCGAAGGACGAACGGGCTCGGTGCGATCCGACAGTCGGCTTCAGCTATCTTTGCGGCGGCGTGCCACGGGCAGGCCCTCCTTCGCCTTCAGTTCGTCCAGCAGGTTGTCCAGCCGCTGGAAGTTGGCGTCCCAGACCTGCCGATAGCGCTCCAGCCAATCGTTCACCCCGGCCAGGGCCTCGGCCTCGATCCGGCAAGGCCGCCGCTGGGCGTCGCGACCGCGCGAGATCAGTCCGGCCCGCTCCAGCACCTTCAGGTGTTTGGAGATCGCCGGCTGGCTCATGGCGAACGGCTCGGCCAGCTCTGTCACCGAGGCCTCGCCGGTCACAAGCCGGGCGAGGATCGCCCGCCGGGTCGGGTCGGCCAAGGCCGCGAAGGTGGCGTCGAGCTGGTCGGACGGCGTCATTACATAACTCATTAGTTCTAAAACTATGTGGTTATGTATGGAGCCCAGGCCGTCGTCAAGTCCTCAAGCCGCTAGGACGCCCGCGGGCGGCCGGGGGCGCCGAGCGGGCACTCCAGGGCGTCGCGATCCCAGTCCGCGGTATCGGCCGCCGCGGCGTAGGTGGAGGCGAGGAAGGCCAGCAGCGTCGCGTCGGGGTCGCTCGCCGTCCGCACCGTCTCGTAGGGCAGGATGAACTCGCCGAGACCGGGGTCGAAGCGCGCGCCGGCCGGCCCCGCGGCGGCCGTCCGGAACCCCGCCGGTTCCGGATAGGCGTAGGAATAGAAGACCGCCTCCTCGCAGCCGGGTCCGCCGGGCCAGAAGCCGGCGCTGCTGACCTCGTGCGAATAGGCTTCGCGGGCCACGACGTCGGGCAGGTTCGGGACGCCGCCGGGATGGGGCGGCGCCGGGCGACCCGAGAACCGCGTCACCGCCAGGTCGAAGCTGCCCCAGAAGAAGTGCACCGGGCTGGCCTTGCCGAGGAAGCCGGTGCGGAAGGTCTTGAACACGCGATCGGCCTGCAGCAACGCGCGCCAGAAGCGCTGCGCCTGATCGGGGTCATAGGTCCGAGGCGTCCGGTTCTGCTCGAACGGCACGGCGTCGGGCAGCTCGTTGGGCGCGCCGTGGATGGTCACCGGGGTCCCTAGGGTCCGAAGGGCCTCCAGGACCCGGGCGTGGAAGTCGGCGACCGACATCGGCGCCAGGGGCAGGACGGCAACTGGGCCGTCGGTGCGGATCCTCAGCACCTGGTCGACAAGGTCGAACTCCAGGTCGAGGGGCCGGGCCGCATGGTGGATGAGCCCCGTCGTCAGGCCCCGCGGCGTCACATAGAGCGGCGTCTGCCAGGAATGGTTCAGCCAGGGCGTCAGGGCCAGGCGCACCTTGCCGACGATCTGGGTCCAGAGGTGCAGGGTCCGGTAGGTGTCCTTCCAGGCCGCATAGGGCAGGGCCGGCCAAGCCGTCATGGGAAGATCTCCTGCGCGGGGCGGTCAATCGGTCTTGAATCGGAGCGCCCAGGCGAGCAGGGCGACGAGATAACGCCGCAGGTGCTGCGTCGTCGCCTCGTCGGTGAGCGCGCCCTCGGCGTCGAACTTCTCGTGGGCCCGGAACACCAGGATCTCCGGCTGGGGCATGGCGTAGCAGTTGGTGAACTCGAAGGCCTGGCGAAGCTGGCTCTGGCCCCGCGCGCTGCCGGTCATGCCGGGCGAGGCGCCGATGATCCCCACCGGCTTGCCGTTCAAGGCGGAGTCCTGGGCCGGGCGGGAAGCCCAGTCGACGGCGTTCTTCATCACGCCCGGGACGCCGTGATTGTACTCCGGGGTGACCATCAGGACGGCGTCGGCGCGGCGCAGGGCCTGCTTGAAGGCGACGACGCCTTCCGGATCGCCGGTGGCTTCGACGTCGCCGTTGTAGAGCGGGATCGCCGCCAGGTCGAAGATCTCGAGGCTCATCCCATCGGGCGCCAGGGCCTGGGCGGCGCGCAGCAGGGCGCGGTTGTAGGAGCCCTGGCGGAGGCTGCCGGCGAAGCCCAGTACGCTTACGGTCATCGGTCTTGCCCTTACACGATCCTCGCCCAATAGGCGGCGTGGATCAGGCGCTTGTAAAGCTGGCTGGCCGGGATTCGCCCCGGCCGCGGCCCTGGGTGATCAGACGGGCGCTGCGCTGGTCGCGGGTGTGGATCCACAGCCAGCTGATCGCCACGCTGAGGCGGTTGCGCACGCCGATCAGGAAGTAGATGTGCGCCAGGCCCCAGATCCACCAGGCCAGGGCGCCGCGCAGCTTGATGCGCCCGAAATCGATCACCGCCAGCCGCTTGCCGATCGTCGCGAGGCTGCCGGCATGCTTGTAGCGGAAGGGGATAGGCGCGATGTCGCCGCGCAGGCGCGCCCGGATCGCGTGCGCCACGTGCTGGCCCTGCTGCTTGGCGGCCGGAGCGATGCCGGGGACCGGCCGACCATCGGGGCCGGCGATCGTCACCGTGTCGCCGACGGCGAAGATCTCCGGCCGGCCGGGAACCGTGAGGTCCGGCCCCACCATCAGCCGCCCGGCGCGGTCGGTGGGTGCGCCCAGCCATTCGGCGGCTGGCGAGGCCCGCACCCCAGCGGCCCATATGATGGTCTTGGCCTCCAGGCTTTGCCCCCCGAAGACCACGCCCTCGGCCGTGCATTCCGAGACCGGCTGGTCGAGCTCGACTTCCACCCCGAGACCTTGCAGCGCACGCAAGGCGTAGGTCGAGAGGTCCTCGTCATAGCCCGCCAGCACCCGTGACCCGGCCTCGATCAGGACCACGCGGGCCTTGCGGGTGTCGATGTTGCGGAAGTCGGGGGGCAGGGTGTCGCGGGCCAGTTCGGCGATGGTGCCCGCCAACTCTACACCGGTCGGGCCGGCGCCCACGATGACGAAGGTCAGCAGGGCCATGCGGCGGGCTGGGTCGGTCTCGCATTCCGCGCGCTCGAAGGCGAGCAGGATGCGGCGGCGGACGGTGGTGGCGTCCTCGAGGGTCTTCAGGCCCGGGGCGAATGGCTCCCACTCGTCATGGCCGAAATAGGCGTGGCGGCATCCGGTGGCCAGGACCAGGGTGTCGTAGGCCAGGGCCTGGCCGTCCTCGAGCAGGACGCGGTGGGCGTCGGCGTCGACCCCGACCACCGTGGCCAGCAGGGTGGTGACCTCCGGCCGCCGGCGCAGCAGGTGGCGGATCGGCCAGGCGATCTCCGAGGTCGCCAGCGAGGCCGTGGCGACCTGGTAGAGCAGCGGCTGGAAGAGGTGGTGGTTGCGCCGGTCCACCAGGGTGACGTCGACCGGCGCTCCAGCGAGTTGATGGACCGCCTGCAGTCCGCCGAAACCGCCGCCGACGATCACAACGCGATGGCGGCGTCCGGCCCGGATGTCGGTCGGCAGGGTCATGGCGCGAGCGCTCCCGGATGCGTCGGCCCAGCCGACGACGGGAGGCGTCGCCGGTCAAGGCGCTAGACGATCTTGGAGCCTTCCTTGCCCCAATAGGCGTCGCGGATCAGCCGCTTGTAGAGTTTGCCGGTGGGATGGCGCGGCAGCTCCTGCATGAAGTCGATCACGCGGGGCGACTTCACGTGGCTGAGATTGGCGCGGCAGAAGGCGGCGAGTTCGGCCTTGAGCTCGTCCCCGGCCATGGCCCAGTCCATGGGCTGGATCACCGCCACCACCTGTTCGCCCATCTCCTCGTGCGGCGCGCCGACCACGGCGGCGTCGGCGACCTTGGGGTGGGTGATCAGCAGGTTCTCGAGCTCCTGCGGATAGATATTCACCCCGCCCGAGATGATCATGAAGCTCTTGCGGTCGGTGAGGTACAGGAAGCCCTCCTCGTCCACCCAGCCCACGTCGCCCAGCGTCGTCCAGCCGTACTTGTTGGTGTTCTCGGCGATCTTCTCGGGCGCGTTGTGGTAGGTGAGCGGCGTCCCGCCGCCGAAATAGACCGTGCCCTCGGTGCGCGGCGGAACCTCCTCGCCGTCCTCGCCGACGATGTGCAGCTCGGCCGTCGTGGCCTTGCCAACCGAACCTTTGTGGGTCAGCCAGTCGTGCGGGCCGATGTAGCAGAAGCCGTTACCCTCGCTGCCGGCGTAGTACTCGTGGATCACCGGGCCCCACCAGGCGATCATCTGCTCCTTCACCGGGATGGGGCAGGGGGCCGCGGCGTGCACGGCCGAGCGGATGGAGGAGACGTCGTAGCGGGCCCTGACTTCCGGCGGCAGCTTCAGCATCCGCACGAAATGGGTCGGCACGAACTGGCCAACGTCGATCTGGTGCTTCTCGATCAGCCGCAGGGCGTCCTCGGGATCGAACTTCTCCATCTGCACCACGGTGCCGCCCAGGCGATGGATGCTCATGCACCAGCGCAGCGGCGCGGCGTGATAGAGCGGGGCCGGAGACAGGTAGATGCTGTCGTCGCGGAATCCGAACAGGCCCTGGGCCATCATCGCCAGGGGGCTGGGGGTGTCGATGGCCGCCCCGGTCAGCGGCGGCTTGATGCCCTTCGGCCGGCCGGTGGTGCCCGACGAATAGAGCATGTCGGCGCCGGCGCTCTCGTCGGCGACGGGGCTGGTCGGCATCGGCGCGCGGGCGGCCTCGAAGCTCGCATAGGGCGCGCGCGCCTCGCCGACCATGAACAGCTTCACCCCGGGCAGCAGGGCGGGCAGCTCGTCGACCACGGGACCGACCCCGGCGGAGGTGATCAGCACCTGCGCCTCGCAGTCCTTCACGATGTACTCGATCTCGCCCGAGGTGAGCTTCGATGAGATACAGGCGTAGTAGAGGCCGCAGCGCTGGGCCGCCCAGGTGATTTCGAAGAACCGCGGATGGTTCTCCATCAGGATGGCGATGACGTCGCCAGCCTTCAGGCCCATGGACCGGAACAGGTGCGCCCCCTGGTTGGACCGCTCGTCCAGCTCCATGTAGGTCACTGTCTCGCCGGACCCGGCCATGATGTAGGCGGCGCGGTCGGGATGGGTCTTGGCGTGCGTGGCTGGATGCATTCTGTTCTTCCTCGCGGCGGCCGGACGCGTGTCGCCGCGCCTCGGCCGTCCTCCCAAACTTATCGTTGTTCAGGCGCATATGCGGCGCTTGACGGACCGTCCGTCAAGCGGGGCGAAATGCGGAAAATCGCGAGGGAGAACCAGATGGCGGCCCAGACTTTCGAAACCCTGAAACTTGAGGTCGAGGACGGCGTCGCGGTTCTCACCCTCAACCGGCCCGAGAAGCTGAACGCCTTCAACACCCAGATGATGAAGGACATGATCGCGGCTTTCGACGTCACCGACGCCGACGATGCGGTCAAGGCGGTGATCGTCACCGGGGCCGGACGCGGGTTTTGCGCCGGAGCCGACCTGTCGGCCGGCGCCCAGACCTTCGACTACGAGGCGCGTGGCGGCGAGGACAAGGCCGCTCGCACCCGCGAGGGCGTGCAGCGCGACGGCGGCGGCCTGGTGACCCTGCGCATCTATGAGAGCCTGAAGCCGGTGATCGCCGCGGTGAACGGACCGGCGGTGGGCATCGGGGTGACCATGCAGCTGGCGATGGACATCCGCATGGCCTCGACCGAGGCGCGGTTCGGCCTGGTGTTCGCCCGCCGCGGGCTCAATCCGGAGGCGGCCTCCTCCTGGTTCCTGCCCAAGCTGGTGGGTGTCCAGACCGCGCTCGAGTGGTGCTATACGGGTCGCGTCTTCCCGGCTCAGGAAGCCTTCGACCGCGGCCTCGTCCGGTCCCTGCACGCGCCGGAGGACCTGCTGCCGGCGGCCAAGGCCCTGGCCCGCGAGATCGCCGACAATACCGCGCCGGTCTCGATCGCTATCACCCGCCAGCTGATCTGGCGCATGGCCGGCGCCTCGCATCCGATGGAGGCTCACCGCGCCGACAGCCGCGGCATCCAGGTCCGCGGCGCCATGGCCGACGCCCGCGAAGGGGTGATGTCGTTCCTGGAGAAGCGACCTCCGGCCTTCCCGAACAAGGTCTCGTCCGACCTGCCGGATATCTGGCCCGATTGGGATCCGCCGCAGTTCCGCTGATCACGGCCGGTTAAGCAGGCTATGGTCTGATCGCGTTCGATTCGTCATCGGCTCGATCCATGAACCAGGCCGCCTCCTCTTCCGAGCACGATCCTGCCTCCGACGCCGCGCAGGCCTTCCGCGCGCGCGGCGCCCTGCTGAAGCGGATGGCCGACGTCGTCTGTCTGCCCAGTTCGCGGGTGAACGCTTTCGAGCGCTCCATGACCGCCGACCTCTTGGTCGACATGCTGCGCGAGGCCGAGCCGGATGAGCGCAAGAAGGTGGCGCGCCGGCTGTCCACGCTCACCGAGATTCCGGCCAGCCTGGTGCGCCTGCTGTTGCGCGACCACGTGGACGTGGCCGAGGAGCTGCTGATCGAATGCCCCTCGCTGTCGGACGCCGATCTGCTGGACTGCATTCGCCTCACCGACCTGGAGCATCGACGGCTCGTCGCCCTGCGGCGCGGCGTGAACGAGGTGGTCTGCGACGTCCTGATCGAGTTCGGTGAGATCATCGTCATCGAATGCCTGCTGAAGAACGATCTGGCTCGGCTCTCCAACGCCGCGGTCGAGGCGATCGTGGCCCTGACCCGTGGAGATACCCGGCTGACCGCGGCCCTGCTGCGGCGCTCGGAGCTGCGGCCGGCTCACGCCTATGTGTTGTTCTGGTGGGCCGACGCCGAGACCCGCCGCACCATCCTCCAGCGGTTCGCGGTCAGTCGCGAAGTGCTGCAGGAAGCGACCGGGGACATCTTCGCGCTCGCCGCCGCCGAGGGATGGCAGGATCCCCTGTCGCGCAAGGCGCTGCAGTTCATCGAACGGCGCCAGCGCAACCGCGCGGCTATCGACAAGAGCCCCTTCGACAGCCTGGAGGCCGCCGTGGCCGCGGCGCAGGACGGTCTCACCCGCGAGATCGCCGAGGAGATCTCCTACCTCTCCGGGCTCAAGCCCATGACCGGCGCCAAGATCTTCACCGACCCCGGCGGCGAGCCCCTGGCGATCCTGTGCAAGGCCACCGGCCTGCCGCGCCAGGCCCTGCGCGCGCTCTGGCGCGGCTTGAAGCGCCCGGAGACTGAGGACAGCGGCGCATTGTCGCAGGCGCTTGAGCGGGTGATGACAACTTACGACATGATCGCAGTCGACCGGGCGCAAACTGTTCTGCGTTACTGGAACTGGTCGCTGACCTCGGCCCTGACACCGGCTCTGCTCAGGGCGATTCGTGACGGCGACGAAGACGGCGTCGACGAATACTCAGCACCTCAAAGGGCCGCCATGCTGGCGCTGTCAAAGGAATTTGGGCGCTAATCTTGGCGTTCGCGCAATGGGCGAGTGACGTCTTCACGGTTGTGCCTGCAACCGATTGGTGCGGCGCGTCAGTTCTCTAATGACGACGAACGTGTTCGTTCAATCGCTCAACTGAGTTCCAGCCTTGTGCTTGGGACAAGACCGATATATTGACGCCATGACTGATGTCGTGAATCAGTCATCCCCCAAATTGTGCAACGCACTCACGGAACCGAGAAAAATGGACGAGAAATCGGAAGTCATTGAGATGACGGCGGATATCGTATCCGCTTACGTCGGAAACAATTCGGTCGCAGCGGCGGATCTTCCCAATCTCATCCAAAGCGTCCACCGCGCTCTGGCGGGGATCTCCTCGGGTTCGGACGTTCAGGAAGCCGCGCCGAAGGAACCTGCGGTTCCTGTGCGCCGGTCGATTACGCCGGATCACCTTGTTTGCCTGGAAGATGGCCGCAAGTTCAAGTCGCTGAAGCGGCATCTGCGAACGAAATACAATATGAGCCCGGAGGAATACCGGGCGAAGTGGGGCCTGCCGAAGGATTATCCGATGGTCGCCCCGAATTACGCCAAGGCGCGTTCGGACCTGGCCAAGCAGATGGGCCTGGGCCAAGGCGGCCGTCAGGCTCCGCGCAAGCGGGCCAGCAAGTAAGCTTCGAAATAAATTCGAGCTCCAGGAAACGCCCGCCCACCGGCGGGCGTTTTCTTTTGCGCGTCCCGGCCTCGGGGGCGCCGCTGGGGAGGTTCCCGAGGACCGCTTCGCCACCTTTTGGCCTGATTTCTCGTCGCACCCCCCGTTTTCCACTTGCCGGTGAATCACCGGGCGGGCGATAAGTGATTCGTCGCGATTCCAAGGGGTTGTTAAGGAATCTGAATATGGCCGCACAGATAGGAGCTTCCGCGGCGGCCGCCCGCGCCCATGAAGAACTCTATGCCTATTGGTCGGGGCTGCGACATGGGCCGCAACTGCCTGGCCGCGGCGATATCCGCCCCGAGGACTTCAAGCGCCTGCTGCCCACGGTCAGCCTGATCGACGTGCGGCGCGATCCCCTGGACTTCCGCCTGCGCCTGGCGGGCACCGGCCTCTACAGCGTCTATGGCCGCGAGATCACCGGCCGTAGCCTGACCGAGGTCTATAATTCGACGGCCGCCGAATACTGGCGCACGGAACTGACCAAGCTGGTCCATGATCGCCGCCCGGCCGTAGGCGTGCACAACCTTGCCTGGCGCGGCGCGGCGCACCTGTCGATCCTGTGGCTGCGCCTGCCCCTGGCCACCAACGGCAAGGACGTCGACATGATCATGGGTTACGACGCCGTGGTCGGGGTCCAGGGCGACACCATTAGCGGGATCAGAGCCGCTTAAATCTGAAGCCCGACGGGCGCCGAAACCGGTGGCCACTCTCGGCTGTCGCGCCTTAGGCGGCAGCCGCCAGCGCCTCGGCGTCGCGGCGCACCCGCCCCACCATCGAAACCAGTCCGTTCGACCGCTGCGCCGACAGGTGGCCGCTGAGGCCCAGTTTGTCGAAGGCGGCCTTGGCGTCGAAGTCCAGGATGGCCTTGGGCGGCCGCCCCGAATAGAGCCGCAGCAGCACCGCGATCAGGCCGCGCACGATGTGAGCGTCGGAATCGCCACGGAAGTCGACCGTGCCGTCGGCCTGGGGCTCGGTGACCAGCCAGACCTGGCTGGCGCAGCCGCGCACCTTGTTGGCGTCGTTGCGCTCGGCGTCGGTGAGCGGGGCCAGTTCACGGCCCAGGTCGATCACGTAGCGATAGCGCTCTTCCCAGTCTCCCAGCAGGTCGAACTCCTGGGCGAGGTCGTCAAGGTCGTGGTCGATGTCGGTCATATCACCGGCGACTTAGGGATCGGCGACCCGCAACGCAACCGGTGTTCAGCCGGCGGGCAGCCGGACGGTGGCGGTCAGGCCCTCGCCGGGGGTCGATTGCAGCTTCAGTCGGCCGTCCATGGCAAGGCATAGCAGGTCGACGATCGGCAGGCCCAGGCCCGCGCCCTCGCTGCGGCGGGTGAGGGCGTTTTCGCCCTGCTCGAAGGGCCGCAGCAGGCGGGGAAGGTCGGCGGGATCGACACCCGGCCCGTTGTCGGAGACATGGATCTCGACGTCGCCCTCGTGCGGGACGGCGCTGATCCGCACCGTGGCGTCCTCGGGCCCGAAGGCCACAGCGTTCTGGATCAGGTTGGTCAGCACGGTGCGCAAGCCGCGCGCGTCGGCGGTGACCGAGGGCAGGGCCCCCTGGTCGTCGATCACGATCCGGGTTCGGCGGGCGGCGATCTCGTCGCGCAGGCCGTCCAGCACATCGTCCAGGGCATGGTCGAGGGTCTCGGACCGCGGGTCCATGTCCATGGCCCGGCCTTCCAGCCGCGCGATCTCCAGGATCTGGTTGACCAGCTTCAGCAGCCGGTTGCCGCTGGTGCGGATGATCCCGGCATATTCCTTGTACTGCGGGGCGCCCAGCGGGCCGTACAGCTCCGAGGCGATGATCTCGGAGAAGCCCAGGATCGAGTTCAGCGGGGTGCGCAACTCGTGGCTGACCATGCGCAGGAAGGATCGCTTGGTCTCGTCCAGGGCCGCCTCGCGCCGCGCGCGGGGGCTCAGGCGTGGCGATTCGGAGGCGAGCTCTTGCGGTTCCGCCGGGTCGCTGGGAAGGAAAGCCGCCTGGGCCATGGGAAACCGGACGCCTCGAGGGCAGGGGAGGCCAAGGCTAGGCTCACGCGCTTACGATTTCGTTTCTGTGGAAGATCATACATTTGCCTGGTCGCGCCTCGCGCGAGCGCCCTCGCGGGGACTCAAGCGCGAGGGTAATGTCCCGGCCGGTCTTCTTTTCGAGAGGGCCTGGTTCGTTTCGAGAGGCGTAGCGCAACACCGTGGTCGAGGGCCTACCCGCCAGCAGGACGCCGAAGCCGAGGCGCCGATCGACGCGGGACCGCGACGCCGTCTGGTGGTGCGCGGGCTGGCTGGCCGTGGCCGCCGCCGGGGCCGCGGGCCTGGGCCTGGCCGGGCTCGCACCCACCGAGCGGGCGCTCACCGCGCTCGCCGTCGGCGCGCTTCCGGCCATGGTCGGCCTCTTCCTGCAACGCTCGCACGGGGACGGGGCGCGGCGCGCCCTGGTCCTCGGCTGGGCCCTCTGCGTCGCCCTGGCGGCTGTGATGACCGGCGGCGTCGCGGGCCCCCTGGCCGTCTGGCTGCTGTCGCCGATGGCCGCGGCCCTGGCCGTGGGCCGGAGACGGGGTCTCGCCTTCGGGGCGGCCACGTCGCTGGGGGCGGTCGGTCTCGCGGCCATGGCGGCCCTCAGCCTGCAGATTCCCCCACCGCGCCCCGACCTGGCGTTCGGCCTGTCCCTGATCGGACTCATCTCGAGCGCGCTCGCCTTCGGCGCGGGCCTGGTGACCCTGCAGCGGCAGGGCGAGCTCGAAGCCCTGCGCCGCGACCGGCGCGAGGCGCGGCTGCGCCAGGCCCTGGACGAGCAGCCGCACCAATTGCTGGGCGTCCATCCCGAGGGCCGCCTGACGGCCGTCTGGGGCGCCTCGCCGCCCGGGCTGGCGACGCCGGCCGCGTCCGGACGCCTGCTCAGCGACCTGGCCGCGCCCGCCGACCGGCCGCGCTTGATCGAGGCCCTGAAACGCGCCCTGGCAGAGGGGGCCGCGGAGGTCGCCTTCGTCCCCGACGAAGCGCCCGATGGCTGGCTGACGCTCAGCCTGCGCCGCACCTGGGATGGCCGGGCGGTGGGCGCCCTGCGTGACGGGCGGCCTGAACGCGAGCGCATGGCCGGGCTGGAGCAGGCCAAGGCCGACGCCGAGGCGCAGAACGCCGGCAAGTCGCGCTTCCTGGCCAATATGAGCCACGAGCTGCGCACGCCGCTCAACGCCATCATGGGCTTTTCCGATATCATGAAGCAGCGGCTGTTCGGCCCGCTGTCGGACCGCTACGGCGAGTATGCCGAGCTGATCCACGATTCCGGCACCCACCTGCTGGAGCTGATCAACGATGTGCTGGACATGTCGAAGATCGAGGCCGAGCGGTTCGAGTTGTCGCGCGAGGAATTCGACGCCCGCGATGCGGTCTCCGGGGTCCTGCGGCTGATGCGCGGCCAGGCCGACCGCGCCGGGGTCCAGCTCCGCGGCCTGCTGCCCAAGGAGGACCTGGACGTGGTCGCCGACCGCCGGGCCCTGAAGCAGATCGTACTGAACCTGATCTCCAACGCCCTGAAGTTCACGCCCCGCGGCGGGGCCGTGACGGTGACGGTTCGCGAGGAAGACCACCATCTGGAGCTGATCGTCGCCGACACCGGGGTGGGGATCAGCCGCGAGGACCTGGTGCGGCTGGGGCGGCCCTACGAACAGGCGGGAGACGTCAGCCAACGCTCGGCGGGCACGGGCCTCGGCCTTTCCCTGGTGCGCGCCTTCGCCGAGTTGCACGGCGGCCGGATGCTCATCGAGAGCCGACTGGGCGAGGGGACCACGGTCATCGTCCGCATGCCGGTGCTGCACGGCGCGGAGCTTCCGGCCCGGACGCCGGAGCCGGTGGCCTAGCGGGCGGCGACCTGCAGGAAGGCGCGGCCGGCGGCGAAGTCGCCGACCTCGACATAGGCCCGTCGCACGCTCTCGCCCTGGCCGTCGGCGAACAGGAACTCAACGGCCACGGCCTCGCGGGGGTCGAGGGCGGCGAGCGCCGCGGCCGCCTTGGCCGGGAAGCGGAAGGCCCAGCCCGACTTGAGGTCCTTGGGCAGCAGGTCGCGCCCGGCGCTGCTGCGGGCCTCGGCGGCGTAGGCGGTCTGGGCGGTCGCGGGCGGCAGGCGCCGCGCCAGGGGCAGGCGGCCGATGGCTTCGCCGCGATGATCCAGATAGGGGCCGAGCGTCAGGCCGGCGTCGCGCATCAGCAGCCGCGCGGCATACGGCTCCTGGCCGTCGGGGAAGCTCGCCACCGCCATCAGGGCGTTGGCGCCGTCGCGGCCGGCCAGGCCGAACACCATGCGGTTCCAGCCAAAGCTCACCGGCTGCTGCAGCCGCCAGCGGGCGGCCTCGCCGCTGGCGCGGTCGGCCAGCCAGGGGGCGTGGTCGCCGGGGTAGCTCATCCGGCTGAGCTGCGCGTAGCCCTCAAAGGCCTGGCGCACCCGGGCGGCGGCCAGGTTGAGATCCTCGGAATCGCAGGGCGTCAGGGCCGCCTTCTGGCGGGCGCGGCTTTCCACGGCCTTGAGCGTCGCCTGGTCGGTCCCGGCGCGCAGCACGGCGCCACGCGCCTGGGCCTGACCGGCGGCCAGGGCCGCGCCTGTCGGGGCGTCGAACAGGCTGCAGCGGCTGTCGGCGGCGGTCATCACCGTGCGCTCGTAGAAGAGGTCGACAGCCCCCGCCGTCGCGACGCCCGGCGCCGCGACGATCGTCGCGGCCAGCGTCAGCCCCACCCATCCACACCCGGCGAGCTGCGCGGTTCTGCGCGGTCTCGTCATGGCTCCTGCTTTTCTCGTATAGGTTCGAGAACTTGGGCGAAGCCTACAGGCTCGCCCTTTCCGTTCCGTTATCGAGACCAAACATGCTGCTCTCCACCGACATCTGGGTCGCGGCCCTGATCCGCAGGACCGAGTTGGGCGGCGGTTTCGCGGTGGTGGCGCGTAAGGGCGACGCGCGGGCCGGCAGCGTGCTGGTCAAGGTGTTGAACCGCGCCCAGGGCACGACCCGCCTCTATGCCGAGGCCACCCGCGGCGACGGCGAGCGCGTCTGGATGCAGCCCTCGCTCTCCGATCAGGAGCCCGAACTCGACCGCTATATCGAGCGCGCCGCGCGCATCGACCCCGACATCTGGGTGGTGGAGATCGACGATCGCGACGGCCGCCATTTCCTGACCGAGCCTGTCGAGCAGGGTTAGCGGCCCATTCACCGCCTTCTTCAACCGCGCTGAAAGCCTCGGCGTGCCAATTGTCGCGTCCCCCAAGACGAGACGCGGCGCCTGCATGCTGTTTTTGATGAACGACGTGGTCCTCAATCTCAGCGGCGTCAGGTTGTCGCCACAGATGGCCGCCCGCCGTTTCCAGTCCCTATCGTTCGAAGCCGTCGGCAAGCTGGGTTGCGAGCTGTTCGCCGAGAATCCCCTGCTCCACGTCAACCGGCCTGAGCGGGCCTGCCGGCTGGCCACCCTGATCATCGCCCGGGCGCCTCGGGTCAACGCGGCCCTGTTCGTGTCGCCCCGCTACGGCTGCGAGCCCGACGAGGTGATGTTCCGCGTCGCCACCATCGGCGCCGACACCATGACCGGGTTGTTGAGCCGCCAGGCCGAGGGGTTGCTGGACACCGTCTCGACCGACCGTGAGGTCTGGCGGCGGCTCGCCGCCTGAGCCTTCAGTTTGCGCCTGGGCCCGGCACGCGCTATCGCCCGCCCATGAGCCATTCTCCCGCCGCCGAGGCCGCCCGCCGGCGCACCTTCGCCATCATCTCCCACCCGGACGCCGGCAAGACGACCCTGACCGAGAACCTGCTGCTGGCCGGGGGCGCGATCCGCGCGGCCGGCCAGGTGCGCGCCCGCGGCGAGAACCGCCGCACCCGGTCCGACTGGATGAAGATCGAACGCGAGCGGGGCATCTCGGTCTCCGCCTCTGTGATGACGTTCGATCACGACGGCCTGATGTTCAACCTGCTGGACACGCCTGGCCACGAGGACTTCTCCGAAGACACCTACCGCACGCTCACGGCCGCCGACGCCGCGGTCATGGTGCTGGACGCCGCCAAGGGCATCGAGCCGCAGACGCTCAAGCTGTTCGAGGTCTGCCGCCTGCGCGACATTCCCATCGTCACCTTCATCAACAAGATGGACCGCGAGGCTCAGGACCCCATCGAGCTGCTGGACGAGATCGCCTCGAAACTGGCCCTCGACCCCGCGCCGCTCTACTGGCCGGCCGGCTCGGGCGGGCGGTTCAAGGGCATGCTGGACCTGCGCCACGACAAGTTCTTCCCCTTCGCCAAGAAGGGGTCCGACAAGGATGAGGGTCATCCGCGGCCGATCGCGTTCCATGGCGCCGCCATGGGCAGCTATCTCGACCCCGACGAGCAGGCGGAGCTCGAAGAGAACGCCATGCTCATCCGCGAGGCCTCGAAGCCCTTCGATCCCCAGGCCTTCCTGGAAGGCCACATGACCCCGGTGTTCTTCGGCTCGGCCCTACGCCATTTCGGCATCGACCAGCTGCTGGAGGGCCTAGGCGCCTACGCCCCGCCGCCGAAGGCCGTGTCGGCGGCGAAGGCCGGCGAACCGACCCACGTGGTCCCGGGCGACCCGGAGGTGACCGGCTTCGTCTTCAAGGTCCAGGCCAATATGGACCCCAACCATCGCGACCGCATCGCCTTCCTGCGGCTGTGCTCGGGCAAGTTCCAGCGCGGCATGAAGCTGAAGGTGCAGAACACCGGTCGCCAGCTCTCGGTCAATGCGCCGATCATGTTCTTCGCCTCCGACCGCGAACTGGCCGAGGAGGCCTTCGCCGGCGACGTCATCGGTATTCCCAACCATGGGATCCTTCGGGTGGGCGACAGCCTGTCGGAGACCGGGACCCTGCGCTTCGCGGGCCTGCCCAACTTCGCCCCGGAAATCCTCCAGCGGGTGCGGGTCAAGGATCCGCTGAAGGCCAAGCATCTGACCAAGGCCCTGCAGGGCCTGGCGGAGGAGGGTGTGACCCAGCTCTTCCGGCCCAATATCGGAGCGGACTTCATCGTCGGCGCGGTGGGCCAGCTGCAGCTTGAGGTGATGGCCGACCGGCTGGCCAATGAGTACCAGCTGGAGGTGCTGTTCGAGGCCGCCCCCTATGCCGAGGCCCGCTGGCTGGTGGGCGAGAAGGCCGACCTCGAGGACTTCGCCGGCAAGCACAAGATGGCCATGGCCGTCGACATCGACGATCAGCCGGTGTTCCTGGCCAAGTCGTCGTGGGAGATGGGCTACGTCGCCGAGCGCTTCCCGAAGGTCGCCTTCGAGCGGGCGCGGGAGCGGGCTTAGCAGCGGCCATTGACCGCCCGACCCGCCTCTTCCTCTCCACCCGTCTTCGGGGGGAGAGGGTAGGGTGAGGGGGGCGCTTCCGCCGCACTGAGCGTGTCGAAAGGCCGGATTGCGTCGCTTCGCGCCGCATCCCCTCACCCCACCCTCTCCCCTTGAAAGGGGAGAGGAGGAGATCGTCGCGTCCGATGTCGATGAGGGTCGGGTCGACCGGCCACGCAAGTTCCGGGCCAGAATTGGTTAATGCGGCTACACAACAAATTTAGATTTCATTAACCATAACAAGCACATTAACCACTTGTTTACGAACTCGGCTCCGGCTTTGCTCCGTCAGGCCTGAACCCCGCGTGGACGTCCCGTGTTGAGACGTCGGGGGTTTGTCGGAGCCTGACCATGTTCGAGTTCGGTCGTGAGCTGAAGCGCCTGTTCGGCCAGGATGGTCTTCGGCCTCCCCATGACGGCCTCACGGGCGGCGACTCCTCGCTCCTGGAACTTCTCGATCTCCGGCTGATCACCCAGGAGGGCAAGGCCGCCGACATCGCCGCCGGCCGGGTCGGCGCCAAGGACAAGGCCCAGCGCCGGTTGGAGAGCGCCATCGTCTGGCGCGAGGTGGCCCGCCGATCCGGCGACGCCGCCGCCCTGCGCAAGGCCGCCGCCACCGCCGAGGCCGCCGCCGAGGCCTTCGGCCGCGACCGCCGCCCCGACGGCTGGGCCCGCGCCCGCTGCGAGCAGGCCTTCTGCGCCATGCTGGGCGCCGAGCTGTTCGGCGATGAAGGCTTGAACGCCGCCGCCGACGTCGCCTTCCGCGAGGCCCGCGCCGCCGCGCGCGGCGGCCTTGCCCTGCCGCTGGCCGACATCGGCATCGCCGCCATCGAGGCGCGCGAGCGTATGGTCGCGGGGGACGCTCAGGCCGCCCGCATCGCCGCCGCCAGGTTCACCGTCCCCATCGCGGGACTCGAGGCTCTCACCCGCCGCTGCCGCGCCGCGCGCCTGCTGGCCGTGGAAGCCCGCCTGGTTCAGGCCGACATGCTGATGGGCTGGGGCGCGCGCCTGCGCGACGAGGAACTGCTGGCCGCGGCCCGGGACATCGCCGAGCGGGCCACAGATGGCCTGGACCCGGCCTATGAACCTCTGAGCTGGGTCCGCGCCGCGGCCCTGCGCGGCCAGGCCCTGGCCCTGCTGGGCGAGATCAGCGGCGAGGTCGAGACCTTGGCCGAGGCGGTTGGCGCGCTCGCCGACGTGCTGAACGAACTCACCCGCGACCACAGTCCGCTGGACTGGGCCCGGGTCCAGACCGCGCTCGCCCAGGGCTTGCAGGCGTTGGGCGAGGCCGGCGCCTCGGAACGCGCCTACGAGCAGGCGGTCACCTGCTACGACCGCGCCGCCCATGTGCTTAAGAAGGCGCCGGGCCTGTCGCTGCGGGCCTTCGGCGCCTCGAACCGCGCTCTGTGCCTAGCCCGTTCGGCGGAGCTCTCGGGCGACCTGACCGTGCTGGACGCCGCGGAGTCGGCCTTCAAGATCGAACTCTCCAACCTGGCCGCCAAGCGCGACCCGGCGGCCTGGGCGCTGATCCAGGTCAATCTGGCCCGCATCTACGAGGCGCGGCTGGACATCACCGGCGTCGATCGCGGCGAACGCGCCGCCGCCGCCATGGCGCTCAACGGAGCCCTGGACGTGTTCGGAGAGATGGGCCTGCGCTCGTTGAGCATCGTGGCCGCCGACGGCCTGGCCCGACTGACCGGCGGATCGGCCGCCGCGGCCGGCTAGGCCGCGGCGACGTCTCGGGTCTGCCGGCGCAGGCGCCAGAAGCGGATGGTCCGCTGGGCGGCTTCGCGCGGCAGGTTCTCGTAGAGCTCGCCATACTCGCGGGCCCGGCCCATGGCGTTGGAGTCGCGGTCGAGGATCAGCACCGCGAAGGTCAGGTACAGCGAACGCTCGAAGCCGGCCGCCTTGCAGACGATGGAGAGCGCGTCCAACTCGCGGCGCTCGAGGATTCGCCGGGCGGTGTGGAAGTCGATCTCGGCCAGTTCCGACAGGGCCACCAGGAACTTGCTGGTCTCGCGCTGGCGCAGGAAACCGGCCAGCACCTGAGGCGTGATGGCGCCGCGCAGGCGCAGGATGCGCACCTGCTTCTCGGCCTCGGAATAGTCCTGCGGCAGGGCGCCGTCGCGTTCGGCCAGCTGCTTGCGGCCGACGGCCAGGGCCGCGTCCAGGTCGGCGGGATCGACCTCGGCGTTGCGCGCCAGGATCTCGCCGCGCAGCTTGGCCTCGACCACGAAATACATCTCGTTCAGCAGATCGACCGGCAGGCTCTTGCGGGTGACCACGGCCTCGTGCAGGGCCGGGTTTTCCACGGCGCGATCCACGACGATCTCATGGACCTCGCGCGAAAGCAGCGCGCCTTCATTGGCCAGCAGCACGCCGACGGTCTCGTCGTCGCCGCGTTCGACGATGGCTTCGGACAGGGCCTCCGACACCAATGGGCGCTGCGAGATCGCGCGCAGGTGGTCCTGGCCGCGGGTGCGGGCCACCGACAGCAGGTCGTCCTCGGTCAGGGCGTGGGAGCCCTCCAGCACCGGGCGGGCGACCTCGATGGAGGCGTCGCGGGCCAGGTCTCGGATCAGGCCCTGCGGCGCGATCTCGGCCTGCGCCATCCTGTGGGCGAGTTCGGCGCGCACGGCCTCTTCCATTTCGCCGGCCAGTTGGCTCATGACGTCGTCGAACAGCTCCATCTCCGGGCCGCCCTTGAGGTCCTCGCTGGCGAAGAACAGGTCGGTCACGCCGCGCAGCAGCTCGCGCCGCCGTTCGCTGGACGGCTCCTGGGCCATCTCGATCAGGTCGTGGAGTTTGGTGCGCTGCATGAAGGGGTCTTCTTCAGAAGACGCCCGGACCGTCGTCCGGACCGTCGTCATCGGGTTTGGGGGAGGCTTGGACGCCGGCGTCCGGCGGGCCGATCAGGACGTAGCGGTCGCCTCCCGGCTGTTGGGGGATCGCGTCGGGCGTGAGCCCGTACCCGCGGTGGACCGAATAGAGCCGGGTGGCGCCGCCTGCGCCGCGCGGGGTCGTGGCGACCGAGGCCGGCGGACCGCCCAGCAGGGCGGGAGAAGGCGCGACGGCGGCGAGCCGGATCGGAGGCCGGGCGACAGGCTCCGGCGTGGGTGCGGTCGCCGCGACCTGTGGGAGCGCCGGGGGCGGCGTGTCATAGAGCGTGCCGGGCAGGTTCGCCTTGGGGGCGCTCCACTGCAGCGGGATCGGGGTCTGCGGCTGGAACTGCTGGTAGGCGCGCGGCTCCGGCGCGCGCTGGAGCCGCGGCGCGGGCGGCAAGCCGCCGGCGCGGAATTGACCCGCCAGCGCCAGCGGCTCGGGCCGCGACGAGGCGCGGGGATCGGCGGCGACCGGCGGGGCGGGCTGTGTCTTACGCGACCAGGAGAGGGTGGGGCCATCATAGGAAGCGCCGATGGCGGCGACCGCGGCGGTGGACGAGCGGTCGCCATAGCGATCACCCGCCATCTGGGCGGCGGCCGGGGAGGCGCTTGCGAGCGCGACGATGAGGAGACCCAGGCGCATGGTCCGCCAGGGTTAACCCCAAGCCGCTTAACCCCCGACTAACAGCTAAGCCTAACGCCCTCGCCACCATGTCAGGCCGGCGCGCTCGGCGCGGTCGAGCAGGGCGTGCAGCGCGACCCCCATCAGGCCCAGCACCACCAGGGCCGCGATCATGCGGGCGGTCTGCAGCTTGTTGCCAGCGTCGAGGATCTGCCAGGCCAGGCCGCGCACCCCGCCGGACCCCGCGCTGAACTCGGCCACCACGGCGCCGATGATCGCCAGGCCCGCGCCCACCTTGTGGCCCTCCAGCAGGAACGGCACGGCCGACGGCAGCCGCAACCGCATCACACGGCTCCAGCGGCCGGCGCCATAGAGGTCGAACAGCCGCTCCAGGTCCGGGTCGGCGGCGTGCAGGCCGGTGATCGCCCCGGAGAAGATCGGGAAGAAGGCCACCAGGACCGCGAGCGCGATGATGGCCCGCTCCGGATGGTCGATGCCGGCCCAGATCAGCACCAGGGGCGCGATCGCCACCACCGGGGTCACCTGCAGCACCGAGGCCAGGGGCCGAACGGCGGCCTCCAGCAGGGGGCTGAGGCCCACCAGGACCGCCACCGCCATGGCCGCCAGGCTGGCGATGACCAGGGCGATGATCGCCGTCGACAGGGTGATCCAGGCCGCCGCCAGCAGGACCGGCAGGTGCTCGACCAAGGCGAGCGCGACGGCCGATGGGGCGGGCAGGAAATAGGCCGGAACCCCCAGGGCCCGGACCGCGGCCTCCCAGGCGCCCAGCAGGACGGTGATCAGGACGAAGGGCGCGAGGGTGCGGATCATGCGGCCAGGGCCGCGCCGCGGGTGAGCAGGCCGGTAACCTCTTCCACCGCCGTGCGGAAGCTCTCGGCGATGCGGAATCCGGGCGGACGGGGCAGGGGGCCCTCGACCTGGGCGATCCCGGCGATCCGGCCCGGCCCGCGCGTCAGCACCACCACCCGGTCGGCCATGTAGACGGCCTCCTCCACATTGTGGGTGACGAAGACGATGGCCGGCCGCGAAGCCGCCCAGAGGGCCAGGACATCGTCGGCCAGCGCCCGGCGGGTGATCTCGTCCAGGGCCGCGAAGGGCTCGTCCAGCAGCAGAAGACGGGGTTCGGTGACCAGGGCGCGGGCCAGGGAGGCGCGCATGGCCATGCCGCCGGAGAGGGTCGCGGGGCGCGCCAGCTCCGCGCCGGCCAGGCCCACCCGGCCCAGCGCCGCCACCGCCCGCTCGCGGGCCTGGGCCCGGGGCACGCCGGACAGCTCTAGCGGCAGCGCCACATTGGCCCGCGCGGTCAGCCAGGGCGCCAGGGTCGGCGCCTGGAACACCACCGCCGTCTCACCGCGCCCGGGCGCTCGCCGGACGCGGCCGCGCGTCGGCGCCTCGAGGCCCGCCAGCAGCCGCAGGGCCGTCGACTTGCCGCAGCCCGAGGGACCCACCAGGGCCAGGATCTCGCCGGCCTCGACGCGGAGGTCGACGGGTCCGAGCACCGGCCCCCGCGGACCGTACTCGACCTCGACGCTTTCGAGCACGGCCACCGCCGTCATCTTTTCCTCCCACGTGAAATGGGGGAGGAAAAGATGCGGCGACGCTCATGGTTTTTGTCCGGCAAGGCTGGCGGCGAGAATCCGAAGCCCGTCTGCGATCTCATCTACGTCTTCGAAAACCGAGGAAGCTGTGATGCGTTGGACCACCAAGCTCTGCGATACAAGCCACCGGTCGCGCCGCTCATCGTGAGCGCGCTGGGCGTCCTCGCCATGGAGGTGGCCGTCGATCTCAACCGCGAGCCTTGCTGTAGGGCAGAAGAAGTCGAGGATGTAGACACCCACTGGGTGCTGGCGACGAAATACTGGTTCGTCCGGCAAACGCCGCCTCAAACGGGACCACAGCATGACCTCTGGCTCGGTCATCGTCCTGCGGAGGACCTTCGCCCTCTTGAGCGCCAGTATCGACGACCGCACTGGCGCTACTTCGCCGCCGGGGCCACGAACTGCAGGGTGTAGGCGCGCTTGAAGTCCATATCCTTGGGATAGACTCCCTGCGATGACGCGACCTCGAAGAACTCGGCCCAGCGGGCGTCGGTCATGACGCCGATCCCGCCCGCCTGGGCGTCGCCGGACTCGACGATGCCGTAGGATTTCAGCTTCTCGCGGGCCTGGTCGAGGATGTCCTGGGTCATTTCCGGATTGTCTTCGCGGATCAGGGCGTCGGCGGCCTTGGGGTCGCCGTGCAGATAGTCCTTCCAGCCCTGGGCCGTGGCCTCGACGAAGGCCTTCACCGCCGCCGGATCCTTGGCGATCAGGCTGTCGGGGACCAGGATCATGGTGGCGTAGCCAGGATAGCCCTCGTCGGCGAGCAGGAAGACCTTCGGCTTGATCCCGGCGGTCTTCTCGATGGTGTAGGGCTCGCTGGTGACATAGCCCTGCTGGGCCACGCGCTTGTCGGCCAGGAACGGGGCGGCGTTGAAGGTATACTTGCGCACCTGGTCGTCGGTGAAGTCGTACTTGGCCTTCAGCCACACCCAGAAGGCCGAGACCGAGGCGTCGGACAGTAGGATCGGATGGCCCTTCAGGTCGGCGATCTTATCGATTCCCTGACCAGGGTGGGCGATCAGGACCTGAGGGTCCTTCTGCATCATCGCCGCCACCGCCTTCACCGGCACGCCCTCCTGGGCGAGGTTCATGACGATGAAGCTGTTGGAGCCCATCCCCGCCTCGACTGCGCCGGACGCCAGCAGCTGGGGCACGTTCACCCCCGGACCGCCCTGGACGATCTGCACGTCGAGCCCGCGCCTGGCGTACTCGCCCGAGGCCAGGGCCTGGTAGAAACCGCCGTGCTCGGCCTGGGCCCGCCAATCGGTGGCGAAGCGGATGGTGGTCCGGCCGGCCTGGATGGGGGGTTCCTGCTTGGCCGGCGAACAAGCGCAGACCAGGGCGGCGAGCGCGACGGCGGCGAGGCGCAAGAGCTTCATGGACATCCCCCAACTGGACCGGGCGCGAGCCTAGTCGGCGACGCGGATGCTTCCAAGGCCCGCGCGGCGCAGGAGGGGGATTTCTAGGCTGCCGCCTCGGCGTCGGCGTCGTCGCTCGGGGCCAGCCACTTGGCGATCATGGCGTGCAGGACCTGGATCTGGACGGGCTTGCCGACCGCGTCGTTCATCCCGGCATTGAGGCAGGCGGCTTCCATCTCGGGCATGACGTCGGCGCTCATGGCGATGATCGGCAACGTGGCGTTCGCCCCGCCCAGGGCGCGAATCTGGCGGGTGGCCTCCAGGCCGTCCATGCGCGGCATGTGCACGTCCATCAGGATCAGGTCGCAGCCGCCCGAGCGCGCGGCCTCGACAGCCTCCTCGCCATTCTCGGCCATCACCACCTCGCAGCCCAGCAGGCCCAGCACCGTGGCGCCAAGTTCCCGGTTCATCGGGTGATCGTCGACCAGCATGATGCGGGCTCGCAGCGCCTCGGCGGCCGGTGCGGCGGTCTCCGCAGCCACGGCGGCCTCGGCCTGGGTGGCGGGGATCTCGAACCAGAAGATCGAGCCGGCGCCCGATCCGCCGTCGACGCCGATCTGGCCGCCCATCAGCTCAGTGAGGCCCTTGCAGATGGCCAAGCCCAGGCCCGTGCCGCCATGGGCGCGGCTGACGGAGGAGTCCACCTGGCTGAAACGCTTGAACAGCCGACCGATCTTGTCGGAGGGCACCCCGACGCCGGAGTCGGTGACCGTGAAGCGCAGGGCGCGACCGCCCTCGCCCTCGCGGACCTGGACGTCCAGGCGCACCCGGCCGGTCTCAGTGAACTTGATGGCGTTGGACAGCAGGTTCAGCAGGACTTGGCGCACCCGCAAGTCGTCGATCATCAGCGGTCGCTCAACCGGACCGATGAAGCCGAGCTGCAGGTCCAGGCCCTTGCGGCGGGCGGCCTCGGCGACGATGGCGAGCGAGTCCTGAGCGAGGGCACGTGGGGTGACTGGGCGGCGCGCGAGTTCGACCTCGCCCGCCTCCATCTTCGAAAAGTCCAGGACGTCGTTGACCACGGTCAGCAGCGAGGCGCCGGCCCGGTCGATCAGGCTTAGCTGGCGGCGGGCGGCCTCGGGCAGATCGCCGCGGCGCAGCAGCACCTCCGTGAAGCCGACGATGGAATTCATCGGCGTGCGGATCTCGTGGCTCATGGTGGCCAGGAACTCGGCCTTGGCCTGGCCGGCGGCGACGGCGCGGGCCTGGGCGGCGCGGGCCACCCGGGTGCGGCCGGCCCACAGGCGCTTGAGGCGCTTCTGGTCGGCGATGGCGAGCGCCATGGACAGGCTGGAGAAGAACGAAATGGCGATCAGGAACTGCAGGCTGCGGGTCTTCTCCATCATCGTCCAGGTCGCGCCCGTGGCCGGGCGGAAGTCGTTCAGCATGAGGCCCGCCCCGATCGCCGCCAGGACGAGCGCCGAGACCGCCGCCCCGCGCGGGCCCAGCCGCACGGCGATCAGGGTGAGGATGGGAAACACCATCAACGGCATGGGGAAGCGGATTGGCAGGAAGCAAAGGACGCTGGCCGCCGCGATCAGGCCGTAGAGACCGACCTGCTCCAGGACCGAGCGCCGGAAGTCCTCGCTGAGATCGCGCCGGGAAACCATCAGGATGACCGGCAGCACGATCGCCACGCCCAGGGCGTGGGCGTAGAACCAGGGGCCCAGGACCTCGTTGAAGCTGCGCCCGAACAAGGTGAGCGTATCCGCAGCGAGAACGGCGCTGGCGGCGGTGGCCGGCGCCACAGCGAGGGCGATCAGCCGTGCGACGCGCTTCAGGCTGGTCAGTCGCATGGTCTGGCCGCAGGTCTTATGGGCGAGCCAGGCGGTGGCCAGGGACTCGCCCAGGCAGAGCAGCGAGAAGGTCAGGCCGATCAGGGGCGGGTTGATCCGCAGATTGAACAGGAATTGGAAGGCGAAACAGACCGCGGCGACACCGAATCCCCAGCGGCGCGGCAGGAGCAGCAAGCCAGCGGCCACGATGCCGCTGCCGAGCCAGATTGTCGCCACGCCGCCCGAGGCGCGGGTCAGGCTCAGGCCGAACACCACGCTCGCCGCGAACCCCATGATCAGGGCCACGCTCAGCGTCAGGTGGCGTGATCGGCCGGCGCTCGGGCGCTTGGTGTTCTCCCGGGTCATGCCGCGATTTTCGCGCGGTGTGGCGACCAAAGACTTAAGGGCGTAGGCCAAACGTCAGTATGTCGCAGGCGCGCATAGCAAGAGGGCGACGCCACGGTCGCCCGGTGCGTCGCCCTCTAATCCAGATCCGTTGGGGGATCTGCGCCTTCAAGGTCGGTCGGCGACTTCGATCACGGGCTTCCCCGCAGGTTTCCGTCGCAACCGTTGTCCCTGGAGGGCCGGTCTCCGGGTCGCCCCAGTTTCCGTCCTCCGAGAACCTTCCGCTCGTCTGGCGGTCCGGTTTCCCGGTCCGCCCGCGCCGCGGTCCCTCTCGGCCCCTTGACGTTCCCACCACACCCGCTATGACGCAAGCGCCCGACCTCGCCGTGGTGTGGGCGACGCCGCTGGAATCGGTGGAAGACCTGTGGACAGGTCGGGGATTTCGGCGAAATTCATCAGTTATTTCAAACTCTAAAATAATCCACAGGATTGCTGCGCCGGTCGTTTGGCGCGCATCGTCGCTGCTTTTGGAGCCGGCGGCCTGGAGCGCGGCGGCGATCTGTGCGACGACCACGTGACACGGTTAAGATCGCGCGTTGGAAGGTCCGCGGCGGTTCGCGGGGGCAGGGATGAGTATTCAGGGTCTGGGCGCCGGCCTGGCGGTCGCCCTCGTTCTGTCGGGCGCCTCGGCGGCCCAGGATTTCGATGGGTCCCTGAGCGCGGCTGAGCGCCGGGCGGTGGCCGCCAGCGGCCTGCCGCGCGCCCAGGTCGTTTCGATCAAGCGCGACCTGGTCGTGGCGGTCCTGAATCGCGGAACGACCAAGGGCGGGATCCTGTTCGAGGGCGTCCAGCTGCGCGGCGAGGCGGTGAGCGCCGAGGCCGGACGCAATCTGGGTTACCGTTCCATGCGCTCGACGGTGAACGTGGACTGCGCGCGCCGCCGCGACATGGTCCTGCGGATGACCATCTATCCGGAGCCGAACGGCAAGGGCGAACCGATCCTGCGCCAGGTTCCGGGCGGCTGGATCCAGCCCTCGCCCAGCGCCTTCATGTCCGATGTGATCGCCTCGATCTGCAGCGACGCGCCCAGCGTGGCCGTGGCCTCGCCCGAGCCGCGCAATCCGCCGGAGCGGGCGCCCGCGCCCAAGCCTACCCCCGTAGCGGCGCCCGCGCCGCCGTCGGTCCGCGCGCCTGAGCCGCCGTCGCCGATTGCCGCCGCGGAGGACTCGGAGACCATCGCCACCGCCGTGACCGCCCGCCGGCGCCTGCTCATGCCGCCAAGCGAGCCACCCCCTGCGCCGCCGCCGCAGCAGCAACCGGTTGTGGCGGCGAGACCCGTTCCGCCCCCTCCGGTCGTTCCGCCCCCAGCGGCCGCCGGCAATTTTAAGGTCCAGATCGTGGCGGTCGGCACGGCGGGTCAGGCCGAAAACGCCTTGGCCGCGCTCGGCGCCCTGCCCGAGCCCCTACGCAGGATGGTGGAGACCGCCACGGTCGAGGGCCGCGTCTTTTACCGCGCCCTGGTCACCGGCTTCACCAGCCGCGCCGATGCGAAACTGTTCTGCGAGGTGGTCGTCGAGGCGGGCGGGGTCTGCTTCGTCCGCTAGCAGCGCGGTCGTTTCGAAACCTCAGGGGGATCGGCTCTGAATGTCCTTCTCCCGCAAGGGGAGAAGGAATATTGGCGGCCGTCTTTCCTATCAGCTGGAGGAGGGATCTACCGCCCGGCTTCCAGCGCTTCGCGGCGCTCTTCCAGTTCGAGCCAGGCCTCTTCCGACGCCGCCAGCTCGGCGCGGGCGGCTTCCAGGGCCTTGTTGATGGCCTGGAACTTGGCCGGATCGCGGGTGTAGAGCGCCGGATCGTGCAGGTCGGTCTCCAGCTTGGCGATCTTGCCGGGCAGGGCGGAGATCGCGGCCTCCAGCTCCTGCAGCCGGCGCTGGTCCTTGTAGGATAGCTTGGTCGGCTTGGCCGCTTCGCTCCTGGCCGGCGCGGGCCTGGCGGCGGCGGGCGCGGCCTTGGCCGCGATGGCCTGGAAGAAGCCGGGGTTCTGGGACAGGAAGTCCTGCCAGCCGCCGGGCGTTTCGACCACCTTGCCGCGGCCGTCGAGGGCGATGGTCGAGGTGGCCAGCCGGTCGATGAAGTCGCGATCGTGGCTGACCAGGATCAGGGTCCCCTCATAGTCGGCCAACAGGTCCTCAAGCAGGTCAAGGGTGTCCATGTCGAGGTCGTTGGTGGGTTCGTCGAGGACGATCAGGTTCGCCGGCGTAGCCAGCGCTCGCGCCAGCAGCAGGCGGTTGCGCTCGCCTCCCGACAGGCTGCGCACCGGCTGGCGAAGCTGGTTGTCGGTGAACAGGAATTCGCGGGCGTAGGCGGCCACGTGCTTGGGCTGGCCGCGCACCATCACCTGGTCGCCGCCGAGCGGAGTCAGGACGTCGCGGAGCAGCATCTCCGGCTTCAGGTCGGCGCGGGCCTGGTCGATATAGGCCACGTCCAGATTGACCCCGAGATTGACGCTCCCCGCGTCGGGCGGGATCTCGCCCAGCAGCAGCTTGACCAGGGTGGTCTTGCCCGCCCCGTTGGGACCGACGATGGCCACCCGGTCGCCGCGCAGGATGCGGGTGGAGAAACCCTTCAGCAGGGTGCGGTCGCCATAGGTCTTCTCGATGCCCTTCACCTCGGCCACACGCTGGCCCGAGGTTCCGGAGGAGGCGATGTTCATGGAGAGCGCCCCACGCGCCTCCTTCAGCCGCTCGGCCTTGGTCTGGCGCAGGTCCATCAGGGCGCGGCGGCGGCCCTCGTTGCGGGCCCGGCGTCCGGTGACGCCGCGCTGCAGCCAGTACTCCTCGCGCTCCAGCTGCTTGTCGAGGCGGCGGCCCTCCTCGGCCTCGGCGGCCAGGATGCGCTCGACCCAGTCGTCGAAGTGCTTGAAGCCCTTGTCCAGGCGGCGGACCCTGCGGTGCTCCAGCCAGAACGAGCGGTTGGTGGTGCGTTCCAGGAAGGCCCGGTCGTGGCTGACGATCAGCAGGGCGGCCTTCGACTTGGCGAGCTCGGCCTCCAGGGTCTCGATGGCCAGAATGTCCAGGTGGTTGGTCGGTTCGTCCAGCAGCAGGATGTCGGGCTGCTCGGCGACCGCGCGGGCCAGGGCCGCGCGCCGGATCTCGCCGCCCGACAGGCCGGAGGTGGGCTTGGCGGGGTCGACGCCGAACAGCTCCAGCGCCGCCTCGGCCTGGTGCGGGGCCGCGCCGCCGGCGGTGGCGTGGTCCAGCAGGGTCGCGCCGACGATCTCGGGCTCCTGGGGCACATAGGCCACGCGGGTTCCAGGCTGGATGGCGCGCTCGCCATCGTCGGCCTGGATCTGGCCCGCGAGAATCCGCAGCAAGGTCGACTTGCCCGCCCCGTTGCGGCCCACGAGGCAGGCGCGCGAGCGCGGCTCGACGGCCAGGTCGACGCCGTCGAACAGCATCTTGGGACCGTCGGCGAGGCGGACGTCCTTGAGCGCGAGGATGGGGGGCTTCATGCGGGGAGGGACATAGCCGCGACCGGGCCGCTTACCAAGCCCGTCAGTTCGGGAGGCGCTCGTCGCGATAGGGCTCGGGATCGCGAGGATAGGGCTCGGGCTCGGCCGGCGGCTCGGCGGTCGCCGGTTCCGGCTCGGCCACCTGGGAGAACTCGTCGGCGAGGTCGTCATAGAAGCCGTTGCGCGGATCGTCCCGGTACTCCACCGGCCCGCCGGGCAGGACTTCTCCCTCGCCGCCCTCGGGATCGGGCAACAGCCAGTCGAACTCGCGCGCCGGAAGGCTCTCGTGGGCGACCAGCATGTAGCGCCGCCAGATCTCGGCGGCGACCTCGCCCCCCGTCACCCGGTTCATCGGCCGGTCGTCGTCATGGCCGACCCAGACTCCGGCGGTCATGTCGGGGGTGAAGCCGATGAACCAGGCGTCGCGCCAGTTCTGGCTGGTCCCGGTCTTGCCGGCCGCCGGCCGGCCGATGGCCGCGCCCGTGCCTGTGCCAGAGGTGATCACCTTCATCATCATCCGCACCATCATGCTGGCGCGCGGCAGGTCATAGACCGGGACCGGCGAAGCGGTCTGGTGGCTGAACACCGGCTGTCCGCTCACGGTCTGGATCTCGTCGATGACATAGGGGGTGATGCGGTTCCCGGCCTGCTGGAACACCTGGTAACCGGAGACCATCTGGATCAGCGGGACCTCGTAGGCGCCCAGGGTCACCGACAGGTTGGGATTGGCCGGGATGGCGGTCAGGCCGAAGCGCTTGGCCAGTTCCCCGATCGCGGCCGTGCCGGCCTCGTAGCCCAGCTTCACCGCCACGGTGTTGATGGAGAGCGCCAGGGCGGTGCTCACGCTGACCGGGCCGCGATAGCCGCCGCCATAGTTGCCCGGGCTCCAGTCGCCGTACCGCACCGGGCCGTCGATACGGGTGTCGGACGGCAATATGCCATGCTCCAGGGCCGCGGCGTAGATGAAGGGCTTGAAGGACGATCCCGGCTGGCGCCTGGCCTGGACGGCGCGGTTGAAGACGCTGCGGCCATAGTCGACCCCTCCGACCATGGTGCGGATCGCGCCGCGCTCGTCGATGGCCAGCAGGGCGCCCTGGCTGGGACCGCCGCGTCCCTGTCCGGCCACCACGGCGCGCAGCGCCGAGGCGCCGGCGGCCTGCAGGCGCGGATCGATGGTCAGGCGCACCATGAGGTCGGGCGAGTTGGGGCCGACCATGGCCAGGACCTCGTTGGTCGCGTAGTCGAGGACGTAGCCGTCGTCGCCGCCGTCGGCCATGGCTCGCGAACCGATCCTGGGCCGCTCGGCCAGGGCGGCCTTGAGCTGGGCGTCGGTGATCCAGTTCTCCTCGCGCATCCGCCGCAGCACCAGGCGCTGGCGGACCTGGGCGCGCTCCATGTTCCGGTGCAGGGCCATGCGCGAGGGCGCCTTGGGCAGGGCCGCCAGCAGGGCGGCCTCGCCCAGGGTGAGCTGGCTGGCCGGCTTGTCGAAATAGGTCCGCGCCGCTCCGTCCAGGCCGAAGGTGTTGGCCCCGAAATAGATGCGGTTGAGGTAGAGCTCGAGCACCTCGTCCTTGGTCAGCATGGCCTCCAGGCGATAGGCGAGCGCCGCCTCCTGGATCTTCCGCCGCAGCGTCTGGTCCGGGGTGAGGAACATGTTCTTGGTGATCTGCTGGGCCAGGGTCGAGCCGCCCTCGACCACCGCGCCGGCCTTGTAGTTGGCGTAGGCGGCGCGGGCGATGGCCCAGACGTCGATGGCGCCGTGCTTGTAGAAGCGCCGGTCCTCCGCCGCCAGGAAGGCGCGCGGGACATGGGCGGGCAGATCGGCCACCCGGACCCGGTCGCCGTACTTCGGACCGCGCGAGGCGATCAGGGTCCCGGTTCGGTCGAAGAACTTGATCCCCGGCGCCCGGTTGACCGCGTACAGCCGCTCGCGGCCGGGCAGCGGCGGCAGATCGGTCAGGAAGACCTGTTGCAGATAATAGGCGCCGCCTGCAGCGGCCAGGGCGAGGGCCGCCATCAGGGCGATCAGCAGCTTGACCAGCCAGCCCATTCGGCGGCGCGGCGGCTTGCCGCCGGGCGGCGGAGCACTCTTGCCTTTCTTGGCCGGGCGCGGCAGGTCGGCGCGGAACGGCGTCTCGGCGTCCGGCTCGGGCGCGGGCTTGCCTCCAGGCCGCAGGCCTTCCGGTCGCCTGTTCGGGTGGTCGTTCTCGTCGGTCACGGATATTCTGGGCCGGTCGGGCTCGTTGGATGCAGGACGCCCATAGCATGGCTTCGAGACCTTTCTGGGAAACGAAAGCCCTCACGCACATGACGGTGCGCGAGTGGGAGAGCCTGTGCGACGGCTGCGGCCTGTGCTGCCTGGTGCGGTTCGAGGACGAAGATTCGGGCGAGGTGGTCCCCACCCGAGTCCACTGCAAACTGTTCGACCCCGACAAATGCACCTGCACCGACTACGTCAACCGCAAGCGCCACGTGCCCGACTGTATCAAGCTGACCCCGCACAATATCGACGCCCTGGCCTGGATGCCGCTGAGCTGCGCCTATCGGCGGATCAATGAGGGGCGGGGGCTGGCCGACTGGCATCCGCTGGTCTCGGGCGATCCCGAGAGCGTCCACGCCGCCGGGGTCTCGGTGCGCGGCCAGACCATCAACGAGGACACCCTGCCGGAACCGGAGGACGCCATGGACTACGCGGCCTGGGACCTCATGGAGGAGCGCGGCAGGGACTAGTACTCGGCCTGATATTCGGGCGGCTCCCCGAAGCGGTTCTCGCGGCTGGAGCCCGGCTTGGAGCCGACGAAGGCCAGCAGGCCCAGGGTGAAGCCCATGGCGCAGGCCATGGGCACGGAGAATCCGACCAGCCGCAGGGCCGAGGGCGTTCCCTCGGTGTCGCCGATGAAGCTGAATACGATCCCGCCGATCACCAGGGCCGCGCCGACCGCCAGGGCCCAGAAGCCCGATCGATTGACGTCGTGCAGGCGCTTGACCAGCAAGGCACCCTGCACATAGCCCCAGATCGCCCAGCCGAGATAATTCAGCACCCACCCGCCGGTCAGGTACTGATAGACGAGCAGCAACAGGAATAACCCGGCGGAGCACAGCAGGAAGACCGCCCGTCCGATCCGCCCCGTGAACGAAAACAGCACCGCGCCCATGACGCCCCCGCTAAAGCGCCAGCCTAGACTCGGCGCGTCTCCCTGGATGTGATATTTTTGCCACAATAGAGCTTGCGCCCCGCTGCAAACCGCCTAATTGAAGGCCCTACACCTTCCCCCCTTTCCACGAGGTTCCTTTCCCTTGGCGCGCGATCCCTATCAGGAGCTGGGCGTGTCTCGCGGCGCGAGCGCCGACGAGATTCGCAAGGCGTTCCGAAAACTCGCCAAGCAGCATCACCCTGACGCCAATCCCGGAAGCAAGGCCGCCGAGGACCGCTTCAAGCAGGTGAGCGCCGCCTTCGACATCCTGGGCGATCCCGAGAAGCGCAAGAAATTCGACGCCGGCGAGATCGACGCCGACGGGCGCGAGACCATGCGCGGCTTCGGTGGCGGCGGCAGTCCTTGGGGCGGCCAGCAGGGCGGTCAGTGGAACACCAGCCGCGGCGGCCCGGAGGGCATGGAGAGCGGCGACCTGGGCGACCTGTTCAGCGAGATCCTGGGCCGGCGTGGCCAGGGCGGCGGCTTTGGCGGTTTCTCCCAGCGTGGCGCCGACGTCCGGGCCAAGCTGGAGATCGACCTGGAGGAAACGATCCACGGCGCCAAGAAGCGCATCGGCTTCTCCGACGGCCGCACCATCGACGTCACAATTCCCAAGGGCGCCGAGGAGGGTCAGACCCTGCGCCTGAAGGGCCAGGGCTCGCCGGGCCGCGCCGGGCCGGGCGATGCCTTCATTGAGCTTTCGGTCAAACCGCACCCGATCTTCCGGCGCGAGGGCTCCGCCCTGATCATGGACCTGCCCATCAGCATTCCCGACGCCGTGCTGGGCGGGAAGGTCGAGGCGCCCACCCCCGACGGCGTGGTCTCGCTCACCATTCCCAAGGGCGCCAACAGCGGCCAGTCCCTGCGGCTGAAGGGCCGTGGGCTCTCGGACGCCCGCGGCAAGCGCGGCGACCTGCTGGGCCGCATCGTGCTGATGCTGCCCGACAAGCCCGACCCCGAGCTGGAAGCCTTCGCCGAACGCTGGCGCAAGGATCGCCCCTATACGACGCGCCGCAAGGGATAGGGCCCCGCGGCGTGACAGACCGCCGCAACCCCTGCATAAACCCGCTATTCAGGCCCGGTTCAGTGATCGGGCGTTAGATCTAGCGCCATGAAGCGTCTGTTCGTCATCGCCGCCCTGCTGGCCGCCGTCCCTTTCGGGGCCAACGCGCAGCGTGGGCCGGACTTCGACCGGCCGTCGTACGGCGGCGGTCGCGGGGACCAGGACACCGCGCGCGAAGCCGTGCGCGGCGGCCGCCAGGTGCCGCTGTCCCAGGTGATCGCCATGATCGCCGCCCGCACGCCGGGCCGTCAGCTCAACACCACCCAGGGCGAATTCGGAGGCCGCTCGGCCTATTTCGTCCAGTGGCAGACCAATGACGGCCGGGTCATCATCTTCATCGTCGACGCCCAGAGCGGCGCGATACTCTCCCGCCAAGGCGGCTAAGGGGTTCCCATGCGCATCCTGCTGGTCGAGGACGATCCGGACCTTTCGCGGCAACTCAAGGCGGCGCTCGGCGACGCCGGCTATGCGGTCGACCACGCCCCCGACGGGGAGGAGGCCCAATTCCTGGGCGAGACCGAGCCCTATGACGCGGTGATCCTGGACCTGGGCCTGCCCAAGGTGGACGGCGTCTCGGTGCTGGAGCGCTGGCGGCGCGGAAACGTGGCCACCCCGGTGCTGATCCTCACCGCCCGCGGCGCCTGGAGCGAGAAGGTCGCCGGCTTCGACGCCGGGGCTGACGACTATCTGACCAAGCCCTTCCACACCGAGGAACTGCTGGCCCGGCTGCGCGCCCTGCTGCGGCGGTCGGCGGGCCATGCGGCGCCCAGCCTCTCCATCGGCGGCCTGCGGCTGGATCCGCGCGCCGCGCGGGCCACGGTGAACGGCGAGCCCCTGCGGCTGACCTCGCTGGAATATCGCCTGCTGCACTATCTGATGATGCATGAGGGCCGGGTGATCAGCCGCACGGAGCTGGTCGAGCACCTGTACGACCAGGACTTCGACCGCGACTCCAACACCATAGAGGTGTTCATCGGCCGGGTGCGCAAGAAGATCGGCGCCGACCGGATCGAGACCGTACGGGGCCTCGGCTACCGCCTGACCGCGCCCGCCGAGGAGTTGGGCGGCGCCGCGACGTGACCCTCGAGGCCCTGAGCCGTCCCTCCCTCGTCCGGCGGCTGGTGATCCTGGCGGCCGGATGGACGCTCGCGGTGCTGCTGGTCTCGGCCATCGTGCTGGCCCTGCTGTTCCAGCAGGCGGCGATCCGGCGGTTCGACCAGGGGCTGGCCGAGCTCATCGACAACCTCACGGCCGGCGCATCGATCGACGACCGAGGCCAGGTCATCGCCCCGGCCCTCACCGACCTGAGGGCGCTGCGCGCCTATTCGGGCAAGTACTGGCAGATCGCCGAGCCGACCCCGCAGGGCGGTATCCACGTGCTGGTGCGCTCGCGCTCCCTGTGGGACTCCGAACTCGAGGCGCCGGCCGACATCGCCGCGCAGCTCCGCAGCCGGCCGGGCCAGCCGGTTTCCTACGACACCCGCGACGAGCTCGGTAAGCCCCTGCGGGCCATGGCCACCCAGGTGAAACTGCCCAATCGCGCCGCCCCGGTGATCTTCATGGCCGCCGAGGACCGAGGCCCCGTGGACCGCGATGTGCGCGGTTTCATCACCGCCACCGCGGTGGTCTTCGTGCTGCTGGGCGTCGGCATGGTGGCCGCGGTGGTGATCCAGGTCCGCGTGGGCCTGAACCCGCTGTTCGCCCTGCGCCGCGAGGTGGCCTCGGTGCGGCGGGGCAAGGCCGAGCGGGTCGTGCGGGTCTATCCCACCGAACTCGCGCCCCTGGCCGACGAACTCAACGCCCTGATGGCCCACAATCAGGAGGTCGTGGAACGCCAGCGCACCCATGTGGGCAACCTGGCTCACGCGCTGAAGACGCCGCTGTCGGTGATGCTGACCGAGGCGCGCCAGACCAAGGGCTCGCTGGCCGGCGTCGTCGAGGAGCAGGCAGAGGCCATGCGCCAGCAGGTCGACCACCACCTGCGCCGCGCGCGCGCGGCCGCCCGCACCCAGGGCTCCGGCGAGCGGACGCCGGTCGCCGAGGTGCTGGACGAATTGTCGCGAACCCTGGAGCGTATCTTCCTCGACAAGGGGGTGGTCATCGACTGGGACGCCCCCGACGACCTCTACTTCCTGGGCGAGCGCCAGGATCTGCTGGAGCTGGCCGGCAACGCCATGGAGAACGCCGGCAAGTGGTGCAAGGCCAAGGTCCGCATCCGCACGTCGCCGATTTCCCCGGAACGCTTCAGGCTTTCCATCGAGGACGACGGCCCTGGCCTGACCCCGGAGGAGCGCGAGGAGGTGGTGCGGCGCGGTGCGCGCCTGGACGAAAGCGCGCCCGGATCGGGGCTGGGCCTCTCCATTATCGACGAACTGGCCCGGGCCTATGGCGGTTCGCTTACCTTGGGCCCGTCGCGACTGGGGGGGCTTCTGGTCGAGTTGGACCTGCCCCGTGCTGAAGCTTGAAATAGCTTGGTTTTCGGAAAGCCTTAACCGGCGGCAAGCATAAGTGGGCTAAGCGCGGAATGTGACCGCGCCTGGAGTTCCCCCCCGATGGCCGGGCTGCCCGACGCCAAGATCGACATCGTCCGCAACCTCGTCGAGCACGCGCCCGACAAGGTGGTCACCGGCTTGCAGAACGCGCTCGCCGCCGCGGCGGGCGACACGGCCCTGGCCGGGGTGCGGCGGGTGGTCGAGGCCGAGGTCGCCGACCGCAACCTGCGCAACCGCGTCCTGGAGCCCATCGCCCCTCTGTTCGCGGGCGACGCCGCCGACCAGGCCCGCATCGCCTTCCCGCGCGCGGCCCTCGCCCTCATCTGGCGCGGGCTGAAGGCCCAGGCGCCGTTCGAGGTGGCTAGCGCCGCCCGGGCGCTGGTGGAATACCGCCCCGGGGCCAGCTCCACCGAACCCTTCGACATCCTGACCCAGATGGCCGCGGACGGCCTGCGGGCGGGCGAACAGCGCGACTTCATCGCGGCCATCGACGCCATCGAACCGACCCGGCCCGGCGGGACCCAGCACCTGCTCTCCTGCCTGACCCTGGCGCCGATCGTGCGGCAGGCGACCCTTCGGCTGCCCGAATGGATCGGCCGGTTCAACGAAGAGCACGCCGCCGCCGCGCGGGTGGCCTACAAGGACGCCAGCCTCGAGGCCGAGGACGCCGGCCCGAGGTTCTTCGAGATGCTCTCGGCCCAGCTCGCCGAGCCTTGGACCATCCTGCGGGTGGTCTCGGCGGTCATGGACCGGCCGAACGAGCACTACCTGGCTGACTCCGAGCTGGCGATCTTCGCGATCCGGCTGATGGAGGCCATCGACGCCAATCTGAAGAAGGTCGCCGACTTCGACCTGAACAGCGGGCCGCCCGGCGGCCTGGCCGCCGCCGCCACGGTTGAGACCCTGACCCTGCAGATCGCCGAGATGGAGAACTCCATCGAGCTGTCGCGCGAGAGCGGCTGGGGCTTCCGCGTCCAGAAGCAGAAGCAGACCCTGGCCGCCGTGGTCGAGGGCCGCCTGCGCGAGCTGGACAAGGTGCTGGGCGCAGCCCTGCCCAACCACAAGGTCCGGGTGGCGCGGATGATGCGCACCGAACCGCGCCTGACCCTGGAGCCCGACGCCAAGCTGGTCGACCGCTGCCGCACCCTGCTGGCCTTCGCCGAGGCCATCCGGCCCAGCGCCAACTATGGCGGCTTCGCCTCCACTCGCGCCAAGGTGATGGAGAAGGCCGGCGAGAGCCTGGACACCTATGTCGAGGAGGTCCTGTCGCTGGTGCGCGACAACGAGGTCCCCGATCGGGAGATCGCCGCCCGCTTCCTGCAGATCGCCGCCGAGTTCGCCGCCCCCATCCACGAGCCCCGCGCCGGGGACATCGTGCGCCGCCGCGCGGCCACCGCTTTTGGCGCCAGGAAGCCGCCGCCGCAGGTCTTCGCCGAGGACCCGGCCAAGCCGGTCTAGAACAAGCCCGCCGTTTCAGATAAACGCGCCTGATGATCGCCTTCTGGGTGGTCGCCGGCGTGCTTTCCGCCGCCGCGGCCGGCCTCATCCTGCAGAACGCCGCCCGCGCGGCCCATCGCGCCGGGTCCGTGGACCCGACGAGCGCGGTCTATCGCCGGCAGCTCCGCGAGATCGACGACCTGGCGGGACGGGGCCTGATCGCCGACGAGGAACGCAAGAGCGCCCACGCCGAGGCCGCCCGGCGCCTGCTGTCGGCCGCGGACGCCGCCGCGCCGCCCTGGACCGCGCAGACGCAATATCGCCGGCCGGTGCTGGTGGCCGCCCTGCTCGCGCCGTTCGCCGCCCTCGGCCTCTATCTGGCGGTCGGTGCGCCCGGCCTGCCGGACCAGCCCTTCCGCGGACGGATCGCCGCCTGGCGAGACCTGGACCCGGCCATGCTGACCGCGCCGCAGATGGCCGCCGTGCTCAAGGCGCTGATCGCCGAGCGCGGCCCCGACGCCGAGGCCTACGGCTTCCTGGCCAAGGCGGAGATCGCCGCCGACAATCCCAGCGGCGCCATCCGCGCCCTGCGCCGCGCCATTGAGCTCGCGCCCCAGCGGGTCGACCTCTGGGAGGGCTTGGGCGAGGTGCTGATGATCGAGGCCGGCGGAGAGGTCACGCCCCCGGCGCAGCGCGCCTTCGCCGAGGCCCTGAAGCGCGATCCGACCTCGGTGATCTCACGCTTCCACCTGGCCCGCGGCCGCATCGCCGCCGGCGACCGCGACGGCGGCCTGGCCGACTGGAAGGCCCTGGCCTCCGGGCTGCCCCAGGGCGACCCCCGTCGCGCCGCCGTGGAGAGCGCCATCGCGCAGGCTCAGGGCGCGCCGCCCGCCGCCCCGGGCGAGATGGCCGCGATCCGCGGCATGGTGGAGGGGCTTGCGGCCCGGCTGCAGGCCTCGCCGGAGGATCCGCAGGGTTGGGTGCGGTTGGTCCGCTCCTATGCCGTGCTGGGCATGGACAGCGAGCGCGACGCGGCGCTCGCCAAGGCCCGGGCCCGCTACGCCGACCGTCCGGAAATCGTCAAGGCGCTGGAGATCGCCGCCAAGACCGCGCCCATGCGGACGTCCCGGCCATGAGCGGCTGGTTGCCCAAGTCGCCCAAGGCGCGGCGTCGCCTGACGCTGGTGGCGGCCATCGCTCCGGTGCTGGCCCTCGCCGTGGGCCTGACCCTCTGGGGGCTGCGGGACTCGATCTCCTATTTCTACACCCCCTCACAGGCGATTGAGGCCAAGCCGCCGCCGGGCCGTTCGATCCAGTTGGGCGGCCTCGTCCAGGTCGGCAGCGTGGTGAAGCATCCGGATGGGCGGGTGGAGTTCACCGTCTCCGATCGCACCGCGACCACCCGCGTCACCTTTGCCGGCGACCTGCCCGACCTGTTCCGCGAGGGCCAGGGGATCGTGGCCACCGGCGCCTTCCGCGCCGACGGCGGCTTCGAGGCCAGGCAGGTCCTGGCCAAGCACGACGAGAAGTACATGCCGCGCGAGATCTCCAAGGCCTTGAAGGAACAGGGCGAATGGCGCGGCGAGGGCGCGCCGCCGCCGGCCTACGCCAAGGACGGCGAATGATCGTCGAGATCGGGGCTTTCTCCCTCGTGCTCGCTCTGGCGGTGTCGCTGGTGCAGGCTGTGCTGTCGGCCACCGCGCGTGTGACGCGCTCGCGGGTTCTGGCCGGGGCGGGGGAGGGCGCGGCGCTCGCCGCCTTCGCGGGGCTGATCCTGGCCTTCGCGGCCCTGATGTACGCCTTCGTGACCTCGGACTTCTCGGTGGCCAATGTCGCGGCCAATTCTCACAGCGACAAGCCGCTGCTCTATCGGATCGCCGGGACCTGGGGCAGCCACGAGGGCTCCATGCTGCTGTGGTGCCTGGCGCTGACCGGGTGCGGCGCGGCGGTGGCTGGGCTCGGCCGCGGCCTGCCGGACGGGCTGAAGGCCCTGACCCTGGCGGTCCAGGGCGTGCTGGGCGTGGTGTTCCTGGCCTATACGGTCCTGGCCTCCAACCCGTTCGCGCGCCTGGATGCGCCGCCCATCGAGGGCCGCTCGCTCAATCCGCTGCTGCAGGACCCGGCGCTCGCCTTCCACCCGCCCATGCTCTACCTCGGCTATGTCGGGCTCTCGGTGGTGTTCTCCTTCGCCGTGGCCGCCCTGATCGAGGGCCGGGTCGACGCGGCCTGGGCGCGCTGGGTGCGGCCCTGGACGCTCGCGGCCTGGAGCGCGCTCACCGTCGGCATCACGCTGGGCGCCTTTTGGGCCTACTACGAGCTGGGCTGGGGCGGCTGGTGGTTCTGGGACCCGGTGGAGAACGCCTCCTTCATGCCCTGGCTGGTGGCCACGGCCCTCCTGCACTCGGCCATTGTCACCGAGAAGCGCGGCGCCCTGGCTGGCTGGACGGTGTTCCTGGCGCTCGCGGCCTTCACCTTCTCCATGCTGGGCGCCTTCCTGGTGCGCTCCGGCGTCCTGACCTCGGTCCACGCCTTCGCGGTCGACCCGACGCGCGGGACCCTGCTGTTGATCATCCTCGGCGTCACGGCGGGCGCCGCCTTCGCCCTCTTCGCCTGGCGGGCGCCGGCGCTCAGTCCCGGCGGGGTGTTCGCGCCGGTCAGCCGCGAGAGCGCGCTGGTGCTCAACAACATCCTGCTGGCCGCGGCCACGGCGACCGTGCTGCTGGGCACCCTCTATCCGCTGATCCGCGAGGCCGCGACCGGTGAAGCGATCTCGGTGGGGCCGCCATTCTTCAACCTCACCTTCACGCCGCTGATGGCGGCTCTGGCCATCCTGTTGCCGGCCGGACCCCTGCTGGCCTGGAAGCGGGGCGATGCGCGGGGCGTGGCCCAGCGCCTATGGGTCGCGGTGCTGATCGCCATGGCCTGCGGCCTGGCGGCCTTCGCCCTGGTCAGCCCGCGAAAGGCCTTCGCCTCGGCCGGGATCGCCGTGGGCGCCTGGCTGGTGGTGGGCGCCTTTGTCGAGCTCGCGGAGCGCGCCCGGGCGTTCCGGGGACCGATGACCGAGACCTGGCGTCGCCTCAGCGGCTTGCCGCGGGGCGCCTGGGGCATGACCTTGGCCCACCTCGGCCTGGGCGTCTTCGTGCTGGGCGCCTGTTTCGAGACCGGCTGGAAGCTCGAAGCAGCCGAGGCTATCCCTATCGGCGGGCGGCTGGATGTCGGGGCCTATCAGCTGGTGCTGGACCAGGTCCGCGGGGTCGAAGGCCCCAACTACGACGCCGAGCGCGGCTATCTGCGCGCCACCAAGGCCGACGCGCTGGTCTGCGAGCCGCGCCCCGAGCGGCGTTTCTATCCCACCGGCGGCCAGACCACCTCGGAAGTGGCCATCTGCACCCGCGGGGTCAGCCATCTCTATGTGGTCCTGGGTGAGCGCCGGCCCGGCGCCGATGGTCCGGTCTGGCTGGTGCGGGCCTATTGGAACCCTTGGGCGCTGCTGATCTTCATCGGCCCGGCGATCATGGCCCTGGGCGGCTTGGTCTCACTGTCGGACCGCCGCCTGCGAATGGCGGTCGGCGCCAAGGAGGCGAGGGCGTGAGACGGGTCCTGGCCATTCTGGCGGCGATGTTCTGCCTGGCCGCGGCTTCCGACCCGGCCGAGCGGCTGGCCGATCCGTCCCAGGAGGCCCGGGCCCGCGCCATCTTCCGCGAAGTCCGCTGCCTGGTCTGCCAAAACGAGTCCATCGACGATTCCAACTCCGAACTGGCCGCCGACCTGCGCCGCCTGGTGCGCGACGAGGTGAAGGCGGGGATGAGCGACGACCAGGTCCGCGATCATCTCACCGGCCGCTATGGCGAGTTCGTGCTGCTGAAACCGGCCTTCTCCTGGGGCAACGCGGCGCTTTGGGGCGCCCCGTTCCTGGTCGTGGGCCTGGGTTTGCTGCTGCTGGTCCGGGGGTTTCGGAGCCGCGGAGCCGAGGCCGAACTGTCGCAGGATGAGGCCGAACGCCTGGCGCGGCTGTCTGACGACGAGCCGACATGACAAAGTTGCGCCCAACATCGGACGCTATGAAGCTTGGAGCGTGACCTAAACGTAACTTGAGAGACGTTGCGCTCTTTGGCATCGAACCTAGGTTGTTCGGGACGGGCGCATGATATGTGCGGCTCGCTCCCACAGGGAAATTGAAGGCTTATGACCTCGAAGAAGACCGGTTACCTCATCGGCGCCCTGGCCGGCGTCGGCGTCGCCACCGCAGCCCTCGCCGGCGCGGGCTTCAGCGACCGTGCTCCGGGCGCGGGGAACGAGGGCCTGCTGATCCGCGCTTCCACCGCTCCGATCTTCGCCCCGCCGCCGGGCGCGCCGCTCTCCTTCGCCGACATCTTCGACAAGGTCTCTCCGGCGGTGGTCTCGATCAACGTGACCTCGGAGGCCGATCCGGCCGCCCTGCGCCGCATTCCGGGCTTCGAGAACTTCCCCTTCGACGTCGTGCCGCGCGGTCAGCCGCCGAGCGGCGGCGGAGACGATGACGAAGCCCAGCCGGGCCAGCCGGCCCAACCCGGTCAGCCGGGCCGCGGCCAGCCGCGCCTGCCGCCGCAGCTCTCCTCCGGGTCGGGCTTCTTCATCTCGGCCGACGGCTACATCGTCACCAACAACCACGTCGTGGAGAACGCCAAGGAGATCAAGGTCGTGCTCAAGGACGAGCGCGAGCTGGACGCCGTGGTGGTGGGCCGCGACGAAGGCACCGACCTAGCCGTGCTCAAGGTCAAGGGCGCGGGCTTCCCCTATGTGAACTTCGAGAATGCCGCCAAGCCGCGGGTCGGCGACTGGGTGATCACGGTGGGCAACCCCTTCGGCCTGGGCGGCACCGCCACGGCCGGGATCATCTCGGCCTATGGCCGCGACATCGGTGAGACCTTCGTCGACTACATCCAGATCGACGCCCCCATCAATCGGGGCAATTCCGGCGGCCCGACCTTCGACGTCTACGGCCGGGTGATCGGGGTCAACACCGCGATCTTCTCGCCCTCCGGCGGTTCTGTGGGTATCGGCTTCGCCATCCCCGCCGAGGTGGCCGACGCCATCACCAAGCAGCTGATCGCCGGCGGCAAGATCACCCGGGGCTATATCGGGGCCTCGATCCAGAACTTCACCGCCGAGATGGCGGAAGCCCAGGGCCTGGGCGCCCAGCGCGGGGCCATCGTGGCCAATGTCACCGCGGGCGGTCCGTCCGAGCGGGGCGGCCTGCAGTCGGGCGACATCGTCACCGCCGTGAACGGCGTCAATGTGAAAAGCTCGTCGGAACTGACCCGCGAGGTGGCCAAGGCCCAGGCCGGTGACGTCCTGCGCCTCGACGTCTTGCGCGGCGGCAAGCGCAAGATCGTCGAGATCCGTTCCGGCGTGCGCCCCACCGAGCGCGAGCTGGCCGCCAACGACAACACCCCGGGCGGCGCCAACCGCGGCGGGGCCGACGGCGCGACGCCCCAGGTTCAGCGTCCGGTGGTGCTGGGTCTCGCCCTCGCCCCCCTGGACGACGCCACGCGCAAGCGCCTGAACCTCGATCCGGGCGTGCGCGGTGTGCTGATCGACCGGGTCGACCAGTCCTCCGACGCCGCTCAGCGTGGCCTGCGCAAGGACGACGTTATCGTCCAGGCCGGGGGCCTGCCGGTGGGCAGCGCTTCGGAATTCTCGGCCCAGGTCGACATCGCCAAGAAGGCTGGTCGCCCCAGCGTGCTGGTCGGCGTCCATCGCGGCGGTCGCACGTCCTTCCTGCCGCTGAAGATTTCCGGTTAGGTGGGATGAGGTTCGGGGGATTGAGTCGATGCGCATCCTGATTGTCGAAGACGACCTCGAAGCGGCCGAAGTCATGGATCGTGGCCTCACCGAGGCGGGCCATGAATGCGTTCGCGCTCAGGACGGCGAGGATGGCCTCAACGCCACCCGCGGCGGCGAGTTCGACGTGATGATCGTCGACCGGATGATGCCGCGGATGGACGGGGTCACCATGGTCCAGACCATCCGCCGCGAGGGCGACCAGACCCCGGTGCTGTTCCTGTCGGCGCTCGGCGAGATCACCGACCGCGTCGACGGCCTGAAGGCCGGCGGCGACGACTATCTGGTCAAGCCCTACGCCTTCGCCGAGCTGATCGCCCGGGTTGAGGCCCTGTCGCGGCGGCGCGAGACCGGCTCGGTCCAGACCCTGCTGCGGGTCGGCGAGCTGGAGATGGACCTGATCGGCCGCGCCGTGCATCGGCAGGGCAAGGAGATCGATCTGCAGCCGCGCGAGTTCCAGCTGCTGGAATTCATGATGCGCCACGCCGGCCAGTCGGTGACCCGCACCATGCTGCTGGAGAAGGTCTGGGAGTACCACTTCGACCCCCAGACCAACGTCATCGACGTGCACATCTCCCGCCTGCGCTCGAAGATCGACAAGGGCTTCGACAAACCGATGCTGCAGACGGTGCGCGGGGCGGGCTACCGCCTCGACCCCTAAGGTCCGGCCGGGCCCATGCGCCTGCCCAGGCTTTTCCGCACCACGCCGTTCCGGCTGACCCTGCTGTTCCTGGCGCTGTTCGCCGCGGCGGCCAGCGCCTTCCTGGCCTATATCTACCTGGCGACCGCCGGGGAGGCGACGCGGCGCACGGACGAGGATATCGGCCGCGAGATGCGCGCGCTCCAGGCCGCCTATGAGCGCGGCGGAGCCAATGTGCTGAACCAGTCGCTGATCGAGCGGGCGGCCAGCGAACGGCCGTTCCTCTATCTTCTGATGACCAAGGACGGGAAGCGGATCTCCGGCTCCATCGAGGAGTCGCCGGTCGAGGAGTTCACCGGCGCGCCCGCGCGAGCCAGCTTCTCGGTCACCGACATCGATGTGAACGGCCGTGAGCGCAAGCATCCGGCCCGTGGCTTCCAGGAGCAGCTACGCGACGGCGAGATTCTGTTCGTCGGCGCCGACATCAGCGAGGATCAGGCCTATGTCCTGAAGATCGTCCGGGCGCTGTGGGGCGCCGGCGCCCTGGTCATCGTGCTGGGCCTGCTGGGCGGGCTGCTGGTCAGCCGCAATGTCAGCCGCAGCATGGCCGGCCTCGCCGACGTGGTCACCGCCGTGCGTAACGGCGACCTGGAGGCCCGCGCGCAAGTTCGGGGAACCCGCGACGAGTTCGATGAGCTGGCCGAGGGCCTCAACGAGATGCTGGACCGGCTGGAGCGCTCCATGGCCGGCCACCGCCACGCCGGCGACGCCATCGCCCATGACCTGCGCTCCCCGCTCACCCGCCTGCGGGCGCGGCTGGAGACCGCCTATCTCGACGTGGAGGCCGGCAAGGGCAACGCCGAGGAAGCCCTCGCCCAGGCCCTGGAGGACACCGACGGGGTGCTGAAGACCTTCGGGGCCGTGCTCTCCATCGCCCGGCTGCAGGCGGCGGGCCAGGCGCCCGATCAGAACGTGTTCGACCCCGCCGAGCTGGGCGGCGACATGGCCGAACTCTATGAACCGGTCTGCGAGGACAAGGGGCTCGACTTCGCCGCCGAATTCGCCGTCGACCTGCAGGTGCGCGGCAACCGCGAGTTCCTCGCCCAGGCCCTGGCCAACATCCTGGACAACGCCGTGAAGTACACGCCCTCGGGAGGGGCGATCATGCTGCGGGTGCGCCGGCGGTCCTCGGGCGAGGTGGAGTATTCCGTCACCGACACCGGCCCGGGTGTTCCCGACGAGGACCGCGAACGGGTGGTCGAGCGTTTCGTGCGCCTGGAGAACAGCCGCAGTGAGCCGGGCTCGGGCCTGGGGCTCTCGCTGGTGGCGGCTGTGGCCGAAGCCCACGGGGGACGGCTGGAGCTGGCCGAGGGACCAGGCAAGGTCGGGGAGATGGGGCCCGGCCTGCGCGTGGCCCTGATCCTGCCCCGGGCCGCCTAGGAGCGCCGGGCCAACCCGGCGTCCAGGGCGTAGCGGCCGGGTCCGACCGCGGCCAGCAGCAAGCCCATGGCGACCAGGCTGGCCGAGGGGAAGGACCCGTCGATCCCTTGGAAACGGTCGACCATGGCGATGGCCACCACGAAGTTGAACGCCACGACCAGCCCGGCCCAGGCCGTGGCGAGGCCGGCGATCAGCGCCAGGCCGGCCAGCAGCATCGCCCAGATCGACAGCGGCGCCAGCAGTTGCGGCGCCGCGAAGCCGTGCTTGGCCATGAAGCTCGCGAACTCGGCTAGCTTCCCCGCCTGGAATCCGTAGGGCGCGGCCGAGACGATCAGGAAGCCGGCCACCAGCAGCCGGATCAGCAGCAGGACCAGATCGCGACCGCCGCGAAGGGGCGTCAGGGTCAGCAGGCGGCGGGGCGATGTCATGGGCGCATCAAGGCCCAAGCCTGGGCGCGCCGCTATCGAGTTCCGAGGGTGCGTGGGGCGATCAGCCTGTCCAGGGCCAACCGTCCGGGTCCATGGGTCGCCAGGTAGAGGCCGATCACCACCAGGCAGGCCGACGGGAATGACCCGCGAATCCCCTGATGATGGTCGACCATGGCGATGGCGACGACGAAGTTGAAGGCGCAGATCAGCCCCGCCCACCGGGTGGCGAACCCGGCGATGAACGCCAAGCCGCAGGCGAACTGGGCCCAGACCGAGAACGGCGCCATGAGCTTGGGGAGCGGAAAGCCGAACTTGGTGAGGAAGAGCTCGAACTCGGTCATGCGTTCGGCGCTTGCGATGTTGTCCCAGACCCCGAAGATCAGGAACGACCCGACCATCAGCCGCATGAGCAATAAAGCCGCGTCGGAACCGCGCGACAGGAATGGCAGCGTGAGAACCTCGACGTTACGCACCCCTGGACCCCTCCCCTGGATGTATCCGGCGCATCTGTGCCTGGGAACGGCCTCGCCGCTAGCTGGAATTTCTCAGTGAGCGTCGGCGTCGAGCAAATTCATCCCGGCCTGGCGGCGCGGATGACGCCGTGCGGGCCGATCGCCGATCCCAGGGCCGCCGAGCGCGCGCGCCACGTCCTGGTCGAGGCCGCGCTCCGCGACGGCTGGGCGGGCGAGCTGGAGGCCGCCTGGCCGGCGCTCGCCCCGGTGTTCGGCGCCTCGCCCTATCTGACCAGCCTCGCCCGCCGCGATCCCGATCGGCTGCGCGCCCTGCTGGCCGCCGATCCCGTTGCGCGGTTCGCCGATCTGCTGGACCGCACGGCGGCCCTCTCCACCGCCGCCTGGGACGCCGCCAAGACCGGCCTGCGAGTGCTGAAGGCCGAGGCCCATCTGCTGATCGCCCTGGCCGACCTGGGCGGGGTCTGGGACCTGGACGCGGTGACCGGAAGTCTCACCCGGTTCGCCGACGCAGCCCTGGACGCGGCGCTGACCGTGGCGGCCCGAGGCGAGCTGGAGGCCGGGCGGCTGACCCGTATCGGCCAGGGCGACGAGGGCCCGGTCCCCGGTTGGTTCTGCATCGCCATGGGCAAGCACGGCGCCTATGAGCTGAACTATTCCAGCGATATCGACATCTCGGTCTTCTACGAGCCGGAGGCCTTGCCCGTGGCCGAAGGGATCGAGACCCAGGCCTTCGCCGTGCGCCTGATCCAGCGGCTGGCGGAGCTGATGCATGAGAAGACCGCCGACGGCTATGTCTTCCGGGTCGACCTGCGCCTGCGTCCGGACCCCTCCTCGACCCCGCCGGCCATCCCGGCGGCGGCGGCCTTCGACTACTATGAGAGCGTTGGCCAGAACTGGGAGCGGGCGGCCTTCATCAAGGCCCGGGCCGCGGCGGGCGACCTGACGCGCGGCCGGGCCTTCCTCAAGGAACTGGCGCCGTTCATCTGGCGCAAGAACCTCGATTTTGCGGCCATCGCCGACATCCATTCGATCAAGCGCCAGATCCACGTCCATAAGGTCGACGAGCGCCTGACCGCCAAGGGCGTCGACCTGAAGCTGGGCCGGGGCGGCATCCGGGAGATCGAGTTCTACGTCCAGACCCAGCAGCTGATCCTGGGCGGTCGCCATCCCGAACTACGCTCGCCGCGCACCCTGGACGCGCTCGCGGCCCTTGCGGCGGCTGGGCATGTCACCGCCCAGACGGCTGGGGAACTGACCCTGGCCTATGAGCGCCTACGCGCCATCGAGCACCGCATCCAGATGCTGGCCGACGAGCAGACCCACCGGCTCCCGGAGTCCGACAGCGAGCGCAAGCGGGTGGGCGCCCTGGCCGGCTTCGACCGGGTGCGCAGTTTCGACGCTTCGGTCGAACGCATCCTGAAGACCGTCAACCGCCGCTATGGCGAGCTCTTCCCGGAGGAAGAGCAACTTTCCTCGAAGTTCGGCAGCCTGGTGTTCACGGGCGTCGACGACGATCCGGAGACCTTGGACACCCTGGCGCGGCTGGGGTTCTCCAATCCCTCGCGCATAGCCCAAACCATCCGTGGCTGGCACCATGGCCATATCCCAGCCACCCGCACCGAGCGGGGCCGCGAACTCTTCACCCGTCTGGCGCCGCGCCTGCTGGACGCGGCCCAGGCCACCGGGGCGCCAGACACCGCCTTCGCTCGGTTCGAGGACTTCTTCTCCAAGCTGTCGTCTGGGGTGCAGCTGCAGTCGTTGTTCCTGGCGCAGCCCAGGCTGTTCGAGCTGATGGTCCAGGTCATGGCCTTCGCGCCGCGGCTGGCCAACACCCTGGCGCGGCGGCCGGCCGCGCTGGACGCCTTGCTGGACGGCGCCTTCTTCGCCGATCTCGACCGCGATGAGGATCGCAGTGCGATGGCCGCCGCCGTCTCCCGCGCCGACGGGTTCGAGGGCGTCATGGACGCTGTGCGCCGGGTGCATCGCGAACAGGCCTTCCGGGTCGGAGTCCAGGTGATGAGCGGGGCGGCCACCGCCGAGACCGCCGGGCGCGCCTTCGCCGACCTGGCCGACATCTGCATCGAGGTCCTGGCGCCCGCCGCCCTGGCTGAGGCCGAACGGCTGGGCGGAGCCTTCGAGGGCGACGTGGCGGTGATCGCGCTGGGCAAGTGCGGCTCGAAGGAGATGAGCGCCGGCTCGGACCTCGACCTGATGACCCTCTACCGCGCGCGGGCGCCGGGCTCGGTCTCGACGATCAAGGACTGGAGCGCCGACGTCTTCTACGGCCGCTTCACTCAGCGGCTGATCGCGGCCCTGTCGACGCCGACCGGGGAGGGCGAGCTCTACGAGGTGGACATGCAGCTGCGCCCGTCCGGCACCAAGGGTCCGGTGGCGGTGAGCTTCCCGGCCTTCGAGGAGTATTACGACCGCGAGGCCGAGACCTGGGAGCTGATGGCGCTCACGCGCGCCCGGGTGGTCTGGGCGACCTCGCACGCCTTCGCCGGCGACGCGGAGGCGGCGGTCGAGACCGCCCTGCGCCGCCCACGCGACGTGGCGCGCACCGCCGCCGACGTCCGGGAGATGCGTGAACTTCTGGAGCGGGAGCGGCCTCCCAAGGGCGACTGGGATTTGAAGCTGTCGCCCGGCGGCCTGGTCGACGTCGAGTTCGCCGCCCAGTTCCTGCAACTGGCCCATGCCGCCTCGGGCGGACCGCTGAACCAGAACACCGCCGGCGCCCTGGCCGACGCCGCGGAGCTGGCTCCCGCCCGGGCTCTGGCCGATCTGCAGAAGGCCTGGAAGTTGCAGCAGGACCTGACCCAATTGCTCAAGGTCGCGCTCGGCGACAACGCCGATCCGGAAGGGGAGCCGAAGGCCTTCCGCGCCCTGCTGGCCCGGGCCGGCGGCGCGCGCGACTTCCGGGCGTTGAAGGGCAGGCTCGACGCCGCTCGCACCGCCGCCCGCGGGGCCTATGAAATCATCGTGCAACCTTGATCGACGGAAATCCGGGCGCGGGACGTTAGACGGTTGGGCGCGGACAAGACGCCTGAAGGGATTTTCGTATGAAGCGCTTGATCATCGCCGCCGCGGCCCTCTGCGTGGCGGGCTCCGCCCAGGCCCAGATGGGCCAACGGCCCAATCCAGACCTGGATCACGATGGCAGGGTCACCCTGGCCGAATTCCGCAAGAGCCAGGCCGACGCCATGCTGTCCCGGTTCGACGCCAACAAGGACGGCAAGATCGCCCGCGCCGAGCTGAAACCGCCAGCCGGCATGGTCGCCGGCAAGGAGGGACGCGGCGAGCGGATGTGGGATAGGCTGGACCTCAACAAGGACGGCGCCGTCACCCGCTCGGAGATGGACGCCGCCGCCAAGTTCCGCTTCGACCGCGGCGACACCAACAAGGATGGCTGGCTGAGCAAGGGCGAGATACTCGCCTTGCGCCAGAACCGGGGCCGTGACGCAGGTTGAGGACCATAGGCCGCCGCGAGGCGAGGTGAGGCTTGGACCCAGGCGATGGCGACGAGGCGCTGCTGGCGCGGGTGGCGGCGGGCGATCCCGCCGCGATCCGCAGCCTCGTGGCCCGAAAGCTGCCGCGACTGCTGGCCCTGGCCGGCCGAATGCTGGGCGAGAGCGCCGAGGCCGAAGACGTGGCCCAGGAGACCTTCGTGCGCGCCTGGAAACAGGCGGGGAACTGGAAGCCCGGCGGCGCGCGGTTCGACACCTGGCTGCATCGGGTGGCGCTCAATCTTTGCTACGACCGCCTGCGACGCCGGCGCGAGGTGGCCATGGACCACCCGCCGGACCGCGCGGACGACGGGCCGGGCCCCGACCGGGGGCTGCAGGCGCGCGATGTCGGCCGCCGGGTCGCCGCGGCCATGGCCGCCCTGCCGGATCGCCAGCGGGAGGCCGTCAGCCTCTGCCACTACCAGGAGGTCTCCAATATCGAGGCCGCAGCCCTGATGGGCGTGAGCGTCGAGGCCCTGGAGAGCCTATTGTCCCGCGGCCGGCGCGCCCTGCGCGCGGCGCTCGCGGATATGGTCGAACCATGAGGCGCTCTGCATGACCCCTGAACGGTTCGAGACTCTCGCCGAGGCCCATGGCGGCGACGTCGCCCGCTGGCCCGCCGCTGAGCGCGAGGCCGCGGCGGCCCTGATGATCGCCCAGCCGATCTTGGCCCAGGGCGTGCTGGCGCGCGCCGCGACGCTCGACGTGGCGCTGGACGCTTGGGCCCCTATGGCCGTGACCCACGAGCTGCGCGAGCGGGTGATCGCCGCGGCGCCGGCCGCCCGCCGCCGAAACCGTATGGCCGCATGGTTCTGGGGCGCCGGCCTGAGCGCGGGCCTGGCCGCCGCTTGCGCCGCCGGTCTCGCGGTCGGGGTGAGGCTCTATGATGTCTCGCAGCCGGACGATGCGGTCAGCGCCGCGCTGGCGGGCTATGACGATTTCTCCGCCGTGGTGACGGGGGAGGACGCCTGATGAGCCGCCGGACGCTGGCCATCATCCTGTTCGTCTCCTTGGCGGTGAACGTGTTCCTGATCGGCGCCGTGATCGGCGGGTTGGTGGTGGGCCAGAGGGTCCATCACCAGCGCCCGGCCATGATGGCCCGCGGCGGCCAACCCCTGTGGGCGGCCGCCAACGAACTGCCGCCCGAGCAGCGCCGCGCCTATCGCCGCCTGTTGCGCGGCGAGGCCGGCGAGGTGCGCGCCGGGATGCTCGCGGTCCAGGCCGCTCGCGCGGAAGCCTGGCGCGGCCTAGCCGCCGAGCCCTTCGACGCCGCGGCCGCCAAACGGAAGCTCGATATGGCGCGGGTTCAGGAGACGCAGGTCCGGGCCGGGGTGGAGAGCCGCATCATCGACTTCGCCGCCACGCTGTCACCGGCCGAACGCGCCACGCTGGCCGCGGGCTTGGCTGAGTCGCGTCCGGCGGCGGGCCAAGGCGGCCAGATGCACGATCGCCAGCCCCGCCGGGAACCCTAGTGCGCGGTCCGACCAGGTTGGCGCATCTCTAGAGCTCGTCATCCTCGACCGTGCGAAGCGCGTGTCGGGAATCCATACGCGCCAGCCTCGCGGGCAAACCGCTGACTCGGAGTTCATGGATGGCCGGGACTTGCGCCCGGCCATGACGAGCGTTGGAAGGGGCTGTTCAGGGCCACCCGAGCTCTCTAGGCGGCGACGAACCCCGCGGCGTGGGCGGCGGCCAGGCCGGCCTGGCGGATCGGCAGGGAGAAGCTGACCTGGGTGCCCTCGCCGGGCGCGCTCTGCAAGTCCAGGGTCCCGCCGTGCATCTCCACCAGCGACTTGGTGAGCGCCAGGCCGAGGCCCGTGCCCTGGGTGGTCTTGGAGTGCTGGTTCTCCACCTGTTCGAAGGGCCGCGCCAACCGGGCCAGGTCGTCCTGGGCGATGCCGATGCCGGTGTCTTGCACCGTCACCCGGATGCGCTCGCCCAGGGGATCCAGGCGGCCCTCTGCGCGGACCGCGACCTGGCCGCCGCGAGGGGTGAACTTGATGGCGTTGGAGAGCAGGTTGAGCAGCACCTGTTTGACCGCGCGATAATCGGCCTCCACCTCCGGCAGGTGCGGCGGAAACTCGACGGTGAGCGTCAGCCCGGCCGCCTCGGCGCGATTGCGCACCAGGCGCACGGCGTCCTCGGAGACCTCTTCCAGGGCCAGGGGCTCGAACTTCAGCGTCATCTTGCCGGCCTCGATCTTCGACATGTCGAGGATGTCGTTGATCAGGGCCAACAGGTGCTGGCCGGAGGACAGGATGTCCTGGGCGTAGCCCTTGTAGCGCTGGTCCCCCAGCGCCCCGAACATCTCGGCGACCATGATCTCGGAGAAGCCGTTGATGGCGTTCAGCGGGGTGCGCAGTTCGTGGCTCATATTGGCGAGGAACTCGCTCTTGGCCTTGTTGGCCCCCTCGGCGCGGACCTTCTCCATCTCGTACTTGCGGGCCAGTTCCGAGAGCTGTTCCTGGCTGCGCTCGAGCCCGACCACCGCCTTCTGCAACTGCTCCTCGTTGAGGCGGCGGGCCTCTTCCTGGGTCTTGATGGCGGTGATGTCCGAGGCGGTCATGACCAGGCCGCCCTCTGCGGTGCGCCGCTCGGAGATCTGGATCCAGCGACCGTCGTTCAGCTCGGCCTCGCGCACGCCCTTGCGGCCGTCGGGGGAGTCCATCTCCTGCTTGATGGCGAGCTGGGCGATGCGGCTGACCTCGTCGCGCAGCGCGCCGGGCTTCAGCAGCCGCGGCTCGATGGAGAAGAAGCTGCGATAGTTCTGGTTGCAGAGCAGCAGCCGCCCCTGACGGTCCCAGAGCACGAAGGCTTCCGACACGCTCTCGATGGCGTCGCGCAGGCGATTCTCGGCGGCCTGGGCGCGGGCCTGGGCGATGCGCTCCTCGGTGACGTCCAGCGCCACCCCGATTATCCGCGAATAGCCGTCCCGGTCGGATTCGCCGAAAGCTTGTCCCCGCGCGTCGATCCAGATCGGCCGCCCGCCCTGAGGCGAGGGCACGCGGAACGACACGTCGAAGCCGCCATAGACGGCGGCGGTGGAGAGCGCCTGGCGGACTCGCTCGCGATGGTCGGGGGAAACGCGGTCCAACACATCCTGGCCTGGGACGATGCCGCCGCCGCCCCAGCCGAAGATCGCCCCGGTTACGTCCGACATGTACATCTGGTCGGTGGCGAGATCCCACTCCCAGATGCCGCAGCGCGCGGCCTCGACCGCCAGTCGGAAGCGCTGCTCGGAATCGATGAAGGCCTGCTGGGCGTTCTCCACCTTGCGGCTCTGCTGCAACAGTAGGATGCCCAGCAGGAAGGCCACGCCCAAGGGCGCCAGCAGCCAGGCGAGTTGTTCGGCGGTGGTGCGCCGCTCCGAGGGGCCGGAGGGGGCCGAGGCCATGGCCAGCAGGCCCCCGCCCAGGGCGCGATGGACGGCCAGGTCCAGCTGCGCCCCGTCGGGCCGCTGGGCCCGGGTCAGGCCGCGGCCCGCCTTCAGTTCGGCCGGCGCTAGGGCGAAGGCTTCGTTGACGTCGCGGGCCTGGGCCAGGCCCGCGGGACCGGTTGCGGCGACGATGCGGCCCTGGGGCGTCGCCAGCGCCTGGGGCGGTTCCTGGGTCAGCAGGCCGCGCAGGCGGGCGGGGTCGCCCACCACGATGATCCAGCGGCGACCCTTGGCGGTGACGCTCGGCGCGGCGACGGCCAGCCTGGGGGCCGCCTGGTCGGTGACGCCGGCCCAGACGTCGCGGCCCGACCGTTCGGCGGTGAGCGCCAGGCCCCGCCAGTCGACGTCCCCGGCCGCGCCGGCGATGGCGACGACCTCCTGGTCGGAGACGACGCCCACCGCGGCGGCGGCCCCGCCGGCCGTGGCCAGTCCCGCCTCGGCGGCGTCGATCGGCGCCGGCGCATAGCGCCGCAAGGTCTCGCGGGCCGTCAGCAGGCCGCCGCGCAGGGCCACGCCCTCCGAGTCGACGCGGGCGGCCAAGGCTTCGGCCCGGCCCGCAAGGGCGGCGTTGGTCACTGTGGCGGACTGAGGTTCGCGGGTGATTCTGGCGACGGCGAAGGCTGTGTAGACGGCCAGCAGCAACAGGGTTGCGAGGATGGCGATGCGGATGAAGCTCTGGCCGGGCGGCGGGCGCACTCCTGGCGTCGTGTCGCTGGCCTTTCGGCGCGGCTTCGACTCAGCCACGTCTCCGCCCCCGCGTCTGGCCAACGCCCGTCCGCTCCTCACCCAAGGTCGAGTCACCCCCGAAGCACCGAAGTCTACGCGGGCGCGGGCGAGGCGTCACGGGAGTCATGCCGTCACAGACGAAGGTTTGATCGCCCGGGCAAATCCGATCCGCTTGGATCGGGCTTTGCTCAAGCCACTTTTGGTTTCAGACCATTTTCTTCGCCGAACCGGCGTCCACTCCGGCGGAGGATGGTCGGGCGGCGTCAGGTTTTGCGCTGGCGGTCCGCGCGGCGCTCGGGCCCGGTGTATTTCGGATCGTCGCGCCGTCGGCGGTCGGGGCCGAAATAGGCGCCGCTGCGGACGAACGGCCGGGCGTGGTCGATGACCCAGAGGATGCGCTTCATCAGGTCGGCCGGGGTCACCGGCTTGACGCAGAATTCGTTTACGCCCGCGTCGCGCGCCGCCATCACCCGGTCGCGGTCCGCATGGCCGGTCAGCATGATGATCGGGGTGAACTGGTTGGGGCTGTCGTTGTCGTTGCGCAGCCAGCGGGCGAAGGTGACGCCTTCCTCCGCGCCCATCATGTAGTCGAGGATGACGATGTCGGCCGGCGTGGCCTTCATCCGCTGCTTGGCGCCCTCGATGGTCTGGGCGTCGTAGAGCTGCTCGCAGCCGAAGCCTCGTAGCATCGCCTTCACCAGATTGATGGCGTGGGCGTTGTCATCGATGATCAGGAACCGCAACCGGTTCAGCGAGACGGTCATTGGCTGGCTGTCTCCTTCCTGGCCCGGGAATACGGCGAAGTCCCGGAATTAACGACAAGATTCGCGCGTCTGCAACGAACGGCGCGCAATGTCGGCTAGATGACCCGCCTAATCAGCGAGGGCTTTGCTGACAAGTTCATAGACGTTCTTGGAAAGCCCCTCCGTCCCCGCAATCCTGGCGAGTTCCCGTTTCATCAAGACGCCCAACTCTGGCTTGTACCGACGCCATCCGCCCAGGGGGTCGACCAGCCGCGCCGCGGTCATCGGATTGAACCCGTCGACGGCCAGGATCTGGTCGGCCAGGAAGCGGTAGCCGGCGCCGCTGGGATCGTGGAAGCGGGCCGGATTGAAATTGGCGAAGGTCGAGACCAGGGCTCGCAGCCGGTTGGGATTCTTCTCGTCGAAGGCCGGATGAGCGGTGAGGCCCAGAACCCGGCCCAACACGCCTTCGTCCGGATCGCGGGCCTGCAGGGCGAACCACTTGTCGACCACCAGGGGCTCGGATTTCCAGCGTTCGAAGAAGTCGGCCAGGGCCGCCTCATAGGCTTCGCCGCCGATCAGCATCAGGGCCGAGAGTCCGCCAATGGCGTCGGTCATATTGGCCGCGGCGCGGTAGTGGCCGTCCGCCAGTTCGGCCACCTCGGAGCGCGGATTGGCGGCCAGCAGGTCCAAGGCGGCGTTGCGCAGGGCGCGGCGGCCGGCGCTGGCGGCGTCCGGGGAGAACTCCCCAAGCTCCTGCAGGCCGATATGCAGCCGCTTCAGATCCTCGCCCAGATGCACCGAGAGGCGCTGGCGCAGGGCCTCGCGGGCCTCGTGGATGGACGCGGGGTCGGAGGGCTGCAGCGCCAGGGCCAGGTCCGACTCGCTGGGCAGGGCCAGCATCAGGGCCTTGAAGGCCGGATCGGCGGCCTGGTCGTCCAGCGACCGACCGAGCGCGTGGGCGAAGCGTTCCTCGCCGACCTCGTCGGCCGCCCCGATGGCGCGGGCCACGATCAAGGCGCGGGCCAGGTCCTGGCCGGCCTCCCAGCGATTGAACAGGTCGGGGTCGGCGGCGAGCTGGACGTAGCGGTCCTTGGGTTCGGCGTCGGTGGTGAGCGTCACGGGCGCGGAGAACCCGCGCAGGGCCGAGACCACGGGCGCGGAATCGACCCCGGTCAGGGTCACCTTGGTCCGGGCGCCCTCCAGCACGACCACGGTCTCGTCGAGCGCCACGCCGTCACGTTCGAAGGCCAACGTCCGGCCCTCGGCGTCCAGCAGGCCCACGGTCACCGGGGTGGGCAGGGGATGCTTGTCCGGCTGGCCCGGGGTCGGGGCGGTCTCCTGCGAGAGTTCCAACTCCAGGGTGCGGGCGTCCGCGTCATAGCGGTGCTTGAGGTCGAGCTTCGGCGTGCCGGCCTGCTCGTACCAGGCGAAGAAGGCCGACAGGTCGCGGCCTGACACCTCGGCGAAACAGCGGATGAATTCCTCCACCGTGGTGGCGTGGCCGTCCCAGCGGTTGAAATAAAGGTCCATGCCCTTTCGGAACGCCTCGGCGCCGATCAGGGTCTTGAGCATGCGGATGACCTCCGCGCCCTTCTCGTAGATCGTGGCGGTGTAGAAGTTATCGATCTTCAGATAGGTCGACGGCCGCACCGGATGGGCCAACGGCCCCTGGTCCTCAGGGAACTGGCGCGCGCGCAAGGCCTTCACGTCCTTGATCCGCTGGACCGCCGCGCCGCGCATGTCGGCCGAGAAGCTCTGGTCGCGGAAGACCGTCAGGCCCTCCTTCAGACAGAGCTGGAACCAGTCGCGGCAGGTGATCCGGTCGCCGGTCCAGTTGTGGAAATATTCGTGGGCCACGACGCTCTCGATGCGCTCGTAGTCCATGTCGGTGGCGGTGGCGGGCTCGGCCAGCAGAAGCGAGGAGTTGAAGATGTTCAGCCCCTTGTTCTCCATCGCCCCGAAATTGAAGTCGCGGACGGCGACGATCATGAACAGGTCGAGGTCGTATTCCCGGCCGAACGCCTCCTCGTCCCATGTCATCGAGCGCTTCAAGGCGTCCATGGCGTAGGCCGCGCGAGGCGCCATGCCGGGATCGACGAAGATGCGCAGATCCACCGTGCGCCCGCTCATGGTGACGAGCTTGTCCTCCAGCACGTCCAGTTCGCCGGCCACCAGGGCGAACAGGTAGCAGGGCTTCGGGAACGGATCGTTCCAGACGGCGAAATGACGGCCGTTCGGCAAGGCGCCCGACTCCATCAGATTGCCGTTGGAGAGCAGATGGCGGAAAGCGTCGTCGGCCTCGATGCGCACCGTGAAGCGGGACAGCACGTCGGGGCGGTCCGGATACCAGGTGATCTTGCGGAAGCCCTCGGCCTCGCACTGGGTGCAGAACCGGCCGCCGGACATGTAGAGGCCGTCCAGCGCCTTGTTGGCCTCGGGATCGATCTCGACCTCGGTCTCCAGGACGAAGGCGTCCGGGACGTTCGGCACGGTCAGGAACTCGGCGTCGATCGTCCGCTCGCTGTCGTCCAGGGCCTTGCCGTCGACCGCCACGGAGACCGGCTTCAGACGCTCACCGTTCAGGACCAGCGGGTCGGCGTGCTCGCCATTGCGACGGATGCTCAGCCTGGCCTTCACCCGCGTAGCGTTGGGCGCCAGGTCGAAGTCCAGCCGAACCTCGTCGATCAGGAAGGCGGGAGGACGGTACTCGGAGAGCCGGATCGGCTGAGGGGTCTCTGTGCGCATCAGAACGATTTAGGCGATCTGGCCGCCCAGGGCGAGACCGAGCGACGCACGCTCAGAGTTCAAACTGACGTTTGAGATGCGTCAAGGCCCGGGCGCCGGCCCTGCGCGATGCCGATCCCCAAGCGCGGCTGCACCGCGCTGAATGAGGGGATTGAAGATGAAAGCCAAGACCTACGCGCTTGCCGTGGGCGCCGCGCTGACGCTTGTCACGGGCGCGCAAGCACAGGACTTCCAGCCCAAGGCCAAGGGCCACGTCATTCTGAACACTCGCGTCACCGACATTTCGTCGGACGCCGACGCGGCCATCGTGACCGCCGCGGGCGCGGCCACCGGCCTGCACGTCGATGTCGAACATGACGTCATGCCCACCGTGGGCATCCACTACTTCCTCACCGACAACGTCGCCGTTGAGCTTGTTCTGGGTACGACCCAGCACACGATCCGCGCGCAGGGGCCGGCGACCGACGTGGTGGTCCACAAGACCTGGGTCCTGCCGCCCATCGCCACGGTGCAATACCACTTCGCGCCGACGGCCCGGGTTAGCCCCTATGTCGGGGCGGGCCTGAACTACATGATGTTCTATAGCGGGGACGACAAGAACGGCTTCTCGGTGAAGCTGGACGATGGCGTCGGCTATGCTTTGCAGGCCGGCGTGGACGTGGCGGTTCGGGGCGCCTGGAGCGCCAATCTGGACGTGAAGAAGGTGTTCTTCGACACCGACGCCAAGATCAATGGCGGCGCGCTGAAGTCCAAGGTCAATCTGGACCCGTGGGTGGTCTCGGCCGGCCTGGGCTACAGGTTCTAGGCCCGGCGCCGTGGACCGTCCTCCAGCCGGAGGACGGTCCACGGCCGGGAACGCCTCAAACCGGCACGGTGGCGAATGCCTTGGCCTGCCTGGCCAAGTAGGCCCGGGCTACGACGCCGCACACCCACCAGATTCCGGAGGTCGCGACGATCGAGACATATCCGTCGATGGCGTAGTGATAGCCTAGGTGGACGGAACCAATCAGGATCAGCCCCAGGAATACGGTCGCCGCGATCCCCCAGCGTTTCGAGACGCTCCATCCCAGCAGGGCGAACAGCGTGGCGATGGAGAGGTGCATCGATGGCATGGCCGAGATGCCGCCTCCGGCGCCTTGTCCGCCGGTCTTCGCCCAGTGCAGCAGCGCGTTCTGAACCTCGAGCGCGGGCATGGGAAACTGAGTTCCGGCCTCGGTCAGATAGGTGGTCAACGGAACGAAGCGGTCGTCGCCATAGAAATGTTCGTAGAAGACAGGACCGCACGAAGAGAGCGACGTCGCGGCGAACGCTCCCAATAGAATCCAGCATAGGGAATGGGCGATCAGGTACTGCAGGCGAAGCGCCGGGCGCTCGAGCCATCCCATGACGAACAACGCCACGAAGAACACCAGTGCGAACCAGAGATGGTAGGTGAGGTTCAAGGCCGAGCTGATGATTGGATAGCCGACGATGGGCTGGATTAGCCGCCAAGGGTCGCCGCCGTGGATCTGGGCGTCGATATTGGCGAAGAGCGGATCGAGGTCGAAGGGGTGGGCCAGGGGTATCGCGCTCTTCAGGACACCGAATGTTGTCGACTGGAAGATCAACGCGAAGAAGGCCGGCGCGACGAACCAGACGCGGTGCGACAGGCGCTGCTCGCGCGCCCAGATCTTGAAGTGAGCGAAGGGGCTTTTCGGCCGGACCTTCACGAGCTCGAGGCCGAATAGGGCCAGGATCAGCGCCGCACAGAAGGTCAGCAGGGTGCGGACCGCCAAGACATAGTCCGTCGGCGTCGGGAGCGAGAAGCCGAGGATGCGGCTCTGCCAGACCCCGTAAGCGACGAACAGGACGGCGATGAGAACCACCGGGGCGTTGTGTCGAACCACGCCGCTGAGATCTGGTGTCGCGGGGCCGGACGATTCAGGGGACTTGAGCAAGTTGGAAGCCCTTCTGGCTTGAGCGATCGCTCTCTAGACGGGGCCCTATTCGGCCGCGTGGACGGCTTCGTCCGGCTCGCTATCTACCCCGGAGGGGATTTCCAAGAGGTAACGCTCCAGCTTCAGGATGTCGTCGGCCACCTGCGTCAGCTCGTTCGGGGCGTCGCCGTTGCTCTCGTCGACGACCTTCACCACCTGCCGCGCCAGGCTCAGCAGGCGCGGGGCGTTGGCGATCAGCCGCGCCTGGAACTCGATCTTGTGCGGATCGCGGTCGTACTCCGCGCCCGGCACGCGCCAGCCGCCCCAGTCGTTGGGATCGGTGACCACCACCGGATAGGTTCCGGGGAAGGGGTGGTTGCGGGTCTCCTGATCGGTCTGCCACTTGTTGTTGGCGCGCAGCAGCCGCCAGCGCGCACCGTCCTCGGTGAGCGCCTCGCGATCATTCTCCTGCTCCGGCTTCAGCTCGTGGGCCGAGAACTCGCGGCCCAGGCCGACGTCGTAGGTGACCTTGACCGGCTCGTCGAAACCCTTGGCCCAGATGGGGACGATCTTCTCGATCACCGCCCAGGCGCCGACACTCTCGACCCACACCTTCTGGTTTCGCTGGTATATCGCCTTGGCCATGCGCGGTGTCCCTGACAGCCCGTTTCAGCCGGCGATAAGACGCTGAAATCCTTGACGCGAGGTCAATCTTTCAAAGGTGGGCAGGGCGCGTATGTTGCCCGAAAGCTATTTCAACGACCGCCCGTGAAGGGCGGGGATGGGCGGAAATGAATTTCGATTTCTCCGACGACCAGAAGTTCCTGCAGGGCGAGGCGCGCAAGTTTCTGGCCGCCAATTGCGGAACCGACCGGGTGCGCAAGACCCTCGACGACGACGAGCGGACCTATGACGAGGCCCTGTGGAAATCGGTGGCCGAGCAAGGCTGGCTGGGCGCCGCCATCCCCGAGGAACATGGCGGCCTGGGCCTGGGACACCTTGAACTCTGCGTGATCGCCGAGGAGTTGGGCCGCGCGGTCGCCCCGATCCCCTTCGCGTCCACCGTCTATTTCCTGGCCGAGGCGATCATGCTGGCCGGCAATGACGAGCAGAAGGCTTACCTGCTGCCCAAGATCGCCGCCGGCGAGGTCATCGGCGCCGTGGCGACCAGCGAGGGGCAGGGCGTCGTGACCGCGGGCAATCTTCAGTCCGCCGTCTCGGACGGCAAGCTGAACGGCGTGAAGATCCCGGTCACCGACGGCGGCGTCGCCACGGTCGCCCTGGTGCTGGCCAAGGAGAACGGTAAGCCCGGCTTGTTCCTGGCCGACCTCACCGACGGCTCGGTGACCCGCGAGAGCTTGAAGACCCTCGATCCCACCCGGGACGCCGCCCGGCTGACCTTTAAGGACGCGCCCGTCCGGCGGATCGGGAACGCCGGCGAGGGCATGGAGCTCATCGAGCAGATCTTCGACCGCGCCGCGGTGCTGCTGTCATTCGAGCAGCTCGGCGGCGCCGACCGCTGCCTGGAGATGGCCAAGGAATACGCCTTGGAGCGCTACGCCTTCGGCCGGGTGATCGCGTCCTACCAGGCGATCAAGCACAAGCTCGCGGACATGTACGTCAAGAACGAGCTCGCCCGCTCCAACGCCTATTACGGAGCCTGGGCGCTCAATACCAATGCGCCGGAACTGCCGGTGGCCGCCAGCGCCGCCAGGATCGCGGCCTCGGAGGCCTTCTGGTTCGGCTCGAAGGAGAACATCCAGACCCACGGCGGCATCGGCTTCACCTGGGAGATGGACTGCCATCTCTACTACCGTCGCTCGCGCCAGCTCAGCCTCGTAGCCGGCGCGCCGCGGGTCTGGAAGGAACGCCTCGTCAGCCACCTCGAACGTCGCAACGCGGCCGCCTAAGGGACATCGGATCATGGACTTCAACGACACCCCCGAAGAAGCCGCCTACCGTACCCAGGTCCGCGCCTGGCTGGAGGCCAACGCCCCCAAGCAGCATGTCGGCGCCGACCCAGAGGGCGGCGGGGACTCGATGGCCGCCTCCAAGGCCTGGCAGGCCAGGAAAGCCGCCGCCGGCTATGCCTGCATCACCTGGCCCAAGGAGTGGGGCGGCCAGGGCGGCAATCCGTTGCAGAACGTGATCTTCGGCCAGGAAGAGTCGAAATATCCGATCCCGCCCAACCCGTTCCAGATCGGCCTGGGCATGTGCGTGCCCACGGTGATGAACTTCGCCGACCAGGGGACGAAGGACCGTTTCGCCGGACCCGCCATCCGGGGGGAGGAGATCTGGTGCCAGCTGTTCTCCGAACCCTCCGGCGGCTCGGACGTGGCCGCGGCGCGGACCAAGGCGGTGAAGGTCGACGACGGCTCCGGCGACTGGCTGATCTCGGGCCAAAAGGTGTGGACGACCGGCGCCCAGTTCTCAGACTACGGCATCGTCATCGTCAGGACCGATCCGGACGCGCCCAAGCACAAGGGCCTGACCATGTTCTGGATCGACATGAAGGATCCGGGGATCGAGGTGAAGCCGATCCACCAGATGTCGGGCGGGTCGGGGTTCAACGAGGTGTTCTTCACCGACGTGCGGGTCAAGGACAGCCAGCGTCTGGGCGCGGTGGGCGAGGGCTGGAAGGTCAGCCTGGTCACCCTGATGAACGAGCGGCTGGCGGTCGGCGGGGCCACGGGGGCCGGCTGGTCGCAGTTCCTGGAGACCGCGCGCGACACGCCGGGTCTCGACGGCCAATCGGCGCTGAAGGACAGCGCGCTCCGCGAGAAGCTGGCCGACTGGTATGTCCAGGCCGAGGGGCTGAAGCATACCCGCAACCGCACCATGACCGCCCTGTCGCGCGGTCAGACCCCGGGGCCGGAAAGCTCGATCGGCAAGATCATCTCCGCGGTCCAGATGCAGGAGCTGGGCAATTCAGCGGTCGAGATGCTGGATCAGTACGGGATCATCATTGACTCGGACCTGGCCCCGCTGCACGGCGGCTTCCAGTCCTCGGTGATGTTCGCGCCGGGCCTGCGGATCGCCGGCGGAACCGACGAAATCCTGCGCAACATCATCGCTGAGCGCGTCCTGGGCCTGCCCGGCGACATCCGCGTCGACAAGGACATCCCGTTCAAGGACATGCCGACCGGGCGTTAGGCTCGCAAGGCCACAGGGGCGTCGGACGAGCGGCCGACGACCAGCTCGCCATAGATCCGGGTCAGGCCTTCGAAGGTGTTGTCCCAGCTATGACGCTGCTCGGCGCGGCGGCGGGCGGCGGCCTTCACCGGGCCGAGGTCGCGTTCGAACAGGGCCTCGATCGCCTCGGCCATGCCGGCCGGATCGACGCTGCGCGCCTGCTGGCCGACGCTCTCGTCGATGAGCTCGGCGATCCCGCCGCGGGAGGGGCCCACCACCGGCAGGCCGGCGGCCAGGGCTTCCAGCACAACCAGGCCGAAGGGCTCGTTCTCGTTTGCATGGACCAGGGCGTCGCAACTGGCGATGACCCCGGCCAGGGTGGCCGGATCGCGCTCGTAGTCCAGGGGGATCACCCGCGGTGAATAGTGGGCGTCCTTGCCGGCGCCGATCAGCAGCAGGTGATAGGGCTCGCCCAGCCGCTCCACGGCGCAGATCAGACTCTCGATGTTCTTTTCCCGCGCCGGGCGGCCGGCGAAGACCAGCAGCCGGGCGTCGGCCTTCAGGCCCAGTCGCTTCAGCAGCTTGGCGCGGTCGGCGCGGGCGGGATGGAACAGCTCGGTGTCGACGCCCAGGAGCTGGACGCTGACCTTCTCGACCCCGGCCTCGGCCAGGCGTGCGGCGATGTGGCGGCTGGGGGCCACCACGCGGTCAAAACGCTGATAGGTCGCCGCCCAGCGCTTCATGGCTGGCGCCTCGGCCCAGTCGCCGAAATGGATGGCGGCCAGGGCCGCGGCGTCGGTGTGGCAGAAGCCGACCACGGGAACGCTCAACGCCTCGCCGGCCTCCAGGGCCGCGTGTCCGGGCACGAAGATGTCGCCGGCCTCGATGATGTCCGGCTCCAGCATCCGGATCACCGTCTCCCACTTGGCCATGGAGGCGGGCATCCGGTAGCCGTCGCCGAACGGCAGGCGGGCGGCGGCCACGGTCACGATGCCGTGAGCCTCGAGTCCCGTCGTGGCGCCGGGCACCACCAGGGTGTGGCTGATGTCCGGCCGCCGCTTGGCGAGCCAGGCCCGTTTCTGGTGGAGGTAGCGCTTCACCCCGCCCGAGCGCGGGGCGTACATCATGGTGGTGTCGATCAGGTGGAACCCGACGCGGCCGGGGGCGCCGAAATAGGGCGCGTCGGCCGGGTTCAAGCGGATCAGGTTCTCGGTGTGGGAATCGGTGACGTCAAACACCCGCGCCCTCTTTCTGCACTGTCTTCTTCAATGCAACGAACGGCGGCGCGATTGGTTCGGCCGCGCCGTCCCTGCAGCTAAAATATCAGATCGGACGAGTCTGTTCGCTGATTTCTTCGAGAATGTGACCCGCCGTCGAATCCTTCACCCGGCCGGCGATATCGCCGAGGGCCAGAATGCCCACCAGGCGGTTGGTCTCGCGGTTCAGGACCGGCAGGCGGCGGATCTGGGCGCTGGCCATGCGGCCCGCCGCCTCCCGGGCGTCGTCGTCGTCGAACACGCATTCGACCTCGGCGCTCATGATGTCGGAGACCGGGCCTTCGAAGCTGCGGCCCTCGGCCACGGCGCGGATGGCGATGTCGCGGTCAGTGACCATGCCATGCACCCGCTCGCCATCGCAGATGGGCATGGAGCCGGCGTCGATCTCCCGCATTCGCTTGGCCACGGACTGGATCGAGTCTTGCGGCCGCGCGATCTGGACGTCGCGGGACATGATGTCGCTGACTTTCATCGGGGATGCTCCTGGGGTTCGACACACAACTGGAGAGGGCCGCGATAGGTTGCCAAGCTTCCGATCACCCCTTCGTCATCCCGGACGGGCGCGGCGTCCGGGATGAGGCCGGCTGCCGCTACTCGTTCAGGGACCGGGCGCCGTCGGCGTTGCGGACCAGCTGGACGAACTCGGCGCGCAGGCCGAAGGGGTCCTCGCCGCGCGCGCCCTGGGCCAGGGCGGCCACCTGCGGCCAGCCGAAACGCTCGTCGATCCGAGGATCGCCGCGCAGCTTCTGACCGAAGCCCGCCACCGCCAGGGCCCAGCGGGCCGGTTCGGGGGCGGCGGCCACACTGGCGTAGACGTCGGCTCCGCCGATCGGCCGCTCGATCACGTGCGAGGCGCGCTCGCCCGGCAGCTTGTAGCGCACCTTCAGGAAGGCGATCTCTCCGGCGGGCATGGCGGCCGGGGCGGGCTGACGGCCATAGCGCAGGGGATCGCTGGAGGCCGCCGCGCCGGTCGGGGTGATTTCGTAGAGGGCGGTGACCGAGGCGCCGGCCCCGACCTCGCCGGCGTCCACCCGGTCGTTGTTGAAGTCCTCGCGGGCCAGCATGCGGGTCTCGTAGCCGATCAGCCGGTACTCGCTGACCCGGGCCGGGTTGAACTCCACCTGGATCTTCACGTCGTCGGCGATGGGGAACAGCGAGGCGGTGAAGTCGTCGCGAAACAGCCGGCGGGCCTCGTTGAGGGTGTCGACATAGGCCGCCGTCCCGTTGCCGTTCTGGGCCAGGGTCTGCATCATCGTATCGTTGTAGTTGCCGCGGCCGTAGCCATAGACCGAGAGATAGACGCCGGTCTTTCGCTGCTCGGCGACGAAATCCTTCAGTTTGGCGGGGTCGGCCACGCCGACATTGAAGTCCCCGTCGGTGACCAGGATCACCCGGTTGACCGCCTTGGGATCGAAGTTCTGACGGGCTAGGTCGTAGGCGAGCGCCAGGCCCGCCCCGCCGGCCGTCGAGCCGCCGGAATGCAGGGCCTCCAGGGCGCAACGCATCTTCAGCTTCTGGCGGCCATCGGTGGGGGCCAGCACTGCGCCCGCCGAGCCGGCATAGGCCACCATGGCCACCCGGTCCTGGGGCCGCAGCTGGTCGATCAGCAGGCCGAGGCTCTTGCGGGCGAGCGGCAGCCGGTCCTCGGAGCTCATGGAGCCGGAGGTGTCGATCAGGAAGACCAGGTTGAGCGGCGGCTGGGCGGCGCGCGGCGCCTCATAGCCCTGCAGCCCGATATGCATGATCTGGCGTTCGGCGGACCAGGGCGAGGGGGTCACCGCCACGAAGGGTCGGAAGGGTATGGTCCGCTCGCGCGGCGCGGCGTAGCCGTAGTCGAAATAGTTCACCAGCTCCTCGACCCGTACGGCGTCGGCTGGCGGCCGGCGCCCGTCGTTCAGGAAGCGGCGGACATTGGCGTAGGCGGCGGTGTCGACATCGACCGAGAAGGTGGAGACCGGCTCGTCCGCCACACGCCGGATCGGGTTGGCCTGGGCGTTGGGATAGCGCTCGGTCTCCGCCTGCTGGCGCATGATCGCGGGCGGCGGCGCGTACATCGACGGCGCGGCGGGACGCACCCGATGGCCGGTTACGGCCAGCTCCTCGATTCGCTTGTGGGCCTCCGCCGCGGCGTCGGCGGCCCGCCCGCGCGGCTCGCGTTGCGGCGGCGGCGGCGGCGGCGGGGACGGCATGCCGACCCGTGCGGAGCGTCGATAATCGTCGTGTTCGGAGACTGTGGTGAAGCCCAGGGCCTCGCAGGCCGCCGGGGTTGGTGAGCCGTCGCGATAGGCGCTCTGGGCGACGCCTGGCGCCGGCGGCGCCCCCGCGGCGGTCAGAGCCGCCAATGCGATGAAGGATACGCTACGGACCGTCTTCGAACCGGACATGGTCTTCCAAGCTCCTGCCTTCGCCCCTCAAGGCGCAGCTTGGCGCGGGGCGTAAGGCGGAATGTGGACGCGGCGGCGGCGGGAGGGAGGCGAACCCGGGCCGACCGCTCAGGACTTAATGTTCGGGCGCCCGAACTGGGGGCGAACGACCTGGCCCTCATCCGCCCGGAGCGGGGCCACCGGGGGCAGGCTGCGCGCCACGGATCGGTGGAAGGGAAGCTGCAGCAGCAGCTCCCCGCCCAGCGCCAACTGCGACGGGCCGAAGTCGCGCAGGAGATGGGCCAGGACATCCTCCGGGATGCTGCCCTCGGGCGCGAGGGGATCCTGCATCAGCAGTTCCTGATAGCGCCGCTCGTCCGCCGCGGCGTCGCCCGACAGCTCGCCGATCCGGTCGAGCAGGAGCGTGGCCGCGGTGATGCCGGGCAGGGAGCCCGCGCCCATGCCGAGGCTCAGCCCGTCCAGGCGCTGGACCCGGCCCGCCGGCGGCGTGCTGAAGATCGCGAAGACCAGCCCGCCGCTGACCGCGTCGGTGGCGATACAGAACAGCTTGCCGCGAATGGGGAAGAGCCAGCCGGCATAGACGGTCTCGCGGATGCCCATGCGGAACTCGAGCAGGCCGTTGTCGCCGAGCCGCAACATGCCCTGGTCGTGCAGGAAGCGCCCCGGCGCGGCCTCCGCGGGACGGGTGGTGCGGAAGAAGCATTCGAGGTCGGCGGCGCAGGTCTCGGTGGCGCTGCGGATCTGGCCCATGATCGGCAGGATGATGCTGTCGCTGGCGCTGTCGGGCGCCGGCGGCTGGGCGCCGAACAGGTCGGCGAAGTCGGGCAGGGTCCGCTCCCAGTCCAGCATCGTGAAGCCGGGCCGCTTGCCGGCTATGTAGCGCGTCAGGTGGGCCATGTTGTGAGTCGCGGGCGCGGCCGAACCGCTGACCCAGCGGCCGATCACCGACTTGTCGACCGCCAGATCGGCGGCAAGCTGAGAGCGGCTCATGGAGAAGACCTTCAGCACCAGCTCCAGTTTTGCGCCGAAAGGTGTTTTCGTCATGGGTGCAGCCTAGCTCAGGAAACCGTCGCATTGCCACCTGCATGCGACATGAATTCTGGCGAATGCGTAAATTGGCGGCAGGCTATACTTAATCCCGTGGGTTGCGATCCGGCTTCATTCGCCGGCCTCGGCGAGGGCCGCGTCGCGCGCGGCGGCCCGGCGCTGGCGCAGCCACATGGACGCATAGGCGCCGTCCTTGGCCAACAGCTCGGCATGTCGACCGCGCTCGACGATGCGGCCGCCGTCGAGGACCAGGATCTCGTCGGCCTCGACGATGGTCGAGAGCCGGTGGGCGATGACCAGAGTCGACCTCTGGGCCGAGACCTCGCGCAGGCTGGCCTGGATCTCCTGCTCGGTATGGCTGTCGAGCGCGCTGGTAGCCTCGTCGAAGATCAGCACCGAGGGCTGCTTTAGGATCACCCGGGCGATGGCGACGCGCTGCTTCTCGCCGCCGGAGAGCTTCAGCCCCCGCTCGCCGACCCTCGTCTCGTAGCCGTCCGGCAGACGCAGGATGAAGTCGTGGATGCGGGCCAGGCGCGCCGCCTGCTCGATCTCCTGGCGGCTCGCCCCGGCCCGGCCATAGGCAATGTTGTAGCCGATGGTGTCGTTGAACAGCACCGTGTCCTGCGGCACCACCCCGATCGCCTGGCGCAGGCTGAGCTGGGTCACGTCGCGCAGGTCCTGACCGTCGATGGTGATGGCGCCGCCGTCGACGTCGTAGAAGCGGAACAGCAGCCGGGCCAGGGTGGACTTGCCACCGCCGCTGGGGCCCACCACGGCCACGGTCTTGCCGGCCGGAACCTCAAAGCTGAGATCGGCGAGGATCGGGCGGCGCGGATCATAGGCGAAGCAAACCCGGTCGAAGACGATATGGCCTCGGGGCGCGGCCAGGATCGGGGCCCCAGGGCGGTCGGCGACCTCCACCGGCTCGGCCAGCAGCCGGGTCATGGCCTCGACGTCGGTCAGGGCCTGTTTCACGCTGCCATAGACCGTGCCCAGCATGCCCAGCGGCACGTAGAGCTGCAGCAGGTAGGCGTTGACCAGGACGAAGTCGCCCAGGGTCATGGTTCCCGCGGCGACCCCGCGGCCGGCCATGATCATCACCGTGATCGATCCGCCGGCGATGATCGCCACCTGGCCGATGCTGAGCGCCGCCTGCATCGACAGGCTGCGGATCGCGGCCTTTTCGTAGGCCCGCTTGGCCTCGTCATAGCGCGCGGTCTCGTGGGCCTCGGCGCCGAAATACTTCACCGTCTCATAGTTGAGCAGGCTGTCGGTCGCCTTGACGCTGGCGGCGACGTCGCGGGCGTTCATCTCCCGCCGGAAGGCCACCTGCCACTGGGTGACCCCGAAGGTGAAGGCGAGGTAGCAGAGGATGGTGACCAGCGCCGCCAGGGCGAAACCGGCGCTGTAGAACCGCCACAGGATGGCCGAGACCAGGGTCAGCTCCAGCAGGGTCGGCAGGACATTGAAGAGCGCCAGTTCCAGCAGGTACTCGACCCCGATGACCCCGCGCTCGATCACCCGCGACAGGCCACCGGTCTGGCGATCCAGGTGGAAGCGCAGCGACAGGGCGTGCAGGTGCTTGAAGACCTCCAGCGCGGTCAGCCGGATGGCGCGCTGGGCGACCCTGGCGAAGATGAGCTGGCGTAGCGCGCCCGCCACCTGGGCCCCGACCTGGGCCACCCCATAGGCGAGGATGAGGGCCACCGGCACGACCACCAGGGCCGGATTCGAAAGGGCGTCGATAGCCTGTTTGTAGAGCAGCGGCGCGGCGATGCTGATCAGCTTGGCCGCGGCGACCAGCGCCACCGCGGCGATCACGCGCGCCTTCAGCCCCGGCTCGCCGCGCGGCCAGAGCAGGGACAGCAACCGACGGACCATGGGGTGGGGCATCGGCCTCACGGGCGGCTCGCGCGGGGCGCCGGAAACGAACTTTCGCCGATCACCCGAAATCATCGCCCTGGCGTGGCTTGGCCGTCAACGCGTCTTGGTTGATCACGCAAGAGTTGATTACATCGACGTTGATGTCGCCACGTGGTTGCGTAACCCTTGGTTGCAGCGTTGCTGAAAACGCGACGACATGGCCTCGCCGTGCCGACCTCAACCTGCCACAGAGGATCTCTCGATATGGAACGCGAAAAGACGGTCTTCGCCTTCAAATTGGCCGAGACGAAACGCAAGGACGCGGGCGCGAACGCCGACAAATGGAAGGCCCGCGATGGCCTGTCCGTGGCCGGCTGCACCGATCCCACGGGCGACGGCGACTATCGCGAATGGTTCAACTACGCCGGCGGCGGACACGACGCCGGGGACTGGTGCTAGGGCGCCACATCTCGGCGCGCGACCTGGCCGGCCACGCCGGCGAGACCGCGGTCCGATCCAGACCCTGATCCTGAACCGCCGTCACCTGCCCGAGGGCGCTGGCGGCCCTCATCGAGGATTTCATCATGCAGAACGAAAAGACCGTCTTCGCCTTCAAGCTGGCCGAGAAGAAGGACGCCGCCCCGCAGACCGGCAAGTGGAAGGCGCGCGACGGCGTTTCCGTGGCCGGTTGCACGGACCAGACCGGCGACGGGGATTACCGCGCCGAGGTGGACATCTGGGGCCAATATCGCGGGGTCGACAACGGATACTGGTGCTAACCGCCACCATCCGCGAAGGGCCGCCGGACTATCCGGCGGCCCTTTGTGTCTTGCGCCAGGCGTGACCGCCGCCGCTCATCAGACCGCCCGGACCGCCTCATGGCCAAGCGTATCTTGATCGTCACCAATCGCGCCGATCTGCATGCCGACCTAGTCGCGGCGAAGGTCGCCTCGGGCGATGGAAGACCCTTCAGGCTCAATCTCGACGAGTTTCCCGAGCACTTCGCCATCACCCTCGAGTTCGTCGGCGGACGATGGGAGGGGGGCCTATCGCACCTTCCCAGCGGCGACGTCCTGTCCCTGTCGGACATCGGCGCGGTCTGGATGCGCAAGAAGGCGGATTTCAGCTTCCTCTCGGGCCGGTTGACCCCGCAGGAGAAGGCCTTCGCCGACGCGGAGATGGAGCACATCCTCTTCAGCCTGCTCTACGGCCTCGATTGCTACTGGATGAGCCATCCGGTCGCCATTCGCGGCGCGATCTGGAAGGGCGAGCAGCTCCTGCGCGCGGCGCGCATGGGGTTTGGCGTCCCGCCCTCGATCGTGACCAACCGCAAGGGCGACATCGACGCGTTCCGGGGCGCGGTGGGCGCCGATATCGTCTTCAAGGCGCTCTCGTCCCCGTCCCTGGCGGCGGAGAAGGTCGCCCCGGGCCAGCGCATCGCGGCCAACCTGTCCACCACCCGCATCACGGAGGACCACGAAGAGCTGCTGGAGGCGGTGGCGCAATCGCCGTGCTTCTTCCAGCAGTACATCGCCAAGCAGTACGAACTGCGGGTGACGGTGATCGGCGACCAGGTGTTCGCCGCCAAGATCCATTCCCAGGACGACCCGCGGACCGCCACCGACTACCGGGATTTCTCGGCTGAGATCCTCTACGAGGCCGAAGACCTGCCGCCGGAGATCGCGAGCCGCTGCCTCGATTTCGTGCGCAGCTACGGCCTGGCCTACGGCGCGCTCGACCTCATCGTCACGCCGAGCGGAGAGTATGTCTTCCTCGAGAACAATCCCGTCGGCCAGTTCCTGTTCGTCGAGCAGCTGGTTCCGGAGCTGGACATGACCGGCGCGCTGGCGGCCTGCCTGGTGCGGGGCGCGGCCGGCAAGTGAAGATCCGCGGCCACATCGAGGAGATCGAACGGCGGCGGGGCGCCACGGTCCTGGTGATCTCGGCGACCAATCTCGAGATCGAGCTCCTGCCGCCCCTGTACGACGCCCTGCGCGAGATCGGCCACGTCCCGCGTCTGGAGGTGGTCTTCTCCTGCCGGGGCGGCGTGGTGCACGCCGCGCGGCGCATCGCCCTGCTGCTCCACGACTTCACCGATCACCTGACCTTTATCGTGCCGCATCATTGCGAGTCGTCGGGGACGATCACGGCCCTGGCGGCCCGTGAGATCATCGCTGGGCCGGTGGCTGTGTTCTCGCCGATCGACCCGCTGCTGCAGACCTCTCCGACGGCGTCCAATGAGGGCGGGCCGCTGGGCGTCTCGGCCCAGGACGTGCGGCTGTTCAGCCAGATGAGCAAGGATTGGTTCGGCCTGGAGGAGGGGGAGGCCAAGCTCAAGGCCCTGTCGGTGCTGAGCGACAGCATCTTCCCCACCACCCTGACCTCCTTCTACCGCTCGATCCTCGAGATCCAGTTGATCGGCGCGGAGTTGCTTTCGCTGCACATGCCGCCGGGATCGGAGGCGGAGATGTCGAAGATCGTCGACCAGCTGCTGTTCGGCCACCACTCGCACGGCTTCGCCCTGAGCCGGGGCGACATGGCCGCCCTGGGGCTGCCGCTGCGCGGTGACCCGGCGATCGAGGACCTGGCCTGGGAGATCGCACGCGAGCTGCGGGGCTTGGTCGGCGCCGGCGCGCGCCAAGCGATCGAGGACGACTGGTTCGACGCGCTCATCGCCACGCGATCCGGATCGAGACGCCGGCGCCGAAGCCCCGGGGCGCCGGGGTCCAGGTGGGAGGCGGGAGACATCGAATGACAGCGACCTATATCGCAGAGGCGTGCCGGCTCTACATCCTGCTGGTCCTGGCCGCCTCGGTCGCGGGCAAGGCGACCGCCCTGGAGGACTTCCGGAAAACGATCGGTGAGCTGTTCCCCGTCCCATGGACTTGGACGCGGTCGGCGGCCTTCGGGGTCATCGGCGCCGAGGCGCTGATCGCCCTCGCCCTGCTGGCCGGCGGCGCCTGGGCCCGTCTCGGCATGGCCGCGGCGTTCGCTCTGTTTGCGGTCTTCACCGTCGTCATCCTCGCAGCCCTGGTCCAACGAAAGGCGGTGAGCTGCAACTGCTTCGGCGGCGGTAGCCACGTGATCTCGGCCTATGACCTTGCCCGGAACGCGGTGCTGATCGGCGCGTGCGGGACCTATCTGCTCGGCGCCCCGACGGCCGGCGGGCTCGGAGCGGGCGTCTATCTCCTGTTGTTCGGCGTCGCGATCATCCTGTTCCTGATCTCGACCAACCTGGACGACATCGCGCTGCTGCTGCGCTGAGCGCCAGAGGGCGAGATGGACGGTTCCCTGACGCTCATCGTCCTGGTGGTGCTGACCTTCGCGACGGCGCTCAACCTCTTCCTGACCCTGCGCCTGGCGGCCAAGGTCCGGACGGCGGCCGAGCTCTCCGCGCCGCCCTCCAGCCTGCCCATCGGACGGACGGTCCCGGCCTTCGAAGGAACCCGCCGCGCCGACGGCGCCCGCATCGCGTCGCAGGACCTCGCCGGCCAGGCGGCGGTCCTGGTCTTCCTGTCCGCAGGTTGCCCGAAATGCCGGGAGAAGGCGGCTGAGCTGCTGGAGATCCTTCCGGCGGTTCGCCGCGCCGGGGTGGCGCTGTGGATCATCGGCGCCGACGCGGCGCACGACGTCTCCCAGGTCCTCGGGACCTCGCCCCTGCTGGACCATGTGCTGGTGCTGGACGCGGCTGCCCGCCAGCGGCTCAATCCGCGGGGCGCGGCGCCGTTCTACATCTTCATCGACGACCGGTCGGTCGTCCAGGCGAGCAGCTTCGTCGGCGACGAGGACTGGCTCAGCTTCGTCGGCCAGATGCGCGAGATCGCCGTTCAGGCGCCCGAATAATAGCCGGAGGCGCGCTTGGCCGTGATCTCGACCCCGGCGCGGGCCGGCACACGGTCGTCGGGGAGGGCCACCTGGCGGACGATCTCGATGCCGGCCTCAGCCAAGGCGTCGGCCTTCAGGTTGCTCATGGAGATCCAGCGGTCGATGCGCGTCAGGCCCAGCCAGTGGAGCACATCCACCGACAGCGCCTGGAACCGCATGTCGCAGACCCCGGCCACCTCGACGGTGCGGTCGAAATAGGCCTCGGCGCGGTCGCCGCCCTCGGCCCGGGACCGGGCGTTGTAGACCAGCAGCTTGACCACCTCGCCCAGGGCCCGGCCTTCCTTGCGATTGTAGATCACCACCCCCAGCCCACCGGCCTGGGCCATGCGGACGGCTTCCTCCACCCCAAGCGCCAGGTAGGGCCGGCAGGTGCACAGGTCCGAGCCGAAGACATCGGAGCCGCCGCACTCGTCGTGGACGCGGCAGGAGACCTTTCGGTCGGTCGCGCTCAGCAGGGCGGGTTCGCCGAACAGATAGACGCTGGTCCCACCGATGGGGGGCAGGAACACCTTGCGCTGCGGATCGGTCTTGAGCGCCGGATACATGCCGTCGGTGCAGCGGAACAAGGCCTCGCGCAGGGTGGTCTCGGCCAGGCCGAACCGGGCGGCGACGCCAGGCAGCCACCAGACCGGCTCGATGGCGATCTTGGTCACCGCCATGTCGCCGGCCCGCGTCAGGACCCGGCCGTCCGGGCGCAGGCGGCCCAGGTCCACGGCGTCGTTGATCTCCGCCATCCTCAGGCTTCCCGCGGTCACCGCGATGCTGGGGCGGATGTCGAGGCCGGCCTCGAGCTCCGGGGCGAAGACCTCGGCGACCCGGTGGCCCCAGGGGTCGAGGGTGACGATCCTGCCGGGATCGGACCATTGGTCGAACGGCCCGATCTCGATGCTGGGCGCCGTGCCGTCGAGGTTCGGGCGATGGCGGGCCGACAGGGAGCCGGTGGCCACGGCCAGGGCCTGGTAGACGCTGAAGGTCGCGGCGTGCACGCCGATGGCGTTGCGCGCGCCGCCGGCGTCGAGGCCGGCCACCACCGGGCCGCGCAGCCGCGGGTCGCGCGCACCCCAGGAGATCGCGGGCGGGCGGGTCATCGCCTATTCCTTCATCTGGAAGGCAGGACGGGGCGGGGAGAAGCCGTGGGCGGCGTCCAGGTTCTGGCCGCCACGCAGGATGTAGAGAATCTGCTCAAGCCGGCTGAAGGCCACCAGCGCCGCGGCGGCGGGAAGCCAGGTCTCCCAACCGCTCAAGGCCATCAGCGGCCAGAGGCAGAACAACAGCACGGCGCCGGCCTTGGCCGACCAGAAATGGAACATCAGGAACCGGCGTCGCAGCAGCCAGGAGGCGGCGAGGTAGACGAGCGGCCCGCCGAACAGCACCGCCAGCGCCAACGGATGGCGCCCGGCGATCCCCGGATAGGCCAGCAGCAGGAAGCCTAGGATGGCCAGGGAGAAGACATTGTCCACGGCGGCGTCGAGCTGGGCGCCGAAGGCCGAGGCCCGGCCGCTGCGCCGGGCCAGCCAGCCATCGACCAGGTCGGTCGCCGCCGCCAGGCCGTAGAGGAGGAGGGCGGCCAGGCCCTGGCCCGCCGCCAGCAGGGCGAAGATCGGCAGGACCAGCAGCCCCCGCGACAGGGTGACCAGATTGGCCAGCTTCAAGCCGCCGCCCTCGGACAGGACCCGACGCCAGAGGGGGGCGGTCACGGGGCGGCTCCCGGCTGTTCGTCCAGGCGGATGGTCGACGGCTGGGCGAGAAGTTGGGCGATCTTGAACACGCCGTGATGCAGCGGGCAGACGATCTCGTCGTCGCCGTTGACGACGCCGAACTTTAGCGGGCCGCCGCGATGCGGGCAGCGGTTCAGCACCAGGTAGAGCCGATCGGCGTGTCCCAACAGGAAGTACTCCTGCCCGTCGCGATAGATGGGCGGCAGGTCCGCGCCGATCCAGCTCGCGGTCGTCACGTCTCCACCCCCGCGATCCGCCCGAGGGCGCCGGCGGGAAAGGCCGCGAAGGCCGCGCCGCCCAGGACCAGGCCAAGGCCGCCCACCTGAATCCGTGCGGCGGGTTCCTCGAGGCCGGAGGTGGGCGTGATCGCCCGGCCGAGTGCGGCGAGATCGGGCGGCGCGTAGATCGCCAGGCCTGCCGCGGCCGCCGCGTCGAAGGCCTGGCTGACCGCCAGCATGTGCGCGCCCGCCCGGGCGAAGGCGTCGCGGGTCAGCTCCGCCCCGGCGACGATCTCGGCGCCCACCTCCTCGCCATAGGTCGCAACCAGGGGCAGGGCCGCCTCGTCGATCACCATCCGGGTATGGTGCAGGTCGATATGGGCGTGCTCGGCGAAATAGCGCGCATCCACGTCGGGATGGAATTCCCGCAGGTAGCGCGCGTGGTCGCGGGTGGAGCGCTGGTAGGCGGTCTCGGCGAACAGCAGGAACCCGACCTGCAGGAAGAAATTGCGCGGGTTCTGGAACAGGTGGTGGATGGTGTTGTGCAGCTCCAGGGCCGCGGTGTCGAAGAACGGCCAATAGGCGTTGTAGGTGTCGGCGAGGCCGAAATCGCGCATCACGGCGCGATAGAGCACGCTGTGCTTGCGGCCATGGGCGCCATAGCCGAACTCGTCGATCAGGATGCGGAACAGGGCCGACTGCGGGGCGCCGAACTCGCCCACCACCCCCAGAGCCGAGGCCGAGGCCTCGGCCAGCAGGTCGGCCGAGGATTGGATCAGGAAACTTCGGTAGTGGTGCTCGCGGTTCGGGTTGGTCCGCAGCCAGGCGGTGAAGGCGTCCTCGGGGCGCTCGCGCAGCTCGGGCAGGAGGGCCGTGGCGTAGGCGGCGAGATCGCGTCCGGCCGACGCCTGCTTGGCCGCCTCGACCATCGGCGCGATCAGCTCAGCCTCCAGCCCGGCGCGCAGGCCCTCCAGCCGGGCCATCTCGACGGGGTCGTAGTGACGGTGCAACCGCTTGAGGATCGAGCCGCCGGCGTCGTCGTCGGGCAGCAGCATGTAGCGCGCCTGGTAGGCCCGCATCAGGGCCTGGTGCTTGGCATGGCGCAGCCGGGCCGGGTCGGCGTCCCAGCCGGATTCGCCCGCGTCGATGCGCAGGTCCCAGGCCGGGGGCGGATCGGCGCCCGTGCGGACGGCAAGGTGTCCGCCGATCTCCTCGATTTGCGGCGCGCCGATCATGCCGCGGCCTGCAGCGGACGATAGATGGAAACCCCGACCCCGCTCTTCACGAACCAGTCGGTGAGCCGCCAGCGTGAGAGCGACAGGGGCGAGGCGCCGGCCTCGGCGCGCAGGAAGGTGGGGGCGTCGGCCGCGCCGGAGATCACCGGGATGTGTTTGATCACGATCTGGGAGACCATCTGCGCCTCGAAGAGGCTGTGCAGCAGACGCGAGCCGCCCTCAGCCATCAGGGTTCGGACTCCGCGGGCATGGAGCAGGGCCATCAGGGCGGCCAGGTCGACCCGATCCTCGCCGCAGCGGACCACCTCGACGCTCGGCTTGGCGCGGAGCGCCTCGACGGCCTCTTCCGGGGCCTGGTTCGACACCGCCACCAAGGTGGGTCGCCCGTCGTTCAGCAGCCGGGAGTCGAGGGGCAGGCGCCCCATGGAAGCGGGGACCACGCGCAGCGGGTCGCGGCCTTCCGCATAGCGGACCGTGAGCTCGGGATCGTCGCTGCGGACCGTGCCGGCGCCGACCATGATGGCGTCATGCTGGGCGCGCTGGGCGTGAAACCAGGCCCGCAGATCGTCTCCATAGAAGGCGAACAGATCCTTGCTGGACGCGCCGGGGCCCAGGGACAGTTTTCCATCGATCGTCAGTTCGGACAGGGTGGTGATTTCGAGCATCGGCTTCTCGCGGCGATCACTGTTTCGGCCTGTCGTTACTGCAACGCTTGGCCTGGGCGTTTGTTGCCGCACGGACGGTTCGAAAATAAACTCCGCGCGCCTGTCGGCTGGGCGTGGGCGCGTTCGTCCTGAGATACGAACAAGCCCCGAAAGGAGACTCCCATGTCGGACGTCATCGACCCCAAGGCCCCTGCAGCCGTCGAAGTGAAGGGCGGCGTCGTACCCTATCTGAGCCTTGATGGCGCCGTTAAGGCGGCGACCTTCTACGAGAAGGCGTTCGGCGCGACCGTCGCCGCGCAGTATCCGCCCGACGAGAACGGGCGGACCATGCACATCCACCTCTATATCAACGGCGGTTCGCTGATGTTGAGCGACGGCTATCCGGAGCATGGCGCCCCAGCCCTGCCGCCCCAGGGCTACACCCTGATGCTACCGGTCACGGACATCGAGACCTGGTTCAAGCGTGCGGTCGATGCCGGCGCGGAGGCGAAGATGAAGCCCGAGAAGATGTTCTGGGGCGATATCTATGGTGAGCTCCGTGACCCGTTCGGCGTCACCTGGGCGATGAACCAACAGGCCTGAGGGGGAAAGCAGGCGAGGCGCTTCCTTCTCCCGCAAGGGGAGAAGGGATTTGGCGCGAGCCTCAGGCTAAGGCGCGCTTGTAGAGGGCCAGCAGTTCGGCCCAGGCCTTTTCGGCGGCGGGCTCGTTGTAGACCTGGCTGCCCTTGACGGTCCAACCGTGGGCGGCGCCCTCATAAACCTCGACCTTGTTCGGCCGCTTGGCGGCGTCGAGGGCGGCCTTGATCCTGTCCTTGGCGGTCGGGTCCTGCTTGTCGTCGTTGTCGGCCACGGCGACCAGGTACTCGGCATGGCTCTTGGTCAGGGTGAGGTGCGGGCTGGTGGGCTGGTCGGTATGGAGGCCGCCGCCATGGAAGCTCGCCACCGCGCCAATACGGCCGGGCACGGCGCCGGCGGTGCGGAAGGCCAGCGGGCCGCCCATGCAATAGCCCTGGGTTCCGACCTTCTTCTTCTTGCTGGTCTGGGGCTGGGCGTCGAGGAAGGCGAGATAGGCCGCGGCGTCGCGGTCCGTGCCCTCAGGAGTCACGCTGGCGCGCATGGGGGTCAGCTTGGCGCGGTCCTCGGGATTGGCGAAGTTGAAGCCGCCCTCGACGACCGGCGCGCGCTTGACGCGGTAATAGAGGTTGGGGACCAGCACCACATAGCCCTCGGCGGCGAGCCGCCGGCCCATCTCGCGGAACGCCGGGCGCAGGCTGACCACATCGGGCCAGATCACCACGGCCGGCCACGAACCCTTGCCTTCCGGATAGTAGAGCGCGGCGTCGGCGACGCCGTCGGCGGTCTTGATCTCAACGTCCTTCTCGACCACCGGGACGGCGGCGCGGGCCGAGCCCGCGATCCCGGCGACCGCCACGGTCATCAAGCCGAAGGCCCGGCGGGAAACGGACGGATCGTCGATCAGACCCTGGTGGATGTCGTCGTCGCACATATGGGGTCTCCTCACCTCGCGATTGAAGCTCGACCCGGATTGTTGCGTGGATGTGTCGGCGAGAGAAAGGCCGATCCTGAACGCCAGCTAACCGGCGCCTCAGGACGCGTTCAGCCGTGGGCGGCCAGCTTGGCGCCATGGCCGTGAGACCCACGGCGCCGACAAGGAACAGCAGCGATGTCAGCAGCCCTCCACGTGGTGGCGCCAGGTCCGGCCGCCCCGCCCAGCCTGAGCCAACGGGTCCATCAGCTCCAGGCCGAGGCCCGACGCCTGGCCCGCGAGCACATCGACATGCTGGAAGCCAACCTGCGCCAGATGCAGCACATCGCCGACGAGATCGCCCAGGGCGGCGAAGCCTATCCTCCGGGCGTGCGGGACATCGCGCGCCGGCTGAGCGAGGACAGCACGGCCAAGGCCCAGACCCTCGAGGCGATCATGGCGCGGCATTGAGCCGGCCCGCCTCAACTTGACGCGGCGGCTTGTGGCCCCGGTCGGTCGGGGCTATGGGCGGCGCCATGCTGGAACACCTGAAGGCGAACAACCGGGCCTGGGCTGAGCGGATGCTCTCGGCCGACGCGGGGTTCTTCAAGCGGCTGGCCGATCAGCAGGCGCCTGAATATCTGTGGATCGGCTGTTCCGACAGTCGTGTGCCCGCCAACGAGATCGTCGACCTCGACCCGGGCGAACTGTTCGTGCACCGCAACGTGGCCAACCTCGCTCCGCCGCAGGACGCCAACTACCTGTCGGTGCTGCAGTTCGCCGTCGACGTGCTGCGGGTTAAGCACATCATGGTGGTGGGCCACTATGGCTGCGGCGGCGTCGCCGCGGCGGTGGACGGCCAACGGCGCGGCCTCGTGGATCACTGGCTGCACCCGATCCGTGAGGTGCATCACCAGCATCGCCACGAACTGGACGCGATCCCGGAAGAGCAGGCGCGCCTGGATCGGCTCTGCGAACTCAACGTGATCCGCCAGGTCCGCAACGTCGCCTCGGACGTCTTCGTGCAGGACGCCTGGGCCCGCGGCCAGGACATCTGCGTCCACGGCTGGGTCTATTCGCTGGCCAACGGCCTGGTCACCGATCTGGACGTGACCATCGGCGGACCGGACGACCTCGCCTCGCTCGACTGAGGCTTCGCCGGCTAGGGTTTCACGTCGTAGGCGCCGGCGATCTCCGGGCGCAGGTCGACGGAGGTCGCGAAGGTCGGCGTCAGGCGGGCATGGGTCGCCTGCTCGAAGGCGTAGCCCAGGGACAGCAGCCGCGCGTCTGACCAGGCGGTTCCGATGAAGGACAAGCCCACCGGCAGGCCTGAGACCTCGCCTATGGGCACGGTCAGGTGCGGATAGCCCGCCACGGCCGGTGGACTGGAGAACGAGCCCAGCCAGCGGCTGCCATTGACCGGATCGACCCGCGGCGCGGGGCCGCCGGAGACCGCCACCAGCACCTCGACATTGGCGTCCTTCAGCCACTTGTCGATCCCCTCGGCCCCCGCCAGTCGCCGGGCGTCATCGCGGGCCTTGAGATAGCTCGGGTCGTCCAGCCCCGGCGCGGCCTGGGCGGTCTTGAAGGTCTCCTGGCCGAACAGCGGCATCTCGCGATCGGCGTTCGCCTCGTTGAAGGCGATGAGGTCGGCCAGGGTGCGGGTCTTGACCTTGGCGGGCGAGGTGCTGGCCAGATAGGCGTTCACGCCAGCCTTGAACTCGGACCGTAGCACCAGCTCCTCGGCGGCGGCGATGGCGGTGGTGCTGGGGGCGGGGACCTCCACCAGCACTGCGCCGCCGGCCTTGAGGGTGGCCAGGGCCCTATCGTAGGCCGCGTCGATCCCCGGATGGCGACCCGCCATGTTGCGCAGGACGCCGATCCGAGCGCCCTTCAGCGCCCCGGCGTCGAGGGCCTTCAGGTAGTCGGTCCGGCGGGCGTCAGCCTCACCGGTCGCCGGGTCGGCGGGGTCGGTGCCGGCCAGGGCCGTCAGCATGACCGCGGCGTCGGCGACATTGCGGGTCATGGGCCCGGCGGTGTCCTGGCTGGCCGAGATCGGGACGACGTGGGTGCGCGAGACCAGGCCGACCGTGGGCTTCAGGCCCACCACGCCGTTCATGGTCGCCGGGCAGGTGATCGAACCGTCGGTCTCGGTGCCGACCGCGCCGGCCGCCAGCCCTGCCGCCACCGCCGTGCCGGAGCCGGACGACGAGCCGCAGGCCCCGCGGTCCAGGGCGTGGGGATTGCGCACCAGCCCGCCCACCGCGCTCCAGCCGCTGATCGAGCGGGAGGAGCGGTAGTTGGCCCATTCCGACAGGTTGGCCTTGCCCAGGATAACGGCCCCGGCGTCGGTCAGGCGCCTGACCAAGGGCGCGTCGCGCTCGGGCACGTTGTCCTTCAGGGCCAGGGAGCCGGCGGTGGTGGCCGTGCCGTCCCAGGACTCGATGTTGTCCTTCAGGAGGATCGGCACGCCGTGCAGGGGGCCGCGGACCTTTCCGGCCTTGCGCTCGGCGTCCAGCTTTCGGGCGTCGGCCAGGGCGTGGCTGTTCAGGGCGATGACGGCGTTGAGCCTCGGGCCCTTGCGGTTCATCGCCTCGATGCGGTCGAGATAGGTCCGGGTGAGGCTCTCCGAGCTGGCGGCGCCCGAGGCCATGGCCTGTTGCTGCTGGGCGAAGGAGGCGAGGGCGAGATCCTCCGCCGCCATCGCGCCCGTCGCCAGGGTCATCGCCATCGTCGCGCCCACCAGGATCTTCATGCCACGCCCCCACCCGCTAAGGCCCGATGAAGCGGCGCCCCGGCGGACATGACAAGGGCCGCGCCCGGCCGCGCGGTTCGGTTCCTAGCCGGCCACCGTGCGGTCCAGCAGGGCGGCGAAGGCGGCGTGGGCGGCCTTGCGGGCGGTGGAATCCCCCATCAGCCGCTTGGCGTCGGCCTGGCCCAGGACGTAGCTCTTCATCTGGAAGCCCACGCTGGCGGCCTCCTCGTCGGAGAGCTCGGGATCGCGCAGCGCCTTCACCTCGCGGGCCAGCGCCTTGCGCCATTGCTTGACGCGGCGGATCAGGAGGTCGCGTAGCGGACCCGGCTGGTCGTCCAGCTCGACGCTGGCGGCCACGATCAGGCAGCCGCCGGCGGCGTTCTCCACCTCGGACCAGTCGAGCCAGCGATCGAAGATCATTTCCACGCGCGGCCGGCCCGGGGGCAAGGTCCCGACGGGCCCCAATATGTAGTCCACGAAGCGGTCGAAACCCTGGTCCAGGGTCGCCAGCTCCATGACTTCCTTGGACTCGAAATGCTTGAAGAGGCCGCTCTTGGAGAGGCCCACGGCCTCGGCCACGTCATTGAGGCTGACCGCCCCAAAGCCCTTCACCGCAGCCTGTCGCGCGGTCTCATCGAGAATCCGCGCCTTAGTGGCGTCGCCCTTGCGCAAAGCCAAGCCTCCCCGCTTGACAGAAAGTGACCGATCGTGCTCTTTGAGCGGTAGTGACCGATCGTGCCTTTTTTAAGTCTTTGGAGCGCACAATGCAATTGAAGCTTTTCTCCGCAGGCTTCCTCTCCTGCGCCGTGCTCGCCGCGAGCCCCGCCTTCGCCGCCGGCTTCCGCGCCGAGGCCAAGCTCGCCACCCCGGTATCGTCCCCAGCCGCCACCGTGGTCGAGGGCGTGGAATGGACCTGTGACGGCGACGCCTGTGTCGGCGTGGCCGACAAGAAGGCGGGTCTCGATTCGCTGATGAAGGAATGCCGCAAGGTGGCCGCCGCCGTGGGGCCGCTGGCCTCCTACACCAGCCGCGGCCGCACCCTCTCGGCCGGCAATGTCTCCGTCTGCAACCGCCTGGCGGCCCAGTCGAAGTCCGACAGCACTCTCGCCGCGCGGTAAGCGGCGGACGCCGTTCGCCCGCCTGCTCCGGGCGGACGGCGTATTTTGCCTTAGACGCGTGGCGCGAAAGGTCGCGCGCCGTTGCGCCGAGCGGCCCCGACCGCTATCTCCCTCCGCGAATTCCCCTCTTTTCGAAGAAGCGAGCGCGGACGCCTCATGGCGCAGCAATACATTTATCAGATGCAGGGCCTGACCAAGGCCTATCCCGGCGGCAAGAAGGTGTTCGAGAACATCTGGCTGTCGTTCTATTCCGACGCCAAGATCGGCGTGGTGGGCGTCAACGGCTCCGGCAAGTCGACGCTGCTGAAGATCATGGCCGGGATCGATACGGAATTTAACGGCGAGGCCAAGGCCGCCGACGGCGTCAAGATGGGCTACCTGGAGCAGGAACCCCACCTCGACGAGCAGCTCAACGTCTGGGGCAACGTCATCGCGTGGTGCGAAGAGAAGAAGATCTTCGACCGCTACAACGAGATCGCCGCCAAGCTGGGCGAGGACTATTCCGACGAGCTGATGGAGGAGATGACCGCCCTCCAGGAGAAGATCGACGCCGGCGACCTGTGGGACATCGATTCCAAGATCGAGATGGCCATGGACGCCCTGCGCTGCTCGCCCAACGACTGGCCGGTGGACAAGCTGTCGGGCGGTGAGAAGCGCCGCATCGCGCTGGCCCGCCTGCTGCTCTCCAAGCCCGACATGCTGCTGCTGGACGAACCGACCAACCACCTGGACGCGGAGTCCGTGGCCTGGCTGCAGCACCACCTGGAGGCCTTCCCGGGCTGCGTGATCCTTGTCACCCACGACCGCTACTTCCTGGATCAGGTCACCAAGTGGACGCTGGAGCTCGATCGCGGCAAGGGCATCCCCTACGAGGGCAACTATTCCGGCTGGCTGGAGCAGAAGACCAAGCGCGTCGTGCAGGAGCAGTCGGAGTCCGCCGCCCGCCAGCGCGCCATGACCCGCGAACTGGAATGGGTGCGCTCCGGCGCCAAGGCCCGCCAGGCCAAGTCCAAGGCCCGTCTGGCCGCCTATGACCAGATGGTCCGCGAGCAGGAGAACGCCCGCGGCGCCCAGACCACCGCCACCATCCAGATCCCGCCCGGCCCGCGCCTGGGCGGCGTGGTGCTGGAGGCTCAGAACCTCTCGAAGGCCTATGGCGACAAGGTGCTGTTCGAGGACCTGTCTTTCAAGCTGCCGCCCAACGGCATCGTCGGCGTCATCGGGCCCAACGGCGCCGGCAAGTCGACCCTGTTCAAGATCATCACCGGCCAGGAGACCCCCGATGGCGGGACTTTCCGGGTCGGCGAGACCGTGAAGCTCGCCTATGTGGACCAGAGCCGCGACGCGCTCGATCCCAACAAGACCATCTGGCAGGAGGTCTCCCAGGGCCTGGACATCCTCACCGTGGGCAAGCGCGAGATCAACACGCGCTCCTATGTGGGGTCGTTCAACTTCAAGGGCGGCGACCAGCAGAAGAAGGTCGGCCAGCTCTCGGGCGGGGAGCGCAACCGCGTCCACCTGGCCAAGACGCTGACCACCGGCGGCAACCTGATCCTGCTCGACGAACCGACCAACGACCTGGACATCGAGACCCTGCAGAACCTGGAAGAGGCCCTGGAGGAATTCGCTGGCTGCGCCGTGGTCATCTCCCACGACCGCTGGTTCCTGGACCGCCTGGCCACCCACATCCTGGCCTTCGAGGGCGACAGCCACGTGGAATGGTTCGAGGGCAACTTCGAGGCCTATGAAGAGGACAAGAAGCGCCGCCTGGGCGCCGACAGCCTGATCCCCCACCGGATCAAGTTCCACAAGTTCACGCGGTAGAAACCCACCACCGGGCCGCCCGCCAGGGTAGACTCGGGGCGGGGGAACCCGCCATGATGGCGCAAAGTGCGTGCCGCCACTGTCATGGTCGTTCGCCAGTCGGGGGACGACCATGTTTATGAGCAGCACCGCGCCGGGCGGCGTCCACGTGACGACGCCTGAAGACCAGACCCTGATCGGGACGCTCCTCGCCGACACCCTGATCGGTGGGGCAGGCCATGACTCCATCGAGGGCGCGGCGGGAGCCGACAGCCTCTCGGGCGGCGCGGGGGACGACGACTTCACCGCCGGCCTGGGCGCCGACTGGATCGACGGCGGCGCCGGGATCGACTGGGTGTACCTGGACGAGCAGACCGGCCCGATCGAGGTCTGGCTGAACCAGGCCGCGCCCCTGGGGCATATCCGTATCGACAACGCCGAACTGATCATCGGCGGCGAACTGGACCTCCGGGTCCACGGCGGGGCGACCGCTGACTTTGTAATCGGCGGCGACGGCATCGACGAGTTCGACGGCGACGCGGGTGATGACGTCCTCGCGGGACTGGGCGGGGCCGATATCCTGCGCGGCGGGTCGGGTGACGACCTTTTGGACGGGGGCTCCGGCGACGACATCGTCGAAGGCGGAACGGGCTACGACTTCGCCGACTACAGCGCGGCCACCAATGCGATCATCGTCGACCTCAACCTCACGGGGTCGCAAGCCACCGGCTTCGGCCTCGACCGGCTGACCGGGATCGAGGGGATTTTCGGGGCGAGCGACTACAACAGCACCCTGATCGGCGACGCGGGAGCCAACGAGCTCTACGGCTTCGGCGGCGACGACAAGCTGATGGGCGGAGCGGGCGACGACATCCTGATCGACCAGGCCGGCCGCAACTTCATCCGCGGCGAGGAAGGCGACGACTATCTCGAGGGCGGCGTCGAATTCGACGACCTGCACGGCAATATGGGCAATGACACGGTCCTGGGCTTCCAGGGCGACGACTGGGTGGTCGGGGGCAAGGACAGCGACCACCTGGAGGGCGGTTCGGGGATCGACGTCCTCTACGGCAATATGGGCGCTGACACCCTCTACGGCGGCGCCGACCGCGACGTCATGCGCGGGGGGCAGGACAACGACACCCTGTCCGGCGGCGGCGGCGATGACTGGATCTCCGGCGACCGGGGTTCCGACACCATCTCCGGCGGCGACGGCGCCGACACCTTCCACATCTTCGCCGGCTCGGGACTGGACCAGATCATCGACTTCTCGGCGGGCCAGGGCGACCGGGTGCAGCTCGAGATCGGCAAGGCCTACACGGTCAGTCAGCAGGGCGCGGACACTGTGATCGACCTGGGCGCGGGCGACCAGATGGTGCTGGTGGGGGTGACGCTGTCGACCCTCCCGGCCGGCTGGATCGTGGCGGACTTCTAGAGCGTTCCGGGGGAACGACCTTGACCACAGTCAGCCTGCCCGAACGCGGCGACATGATCGGCCAGAGGCTGCCGGACTTCGATGTCCTGCGGCCTCAGTTCGCACCGCGACCGACGACCGCCTACTACTTCTCCGCCCTGGGCGAATCCATCCGTGTAGCCGGCGTCGACTTGGCCGACTTCGACGCGAACGGCGTGCCCGCGAGCGGCGTGGTCACCGGCTTCTGGATCTATTCCGGCGGCCTCGAACTCGTGGTGGGCATCGACTACATCGCCATGCCGGCGGCCGACTTCTTCGAGCTGTTGCCCGATCTGACCTGGGACAAGATCGTCGAGGTCTTCATGCTCGGTGTCGACACGGTGACGGGTGGAACGGGGAACGACACCCTCCGTGGCGGTGACGGCCACGACTACATCAGCGACCACACGGGCCAAAACTATCTGCGGGGCGACGGCGGCGACGACTACATCACCGGCGGCGACGGCTTCGACGACATCAATGGCAATATGGGCCAGGACATCATCTATGGCGGGCTCGGCGACGACTGGGTGGTCGGGGGGAAGGACAATGACCGCGTGCATGGGGACAAGGGAAACGACCTCGTCTACGGCAATATGGGCGCGGATCTATGTGACGGCGGCGACGGCGCGGACACCCTGCGCGGCGGCCAGGATGACGACTACATTCAAGGTGGCGCCGGCGACGACTGGCTGTTCGGAGACCGAGGCTCCGATTGTCTCAGTGGGGATAGCGGCGCCGACATCTTCAATCTCTCGACCGGCTACGGGCTCGACAGGGTCAGCGATTTCTCAGCGACCCAGGGCGACCGGGTGAGGGTGGAGGGTCGCTCGGACTTCACGGTCCAGCAGGTCGGCTTCGACGTGGTGGTCGACCTGGGCGCCGGCGACCAGCTTGTGCTGTCCCGGGTGACTCTCGCGAGCCTGCCGCCGGGCTGGATCTTCGCGGTCTAAGCCGCCCGGCCGATCGTCACGCCGGTCATGCTGATGGCGCCCAGCTCGATGGCGTCGTTGAAGAAGGCGACCTCGTCGTCCTGGCCCTGAGCGCCCAGGACATAGAGCAGTGGCAGGTAGTGCTCGTCGGTGGGGATCGACAGGGCCGCGTCCTGGCCCAGGCTGATCCAGTCGATCAGCGGGCCGTGATCGTGGACCGTGATCAGGGCCTTCACCGTCTCGTTGAAGCGATCGGCCCAGTCGAAGGGCGTGGCGCTCTGGGCGCGGATGGCCAGGCCGAGATTGTGCACCCAGTCGCCCGAGCCGAGGATCAGCACGCCTTCCTCGCGGAGTTCCGCCAGCTTGCGGCCGAGCTCGTAGTGGAAGGCGGCCGGCTGGCCCCGGTCGATGGCCAGTTGCAGGACGGGCACGTCGGCCTGCGGGAAGAGATGCATCAGCACCGACCAGGCGCCGTGGTCCAGACCCCAGTCCTGGTCGTGGCGCACCGGGATCGGGGCCAGCAGGTCGCTGACCCGGTCGGCCAGCCAGGCGTCGCCGGGCGCGGGATAGGCGATGTCGTAGAGCGGCTTGGGGAAGCCGTAGAAGTCATGGATCGTGCGCGGCGCGTTCATGGCCGTCACCGCTGTCTCCTCCACATACCAGTGGGCCGAGATGCAGAGGATGGCCTTGGGGCGGGGCAGGCTCTCGCCCAGGGCCCGCCAGGTCTCGGCATAGGGTCCGCCCAGGGCGTTCATCGGGCTGCCGTGGCCGACGAAGATCGCCGGCATGTGGGGGACGCGTTCGCTCATGGGCCATCAGATTGTGCCGCGGGGTGTCCAGGTCAATCGGCGCCCGGCATCTCGCGGACCTGCCGCAACGGCGACAGCGCGCCGATCAGCGGGATGCTGAGGAAGCCCACGGCGGCGGCGAAGAGCGCCAGGCGCGGGCCGATCAGGGCGCCCAGCGCCCCACCGCCCAGGGCGCCCAGGATCGCCACGCCACCCGCGGAGGCGTGGAAGGCGCCCGCGACCCGGCCCAGCACCTGCTGCGGCAGCAGGGTCTGGCGCAGGGTGGCGGTCAGCACGCCCGCCGCCACGGCCAAGGCGTCGCCGCTGATCTGGGTGGCGATGAGCACGACGCTCGCGCCCAGGCGGTCGGTCGGCGCCAGGGGGATGGCCATGGCCGAGAGGCCGGCGCCGAGGATCGCCGTCAGGATGGCGGGGCCGACCCCCAGGCGTCTCGCGAGCCAGGGGCCGAGCCAGGAGCCCGCCAGCGCGCCCACGCCGCCGGCGGCGATAGCCACGCCCAGGACCGAGGTCGGCAGGCCGAGGGTGCGCAGTGCGAACAGGATGTAGAGCGCCGAGAACACCCCGCCGAACAGCCCCTGGGCGATCCCCATCAGCAGCAGGGCGCGCACCCGGGCCTCGGCCCAGGCCAGGCGGAAGCCCTGGACGGCCTCGGTCAGCCAGGGCGCTGGCGGTTCCGGCTCGGCTGCGGGTTCAGGCTCCCGGATCAGGGCCAGCAGCCCGGCCGAGGCCAGGTAGGTCGCCGCGTTGACGGCCACCGCGAACGGCGCCGTCAGCCACTGGAAGAGGACACCAGCCAGGGCTGGGCCGCCGACCTCGGCCACGGCTTCTGTCGAGGCCAGCTTGGAATTGCCGTCGACGAGGGCGGCGCGGCCGATCAGGCCCGGTAGATAGGCGTGGCTGGCGATGTCGAAGATCACGCTCGCGGCCGCGACGATGGCTGCGGCGGCGAAGACCTGAACCAGGCTCAGGACCCCGAGCCAGGCCGCCAGCGGAATGGCGATCAGCACGCCCGCGCGGACCAGGTCGGCGGCGATCAGCAGCGGCCGGCGCCGCACCCGGTCGACATAGCCGCCGCCGGCCAGCCCCGCGAGGACGGCGGCTGCGCTGGCGATGGCCGCCAGCACGCCCAGGGTCGCGGCCCCGGCGCCCAAGGCCACGACGGCCATGATCGGCAGGCCCTCGCGGGTGATGCGGGCGCCGAACGCCGAGACGGCCTGGGCAGCCCAGAGGCGAGTGAAGTCGCCGTCGCGCCAGAGGGCGCTGGGAGCGGTCATGGAAGATGGTCCGTGGAGGAGGCCATGGGCGTACGCTCGCGCAAGTCTCGCGAGGGTTCGATGTGGGCGCGATATTTGTTCGCCGCCTCGCGGGCCCACCTGCGCCTTAAGGCCAGAATCCGCGATCCCGAGTCAAGGCGCATGACGCGGCCGGCCGGCTTGGCTATGGCTCGCCGGTCGCCTGGAGATGTCTCATGCCCGCCAAGCCCGTCGTCCTGCTATCTCACCAGATGCTCTCGCCCATGCAGCCGGCGCTGGAGGGGCAAGGCTATGAGGTGGCGCGACGTTGGGACCTGACGCCGGAGCAGGCCGCCCAAGCCCGCGCCGTCGTTCATGCCGGCGAGATCGCGCTGGAGCCGGAGTTCCTGGCGACCCTGCCGATGCTCGGCCTGATCGCCTGCGTCAGCGTCGGCTATGACGGGGTGAACGTCCCGGCCGCGCGGGCGAAGGGGATCGAGGTCACCCACGCCAAGGGGTTGAACGCCGACGACGTGGCCGACCACGCCATGGGCCTGCTGATCGCGGGATGGCGCAATATCGTGGTGGGCGACGGGGTGGTCCGCGCCGGCGGCTGGCGTGACGGTGACCGCATGGGCCCTCGCGCCGGACTGCGCGGCCGCAAGGTCGGGATCATGGGTCTGGGCGCCATCGGCGAGGCGGTGGCCGTGCGGGCCCAGGCGTTCGGCATGGAGATCGCCTGGTGGGGCCCGCGGGCCAAGCCGGACGCGCCCTGGCCTCGGGCCGAGAACCTGCTGGCCCTGGCGCAGGCCAGCGACATCCTGGTGGTCGCCAGCCGCGCCGACGAGAGCAATCGCCGCGCCGTGGACCGCGCCGTCATCGAAGCGGTCGGCCCGCGCGGCATGATCGTCAACGTGGCGCGCGGCTCGATCATCGACGAGGACGCCTTGATCGCCGCGCTGAAGGACGGACGTCTTGGCCGGGCGGGACTGGACGTGTTCGAGACCGAGCCGACCCCGGCGGCGCGCTGGGCCGATGTGCCCAATGTAGTCCTGACCCCGCACACCGCCGGGGGCACCGTGGATTCGATCCCACGGATGGTCGGACAGGCGCTGGAGAACGTACGCCTGTTCCTGGCCGGCGAGCCGGTGATGAGCCCGGTTTCGGCGTGAAACGCTTTCGCAAGGCAATGTGCTAGAATGCGCGCTCGCGGGGCTGCCTTAACTTGACATAAAGACATAAGGATATCTTTATGTCGTCATGACTCTCTCAACGATCCAGGCGGTCGAGGTGTTGCGCGCGGCGGGCGAGCCGACGCGCCTGCGCATCCTGGCCCTGCTGGCCCGCGAGGAGCTGGCGGTGCTGGAGCTCTGCCGGGTTCTCGACCAGAGCCAGCCCCGCGTTTCCCGACATCTCAAGCTGCTGGCCGAGGCCGGGCTGGTCGAACGGTTCCCGGACGGCGCCTGGGTATTCTACCGGCTGGTCACCGGCGGCGACGCCCGCCAGTTGGTCGATGAGACCTTGGCGCTGATCGATCCCACCGACCTGGGGTTGGGCCGTGACGCCGAGCGCCTGCAGTCGGTGCGCGGCGAACGTTCCGCCGAGGCCGGAGAGTACTTCGCCCGCAACGCCGCGCGCTGGGATGAAATCCGCTCGCTCTATGTGTCGGAGACCGCCGTCGAGGACGCCATTCTCCAGGCCGCGGGGCCGGGCCCCTTCAAGCGGCTGGTGGACCTGGGCTCGGGCACCGGCCGGATGCTGACCCTGCTGGGACCGCAGGCCGAGGCGGCGCTCGGTCTCGACCTCTCCCAGCAGATGCTGAACATCGCGCGCAACCACGTGGCCGAGGCCGGACTGGAGCGTTGCGAACTGCGCCACGGCGACATCTTCGGAACCCGCCTGCCGGACCAGAGCGCCGACCTCGTGGTGGTCCATCAGGTGCTGCATTACCTGGCCGATCCCGCCGCGGCGGTGCGCGAGGCCGCACGCCTGGTGGCCGAGGGCGGCCGGCTGCTGATCGTCGACTTCGCCCCGCACACCCTGGAGTTCCTGCGCGAGCAGCACCAGCACCGGCGGCTGGGTTTCTCCGAGCCCGAGATGGAACGCTGGCTGAACGAGGCGGGCCTCTCGAAGGTTCGGGCCGCCGCCCTGCCGCCGGCCCGTTCCGAAGGGCTCACCGTCAAGATCTGGGTCGCCGAACGCGCCCGTCAGTCCCAAAGGAGCGCCGCATGAGCCCGCAAGACACCGCGCTCGGCCCCGTGGCGCGCGCCGGCGCCGGGACCGCGCCGCGCCCCTCGGTTTCCTTCGAGTTCTCGCCGCCGAAGACGCCCGATGCCGAAGAGAACCTGTGGGAAGCGATCCGCCGGCTGGAGCCGCTGAACCCGTCCTTCGTCTCCGTGACCTATGGCGCGGGCGGCTCCACCCGCGAGCGCACCCACCGCACGGTGGTGCGGATGCTGAAGGAGACCACCCTGCGTCCGGCCGCGCACCTGACCTGCGTCGAGGCTTCCAAGGCCGAGGTCGACGAGGTCGTGCAGGACTATTGGGACGCCGGCATCCGTCACATCGTGGCCCTGCGCGGCGATCCGCCGGGTTCCCTGGGCGGGGTCTATGCGCCGCGCGCGGACGGCTATCTCAACGCCACCGATCTGACGGCCGGGATCAAGGCCATCGCGCCTTTCGAGGTCAGCGTCAGCCTCTATCCGCAGAAGCATCCCGAGAGCCCGTCGCTCGACCACGACATCGACGTGCTGAAGGCTAAGATCGACGCCGGGGCGACCAGGGCCATCACCCAGTTTTTCTACGACATCGACGCCTTCCTGTTCTTCATGGACAAGGTCCGCAAGGCCGGGATCACCATCCCGATCTCGCCGGGGATCATGCCGGTGTCGAACTTCAAGGGGCTGAAGAAGATGGCCGCGCCGTGCGGGATCCCGCTGCCCGCCTGGCTGGGGAACCTGTTCGAGGGGCTCGACAAGGATCCGGAGACCCGCAAGCTGATCGCGGGCTCCGTGGCCACCGAGATGTGCGTCCGCCTGGCCGAGGAAGGCTATTCGGACTTCCATTTCTACACCCTCAACCGAGCCGACCTGGTCTATGCGATCTGCCGGGTCCTGGGGGTCCGCGAGGTCCCGACGGAGTTTGCCGCATGAGCCGCGCTCAACGTATCGAAAAACTTCATCAAATCGCGAAGGAGCGCGTCCTGGTGCTGGACGGGTCCTGGGGGGTGATGATCCAGAAGCGCGGGTTGGTGGAGGCCGACTATCGCGGCGATCGGTTCGCGGGCCACAATTCCGAGCTCAAGGGCAACAACGACCTGCTGTGCATCACCCGGCCGGACATCATCGCCGACCTGCACGACCAGTACTACGCGGCCGGCGCCGACATCTCCGAGACCAACACCTTCTCGGCGACCACCATCGCCCAGGCCGACTACGAGTGCGGCGAGGCGGTCTACGACATCAACTTCCAGGGCGCGAAGATCGCCCGCGAGGTCGCCGACCGCTGGAGCGCCAAGGAACCGCATAAGCCGCGTTTCGTGGCCGGCTCAGTCGGGCCGCTGAACAAGATGCTGTCGATGTCCTCGGACGTGAACGACCCGGGCGCGCGGCTCGTCACGTTCGAGGAGGTCTACCAGGCCTATCGCGAACAGATGATCGCCCTGCACGACGGGGGCGTGGATCTGTTCCTGATCGAGACCATCACCGACACGCTGAACTGCAAGGCCGCGATCAAGGCGATCCTCGACTTGCAGGACGAGGGCTACGAGCCCCTGCCGATCTGGATCTCGGGCACCATCACCGACCGTTCGGGGCGTACGCTCTCGGGCCAGACGGTGGAGGCTTTCTGGAACTCGGTGAAACACGCCAAGCCCTTCGCCATCGGGCTCAACTGCGCGCTGGGCGCCGACCTGATGCGGCCCCACATCGCCGAGCTGTCGCGGATCGCCGACACCCTGGTCTCGGCCTATCCCAACGCCGGCCTGCCCAACGCCATGGGCGAGTACGACGAGCAGCCGCACCAGACCGCCCACGAGCTGCACGAATGGGCCGAGCGCGGGCTGGTCAACATCCTGGGGGGCTGTTGCGGCACCACCCCGGACCACATCGCCCACGTGGCCGACGCCGTGAAGGGCGTCACGCCGCGCCAGATCCCTGAACGGCCGACGGCCATGAGACTTTCCGGCCTGGAGCCGTTCGAGCTGGCATGAGACCTATCTTTGTAAACGTCGGCGAGCGGACCAATGTCACCGGGTCGGCCAAGTTCCGGAAGCTCGTCGCCGAGGGGAACTATCCGGAGGCCCTGAGCGTCGCGCGCCAGCAGGTCGAGGCCGGGGCGCAGATCATCGACGTCAATATGGATGAGGGTCTGCTCGACTCCGTCCAGGCCATGAAGACCTTCCTCAACCTGATCGCCGCCGAGCCCGACATCGCGCGGGTTCCGATCATGATCGACAGCTCGAAATGGGAGGTCATCGAGGCCGGCCTGAAGTGCGTCCAGGGCAAGGCGATCGTCAATTCGATCTCGATGAAGGAAGGTGAGGCCAAGTTCGTTGAGCAGGCCAAGGCATGTTTGAGGTATGGCGCCGCAGTCGTGGTCATGGCCTTTGATGAAGTGGGTCAGGCCGATACCGCCCGGCGCAAGATCGAAATCTGTGAGCGTGCTTACAAGATACTGGTCGACCAAGTGGGGTTCCCGCCGGAAGACATCATTTTCGATCCCAACATCTTCGCCGTGGCGACGGGGATCGAGGAGCACGACAACTACGCGGTGGACTTCGTCGAGGCCACGCGGGTCATCAAGCAGACCCTGCCGCACGCGCGGATCTCGGGCGGGGTCTCCAATGTCTCGTTCAGCTTCCGGGGCAATGAGCCGGTCCGCCGGGCGATCCACTCGGTCTTCCTCTACCACGCCATCGCCGCGGGCATGGACATGGGCATCGTCAACGCCGGCGACCTGCCGGTCTATGACGACATCCCCGAAGAGCTGCGCGTCGCCGTCGAGGACGTGATCCTCAACCGCCCGCAGCGCGACCCCAAACTCACCAACACCGAGCGGCTGGTGGAGCTGGCGCCCAAGTACAAGGGCGGCAAGTCCGAGCAGAAGGGCCCCGACCTCACCTGGCGCGAAGGCTCGATCGGGGCGCGGATCACCCACGCCCTGGTCCACGGGGTCACCGAATATATCGAGGCCGACACCGAGGAGGCGCGCAGCCAGGCCGTGCGCCCGCTGCACGTCATCGAAGGCCCGCTGATGGGCGGCATGAACGTGGTCGGCGACCTGTTCGGCTCGGGCAAGATGTTCCTGCCCCAGGTGGTGAAGTCCGCCCGGGTTATGAAGCAGGCCGTGGCCTATCTCATGCCGTTCATGGAGGCCGAGAAGGAGGGCAAGCCGCGCGAGGCGGCGGGCAAGATCCTGATGGCCACCGTCAAGGGCGACGTCCACGACATCGGCAAGAACATCGTCGGCGTGGTCCTTCAGTGCAACAATTACGAGGTCATCGACCTGGGCGTCATGGTTCCGGCCGACCGCATCCTCGACGAGGCCATCGCCCACAAGGTCGACATCGTCGGCCTCTCGGGCCTGATCACGCCCAGCCTGGACGAGATGGTCTATGTGGCCAGCGAGATGGAGCGACGGGGCTTCAACATCCCCCTGCTGATCGGCGGCGCCACCACCTCCAAGACCCACACGGCGGTGAAGATCGAGCCGCAGTACAAGGCCGGCTCCACCACCTATGTGCTGGACGCCAGCCGGGCGGTGGGGGTGGTCTCGGGCCTGCTCTCGCCCAGCGAGAAGGTGCGGCTGCAGGCCGAGACCCGGGCCGAATACGTCAAGGTGCGCGAGCAGTTCGCCCGGGGCCAGGGGAACCGCGCCCGGTCCACCATCGCCGAGGCCCGCGCCAACGCCTTCGCGCCGGACTGGAGCGCCTACGAACCGCCGAAGCCCAGCTTCATCGGCACGCGGGCGTTCGTCGCCTACGACCTGGCCGACCTCGCCAAGCACATCGACTGGTCGCCGTTCTTCGCCAGCTGGGAGCTGGTGGGCCGCTTCCCGCAGATCCTGGAGGACGACGTGGTCGGCGAGGCCGCCCGCGACCTCTACAAGGATGCCCAGGCGATGCTGGAGAAGATCATCGCCGAGAAGTGGTTCGAGGCCCGCGGCGTGGTCGGCTTCTGGCCGGCCCAGGCCGAGGGCGACGACGTGGTGCTCTATGCCGACGAGAGCCGCACGAGCGAGCTCACCCGGCTGCACACCCTGCGCCAGCAGATGCCGAAATCCCAGACCCAGGCCGACGGAGGCCGGGCCAATGTGGCGCTCAGCGACTTCATCGCGCCCAAGGGGACCAAGCCCGACTGGATCGGCGGCTTCGCCGTCACCGCCGGCCATGGCGAGCTGGAGATCGCACGCAAGTTCAAGGACGCCGGCGACGACTACAACGCCATCCTGGCCGCGGCCCTGGCCGACCGGCTGGCCGAGGCCTTCGCCGAGGCGATGCACCGCAAGGTGCGCACCGAGCTCTGGGGCTACGCCCCGGACGAGCCCTTCGACATCGACGCCCTGATCGCCGAGAAGTACCGCGGCATCCGCCCGGCGGCCGGCTATCCGGCCCAGCCCGACCACACGGAAAAGGCCGAGCTGTTCCGCATCCTCGACGCCGAGGCGGCCACCGGCATGGAGCTCACCGAGAGCTTCGCCATGAACCCGCCGGCCAGCGTCTCGGGGGTCTATTTCGCCCACCCCGAGAGCCACTATTTCGGGGTCGGCCGGATCGAGAAGGACCAGGTCGAGGACTACGCCAAGCGCAAGGGCTGGGACCTGAAGACGGCCGAGCGCTGGCTGGCGCCGATCCTCAACTACGAGCCGGTCTAGGGGCGGTGCGGCAGGCGGCGCGGAGCGCGGCGACGACCAAGGCGATCCTCGCCGCCGCCCATGAGCTCTTCCGGACCAGGGGCTATGAGGCGGTCAGCATCGACGAGATCGCGGCGGCGGCCGGCTACAAGAAGGGCGCCTTCTACCACCAGTTCCCGTCCAAGCGGGATGTGTTCGAGCAGGTGCTGGACCGGGTCCAGGCGGGGCTGGCCGCGCGGCTGATGGAAGGCGCCGGGGCCGCGCCCCGGGGCGCCTCGCCCCAGGCGGTGGCCCAGAGCATCCTGGCCTATGTGGACGGCGCCATTCAGCCCGAGGCGCGCCAGATCCTGCTGATCGACGGCCCGGTGGTGCTGGGCTGGCAGCGGTGGCGGGAGATCGACGACAAGCATTTCGCCGGCATCGTGCGCGCCAGCGTGACCGGCCTGATGGGGACTGACGCCGACGCGGCGCAGATCGACTCGGCCACGCGCCTGCTGCTGGGGGCGATCATGGAGGCCGCGCTCGCCAGCGGCGCCGCGGACGATCCGGAAGCGGCCGCGCGGGCCCATTGCGCGACCCTGGAGCTGTTGTTGTCGGGCCTGCGCCCAGGCCCTTGACGACGCCGGACGCGCTTGACTTACAGACTCCAAGTCTGCATTTACGGACTCTGAGTTTGCAAATGGAGCCGCCAATGTCGCAAGCGATCACCGCCGCCGAACACGCCGCCACCGCCCATCCGCTGCAAGCGGTGTTCGACGCCAGCCACGCCGCCTGGGAGTCCAACGATCCGCAGCGGATCGTGGCGCTCAATTCGCCCGACGCGATGTTCTGGATGCGCGACGGCAGCGCGCCGGTGCGCGGCCGCGAAGCCCTGGCCAAGCACTATGCCGGGGTGTTCGCGCGCTTCCCGCACTTCGGCTGGGAGATGCACCGTCTCATGTTCGGCGACGACTTCTGGGTGTTCGAATGGACCATGGTGGCTGAGCTGACCGACAAGGCGGGGGAGGCGTTCACCGCCAGGGTGGACATGGTCGATGTGGTGAACGTCGACGCCGCGGGGCTGGTGACGCGCAAGGATGTGTATGTGGACGGGGCGCAGGCCCAGGCGATGTATGCGCGGATGGGGGTGGGGTAGGGGGGCCTACTGCTTCCGAGCGAGCCCGATCACCGTCACCAGGAAATAGTATCCGACGCCGAGAAGCACGGCGTGCAGCGGGCTTCCGAGTGTGAAGCCGGCAATGAGGGCGACGCCCAGGCTAGCCCAAACACTGATCGGGATCTTCGGGAGCACTGCAACCTCAACGGTTAAGCTTCAAGCCGCGCATCCTTGAGACCGCGACGCGACAATGCAACTGCAATTCGAGAACGGCGCCCACGAGGTGGCGCTCCTTCCGGCCAAGATCCTCGGTGTTGGGAAATGGATATCGGGCCAGGCGCCTAGGCTACGATCAGGACAACAACACAATGAGCGGTTGCGTGGGTGCCGACAGCGATCCCCAAGGCCGGGACCGACCGGGGCTCGACTTCTCCAGCGCCCAAGGCAACCGGGTGGCGTTCGAGCATGCGCATAAAGCTAAGGTCCCGGAGGTAATCCGCGAAAGACCTCCATGATGCCATTGACGGCGTCTCGAGCCCTAGCCTGCGTAACAATCATGCCCGTGTGGACTATCTCGTTGCGAAGCTTCATCCAGGAATCCAGGCGCTTTCGCTGCTTAAGGGATATCAGTTCCAGCGCCGTTGCTTGATCAAGTAGCGCCCTGAGGGACTCAACACGATGCTTGGTAGGGAATCGCGATTCCAGCGTCGAGGCCCGAGGGGGAAGTGTCTCACGAAGCCGCGCCTCCAACAGCGTCATAGCTGAGATGACCGCTGCTCGGCCTTCACCCTGCATTAGAAGACGCTGAGGTTCTTGTTCCCAGCCCAAACCCAGATCATGGGCGATAATAGAGAGAACTGCACTGAGTTCACTGGCGAACCGGCTCGGATCATCAGTGAGGCTGTCAGCCGCGATGTGGAAGACGCCAGGAACTAAAATATCTTCCAAGGCCACTGGCGGATCATTGCTTACGATGATTGTTCTCATTTGAGGGCGCAGACCACCGCCCGGTTCGGCGCGCCCACGACGGCCAAGTGCCATACGAAGTTCCGCGCGAGTGTGCTGCGTCGTAGGTTCCACCACCATGACCGCCGACCTGTCGATCAGCGCATCGATCTTGGCGTTGAAGTTGTCGCCAGGTGAGATCACGTCATCGGCGGTCACAGGCACTAGGCCAAGTGCCTGAACGTAAGGAAAGACTTCGCTGCGATAGAGCGAAAGGCGGTCGAGCGCGATTGAAAAGAAACAAAGCCGAGTCTGGGTGTCACGCGGTAGGAGCAACTCCCGTAGAGGCTCTTCTTCGGTCACCTTGCTGGCCGATAGGACGTTGTCGCGCCAATGAGCGTGTAGTTCCGAGAAAGCGCCGGCGAGAATTTCGCCATAGCGGGACTTCGGTCCCGGAAGATTGACGACTTTTACTCCGCGGCGTTCATAGCGAGCGATCTCAGACGGCCCTGCGTCTACCATGATCGCGTAAGCCATCCGGCGTGTGCGGCCAAGTCGACTAGTGACTATGTTCCAAATCTGTCGGAAGTCCGGGTCATCGAGGCTGTAGCCAACGAATACCGCCGTCTTGGTGATTAGAAGGTTGGCCAGATACGTGGCTATGAGTGGGTACTTTGTAAGGAAGGCATCATAGTCTTCTTCCGTCACCACGAGGCGGCTGGGATGGCGCAAGTCGCCGTGGAGCTTCAGCAGCAACGTGCCGGCTGGAGCTCCGTTGATGGAGAGCTGTTCCTCGTCGACCACGGTATAGACGTAGCGGGGGCCGCGCTCATATTGTCGCTCTAGTAGAAAATCGAAGTTCGTCGTGCAGGCGATATCGAAGGGTAGTTCGCAGAATGCGCTATGCGAGGGGCCTGGCTGTGCGTCCTTGACGTGCAGAATGTCGATCAGGCGTTCGATCAGTCTCGAACGGCCAAACTCATGCTGAAATGCAGAAATTGCATCCAAAGTGCCGGTCGGCGAGAAATCAATAAGATCCTCGCTGAGACTCTCGCCCAGCTTGGGCCAGAGCGGCATAGCCTTGCCAGGCGGTAGGTTCGCATTTAGCGACATGCCTGCGCCGACCACAGGTAGCCAGCGACCCGCAACCAAATCGTCTAGCAGTGGTCTGGGAAATAGATTCAGATATTTGGTTGTCATTGTCCGATCACGCAGGATCGGCGCTGGTTACGTCAGCCCCACTACAAGCTACTCAATCGTCTCGTGGTTGCAAGCGTCACGGATGAAGGGATGCGATACTTATTTCGCGATTTCGGGGACACAGTACTAAATTCTCGCCTCACCCGCCCAGCCGACCTCCGCCGCCCGCCCTCCTCAAGGACGGCGCTGAGCGCCGCCGCTGGCGCGGCCGCCTGCGGCGCTCCTTGACCAAGCCGGGCGACGAAGCTCCGGGGCTGGGCATGGCCTTCAGGGGTTTTCAGCATTTGCGGTATGCAGGGCGGCGAAAGAGGGTGGGGAGGTGAGTATTGTGCCGCCTACGAATACCTCCGGAACATCTGTGGGCAAGCGGTCGGAAATTTAGTCGAAAGGGAAAGTATGGCCGTTCAATTCAGTGACCAATTTCTCGATGAGCTGTTCGCGCCCGGCATAAGTACCTTCCGGAAGGCGGAAATCCCTGACCTTGCTGATGTCTCTCCGGAGGTCGAGCATTGGCTTTCAAACCACTTCCTGAACAGCTTGTTCGACACCCGCTTCGAATCTCACTCGAAGCAGGCAGCGATGACGCATCTGTTCCGCACTCAGAATGCGATCCGTGCCTTCCAGTCGGCGCGCGAAAAAGCGCTGGGCTGTGTCTCGAATTACAAGAGCGGCAGGCCAGACACACAGAACTACCTCGCAGCGGTCGCGGCTTGGGAAGTCACGCTCTTGAACACGCAGATACTCATTGATCTTCGAGAGAACATGTTCGACCGGAAAGGCGCTCGGACTGATGCGGAATGCCGCATCTGGGAAGCTTCTAATCGGCTAAAGCACTACGGCGAAGATATTCGTAGGGGGCTCAATGAAGCCCACTGGACACTGCCGCTCTGGCTTACCGGCCAAGGATTGAAAACGCGGACCGGGAACGTGTCCTACGAGGAACTAGCGGGCTGTCTGCGGGTCTTCGCAAAGATGGCCGACATGCTGCAGAACCCAGCTTCCTTCAGCTTCGGCCAGCCAAAGCCAGGGTAGAGTATCGTGGGGAACTTGGGGGATTTCGGGGACTTAATTCCCAGGCCCACCACCGAGCTGACCTCCGCCGCCCGCCTTCCTCAAGGACGGCGCTGCGCGCCGCCGCTGGCGCGGCCGCGGGTCCTTGACCAAGCCGGGCGGCGAAGCTCAAAGGCTGCCATGGCCTTCAGGGGTTTTCAGCATCCCAGGGATGCATGGCGACGGGTGATGGGAGGTCCCGGATGTTCGCGCCGGCTATTTTGACTTCCACCCGACTAGCCGCTTCACTGGGGCGGGGGCTCCAATGATCAAGGCATTCTGCGTCGGCGTGACCTTGGCGATGGCCACGATGGCGCATGCCGCTGAGCCCTTCCGCTTCGAGGCTGAGACGAGCCTCGACGACATGACGACGCTGGTGCGCGGACGGTTCTCCGAGCCCTCCACACGCGACCAGGTGCGGGCGGTGTTCGTGGGGGAAGGTGGAGCGACCCTGATCGCCCATCCGCGCCGGGCGAATGTCGAGAAGTACCTCTACGACATCAATCTCTGCAGCTACTACGTCTGGCGCTGGAACATCTCGGCGGATTACACCTCCGGCGGGAAGCTGAAGCAGATCTACGTCAACGGGGCGCCTGCGCTGCATGGCGCTCGGCTCGCCGGGCTGCCGAAGAAGGGTCCCTATTACGCGCTGATGCGGCCGAGGCCGGAAGCGTTCAAGGGCGAGTACAGCCTCGCGGCTATTGTCGCCGACCGAGACGGCGACCTGAACACGACCGACGACATGGACATCCTGACGGGCGTGGGACCGATGCGGGCCGATCCATTGAACATGGGAAGCGCCGTCAACAATCCTGGCGAAGTGTGGCGATCGATCTTTGACCTGGACGACGCCAAGAGCATCGCGGCGTATGCGGGAGACTGCTCAGCGGTGGACGCCGCCGTCGAGAAGATGCGCGGGTCCGGTCAGCCGTAGAGAGGCGCCGGAATAGGGGACACCCCGCCAGGCAGCCCCCTCGTCCGGCTCGGCGTGCATGGGTCCCGGTCTTGCTTCGCAAACCGGGATGACGAGCGGAGATTCGGGAGTGGAAATTCGGGGGAAATTCGGGGACACAAGACTTAATTCCCAGGCCACCCAGCCAGCCCACCTCCGCCGCCCGGCTTCCTCAAGGACGGCGCTGAGCGCCGCCGCTGGCGCGGCCGCGGGTCCTTGACCAAGCCGGGCGGCGAAGCTCAAGAGCTGCCATGGCCTTTAGGGATTTTCAGCATCCCTTTGGGGATGCCGGGCGAGGGAACGGGGCGGAGTTTATTGTATCGCGAAGCACCCGGCCTAACGGGAGCCAGCCTGGGCACAGTCGGGCGGCTCCGAGGGCTTTCTGGTCTCTGCATCTGGACCGGTCGCGGCCCAGGTCCCGTACCAGTCGTGTCCTCGCACGTGGTAAAATCCAGACCCAGGCGGACCTTTCGCGTAGGCCGCGGCGGCTTCCTGATCGAATTCGGGATCGCCGGACGGCTTCACGACGACTGCCTCGTAGGTTCGTTCCTTTCCCTCGGAACTCGGCGCCAATCGCCAACAGACACCGACAATTCTGATGGAGGGCGGCCCCGGGGAATTTCTGGCGACCGGAGGTTTTGGTTCCGAGCGTGCAGCGGCCGGGGCGATTTGCGCCGCCAGGGCGATCAGGGCGCAGATGACGGACTCTCGAAGGAGCACGAGCGGTGGCATATGGCACACTAGCAGGCGGGGACCTTCGGGCGGAGTGCTTGAAAGCCCGGCCACCCAAGTGACCTCCGCCGCCCGGCATCCTCAGGGCTGGGGCTGGGCGGCGACGCTGCGCCCTATCCGGGTAGCGCGGCGCGTATGGGTCCCGGTCTTGCTTCGCAAACCGGGATGACGAGCGGGGTTTGGGGCCGGGGAGCTGCGTTTCGCCTCCTGACCCCGTCGCCTCCGCTCGCCCGTCAGCCCATGCGGTGGAGGGCGCAGAGCTTATTGCCGTCGGGGTCGCGCAGGTAGGCCAGATACATCTTGCCCATGCCGCCGGCGCGTACGCCGGGCGGCTCCTCGCAGGTGGTCCCGCCGCTGGCGACGCCGGCGGCGTGCCAGGCGTCGGCCTGTTCCGGGGAGTCGCACGCGAAGCCGATCGTGCCGCCATTGGCGAAGGTGGCCGGTTCGCCATTGATCGGTTCCGACACCGAGAAAACCCCGGTCGGGGTCATGTAGAAGATGCGATGGCCGTCGACCCGGGCCGGCGGCACGCCCAGGGCGCCAAGCAGCGAGTCGTAGAACGACTTGGCCTTCTGCAGGTCGTTGGTGCCGATCATGATGTGCGAGAACATCGTGTTGTTCCTCCCCGGTGGCGCGGCCCCTTGGCGGCCAGGCTGCTATCGCGTCTAGCGCGCCTACCAGATGCGGCACGATCGGGGCGGTGACAAGATGGGGCCGCGATGGGGGCCGCCATGGCCTTGAGGGGTTTTCAGCATCCGGGGGATGCCGGGCGACGAAGGGGGCGGGCGCTAGGTTGCCGCTCACCCCGCCAGTCGGAGTCTATGGGTCCCGGTCTTGCTTCGCAAACCGGGATGACGAGCTTGGGGCGTGCGGCGCTGGGTGGCGCGTTCGTTGCGGTGGTCTAGCCGATAGTCTGCGCGTAGGTGACGGCGAAGCTTACGGCTCTGAATATACCGAACCACAGAAGGAGTGAAACCGCAGCTCCGAAGGCCAGCGAATAGCCGATCGGGACTTTTCGAGACTGACGGCATGCCGTCTCGCTGGGCTGCAGAGGAATAATAACACTGTTACGCATCTGCGAACCAGGGTCGGTGAACTAAGGACTCGACTATGGGTGCTGTGACGGTCGCCGCAACTCAAACTTGCGTTGTTCGCCGGCGCGGTCGGATTTGTCGCACCTATCGCGGGAGTAGGCGGCGGCACGACGCCTGGTGCGCGAGTTGGCGCCGCCTAGATGTTCTTGTTTTGTTCTTGACTCAATGCGCCGTCCATGAGAGCCTTGCAGCCTCATCGGACCCGCTGGAGCCCCCATGCCATCTCCGTCTCCGCCGCCGGCTCGCGCCGGGGCTCGGGCGCCTGTGCGCTATTGCCCGGAGCTGGGGCGGGCGATCTGCGCGCGGATCGCGGCGGGGGTGAGCCAGCATGAGCTGGCCCGCGAGCCGGGGATGCCGTCGCGGCGGACGTTCCGGGACTGGGCGCTGCGCGAGCCGGAGTTCGCGCAGGCCTATGAGGCGGCCAAGGAGCAGGCACGGGCGCGGCAGGTGGCGCTGGACCGGAAGGCCGACGCCGGGCGGATCTGGCGCCGCATGCTGAGCCGGGCCGGGCGGCGCGGGGGCAGCGTCTCGATCTATACGCCCGACCTGGGCGAGGCGATCTGCGCGCGGATCGCGGCCGGCGAGAGCGTGCTGGCCATCGGCGACGACCCGGCCATGCCCTGCACGGTGAGCATCCACAACTGGGCGCGGCGCAACGACGAGTTCCGGCGGATGTACCTGGCGGCCAAGGAGATCGCCGCCGACCTGATGTTCGACCTGGCCCGCGACATCGCCCTGGAAACCACCGAGGCGACGGTGCGGTCCGACGCCCTGCGCATCAGCACCCTGCGCTGGCACGTGGCCCAGGTGGCGCCCAAGAAGTACGGGACCCGCCGGGCGCTGGGGCCCGCGGCCGACGAGGGGGACGGCGGGCGGCCGATCTTCAACATCACGGTGCGAAACTTCGGCGAGCCGGAGCCGGGCGGGCCGCAGTTCGTCAACCTGGCCGGCGAGGCGGTGGCCCGGCCGCCGGGGGTCTGAGCGGCGGAATAGGGGGACGCGATACCTATTCCCGCCGCCCAATGGCGAGTCTGCGCCGGGGAGACAGGTCCTCGCGCCCGATTCGACGATGCGCCCTAGGTGGAACCCTGGGGTGCAAGAGTCGTTGGACTCGCCAATATGGGAAAGGTTAACGACCGAGATCGGGAGCTGCTGGCCAGAGCGCTGCGCGAAGGCGGGCTGAGCGTCGTCACCCACCGGCGCCAAGAGGCGATTGCCGCGGGCGTCATCGAGCATCGGCGCCTCAACCGGCTGTGCAAAGAGGGACTGCTGGAAGAGGACCGCGTGCGGGGCGACCGGTACGCGCCGTCCGGCGAGTTGCGCTACGACTACAGGCTGACCGCCAAGGGCGCGCGGGCGGCAGGGTAGGCGGCGGCGGCGGGCGCCGCCGTCTGGGCGTCGATCCGCGATTGCGGGAACAGGGCGACGAACCGCCGTTCGGCCCAGACTTCCAGGCGTTGGGAACCGGGGTTGGCGCGCGAGCAGACCGCCACGGCGCGTTCGTCGCTCGGCGCGTCGAAGGACGTCTCCGCCTCGACGCTCCCCAGGTGATCGATCAGAAAGATCTGGTAGGTCGCCATCCGCACCCCGCCCGTCGTTCTGACCGGCACGCCACAGTGCGCGCCAAGGTGGCGATCGTCCGCACGAATAGCGGCCTGCGCGACGAAGGGCCGCGCGGCTGGGGGCGCCGAGTGGTGGGCGCCGAGTGGTGGGCGCCAAGTATTGTGGCCCTGAAATTCGTCTCCCGAATACCGGGCGAGGGAGGGGGCTGCAAAGTCCCGCGGACTGTGTTCGGCGCCAAAGAAAGATTGCGGCGAAATCTCGTTGGAACAGAATTCAACCTGCTGGCCCTGTTCTTGCCTCTCTGGAGCCGGCACCTTTCAACATTCCCATGGCGGAACGATCACTTGCTCCGAACAGCCTTCTTCCTGAACAAGTTCCCGATGGCTTCGGAAGCCTTCATCGTGAACACGGCGGCGGGCCTGCTGGACGCCGGGCACGAGGTCGACCTTTACGGCCTGCATGGCGAGAACGCGTCCGGCGCGCGCCATGCCCTGATCGAGCAGTATGGCCTGCTGGCCCGATCCCATCCCACGGCCTTCGCCGATCAGGGCAGCGCGCGTCGGTGGGCGGAGGCCCCCGGCGCCTTCCTGAGGACGGCGCGGAAATCCGGCGCGGGCGTGGCCCTCAGCGGCCTCAACCTGAGCGCCCATCGGCGCCGCTGGGTCGGGATGCGGGCGATACACGAGGCGGAGACCTTCCAGGGACGCGGGCGCTACGACGTGCTGCATTGCCACTTCGGAACGCTCGCCGAGCCGGTCCTTCGCCATCGGCGCGCGGGCGCGCTGTCCGGCGCGGTGGTGGTGCATTTCCGCGGCTACGACATCACCTCGCACGTCGAGCGGCGGGGCGAGGATTGCTATGAGGCCGTGTTCGCCCAGGCCGACGCCTTCGTCACCAACTCGGTGTTCTTTCGCGATCGCGTGATCTCGCTGGGGTGCCCGCCCGAGCGGATAACCATCGTGGAGTCGCCGATCAATATCGGCCTGTTCCCCTATGCGCCCCGGGCCCTGCGGCCCGGAGAACCGGTCCGGATCGTGACGGTCGGGCGGCTGGTGGAGAAGAAGGGCATCGCCTACGCCATCCAGGCCGTGGCCAGGCTGCGCGAGAGCGGCCGGCCGGTGGAATACCGGATCGTCGGCGAGGGCCAGGAACGCCCGGCCCTGGAGCGCCTGATCGGCGAGCTCGGCCTGGACGGCGCGGTGTCGATGCTGGGGGAGATGTCCCAGGAGGGCATCGCGGCCGAACTGGCCCAGGCGCACATCTTCCTGGCGCCGTCCGTGCGCGCCCGCGACGGGTCGGAGGACTCGGCGATCAATACGCTCAAGGAAGCCATGGCCTGCGGCGTGCCGGTGGTGTCCACCTGGCACGGCGGCATCCCCGAACTGGTGGAGGACGGCGTCTCCGGGCTGCTGGCGCCCGAGCGCGACGCCCCGGGTCTGGCCGAACGCCTGGAGATCCTGGTCGGCGACCCGGCGCTGGCGTCGAAATTCAGCGCCGCGGGGCGTCAGATCGTGGAGCGCCGCTTCAGCTTTCCGGTGATCAGTGATCAACTGCTGAAGGTCTACGAAGAGGCCGTCAGGAACTGCAACAACAGCGCGAAGAGTAACGGGTAGGGCGATGACCGGGGCAGACGTCAATCAAGAACCGCTGGTGACCATCGTGGTGTCGCCGCGTGATCGTTTCAGTGTCGCGCAGGACGCCCTGCTCAGCATCTTCGAGCATACGACCGTCCCCTACCGGCTGGTCTATGTCGACGGCGCGGCGCCGAGGGCGCTGAGGGAATGGATCGCGACGCAGGCCGAGGCGCGCGGTTTCGAGCTGATCTCGTCGGAGCGCTTCCTCACGCCGAACGAGGCGCGGAACATCGGCTTGCGGCGGGCCCGCACGCCGTATGTCGTCTTCATCGAGAATGACGTGATCTGTTCGCCGGGCTGGCTCGAACCGTTGCTCGCCTGCGCGCAGGAGACCGGGGTCGAGGTGGTGGCGCCGCTGACCTGCCAGCATCTGCCCCTCCACACCCAGGTTCACCAGGCGGGGGGCCTGTTCACCTCCGATGTCGCCGCCTTCTTCGCCACGCCGCAGGGCGAGCGGATCATCGACGAGGCGATCCATCATCAGGGTGACACGGTCGACGCCGTTCCCGCCGGGCGCGCGGAGACCCAATGCTGCGAGTTCCACTGCGTCCTGGTGCGGCGCGACGTTTTCGAGCGCACCGGCGAGTTCGACGAGCAGATGGTCAACACCAAGGACCACCTCGATTTCAGCATGAGCGTCATCGCCACGGGCGGTAAGGTGTTGCTGGAACCGCGCTCTGTCGTGACCTTCCTCCTGCCCAACCGGGTGCGCCCGCTGGTGGCGCAGGACTGGCCGTTCTTCCTGGTTCGCTGGTCGCCCAGGCGGCAGCGGCGGAGCTTCGAACGCTTCCAGGTCAAGTGGGGGCTGAAAGCCGATCAGGCGTATCTGAAACGGCGGGATCGAAAACTGTACTGGCGCTACGAGGAGGGGGTCGTCAAACCGATCCTCAAGCGCCTACCCCTCGTCCAGCGCGTACCGATCCTGGCCAAGGCGGTGGGCGCGCTCGTCCGCAGGGGCGTCTACGCCGCCGGCGCGGTGCTGACCTTCCGCGCCGATCACCGTCGCGTCCGCTTCAGGGCATGACCGGGCTTGGCCCCCTAGCCTTCCCGCCGGGCTTGGGGACCGTCTAGCGAGACCAGGGCCGCGGTGGCCGAGGCGTGGAGCGCGCCGGCGATCACCTCGGCGGAGGCCGGCGCCTGGCCCGCCAACCAGGCCGAGACCAGGGCGATCTGGCCGCCGGCGAGTTGAGCGGCCAGGAGCACCGGCGGCACGGCCAAGGGACGATCACCCGCCCGCTCGGCCAGGCGTTGCTCGATCAGACTCGCCAATGCGCCGGTCACCAGCCGCCGCGTCGCCCCGGCGAAGAGCACATTGGCGATCCGGCGGTTTTCCCAGAAGTGCTCCACCGTCGCCCGCAGCCTGGCCGGGTCATGGCGCTCGGTGACCAGGTCCGCGAGCACGCCGAACGGGCCTGCGAGGCCCTCCTTCAGAAGCTCGTCCTTGCCCTGATAGTGCTCATAGAACGTCGAGCGTCCGACCCCGGCGCGGGCGATGATGTCGCCGACCTTCAGGCGGTCGTAGCGCCTCTCAAGGACCAGCTCGACAAAGGCGTCGAACAGCGCGGCCCTGGTGCGCTGCGCCGGCCGGCTCTCGGCGAAGTCGACCGTGGCCCCTCGCAATCGGGACATTCGCGCCACCTTGTCCGGAAACCGGACACCTCCCCGCCGATGTCCGGCGCGCCGCGCGCCCGGACGGCTAGAGGTTAGGCCCGGCTCGCGGCGCTGCAAAGCCCGCGCGCCGCCGGTCCCGCCAACCGTCACCCAGAGTCCGCCCCATGACCACAGACGCCCCGTCCCCGCGCCGCAACCCGCACAGCCACATGTGGTTGATGGGGGTGGTCGGCATAGCCGCCGGCCTGGCGCTGCTGGTCTATGTCCCTTCGATGCGGGGCGTCGCCAACTCCCTGCTGCTGCTCGCCGGCGTCCACGTGGTGGGCGGGGTCGTCATCCTGTCCTCGCTCTATGTCTCGGGCCTGAGAGGCCTGCTGCGGCGATGGACGGGCGCCGAGGCGCGCGCGGCGCTCGGAACCGAGTTCGACTTCGGATGGGGACCCGGCTGGATGAACGGCCTGGCGATCGCAGCCCTGGTCGCCCTGGCCGGAGCCGTGGTGATCGAGGTCGCGGCGCCCCGCGCCTGGCCGATAGCTTTCCTGCTGGTCGCCGCCGCCATGGTCTTCATCGTCGGTAACACCATCATGCGCGGCTTCCGACGGCGAGATCAGGTGGTCCTGCCGATGGTCGACCTGCTGTCGAGCGACAAAGACCTTGTGCTCGACGCCGGCTGTGGGACTGGGCGGACCACCATCGCACTCGGCCGCATCCTGAAGGGCGGCCGGGTGATCGGCCTCGACCGCTTCGATGCAGGCTATATCGACGATGGCGGCCGCACCCTGCTGGACCGCAACTTGCGGATCGCCGGGCTGAGCGATCAGGTGGCGATCGAAACCGGCGACCTGACGGCCATGCCCTTCGAGGACGGCCGTTTCGACGCGGCGGTCAGCACCCACGTCTATGATCACCTGGGCGACCAGAAGGCGCGCGCCCTGGCCGAGACCTTGCGGGTGCTGAAACCCAGCGGGCGGTTCCTGATGGCCGTCTGGACGCCGGGCTGGTCGATGTTCGCGGTCGCCAACGTCCTGTCGCTGTTCCTGACCTCCAAGGCGGCCTGGCGCGGGCTGGCCGAGGCGGCCGGGTTCGAGCTGCTCGACGAAGGGGTGTTCAACAACGTCTGGTTCATCTTGATGGCGAAGCCCCGGGCCTGAAGCCTCGCCGGCGAAGCCGAATTGAACCACGAAGGACACCAAGGACACGAAGGACCACGAAGTTCATGAGCACGCGGATGGCGCGAGGCTCCGACGCGGACCCTTGGTGCTCCTTTGTGTCCTTGGTGTCCTTTGTGGTTCCTCTATCCTCGGGCATTCGCGGCTTCGCCGCCGCTAACCGGATAGGGCTTTCGACCCCTCATCCGACCCCGCAAGGGGAGAAGGACGTCACGGGCCGACTTCCGCTGGCGTCCAATTGCGTACAGACCCTAGAGATACTTGGCGAGGTCGCTCAGCTTGCTGAGCTTTTCACGGGCCTCGCGGGACAGCGGCCCGACCACCTCCTCGAGGTGATGCTCGATGTGATCCGTCACCAGCACGGTCTTGGCCTTTTCGAGCGCGCTGATCACCGCCTGCAGTTGCTGGGCGGTCTCCAGGCCATCGCGGTTGTCCTCGATCATGGTGAGGATCGTCGCCAGGTGCCCGTGGGCGCGCTTGAGGCGGTTCTTGAGGTCCGTATTGTGCGTGTGGCTCATGGGGGCTCCAGCGATCGGCGGGACTATAAGCCGCGCGGCAGATGCAGCCAGCCGTTGACGCCCAGATAGAGCCCGATCGCCAGGATCACGGCGCCGGACACATAGGGGGCCTTGCGCACGATCTCCCCGAAGCCCGAAAGCCGCTTGGACACCTGCCTCACGCTCAAGGCGGCGATAACTCCCGAGGCCACCATGGTCAGGGCCAGGCCAAGGCTGAAGCACAGCACCAGCACCGCGCCGAGCGCGAAGGCCTTCAGCTGCAGACAGAGCAGCAAGACCGTGATGGCTCCCGGACAGGGGATGAGCCCGCCGGTGAGCCCGAAGATCACGATCTGCCCCGTGGTCACATCGCGGTCGGCGAACCGACGGCGGATGTCGTTCGCATGGGCCAGTTCATGCGCGTCCTGCGCGCCGGCGGTCAGGTCGAGGCCGCGAAGCTCCTCGTGGATGTGGTCATGGCCATGGTCGTGTTCGACGAAGGCCACGTCGTAGCTGTGGGCGTGGTCGCCATGGGAAAGGGCCAGGCGCGCGACGAACTCGTGCGGCTCCGGGATTTCTTCCACCGATTCCAGATGGCCGGCCCGATCGGTGAAGGTGAAGGCTTGGCGAGTTCCATCCGGGCGCTCGGTTTCCAGGCGGACGTCGTCCGCCGGCCAGCCGTGGCCGCGCTCGGGATAGATCCGGAAGCGCGGCGGCGCTGCGTTTTCGAAGATCTCCAGCCGCAATACGCCGTGGCCGGTGTCGATCCGCGGGGCCTCCCCGCCACCGTGGTCATGATGGCCGTGATCGTGATGGGCGACAGCCGCCAGGGCCTGGTCGCGCCGGGCCCGCCAGATCATCCAGACGCCCATGGCGATGATGATGACGGCGGAGGCGACCTGGAGGTAAGGCTCGATGGTCTCCGGCGCGAGGCCACGCCAGAGATACATGCCCCCCAAGGCGATCACCCAGACAATCGCCGTGTGCGACAGCGTCGCGCAGAGCCCGAGCAGGACCGCCTGCTTCACCGATCCGCGGATGGCGATGATGAAGGCCGCCATCATGGTCTTCGAGTGGCCGGGCTCCAGACCATGGAGCGCGCCCAGCAGAATGGCGGAGGGGACGAACAGCCAGGCGTGCGTCGCGCCCTGCTGGATGAGGTCGGTGAAGCTAAGCATTACATATCCTATCCCCCTAGAGAGGATATGTTCAAGCCGCGACCGGTCGGCGCATTTGCGGGCCGGCGCCATCGACGACGGTTCGCGCCGAGGATTCCGGCCTAGATTCAAAGATTCCGGAGCAAATCCGACCCAATCAGATCGGTCTGTCGCGCTCAGGCGGCCCGCCGCACCCAGATCAGAAGACCGGCGACCGCGGCCGCGGAAAATGCGGCTCCGGCGAAAAACGTCGTGCTCGGGCCGAACGCCGTCCAGAGCCCACCGGCCAGCGCGCTGGCCAGCAACAGGGTCAGGCCGGTCGCCAGGTTGAAGACGCCGAACGCCGTCCCGCGCAGACGATCTGGCGCGGCGTCGGCGACCAGCGCCGAGAGCAGCCCCTGCGTCATGCCCATGTGGACGCCCCACAGCGCCACGCCGACGAGCACGCCGCCGATCGACGGCAGCAGCGCCAGCGCCAGGTCCGCGAGGATGAGCACGCCCAAACCAAGACCCAAGAGCGTTCGGCGGTCCATCCTGTCGGAAAGCGTCCCGGCCGGCGCCGCCACGCCCGCATAGAAGACGTTCATCACGACAAGCACGAGCGGGATGAGGGTGAGCTTCAGACCGACGTCCTGAGCCCGCAGGACGAGGAAGGCCTCGCTGAACCTGGCCAGGGTGAAGACCACGCCCACGACGACCACCGACCAGAACGGCCGACCCATATCGCGAACCTCGGCCCAACGGATCGGCGCCCTGGCATGCGCGGCCCCACCGGATCGCTTTGGCTCGTCGACGCCGAAGATCATCAGCAGCACGGCGATGACCGCCGGAACCACCGCCCAGGCGAAGACCGCGCGCATGTCGCCGGCGAGCGCCGCCATCAGAACGATCGCCACGATCGGACCCAGGAAGGCGCCGACGGTGTCGAGCGCCTGGCGCAGGCCGAACGCGGCCCCTCGCGCGCCGGGCGGCGTGATGTCGGCTACGAGGGCGTCTCGCGGCGCACCTCTGATCCCCTTGCCGACCCGATCCGTGAGGCGCGCGGCCAACACCTCGAACGGCGTCATGGCGAGTGGGAAGACCGGCTTGGTGATCGCCCCGAGGCCATAGCCGAGCACGGCCAGGACCTTGCGCTTGCCGAGCCGGTCGCTGATCCAGCCGGAGAAGACCTTGGTGACCGAGGCCGCGGCTTCGGCGACCCCTTCGATCACCCCGACCAGGGCCACGCTGGCGCCGAGCGTGCCCACCAGGAACACGGGCAACAGGCTGTGGATCATCTCCGAGGAGATATCCATGAACATCGAGACGAAGCCGATCGCCCAGACGCCGCGAGGGACCGCTCGTAGACCGCGTGAGGGTGAAGCATTGGCCGTGAGCGTTTCGCCGTCCTGCTTCATGCGGGCGTCCTCAGTGGTTTCGTGTGGCGCGCCGAAGCGGGCAGGGCTTCGCAGGCGCTCAGCCGTGTCTCGGCGTCCGCCCGCAGCGTGGCGCAAAGACCGCGCCGATGCCCTTGATCTTCCGCGACAACGCGAAAACTCTAAAGCAGCCTATGAGGAGGCGATGACCGACGCCACGTGAAGGCGCCGAATTTCAGCCGCAGCAGCCCCTCCCGGTTTCCTGCACAGGCGGGCAGGCGACATCGCCGTAGGAGCAGAACACGCAGCAGTCGCCGGCCTTCGGCTTCAGGACCGCCCCGCACCCACGACAATCGTAGAAATACTGACAGGCGTCGGTCGGCATGGATTCGATCGCCCGATGGCCGCACTGCGGGCAGGTGAGGATCGATATGCTCAAGATCGGCATGGCGCTCATCCTCGCGCCGCCCGCAACAGGGCGAGGAGCCAGGGTTCGATCGCGGGCCGCCAGACGAGCGCCGCCAGAACCAGCGCCGTGGCCACGTTCAACAGGCCCATGGTAAATCGCGATGGCGGCGGGCAGGTCCCGTCTTTCCAGCAGGCGCGGGCGCGCCGCCAGGTCAGCCACCAGCCGAGGCCGACGGCCGCCGCCGCCGCGAGGGTCAGCCAGGTCCGTTGGCCCGCGATCCAAGCTGTCGCGCCAAGGCCGAGGCCGGCCAGGGAGAGCGCCAGCGGCAGGACACAGCATGCGGCCCAGGCCAGGACCGCCGATGCGGCCGTGCCGATCGCCGCGCAGCCGACGAGTGCGTCCCCTGAACCGCCGGCCGCGGGCCGGCGTGCGGATCGAAGTGCATCGCCGGGTGTCATCGCCTCGCCTCCAGCTAGGATCGACGCTAGTCTGCAACCCGTAGGGACTACGGGTTCAAGAGGTAAAATCATGGCTGGCGCGCGTGGACTGACGATCGGCCGGCTGGCGCAGGACGCCGGCGTCAATCTCGAGACCGTGCGCTACTACGAGCGCATCGGCCTGATGCCCAAGCCCGATCGCACCTCCGGCGGACATCGCAGCTACACCGCCGAGCAGGGGCGGCGCCTCGCCTTCATCCGCCGGGCGCGGGAGCTGGGATTCGGGCTGGACGACGTCCGGGCGCTGATCGCGCTCGCTCAGCCCGGCCGGACCTCCTGCGCCGAGGTGCAGGTGATCGCGGCGGCGCACCTGGAGACCGTGCGCGCCAAGATCGCCGATCTCGCCCGGCTTGAAGCGGCGCTGGCGGACACCGTCGATCGGTGTCGCGGCGACACGGCGCCGTCCTGCCCAGTCATCGAGGTGCTCTGCGCCTGATCCGGGCCAATCAACGGCCCGACGCCAGCCGAATCCGCCAGGAATTCAGCGTGACAATGCAGGCCAGCGGGCGGAAAGTAGCGTCATGGCGCGCATTCTTATCGCCATTCTTGCCCTCCTGGCCCTCGCGGCCAGCCCGATCACCGCGTTGGCGGCGCCGATGGCCTGCGGCATGGATACCCCCCAGGCCGTGGCCTCCAGCATGGCGTCGATGGATGCGTCCGTCGATCGGCACGCAGCGCCCACCAAGCCCGATCCCTGTTGCGACAAGATGCACAAAGGCTGCGCCAAGACCTGTCCGATGGCCTGCGCCGCCGGCGTCACCGTTCTGGCGGTGATATCCAACATTGCGATCTTCGAAGTCCCGATGGCGCTGGAGCCGTTGAAAAGCGAAGCCTGGCGCTCCCACCGGCCGGTTGGGCCCGACCACCCTCCGAAATCGACGGCCTGAAGCCGTCGGCTGTCGCCGTCGGTTCCGCCGCGCCGCTGACGGTGCGCTCGAGCGCCTGGAACATCAGGCGCGAGAGCTGGGTCCGCCGCGGCGCCGTCCTGCCAAGACGGCCCAGC